>NZ_JBICUX010000006.1:0-572106 GCF_043198595.1 Streptomyces sp. NPDC048751
ACATATCTGGCGTTGATTTTTGGCACGCTGTTGAGTTCTCAAGGAACGGACGCTTCCTTTGTACTCACCCGAGAGACTCTCTCAGGCTTTCCTCCCGGGCGCTTCCCTTCGGTCTTGCGTTTCCGACTCTATCAGATCTTTTTTTCGATCCGATTCCCTGTCGGCGGGATGTGTCTGAGGCTTTGGGCTTTCGCCCGGCGGCCTTTCGACATTCACTACGTTAGCCGATTCCCTCGGCAACTCATAATCGAGTCCTGCGAGACTGAATTCGGGCATGCGGGCACGCCGAATTCGCTCCCGCTGAGGGGCGTCGTAGGTAGTGGGTTGGCCGCTCTCGGCTGCTGGCGATCGCCGTAACCGGTTCAAGCGGCTCGGGCTACATTACGCACCTTGGCAAGGCGAGTCAACTTCGGCGGCGCCTCGGGGCGTGGGCCCGATAGGGGCTCACCGTCGGGTCGTTGGCGATCCAGAAGCGCCAGGGATGGGTGTCCCCGTTGCCTCCGTCGCCGGCCACTCCCGTGCGGGGACCGTTGCGCACCTGGTCAGAGGGGACAGCGGTGCCCGTAAGGACGCGTAGCGGGGTCTCCTCCTGGGTACAGGCGTCCGTGCCGTCGAGGGAGCGGTCGACGCCCAGGGCGGTGGCCAGGCGGGCGGGGCCTTTGGCCAGTTCCTTGTCGTTCCGGGCCGAGAGTCGACGTTTGCGGGCCAGTTCGGCGCCCTCGACGATCTCGCCGGCGCGGAGCAGGACCGCGCTCGCCGTGCCCTCGGGACCGCACACGAGGTTCATGCAGAACCACATGCCGTAGGTGAAGTAGACGTACACATGGCCGGGCGGACCGAACATCACGTCGTTGCGGGCCGTGCGACCGCGATAAGCGTGCGATCCGGGGTCGTTCGGGCCGTCGTAGGCCTCCACCTCCGTCAGACGCACGGCGATCGGACCGTCCGGGGTGGTGCGCACAAGGATGCGGCCGAGGAGGTCGGGGGCGACGTCCAGGACAGGGCGGTCGAAGAAGTTCCTTGGCAGGGGCGTACGGTCGGGGGTCGCGATCATGCCCTCCGAGCGTAGTGCAGTCGGGTGGGTGCGTCGGGGTGGCCACGGAGCGTCCGGCTTGCCAGGGTGTGAGCGGAACCGGTCACGGCCGGATCGCGTTTGTAGGGATCAGGGATCAAGCACCAGGGATCCACTCGTAACGAGGGAGAGTCATGGCGTTCAAGAAGCTGCTCGCGAGTCTGGGAGCCGGCGGGGCTTCGGTCGAGACCGAGCTGACCGAGTTCAACGTCGTGCCGGGCGGCGTCGTCCAGGGTGAGGTGCGGATCCAGGGCGGGTCCGTCAACCAGCAGATCGAGGGGCTGTCGGTCGGGCTTCAGGCCCAGGTCGAGGTCGAGGGCCAGGACACGGAGTACAAGCAGAACATCGAGTTCACCAAGCTGCGGCTCGGGGGCGCGTTCGAGCTCCAGGCGAACGCCGTGCACGCCGTGCCGTTCGGGCTGGAGATCCCGTGGGAGACGCCGATCACCACGATCGACGGTCAGACGCTGCGCGGGATGCACATCGGTGTGACCACGGAGCTGGAGATCGCGCGGGCCGTGGACTCCGGTGACCTGGACCCGATCAACGTGCACCCGCTGCCGGCGCAGAAGGCGATCCTCGACGCGTTCATCCAGCTGGGCTTCCGGTTCAAGAGCGCGGACATGGAGCGCGGGCACATCCGGGGGACGCGGCAGAAGCTGCCGTTCTACCAGGAGATCGAGTTCTTCCCGCCGTCGCAGTACCGGGGCCTCAACCAGGTCGAGCTGAGCTTCGTCGCCGACGACCAGGCCATGGACGTCGTCCTGGAGATGGACAAGAAGCCGGGTCTGTTCAGCGAGGGCAGTGACACGTTCCGCTCCTTCCAGGTCGGTCTGCACGACTACCAGACGACCGACTGGGCGGCATACCTCAACCAGTGGCTGTCCGAGGTCGGCAGCAAGCGCAACTGGTTCTAGGCTCGGAACCACAGACTCCAGATCGATCAGGAGGTATTGAGGTGACCGAGCTCAAGAGGCGGCCGCTCCCCCACGACTTCCATCCGCCCGTGCCGTCGTTCACGGTCACGAGTGAGGATGTGCGGGAGGGGGCGACGCTCAAGGACGCTCAGGTCCACGCGGCCGGCAACACCTCGCCGCAGCTGCGGTGGGAGGGCTTTCCGCCCGAGACCAAGAGTTTCGCCGTGACCTGCTACGACCCCGACGCCCCCACCGGCAGCGGGTTCTGGCACTGGGTCCTGTTCGACATCCCGGCCTCCGTGACGGAGCTGCCCGCCGGTGCGGGCGGCGGCAAGTTCGAGGGGCTGCCGCAGGGCGCCGTACACGCGCGGAACGACTACGGGTCGAAGGAATTCGGTGGTGCCGCGCCGCCGCCCGGCGACGGGCCGCACCGGTACGTCTTCACGGTGTACGCGGTGGATCAGGAGAAGCTCGGTCCGGATTCCGACGCCTCGCCTGCCGCCGTCGGCTTCAATCTGCGGTTCCACACGCTCGCGCGTGCTCAGCTGATCGGTGAGTACGAGGTTCCGGCGCAGGGCTGAGTAAGCTCATCGTTCATTCAACGTTTGTCCGCCTCTGGTCTTGGAATTGATCAGAGGCGGGCATTTTTGTTGCCGGGGGTCGCGGGGGTCACCCCCCGTGAGAGCAGCAGATATTGCGTTGTCCATCTCGGCGTGCCCGGCCAGAGTTGATCCCAGCCCGCCAGGGGGTGGGCCGGTGCACGGGAGGTGGGCTGGATGCGGGACACGCTGGTACTGAACGCGAGCTTTGAGCCGCTGTCGACGGTGACGTTGAACCGAGCCGTCGTGCTGGTGCTCCAGGACAAGGCCGTCGTCGAGCAGGCCCACCCCGAACTGCGGATGCGTGGAGCCGCCGTCGACATACCGGCGCCTCGGGTGATCAGGCTGTGCAGGTACGTACGGGTGCCCTTCCGAAGACAAGCTCCGTGGTCGAGGCGGGGTGTTCTGGTACGTGACCGGCACAGGTGCGCGTACTGCGGGAGGCGTGCGACGACCGTGGACCACGTGGTGCCGCGGTCGCAGGGTGGTCAGGACACCTGGTTGAACACGGTGGCCTCCTGTGCGGAGGACAACCACCGCAAGGCGAACCGGACTCCGGTGGAGGCGGGGATGCCGTTGCTTCGGGAGCCGTTCGAGCCGACTCCGGCGGACGCGATGTTGCTGGCGCTGGCCCAGGAGGATTTGGCTGCGTTGCCGGAGTGGTTGGCTCTGGACGCGGCGTGATGCGTCGGCTGCGGGTCGGTGGTGGCTGGTCGCGCAGTTCCCCGCGCCCCCTTGCAGGGCGCCGGGAACTGACCGGCGTCTAGTCGATCTGAGGCTTCTCCCGGCGTTCCGAGCCGTTGTTGCCCTTGGAGCCGTTGCCGGCTGAACCGCCGCCCATGGAGCCGAAGTTGCCCATGGCGCCGGAGAGGCCCTTGAGGGCGTCGCCGATTTCGCTGGGGACGATCCAGAGCTTGTTGGCGTCGCCTTCGGCGATCTTCGGGAGCATCTGGAGGTACTGGTAGCTGAGGAGCTTCTGGTCCGGGTCGCCGGCGTGGATCGCCTCGAAGACCGTACGGACGGCCTGGGCCTCACCCTCGGCGCGAAGGGCGGCGGCCTTGGCCTCACCCTCGGCGCGCAGGATCTGGGACTGCTTCTCGCCCTCGGCGGTGAGGATGGCGGCCTGTCGCGTACCTTCGGCGGTGAGGATGGCGGCGCGCTTGTCCCGGTCGGCGCGCATCTGCTTCTCCATCGAGTCCTGGATGGAGGTGGGCGGTTCGATCGCCTTGAGTTCGACGCGGTTGACGCGGATGCCCCACTTGCCGGTGGCCTCGTCGAGGACGCCACGCAGGGCCGCGTTGATCTCCTCGCGCGAGGTCAGGGTGCGCTCCAGGTCCATGCCGCCGATGATGTTGCGCAGGGTGGTGACCGTCAGCTGCTCGATCGCCTGGATGTAGCTGGCGACTTCGTAGGTGGCGGCCCGTGCGTCGGTCACCTGGTAGTAGATGACGGTGTCGATGTTGACGACCAGGTTGTCCTGGGTGATCACCGGCTGGGGCGGGAACGGTACGACCTGTTCACGCAGGTCGATGCGGTTGCGGATGGTGTCGATGAACGGGACGACGATGTTGAGGCCCGCGTTGAGTGTCCGCGTGTAGCGGCCGAAGCGCTCGACGATCGCGGCGCTCGCCTGCGGAATGACTTGGATCGTCTTGATCAGGGCGATGAAGACCAACACCACCAGAATGATCAAGACGATGATGACCGGTTCCATCGTCGGCTCCCCGTACCCTTCTCCGCCTCGGCGCTTTCGGAAGATCTTATGGTTGTTGAAGATCTTGCTGCTCGAGTCTGACAGACCGTCGCGTAAGTCGTGGCTCGTTCGCTGCAGTTGCGTCGTACGAGGTCACATGATGATCGCCGTGGCTCCCTCGATGTCCACGACGTCGACTTCCTGGCCTACCTCGTAGGCGCGGTCGGTGTCGAGAGCGCGGGCCGTCCAGACCTCTCCGGCGAGCTTGATTCGGCCGCCGGAGCCGTCGACGCGTTCCAGGACGACGGCTTGCCTGCCCTTCAACGCGTCGATGCCGGTGACGAATTGAGGCCGTTGCCTGCTATGGCGTGCCGCGATGGGGCGTACGACGGCGATGAGGGCGACCGAGACGGCGATGAAGACGAGGACCTGGACGACGACACCACCGCCGAGTCCTGCGACGCCCGCGGCGGCCAGGGCACCCACCGCGAGCATGCCGAACTCCGGCATCGCGGTCACCACGAGCGGGATTCCGAGCGCGGCCGCGCCGACGAGCCACCACACCCATGCGTCGATGTCGTTCACAGGGCCATGGTAGGTCCGCGGGTCCTGCCGCCGACAGGGCGCCGAGCTGGATGAAGGAGGCTTCTTAGCCGGGTCTTTGCGCCCTCTTCACGCCGTCAGGACAGGGGCAGGCCCTGGGCGGTCCAGCGGTCGCCGACCTGCTCGACGACGAGCGGGAGGCCGAAGCAGAGGGAGAGGTTGCGGGAGGTGAGTTCGAGCTCCAGGGGACCCGCGGCGAGGACCTTGCCCTGGCGGATCATGAGGACGTGGGTGAAGCCCGGGGCGATCTCCTCGACGTGGTGGGTGACCATGAGCATCGAGGGGGCGATCGGGTCGCGCGCGAGGCGGCCGAGGCGGCGTACGAGGTCCTCGCGGCCGCCGAGGTCGAGGCCGGCGGCGGGCTCGTCGAGGAGGAGCAGCTCGGGGTCGGTCATGAGGGCGCGGGCGATGAGGGTGCGCTTGCGCTCGCCCTCGGAGAGGGTGCCGAACTTCCGCTCGAGGTACTCGCTCATGCCGAGGCGGTCGAGGAAGGCGCGGGCGCGCTGCTCGTCGATCTCCTCGTAGTCCTCCTGCCAGGTGGCCGTCATGCCGTACGCGGCCGTGAGGACCGTTTCGAGGACGGTCTGGCGCTTGGGCAGCTTGTCGGCCATGGCGAGGCCCGCCATGCCGATGCGCGGGCGCAGCTCGAAGACGTCGGTGCCGGGCTTGCCGAGGGTCTCGCCGAGGATGGTGGCGGTGCCCTGGCTGGGGTAGAGGTAGCTGGACGCGACGTTCAGGAGGGTGGTCTTGCCGGCGCCGTTCGGGCCGAGGATGACCCAGCGCTCGCCCTCCTTGACCGACCAGGAGACCTGGTCCACCAGAGCCCGGCCCTCACGGACCACGGATACGTCCTGAAGCTCCAGAACATCGCTCATGAGCGCGTTGTCTCCCCTTGCAGTGTGGCCGGTCTCGGCTGTCGCGTTCGCCTGTGGCTCGGTCCGCCGCGCCGGTGGGCGCAGCCCTCTAGGAAATCTACGCCACGGGTGGGCCCGGACATTCCATCGGTCCGGTCCTTAGGGTGGGGGCATGCTCACGGAACCGCGCTCTGGACGCCTTGCCGCTTGGGGAAATGCACTTTTGGCCGGATTTGCCTCTCCGGATGACGCCGTCCTCGCCATTGTCGGCGAGGACGCGGTGCACCGGGTGGAGGGGCTGCCCGGTGAGGCGGGGCCCGTCGGGCTCACGCTCGGGCTGGGGCGGCTGCGGGCGCTGGGGGTGAGCGGGCTGCGGGTGGCGTTGCCCGCGCCGGGTCATCCGCTGGGGCTCAGCGGGCCGCCGGAGTTCAATGCGCGGGCGATGGAGGCCGAGGAGGCGGTGGTCTGTCACGGGGCGGCGCTGGGGCTGGTGCCGGAGGTGTTCGAGGCGGGGCCCGCGGGTGATGTGCATGTCGAGGTGACCTGGCGGTGTCTGGCGGTGCGGGAGGCTCCGCCGGCGGATGTGCCGTCGTTGGGTGAGGCGGAGCGGGAGCTGGCGGAGGCGCTCCGGGAGGCCACGCAGGTGCTGACGCGGCTGGATGTGGCCGGGTCTGGGCCGGTGGCCGAGGCGGCGCTCGACGCGTATCGGGCGCGGGCCGAACGGGGGCGGGAGGTGTTGGCGCCGGGGTATCCGCCGCGCGCGGTGCGGGTGTTGGAGCTGGCGCAGCGGGTCGGGTTGTTGGTGTCCCTTGCCTATGAGAACGGGCATGGGGGTGCGGTGAGTGCGTCGGAGATGGCGGCTCGGGGCGAGGCGTTGCGGCCGGTGGAGCGGACGGCTCGGCGGGCGCAGGTCGCGGCGTACAACTCCGTTGTGGAGGAGCGGGAGCGACGGTGAGGGTGCCTGGCGCGGGGGCCGGGATTGGTGTGGGCGTCTCTGGGGGCTCTGCCCCCAGCCCCCCGTTTCGGCCTGGACGGCCTCGTCCTCAAGCGCCGGACGGGCTGATTTGCTGCCGCCCCGCGCTGAGGAGGCCCCGCGAGTCGTAGTTCGCTCGCGGGGCCTTGTGTGGTTCTGGGCCTCAGTGGTTGAGGGCCGTGTTGCCGAAGGCCGGGTTCAGGGCGCCGATGACGTTGACGCTGTTGCCGGAGACGTTCACGGGGATGTGGACCGGGGCCTGGACGACGTTGCCCGAGCCGACGCCCGGGGAGCCGACGGCCGTGCCGTGGGCCGCGGCGCCGCCGCCGTCGGTGGCGGACGCCATGCCGGCGCCGGCGGCGACCAGCCCGCCGGCCACCATCGCCACGGCCGCTGCCTTCTTCAGGTTCTTCACTTCTGACCCCTCCTGGTGATCGCTGCGGCAGTCGCCGCAGCACGCACTGGAGAACGGTGGAGCTCCTCGAAGGATGCGCCATCCGGGGGACATTCCCACGACGGTATGAATCTCAGCCTGGAGCGGAACCTTCCGCGTTTCAGCCGGTCACGCCATGCCGTACGGCCCACAGGGCGGCCTGGGTGCGGTCCGCGAGGTCCAGTTTCATCAGGATGTTCGAGACGTGGGTCTTGACGGTCTTCTCGGAGAGGACCAGGGCGCGGGCGATCTCGCGGTTGGAGCGGCCGTCCGCGATCAGGCCGAGCACCTCGCGCTCGCGTTCCGTGAGCGAGCTTCCCCTGCCCTGCCCCGGGCCGGTCTCCTCCTGCGACAACAGGGCGCCCGCGACCTCGGGCTGGAGCAGGATGTGGCCGGCGTGGACGGAGCGGATGGCGCCGGCCAGCGCGTCGGGGTCCACGTCCTTGTACACGTACCCGGCGGCGCCGGCGCGCAGGGCCGGGACCACCGTGCGCTGTTCGGTGAAGCTGGTGACGATCAGCACGCGCGCGGGGTTGTCCAGTTCGCGGAGTCGGCGCAGGGCTTCCACGCCGTCCATGCCGGGCATCTTGACGTCCATCAGGACGATGTCGGGCTTCAACTCCTCGGCGCGTTCGACTCCTTCGGCGCCGTCGGCGGCCTCGCCCACGACCTCGATGTCGTCCTGCACTTCCAGGAAGGTACGCAGGCCCCGGCGGACCACCTGGTGGTCGTCGACGAGCAGCACCCTGATTGCGTCAGCCACCGGGGACCTCCATCTCGATCGTGGTGCCCTTGCCGGGCGCCGATTCCACCGTCAGGGCGCCGCCGACGCCGCTCGCCCGGTCCCGCATGGAGACCAGGCCGAGGTGGCGTCCGTCCCTGCGTATCGACGGCGGGTCGAAGCCGGTGCCGTCGTCGGTGACGCGCAGGACGGCGCCGCCGGCGCGCCTCTCCAGGGTGACGTCGACCCGGAACGCGCCGGAGTGGCGCAGTGCGTTGTGCAGCGCCTCCTGGGCGACCCTCAGGACGGCCTCCTCCTGGGCGGCGGGCAGGGCGCGGACGCCGCAGCTGGCGAAGGTGACACGCGCGTCGTGGGCGCGGTCGAGGACCTGGACGTGGGTGCGGAGGGTGGCGACGAGGCCGTCCTCGTCCAGTGCGGCGGGCCGCAACTCGACGACGGCGGCGCGCAGTTCGTCCGCCGCTTCGGCGGCGAGGGCGGCCACCTGGTGCAGCTCGCCCTTGGCGCGGGAGGGGTCGCGGTCGACGAGGGCGGCCGCCGCCTGGGCCGTCAGGCGCAGGGAGAACAGCTTCTGGCTGACCGCGTCGTGCAGTTCGTGGGCGAGGCGGGAGCGTTCCTCGGCGATGGTCAGTTCGCGGCTGCGTTCGTACAGGCGGGCGTTGGTGAGGGCGATGGCCGCGTGCTGGGCGAGGATGGCGAGCAGGTCCTCGTCGTCCTCGGTGAAGCCGCAACCGCCCTCGGAATTCGTGCAGTTCTTGTTGGCCAGGAAGAGGGCGCCGATGACCTCGTCGCCGTCGCGGATCGGCAGGCCCAGGAAGTCGGACATCTCAGGGTGGGCGGAGGGCCAGCCCTCGAAGCGGGGGTCCTTGCGGACGTCGGCGAGGCGTTCGGCCTTGGCCTCCTGGAGCATGGCCGCGAGGATGCCGTGCTGGCGCGGGAGGGGGCCGATGGCCCGCCACTGCTCCTCGCTGACGCCGTCGACGACGAACTGGGCGAAGCCGCCGTGGTCGTCGGGGACGCCGAGGGCGGCGTACTGCGCGTCGAGCAGCTCACGGGCCGAGGCGACGATCGTCTTGAGGACGTCGCGCACCTCGAGGTGCCTGCTCATGGCCAGCAGCGCGGAGCTCACCGCGGCGAGGCCGGACCTGGGGCCTTGACTCATGTCCTCACGGTACCGGCGGGGTGTGACAGCGCGGATCGGACGTGCGGCGGCTGACTCCTAGGGCGGCGGACCTAGGGCCTGTCGTTTGGATCAGGTCGCAGGAAATCGACGCGGGCTGGTCAGCGCCGGTGAGCGGGGTTTGGTGCGTGCAGCTGCAAGGCGGAGGAGGGCGTCGATGCGGAGCATCGGCAACCGACGACAACGCCGCAGATGGGCGTGCCAGACCCCGCGTCTGCGGCGTGATCCAAACGACAGGCCCTGGGCCGCGGGTCCCGGAGCGGTGGCTTAGGTCGAAGGGACCCGGTGTTCTGCGGCCAGTGTCCGACGCGGAGCGGGTGGCCCGGTTCCTACGTTGAGGGCATCGCCGGTCGGAGGCGGTCCAATGACGAGGGGACGGTTGTCATGCCGGTAGCGATCATCACGGGTGCCTCGAAGGGGCTGGGGCGGGCGCTCGCCGGGGCTCTGGCCGCGCGGGGCTGGGATCTGGTGCTGGACGCCAGGTCGGCGTACGCCGTGAAGGAGACGGAAGCGGTGCTGGCGGTGCACGGGACGCGGGTGGCGGCCCTGCCGGGTGATGTCACGGATGCCGCGCACCGGTCGGAGCTGGTGGCGGCGGCCCGGAAGCTGGGTGGGGTCGATCTGGTGGTGAACAACGCGAGCGCGTTGGGCGCCGAGCCGCTGGTACGGCTGGAGGAGCTGCCCCTGGACGGGCTGCGGCGCGCGTTGGAGGTGAACGTGGTGGCCGCGCTGGGCCTGGTCCAGGAGTCGCTGCCGCTGCTGCGGGCGTCGCGGGCCGGCACGGTCATCGCGGTCAGCTCGGACGCGGCCGCCGAGGCGTACGAGGCGTGGGGCGGCTACGGGGCGTCGAAGGCGGCCCTGGACCACCTGGCGGCGGTGCTCGGTGAGGAGGAGCCGGGACTGCGGGTGTGGGCGGTCGATCCCGGGGACATGGCCACGGAGCTGTACGCGGCGGCCGTACCGGACGACGACGATCCACGGCCGGCCCCGGAGAGCGTGGTGCCCGCGTTCCTGCGGCTGCTGGACGAGCGTCCGGCGAGCGGGCGCTACGGGGCGCCGTCGTTGCTGGAGGGGTGGCGATGACGCTCACGGTGGGGGTGCCGGAGGGGCTGTCCGCACGTGTGCCGGCCGAGCAGCGCGGGCCCGGGCTCGACCGGGACGCCGTACGGCTGCTGGTGTCGCGGGGGACGGAGGTGTCGCACCACGTGTTCGGGGAGCTGCCGAGGCTGCTGCGGGCCGGGGACCTGCTGGTGGTGAACACCTCACCGACGCTGGCCGCGGCGGTGGACGGCAGGGTGGGGCACACGCGCGTGGTGGTGCATTTCTCCACGCGCGGGGACGACGGGCGGTGGGCCGTCGAGCTGCGGGCCCCGGACGGAAGGGGCACCACGCGCGCGCGTGCGGGCGGGCCCGCGGGGACTGAGGTGCGGCTGCCCGGCGTACGGCTGGTGCTGGAGGAGGCGCTGAGCGGGGTCAGCGGGCGGCTGTGGTGGGCACGGGTGGCCACGGGGGCGGTGGGCGGGCTGCTGCGGGAGTACGGGCGACCCATTCGCTACTCCTACACGGAGCGGGATCAGCCGTTGTCCGTGTACCAGACGGTGTTCGCGCTGCCGGGCGCCGACGGGGAGGGCAGTGCCGAGATGCCGAGCGCCGCGCGGCCCTTCACGGCGCGGCTGGTGGCGGAGCTGGTGAGCCGGGGTGTGCAGTTCGCGCCGATCACGCTGCACACCGGGGTGGCCTCGTCCGAGGCGTACGAGCCGCCGTACCCGGAGCGGTTCGCGGTGCCGGAGGCGTCGGCTCGGCTGATCAACGCCGTGCGGGCCGGTGAGGGGCGGGTGGTCGCGGTGGGGACGACGGCGGTGCGGGCCGTGGAGTCGGCCACGGGGGACGACGGGGTGGTCCGGGCGGCCGAGGGGTGGACGGATCTCGTGGTGACGCCCGAGCGGGGCGTGCGGGTGGTGGACGGCCTGCTGACGGGGCTGCACGAGCCGGAGGCCTCGCATCTGCTGATGCTGGAGGCGGTCGCGGGGCGGACGGCGATCGGCCGCGGTTATGAGGAGGCCGTGCGCGGGGGCTACCTGTGGCACGAGTTCGGGGACGTGCATCTCGTCCTGCGGTAGGAGAGCCCTCACACAGAGCATTGCTCGAGCAACTGGTGGTGAGACCGGGGCGCACCCGATGTGAGCCCTCACATAGGGCGCAGGTCACGTACGAAAGTGTTTAGGAGATACAAACCCCCCAAATGAACGGGACAGACGGTCTGGTCTGTCCCGTTTTGCCCTTCCCCGATCCACTACCCGGCTTCGTACGTCACACCTTTGCCACCGCATTTTGCGGCCGCTAAGAATTGCTCTCGTCGCTCAGCGCCGCGGGTTCGCACCGCGGCGTTCGTGCAGCAAGCACCCCTGTCCCCGACGGACGAAGAGCGACCTCCGCGCTACTCGAAGAGGTCCACCTGCCATGCCCAAGAACTTCCTTACTCGTGTCAACAGTTCCGCGCTGACCATGCACCACAAGATCGCGTTCGCCGGAGTCACCACCCTCGGTGCCGCCGCCCTCGCCTTCTCGGTGGTACCGGCCGATGCCCGGACGACCACGAGCGAGGTCTCCTCGGCGCAGGTGGCCCAGAGCGTCCAGCAGCCCAAGGACGTCAAGGCCGGCCTCACCGGCCAGCTCGCGGGCGAGACCGCGAAGGTCGACGCCATCGAGGCGCAGAAGAAGGCCCAGGAGAAGGCCGCCGCGGAGGCCGCGGCGAAGAAGAAGGCCGCCGCCGACGCCGCCGCCAAGGCCGCCGCGGCCAAGAAGAAGGCGGCCGCCGAGGCCGCCGCCAAGAAGAAGGCCGAGGCCGCGCGCAAGGCCAAGGAGGCGGCCAACCGCTCCGCCAAGCGCGCCACGGTCCAGCAGGTCGCCGCCAAGAAGTCGTACTCCAACAACCTCGACGGCTGGATCCGCGAGTCGCTCGACATCATGAAGAAGCACGACATCCCGGGCTCCTACAACGGCATCAAGCGCAACATCATGCGTGAGTCCTCGGGCAACCCGAAGGCCATCAACAACTGGGACATCAACGCCATCAACGGCATCCCGTCCAAGGGCCTGCTCCAGGTGATCCCGCCGACCTTCGCCGCGTACCACGTCGCCGGCACCTCCTGGAACATCTACGACCCGGTCGCCAACATCACCGCCGCCTGCAACTACGCGGCCGACAAGTACGGCTCCATGGACAACGTCAACAGCGCGTACTGAGGCAGACGCGGACCTCAGCCCGTGGACACCGAAGGGCGGCACCCACCTGACAGGGGTGCCGCCCTTCGGGACGTACGGGAACGACTACTTGCGCATGACCTCGGGCTCGTGGCGGCGCAGGAAGCGGGCCACGAAGAAGCCGCAGACCACGCCGAGGGCGATCAGGGCGGCCATGTCCATGCCCCAGGCACCGACGGTGTGGTCCCACAGCGGGTCGTTGTCGCCGGCCGTCTCGGGCGGGCTGATCTTGTTGAAGTCCAGCGTGGCACCGGCCGCGGCGACGGCCCAGCGCGACGGCATCAGGTACGAGAACTCGTTGACGCCGATCGAGCCGTGCAGGGTGAAGAGGCAGCCGGTGAAGACGACCTGGATGATCGCGAACATGACCAGCAGCGGCATGGTCTTCTCGGCGGTCTTCACCAGCGACGAGATGATCAGGCCGAACATCATCGAGGTGAAGCCCAGCGCCATGATCGGAATGGAGAGCTCGATCATGGTGGCGCCGCCGAGGACCAGTCCCTCCTCCGGGATCTCCCGGCTGGCGAAGCCGATCACGCCGACCAGCAGGCCCTGGAACACGGTGATCATGCCGAGCACGAACACCTTGGACATCAGGTACGCGGACCGTGACAGGCCGGTCGCGCGCTCCCGCTCGTAGATCACCCGTTCCTTGATCAGCTCACGGACGGAGTTCGCGGCGCCGGCGAAGCAGGCGCCGACCGCGAGGATCAGCAGGACCGTGGTGGCGGTGCCGTTCGGGATGATGCGGCCCGCCGCGTTGGGCGGATTGGGCAGCAGGCCCTTGTCCGCGTCGATGAGCAGGCTCACCGCGCCGAGGACGGCCGGCAGGATCACCATCAGGGCCAGGAAGCCCTTGTCGGAGGCGATCACCGAGACGTAGCGGCGCACCAGGGTGACGAACTGCGACATCCAGCCCTGTGGCTTCGGTGGCTTCATCGCCTGCATCGGCGGGACCTGTACGGACTGTGGTGCGACGGCGTCGATGTCCGCGGCGTACATCTGGTAGTGCTGCGAGCCCTTCCAGCGGCCCGCCCAGTCGTAGTCGCGGTAGTTCTCGAAGGCGGAGAAGACGTCGGCCCAGGTGTCGTAGCCGAAGAAGTTCAGCGCCTCCTCGGGCGGGCCGAAGTAGGCGACGGCACCGCCCGGCGCCATCACGAGCAGCTTGTCGCACAGCGCCAGCTCGGCGACGGAGTGGGTGACGACGAGGACCGTACGGCCGTCGTCGGCGAGGCCGCGCAGCAGCTGCATGACGTCGCGGTCCATGCCTGGGTCGAGGCCGGAGGTCGGCTCGTCCAGGAAGATCAACGACGGCTTGGTGAGCAGCTCCAGGGCCACGGAGACACGCTTGCGCTGGCCGCCGGAGAGGGAGGTGACCTTCTTCTCCTTGTGGATGTCCAGCTTCAGCTCGCGCAGCACCTCGTCGATGCGGGCCTCGCGCTCGGCGCCGGTGGTGTCGGCGGGGAAGCGCAGCTTGGCGGCGTACTTGAGGGCCTTCTTGACGGTCAGCTCCTTGTGCAGGATGTCGTCCTGCGGGACCAGACCGATGCGCTGGCGCAGCTCGGCGAACTGCTTGTACAGGTTCCGGTTGTCGTAGAGGACGTCGCCCTGGTTGGCGGGCCGGTAGCCCGTCAGCGCCTTGAGCAGGGTCGACTTGCCGGAACCGGACGGGCCGATGACTGCGATCAGCGACTTCTCCGGGACGCCGAAGGAGACGTCCTTGAGGATCTGCTTGCCGCCGTCGACCGTGACGGTCAGATGGCGGGCGGAGAAGGAGACCTCACCGGTGTCGACGAACTCCTCGAGCCGGTCGCCGACGATCCGGAACGTCGAGTGGCCGACGCCCACGATGTCGGTCGGGCCCAGCTGCACCGAGCCGCCCTTGGGGATGGGCTGGCCGTTGACGTACGTGCCGTTGTGCGAGCCGAGGTCGCGGATCTCCATGCGACCGTCGGGCGTCGAGTGGAACTCGGCGTGGTTGCGGGAGACCTGCAGGTCGGAGACGACCAGGTCGTTCTCCAGGGCACGGCCGATGCGCATCACGCGGTCGAAGGAGAACTGGTGGAACGTGGTCGGGCTGCGGTCGCCGTAGACCGGCGGCGCCCCCGCGCCACCACCGGGCACCTTCTGCACGTACGGCTCGTTCGGCCCCTGCTGCTGCGGCACGTGCGGCGCGTGCGGCGCGGCCTGCTGCGGCTGCTGCCAGCCGGCCTGCGGGGCCTGCTGCTGAGGCGGGGCCTGCTGGGCCCAGCCGGCGTTCGCGGCCTGTGCGGCGTACGGCTGTTGGGGCTGGGCCTGGGGCGTGGCCACGGCGGCCGCGGCGCCGGAGAGGTTCAGTCGCGGTCCGTCGGTCGCGTTGCCCAGGTGCACCGCCGAGCCCGGGCCGATCTCCAGCTGCTGGATCCGTTGGCCCTGCGCGTACGTGCCGTTGGTGCTTCCGTGGTCCTCGATGACCCAACTACGGCCGTTGAAGCTGACCGTGGCGTGGCGCCAGGACACCCTGGCATCGTCGAGCACGATGTCACCCTGCGGATCACGTCCGAGGGTGTATGGCCTGGACGGGTCGAGCGTCCAGGTCCGTCCATTCAATTCCAGTACGAGTTCCGGCACTCCATGCCCCACTGAGTAGTCCCCCGAGTTACCCCCATCACAGGGAGTCTAGGGATGTCGAACATCGTCGGGAACTATTTCAGGCGCGGCCCCCTGACCGAAAGTCGGGCCTTGTGAAGACCGCGTACGGGCGCTTCGACCGATTCCGTTGACGGGGTTGAAACCGGGCCGGAGAGTGGTAAAGGCACGCGAGGGGGACATGCGCGGCAACCGCGTCGCGTCGGGCTGCGGATCGGGGGGTCTGCCATGGGCTCGTCCAGGGGTGTGGAGAGCGCCGGGTACGAGGAGCGGGGCACGAGGCTGCCGTGGGCGGATGTGCTGCTGTCCGGGATCGCCGCCGTGAGCTGGGCGTTGATCGGGATGGCGGGTACGGCGGCGCTCGGTCTGCATCTGCTGGAGGCCGACTCGGCGGGTTCGCTCGGGCCGATGACCGCGGCGGTGGTGGCTCTTGGGGTGGGTGGTTCGGTCACGCCGTCCGGGGATGTGTCCGCTTTCGGGTTGAAAGGCGCGGAGGCCCATACGGCCATCGAGATCACGCCACTGGGCGTGAGCCTGGTCGGAGCGCTGCTGCTGTCCTGGTTCTTCCTACGGTCCCTGCGGGCGGCCGGAGTTGTGATCGCACCCGCCGAACTCCTCGCGCGCGCGGGCACGGTGGTCGCGCTGTTCGTCGCGATGCTGGGCGGGCTGGTCTGGGCGGGGCACGACGTCATCACGTTCGACGGGGGCTCGCTGGGGCTGGACGACCTGACGGGGGGTGGCGGGGGCGGGTCCGGAGGTCTCGACCTTCCCGGGCTGGGCGATGTCGGGGACATCGGTGGGCTGTTGCCGGACCGGCTCGGTGATCTGGTCGACGCGAAGGCGGCGGTGGGGTTCACCGTCGACACGGCGCCCACCCTGCTCGGCGGGCTGTTCTGGTCGGCCGGGATCCTGCTGATCGCGCTGCTGGCCTCGCGCCGCACGCCGTTGCCGCGTGGCTGGGAGGTCGTGCACCGGGTCGTACGGCCGGCCGCGTCGGCCCTCGTCACCATGCTGCTGGTGTCGGTCGCCGCGGGCTTCGCGGCGGCGGGCTTCGCGGCGATCTCCGACGACCACCCCCAGCGCATCGCGGGCGCGGCCCTGCTCGGCGCCCCCAACGGCACGTGGCTCGGCATCCCGCTCGGGCTCCTCGTCCCGTGGGACGGCCGAGCGAGCGGCGGGCTCGTGACCGTACTGCCGGATCCCCTGGACGACCTGCTCCGCATGCAGTCCGACCAGCCCGTGACGCTGGGCCGCCTGGCCGACCTGGACGGGCGGGTGTGGCTGCTGGGGGTGGCCGCGGCGCTGATGATGTTGCTGGCCGGGGTGTTGGTGGGGGTGCGGACGTCGGTGGGGGGTGGGGGGTCCCGGGTCGGGGGCGGGGGTGGGCCGCGGGTGGGTGATGGGGGTCTGCCCGGGGCGGGCCACGGGGCTGAGCAGCAGGGAGTGCGCGGGGCGGAGGCGGCGGAGGAGTGGGGTGCGCCGGAACGGGGGGCGGGGGGCGCGGGCGGGGAGCCAGGCGGGGGTGGATGGCAGCCGGGTGTGGGTGGGAACGGTGCCGGAGGCGAGGCGGGCGGGGGCGGTCCGGGTGGAGCCGGTGGCGGTGGGCAGGGGGTGGGGGCCCTGGGGTTTGCCGGGCGGTGTGGTTTGCGGCTGGGGGTCGTGACCGCGCTGGCGCTGCCGTTGCTCGTCCGGCTGACGGACGTGTCCGTGAACGCCTCGCTGTCGGTGCTCGGCTTCGACGCGTTCGGTGCGGGGATCGCACTGCACGGGCACCTCGGCATGGCGCTGCTCCTCGGTGCCCTGTGGGGCGCGGGGGCGGGGGCCGCCGGTGCGTTGCTGGCGTACGCGAGCGGGGCGGCGGGGCGAGGGGCCGCGCCCTTGGCGGTGCGGGGTGCGAGGGTGGGGGCGTCGGCTGAGGTCGCGGGGGCGGTGCGGCGGGCCGGGGACTGGTCCGGCCCGTACACGCGGGGCAGGTCGTACCGGCCCCCCAACCCGGACACCAATCCGTACCTGCGGGTGCCCCCGGAGCTGCGCGAGCCGGAGGACGCGCGGCCGCCGGGGTACTCCGCGGATCCGTCGGCGCCGCCTGCCGACGGTTCGCCGCCGAAGGACATCTACGGAGCCCCGACGGTCGTCCGCCCCATCGGCCCCCCTCCGCCGCGGTCACCCGGACGGCCCCCGGGGCCCCGCCCCGGCGACAGGCCGCCGCCCCCACCGGACGAGGGCCCTCCCCCACCACCGCCTCTCCCACCCCGAGGGAAGCCAGCGGGCCCGCGGTGACCTGCCCGCCTCCCGGCCGGCCGCTCCGGGGACGCCACCGCCCGCACCGACCCAGCCCGGAGCGCCCCCGAACCAACCCGGCATCCTCACACGTCCCCCGGTGAACCCGCCTGCGTCACCTTCGCTTCATCTGTTCGTCGGCCAGTGTTCCGTGTCCGCCAGGCGGACCTCAGGGGCGCGGTGTGGAGGGCGCCGGATACGGTGGACACACCATGAGCGCTTCGCAGACCCCGACCTCCGACGTGACCTCTGAGGTCCCCACTCTCCTGGTCAAGATCTTCGGCAAGGACCGGCCGGGCATCACGGCCGGCCTCTTCGACACCCTGGCCGCCTACGCCGTCGACGTGGTCGACATCGAGCAGGTCGTCACCCGTGGCCGCATCGTGCTGTGCGCGCTGGTGACCGAGCCGCCGCGGGGCATGGAGGGGGATCTGCGGGCGACCGTCCACAGCTGGGCGGAGTCGTTGAAGCTGCAGGCAGAGATCATCTCCGGGCTCGGCGACAACCGGCCGCGAGGCCTGGGCCGCTCCCTGGTCACCGTGCTGGGACACCCGCTCACCGCGGAAGCGACCGCCTCCATCGCCGCGAAGATCACCAAGGCGGGCGGCAACATCGACCGCATCTTCCGGTTGGCCAAGTACCCGGTGACCGCGGTCGAGTTCGCCGTGTCCGGCGTGAAGACGGAGCCCCTGCGCACCTCCCTGGTGACGGACGCCGCCGCGCTCGGCGTCGACATCGCGGTCGTCGCGGCGGGCCTGCACCGGCGGGCTCAGCGGCTGGTGGTCATGGACGTGGACTCCACGCTCATCCAGGACGAGGTGATCGAGCTCTTCGCCGCGCACGCCGGCTGCGAGGACAAGGTCGCCGAGGTCACGGCGGCCGCGATGCGCGGGGAGCTGGACTTCGAGCAGTCGCTGCACGCGCGCGTGGCCCTCCTGGAGGGGCTGGACGCCTCGGTCGTGGAGAAGGTGCGCAGCAAGGTACGGATGACGCCGGGCGCGCGCACGCTGATCCGGACGCTGAAGCGGCTCGGGTACCAAGTGGGCGTCGTGTCGGGTGGGTTCACCCAGGTCACCGACGATCTGAAGGAGCGGCTGGGGCTGGACTTCGCCCAGGCCAACACGTTGGAGATCGTCGACGGCCGGCTGACGGGCCGGGTCACCGGCGAGATCGTCGACCGGGCGGGCAAGGCGCGACTGCTGCGCCGGTTCGCCGCCGAGGCGGGCGTACCGCTGTCGCAGACCGTGGCGATCGGTGACGGCGCGAACGACCTGGACATGCTGAACGCGGCCGGCCTCGGGGTCGCCTTCAACGCGAAGCCGGTGGTGCGGGAGGCGGCGCACACCGCGGTGAACGTGCCGTTCCTGGACACGGTCCTGTATCTGCTGGGTGTCACACGCGAAGAGGTCGAGGCGGCGGACACGGTCGTCGTCGAGCACTGAGCCGCCGCCCAGCCGGAAGAGCCAGGGGACAGCCCGGCATCCCCCGCGATGCCGGACCCTCCCCCGTCACGTCACTCGGTCGGCGCCCAGTAGTCCAGCAGCGTGGCCGCGCCCGGTTCCAGGCTCTTCCACGTGCCGTCGAAGGACAGCACGGAGAACGCGGCGGTCGGGAAGCCGCGGCCGCTCAACCGCTCGCGGGCGTCCTCCTCGGCGGAGCCGGCGAGGACCTCGGTCAGGCCCTGGATTCCGGGGTTGTGACCGATCAGGAGAACGTTCTGCGCGTCGTCGGGGACTTCGTTGAGCAGCGCGATCAGCTCGCCGGGCGAGGCCTCGTAGATCCGCTCCTCGTAGACGGTTTTCGGCCGGTGAGGGAACTCATGGACGGCGAGCTTCCAGGTCTCACGGGTGCGGGTCGCTGTAGAGCACAGGGCCAGATCGAAGGGGATACCGGTGTCGGCCAGCTTGCGTCCGGCGACTGCGGCGTCCTTTCGGCCCCGCTCAGCGAGTGGGCGCTCGTGGTCGGTCACCTGTGGCCAGTCGGCTTTCGCATGCCGGAAGAGGACAATCCTGCGGGGTTCTGCGACGCTCATGTCACCCAGCTTCGCATGAAACAGGCCATGGGGCGCAGGGAGTTGACGAGCGGGTTTGCCGGTGTTCAGCGGGCCATGAGCTGCTGTACGCGCTCGACGAGCTGGGTGATCGCGGGGTCGCCGGTGGCCGCCTGGGCGTCCGCCGGGTTCAGTATCAGCAGCAGAAGGGTGACGAAGGCGAGCAGCGGCAGGGCGAGCGCCCACCAGGGCAGCCGGATGTCGACGCGGCCGCTGGTCGCCGGGTGGGGGCGGGGGTGCGTAGGGGCCGGCATCTGTGCCTCCGCTGGTCTTCGAGTGGTCCGTGGTCCGCCTTTCGCGGCCACATCTCGAAGTTACGGAACGCGCGGCCCTCAACCCATCCGGTGATCCACCCAGTTGACCCTGACACTCGCCCCCTAGGGGATGGTGGTGCTAGCCCCACCATCGGCCACGAAAAGGCGATCATCACAAAGAGTGATCATCGCGCGAGGGTGATCGTCACGGGGAGGCGACCGTCACGGGGAGGTGCCCCTCACGGGGAGGCGATCGTCGCGATGATGGCGATGATCACGAAGATGGCGAAGAACGAGCCGAAGACGAGCAGCAACTTCTTCTGGCCGTTCTGGGGGTTCGGATCGAGCACTGGCACACGGCCAGTCTCGCACCCCTCCCCCGCGCCCGGCGCCCGGGGGTCAGCGCCGGGCCTCGTCCTCGACCGTGCGGTCGCGTCCCGCCAGGACGCCCACGACCATCTGCGGCACCATCAGGGCGCTCATGAGCGCGATCGGCAGGCCCCAGCCGCCGCTGTGCTGGTAGAGCACGCCCACGAGGAGCGGCCCCGGGATGGAGATCAGGTACCCGGCGCTCTGCGCGAAGGCCGACAGCTGGGCGACTCCGGCGCCGGTCCTGGCGCGCATGCCGACCATGGTGAGGGCGAGCGGGAAGGCACAGTTGGCGACGCCCAGGAGCACGGCCCAGGCCCAGGCGCCGCCGGCCGGGGCGAGGTAGAGCCCGGCGTATCCGGCGAGGCCGCAGACGCCGAGGACGAGCACGATGGGGCCCTGGTGGGGCAGCCGGGCGGCCACGCGCGGGATGACGAAGGCCAGGGGCACGCCCATCACCATGGTGACGGCGAGGAGCAGTCCCGCTGTCCCGGCGGGCACGCCGGCGTCGCGGAAGATCTGCGCCATCCAGCCCATGGTGATGTAGGCGGCGGTGGCCTGGAGGCCGAAGAAGACGGCCAGCGCCCAGGCGGTACGGCTGCGGGTGACGCGCAGGCCTGCCGACGGCTCCTCCCGCGCGGGTGCACGGGTCGCGGCCTCCGCCCCTCGCTGGCGTACGAACGGGACCCAGGGCACCACGGCCAGCGCGGCCAGGGCCGCCCATACGGCGAGTCCCGGCTGCCAGCTGCCGCCCAGGGCCTGCGTGAGGGGCACGGTGACCGCGGCGGCGGCCGAGGTGCCGAGAGCCAGCGCCATCGAGTACAGGCCGGTCATGGAGCCGACCCGGTCCGGGAACCAGCGCTTGACGATGACCGGCATCAGGACGTTGCTGACCGCGATGCCCATGAGGGCGAGGGCGCTGGCGGCGAGGAAGCCGGCCGTGCCACCGACGTAGGGACGTATGAGCAGGCCCGCGGTGATGGCGACCATGCCCGCGCATACGACCGCCCCCGGGCCGAAGCGGCGGGCGAGGCGGGGTGCGGTGACGCCGAAAACGGCGAAGCAGAGCGGGGGCACCGACGTCAGGAGGCCGGCCACGCTGCCGCTCATGCCGAGGCCGTCGCGGACCTCTTCGAGAAGGGCGCCGAGGCTGGTGATGGCGGGGCGGAGGTTGAGGGCGGACAGCACGATGCCGATGACGAGCAGACGCGTCACCCACGCGCGCGTGGCGGAGGGGGCGCCCGCGCGGGGCGCGTGGCTCGTGGAGGGCTGGGAACTGCGTTCGGTCAAGGGTGCCGTTGTCGGTGCCGTAGGTGTCGGTGTCCGTGTCGTGGTCCGGGTTTCCTCGCGTGCCATGCCTCCATCATAGAATCATAGGATGATTGGTTGTCCATCCCCGGGGCGTCCTCCCCGGACCGTTCCGTGCGAAGGTGTGCCATGCCCCTGAGCCATCCGCGTCGCTCGGCACTGTCCGAGCAGGTCATCGCCGCGCTGCGCACCCAGATCACCTCGGGCGAGTGGCCGGTGGGTTCGCGCATCCCGACGGAGCCCGAGCTGGTCGAGCAGCTGGGCGTGGCCCGCAACACGGTCCGCGAGGCGGTCCGCGCCCTCGCGCACAACGGCCTGCTGGACATCCGTCAGGGCTCGGGCACGTACGTCGTGGCGACCAGTGAGCTGGCCGGCGTGATGCACCGCCGTTTCGCGGGCACGGATCCCCGGCACATCGCCGAGCTGCGCTCCACCCTGGAGTCGGGCGCCGCCAAGCTGGCCGCCGAGCGGCGCACGGAGAAGGACCTCAAGCAGCTGGACGCGCTGCTGCTGCGCCGCGAGGAGGCGTGGGAGTCGGGCGACACGGAGGCCTTCGTGACCGCGGACTCGACGTTCCACATGGCAGTGGTGGCCGCGTCCCACAACGAGGTCATGACGGCGATGTACGCCGACCTGGGCGAGGTGCTGCGCGACTGGCTGCGCGACGACGTCGGCGAGAAGCTGACGCCGGAGTCGTACATGGACCACACCCGGCTGGTGGACGCGATCCGCGCGGGCGACGCGGAGACGGCGGCGGCCGAGGCGGCGGGCTACCCGTTCCAGTGCCGGCCCGGACGCTTCACCCCTTCTGGTGACTGACCCAGGCTGAGCCCACTTCCTTCCAGCAGCGGCCGCTGAGCCGTACCGTCATCGCGGGATCGACCTCGGCCGGGGCGCTGTCGGTGTCGAGGTCCCACCACCGGTCGCACTCGATGTGCAGGCGCACGCGGTCGATGTCGACATAGGGGTTGTGACAGTGGGCGACCACGTGGGAACCACGGACGGTCGTCCGGCACTCCGCGCCGAACGGCTCCGGCTTCGCGGGCTGCCGCACCTGCACGCGCGCGTGGGGCATCGCCTCGTACGGCAGGCACATGACGAGGGCGACGGCGAGCGCCGCGGTCACTGGGGCCAGGCTGCTGGACAGGCGCACAAGGGGACCTCCTCGGCCGGGCTGGGGAGGGAAACGCGAGACGGACGCGTAATCCAGAGTGCCCGGTGGTCCCCGGCCCCCGCCCGGCCGGATGCGCCGAAAGGGTGAGCACACGCACACCGAGGGCCCCCACCCGAACGGGTGAGGGCCCGGTGGCTGCCGGTCAGGCGGCGGCGATCACGCGCCGATGGCGTGCAGACCGCCGTCCACGTGGACGATCTCGCCCGTGGTCTTCGGGAACCAGTCGCTCAGCAGGGCGACGACACCACGGCCCGCCGGGTCCGGGTCCTTGAGGTCCCACTCCAGGGGCGCGCGGGTGTCCCACACGGACGCCAGCTCCGCGAAGCCCGGGATGGACTTGGCGGCCATGGAGCCGATCGGGCCGGCGGAGACCAGGTTGCAGCGGATGTTCTGCTTGCCCAGGTCACGCGCCATGTAGCGGCTGGTGGCCTCCAGGGCGGCCTTGGCCGGGCCCATCCAGTCGTACTGTGGCCAGGCGTACTGCGCGTCGAAGGTCAGGCCGACGACCGAGCCGCCGTTCTGCATCAGCGGCAGGCAGGCCATGGTGAGCGACTTCAGGGAGTACGCCGAGACGTGCATGGCCGTGGCGACCGACTCGAACGGCGTGTTGAGGAAGTTGCCGCCGAGGGCGTCCTGCGGCGCGAACCCGATGGAGTGCACGACACCGTCGAGGCCGCCGAGCTCCTCGCCGACGATGTCGGCCAGGCGGCCGAGGTGCTCGTCGTTGGTGACGTCGAGCTCGATCACCTTGGTCGGCTTGGGCAGCTTCTTGGCGATGCGCTCGGTCAGGGTGGGCCGCGGGAACGCGGTCAGGATGATCTCCGCGCCCTGCTCCTGGGCCAGCTTGGCGGTGTGGAAGGCGATGGAGGACTCCATCAGCACACCGGTGATCAGGACGCGCTTGCCCTCGAGAATTCCGCTCATGGTGATCAGTGACCCATTCCCAGTCCGCCGTCAACGGGAATGACGGCTCCAGTGATGTACGAGGCGTCGTCGGAGGCGAGGAACCGCACCGTCGCGGCGATCTCCTCCGGCCGCGCGTACCGGCCGAGCGGCACCTGGGACACGATGCCCGCGCGCTGCTCGTCGGTGAGCACCTTGGTCATGTCGGTGTCGACGAAGCCGGGCGCGACGACGTTGAAGGTGATGTTGCGGGAGCCGAGCTCACGGGCGAGGGAGCGCGCGAAGCCGACAAGAGCGGCCTTGGAGGCGGCGTAGTTCGCCTGACCGGGCGAGCCGTACAGGCCGACCACCGAGGAGATGAGGACGACACGGCCCTTCTTGGCGCGCAGCATGGCGCGGTTGGCGCGCTTGACCACACGGAAGGTGCCGGTGAGGTTGGTGTCGATGACCGAGGTGAAGTCCTCCTCGGACATGCGCATCAGGAGCTGGTCCTTGGTGATGCCGGCGTTGGCGATCAGGACCTCGACGGGGCCGTGCTGGGCCTCGATCTCCTTGTAGGCCTGCTCCACCTGCTCGGGGTCGGTGATGTCGCACTTGACGGCCAGGAAGCCGGCCGGCGGCTCCCCCGAGCGGTACGTGATCGCGACCTTGTCGCCGGCGTCGGCGAAAGCGCGGGCGATGGCGAGGCCGATGCCCCGGTTGCCTCCGGTGACGAGAACCGAGCGGCTCAACGGATCACCCTTTCGATAGGGGTCTGACACGCCCGCCCGAACACCTGGAGGGCGGGCGGTTACCCGCAAAACCTATCGGTCCGGCTCCGTCGCGGGACATTCGGGCACCGACAGTGGCTTGTGCCGCCCGCTGTCGGGTCTCTACAGTCGGCCTCCCTCTTCCACTCCGCCGAGCCAGGGGCGTGGGGGCTCATTCCGGGTCGAGCTGCCTGACGGTTTCACGCCAAGGGGGAGCCGCAGCACTTCTTGTACTTGCGTCCCGATGCACACCAGCAGGGGCCGTTGCGCGGTGGCGGCCAGGCGACCACCTGATCCGTCCGTGCGAGTTCCGCCGCGTACGCCGACCGCGCGGCCGGGGTTTCGGGTCGCGCCCCGGTCTGCTTCGCATGCGCCTCCAGGCCGCTCACTGTCGCCGCGCCGACCGCCAGGCGGGCGGCACCCTGTTCGGACAGCTCACGCAAGGTGCGTTCGACCTGCCTGCGATGGTCGGCGTGGTCGCTGCCGTGGGCATCCGCGGACTCGGGCCGGCGCTCCCCCAGCAGACGGAACTCCTCGGGTGGCCAGTACAGGACACATGTCTGCCGTGGGCCGCCGCGCGGGGTACGACTCTCGTCCGGCAGCCCGCCCGTCAGCGCCTCGATGTCGGCTTCCAGCGCCACGCGGTTCCTGTCCGCCATCCGCTTGAGCAGGAGCGGATCGTGGGCCTCGTCGAGGGGACGGACACCACCGCCGAAGGGCGACGCGCGGTGCTCGTGCAGGATGTCGGCCACGTCGTCCCAGTCGTCGTGCGGCTCGCCGAGCAGGCGCCGTACCCGGTGGCGCCCGATGAGGAGCATCTCGACGTCGTACTGCTCCGGCGACGCCTCGACCGTCTCCACCGTCACCGGGGTGCCGGCGCCGAGCGCGTGGGTCACACCTGCGGTGAACCACTCGGCGGCGGTGTCGGTCTCCTCCCGCGCCTCGAAGGACTCCGCGACGAAGTTCCACGCGCCCGCGTGCCGCGGGTGCCGCTTGCGGAACTCCCTGGCCGCCGCTCGAGCGTCCTCGTCGCGTCCGGCGTCCCAGAGCGTGTTGATCCGGTAGGCGTCCACCAGGTCCGGCTCCCCGGTGCCGCCCTCTGCGTTCCCGTTCAGCAGCCGCGCGTAGATGTCCAGGGCACGGTCGTAGTCACCGGCCTCGCTCCACGCGTCGGCTGCTTCCAGAAGCACCTCGTCGCGGTCCTCGGGATGTCGTTCGGCCCACTGTTCGCAGTCCTCGGCGATTTGGGCGGGCGAAGGCGCACTGCGGCGAGGCGCGGGAACGCGCCTGTTCCCCCCGACGCCCTTTTTCTTGCTGGTCTTGCTACCCGTTCGGCGCTTGCTGGACATGGATCCACCGTAGTGCGGCGTAAGCCTCGGCCGGCCGAAGAAGCCACGGCCGCCGCGAAGTTCGTCCCGCGCGGGGCTTGTCTGAACTGGCGTCGAAGACGACAGCCTGGCGCAGTACGGGCGCCTACAGGAACAGTCGTGCGTATTTCCCAGGAATGCACTTGGTGAGCCATGATTCACTGCCTGCGACGGACCTCACAGGCGAGCAGTTCGAAGGGATCGCACCCGTGCCCCATGAGATCGACCAAGCATTTCTGGCACTGCCCCTCAGGGCCCTGGCCGACGCCGCGCTCGCACGCGCGCGTGCGCTGGGCGCCGCGCACGCCGACTTCCGGTTCGAGCGGGTGCGCAGCGCCTCGTGGCGGCTGCGGGACGCCAAGCCGTCCGGTTCGTCGGACACCACCGATCTCGGGTACGCGGTTCGGGTCGTGCACGGCGGTACGTGGGGTTTCGCGTCCGGGGTCGATCTCTCTCTGGACGCCGCCGCCAAGGTCGCCTCGCAGGCGGTGGCGATGGCGAAGCTCTCCGCCCAGGTGATCAAGGCCGCAGGGTCCACGGAGCGGGTCGAGCTCGCCGACGAGCCCGTGCACGCCGAGAAGACGTGGGTCTCGTCGTACGGGATCGACCCGTTCACCGTGCCCGACGAGGAGAAGTCGGCGCTGCTCGCGGATTGGAGCGCGCGGCTGCTCGCCGCCCCGGGGATCAACCACGTCGACGCCTCGCTGCTCACTGTGCACGAGAACAAGTTCTACGCCGACACGGCCGGGACCGTGACCACGCAGCAGCGGGTCCGGCTGCACCCGCAGCTGACCGCGGTGTCGGTCGACGAGTCGAGCGGCGAGTTCGACTCCATGCGCACCATCGCGCCGCCGGTCGGGCGTGGCTGGGAGTACCTCACGGGCACCGGCTGGGACTGGGACGCCGAGCTGGAGCGGATCCCGGAGCTGCTCGCCGAGAAGATGCGGGCGCCGAGCGTCGATCCCGGCCTGTACGACCTGGTCGTCGACCCGTCCAACCTGTGGCTGACCATCCACGAGTCGATCGGCCACGCCACCGAGCTGGACCGGGCGCTCGGCTACGAGGCCGCCTACGCCGGCACCTCCTTCGCCACGTTCGACCAGCTCGGCAAGTTGAAGTACGGCTCCGAGCTGATGAACGTCACCGGCGACCGCACGGCCGAGCACGGCCTGGCGACCATCGGGTACGACGACGAGGGTGTCGCGGGGCAGCGCTGGGACCTGGTCAAGGACGGCACGCTCGTCGGCTACCAGCTCGACCGGCGCATCGCGAAGCTCACCGGCTTCGAGCGCTCCAACGGGTGCGCCTTCGCCGACTCCCCCGGACGGGTGCCGGTGCAGCGCATGGCCAACGTGTCGCTCCAGCCGGACCCGGCCGGGATGTCCACGGAGGACCTGATCGGGAGCGTGGACCGCGGGATCTACGTCGTCGGGGACCGGTCCTGGTCGATCGACATGCAGCGCTACAACTTCCAGTTCACCGGGCAGCGGTTCTTCCGGATCGAGAACGGGCGGATCACCGGGCAGCTGCGGGACGTGGCCTACCAGGCGACCACGACCGACTTCTGGGGCTCCATGGCCGCGGTGGGCGGCCCGCAGACGTACGTCCTCGGGGGCGCCTTCAACTGCGGCAAGGCCCAGCCGGGCCAGGTGGCGGCGGTCTCGCACGGCTGCCCGTCGGCCCTGTTCAAGGGCGTCAACATCCTCAACACGACGCAGGAGGCCGGTCGATGAGCGCCCCTACCAACAAGCCGCACGAGGTCGTGGAGCGCGCCCTCGAGCTGTCCCGGGCCGACGGGTGCGTGGTCATCGCCGACGAGCAGTCGACGGCCAACCTGCGCTGGGCGGGCAACGCGCTCACCACGAACGGTGTCACGCGCGGGCGCACGCTCACCGTCATCGCGACGGTCGACGGCAAGAAGGGCACGGCCTCCGGGGTCGTGTCGCGGTCCGCGGTGACCGTGGACGAGCTGGAGTCGCTGGTCCGGGCCGCCGAGGCCGCCGCGCGTGGCGCCGGGCCCGCCGAGGACGCGCAGCCGCTGGTCACGGGCGTGCCCGAGTCGCCCGACTTCACCGACGCGCCCGCCGAGACCAACTCCGCCGTGTTCGCCGACTTCGCGCCGGCCCTCGGGGAGTCCTTCGCACGCGCGCGTGCGGGCGGCCGCGAGCTGTACGGTTTCGCCAATCACGAGCTGGTCTCCAGCTATCTCGGCACCTCGACGGGACTGCGCCTGCGGCACGACCAGCCCAACGGGACGCTGGAGCTGAACGCGAAGTCCCCGGACCGTACGCGCTCGGCGTGGGCGGGCCGCTCCACCCGGGACTTCAAGGACGTCGACCCGGCGGCGCTCGACGCGGAGCTGGCCGTACGCCTCGGCTGGGCCGAGCGGCGCGTCGAGCTGCCCGCCGGGCGGTACGAGACCCTGCTGCCGCCGACGGCCGTCGCTGACCTGCTGATCTACCAGATGTGGTCGTCGTCGGGCCGGGACGCGGTCGAGGGCCGCACGGTGTTCTCCAAGCCCGGCGGCGGCACACGCGTCGGCGAGAAACTGACCGAGCTGCCGCTGACGCTGCGCAGCGACCCGTACGAGCCGGGCCTGGAGTCCGCGCCGTTCGTGCTGGCGCACTCCTCCGGGGGCGACCAGTCGGTGTTCGACAACGGGCTGCCGATGGCCGCCACGGAGTGGATCCGCGACGGCGAGCTGCGCCGGTTGCTGACCAGCCGGCACAGCGCGGCCCTGACGGGGTTGCCCCTGGCGCCCGGGATCGACAACCTGATCCTCGACGGGGGCGAGGACCGCTCCCTGGAGGAGATGGTCGCGAGCACCGAGCGCGGGCTGCTGCTGACCTGCCTGTGGTACATCCGCGAGGTCGACCCGGCCACGCTGCTGCTGACCGGCCTGACCCGGGACGGTGTCTACCTTGTGGAGAACGGCGAGGTGACCGGCGAGGTGAACAACTTCCGGTTCAACGAGTCGCCGGTGAACCTGCTGGGGCGGGCCGTGGAGGCCGGGCGCACGGAGAAGACGCTGCCGCGGGAGTGGAGCGACTGGTTCACCCGGGCCGCGATGCCCGCGCTGCGCGTCCCCGATTTCAATATGAGCTCTGTCAGTCAGGGCGTATAACCTCGTAGGCGGCTGTCACTCGACTGCCTCAAGATCATTCAAGGAGTACGAGAACCGTGACGGACATCGTCGACGAGCTGAAGTGGCGCGGGCTGTTCGCCCTGTCCACTGACGAGGACGCTTTGCGCAAGGCGCTCGCGGACGGTCCCGTCACGTTCTATTGCGGTTTCGACCCGACCGCGCCGTCCCTGCACGTGGGGCACCTGGTGCAGGTGCTCACCGTGCGCCGGCTCCAGCAGGCCGGACACCGGCCGCTGGCGCTGGTCGGCGGGGCCACGGGTCTGATCGGCGACCCGCGCCCGACCGCGGAGCGCACGCTCAACGACCCGGAGACGGTCCGCGGCTGGGTCGACAAGCTGCGCGGCCAGATCGAGCCGTTCCTCGACTTCGAGGGCGAGAACGCGGCCCTGATGGTCAACAACCTCGACTGGACCGAGGGCCTGTCCGCGATCGAGTTCCTGCGTGACATCGGCAAGCATTTCCGCGTCAACAAGATGCTGACGAAGGACTCGGTGGCCCGCCGGCTGGAGTCCTCCGAGGGCATCAGCTACACGGAGTTCAGCTACCAGCTCCTGCAGGGCATGGACTTCCTCCAGCTCTTCCGGAGGTACGGCTGCACGCTCCAGCAGGGCGGCAGCGACCAGTGGGGCAACCTCACGGCCGGCCTGGACCTGATCCACCGGCTGGAGCCGCACGCCGACGTGCACGCGCTGGCGACGCCGCTGATGACCAAGGCGGACGGCACCAAGTTCGGCAAGACCGAGGGCGGCGCCGTCTGGCTCGACCCGGAGATGACCACGCCGTACGCGTTCTACCAGTTCTGGCTGAACGTGGACGACCGGGACATCTCCACGTACCTGCGGATCCTGTCCTTCAAGTCCCGCGAGGAGCTGGAGGAGCTGGAGAAGCAGACCGAGGAGCGTCCCCAGGCCCGGGCGGCTCAGCGTGCGCTGGCGGAAGAGCTGACGACACTCGTGCACGGCGCCGACCAGACGGCCGCGGTGATCGCCGCGTCCAGGGCCCTCTTCGGCCAGGGCGAGCTGGCGGACCTCGACGACCGGACGCTGGCCGCGGCCCTGTCCGAGGTGCCGCACATCCAGGTCGCCGAGCTCGGGCCGGTCGTGGACCTGTTCGCCGAGGTCGGCCTGGTCGCCAGCAAGTCCGCCGCGCGACGGACCGTGAAGGAGGGCGGGGCGTACGTGAACAACGTGAAGGTCACCGCCGAGGACGCGGTCCCCGCCAAGGAGGACCTGCTGCACGGCCGCTGGCTGGTGCTGCGCCGGGGCAAGAAGAACCTGGCGGCGGTCGAGGTCACCGGCGGCTGAGCGGATGAGTACGGCGAAGGGGGCGGTACCACTTCGGTCCCGCCCCCTTCGGCGTTCGTGGCCCGGGCTCAGGCACTTCGCTGCATCTTTTTGTTGCCCCACAGCTGCATGTACAGCGCGTCACCGACCACGACGATGACGATCGCGGCGGCCAGCTGGAAGATGTGGCGGCTCCAGTCGATGCCGGGTGTCTCCTCGACGCCGAACCCGCGGGCCATCGCGTTGCCGACGACGGCGCCGAGCATGCCGAAGATGGTGGTCAGCCAGAGAGGGCTGTGCTGCTTGCCCGGGATGATCGCCTTGGCGATCAGACCCAGCACGAATCCCACGATGATGGCCCAGAACCAGCCCATGGCTGCCTCCTCGTACGCCTCGACGTGAGCACTGCACCCAGTCTCGGCCCGTGGGACGTACGGCGCATGTCGGGTGCGGCCCTACGCGGTGCGGCGCAGGGCGTTCGCACTGACGGGGGCGGACCCGGCCTCGAAGCCGGACCGGGTGCGGCGTACCGTGGGACCCAGGGTTTTCCATGCGGGCGGCGTGCAGGCGGATGGTGGAATGTGATGCGGAAGCAGCATGGCGGCAGCGGCCAGGTGTTCCGGATCACCGGAGCCCGGCAGGGCCTCCAGGACGATGTACGTGGCAGGCAGCGACGGTACGTCATCTCGATGTCGATCCGTACGGTTGCGGTGATCCTCGCGGCGCTGCTCTGGAACGTGGAACGGCACGTCGCGATCGTGGCGCTGGTACTGGGCGCGACGCTCCCCTACATCGCGGTGGTGATCGCCAACGCCGGGCGGGAGAACGCGCCGGGGCTTCCGTCGACGTTCGTGACGACGCCGATGCGGCCGATGATCGATCCGGGGCGTGAGGCGGAGGGGACGGCGGAATCCGTCCCGGACGACAGCGTCGGTGAGGCGGCTGAGCATCGGCCATGAGTGTGTTGTGCGCCAAGCTCAAGAAAAGCTCAGATCAATCATGTTGTTCCGTTGCCCGGGGACGGGTGACCCATGACATACTTCGTACGCGCTCCGCATCCCCCGTCGGAGCGACGGACCGACGCCGGGCAGCTCCCCCCGTGGCTGCTCGGCGTCGCCTTTTTGTGAGACTGAGTTCGTGACTGCAGCTGCTGTTGAGACGCCTGTTTGTTCCGCCAAGGGGTGCCGTGCCGATGCGGTGTGGGTGCTGGCGTGGAACAACCCGAAGATTCATACGCCGGAGCGACGGAAGACGTGGCTCGCGTGCGAGGCGCATCGCGCGCATTTGGCGGAGTTTCTTGGGGTTCGGGGGTTTTTGAAGGACGTGGTTCCTCTGAAGGACTGGGAAGCGCAGGACGTGTGACATTTTCGGGTGCGGGTGCGCTGTGGTTTCTCGCGCAGTTCCCCGCGCCCCTGAGGGTGCTTCCCTAGCCCCCGATAGCAGACATAGGTCGGTCCGGCTGCACGAAGGACGGGTCGTCCAGGCCCGCGCCTGCCTTCTTGCCCCACATGGCCAGGCGCCAGATGCGGGCGATCTCCTCGTCGGGGGCGTTGCTGCGCAGTGCTGCCCTCAGGTCTGTTTCTTCCGTGGCGAAGAGGCAGGTGCGTATCTGGCCGTCGGCGGTGAGGCGGGTGCGGTCGCAGGCCGAGCAGAAGGGGCGGGTGACGGAGGCGATGACGCCGACGCGGTGGGGACCGCCGTCGACCAGCCAGCGTTCGGCCGGGGCGGAGCCGCGTTCGTCCTGGCCCTCGGGGGTCAGATCGAAGCGGGCGCGCAGGGAGGTGAGGATGTCGCCGGCCGTCACCATGCCCTCGCGCTTCCAGCCGTGCTGGGCGTCCAGGGGCATCTGCTCGATGAAGCGCAGTTCGTAGTCGTGCTCGACGGCCCAGGCCAGGAGGTCGGGGGCCTCGTCGTCGTTGAGGCCCGGCATCAGGACCGTGTTGACCTTGACGGGGGTCAGGCCGGCGTCGCGGGCGGCCTGGAGGCCTTCGAGGACGTCCTTGTGGCGGTCGCGGCGGGTGAGCGCCTTGAAGACCTCGGGGCGGAGGGTGTCCAGGGAGACGTTGACGCGGTCCAGGCCCGCCGTCTTCAGGGCGGTCGCGGTCCGCTTGAGGCCGATGCCGTTGGTGGTCAGCGACATCTGCGGGCGGGGGGCGAGGGCCGCGACACGCTCGACGATGCCGACCAGGCCGGGGCGCAGCAGGGGCTCGCCGCCGGTGAAGCGGACCTCCTCGATGCCGAGGGAGGTGACCGCGATGTCGATCAGGCGGACGATCTCGTCGTCCGTGAGGAGATCGGGCTTGGCCAGCCACTGCAGGCCCTCCTCGGGCATGCAGTACGTACACCGCAGGTTGCACCGGTCGGTCAGCGAGACCCTCAGGTCGGTGGCCACCCGGCCGTAGGTGTCGATGAGCACGTGGGCCCCCTCCCTCGTCGCGGATTCAATCTTGTTCCGTCACCTGCGAGCCTACGCGACCCCGCTGACAACGTCGGCGGTGCCGATCCCACGAGGCACGACGCGGCCGCGTCGTAGGGTTCTACGACCCCACGACGCGGCCGTCGAGTCGGTGGTGCTCAGCCGGTCAGTGCGCTCCGGTACCGGTCAGGGACCGTACCTCGAGCTCCGCGTACTTGGCCTCGTCCGGCTTCTCCTTGGACAGCAGGGTGCCGAGAATGCCCAGCAGGAAGCCGACCGGGATCGAGATGATGCCCGGGTTCTCCAGCGGGAACCAGTGGAAGTCGACGTCCGGGAACATCGAGGTGGGCTTGCCGGAGACGACCGGCGAGAACAGCACCAGGCCGACCGCGGTGACCAGGCCGCCGTAGATCGACCACAGGGCTCCGGAGGTGGTGAACCGCTTCCAGAAGAGGCTGTAGATGATCGTCGGCAGGTTGGCGGAGGCGGCGACCGCGAACGCGAGGGCCACCAGGCCGGCGACGTTCAGGTCGCGGGCGAGGGCGCCGAGGACGATGGAGACGGCGCCGATGCCGACGGTCGCCCAGCGGGCCGCGCGGATCTCCTCCTTCTCGGTGGCCGCGCCCTTCTTGATGACGTTGGCGTAGATGTCGTGGGCGAACGACGAGGACGAGGCCAGGGTCAGGCCCGCGACGACCGCGAGGATCGTGGCGAAGGCGACCGCGGAGATGGTGGCGAGCAGGATGGCGCCCCAGTTGGAGTCGACCCCGCCGAGGTGGAGCGCGAGCAGCGGTGCCGCGGTGTTGCCCGCCTTGTTGGAGGCGATGATCTCGTCGGGCTTGATGAGCGCGGCGGCGCCGAAGCCGAGGGCGAGGGTCATCAGGTAGAAGGCGCCGATCAGGCCGATGGCCCAGATGACGGACTTACGGGCGGCCTTGGCGGTGGGCACCGTGTAGAAGCGGATCAGGATGTGCGGCAGGCCGGCGGTGCCGAGGACCAGGGCGATGCCGAGGGAGATGAAGTCCAGCTTGGTGGTGCCGGTGACGCCGTACTTCAGGCCGGGCTCCAGGAAGGCGGCGCCCTTGCCGCTGTTGTCGGCGGCGGAGCCGAGCAGCTCGGAGACGTTGAAGTCGAACTTCAACAGCACCAGGAAGGTCAGCAGCAGGGCGCCGACGATGAGCAGCACCGCCTTGACCATCTGGACCCAGGTGGTGCCCTTCATGCCGCCGATGGTGACGTACACGATCATCAGGACGCCGACCAGCGCCACGATGCCGATCTTGCCGCCGTCGCTGGTGATGCCGAGGAGCAGGGAGACCAGGACGCCCGCGCCCGCCATCTGGGCCAGCAGGTAGAAGATCGACACGACGATGGTGGAGGTGCCGGCCGCCGTACGGACCGGGCGCTGGCGCATGCGGTAGGCGAGCACGTCGCCCATGGTGTAGCGGCCGGAGTTGCGCAGCGGCTCGGCGACCAGGAGCAGGGCGACGAGCCAGGCGACCAGGAAGCCGATGGAGTAGAGGAAGCCGTCGTAGCCGAAGAGGGCGATGGCGCCCGCGATGCCGAGGAAGGACGCGGCGGACATGTAGTCGCCGGAGACGGCGAGGCCGTTCTGGAAGCCGGTGAACTGCCGTCCGCCGGCGTAGAAGTCGGCGGCGTCCTTGGTCTGGCGGCCCGCCCAGACGGTGATGACGAGGGTCGCGACGACGAACACCGCGAACAGGCTGATGATCAGCGGCCGGTGCTCGCTGGCCTCGCCGGCGGCGAGCAGGGTGTGCTGTGCGGGGCTCATGCGCCGCCCTCCATCCGGGACTTGATCGCGTCGGCCTTGGGGTCGAACTTGGCGGCGGCGATGCGCGAGTACCACCAGGCGATGAGGAACGTGGTGAGGAACTGGGCGAGACCGAGGACGAGGGCCACGTTGATGTTGCCGACGACCTTGGTGCCCATGAAGTCGCCCGCGTAGTTCGAGAGCAGGACGTACAGCAGGTACCAGGCGATGAAGGCGACGGTCAGCGGGAAGGCGAAGGAGCGGTAGGAGCGGCGCAGTTCACCGAACTCCGCGCTCTCCGAGACCGCGACGAACTCCTCGGTGGAGGGGAGTTGGGCTGGGGTTTTCGAGGGGGGCGATGTCTCGGTGGCCACGGATTCTCCTCGGTGACGGGTGGGGCGGCAACAGACGGGGGCGAGTGTCCTCGCGCTCCCTGTTCAACGTCACGGCGGCGCGCAAGGAGCGGTTCAACTCCGCTGGTCTCTTTCCGAAGTCGCCTCGATCAAGCATTGCTGGCCAGTGACTTCGGGAGATAGCTTCGGCACCTGCACCACCCGTCATGTACCTGCCCGAGCACCACCTGTGTCTCGGGCCGGTCTCGTTTCCGGATGATGTGGAGATCCCATGGCTCATCTGCGCTCCAGACACCGTCTCGCCCTCGCCGTGCCCGTCGTGCTGTCGCTGACCGCCTCGCTCGGCTTCCTGCCGGCGGCGGCCTCGGCCGCGCCGCTCGCCCCGTCCGCCGCGCAGACCGCGGACGCGCCGAACCTGGCGTACGTCGTCAACACCAAGGCGGACCACCGCACGATCGCGGCGGTGAAGAAGGCGATCGGCAAGGCCGACGGCACCGTCGTCGCCACGTACGCCAAGATCGGTGTGATCGTCGTCCACTCCGCGAACCCCGACTTCGGCAAGCAGATACGCGCCGTACGCGGCGTGCAGTCGGCCGGTGCGACGCGGACCACGCCGCTCGTCGCGGCCGGGACGACGGACGAGGGCGCCGCCGACTACCTCACGGCCGCGGAGGCCGCCAAGGTGAAGGCCGCCTCGGCGGACACGCCGGGCAGTGAGCCCCTCGAGGCCGACCAGTGGGACCTGCGCGCCATCGGCGCCGACCAGGCCGCGAAGATCAACCCGGGCAGCAGGAAGGTCACCGTCGGTGTCATCGACACGGGCGTCGACGACACCCACCCCGACCTCGCCCCGAACTTCTCCGCGTCGCAGTCGGCCAACTGCGTGGGCGGCGTCGCCGACACCAGCGAGGGCGCCTGGCGTCCGTACAAGGCCGAGGACTACCACGGCACGCATGTCGCCGGTGAGATCGCCGCGGCCCGCAACGGCATCGGCGTGGCCGGTGTCGCGCCGGGCGTGAAGGTCGCCGGCATCAAGGTGAGCGACCCGAACAACGGCCTCTTCTACCCCGAGAGCGTCGTGTGCGCCTTCGTGTTCGCCGCCGACCACGGCGTCGAGATCACGAACAACAGCTACTACGTGGACCCGTGGCTCTACAACTGCATGGACGACCCCGACCAGCGGGCGATCGTCGACGCGGTCAACCGGGCCCAGCTGTACGCCCAGAAGAAGGGCACCCTGAACCTGGCGTCGGCCGGCAACTCCAACCACGACCTGGACTCGGACGCCATCGTCGACAACACCAGCCCCGACGACTCCACTCCGGTGGAGCGGACCATCGACCCGCACGAGTGCTTCGACGTGCCGACCCAGCTGCCGGGCGTGGTCACGGTGAGCGCGACGGGCGTGCAGAACCTCAAGTCGTACTACTCCTCGTACGGCAAGGGTGTCGTCGACATCGCGGCGCCGGGCGGCGACCGGAAGTACCAGCTGCCGGACACCCCGTCGAAGGACGGCCGCATCCTGTCGACCATGCCGAACAACCAGTACGCCTTCCTGCAGGGCACGTCGATGGCCTCGCCGCACGCCGCGGGTGTCGCCGCGCTGCTGAAGTCCACGCACCCGTGGGCGGGCCCGGCGCAGCTCCAGGCCCTGCTGAAGGCGCAGGCCGACAAGACCGCCTGCCCCGCGTCCTACGACCAGGACGGTGACGGCACACAGGACGCGACCTGTGTGGGCGACAAGCGCGTCAACGGCTTCTACGGCTTCGGCATCGTCAACGCGCTGCGCGCGGTCAAGTAACCCGTGATCATGGTGACTTCCCGCACGGACCGCACGTACCGCGAACGAGACTGGAGAGACTGACACATGACAGTGCCTCACCCCCGCTACCGCCGTGCCCTGGCGATCCCGGTCGGGACGGCTCTGGCGACCGCGCTCGCGTTCCTGCCGAACGTCTCGGCCTCGGCCGCCGGCCAGGACGCCCCGCGGACCGCCACGGCCGCGGACGCGACCGCGCTCAGCTACGTCGTCAACGTCCACCCCGGACACGGCGTTCCCCGGCATGTGCAGAAGGCGATAGCGAAGGCCGGCGGCACGATCGTGACGTCGTACGACCGGATCGGCGTGATCGTCGTCCACTCGTCGAACCCCGACTTCGCGAAGACCATCCGCAGGGTGCCCAGGGTCGACTCGGCCGGCAACACGCGCAACGCGCCGCTGCCCGCGCAGTCGACCGGCGACCTGGGCGCTCCGAAGGTGCTCAGCGCCGCGGAGGTGGCCGCCGCCGAGGCGGCCGACGGCAAGGATCCGCTGGAGCCGTTGCAGTGGGACCTGCCCGCCATCAAGGCGGACAAGGCGCACGAGAAGACGCTGGGCAGTTCGAAGGTCACGGTCGCCGTGATCGACACCGGTGTCGACGACACCCACCCGGACATCGCGCCGAACTTCGACCGGGCCGCGTCGGTCAACTGTGTGACCGGCAAGCCGGACACCGCCGACGGGGCGTGGCGGCCGAGCGCGGCGGAGAGCCCGCACGGCACCCACGTGGCCGGTGAGATCGCGGCCGCGAAGAACGGTGTCGGCATGACGGGCGTGGCGCCCGGTGTGAAGGTCGCCGGCATCAAGGTGTCCACGACCGCCGGCTACTTCTACACGGAGGCCGTCGTCTGCGGCTTCGTGTGGGCGGCCGAGCACGGCGTCGATGTGACGAACAACAGCTATTACACCGACCCGTGGTACTTCAACTGCAAGAACGACCCGGACCAGAAGGCGCTTGTGGACGCCGTCACCCGGGCCTCGCGGTACGCGGAGAAGAAGGGCGCGGTCAACGTCGCCGCGGCCGGCAACGAGAGCTACGACCTCGCGGCCGACGAGATCACCGACCCGGTCTCGCCGAACGACGGCACTCCGTCGGACCGGGTCGTCGACCCGTCCGAGTGCCTCGACATCCCGACCCAGCTGCCGGGTGTCGTGACCGTCGCGTCGACCGGGGCGAAGGGCCTGAAGTCGTCCTTCTCCAACTACGGTCTGGGCGTCATCGACATCGCCGCCCCCGGCGGCGACTCGACGAGCCTGCAGCCCCCGGCCCCGCCGGCCACCAGCGGTCTGATCCTGGGCACGCTGCCGGGCGGCAAGTGGGGCTACATGGCCGGTACGTCGATGGCGACCCCGCATGTCGCGGGCGTGGCCGCGCTGATCAAGTCGACGCACCCGCACGCCTCCCCGGCCCTGGTGAAGGCGCTGCTGTACGCCGAGGCGGACCGCACGGCGTGCACGGACCCGTACGACCTCGACGGCGACGGCAAGGCCGACGCGGTGTGCGAGGGGCCGAAGAACTACAACGGCTTCTACGGCTGGGGCACCGCGGACGCGTTGGACGCGGTGACCAGGTAGGGCTTTTGTGAAGGCGGTCCGGAGCGGGCGGGGTGGCCCGCCCGCTCCGGGCGTCGGCACGGCATGATCAGTGTCATGCTCGAGTACGAAAATCCCGCGACGTGGGGACCTGAACCGGTCCGGCCCCGTTGGCGGTTGAGGGTGCGTTTCCTGGCGACCGTGGTGTGCTTTCCGCTGCTGTGCGTGCTGGGCCTGGTGACCCTGCTGGCCTTCCTCGCGCTGGGCCTGCTGACCGAGGTGATCGCCGCGGTCAGCACGCGCTACGAGCGCGGCTTCCTGGCGATGATGGATGTGGCGCTGGACCGGATCCGCCGCCTGGGCTCGTGGTTCGTGACCTGGCCGGAGCTGCGGCACGAGGGCGACACGGCCTACTACCGGGCGCGCGTCGAGAAGGCGGTCGCGCGGTGGACCGCGCGGGCCTCGGCTCCGCACCGGCCGAACACGGCGAGGCCGCCGGTGGAGTGCGCCATACCCCTGTCCGTCTATCGGGGTGTGGGCGGGTGGTACGTCGCCGAGGTCGCGCTCGCCCAGGGGTGGGAGCTGCGGCCGACGGACGTGCGCAAGGAGGTGCGGCTGTGGTGGACGGCCGCGTCCCACATTGATCGGGTCAATACTGCATAGTGCAGTCATGACCGACATCGAGTCGACCTGGTCCGCGCTGGGCGGGGACCTCACGCTGCTCCCCCGGGTGTCGACCGTAGCCCGCGCGGACGCCCTTCCGGGACGCCTTCCCGTACGGGAGCTCGCGCGGGCCTGCGTCGGCGCGTGCGCGCTGGCCGCCGCCGAGCTGGGGGCGCGGCGGGCCGGGCTCGGGCAGGTCCCCGAGGTACGGGTGGACGACGGGGCCGTGGCGACGGCGTTCGTCAGTGAACGGCATCTGCTGGTCGACGGGCGGGCGCCCCTCACCTTCGCGCCGCTGTCGCGGTTCTGGCGGACGGCGGACGGCTGGGTGCGCACCCACGCCAACTACCCCCACCACCGCGCCCGGTTGCTCCGCGCCCTGGACGTGCCGGAGGACGTGGCCGCCGTCGAGTGGGCCCTCGCCGAACGGTCCGCCCTGGAGGTCGAGGAGACCGTGTACGCGGCCGGGGGCCTGGCCGTGGCGCTGCGTACACCCGAGGAGTGGGCCGCGCACCCGCAGGGCGTGGCGGTGGCCGCGCGCCCCCTGGTCGAGCGCGAGCGGCTGGACACGGAACGCGCGCGTGAATTGCCACCGCTCGACGGTTCCCCCCTGTTGCCCGCCGCCGGGCTGCGCGTCCTGGACCTGACCCGGGTCATCGCGGGCCCGGTCGCCACCCGCACGCTCGCCCTGCTGGGCGCGGACGTGCTGCGCGTGGACCCGCCGCAGCCGCCCGAACTGCCCGACCAGCACGCCGACACGGGCTTCGGGAAGCGCTCGGTGACGCTCGACCTGCGAGCCGACCGGCGCACCTTCGAGGAGCTGGTGTCGGCGGCCGACGTCGTCGTCACCGGCTACCGGCCGGGCGCCCTGGACGCCTTCGGCCTCTCCCCCGAGGCGCTGACCGAGCGCCGGCCCGGCCTGGTCGTGGCCCAGCTCTCGGCGTGGGGCGCGTACGGGCCGTGGGGCGGGCGACGCGGCTTCGACAGCCTGGTGCAGGTCGCGACCGGCATCGCGGCCATCGAGGGGTCGGCACGGCAGCCGGGCGCCCTGCCCGCGCAGGCCCTGGACCACGGCACCGGATATCTGCTCGCGGCGGCCGTACTGCGGGCTCTGACGGAGCAGTCCTACGAGGGCTGCGGCCGGGTCGTACGCCTGGCGCTGGCGCGGACGGCGGGCTTGCTGACGGGCTGGACCGTGAGCGGCGGGGGCGCGCAGGGCGTGCTGTACGACGGCCCGGGCGCCTGGCTCACCGAGAGCGACAGCGACCTCGGTCGACTGCGGTACGCCCGGTCGCCGGTGTCCTTCGAGGGGGGTCCGGTGGACTGGGGGCGGCCTTCGGGGGTGCTGGGGGCGGATTCGGCGCACTGGGACTGAGCCGCATCGCGAGGGAAGGGCGGTGGCGCCGCGGCCAAGCGGCGTCCACCGTCCTCTGTTTCCGATCACGCGCCAACGTGACCGTCGTTCCCCGGATTGTTGGAGTCAGCAGCAATTACGGGACAGCTGCGCGAGAGTCAGTGCGTCGTCGCACGCGAGCCGTGGACCTCACTATGAACTCCGCTCCTTGATCTTTTCCGCCGCGGAAGCAGGATCCGCCCTGAGCCAATGCGGTACGCCCCGACGAAAGCGCAGCTCAGTCGGTCCCATCGCGAAGGCGTCCCAAGTCGGACAGGATGTGAGCCAACGTCATCAGCGGGCCACGGACCTGTCCGCTGCTGCAATCCTTTTGCTTCACGGGCCCCCAGGTCGCTTACGGACTGCTCGCCAAGCAGCCCGTGGCCTCGTGAGCCCGCACGAGCCCAAGATCGCGCCCGAGGCGGGCCGCCAACCCGTCGCGATCCTCGGTTCGAGGAGTCAGCAGCAGGGTGGCGGCCGCCAAGTGCCGCTGCCCCCGGACAAGGGGCACCTTCTTCATGAGTCAGAACAACGAGGCCGGCGGGGCCGGCGCCTCTCCCACGAGTCCTCCCTCGGGGTCGCGTTTCGGCATGCCGCAAGCCTGCGTCATCCTCGGTTTCGTGGCCGCGACCGTCGTTCTCGCCCTCGTCGCCCGCATGGCGGTCCCGGACATCATCACGCTCCTGTCCGCCGCCGGGGGCATCGGCGTCGTCGTCCTGCTCGCCGCGAACGTCAGGAACAGCGGAGGGGGCGCCCGCCTCCTGCGGCGTCTCGTCAGGGCCGCCGTCGGCCCCGGCTCGGGAAACTGAGGCCGCCGTGGGACGCCGGGAAGCGCCGATCGACACCACCGTGCCCGAACTCGGTCGGCTCGCCGCGCATCTGCGGGCCATGCGCAAGGCGGCGGGCTGGACCTACGAGCAGCTCGCCGTACGGGCCGAGTGTTCGTCCGCGAGCCTGAAACGGGCGGCGAGCGGCAAGCACCTGCCCGACCGCTACGTCGTCCACGCGTACGCGCGCGCGTGCCTCAAGGACGACCGGGAGTTCAAGGGATGGGTCGTCGCCCGGGAGCTCCATGAAAGGGCAGCCAAGGCCATCGTCCAGGCCAGGCTGAGGGACCGTCGATCGACCGTTGTGCCGAAACCCGAGTTGGCCCGCGACCTCGCCGACCTCAGCGGAGCCATGCGCGACGCGTGGGCCCGCGCAGCCCGGCCGACGGCGCGGTTCATGGAGTCCGAGTCGAAGGGGGTGCTCCCCCACAGCACCGCGAACGCCATCACCAACGGCCGTACCGTTCCCCGGCACTTGAGGCAGTACCTCGCTTTTCTTCAGGCCTGCGGGATCCGGGGGCGCGCGCTCGGCACCTGGCTCCGAGCCTGGGTCAAACTCCGCGGACTGCCCACAGAGAGTGAGATGAACAGGGCGCCCACGTGGATGGAGCCCTCCCTCCTGGCCCAGTACCTCGACGTGGTCAGGGAACGGCTCACCGAGCCCCAGGAGGCGGGCACCGCGCGGCAGGTCCCCAGCCTGGACGCCACAGTCACGAAGCTCTTCACCTCGATGGAGAACGACCTGCGCGACAAGACGCTGGAGTTACGCGCCGTCGAGCAGCGAATGCGGAAACTGGAGACCGTCGTCTTCGTCCGGGGATACCAGGTCAGGGGCTCCCTCGCCGACGCCGAGATCGACAGCGTCGAGCATCCGCCCGGGCGCATCGCGGCGTAGCGCTGGGCTGAGCACCAGTCAGGTCCGGAGTCGAACAACAGTCAGGCAAGTCGGGCGAACCGGACGAACTTCCGTACGTCCTGCCTCCCTTGTGCGCCCCCACGCGTGCATGGTGTGTCAGTCGTGGCCCGTATCCTCAGGGACCATGCTCGAAGACGTCACGACCGCAGCCTCCCCCGCCACGGAGTGGCCGACCGCGTATCCCCAGGGATACGCGGTCGTTGACGTGGAGACCACCGGCCTGGCCCGGGACGACCGCATCATCTCCGCGGCCGTCTACCGCCTGGACGCGCGCGGCGAGGTCGAGGACCACTGGTACACACTGGTCAACCCGGAGCGGGACCCCGGCCCGGTGTGGATACACGGTCTGACGAGTGAGGTGCTCGACGGCGCTCCCCTGTTCAGTGACGTCGCCGAGGAGTTCGCGACCCGCCTCGACGGTCGGGTGCTCGTCGCGCACAACGCGGTCTTCGACTGGCAGATGATCGCCCGGGAGTACGCGCGCGCGGAGCGTGAGGCACCCGTGCGGCAGCGGCTGTGCACCATCGCGCTCTCCAAGGAGCTGGGGCTGCCGCTGCCCAACCACAAGCTGGAGTCGCTGGCCGCGCACTTCGGTGTCGTCCAGCAGCGGGCGCACCACGCCCTCGACGACGCGCGTGTGCTGGCGGAGGCGTTCCGGCCGAGCCTGCGCGCCGCGGCGGCGGGCGGGGTGCGGCTGCCGCTGCACGAGTGCCGGCCACTGACCGAGTGGACCGACCGGCCCGCGCCCCGCATCGGCCGGCAGGCGGGTGGAGGTCAGGGCGGCTACCGGCCCACCAGTTGGCGTCCGTCCCGGAAGCGGCCGGCGTGCCCCTACCCCAACCCGGGCCGCTACGAGGACGGCAAACCGCTCAAGCAGGGCATGCGGGTCGCCTTCTCGGGTGACACGTCGGTGGAGCGCGACCTCCTGGAGGACCGCGCCACGGAGGCAGGGCTGCACGTGGCGACGAGCCTGTCCCGGCTGACCAGCCTGCTCGTCACCAACGACCCCGAATCGGGCACGTCGAAGGTCGTCAAGGCACGCCAGTTCGGGACGCCGATCGTCGACGAGGCGGCGTTCGGACAGTTGCTGCGCGATGTGGAGCCGGCCGACGGGTGACCCGTACGTATGGGTGATTGCCGTGCGACTCGCCCGTGGGCCGCTCGCCCGCGCGGCGGTGACGGCTCACGCTGTGGCGCATGGCGAGATGCGAAGTATGCGGCAATGACTACGGTATGACCTTCGAGGTTCACGCTCAGGGCGCTGTCCATGTGTTCGATTGCTTCTCCTGTGCGATCCACCGCATGGCCCCCATCTGCGAACACTGTCGTGTCCAGATCATCGGCCAGGGTGTCGAGGTCGAGGGCCACTGGTACTGCGGCGCCCACTGCGCGCGGGCCGAGGGGAAGGCGGGCATCGTCGACAAGGTGTGAGCCGGCACCCCGCCGAGAGCGCCCCACGACCGAGATGTACGGTCGTGGGGTGTACCGCTTCCTGTTGTCCCGGCAGTGGGTGATCATCACACTGGTCGCCTTCCTCCTCATCCCCACGATGATCAGGCTGGGCATCTGGCAGATGCACCGCTACGAGGAGCGCAGCGCCCGGAACCAGCTGGTCGCCGACGCGCTCGGTGCCAAGCCGGTGCCCGTGGAGGAGGTCAGCTCCCCCGGGCACGCCGTCACCACCCACGAGCGGTATCGCAACGTGACCGCTGTGGGGCACTTCGACACCGACCGGGAAGTCGTCGTCAGGCGGCGCGTCAACTCGGACGACGAGGTCGGTTTCCACGTCCTCACCCCGTTCGTCCTGACGGACGGCAAGGTGCTGCTGGTCAATCGCGGCTGGATCCCCGCCGACGGGCCGAGCCAGACCGCGTTCCCCAGGATCCCCGCACCGCCGAGCGGGCGGATCAGCGTCACCGGGCGGCTGATGCCCGACGAGACGACCGCGGCGAGCGGCATCAAGGACCTCAAGGGGCTGCCGGACCGGCAGGTCATGCTGATCAACAGCGAGCAGGAGGCACGGCGCCTCGACGCGTCGGTGCTCGGCGGCTACGTCGTGCTGACGGCGCCCGAGCCCAAGGGCGACACGCCGGAACTGCTGGGGAAGCCCGGCGAGGAGAACGCCCCGCTGAACTACGCGTACGCCATCCAGTGGTGGCTGTTCGCCGCGGGAGTGCCCGTGGGGTGGGTGGTTCTGGTCCGCCGGGAGATCCGTGACCGGGCTGGGGCGGCGGAGAAGGAGACCGCGGCGGAGGCGGAGGAGCCGGCGGCGGTCTGAGCCGGGACGCGGGTCAGTGGCCGTCGGTCAGGCGGTCCCGCCAATAGCGGAAGGTGCGCTGTGCGTCCGGCAGGAGGTCCCAGGGGTGGGGCGTCATATGGCGGCCGATACGGCGGAAGACGGGGGCGGCCTCGGTCGGGCGGTGGGCCTGGATCAGGGCGAACGCGAGGATGTTGAGGTCGAGGAGCACCTCGGCGTGCGGGGCGGTGCCGGTGCGGAACCAGCCGTTCAGGGCGGTGTCGATCTCCGCCGACGCCCGGGGCTCGGTCCAGTGGCCGCCCTCCCCCAGCCGGCGGCTCGCCGCATCAGTGGGCCTCCTCAGGCGGGAGGACCTGGCCCGCGTCGATCGCGTCGGCGTACTTCGCGCGCTGGGCGAAGAAGCCGATCTTGGGGTCGTCGGAGAAGATCTTCTGCGTGGAGGCGCGGCGATGACGCACCGAGATGGGATTCCGTCGCATGGCACCGGACCGGACCGGACACCGGACGGCGACACCGAACGGGAGCTGCGTGAGGCCCTCGAGGCGCTGGCCGGTGGCGTGCGAGCCGCGCCCGACGCCTACCGCACCGCGCGCGGCGAGTGGCTGCGCCGCGAACGCCGGCGACGGCTCGTGCTGGCCGTGCTGATCACGGTCGTCTTCGCGCTGGCCACGCTGATCGGGCCGTGGGTGCTGAACCAGACCCCGTCGGACCCCGGCGTGATCTTCTCGGGTGCCGGTGACGCCATGAGCCATGCGTCACTCGCCCGGCCCCAGCCCTGATTGTCCCGCCGCCCCCCGGGAACCCGATCCTTTGTGCAACCCCGCGTTGAGGACTACGCACTGATCGGTGACGAGCAGACGGCGGCCCTGGTCGGCAAGGACGGTTCCGTCGACTGGCTCTGCCTGCCGCGCTTCGACTCGGCGTCCTGCTTCGCCCGGCTGCTCGGCAAGGAACGCAACGGCCACTGGCGTATCGCCCCCAAGGGCGCCAAGGGCCCCTGCACGCGCCGTGCGTACCGCCCGGACACGCTCGTCCTCGACACCGAGTGGGAGACCGACGAGGGTGCCGTGCGGGTCACCGACCTGATGCCGCAACGCGATCGCGCACCCGACCTGATGCGCATCGTGGAGGGCCTCAGCGGCCGGGTGACCGTGCGCAGCACGCTCCGGCTGCGCTTCGACTACGGCTCTGTCGTGCCCTGGATGCGCCGCACCGACGGCCACCGGGTCGCCGTCGCGGGACCGGACGCGGTCTGGCTGCGCAGCGAACCCCCGGTGCGCACCTGGGGCGCGGACTTCGGCACGCACTCCGAGTTCACCCTCGCCGAGGGCGAGAAGGTCGCGTTCGTCCTCACCTGGCACCCCTCGCACGAGCCGCGCCCGCCCCTGGTCGAACCGCACGAGGCACTGCGCCACAGCGTCGAGGACTGGCAGGCGTGGGCGGCGCGCTGCCGCTACGACGGCCCGCACCGGGACACCGTCGTCCGCTCCCTGATCACCCTCAAGGCCCTCACCTACGCCCCCACCGGCGGCATCGTGGCCGCCCCCACCACCTCGCTGCCCGAGGAACTCGGCGGGGTGCGCAACTGGGACTACCGCTTCTGCTGGCTGCGCGACGCCACGCTATCCCTGGGCGCCCTGCTGGCGGCCGGCTACCAGGAGGAGGCCGAGGCCTGGCGCAACTGGCTGGTGCGCGCGGTCGCGGGCGACCCTGCCGACCTCCAGATCATGTACGGCCTCGCGGGTGAGCGCCGACTGCCCGAGTTCGAACTGCCGTGGCTGTCCGGCTTCGCCGGCTCCAGGCCCGTACGCACCGGCAACAAGGCCGTCGACCAGCTCCAGCTGGACGTGTACGGCGAGGTCATGGACTCCCTGTCGCTGGCCAGGACTTCTGGCCTGCCCACCAGGCCGCGCATGTGGTCGCTCCAGGTCGCGCTGATGAAGTGGCTGGAGACGGAGTGGCGCCAGCCCGACGAGGGACTGTGGGAGATGCGCGGCGGGCGCCGCCAGTTCGTCCACTCGAAGGTCATGGTCTGGGTGGCCGCCGACCGGGCGGTGCGCACCCTCGAAGCCCACCCCGAGCTGCCCGGCGACCTGGACGCCTGGCGGGCGATGCGGGACGACGTGCACCGCGAGGTGTGCGAGAAGGGCTACGACCCCGAGCGCAACACCTTCATCCAGTCCTACGGCTCCCGCGAACTCGACGCCTCCCTGCTGCTCATCCCCCGCGTCGGCTTTCTGCCGCCCGACGACCCGCGCGTGACCGGCACCGTCGACGCGGTCGTCGCCGAGCTCGGCCACGGCGGCCTCGTGCGCCGCTACAGCGCCGAGGAGAGCTCCGTCGACGGGCTGCCGGGCGGCGAGGGCACCTTCGTCGCCTGCTCGTTCTGGCTCGCGGACGCGCTGCACATGACGGGCCGCACGAAGGAGGCACGCGAACTGTTCGAACGTCTCGTCGGCCTCACCAACGACGTGGGGCTGCTCTCCGAGGAGTACGACCCCGTCGGCGGGCGGCAGCTCGGCAACTTCCCGCAGGCCTTCAGTCACATCGCCCTGGTGAACACCGCCCTCGCCCTCTTCGGGGACGAGGAGGCAGGATAGGGGCCATGGATCTTGGACTGAAGGACCGGGTGTACGTCGTCACCGGGGCCACGCGGGGCCTCGGCAACGCGGCCGCGCGCGAGCTCGTGGCCGACGGGGCGAAGGTGGTCGTCACCGGACGGGACGCACAGCGCGCCGCCGAGGCTGCGGCCGGGCTCGGCCCCGACGCGGTCGGCGTCGCCGTGGACAACGCCGACCCCGAGGCGCCGGCGCGGCTGATCGCGGCCGCACGCGAGCACTTCGGGGGCTTCGACGGCATCCTCGTCAGCGTCGGCGGGCCGCCGCCCGGCTTCGTCGCCGACAACACGGACGAGCAGTGGCAGGCGGCGTTCGACTCGGTGTTCCTCGGCGCGGTGCGGTTCGCCCGCGCGGCGGCGGCGGAGCTGGAGGCGGGCGGAGTCATCGGGTTCGTGCTGTCGGGGTCGGTGCACGAGCCGATTCCCGGGCTGACGATCTCGAACGGGCTGCGGCCGGGGCTCGCCGGGTTCGCGAAGTCCCTCTCCGACGAGCTGGGGCCGCGCGGGATCCGGGTCGTGGGGCTGCTGCCGGCACGCATCGACACGGATCGCGTGCGCGAGCTGGACGGGCTGTCGGCGGATCCCGCGGCCACGCGTGCGGCCAACGAGTCGCGGATCCCGCTGCGGCGGTACGGAACGCCTGCGGAATTCGGGCGGGCGGCGGCGTTCTTGTTGTCCCCGGCGGCTTCCTACCTGACCGGGATCATGCTGCCCGTCGACGGTGGGATGCGGCACGGGTTCTAACTGACCCTTTGCTCACCATGCTTGACCGCCCTCATCCTGACCTCCGCCGGGAGTGACGCCAGGCCCGCCGAGTTGCGTGCGTGGGCCAGGGCCTCCGTCGTGAGCTGGTGCAGGGCCGTCGCCGGGTCCACGTGAGGTTCCAGTCGGAGCTTCACCCGGGCTTCCGGAGCCGTACGGCGGCCCGTCAGCTGGACGCGGGCGTCGGACACCCCGTCCAACTCGGACGTCTCCCTGGCCAGTACGGACTGCAGGGCGCGGCCGCGCAGGAGGGCGCCCGCGCCGTCACCCGTGTCGACGAGGACCTCGGCGAGCCGGCGTCGGCGCAGCACCGCGGTGAGCCACCACAGGACGAGGAGCAGGAGGACGGCCAGTACGGCGATGACGACCGGCCACCACCAGCCGGAGTCCTTCCAGTGGGTGCGCTCGGAGTCGCTGAGGAGCACGTCGTGGCGGTCATCGTGGATCCACCAGGAGGGTGAAGGAGCGCCGAGGCCGACGGCGAGCACGGAGCCGCCCAGTACGACGAGCACGAGGCCGACGACCCCGATCAGCACCCGGTTCACGGTCCTGAGCATGGCCCTCACCCCTTCCGGCCGGGCCGCCGTACGTGCACCGACAGCGCGGGAGGCCGGGCCAGGCCCAGTCCCCTGATCGCGTCGGCGAGCACGGTGTCCAGGTCTTCGCGTACGTCGTCCAGTTCGCGGAAATGGGAGAGCGCGTGCACGTCGGCCTTGCGTCGGCGGACACGCGCGCGTGCCGACTGCACGCCGGCGACCTCCATGGCCCGGTCGCGCAGCACCATCGCGGCGGCGCGCCGGTGCAGTCCGGGGCGTACGTCGGGGTGTGCGCGCCGCATCGGCAGGACGTCCCGCAGGCCGGGCGTGATCGCCAGCACGATCAGCCAGAGGCCGAGTGCGGCGGCGACGGCGGCGCCGAGCAGCACCCACGTGTCGTCCAGAGGGCGTTCGGCGAGCTGTCGGGCCAGTTCCTTGCGCCAGGCGAGGGCGGAGTGGCCCGCGCGCACGGCGACGATGTCGTAGAGGAACGCGCCGACGACCACCAGGAGCAGCAGCGCGACGATGCCCGCGGGGACGCGGCGCGCGGACCAGAAGCGGCGGTTGCCGCCGTCCTCGCCGTCCACGACGGGGGGCGGCGGTTCGTACTCCGCCGCGGAAGCCGACTGGGCCGGCCGGCCCGCGCCGGTGTCGGTGCCTGTGTCGGTGCCGTCTCCGACGTCCTTCTCGATGACCGGCAGTCGTTGTGTGGTGCCCTCGGAGCCCTGGGGCTCGCTCATCGCGTCCTCCCCTGTGCCAGGCCGTGCGCCGCCGCCGGATGCAGCCGTTCGACGTACACGGCGACCTCCGGCACCTGCATTCCCACCAACGCGCCTACCCGCTCGGTGACATGCCGACGCACCTGACGGCTTCGGCTGCCGACGTCGCTCGGGTACTCGAGTTCGAGGTGCACGCTGACGTGGGCGGCGTCGGTCGAGGTCCGTCCCGTCGACGCCGGTCCGGTGGCGTGGGGGCGCACCACCACCGTGGCGTGCGGGGACGAGGCGTCCGGGGGCAGTGGGCCGACCGCCTCGCGCGCCGCTTGTGAGGCGATCTTCGCCACGACCCGGTCGGCGATCCGGGTGGCGCCGCGTTCACGCGGCGCCACGGCGGCCGGGCGTCCGTCGGGCGCCCCGTTCCCTTCACTCACCGGACGTCACCGCGCCGTTCCTCGCGGGTGCGGAAGAAGTCGCCGAGTTCCCAGTCCCCCTCCAGGAACCGGCCGACGCCGAAGCCGACGGCGCCCAGCGCCGCCACCAGCAGGAAGGCACCGAACCCGCCGAAATAACCGGCGAAGGCCAGCGCCATGCCGGCGATCATGCCGACCACTGCCATGTTCATGGTGCGCTCCTCAGCCTGTCCGTCCGTCGGCCGGCCCGCCGGCCCGGTTCCTGAATGGGTCACTGGAGCCGGGACTCCGGCTCCTCTTCCTCTTCGTCGGGCAGCTTGACGTCGCTCACCGCGATGTTGACCTCGACCACTTCGAGGCCGGTCATCCGCTCGATGGCCGCGATGACGTTCTCGCGAACCGCCTGGGAGACCTCGGTGATCGACACGCCGTACTCGACGACGATCTCCAGGTCGAGCGCGGTCTGCACCTCGCCGACCTCGACCTTGACGCCGCGTGTCACGGACGACTTCGTCCCGCCGGGCACTCGGTCCCGCACGGCTCCGAAGGTGCGCGACAGGCCGCCGCCCATCGCATAGACGCCCACGACGTCCCGTGCCGCCATTCCGGCGATCTTCTCCACCACCCCGTCGGCGATCGTGGTCCGCCCCCGGGTCGCCGGATCCCCGCCACCTCGCCTGGTGGTCTTGCGGGTCTGTACCGGCGTGTCCCTCTCGCCTTCGGAGGTTTGCGTCCGGTTCTGCTCCGTGATGTCGGTCATCGCCGCACGTCCCTTCCGATTTGTCTTCCTTTGACCACGGTAAGCGGCGTTGCGCTGTTGCGCGCCAGGGATGCGGCAGGCTGGAGGAATGACGGTCGACGGATGGACGCAGGCGGTACGGCAACAGCTGCGCCTCGGCAGGCTCCTGCCCTTGGGCGGCCCGAGCGACGGCGCGTGGATCACGGAGGGCGCCGCGGAGGCGGTGCTACGGCAGGGCGTGCGGGATCTGCGCGGGGTGCGCCTGGGCCCCCTGCGGATCGCATCGGCGGACCCCGAGGGGGCCTACGAGGCCGCCGTTCCCCCGCCGCCGAGCGCCCTGCCGCCCGGCCCCCTGAGAGTGACGGCGGACTTCACCGCAACGGCCCAGTCCGAGCCGCTGCCCACGGTCGCCTCCCACCTGCGCGCGGCCCTGGCGACCTCGGCGGAACGCCTGGGCCTGGCGGTGACGGAGATCGACCTGCGGGTGACGGCCCTGCTGGACGAACTTCCGGAACCCGAACCCGTACACCCGCCCGAGCCACCGGAGGCCGGACCGGACACGTCCCCCGAGGAGTCCCGCGCGGTCACAGCCGCCCTGGCCGTCCCCGGCGTGACCCGCCTGACCGGCACCCTGGGCGGTCTGGGCCGCGCGATCCACTTCGAGGACCGCGCCGATGCCCCGGCCGCCCTGCCCCGCCGACACGCACGCGTGGAAATCGCCGTCCAGGCGGACCACCGAGCCGTGGAGGTGGCCCGCGCGGTACGCACTGCGGTGTCGGAGTCGCTGCCGGATCACCCGACGGTGGCGGTACTGGTCACGACCGTCGGCTGATCACCGGCTGCTCGCCTTCGCCGACGCCGGCCAGCTCCCGCAACCGCCGAGCCTGAGCGGCCCGCTCAGCGGCACGCTGCTCGTCGTACCCACGGCCCCCGGCACCGCGCAGCAACGCCTTGGTCTCGATCACGGCGTCGCGCGGCGCGGCCAGAACCGCCCCCGCGAGGTCCGCTACCGCCCCGTCCAGCTCCTCCAGCGGCACCGCCAGATTCGCCAGCCCTGAGCTGACCGCCTCCTCCGCGCGCACGAACCGCCCGGTCACGCAGATCTCCACCGCACGGCCGTACCCGACCAGCGAAACCAGCGGATGCGTGCCCGTGAGGTCGGGCACGAGCCCGAGACTGGTCTCGCGCATGGCGAACTGCACGTCGTCGGCGACGACCCGCATGTCACAGGCGAGCGCGAGCTGGAAGCCCGCACCGATGGCATGTCCTTGTACGGCGGCGATGGACACGATGTCGTTCCGTCGCCACCAGGTGAATCCCTCCTGGAACTCGGTGATGGCCGCGTCCAGTTCGGCGTCGGCACTGCGGGCGAGCTCGATGAACGACGGCTCGCCCTCGATCCCCTCGGGCGTGAACATCTGCCGGTCGAGCCCTGCGGAGAAGGACTTGCCCTCACCGCGCAGCACGACCACGCGGACGGAGCCCGGCAGCAACCGCCCGGCCTCGGCGAGCGCCCGCCACAGGGCGGGGCTCTGTGCGTTGCGCTTGGCCGGGTTGGTCAGCGTCACCGTGGCGAGCGCGTCGTCGACGGTGAGCCGTACGCCGTCCTTGTCGAGCAGGGGAACGAGTTCCTGGCCGGACGTGGCCATGGGGCGCCTCCGATGAGTGCGGTCAGCAGAGCGAAGCTAAGTGACTGCACAGTAACCACCCGGCCGATCAATCAATCGACCGGGTGGCCACCATCGAAGCCGATGGGCCGCCCGGAGTCAGGACGATGCGGCCTTCTTGCCCCGCGTTGCTCCGCCACGCCCACGAAGCGTGACGCCCGACTCGCTGAGCATCCGGTGTACGAAGCCATACGAGCGGCCGGTTTCCTCGGCCAGCGCTCGGATGCTCGCACCGGAGTCGTACTTCTTCTTCAGGTCTGCCGCGAGCTTGTCGCGCGCGGCGCCGGTTACCCGGCTGCCCTTCTTCAGAGTCTCGGCCACCCGGTCCTCCTCATGGGAAGTGCGCTCTGGTCCCCTCATGATCACCCCTCCGGGCCCTGATGGCCACCCATTCGGCAAGGTCCGTGCGACAGGGTTGTGACGACAGGAGTACGTCCCCACAAACGGAATCGACGATTCCAGACGTGTATATCCGTACGGCCGAACGGGTTCTTTCACGAAATACCAGGTCAGAGACGCGCAACGGCCGATCCCTTGTCGACAAAGGGATCGGCCGCGAAATCCGTGTAGGACACACCTCGATACGAGGAGATCTCACACAGATGATGGATCACGGATGGGCCGAATGATCCATAGGCAGTGGATCAAGCCAGAGCGACGAGGTCGGCGTAGTCGGCACCCCACAGGTCCTCGACGCCGTCCGGCAGCAGGATGATCCGCTCCGGCTGGAGCGCCTCGACCGCGCCCTCGTCGTGGGTGACGAGGACGACCGCGCCCTTGTAGGTGCGCAGCGCCCCGAGGATCTCCTCGCGGCTGGCGGGGTCGAGGTTGTTGGTCGGCTCGTCGAGGAGCAGCACGTTCGCCGAGGAGACCACCAGCGTGGCGAGCGCGAGACGGGTCTTCTCGCCGCCGGAGAGGACACCGGCCGGCTTGTCGACGTCGTCGCCGGAGAACAGGAACGAGCCCAGCACCTTGCGGACCTCGACGAGGTCCATGTCGGGGGCGGCCGAGCGCATGTTCTCCAGGACCGTGCGCTCGGGGTCGAGGGTCTCGTGCTCCTGGGCGTAGTAGCCGATCTTCAGGCCGTGCCCGGGGACGACCGCGCCGGTGTCGGGCTGCTCGGCGCCCGCCAGCAGGCGCAGCAGGGTGGTCTTGCCGGCGCCGTTGAGGCCGAGGATGACGACCCTGGAACCCTTGTCGATCGCCAGGTCGACGTCGGTGAAGATCTCCAGCGAGCCGTACGACTTCGACAGGCCCTCGGCCGTCAGCGGGGTCTTGCCGCAGGGCGCGGGCTCCGGGAAGCGGAGCTTGGCGACCTTGTCGGAGACGCGGACCGCATCGAGGCCTGCGAGCAGCCGGTCGGCCCGCTTCGCCATGTTCTGCGCGGCGACGGTCTTGGTGGCCTTGGCGCGCATCTTGTCGGCCTGGGAGTGCAGCGCGGCGGCCTTCTTCTCGGCGTTCTGCCGTTCCCGCTTGCGGCGCTTCTCGTCGGCCTCGCGCTGCTGCTGGTAGAGCTTCCAGCCCATGTTGTAGACGTCGATCTGGGCGCGGTTGGCGTCCAGGTAGAACACCTTGTTGACGACCGTCTCGACCAGGTCGACGTCGTGGGAGATCACGATGAAGCCGCCGCGGTAGGTCTTGAGGTAGTCGCGCAGCCAGACGATCGAGTCGGCGTCGAGGTGGTTCGTGGGCTCGTCGAGGAGCAGGGTGTCCGCGTCGGAGAACAGGATGCGGGCCAGCTCGATGCGGCGGCGCTGACCGCCGGAGAGCGTGTGCAGGGGCTGCGCGAGCACCCGGTCGGGCAGGTTGAGCGCGGCGGCGATGGTGGCGGCCTCGGCCTCGGCGGAGTACCCGCCCTTGGTGAGGAACTCCGTCTCCTGGCGTTCGTACTGCCTGAGGGCCTTCTCGCGGGTGGCGCCCTGGCCGTTGGCGATGCGCTGTTCGTTCTCGCGCATCTTGCGGATCAGGACGTCGAGGCCGCGCGCGGAGAGGATGCGGTCGCGGGCGAGGACGTCGAGGTCGCCGGTGCGGGGGTCCTGCGGGAGGTAGCCGACCTCGCCGGAGCGGGTGACCTGGCCCGCCGCGGGGATGCCCTCGCCCGCGAGGACCTTGGTGAGGGTGGTCTTGCCGGCGCCGTTGCGGCCGACCAGGCCGATGCGGTCGCCCTTGGCGACTCGGAACGTGGCGGACTCGATGAGTACACGGGCACCGGCGCGCAGCTCGATGCCGGAGGCGGAGATCACGGACAGACTCCAGTGCGGGGTCGTTGGCGGGATGGGCGGCTGAGGACGTTCCCGCCGTCTAATGCGCGAGGAGAATGGCCATGGGGGCCATTCTAACGGGGCCGTGCAACCACTTTTTCTGTGTTCAGGTGTTCGAGCCGCTGGGCCGCGGCTTCCGGGGGCCGTTGTCAGTGGGCGCTGCGAGACTGGGCGGCGAGGGGATTCACGGCGGGGACCACAGCAGGGATCACGAGGGAGTGATCGGCATGGCAGGCAGGAGCGGCGGACGCCCGAGCTTGTACCCGACGCTGGTGTACGCGGACGCCAAGGCGGCGATCAGGCAGCTCACCGAGGCCTTCGGGTTCACGGAACTGTCCGTGTACGAGGGCGAGAACGGCCTGGTGCTGCACGCCGAACTCACCCAGGGCAACGGCGCGGTGATGCTCGGCTCGAAGGGCACCGGCGGTGTTTTCGGCACGGCGATGAAGGGCGCGGGCCCCAGCGGGGTGTACGTCGTCGTGGACGACGTCGACGCACACCACCGGCGGGCCGTGGAGCACGGCGCGGAGATCCTGATGCCCCCGACGGACCAGGACTACGGCTCGCGGGACTACATGGCCCGCGACCTCGAGGGCAACATCTGGAGCTTCGGCACCTACGCCCCCGAGACAGCGGGCTGAGAGGGCCGCCGGGGGCCCGGCCGGTCAGCTGCCCCCGGTGTGCACCTGGAAGGCCGCGCGGCGCACGGCCTTGGCCAGGGCGGGGTCGGGGTGGGCGGCGGCCAGCGCGACGAGGACCTGCACGGTGCGGGGGTGTCCGACGGCGCGCACCTCGTCGAGGAGCGCGGGCACGGTCGGCTGCAGCGCGGACTCCAGATGCCGGACGAGCATCGGGGCCTCGCCGTGGTCGGCGACGGCGGCGGCGGTGTCGACCCACAGCCAGGTGGCCTCCTCGCGGGTGAGCACCTCGTGGGCGTCCTCGGGGTCCACGCCGTCGTGCTCGGCCAGCCACAGCAGGGCGTAGGGCCGCAGCGCGGGATCCTCGACGACGGCCCGTACGTCGGGCTCGGCGGGGGCGCCGACGACGCGCAGCGCCTCGAAGGCGAGGCCGCGCAGCAGGGCGTCCTCGCCGCGGGCGGCGACCAGCAGCTCGGTGACGGCGTTGCCGACGGGGCGGGCGGCGAGCCAGGCGCGGTACTCGGCGCGGGCCGCGTTGGGGCGCAGTTGGGCGCAGCCGCGCAGCATGTCCTCGGCGGCCTGCTCGATGTTCCCGGCGGGGCTCTGCGCGGCCACGCAGATCTGCTCCAGTTTCACCCAGACCGCCCAGCTGCCGAGCGGCGTGAGGGTGGCCTGTCCGTCGCCGTAGGTGAGCGCGCCGACGGAACCGAGGGCCCGCAGGGCCCAGTCGAGGAGGGGGGCGAGCTCGGTGTCCTCGGCGGGGTGCGCGGGATGGGGCTGGGCCGCGGGCTCGGCCGCGGCGAGCGACACCGGCTGGCGCTGCGGGCCGTAGGGGATCTCGCAGCGTTCGGTGCGCAGTTCGGTGACGCGCTGCTGGAGGAGGTCCAGGAGTTGCGGCACCGGGACGGGACCGGCGGAGAGCTGGAGGAAGGAGAGCACCTGCGGCATCGCCGAGACGACCTCGGCGACGGCGGCGGGCTCCTCGTCCTCGGGCTCGGGACAGGCGAGCGACCAGGCGTCGAAGAGGGCGACCCAGCCGCGCAGTACGGCGCTGTCGTCGCGGTCCCAGGCGCGCAGCCGCCAGCCGGGGCGGGCGCTGTCGCCGTGCACCTCGACGAGGCCGGCCAGGCGGGCCGTGTCCCAGTCGGCGCGGACCTGATCGGCGGTCAGGCCGAGTTCGCGGGCCGCCTGTTCGGCGGTCGCGTCGGCGAGGGTGGCCTTGCCGTCGACGGTGGCGCCGTCGCGGCCGGGGCCGAGCGAGCCGTCGGCCCAGCGGGCGACGCGGGCCGCGGCGGCCAGTCCGGAGCGAGCCATTCTGGCCAGCTCCGCGGGGGCCGGTGTGCCCTCCGGAGGGCGGGGTGCGGGGCGGTGCGGGCGCCGCTGGTTCACGGCTCTGGGGGCGGCGGCCAGGGGTCGCGGGCGGACGAGTCGAAGCCTGGAGTCGCGCGGGATACGGGACGTCACGGGTGCAGTCTTCCGGTTGACGGTCCGAAAACCCAAACGGAATGTCACGGGGGGCGACGGGGATGGCCAACGCACGGGGTCCCGCGGGGGGCTCGGGGCCGAGATCAGGCCAGTCGTCCGGCCTTAAACGGAATGAGGACGACCGGTGTGGAACCGGGGCCCGGGGGACGGCGCCGCGATCAGAGGCAGGGAGTCACATCAAGGGAGTCACATCAACGGGGTGAGAAAGCGGCGCAGGGCCTCCTCGTAGCCCTGGGGGTCGGCGTTCCACATGGCGCTGTGGGGGGCCTGGGGGACCGTGTGGAGGGCCACCAGGCCGGGGCGGCGGGCGGCGAGGCGGCGGGAGGTGGTCCAGGGGGCGATCGTGTCGTCGGGGCCGTGGACGATCAGGGTCGGCACCCGGAGCCGGTCGGGGTCGGCGGCCTCGGCGACGCGACGGCCGTCGAGACCGGTGCGGCCCTGCGCGGCCCGAACGGCCAGCGGGAGCAGCGCGCCCGGTGTCCGGCGGGCGGCGGCGAGCGCCCGTACCGTGGTCTCCCAGTCGAGGACCGGGGAGTCCAGCACCAGCCCCGAGACCCGTTCGCGCAGTCCGGAGTGCGCGGCGGCGCGCAGCGCCATGGTGGCGCCGGTGGACCAGCCGTACAGGACGACGCGCTCGGCGCCGTATCGCACCGCGTACCGGATCGCCGCGTCCACGTCGCGCCACTCGGTCTCGCCGAAGTGGTGCAGGCCGTCCGGCGAGCGGGGCGCGCCGAGGTCGCCGCGGTAGGCAAGGGCGAGCACCGACAGGCGGTGGCGGTGCAGGAACTCCATGACGTTCATCGTCTGTTCCCGGGTGGTGCCCAGGCCGTGCACCGCGATCACCCACGTGTCGCGGGCGCCGGGCACGAACCAGGCCGGCAGTGCGCCGAGCTCGCCGGGGACGTCGATGTCGGCGTGGTCCAGGCCGAGTGCGGTGCTCGGGTTGCCGACGTGGACGTTGGGGGTGAACCACACCGCGTCGCCGGGGTGGAGGGTGCCGTGGGTGACGCGTTCCAGGCGGCGTACGACGGTGTCGGCGGTGTGCGGGGTGCTGTCCAGGACGGCGCCGACGACCGCGTGGGAGCCGTCGCCGGCGAGGCCGTAGGTGCCGGGGCGCTGGGAGGCCAGGGCGCGGGTGAGGGTGATGCGGCCCGCGGCCGTGCCGTGCACGGTGAGCCGGGGCTCCGTGGGCAGCGGCCTGCCCGGGGTCGGACGGAGCGCCGCGTCGCTCGCAAACCGGCCGACGGCGACGCTGGCCGCACCGGCTGCCAGGACTGCGGTGACGGCGGCGGCCGTCGCTTTGACAGTACGCACGGCTCCAGTGTCCCGGCGCGCCCCGTCACCGGCCAGCGGTACGGCGGTACGGAGTGACGCGAGGGCTGGCGCGAGAGGTGGCGCGGGGCGCGACAGCGGACGCGCTGCGGGGACTGCCCCGGAGAGGCGACGGCGCACGGCGACGAGAAGGCTCACCCCATTGCGGTACCCCGGCAGGCGCCGACCAGGCTCGCTCGGTCGCCCGTCACCCGTCACCCCTTCCCGTCACCCCCGCTGCCCGTACCCCCTGAGCCGCTCCCCCGCCGCCGCCAGCTGTTCCTCCGACAGCAGGCTCGGGCTCAGGCCGGGTACCGACGACGCCGTGAGCCACACGCGGCACATCCACTCGAGCTGGGCCGTGCGGTCGTAGGCCTGGTCGAGGGTGGCGCCGTAGGTGATCGTCCCGTGGTTCTGGAGGAGGCAGCCGGAGCGGTCGGCCAGGGCGACGCGTACGTTCTCGGCCAACTCGTCGGTGCCGTAGGTCGCGTAGGGGGCGACGCGGACGGGGCCGCCGAGGGCGCCGACCATGTAGTGGACGGACGGGAGTTCGGTCACGAGCGTGGAGACCGCGGTGGCGTGCACGGCGTGGGTGTGGACGACGGCGCGGGCGTCGGTCGTGCGGTACACCGCGAGGTGCATGGGCAGTTCGCTGGTCGGCACCAGCGTGCCGAGCACCTGCCGCCCGTCGAGGTCGACGCCGGTCATGTCGTCCGGAGTCAGCCGGTCGTACGGCACGCCCGAGGGTGTCACCAGGACGGTGTCGCCGACGCGGACCGACACGTTGCCGGAGGTTCCGACGACCAGGCCGTCGGCGACGGTCCGCCGGGCGGTGGCGACGAGCGCCTCCCAGGCCGTCGCCTCCTCCACGCGCCCTCGCGCATCGCGTACATCCCGTTCACCCCGTTGGTCCCTCGACTGCTCGGCCATGCGGCGATCTTGCCAGGGGCAGGCCCCGGCGCGCCTCGGAGCGGGCACTTCAGGCCGGAAGCCACACCTCCGGCAGAGCACATGTCGATATAAACCGCTTTCCCTATGACTTGGCCGGAAGTTGGCTGCTTTTCACTGACCCTCACATACTCTTCGGGGGATTTGTCTGGGGGGGAAACCATGACTCGTGACCGCACAGCGTCCCGCCGTCGCGTCCGCGTGTTCGCGGCGCACGTGACGGCCCTCGCCATCGGGTGCACCGCACTCGTCGAGATACCGGCATCGGCGGTGACCCTGCCGAAGGGGCACGACGTCTCCGCCCACCAGAGGAACGTGGACTGGCAGCGGGCGAAGGCCCAGGGCGCCCGGTTCGTCTACATCAAGGCGACCGAGTCCACGGGCTACCGCAACCCGCGCTTCGACCAGCAGTACAACGGCTCGCGCGAGGCGGGCCTGATGCGTGGCGCGTACCACTTCGCACTGCCGGACAAGTCGTCGGGCAGGGCGCAGGCGGCGCACTTCGTACACAACGGCGGCGGCTGGACCGCGGACGGCTGGACGCTGCCGCCCGCGCTCGACGTCGAGTACAACCCCTACGACAAGAGGCACAAGTGCTACGGCCTGAGCAAGGCGGGCATGGTCGGCTGGATCGCGTCGTTCAGCGCCGAGGTGAAGCGGCTCACCGGCCGGCGTCCGGTGATCTACACGACCACCCACTGGTGGAACACCTGCACCGGCGGCAGCAGCGCCTTCGCCGCCGACCACGCCCTGTGGATCGCCCGCTACGGCTCGGCCGACGCCGGGGCGCTGCCCGCCGGCTGGTCGTTCTGGACGTTCTGGCAGTACGACAACGGCGGCAGTCTCCCGGGCGACCAGAACGTCTTCAACGGCTCGGGGAGCGACCTGCGGGAGTTCGCCCGCGGCTCATGAGCGGAGGGCGCGCGGGCCGTCGTTCCGGAACGGAGCGGCGACCTTCCGTTTGCGACACTTCGACGCCCGCCCCAGTTCATCTTCCGTTCACTCAGGTTACTTACGGTCGTCCAGCCAATGACTTCGAACGATTGCCTGGGTAAATGGAAAGCTTCTCGCTGATCCTCGCGATTGTGGTGGTAACCGCACTCGCGTTCGATTTTACGAACGGTTTCCACGACACCGCCAACGCGATGGCCACAACCATCTCCACCGGTGCGCTCAAGCCCAAGGTCGCGGTGGCCATGTCCGCCGTGCTCAACCTTGTCGGCGCCTTTCTCTCAGTGGAGGTCGCGAACACGATCTCCAAGGGTCTCGTCGACGAGACCGGCATCCGTCCCGAGGTCATCTTCGCCGCCCTGGTCGGCGCGATCCTCTGGAACCTGCTGACCTGGCTGGTGGGCCTGCCCTCCAGCTCCTCGCACGCCCTGATGGGCGGTCTGATCGGCGCCACCATCGCCTCGGCGGGTGTGGGCGCGGTCCACGGTGACGCGCTCGTCACCAAGGTCCTGATCCCGGCGGTCGCGGCCCCGATCGTCGCGGGCGTCGCCGCGATGCTCGCCACCCGGCTGTCCTACACCCTCGGCAAGAAGGCCGACGGCAAGGCCGCCGAGAAGGGCTACCGCGCGGGCCAGATCGCCTCCGCCGGCCTGGTCTCCCTCGCGCACGGCACGAACGACGCCCAGAAGACGATGGGCATCATCACCCTCGCCCTGGTCGCCGGCGGCGCCGTCGCCCCCGACTCCGACCCGCCCCTGTGGGTCATCCTCTCCGCGGGCCTCGCCATCGCGCTCGGCACCTACCTCGGTGGCTGGCGCATCATCCGCACGATGGGCAAGGGCCTGACCGACCTTCAGCCGCAGCAGGGCTTCGCCGCCCAGACCAGCGCGGCGACGGTCATCCTGGCCTCCTCCCACCTCGGCTTCTCCCTCTCCACCACCCACTCGGTCTCCGGCTCGGTGATGGGCGCGGGCCTCGGCCGCAAGGGCGGAGTGGTCCGCTGGTCGACCGCCACCCGCATGTTCGTCGCCTGGGGCCTCACGCTCCCGGCCGCGGCCCTGGTCGGCGCGCTCGCTGAGTACGTGACCGGCTTCGGCGACTGGGGCACGGCCGTCGTCGCCGTCTTCCTCATCGCCTCCAGCGCCGCGATCTGGAAGATCTCGCGCCGCGAGGTCGTCGACCACAGCAACGTCAACGACTCCGAGGAGCCGCCCGGCGTGGTGACCACCGCGATCGCCGTGGTGAGCCCGCCGCCCGCGGGCACGGTCGCCGAGGACCTGTCGGCGACGATCCCGGCCCCCGCGGCCGAGTCCGCCCCGCCGGCCACCACCACCGTCTGAGCCGCACCGCGCCAGGCACGAAGGAAGAGACAGCATGAAGATCGACTGGGCGGCTCTCGGCTCCGTCTTCGGGGTCAGCCTCGTGGTCACCGTGGCCCTCGTGGCCCTGTTCACCCTCGGCATCACCGGCCTCTCCCGGCGCGAACGGGCCGCGGCCCAGGGCGGCTCCGCCGCTCTCGCGGTCACCGGCGCGTACGTGTGCTTCGCGGCGTGCGCGGCGGCGGTGGCGTACGGGATCTCCCTGATCGTCGCCTGACCGGCGGCACTTGGGCACCACGTGGGGTGCGGGACGGTTCGCCGTCCCGCACCCCACGCGTGTGTGACGCCCTCGACGGCTCGCGTGTGGGGTTCTGCACACTCTCCCGTCGCAGGTCAACAGCAAGTTGACGGCCGTTCCGGGGCCGTGGTGGACTGCCGGAGCCATGTACGGCGGCAGGAGAGGAAGCCGGTGAGAATCCGGCGCGGTCCCGCCACTGTCACCGGGGTAGGAACCCCCGGGAGCCAGGAACTCTCACCGCCGGTCTCGTCGAACCAGGGCGCGGACACCCTGAGTGAGGACATATCGCCATGCTCGGCTGCCGATCGAGGTCCAGCACCAGGTCATTGCCCGACCCCCACGACCCCACGGCCGGCTGAGCCGATGGGTGCCGATCGCGTCTTCGCGTACGGCGCCGCCGCCGGCCTCCTCGGCGACCTGCTCCTCGGCGATCCCCGTCGCGGACACCCGGTCGCCGCGTTCGGGCGGGCCGCGGGTGCCGTCGAGCGGGTGCTGTGGCGCGACCACCGCGGGTGGGGGGCGCTGCACACCGCGGTGTGCGTGGGCGGGGTGGCTGCTCTGGGGGCCATGGCCGAGAAGGCTGTACGGCGCTCCCCGGCCGGCTCCGTCGTCCTCACCGCCTGCGCCACCTGGGCCGTGGTCGGTGGGACCACCCTCGGCCGGGAGGCACGGGCCGTCGGGCGCGCCCTCGAAGCGGGGGACATCGAGGGGGCGAGGGCGCGGCTGCCGCATCTGTGCGGGCGGGATCCGCAGGCGCTCGACGCCGACGGGATCGCGCGGGCCGTCGTGGAGTCCGTCGCCGAGAACACCTCCGACGCCGTCGTGGGCGCCCTGGTGTGGGGTGCCGTGGGCGGGGTCCCGGGGCTGCTCGCGTTCCGGGCCGTCAACACGCTGGACGCGATGGTGGGTCACAAGTCCGCCCGGTACCGGCGGTTCGGGTGGGCCTCCGCCCGGCTCGACGACCTCGCCGGGTGGCCGGGGGCGCGGCTGACCGCCGTACTCGCCGCCGCGGCCGGGGACGACCCGCGGGGCGCCGTACGGGCCTGGCGGGAGGACGCGGACAAGCACCCGAGCCCCAACGCCGGGCCCGTCGAGGCCTCCTTCGCGGGGGCGCTCGGGGTGCGGCTGGGCGGAACACTGTCGTACGGGGGCAGGGTCGAACACCGGCCCGTGCTCAACGGAGAAGGACGCGCGGTCGCCACGGGCGACATCGAGCGGGCCGCACGGCTCTCCCGGCGCGTAGGTCTGCTCGCGCTCGGCGTGTGCGTCGCCGGACGGCTGATCGCAAAGGGGCACAGGTCATGAGCGGGGGTCTCCTCGTCGCCGGCACCACCTCCGACGCCGGTAAGAGTGTCGTCACCGCCGGGATCTGCCGGTGGCTGGTGCGCCAGGGCGTCAAGGTCGCGCCGTTCAAGGCGCAGAACATGTCGTTGAACTCGTTCGTGACACGGGAGGGTGCCGAGATCGGGCGGGCGCAGGCCATGCAGGCGCAGGCCTGTCGGGTCGAGCCGACCGCGCTCATGAACCCGGTGCTGCTCAAGCCCGGCGGGGAGCAGAGCAGTCAGGTCGTGCTGCTCGGGAAGCCCGTGGGCGAGCTGAGCGCGCGGGGCTACCACGGTGGGCGGCAGCAGAAGCTGCTCGGGACGGTGCTGGACTGTCTCGCCGAGTTGCGGGGCACGTATGACGCGGTGATCTGTGAGGGGGCCGGGAGTCCCGCCGAGATCAATCTGCGGCGGACGGACATCGTCAACATGGGGATCGCCCGCAACGCCGGGCTCCCCGTGCTCGTCGTCGGCGACATCGACCGCGGCGGTGTCTTCGCCTCCTTCTTCGGCACCGTCGCCCTGCTGTCGCCCGAGGACCAGGAGTGCGTCGCCGGGTTCCTGGTCAACAAGTTCCGCGGTGACGTCTCCCTGCTCGAACCCGGGCTCGACATGCTGCACGGGCTCACCGGGCGGCACACGTACGGGGTTCTCCCGTTCCGGCACGGGCTCGGCATCGACGAGGAGGACGGGCTGAGGGTCTCTTTGCGGGGGACGGTGCGGGAGTCGAACACCGCGCCGCCCGTCGGCGAGGACGTGCTGCGCGTCGCCGTCTGCGCGATCCCCCTGATGTCCAACTTCACCGACGTGGACGCCCTCGCCGCCGAGCCGGGTGTCGTCGTGCGGTTCGTGGACCGGCCGGAGGAGCTGGCCGACGCCGACCTCGTCGTGATTCCGGGGACCCGTGGGACCGTACGGGCGCTGGAGTGGCTGCGGGAGCGGGGGCTCGCGGAGGCCATCCGGCGCAGGGCCGCGGAACAGCGGCCCGTCCTCGGCGTCTGCGGCGGCTTCCAGATCCTCGGCGAGCACATCGAGGACGAGGTCGAGAGCCGGCGCGGGCACGTCGACGGGCTCGGAGTCCTGCCCGTGCGGGTGCGGTTCGCCCGCGAGAAGACCCTCACCCGGCCGGTGGGGGAAGCCCTCGGCGAGCGGGTCGAGGGGTACGAGATCCATCACGGGGTCGCCGAGATCGGCGCAGGAGAGGCGTTCATCCGTGATGACAGAGGACACAGCCTGGACGGCTGCCGGGTCGGTCAGACCTGGGGCACGCACTGGCACGGTTCGCTGGAGTCGGACGGGTTCCGGCGGGCCTTCCTGCGCGAGGTGGCGGCCGCCGCGGGCCGCCGTTTCGTGCCGGCCCCCGACACCTCGTTCGCCGCGCTGCGCGAGGAGCAGCTCGACCGGCTCGGCGACCTGATCGAACAGCACGCGGACACGGACGCGCTGTGGCGACTCATCGAGTCCGGCGCGCCGCAAGGACTGCCTTTCATTCCACCGGGAGCGCCCGCATGAGCACAGTGTTGTTGTTGTCGACCGCCGACACGGACCTCCTGGCGGCCCGGGCCGCCTCGGGGGCCTCGTACCGGATCGGCAATCCGACGCGGGTGGATGCCGCGGAGGAACTCCCGGGCCTCATCGAGGGTTCGGACATCGCCGTCGTGCGGCTGTTGGGCGGCAAGCGGGCCTGGGAGGACGGGCTCGCGGCCCTGAAGGCGTCCGGCATCCCGACCGTCCTCCTCGGCGGGGAGGCGGTTCCCGACGCGGAGTTGATGTCCGAGTCGTCGGTGCCCGCCGGTGTCGTGGCGGAGGCGCTCAGGTATCTCGTCGAGGGCGGGCCCGCCAACCTGACCGAGCTGGCGCGCTTCCTGTCCGACACCGTGCTGCTGACGGGCGAGGGGTTCGTCGAGCCGCAGAAGATGCCCGAGTACGGCGTCCACGGGGACCGCGTGTTCCAGGACGGCCGGCCGACCGTGGGCGTGCTGTTCTACCGGGCGCACGAACTCAGCGGCAACACCGCCTTCGTGGACACCCTCTGCGACGCGATCGAGGCACGGGGCGCCAACGCCCTTCCGGTGTACTGCGGTTCGCTGCGCGGCGCCGACGCCGGGCTGTACGAGATCCTCGGCCGGGCCGACGCCCTCGTCGCCACCGTCCTCGCGGCCGGCGGCACCCACGCCTCGCAGGCCTCGGCCGGCGGCGACGAGGAGTCCTGGGACATCGGGGCGCTCGCCGAACTGAACATCCCGGTGCTGCAAGGGCTCTGCCTCACCTCCTCGCACGCCACCTGGGACGAGTCCGACGCCGCCCTCTCCCCCATGGACGCGGCGATGCAGGTCGCGATCCCGGAGTTCGACGGGCGCCTGATCACCGTGCCGTTCTCCTTCAAGGAGCAGGGCCCCGACGACGTCCCCGTCTACGCCGCCGACCCCGAGCGGGCCGGGCGGGTCGCCGGGATCGCCGTACGGCACGCGCAGTTGAGGCACAAGGCGAACGCGGAGAAGAAGCTCGCGCTCGTGTTCACCGCCTACCCGACCAAGCACTCGCGCGTCGGCAACGCGGTCGGGCTCGACACCCCGGCATCGGCCGTGCGGGTGCTGGACGCGCTGCGGGACGCCGGGTACGTCGTCGAAGGGCACCCCGACAACGGTGACGAGCTGATCCACCGGCTCATCAACGCCGGTGGTCACGACGTGGAGTGGCTCACCGAGGAACAGCTCGCCGCCGCCCCCGCGCGGGTGCCGCTCGCCGACTACCGCGCCTGGTTCGACAAGCTCGACCCGGAGCTCAGGGACGGGATGCTGGAGGCCTGGGGCGAGCCGCCGGGCAACCTGTACGTCGACGGCGACGACATCGTGCTCGCCTCCCTCCAGTTCGGGAACGTCGTCGTGATGATCCAGCCGCCCCGCGGCTTCGGCGAGAACCCGATCGCGATCTACCACGACCCCGACATGCCGCCGTCGCACCACTACATGGCGGCCTACCGCTGGCTGGAGAACAGTTTCGGCGCCGACGCGATCGTCCACATGGGCAAGCACGGCACCATGGAGTGGCTGCCGGGCAAGGGGCTCGGACTGAGTGGCGGATGCGCGCCGGACGCGGTCCTCGGCGACCTCCCGCTGATCTACCCCTTCATCGTCAACGACCCCGGTGAGGGCACCCAGGCCAAGCGGCGCGGGCACGCCACGGTCGTCGACCACCTGGTGCCGCCGATGGCACGCGCCGACACCTACGGCGACCTGGCCAAGCTGGAGCAGCTGCTCGACGAGTACGCGCTCGTCTCCGACCTGGACCCGACCAAGGCACCGGCGGTACGGGCCCAGATCTGGACGCTGGTGAAGGCGGCCGAGCTCCACCACGACCTGCATGTGGACGAGCAGCCCGGCGACGACGACTTCGACGAGTTCGTCATGCACATCGACGGCTATCTGTGCGAGATCAAGGACGTGCAGATCCGCGACGGGCTGCACATCCTCGGCGGTGGTCCGGTCGGTGAGCCGCGCGTCAACCTGGTGCTGGCCGTGCTGCGGGCCTCGCAGGTGTGGGGCGGGCAGGCGAACGCGCTGCCGGGTCTGCGGGCGTCGCTGGCCGAGCACTTCGGGCTGGTCGAGAAGGAGCTGCTGGCCGAGCCGGGCGCGCCGGCGAAGGTGCCGGTGGAGCTGACGGACCTGGTGGAGGGCCCCTCCCGTACGGCGGCCGATGCGATCGACCTCCTTGAGCAGCTGTGCCGGCGGATCGCGGAGGGGATGGAGTCCCGGGCCTGGGACGTGGCGGCCGCTCCGGCCCTCGTCCGTGAGGTGCTCGGCACCGAACTCCGTGACGCGGTCGCGGTGGTGGAGTTCGCCTGCACCGAGGTCGTACCCCGGCTGGAGAGGACCACCGACGAGATCGGTCACATCCTGCGCGCCCTCGACGGCGGTTACGTCCCGGCGGGTCCGTCCGGTTCGCCGACGCGCGGACTGGTCAACGTGCTGCCGACCGGCCGGAACTTCTACTCGGTCGACCCCAAGGCCATCCCGTCGAGGCTGAGCTGGGAGGTCGGCCAGTCGCTCGCGGACTCGCTGGTGCAGCGCTACCTCCAGGACACGGGCGAGTACCCGAAGTCCGTCGGTCTGACGGTCTGGGGTACGTCCGCCATGCGCACCCAGGGCGACGACATCGCGGAGATCCTGGCGCTGCTGGGCTGCCGTCCGGTGTGGGACGACGCGTCGAGGCGGGTGACCGGCTTCGAGATCGTTCCGCCGGCCGAGCTGGGCCGGCCGCGCATCGACGTGACGGTCCGTATCTCCGGGTTCTTCCGGGACGCGTTCCCGCACGTCGTCGGACTGATCGACGACGCGGTGCGGGCGGTCGCCGAGCTGGACGAGCCCGCCGACCTCAACTTCGTGAAGGCCCACGCCGACGAGGACACCGCCGAGCACGGCGACCGGCGCCGGGCCACGGCCCGCGTGTTCGGCTCCAAGCCGGGCGCGTACGGCGCCGGTCTGCTGCCGCTGATCGACGCCCGCAACTGGCGCTCCGACGCGGACCTCGCCGAGGTGTACGCGGTGTGGGGCGGTTACGCCTACGGGCGCGGGCTCGACGGGCGGGCCGCGCGGGGCGACATGGAGACGGCGTTCAAGCGGATCGCCGTGGCCGCGAAGAACGTCGACACCCGTGAGCACGACCTCGTCGACGCCGACGACTACTTCCAGTACCACGGCGGCATGGTGGCCATGGTGCGCCATCTGACGGGCGCCAGCCCCGAGGCCTACGTGGGCGATTCGGCCACCCCGGACCAGGTCAAGACGCGGACACTGGGCGAGGAGACCCACCGCGTCTTCCGCGCCCGCGTGGTCAACCCGCGCTGGATGGCGGCGATGCGGCGGCACGGCTACAAGGGTGCCTTCGAGATGGCGGCGACCGTCGACTACCTCTTCGGCTACGACGCCACGGCGGGCGTGGTCGACGACTGGATGTACGAGAAGCTGGCCGGCGAATACGTCTTCGCCCCGGAGAACCGGGAGTTCATGCAGCGTTCGAACCCGTGGGCCCTTAGGGGCATCACCGAGCGCCTGCTGGAAGCGGCAGACCGCGGGCTGTGGGCGGAGCCGGACCAGGAGACCCTGGACCGACTCCGGGCGACCTACCTCGAACTTGAGGGAGACCTGGAGGGGAACGAATGATCCCCTCCGTCACCCCCGCGACGGCGGGGAGCACTGGATGTACGAGCGACTCAGCGCAGAGTACGTCGGACCACCCCCGCCTCGGCGGGGACCAGGCTTCGACCGTGACAGCTGAACGGTCGCAGCGCCTGCACCTGCGACAGGAAGAACCCGAAGGAGTGATCGCCGCGTGAGTACCCCCTTCCCGTTCACAGCCGTCGTAGGGCAGGACGACCTGCGGCTCGCGCTGCTGCTGAACGCCGTCTCTCCCGCCGTGGGCGGTGTGCTGGTCCGAGGGGAGAAGGGCACCGCGAAGAGCACGGCCGTGCGGGCGTTGTCCGCGCTGCTGCCCGAGGTTCCGGTCGTCCCCGGGTGCCGTTTCTCCTGTGACCCGGCCAAGCCGGACCCCGCGTGCCCGGACGGGCCGCACGAGGCCGGCGGCGGGATCGAGCGGCCGGCCCGGATGGTCGAGCTGCCCGTCGGTGCCTCCGAGGACCGGCTGGTCGGCGCGCTGGACATCGAGCGGGCGCTGGCGGAGGGCGTGAAGGCGTTCGAGCCGGGGCTCCTCGCCGACGCGCACCGCGGGATCCTGTACGTCGACGAGGTCAACCTGCTCCACGACCACCTCGTCGACCTGCTGCTGGACGCGGCCGCGATGGGCGCCTCGTACGTCGAACGTGAGGGTGTCTCCGTACGGCACGCCGCCCGTTTCCTGCTCGTCGGCACCATGAACCCCGAAGAGGGCGAACTGCGGCCGCAGTTGCTGGACCGGTTCGGGCTGACCGTGGAGGTGGCCGCCTCGCGGGAGCCCGACCAGCGGGTGGAGGTCGTGCGGCGGAGGCTCGCCTACGACGACGACCCCACCGGGTTCGCGGCGAAGTGGGCCGACGAGGAGGCCGCCGTACGGGCGCGGATCGTGGCCGCGCGGGAGCTGTTGCCGTCGGTGCGGCTGGGCGACGGGGCGCTGCGGCAGATCGCGGCGACCTGCGCGGCCTTCGAGGTGGACGGCATGCGTGCCGACATCGTGATGGCGCGTACGGCGACCGCGCTGGCCGCCTGGGCCGGGCGGACCGAGGTGCTCGCGGAGGACGTACGGCAGGCGGCGCTGCTCGCGCTGCCGCACCGCAGGCGGCGGAATCCCTTCGATGCTCCGGGGCTCGACGAGGACAAGCTGGACGAGACGCTGGAGGAGTTCGGGGAGCCGGAGGACGACGATCCCGGGCCCGACGGGCCCGGTGGGGGCGGCGGGCAGCCGCCGCAGGACGGCTCCGACAGCCCGCAGGGCGGTGACACGGGCGCGCGGCCCGAGGCCGGTGAGGGGGGCGAACCGCAGCCGTCGGGGGCTGCCGAGCAGTCCGCCGTACGCGCCTCCGAGCCCTTCCGTACGAAGGCGCTGAGCGTGCCCGGCATCGGTGAGGGTGCCGCCGGGCGGCGTTCGCGGGCGCGGACCGAGCACGGGCGGACGACCGGTGCGCGGCGGCCCCGGGGGACGCTCACCAAACTGCATCTGGCGGCGACCGTGCAGGCGGCCGCGCCGCACCAGCGGGCGCGGGGCCGGTCGGGGCCGGGGCTCGTCGTGCGCCGGGACGATCTGCGGCAGGCGACCCGGGAGGGGCGTGAGGGCAACCTCGTGCTGTTCGTGGTGGACGCCTCCGGCTCGATGGCGGCGCGGCAGCGGATGAGCGCCGTCAAGGGCGCCGTGCTGTCGCTGCTGCTCGACGCCTACCAGCGGCGGGACAAGGTGGGGCTGGTGACCTTCCGGGGGTCGGCCGCCGATGTGGCGTTGCCGCCGACGTCCTCCGTGGACGCGGCGGCGGCCCGGCTGGAGACGCTGCCGACCGGCGGGCGGACACCGCTCGCGGCCGGGCTGCTCAAGGCGCACGACGTGCTGCGCGTGGAGCGGCTGCGGGATCCCGCGCGGCGGCCGCTGGTCGTCGTCGTGACGGACGGGCGGGCCACGGGCGGGCCCGAGCCGGTCGCGCTGGCTTCACGGGCGGCTCGGCTGTTCGCCGCCGAGGGGGTCGCCTCCGTGGTCGTGGACTGCGAGTCCGGGCCCGTGCGGCTGGGGCTGGCCGGGCAGCTGGCCGGTGAGCTGGGCGGTACGGCGGTGACGCTGGACGAGTTGCGGGCGGACTCGATCGCCGGGTTGGTCAAGGACGTACAGAGGAGGGCCGCGTAATGCCGCAGGGGCAGCCGAGTGTGGTGCCGGACGACGGACTGACGACGCGGCAGCGGCGTAATCGGCCGCTGGTCGTCGTGCACACGGGCATCGGCAAGGGCAAGTCCACCGCCGCCTTCGGGCTCGCGCTGCGCGCCTGGAACCAGGGGTGGCCCATCGGGGTGTTCCAGTTCGTCAAGTCGGCGAAGTGGAAGGTCGGCGAGGAGAACGCGCTGCGGGTGCTGGGGGCGTCCGGGGAGGGCGGCTCCGTCGACTGGCACAAGATGGGCGAGGGCTGGTCCTGGGTGCAGCGGGATCTTCAGGGGGACAACCTCAGCAACGAGGAGAAGGCCCGCGAGGGCTGGGAGCAGGTCAAGCGGGACCTGGCCGCCGAGACGTACAAGCTCTACGTCCTCGACGAGTTCGCCTACCCCATGCACTGGGGGTGGGTCGACACCGATGAGGTGATCGACGTCCTGCGGAACCGGCCCGGCACCCAGCACGTGGTGATCACCGGGCGGAACGCGCCCGAGAAGCTCGTCGACTTCGCCGACCTCGTGACCGACATGTCCAAGGTCAAGCACCCCATGGACGTCGGGCAGAAGGGACAGAGGGGCATCGAGTGGTGACCTCTTCCGTCCCACGGCTGGTCATCGCCGCGCCCTCCTCGGGCAGCGGCAAGACCACCGTTGCCACGGGGCTGATGGCCGCGTTCGCCGCGCGGGGGCTCGCCGTGTCCCCGCACAAGGTCGGGCCGGACTACATCGACCCCGGGTATCACGCGCTCGCCACCGGGCGCGTGGGGCGGAACCTCGACGCGTATCTGTGCGGGCCGGAGTTGATCGCTCCGCTGTTCCTGCACGGGGCGCGGGGGTGCGACCTCGCGATCGTCGAGGGTGTCATGGGGATGTACGACGGGGCCGCCGGGGAGGGTGAACTGGCGTCCACCGCTCATGTCGCGAAGCTGCTGCGGGCGCCGGTGGTGCTGGTCGTCGACGCGTCGTCGCAGTCGCGGTCCGTCGCGGCGCTGGTGCACGGGTTCGCCTCGTGGGATCCGGAGGTGCGGGTCGGGGGCGTGATCCTGAACAAGGTCGCCTCGGACCGGCACGAGTCGTTGTTGCGGGAGGCGTTGGAGTCTTCCGGGGTGCCGGTGCTGGGTGCGTTGCGGCGGGCCGGGCAGGTGTCCACGCCCTCTCGGCATCTCGGGCTGGTTCCTGTTGCCGAACGGCAGGGTGCGGCGGTCGACTCCGTCGAGGCCATGGCTGCGCAGGTGGCCGAAGGGTGTGACCTGGGGGCGTTGGAAGCGCTGGCCCGTGCTGCCGGTGCCCTCCCAGGGGGCTCTGCCCCCTGGACCCCCGACTTGCCCACCCACGACCACCCGTCTCGGTCGGCCGAGAAGCACAGGCCCGTGGTGGCCCTCGCCGGCGGGGAGGCGTTCACCTTCTCCTATGCCGAGCACACAGAACTCCTGACCGCTGCCGGTGCCGAGGTGGTCACCTTTGATCCACTTCGGGACGAACAACTCCCGGAGCACACCGCCGGCCTGGTCATTGGCGGCGGTTTCCCCGAGGTGTACGCCGCTGAGCTGTCCGCCAACGAGCCGTTGCGGAAGGCCGTCGCCGCGCTCGCGGAGTCCGGGGCGCCGGTCGCGGCCGAATGTGCCGGGCTGTTGTATCTGTGCCGGGAGCTGGACGGGCGGCCGATGTGCGGGGTGCTGGACGCGACCGCGCGGATGTCGGAGCGGCTGACCCTGGGCTACCGGGACGCCGTCGCCGTGAGCGACAGTGTGCTGGCCGTCGCCGGGACGCGCCTGCGGGGGCACGAGTTTCACCGGACCGTCGTCGAGCCGGGGGCGGGGGCGGCGCCCGCGTGGGGTGTGCGTGCCCCCGAGCGGCGGGTCGAAGGCTTCGTACAACAAGGTGTGCACGCGAGTTATCTGCACACGCACTGGGCGTCCGAGCCCGGTGTGGCCCGTCGGTTCGTGGAGAGGTGCCGGACGTCATGAGCAGCAGGCTGATCGGAGTGGGGGTCGGGCCGGGCGATCCGGAGCTGGTGACCGTGAAGGGGGTCAACGCGCTGCGGGCCGCCGAGGTGGTCGTGGTACCCGTGATGGACACGGGCGAACGGGGGCGGGCCGAGGCGACGGTCCTGCACTACGTGCCCGAGGAGAAGGTCGTCCGGGTCGTGTTCGCGTTGAACGAGCGGACGGACCGGGGGCGTCGGGAGGCCGCCTGGGACGCGGCGGGCGAGCGGGTCGCGGGGCTGCTGCGGGAGCACCGGGCGGTCGCCTTCGCCACGATCGGCGACCCGAACGTGTACTCGACGTTCACGTATCTCGCGCAGACCATCGCGGAGCTGGTGCCCGGCGTGGTCGTCGAGACCGTGCCCGGGATCACCGCCATGCAGGATCTGGCGGCGCGGTCGGGTGCCGTCCTCACCGAGGGCACCGAGCCGTTGACGCTGGTGCCGGTGACCGCGGGGTCCGCGGTGCTGAAGGACGCGCTGGCGGGGCCCGGGACGGTCGTCGCGTACAAGTTCGGGCGGCAGGCGGGCGAGGTCGCGGAGGCGTTGCGGGAGACCGGGCGGCTCGGGGACGCCGTGTGGGGGTCGGCCCTCGGGCTCACCGACGAGTCGATCCGGCCTGCCGCCGACCTCGACGGGGCTCCCCTGCCGTATCTGTCGACGCTGATCGCGCCCGCGCGGCGCGACGGCGGGCGGGGCGGCAAGCTGTGAGTACCGCCCCGGCGGGCCGGTCACCCGGCCAGGCCCACCACCAGCCAGATGAAGGCGACGCCCGCGACCGTGCACAGCAGGGTCGAACGGGCGGGGTGTTCGTGGTGGGCCTCGGGAAGGATCTCGGCGGCGGCGAGGTAGAGGAGCGCGCCGCCGAAGAGGCCGAGGTAGCCGCCGAGCAGCGGCTCGGGGATGGTGAAGAACAGGGTGGAGGCCGCGCCCAGGATGGGGGCGGCGGCGTCCGCGGCGAGCATGCCGAGGGCCTTGCGGCGGGCGTTCCCGTACAGGCTGGTGATGGTGTACGTGTTGAAGCCGTCCGCGAAGTCGTGGGCGATCACCGCGAGCGCCACGGCGGCGCCCATGCCGCCGCCGACCTGGAACGCGGCTCCGATCGCCACCCCGTCCATCGCGCTGTGCCCGACCATCGCCGCGGCGGCCGTCAGGCCCACCTCGGGGGTGCGGTGGGTGTGCTCGGCGGCGCCGTGCGCGGCCGAGCGTGCGGCCAGCAGGCGTTCCACCAGGTGGGCCAGGAGGAAGCCGCCGACGAACAGCAGCAGCGCGGCCGGAACGCCGAACACCTCGTGCCCGGCCGCCTCCAGGGCCTCCGGCAGCAGGTCCAGGCCGACCACGCCCAGCATCAGGCCGCCGGCCAGGCCCAGCACGAGGTGACGGCGGTCCGTCACTCGCTGTGCCGTCCAGCCACCGGCCAACGTCATCAGGAACGCGCCGAGCGCGACGAGGACCGCCATGTGCTCTTGCTATCCGATCAACCCGCGCTGACGCACCCACGGTCGTAGCGGCCGTATTCGCAGGACTTTGCTCGTAGGACTTGTAGGAGAGGACAGATTCTCATGGCCGATGCCCCCACCGGCAAGGTGACCTTCGTCGGTGCCGGCCCCGGCGCCGCCGATCTGCTGACGTTCCGGGCCGCGCGTGCCATCGCCGACGCCGACGTGGTGATCTGGGCGGCGAGCCTGGTCCAGGCGGAGGTCCTCGAGCACGCGCGCGAGGGCGCGGAGATCCTCGACTCGGCGACCATGTCGTTGGAGGACGTCGTCGCCGTGTACGAGCGGGCGTTCGCCGAGGGGCTCAGGGTCGCCCGGATCCACTCCGGGGACCCCGCGCTGTGGGGCGGCACGCAGGAGCAGGTCGACCGGTGCGCGGAGATCGGCATCGAGACGGAGATCGTGCCGGGTGTCTCGTCGTTCTCGGCCGTCGCCGCGCTCGCGCAGCGCGAGCTGACCATCCCGGAGGTCGCCCAGTCCGTGGTCCTGACCCGGCTCGGCGGCGGCAAGACGCCGATGCCGCCGGGCGAGGAGGTGCGGGAGTTCGCCAAGCACGGCACGACCATGGCGATCTTCCTGTCGGCGGCCCGCAGCGGCCAGCTGGTGCGGGAGCTGCTGGAGGGCGGCTACCCGACGTCCACGCCGGTCGTGGTCGCCTACCAGGCGACCTGGCCGGAGGAGCTGGTCGCGCGGTGCACGATCGGCACGCTGGAGGAGACGGTCAAGGAGCACAAGCTCTGGAAGCACACGCTGTTCCTGGTCGGCCCGGCCCTGGACGCGCACGGCACCCGCTCGCACCTCTACCACCCCGGTCACTTCCACGGTTTCCGCAAGGCCGACCCGCAGGCCCGCAGGGCGCTGCGCGAGCGCGGGGCGAGCACGTGATCACGGTCGTCGGTACGGGCACCGGCGCGCCGGTGCCCGAGGACGCCGAGGACGTGCTGGCAGGGGCCGAGCTGGTCGTGGGCGGGCGACGGCACCTGGAGGCCGTACGGCTGCCGGAGGCCGCCGAGCGGATCGTCCTCGGGCCGCTCGCCCCCGCGCTCGACGCCATCGAGGAGTACGTCGTCAAGGAGCGGCCGGTCGTCGTGCTGGCCTCCGGGGACCCCGGGTTCTTCGGGATCGTGCGGGCGCTGGCCGAGCGGTTCGGGGCCCGGCGCCTGGCGGTGCGGCCGGGCGCGTCCTCGGTGGCCACAGCGTTCGCGCGACTCGGGCTGACCTGGGACGACGCCGTCGTGGTCAGCGCGCACGGGCGGGATCCGCGGACGGCCGTCAACGCCTGCCGGGCGCATCCGAAGGTCGCCGTGCTGACGGGGCCCGGCGCCGGGCCGGCCGAGCTGGGCGCCGCGCTCGCGCGCACCGCGCCCGGGCGGGTCCTCGTCGTCGCGTCCGCGTTGGGCGATCCCTCGGCCGAACGCGTGGAGCGGGTCTCCCCCGCCGAGGCCGCGGCGCGCGACTGGGGTACGGCGGTGAGTGTCGTGCTGTGCCTGGACGAGGCGCGGTCGGTCGGTCCCGTACGGACGCTCGCGGGACCGGGTGAACGGCCCGCCGGGTGGGCCCTGGACGAGTCCGCCTTCGCGCACCGCGACTCGATGATCACCAAGTTCGAGGTGCGGGCCCTGGCCCTGGCCCGGCTCGGACCGCGCCCCGGCGATCTGGTCTGGGACGTGGGCTCCGGCTCGGGTTCCGTGGCCGTGGAGTGCGCGCGGCTCGGCGCCGCCGTGAGCGCGGTGGAGAAGGCCGGGGACGGTGTCGAGCGGATCCGGGCGAACGCCGACGCGCACGGCGTCGACGTGCACGTGGTGCGGGGCGTGGCGCCGGACACGCTGAGCGAACTCGACGACCCGGACGCCGTGTTCGTCGGGGGCGGCGGGCGTGAGCTGCCCGACATCGTCGGCGCGTGCGCGCACCGGGCCCGGCGGACCGTCGTCGTCGCCCTGGCCGCGCTGGACCGGGTGCCGGCGGTGCGTTCGGCGCTCACCGGTGCCGGGTTCGACTGCGACGGGGTGCTGTTGCAGTCGTCGCGGCTCGCGCCGCTGCCGGGGGATGTGACCCGGCTGGCGGCCACCAATCCCGTCTTTCTGTTGTGGGGCGTCAGAAGCCCCGTCCTCGGAGAAGGAGTTGCACAGTGATCGGCCTGATTTCCGCCACCGCGGCGGGGGCGGCGGCACGCGACCGGCTGGCCGCTGCCTGGCCGGAGCGGACGCGCGTGTACGACGGGCCCGTGGGGGACGCCGTACGGGCCGCGTTCGCGGAGTGCGAGCAGGTGGTGTGCTTCCTCGCCACGGGGGCGGTCGTACGGCTGATCGCGCCGCTGTTGGGGGACAAGGCGTCCGACCCAGGTGTGGTGTGCGTCGACGAGGGCGGGCGGTACGCCGTGTCGCTGGTCGGCGGGCACGGGGGCGGGGCGAACGAGCTCGCGCGTGAGGTCGGGGAGGCGCTGGGTGCCGAGCCGGTGGTGACCACGGCCACGGATGCGGTGGGGATGTCGGGTCTGGACACCCTCGGCCTCCCCGCGGAGGGTGACGTGGCCGGCGTGACCCGAGCCCTGTTGGACGGGGAGCCGGTCGCGCTGGACGCCGAGGTGCCGTGGCCGCTGCCACCTGTGCCGTTCTCGGCGGAGGGGGCCGCCCGCGTGCGGCTGACCGATCGGGCCGTGGAGTCCCTTCCCGGCGAGGTGCTGCTGCGCCCGCCCTCCCTCGTCGTCGGTGTCGGCGCCTCCAAGGGCGCCCCGGTCGACGAAGTCCTCGAGTTGGTCCGCGGCGCCCTGCGGGACGCGGGGCTGTCTCCGCGTAGCGTCGGCGAACTCGCCACCGTGGACGCCAAGGCCGAGGAACCCGGCATCGTGGAAGCGGCCGCGCGGCTCGGGGTGCCCCTCGTGACCTACCCGGCCGAGGAGTTGGCCGCGATCGAGGTCCCCCATCCCTCCGACGCTCCGCTCGCCGCCGTCGGGACGGCGTCCGTCGCCGAGGCCGCCGCCCTCGTGCGCGGGGGCGAACTCCTCGTACCCAAGCGCAAGTCGACGCGGGAGGACGGGCGGCCCGCGATGGCGACCTGTGCCGTCGCACGGCGGCCCGCGCGGGGACGGCTCGCGGTCGTCGGGCTGGGGCCCGGCGCCCGGGACCTGCTGACGCCGCGCGCGAAGGCGGAGCTGCGGCGGGCGTCGGTGCTCGTCGGGCTCGACCAGTACGTGGACCAGATCCGCGATCTGCTGCGGCCCGGTACCCGGATCCTGGAGTCGGGGCTCGGGGCGGAGGAGGAGCGGGCGCGGACCGCTGTGGCCGAGGCGCGCAAGGGGCAGGCGGTCGCCCTCATCGGCAGCGGCGACGCCGGCGTGTACGCGATGGCCTCGCCCGCGCTCGCCGAGGCGTCCGACGACATCGACGTGGTCGGGGTGCCCGGTGTCACCGCCGCGCTCGCGGCGGCCGCGATCCTCGGTGCGCCGCTCGGGCACGACCATGTGTCGATCAGCCTGTCCGACCTGCACACCCCGTGGGAGGTCATCGAGCGGCGGGTGCGGGCGGCGGCCGAGGCGGACATCGTGGTCACGTTCTACAACCCCCGTTCCCGGGGCCGGGACTGGCAGCTGCCGAAGGCGCTCGCGATCCTCGCCGAGCACCGGGAGCCGACGACGCCGGTCGGTGTCGTACGCAACGCCTCACGCCCGGACGGGACCGCCCGGGTGACCACCCTCACGGACCTGGACCCGGCGACGGTCGACATGATGACCGTCGTGACCGTGGGCAACACGGCGACCCGGGACGTCGCGGGGCGCATGGTGACGCCGCGCGGCTACCGCTGGCAGGAGGCTGCATCATGAGCGACTCCGTCGCGGGGCGAGTGAACCGCGTCGTCCATCCGATCGAGGAGGAGTCCTACCGGCGGCTGCGCGCCCGCCTGGACACCTCGCACTTCCCGCCGCTGACCCGGGCGGTGGTGGAGCGGGTCATCCACTCGGCCGCCGACCTCGGCTACGCCACGGATCTCGTCATGGACGAGGGCGAGCTGGAGAAGGCACACGCGGCCCTGCACGGGGGCGCGCCCGTCGTCGTGGACGTGGAGATGGTCGGGGCCGGCATCACCCGGCGTGAGACCGTCTGCCGACTCGGGGACGCCGTGGCCGGGCCGGGGCTGACCCGGTCGGCGCACGCGATCCGGCTCGCGTACGAGCAGGTCGGCCCGGGGGCCCTCTGGGTGATCGGCAACGCCCCCACCGCGCTGGAGGAGTTGCTGACGCTGGACGCCTCCCCCGCGCTCGTCATCGGTCTGCCCGTCGGCTTCGTCGGAGCGACCGAGTCCAAGGCCGCGTTGCGCGAGAGCGGGCTGCCCGCCGTGAGCAACGTGTCCGAGAAGGGCGGTTCGGCCGTGGCCGCGGCCGCGCTGAACGCCCTGCTGTACCACCCCTTTTCCGCTGAGGAGCAACCGTGACCACCCCGCCGCCCGCCCTGCTCATCGCCGGCCACGGCACCCGGGACGACGCCGGAGCCGAGGCGTTCCGCGACTTCGTACGGGAGCTGGGTCGCCGCCACCCCGAACTGCCCGTCGCGGGCGGCTTCATCGAGCTGTCCCCGCCGCCGCTGGGCGAGGCGGTGACCGAGCTGGTGGAGCGGGGGGTACGCCGTTTCGCCGCCGTTCCGCTGATGCTGGTGGCCGCCGGGCACGCCAAGGGGGACATCCCGGCGGCGCTGGCCCGCGAGAAGGAGCGGCACCCCGGGATCACGTACACGTACGGGCGTCCGCTGGGCCCGCACCCGGCGCTGCTGAGCGTCCTCGAGCGGCGCCTGGACGAGGCCCTCGGGTCCTCCGGGCGCACGCCCGGCGACCGCTCGGACGTGACCGTGCTGCTCGTCGGCCGCGGCTCCACCGACCCGGACGCCAACGCCGAGGTGTTCAAGGCGGCGCGGCTGCTGTGGGAGGGGCGCGGGTACGCGGCTGTGGAGACGGCGTTCGTCTCGCTGGCGGCGCCGGACGTGCCGAGCGGACTCGACCGGTGCGTGCGCCTGGGCGCACGACGGATCGTCGTCCTGCCGTACTTCCTGTTCACGGGCATCCTGCCGGACCGGGTGCGGCACCAGACGGAGGGCTGGGCGGCCGCCCACCCGGAGGTCGAGGTGCGGTCGGCGGACGTCATCGGACCCGAGCCGGAGCTGCTGGACCTGGTGATGGAGCGGTACGAGGAGGCCGTGAAGGGCGATCTGCGGATGAACTGCGACTCGTGCGTCTACCGCATCGCGCTGCCGGGGTTCGAGGACAAGGTGGGGCTGCCGCAGCAGCCGCACTTCCACCCGGACGACGACGGACACGACCACGGTCACGGGCATCACCACCATCACGGAGGGCACGCGCACTCCCATGCACACTGACGGGCACGATCTGCGCCACCACGGGGACGCCGAGGTCCGTGACGACGGCTCGGCGCTGGTCGACCTCGCCGTGAACGTCCGCGCGGACACCCCACCGGAGTGGCTGCGCGCGCACATCGCCGGATCGCTGTCGGCTCTCGCGGCCTACCCGGACGGGCGGGCCGCGCGGGCCGCGGTGGCGGCGCGGCACGGGCTGCCGGTGGGGCACGTGCTGCTGACGGCGGGCGCGGCGGAGGCGTTCGTGCTGGTGGCGCGGGCGCTGAAGGTGCGCCGCCCCGTCGTGGTGCACCCGCAGTTCACGGAGCCGGAGGCGGCGCTGTGGGACGCGGGCCACTCCGTCGACCGGGTGGTGCTGCGCGAGGAGGACGGCTTCCGCCTCGACCCCTCGGCCGTGCCCGAGGACGCCGACCTGGTGGTGATCGGCAACCCGACGAACCCGACGTCGGTGCTGCACCCGGCCGCCGCCATCACCGAACTCGCCCGCCCCGGGCGGACGTTGGTCGTCGACGAGGCGTTCATGGACGCCGTACCGGGTGAGCGGGAGGCGCTGGCCGGGCGGACGGACGTACCCGGGCTGGTCGTCCTGCGCAGCCTCACGAAGACGTGGGGCCTGGCCGGGCTGCGCATCGGTTACGTCCTGGCTGCCCCGGAGACGATCGCGGAACTGGAGCGGGCCCAGCCGCTGTGGCCGGTGTCCACGCCGGCGCTGGCCGCGGCGGAGGCGTGCGTCTCCCCGCGGGCCCTGGCCGAGGCGGCCCACGCGGCCCATCGCATCGCCGCGGACCGGGCCCACCTCGTCGCCGGGCTCACCGAGTTCGCGTCGGACGGCGTCCGGGTGGCCGAGCCCGCCGAGGGCCCCTTCGTCCTCGTACGTCTCCCCCGGGCCCCCGCCGTCCGCCGTCACCTGCGCGACCTCGGCTACGCGGTCCGGCGCGGGGACACCTTCCCGGGCCTGGACGAGGAGTGGCTGCGGCTCGCGGTCCGGGACCGCCAGACGGTGAACGGCTTCCTGCAGGCACTGGACCGCGCGATCACGCTGGCGTCGGACTGAGCGGGCGCGGGGTCAGGACGGTGGCGGCACGGTCTCCGTCGAGGCGTCCGGGAAGCGGATCGTCACCGTTCCGTCGGGCGCGACCCGCGCGCTCGCACCCGTCCACCGGGCGTGCGGATCGGCGCTGAGCAGTACGAGAGTGACCAACAGGCTCGCCCCGTCAGATCGTTGGAGGACGGGGGTCGCCGAGCAGCGGCCGACGGCGTTGACGTCGACGTCCTGGACGACCGTGCCCTCGGTGTCCCCCCAGCCGTAGAGGCCGACGAGTGCGCTGGTCAGACCGTCCGCACGGCGGGCGACGGCCAGCGCGGGACCGGTCTCCCCCATCGGCGCCACCGTGTCGTCGGCGACGGCCCAGCCGCCCTCCCGCACGGGTGTGCCGAGCGGCGCGTCGAGGCGGTGGACCCGCACTTCCCACGGCCCGTGCACCACGCTCACGGTCTCGACGCGGTGCCCCTCACCGGTGTCGCCCGACACCCGTGCCCGGTGCCAGGAGGCGGCCTGGCGGCCCTGGGTGCCCAGGGGGTGGATACGGCCGCGTGGGGAAGGGGTGCCGTCGGGGGCGAGCAGCGCGATGTGGTTGTCGGGACCCGTGGCCGACGGCGGAGTCTCGGGAGCGGTGGCGCTGGAGTAGGCGAGGCGGGCGTAGTGGGGGCTGTCGTCGGCCGTGGCGGGCGCGGGCGGAAGCCGGTCGCTGCCGTGGTTGACGAGCCGTACGATCCCGTCGGCGGCGGTCGAGTGCAGCAGCCAGCCGGGGGCGGGCAGCGCGAGGGTGGTGTCGGCCGTGTCCACGGGTGCCGCCTCCTCCGGTGCCGTCCACACGGGGTGCTCGGCGGGCAGCAGCAGACCGAGGAACGCCTTGCTCGCCCAGTACGGGGAGGCGGGCCCGGAGTAGCGCTGGGTGACGGGCAGGAAGGGCCGGTACCAGCCGAGGCTGAGCAGTCCCCGCTCGTCGGGCGCACCACGCTCCGCGAAGTGCTTCAGCGCTCCCGAGGCGAGGCGCCGGGTACGGCCCGGGGGTAAGGGGGTGGCGTCGGCGAGGGCGCCGGCCCACAGCGGGGCGGTGGTCGCGAACCGGTACGTGAGGGAGCGGCCCTGATGGACCGGGGCACCGTCGGAGCCGAAGAAGAACTGGTGCGCGGTGAGGAACTCGCTCAGTCTCACCCGGTGCCGGGCCACCGTGCCGGCGTCCGCGCGCGGGCCCGCGATCCGCGCCCACAGCACCGGATACAGATGCAGCGCCCAGGCGTTGTAGTAGTCGAACTTCTTGCCGTCACCGTCGGTGTACCAGCCCCCGCCCCGATACCAGTCGTCGAGCCGGGCCAGCCCCGCGTCGATCTCGGCGCGGCTGTGCGGTGCGCCGACGGAGGCCAGGAACTCCTCCGCGATGACCTGGAACAGCCGCCAGTTGGAGTCGTTGACGTCGGCACCGACGAACCCGCCCAGCCAGTCGGCGACCCGCGCCCGGACGGTGTCGTCGAGGTGGTCCCACAGCCAGGGGCGCGACTCGTGCAGAGCGACGGCGACGGACGCCGCCTCGACCATCGGCTGGGCGCGGTCGGTGACCGGCGGCCAGTGTTCGGGATGATGCGGATCGGTACCGGCTGCGAGACCGGCTGCGTACCGCTCGATGAGGGCGGGTCCGAGGCGCCCGTTCGAACCGGCGATACGGAAAGCAGCGAGGAGAAAGGACCGCGCGAAGCCCTCCAGCCCGTCGGACCAGGGCCCGGAGTGGCTGGGCGGACCGGGAAGCCGGTACTGAGCGAAACCGGGCGTGGCGTACGGCAACAGTCCGTCGAGGAGACGATCTGCAACCGCTTCCCAGTGAGCGCGGGTCCACCCGGTGAGGGGCGAGAGAAGAAAGTCGGGCTCGGGGAGCTGCGTCAAGGGCGGCGCGGTCATACGGGGGTGAGACCTCCGTGAGTTGTAGTCAGAGGGAAGGGCAACGCAGTTCAGGGGCGCGGGGAACTGCGCGACCAGCCACGAACAACCCGCACTCTCACGACGGCAGCCTGGGGGCAGCCACACTTCTGCGTACAACGATGTGAGTGCCGAGCAGATGGCGTGTACCGGCTGCCCCCTCCGGATCCCGCAGAGCGATCCGTACAGCCGCACGCCCCAGTTCCTCCGCAGGCGTACGAACAGTGGTCAGCGGCGGATCGAAGTCCTCCGCGAGCGGAATATCGTTGTACCCAACAACAGAAATGTCCCGAGGAACCCGCAACCCCGCCTCCGCAATCGCGCGGAGCGCCCCCGCGGCGACCATGTCGTCCCCGGCGAACACCGCCGTGAACTCCCGTGTCTCCGTCAGGAGTTCACTCATAGCCCGCAGGCCCGCCGCACGGCCGAGGCCGCAGTCGATGACCCGCGCGGCCGCCGGAGGCAGCCCATGCTCGGCCAGCGCCCCCCGGTACCCGGCGACGCGCGCGTCCAGGGCGGTGTTGCCGGGCAGTCCGCCGAGGAAGACGATCCGGCGATGGCCCGCCGACAACAGATGGGCGGTGATGGCCCGGGCCCCGGCCTCATTGTCGAACTCGACGACCAGCGCGGGTATGTCGGGGCCCGGCGCCGGCCGCCCGCACAGCACCAGCCGCGCGCCCGAGGCGTCCAGGGCCTGCGCGTAGTGGGCCACGCGCGAGCGGTACGCGTCGTCCTCGACGACCCCGCCGACCAGGATGACGAGCCGTGCCCCCTCCTCCCGCATGAGCTGGACGAACTCCATCTCGCGCTGCGGATCCCCGCCCGTCGCGCCGACCACACACAGCCAGCCCCGGTCGGCGGCCTCCGCCTCCACGCCCTCGGCGACCTGCGCGTAGAAGGGGCTGGTGACCTGGCGGACGACGACGGCGGCCATCTTCCGGCCGCCCCCCACCAGTGCGCGCGCGTGCGCGTTGGCGACGTAGTCGAGGTCACGGGCGGCGCGCAGGACACGGGCCCGGGTCGCGGTGGGCACTGGATGGTTGCCGCTGAGCGCCCGCGACGCCGTGGCCATCGACACGCCCGCCCGCTCGGCGACCTCGCGGATCGTGACCCGTCCCTTGCCTGTCATGCCGTTCCCCATCCCCCGCGTGTCCTGCTCCACCAGCCGCGGATCCCGCTCCACCGGCGGAGCGTCACGTGTTGGCCGCGAAGTCCTTCGCGAACTCCGCCGCCATTCTGTCGCCGCCCCGCGCGCGCCACTTCTTCACCGCCCCGTCCCACTCCGACAGCGCCAGCCGCCCGGCCACGATCCCGGTGACGGTGTCGTCGAGCATCGCCTTGAGCGTGGTGCCCTGGGCGTTCTTCGTGCGGGACTGCAGGCCGTAGGAGGCGTTGCGGATGGCGCGCGGCACCACTTGCCGCTGCCAGGCGTGCAGGGCCCGTACGGCGTCGGGCATGCCCGGCACGAACAGCACCTGGGGGCCTTCGGCGAGGTACTTCAGCGGCAGGTTCGTGTTGTTCTCGACTTCGCCCAGTTCGGTGGGCTGCGGTGAGCCGTCCTTGGCGCGGGTGAAGTGGGTGCCCTCGACGCCGTAGTGGACGAGTTCCCACTCCTGGCTGCCGAAGGGGGCGGCGAGGTAGTCCAGGACGCGCAGCAGGAGCTGGATGCGTTCCTTCTTCGCCTTCTTCAGCACGGTGTAGCCGAAGGAGCGGCGGGCGGCGACGATACCGCCGGGCTCGCCGTCGACGCTGTACGGCAGTGCCGCCGCCGGGGTCAGTTTGCCGCGGGACTCCCGGTACTTGGGGAGGTAGGCGCCGAAGCCGTCCTGCATGGAGGCGACCGTGCCGTTGTAATAGAGCGTGGTCAGGTCGATCTGGGAGATGGACGTGGCGTCGGGGTGGTAGCAGCCGTTCTTGCGGAGTGCGGCCTGGAAGGCGATCGCCGCCTTGAAGCGTTCGTCGGCCCAGCCGGGCCGGAAGGTGCCGTCGTCGGTGACGGCCCACTCCTGGGGTGCGTTGTGGGCGGCGGAGTGCACGGCGTTGCCGAAGAGGGAGCCGTTGGCGGCGCCGAGCGCGTACCGCCTGCCTCCGGTGGCCCGCTGGGCGACGGCGGCGAAGTCGTCGGCGGTCCAGCCTTCCTTCATGCCGGCGTCGGTGAACATGCCCTGGTTGAGCCAGAGGGTGGAGCCGGGCAGCGGGCGCTCCAGCGGGATGCCGTAGATGCGGCCGCCGATGCGGCCCATGTCCTTCCAGGCGTGGGTGGGGATGTTGGCCAGGTTGGGGTGGTCGGCGATCGCCTCTCCGGAGAGGTACGGCGTGAGGTCCTCGGCCCGCCGCTGCACGAACTCGGCCTCGCGGGGCAGGACGAAGCCGGAGAAGAGGTTGATGATGTCGGGGAGGGCGTCGGGGTCGGCGGCCATGACGGTCGCCATCTTCTTCTGGTAGTCGGCCTGGGAGACGATCGTGTACTCGATCTTCACGCCGAGGGCCTTCTCGACGGCGGCCCAGAACCGGTTCGCGGAGGCGGGCTTGGGCGGGGTGCCGAAGGAGACCGTCATGACCTTGATGGTGGAGCCGTCGCCGGGCGTGCGGGAGACGGACTTCACCAGGTCGGCGGGGTAGGCGGTGTAGCCGGCCTGGACGCCGGCGTCGGTGGGGGCGAGGTCGGGCCGGGGGCCCTTGGCGGGCTTGTACGCGGGCCAGGGGGCGAGTTTCTTGCCCGCGTTGGAGACGTCGCTGTCGCCGGACCCGGTGGAGCAGGCGGTCAGCAGGGCGGGGACGGTCAGGACGGTGCCACCTGCGGCCACGGAGCGCAGCAGGGTGCGTCGGGACATACCGGTCATGAGCGAACGACCTTTCTGAGCACGGCTCTTGACGAAAGTCAGCTCTTGATGGCGCCGGTGAGCACGCCCTTGGTGAAGTACCTCTGCAGGAACGGGTAGACGAGCAGGATCGGCACGGTGGCGATGACCAGCACCGCCATCTGCACGGTCTGCGGGGCGGTGACGGTGCCCTCGCCGGTGGTGGCGTCGGTGAGGCCGGAGCCGGCCACGACGTAGGTGCGCAGGACCTGTTGGAGGGGCCAGTGGTCGCTCTCCAGGTAGAGCGAGGCGTAGAACCAGGAGTTCCAGTACGCCACCGCGTAGAACAGGCCGACGACGGCGAGCGCGGCCTTGGACAGGGGCAGGACGACCGAGACCAGCACCCGCCAGTCCCCCGCCCCGTCAAGGCGCGCGGCCTCATAGAGCTCTTCAGGGATGCCCTGGAAGAAGCCGCGCAGGACGACGAGGTTGAAGACGTTCACGAGGACGGGCAGGACGAGCGAGGCGTAGCTGTCCAGCAGGCCCAGCTCCTTGACCAGCAGGAAGCTGGGGATCATGCCGGGCGGGAACAGGAACGTGAACAGGACGAGCAGCAGCACGGGCCTGCCGCCGAGGACGCCGGGGCGGGAGAGGGCGTAGGCGAGGGTGACGGTGCAGGCGAGGCTGAGCAGGGTGCCGACGACGGTGACGCCCGCGCTGACGCCGAGGGCGTGGGTGACGATGCCGCCGTCGAGGATGTCGCGGTACGCCTTCAGCGACGGCTCGGTCGGCCACAGCACCCAGCCGCCGTTGTCGACGACCTCTTCGGTGGAGGCGAGCGAGGTCGAGACGATGACGAGGAACGGCACGCAGACCAGGAGGACGACGGCGGCGAGGGCGATCGCCTTGCCGGCCTGTGTGAGGGGCTTCGGCTTCTCCATCCAGCCCGGGCGGACCTGGGTGCTCACTTGTAGACCCCCTGTTCGCCGAGGCGGTGGGCGACCTTGTTGGCGGCGTAGACGAGGAGGGCGCCGACGACGCCCTTGAACAGGCCCGCGGCGGCCGCGAAGCCGTAGTCGCCGCCGACGATGCCCTGGTAGTAGACGAAGGTGTCGATGATCTCGGCGGCCTCGGGTCCGACGGCGTCGCGCTGGAGCAGCATCTGCTCGAAGCCGACGGAGAGGATGTCGCCGAGCCGCATGATCAGCAGCAGGACGATCACCGGGCGGATGGCGGGCAGGGTGACGTGCCAGAAGCGCCGCCAGGGGCCCGCTCCGTCGAGGGCGGCGGCCTCGTACTGCTGCTCGTCGACCTGGGACAGCGCGGCGAGGAAGATGATCGTGCCCCAGCCGGCGTCCTTCCAGATGACCTGGGCGACGACGAGCGGCCGGAAGGCGTCGGGGTTGCCGATGAGGTCGACGGTGTGCAGTCCCATGCCGTCGAGCGAGGAGTTGAGCAGCCCGGTGTCGCCGAGCACCTGCTGGAAGAGGGCGACGACGATCACCCACGAGATGAAGTGCGGCAGGTACGCCACCGACTGCACGAAGCGGCGCACCGAGCTCCAGGTGAGGCTGTGCAGCAGCAGGGCGAGGCCGAGCGGCACGGGGAAGTAGAAGACGAGCTGGAGGATCGCGATCCAGAGGGTGTTGAGGACCGCGGACCAGAACTCCCCGTCCTCGAACATGCGCTGGAAGTTGCCCAGGCCGACCCAGGGGCTGCCCCAGATGCCGTCGAAGGGCACGTACTCCTTGAACGCGATGACGTTGCCGACCAGTGCGCCGTAGTGGAACAGCAGGAAGTAGGCGAGGCCGGGCAGCATGAGCAGCAGAAGGGCGGGGCTTTGAAAGCGTTTTCGCGCCGGAGGCACGGCGTTCTTGCCGCGCCGGGCGCCGCCCACCCCTTTCTCACCTGTGTGTTCCCGTAAGTCAACGGCCACGGGTCCCCCTCACGCCTCGGAGTCGAGTGAGAGGAAGTTAAAACGCTTTCATTGGACGGTCAACAGCCCTGACACGGAACGGGCGTTGGTCGCTTCTCGAAAGTTTTCGGAGGCTGCTCGGTCGTCCGGTCGCTCTAGTCGACGACCCGTCCGTCGAGCACCACCCGGCGCGGCGACGCCAGCACCCGTACGTCCGTGCGGGGATCGGTCCCGTAGACGACGAGGTCCGCCGCCGCCCCCTCCTCCAGGCCAGGCCGGCCGAGCCATCCGCGGGCCGCCCAGGTGGTTGCCGCGAGGGCGTCGACCGGGGGGATGCCGGCCGTGACCAGTTCGGCGACCTCGGCGGCGACCAGGCCGTGGGGCAGGCTGCCGCCCGCGTCCGTGCCGACGTACACCGGGATGCCGGCGTCGTAGGCGTTGCGGACGGTGTCGTAGCGGCGTTCGTGCAGGCGCCGCATGTGGGCGGACCAGCGGGGGTACTTCGACTCGCCGCCGTCGGCGAGCGAGGGGAAGGTGGCGATGTTGACCAGGGTCGGCACGATCGCCACGCCATGCTCCGCGAAGAGCGGGATCAGGTCGTCCGTGAGTCCGGTGGCGTGCTCGACGCAGTCGATGCCCGACTCGACGAGGTCCCTCAGTGAGTTCTCGGCGAAGCAGTGGGCGGTGACGCGGGCGCCGAGGCGGTGGGCCTCCGCGATCGCCGCCTCGACCGCGGCCCGCGGCCAGCAGGGCGACAGGTCGCCCACCTCGCGGTCGATCCAGTCGCCGACCAGCTTGACCCAGCCGTCGCCCCGGCGGGCCTCCTGGGCGACGTACGCCACCAGGTCGTCCGGTTCGATCTCGTGGGCGTAGCCGCGGATGTAGCGGCGGGTGCGGGCGATGTGGCGGCCCGCCCGGATGATCTTCGGCAGGTCCTCGCGGTCGTCGATCCAGCGGGTGTCGGAGGGTGAGCCCGCGTCGCGGATCAGCAGGGTGCCGGCCTCGCGGTCGGTCAGCGCCTGCTTCTCCGCCACGTCCATGTCGACCGGTCCGTGCGCACCGAGCCCCACATGGCAGTGGGCGTCGACGAGGCCGGGCAGCGCCCAGCCCTCGACGGTCCGGACGTCACGGGCGCCGACGGGACGGTCGTAGGAGATCCGGCCGTCGACGACCCACAGCTCGTCCCGGACATCGTCGGGGCCGACCAGCACCCGGCCCTTCACGTGCAGCACCGCGCGATCGCTCATGTACCGCACCCTAAGGGCTGTCCCGTAATCCCTGGCGGGCGTGCGACGACAGCTACGGCACCTCGCCGCGTTGTCGGAACGTCCGCATACATCCAGTATGCGGACGTCCCTCCGCCTTGCGATGCACCGCATCTGACGCCGCACGCTGATCCACCAGAGATTACGGGACAGCCCTTAGTCAGTCGTCTTGCCCGCCTGCTGCGAGGTCTCCTCCTCCACGTCCGCCATCGCGGGGTCGAGGAGGCGGGAGAGGAAGTGGCGGGTGCGGTCGTGGGTGGGGGTGCCGATGACCTGAGCGGGGGTGCCGTCCTCGACGATCACGCCGTCGTCCATGAAGACGACCCGGTCGGCGACCTCGCGGGCGAAGGTCATCTCGTGGGTCACCACCATCATGGTCATGCCCTCGTTCGCCAGCATGCGCATGACCGCCAGTACGTCGCCCACGAGCTCCGGGTCGAGTGCGGAGGTCGGCTCGTCGAACAGCATCACCTCGGGGCCCATGGCGAGGGCGCGGGCGATCGCGACGCGCTGCTGCTGGCCGCCGGAGAGGGAGGAGGGGTAGGCGTTCGCCTTCTCGGACAGCCCCACCCGCTCCAGGTTCTCCGCCGCCACCTTCGCGGCCTGCGCCTTGTCCCGCCTGAGCACCCGGCGCTGCGGCAGGGTCAGGTTCTCGGTCACCGTGAGGTGCGGGAAGAGGTTGAACTGCTGGAAGACCATGCCGATACGGCGGCGGGCCGCGTCGATGTCGACGTCGGGGTCGGTCAGTTCGGTGCCGCCCACGAAGACCTGGCCCTTGGTGGGCTCCTCCAGGAGGTTCACGCAGCGCAGCAGCGTCGACTTGCCCGACCCGGAGGGGCCGATGACACAGACGACCTCGCCCTGGCCGATCTCCAGGTCGATGCCCCGCAGCACCTCGTTGTCGCCGAACGACTTGTGCAGTCCGCGTACGTCGATCTCGGGTCGGCTCATTTCACGGCCTCCTGGGCCTTGGCCTCCATACGGCGTACGACGAAGCCGAGGGGGATGGTCACCAGCAGGTAGCACAGGCCGGCGACGAGGATGGGCGTGGAGTTGGCGGTCGTGCTGGCCAGGTCACGGCCGAACTTGGACAGCTCTCGCTCCTCCAGGGTCACGCCGAGCAGCAGGACCAGGGAGGAGTCCTTGAAGAGCATGATGAGTTCGTTGGTGAGCGGCGGAAGGATGATCCGGAACGCCTGCGGGATGATGATCGAGAGCATCGCGCGGGCGGGCGAGAAGCCCAGCGAACGCGCCGCCTCCATCTGTCCCTTGGGCACCGCCTGGATGCCGGCCCGGAACGTCTCCGCCATGTAGGCGGCTCCGATCAGGCCTAGTCCGAGGGCGGCTTTGCCGTAGGTGCCGCCGACGATCTCCGTGCCGGGGAAGGCCAGCGGTACGGCCACGCCGATGAAGACGAAGATCAGCAGGGCGGGCAGACCGCGGAAGATCTCGATGTAGATCCCCGCGATCCAGCGGTACGGGCCGACCGACGACAGCCGCATCAGCGCGATGACCAGGCCGAGGACCAGACCGAGCAGGAAGCCGGTCACCGTGTACAGCACGGTGTTCTTCAGCGCCAGCGTGATGACGTCGGGGAACATCCGCCCGGCGATGTCGGCCTGCGCGAACTGGTTCTGCAGCCGTCCCCAGTCCGCCGATACCGCGAAGGCGATCACGGCGGCGACGAAGACGACGTACTGCACGCCGCGCGAGACGCTCCGCTTCTGCCGACGGGTCAGGCCCTTCTTGCGGGGCTCACGTCGTACGTCCGTGTCGGTCATGGGTCAGGACGCGGAGGGCGAGGCGGACGGGGAGGCGACGGAGGCGTCGTACGGGCCGATCCACTTCTCGTACAGCTTCTTGTAGGTGCCGTCGGCCTTGGCGTCGGCGAGCGCCTTGTTGATGGCGGCGACCAGCTTGGAGTTGCCCTTCTTCACCGTGAAGCCGTACTGCTCACCGGTGTTGAGGTTGTCGACGACCTTGTAGGCGTCCGCGTTGGCCTTGTCCTTGAGCCAGCCCTGGACGACCGGGTAGTCGATGATGACCGCCTTGACCTGGCCGGTGCGCAGGCCGTTGAGGACGGCGTCGGAGGACTCGAAGGAGACCGGGTCGAAGCCCTTGCTCTTGGCGTAGTCCTCGCCGGTGGTCTGCGCCTGGGCGCCGAGCTTGACCTTCTTGGACTTGACGTCGGCGAGGGAGTTCACGCCGCTCTTCTTGTCGACGAGGACGGCCTGCGTGGCGTCGAAGTACGGGTCGGAGAAGTCGACGTTCTTCTTGCGCTCCTCGGTGATGGTCATGCCGGCCGCGGCGAGGTCGCACTCGCCGGAGTTGAGGAAGGCGCCCGTCTTGAAGTTCTCGAAGGGGGTGTCGAGGATCGCCTGCTTCACGCCGAGGTCCTTGGCGACCAGGTCGATGAGGGAGACGTCGAAGCCCTGCACCTTGCCGTCGATCTCCGACTGGAACGGCGGGTACGGCAGGTGCGTGCAGGTGGTGAGCTTCCCGGCCTTGACCACCTCGACCCCGCCCGCGGCGGTCTTCGATCCGCTGCCGCCGTCGTCGGTGGACGTACAGGCGGCCACGAGCATGAGCCCCGCCGTCGCGGTGGTGGCGGCCAGGACACGGGTGCGACGGCCGAGGAGCGTGTTCACGACGGGCCTTCCTGTGGGTGACTGAGGGTTCCGATTATAAGGAGAAGTTTGAGTGTCTCAAACCAAACCGATGGTTGTGGAGTCGCCTGACCTACGAAGTCGCCGCTCCGGGGGTCAGGTGCATGCCGGTTACCCTCGTCACCTCTACCCCGTCAGTTGAAGAGAGCACCACCGTGACGCACCCGTTCCTGGACCTGACCCCGCTGAGCGCCGCCCGCTTCGCCTCGATCGAGGACCGGGTGGCGCGGCTGCTCGACACCCGGCAGGACGTCGTGATCATGCAGGGCGAGGCCCTGCTCCCGCTGGAGGGCGCGATCCGGGGCACGGCCGGCCCCGGCACGACGGCCCTGAACGTCATCACCGGCCCGTACGGGCAGACCTTCGGCGACTGGCTGCGGGACTGCGGTGCGACGGTGATCGACCTGGCGGTGCCGTTCCACACGGCCGTCACCGCCGAGCAGATCCGGGAGGCCTTCGCCGAGCACCCCGGCATCGACTTCGTGTCGCTGGTGCACGCGGAGGCGGCGACCGGCAACACCAACCCGGTCGCGGAGATCGGTGAGGTGGTGCGGGAGCACGGCGCGCTGTTCTACCTGGACGCGGTCGCCTCCGTCGGGGCCGAGCCGGTGCTGCCGGACGCGTGGGGCGTGGACCTGTGCGTGATAGGCGCGCAGAAGGCGATGGGCGGTCCGGCGGGTGTGTCGGCGGTGTCGGTGAGCGAGCGGGCCTGGGCGCGGATGGCGGCGAACCCGAAGGCGCCGCGCCGCTCGTACCTCTCCCTCCTGGACTGGAAGCAGCGCTGGATCGACGGCGGCCGCACGGCCCTGCCGCACGCGCCGGCCCAGCTGGAGATGCTGGGGCTGGAGGCGTGCGTCGAGCGGATCGAGGCGGCCGGCCTGGACGCGGTGATGGCCCGGCACGCGCGCGCCGCGGCGGGCACGCGAGCGGGGGCGGTGGCCCTGGGCGGACTCGAACCGTACGTGCACGAGGCGCGGGACGCGGCCCCCGTCGCCACCACGCTGCGCACCCCGTCGGGGGTCGTGGCCTCGGAGCTGGTGGCCCGGGCCCTGGAGGCCGACCCGGCACTGCCGCTGGCCGCGGGCGGGGGTGCCCTGGCCCAGGAGATGATCCGCGTCAACCACTACGGCCCGGACGCGACACCGGGTGCGGTACGCAGCTGCCTGGCGGCGCTGGGCGGGGCACTCGCCGGCAAGGGACTGGTGGTGGACCTGGGCGCGGCACTCGGGGCGGTCGAGGACGCGTGGCGGTGAGGTCCGCCCGCAGCTGAACCCGGCACCGCTGTCAGTGGGTCCTGGGATGCTCGCCCCATGCCCACCGAGACTCCCGGAACCCTCCCCGACGGCCGCCCCATCCCCCTGATGACCGGCGACGAGCGCCCCATGCTCGAGAGCTGGCTCGACTTCCATCGCGCCACGCTGGAGCTCAAGTGCCGTGGGCTGGACGACGCCCAGGTCCGGCTGGCGTCCGCCGAACCATCGGGGCTGACGCTGCTCGGGCTGGTGCAGCACCTCGCCGAGGTCGAGCGGAACTGGTTCCAGCGGGCGTTCGCCGGGCTGGACGTACCGCCGTTGTTCGAGGAGGAGACCGGGTACGCGCTCGCGCCCGGGCGGGGGCTCGACGAGGCGCTGGCGGTCTGGCGGCGGGAGGTCGCGCGGGGGCGGGAGCTGTGTGCCGGGCGGTCGCTGGAGGACTCCGGGCGGATCGCCGACGGCCCGATGGCCGGTCTCGAGGTCAGTCTGCGCTGGGTGCTCATTCATCTGATCGAGGAGTACGCCCGGCACAACGGTCACGCGGACATCCTTCGAGAACGCATCGACGGAGTTACCGGAGCCTAAATAGAAAGTAATTCTGGAATTCTTTACAGGGGTAGCTTCCCGTATTCTTCTGCCCGCTTTCCCTGTACCTAAACGCAAAGATTCTGCGAACGCCGAGTGGGGCGTTTCGGGCAGATTCCGTGAGGGTTGCACTCCTGTGACGCGTTCCACAGGTGAGGCATTTTGTGCCTTTTGGTGCGAACAAACTCGGGCATACTCCACATTCCCGTGCGCACGCTCCCGCACGCGCGATAACACATGAACCCTCCGCACGTAACCCCGAACGGCAATGCAATTTTGAATTTCCCTGGGTAAATTCAATTTGCATGACTGCCGCACCAGCAGACCTACTCATAGACCACCCGACGGTGGCCGACGGGGCCGCGCTCTGGCGGATTGCCAAGGAGTCCGGTTCTCTCGACCTGAACTCCTCCTACAGCTATCTGCTGTGGTGTCGCGACTTCGCCGGTACGTCGGTGGTGGCCCGCGGGGCCGACGGCGAGCCCGTCGGCTTCCTCACCGGCTACCTGCGTCCGGAGCGTCCCGGGACCCTCCTCGTGTGGCAGGTCGCCGTCGACGCCGCGCAGCGGGGGCGGGGGCTAGCCGCCCGACTGCTCGACGGGGTGACCGCGCGCGTCATGGCCGAACACGGTGTGACGTCCGTCGAAACGACGATCACGCCGGGCAACACCGCCTCCGAGCGCCTGTTCACGTCGTTCGCCGCCCGGCACGGCGCCGTCGTCGAGCGGACGGTCCTGTTCGACCGGGAGCAGTTCCCGGACGGCCCGCACGATCCCGAAGTCCTGTACCAGATCGGCCCGTTGGCCCCCACCAGTTGACAGCCGCCCGTCGCATTGAGGAGCGATTCGCCGTGACCATCACCCAGCCCGACCTCAGCGTCTTCGAAACCGTGGAGTCCGAGGTGCGCAGCTACTGCCGCGGCTGGCCCACCGTCTTCGACCGTGCCAGCGGCAGCCGCATGTACGACGAGGACGGCCACACCTACCTCGACTTCTTCGCCGGCGCCGGATCACTCAACTACGGCCACAACAACCCCGTGCTGAAACGGGCGTTGGTCGACTACCTGCTGCGGGACGGGGTCACCCACGGCCTGGACATGTCGACCGTGGCCAAGCGGTCGTTCCTGCAGACCTTCCAGGACCTCGTGCTGCGGCCGCGCGACCTGCCGTACAAGGTCATGTTCCCGGGTCCGACCGGCACCAACGCCGTGGAGGCCGCGCTGAAGCTGGCGCGGAAGGTGAAGGGCCGCGAGGCCATCGTGTCGTTCACCAACGCCTTCCACGGCATGTCGCTGGGCTCGCTGGCCGTCACCGGCAACGCCTTCAAGCGCGCCGGCGCGGGCATCCCGCTCGTGCACGGCACCCCGATGCCGTTCGACAACTACTTCGACGGCACGGTGGAGGACTTCCTCTGGTTCGAGCGGCTCCTGGAGGACCAGGGCTCGGGCCTGAACAAGCCCGCCGCCGTGATCGTCGAGACCGTGCAGGGCGAGGGCGGCATCAACGTCGCGCGCCCGGAGTGGCTGCGTGCGCTGTCCGAGCTGTGCGAGCGCCAGGACATGCTGCTGATCGTCGACGACATCCAGATGGGCTGCGGTCGTACGGGCGCCTTCTTCTCCTTCGAGGAGGCGGGGATCGTGCCCGACATCGTCACCGTGTCCAAGTCCATCAGCGGCTACGGACTGCCCATGTCGCTGTGCCTGTTCAAGCCCGAGCTGGACGTCTGGGAGCCGGGCGAGCACAACGGCACCTTCCGCGGCAACAACCCGGCGTTCGTCACCGCCACCGCCGCCCTGGAGACGTACTGGGCCGACGGCTCCGCCATGGAGAAGCAGACGCAGGCGCGCGGTGAGCAGGTCGAGCAGGGGCTCATCTCGATCACCGAGGAGAACCTGGCCGACGTCAAGGAGTACCGCGGCCGCGGCCTGGTCTGGGGCATGGAGTTCCACGACAAGGACCGCGCGGGGCGCGTCGCCAAGCGCGCCTTCGAGCTCGGGCTCCTGGTCGAGACCTCGGGTCCGGAGAGCGAGGTCCTCAAGCTGCTCCCGGCCCTGACCATCACGCCCGAGGAGCTGGACGAGGGCATGCGCGTCCTCGCCCGCGCCGTACGGGAAACCCACTAACGAGGAGGCATCGCACCCCGTGATCGTCCGTTCGTTCAAGGACATCGAAGGAACCGACCGGCATGTGAGGTCGGCGTCCGGCACCTGGGAGAGCAAACGCATCGTGCTCGCCAAGGAGAGGGTCGGCTTCTCGCTGCACGAGACGGTTCTGTACGCCGGGACCGAGACATCCATGTGGTACGCCAACCACATCGAGGCCGTCGTCTGTGTCGAGGGCGAGGCCGAGCTGACCGACCACGAGACCGGGCAGGCGCACACCATCACGCCCGGCACCATGTACCTCCTCGACGGGCACGAGCGGCACACGCTGCGCATCAAGGAGGACTTCCGCTGCATCTGCGTGTTCAACCCGCCCGTGACCGGACGGGAGGACCACGACGAGAACGGCGTCTACCCGCTGCTCACCGAACCCGAGGAGGTGTGAAGGATCATGACCACGACCATCGCCACTGATCTGTACCCCAGCCGCGGAGCCACCGAGGTGTCCGTGCCCCGGCAGGACCCGGTCGTCTGGGGCGCGCCGGGCACGCCCGGTCCGATCGCCGCCGGTGACCTGGAGGCGTACGAGCGGGACGGCTTCCTCGCCGTCGAGCAGCTCATCACGGACGACGAGGTCGCCGTCTACCGGGACGAGCTGAACCGGCTGGTCGCCGATCCGGAGATCCGCGCCGACGAGCGGTCGATCATCGAGCCGAAGTCCAAGGAGATCCGCTCGGTCTTCGAGGTCCACAAGATCAGCCAGCTGTTCGCCCAGCTGGTGCGCGACGAGCGGGTCGTCGGACGGGCCCGGCAGATCCTCGGCTCGGACGTGTACGTCCACCAGTCGCGGATCAACGTCAAGCCCGGCTTCGGCGCCTCCGGCTTCTACTGGCACTCGGACTTCGAGACCTGGCACGCCGAGGACGGCCTGCCGAACATGCGCACGGTGTCCGTCTCGATCGCGCTGACCGAGAACTACGACACCAACGGCGGGCTGATGATCATGCCCGGCTCGCACCGGACCTTCCTCGGGTGCGCGGGTGAGACGCCGAAGGACAACTACAAGAAGTCGCTGCAGATGCAGGACGCCGGTACGCCGTCGGACGAGGCGCTGACCAAGATGGCGTCCGAGTACGGCATCAGGCTCTTCACGGGCAGGGCCGGTTCGGCGACCTGGTTCGACTGCAACGCCATGCACGGGTCGGGCGACAACATCACCCCGTTCCCGCGCAGCAACGTCTTCATCGTGTTCAACAGCGTGGAGAACGAGGCCGTGGAGCCGTTCTCGGCTCCCGTACGGCGGCCGGAGTTCATCGGGGCGCGGGATTTCACTCCGGTGAAGTGAGCGAACTCGGCCGGGGGTCCGGGGGTTGCCCCCCCCCGGGAGACACAGTATCGGGGCGCGGGACTTCACTCCGGTGAAGTGACCCTGAGCTGACCCCGGGGTGCGGGCGGTGTCACCGGAAGGCCGGTGACACCGCCCGCTTCCGTGTGTTCAGCCCGCCAGCACGTCCAGCAGCCGGTCCACGTCCGCGGCCGTGTTGTACAGGTGGAAGGCCGCGCGCAGGTTGCCCGCGCGGTTGGAGACCTGGATGCCGGCCTCGCCCAACTCCGGCTGCCGCTGGCCGAGTCCGGGCACGGAGACGATCGCCGAACCGGGGGCGGGCACGGGCTCGTGGCCGAGCGTGGCGAGTCCCGCCCGGAAGCGGTCGGCGAGGGAGACGTCGTGGGCGCGCACGGCGTCCACGCCGAGCTCCTCGATCAGATCGAGGGAGCGACGCAGTCCCGAGAAGGTGAACAGGGCGTGGGTGAGGTCGAACCGCCGTGCGGAGTGGGCGAGTTCGGCCACGGGCCCGTAGCAGCTGTCCCAGGGCCGCTCGGCGGCGACCCACCCGGCGAGCACGGGCGTCAGCCCGCCGAAGTCCTCCGGGACCACCAGGAAGGCCGCGCCGTGCGGGCCCATCAGCCACTTGAAGGAGACGGACGCGGTGTAGTCGTAGGCGTCGGCGTCCATCGGCAGCCAGCCGGCGGCCTGGGAGAAGTCGACGTAGGTGCGCGCCCCGTGCGCCCGCGCCGCCTCGCGCAGGGCGGGCAGGTCGGCGATCCGGCCGTCCGCGGACTGGGCGGCACTGACCGCGACGAGTGCCGTGCCGGGGCGGACGGACTCGGCGATCCGCTCCAGCGGCACCGTGCGGACCTTGAGGTCGCCGCGGACGTGGAACGGGTTCAGTACGGAGGTGAAGTCGTCCTCCGCCGTGAGGACTTCGGCGCCCGCGGGCAGCGAGGTGGCGATGACGCCCGTGTGCGCGGCGACGGACGCGCCGACCGCCACCCGGGTGGCCGGGACGCCGGCGAGCCGGGCGTACGCGGCCCGGCAGGCCTCCACGTCCTCGAACAGCTCGGTCAGCGGCCTGCCCTCGGCCCGCAGCAGCGCCGCCTCGTGCAGGGCGGTGACGGTGCGGGCCGGGAGCAGGCCGTTGCTCGCGGTGTTGAGGTAGGTGTTCTTCGGGGCGAACTCGGCGCGGACGAGGGTCTCGAAGGTCTCCATGGGTCCACTGTGGGCCCCGGAGACCTGTTGGTCCATTGCAAATTTCTGCGCAATTCCCCCAACGAACGCTTATGGATCCGCCCCGACCTGCGCCTTTCCGGCTCAGCCCTGCTGCGGCACCGCGCATCCGTCCGGGCCGCACGCCTCGGCGCCGCCCTCGTCGAGCAGCTTCAGCGGCGAGCGTTCGCCCCAGGCCTGGGTGAGTGCCTGGGCGAAGACCTCGGCGGGCTGTGCGCCGGAGACGCCGTACTTGCGGTCGAGGACGAAGAACGGCACGCCGTTCGCGCCGAGCTCGGCCGCCTCGCGCTCGTCGGCGCGGACCTCGTCGGCGTAGGCGTCCGGGTCGGCGAGGACCTTGCGGACGGCCTCGGCGTCCAGACCGGCCTCGACCGCCAGCTCCACGAGCCGCTCGTCGCCCTCGGTGAACAGCGACCGCTCCTCGGCGAAGTTCGCGCGGTACAGGATCTGGATCAGTTCGTCCTGCCGCCCCTGTTCCTTGGCGAGGTGCAGCAGGCGGTGCATGTCGAAGGTGTTGCCGTGGTCGCGGTCCCGGGTGCGGTAGTCGAGGCCCTCGGCGGCGGCCTGCGCGCCCAGGTTGTCCTCACCGGCCTGGGCCTGCGCCTCGCTCATCCCGTACTTCCTGGTGAGCATGGTGATCACGGGCTGGACGTCACCCTTGGCGCGGCCCGGGTCCAGCTCGAAGGAGCGGTGCACCACCTCGACGTCGTCGCGGTGCGGGAAGGCCTCGAGCGCCTTCTCGAAGCGGGCCTTGCCCACGTAGCACCAGGGACAGGCGATGTCGCTCCAGATCTCGACGCGCATGGTGTCGGCTCTCTCCAGGGTCGTGCGGGGTGCGGAGACTCCCTCCGCCGGGTGCATGAACGTTCAAGCAGCCGCTTTCATTCCCGGTTCACTCCCCGGTTCATTCCCCGGTGACCCGGTAGCGCAGGTAGAGGTGGTGGTCTCCTTCCGCGGGCGGGTTCTCCGGGTCCGGCTCCCACCCCAGGCGGGTGTAGAACGCCTGGGCCCGCCGGTTGTCGACGTGCACGTCGAGGACGGCGTTCCGCCGGCCGTCGGCCTGCCACTGCTCCACGCAGGCCGCGTGCAGGGCCGTACCGATGCCGCCGCGCCAGTGGTCGGGGTCGACGTGGAACTGGAACAGTTTGACCGTGTCCGCGGGGGCGCCCTCGGGGGTGCGGAACGAGGCGAGCCCGACGATCCGGCTCCGCTCGACGACGCAGAGCACATGGCCGTCGGGCCGTGCCACGGCCGCGCGCCAGCCCGCGACCCAGTCGATGCCGTCGTCGGGGAGGCCGTCCGGGTAGTACGTCGCCCGGGCCCGCGCGTGCAGCGCGGCGACGGCCTCCGCCTCGGCGGGCAGGGCGCTGCGGATCACTCGGCTTCCGGTCACTCGCTCATTGATCATGCAACGGATGACGCGACCCGGGCCGCCCCCGGTTCCGGCGATACGGTGGAGGGAGGGCCGCCGATGTTCCCCGGCATGGAGGCACGACCACGGATCCCCTCACGCGGAACACACAACTGGCCGACGGGAGACGCCGGCCGGGATCCTCCCCCGCTCTCACCCTCACCGCCGCCCTCCTGGGCTTCGCCCTGATCACCCTTGACGCCTCCGTGGTGAACGTGGCACTGCCGTCGATCGGCTCGGCGCTGGGTGGCGGGATATCGGGCCTGCAGTGGGTGGTGGACGCGTACACCCTCGCCTTCGCGTCCCTGATGCTCTCCACCGGCGCCTTCTCGGACCGGGCCAGGGCCAGCCGCGCCTACGCGATCGGCATCGCGCTCTTCACGCTCGCCTCGGCGGCCTGCGGCCTCGCACCGAACCTGCCGGCCCTGATCGCGGCCCGCACCGTGCAGGGGCTCGCGGCGGCCGTCGTCCTCCCGGCGTCACTGGCGCTGGTGCGGCAGGCGTACCCGGATCCGGCCCGCCGGGCCCGGGCGACGGCCGTGTGGACGGCGGGCGGTTCGGTGGCGGTGGCCCTGGGGCCGGTGGCGGGCGGTGCGCTCACGACGGCCTGGGACTGGCGGGGCGTCTTCTTCATCAACCTGCCCCTGGGCGCCGTGGCCCTCGCCCTGCTGCTGCGCGCGCCCCGCTCCGAGCGCCGCCCGGCGCCCCTGGACCTGCCCGGCCAGGCGACGGCCGCGCTGGCTCTCACCGCGCTGGCCTTCGCGGTGATCGAGCGCGGCCCCGCGGGCTGGGCCACCGCCGTCGTGGCCGCTGTCGCGGGGGCCGCGTTCCTGCGTATCGAGGCGCGGCAGCCGAACCCGGTGGTCCCGCTGGAGTTGTTCCGCAGCCGGGAGGTGACCGCGTCGGTCGCGGCGGGCGCCGCGTGCAGCGTGGCCTTCTACGGCGTGGTGTTCGTCTTCTCGCTCTTCTTCCAGCAGGTACAGGGCCGCTCCGCCCTGCACACCGGGCTGGTCTTCCTGCCGATGACGGCGCTGATCGGAGTGACCAACGTGCTGTCGGGCAAGCTGGCCGGCCGCCACGGCCCGCGCCTGCCGATGCTCCTCGGTCAGGGCCTCGCCGCCGCGGGCCTGCTCGCCCTGCTCCACGTCGACGCCGACACGTCCCCCGCCGTGGTGGCCGCGCTGTTCGTCCCGCTGGCGCTGGGCTGCGGCCTGACCGTGCCGCCGCTGACCGCCTTGATGATGGACGCGGTGCCCGGTGAGCGCGCCGGCCTGGCGGCCGGCGTCCTCAACGCGGCGCGCCAAGTGGCCGGCGGCCTGGCCATCGCCGTCTTCGGGGCGCTGGTCTCCGGCACCTTCGTCACGGGCATGCGCGTGTGTCTGGCCACCGCCGCCACCCTGTTCGGGGTGACCTGGTTTCTCAGCTTCCGTCTCTCAGGTCGCGCGGCCAGTTCGGCCGGAACTCGATGTGGTCGTAGGTGACCACACACCCCGCCCCCATCGGCGACTGCGCCATGAAGCCCACCAGCGCCGCCCCCGTCTCCTTCTCGTCGCCCAGCGTGAACAGCCGGACGAAGGTCCACTTCTCCCCGTCCCGCGAGGCGTGGAACGCGAAGGCCCGCCCGGTCCGACTGACTCGCAGCCAGACCGAACTCCCCTCCACGGTGAAGGAGTTGGCGTCGTCGGAGTGCCCCCGGGTGACCACCGTGCACACCGTCGGCACATCCGGCGAGTACTCCAAGCAGAACTTCGCCCAGGCCCGCTCCCCGACATGCACGTACAGCACCCCGGCGTCGAACGCCGCACCGAACCCCACGGTCACCCGCGCGATCAGCTGGAAGTCCCCTTCGGGCGCCCCCAGCAGCCGCGGCGCGTCGGAGGCGGGATCCAGCCCCTCCCCGGTGGGCGGCACAAAACGATCCTGCCGGGCCCCTGCCCACCCGCTGAGCACCCCGTCCTCATAGGACCAGTTGCCGTCGGGCCCGTAAGTACGCAGAGGGAAAGGCAGTTCGGAAAGTTCGAAGTCCATTGCCTCATCGTCTCAGGTTCGGTGTACGGACTCAGGGGCGCGGGGAACTGCGCGATCAGCCACAGACAACCCGCAGCCCGCAGCCCGCAATCCACCGCACCCCTATGGCGCTACCGCTCCAGACGCCCGTTGAACCGACGAGGCAGCCCCAGCGGGTTCTCGTCCCGCAGCTCCTGCGGAAGCAGCGCCTCAGGCGCCCCCTGATAAGCAACCGGCCGCAGCCACCGCTCGATAGCCGTCCCACCCACGGACGTGGACGTGGACGTCGTCGCCGGGTACGGCCCCCCGTGGTGCTGGGCCGGCGCCACAGCAACACCTGTCGGCCACCCGTTCACGAGTACGCGCCCAGCGAGCGGCGTCAGCTCCGCGAGGATCTCGGCTCCACGCCCCTTCCCCGCCGCCTCGTCGGCGGACAGATGCACCGTCGCGGTGAGGTTGCCGGGAAGCCGGTCCAGCACGCTCTTGGCCTGGGCCTCGTCGTCGTAGCGAACGACGACGGTGACAGGACCGAAGCACTCCTCGAGCAGCAGATCGTGCTCACCCGCAGTCGCCAGCTTCTCCGCCGGAACCGTGAGGAACCCCGCGCTGACCGTGTGCTCGCCGCCCGAACCCGGCGTCACCGGCGTCTCGACGTCGGAGAGCTCCGCTCGCTCGGCGACCCCGGCGACGAAGTTGTCCCGCATCCGGTGATCGAGGAGGACCCCCGCGTCGGTGTCGCTGACGGCGTCCGTCAGCGACTTGACCAGTCCGTCACCGGCCTCGCCCGAGGGCACGAGCACGAGCCCGGGCTTCACGCAGAACTGGCCGACGCCCAGCGTCATCGAGCCGGCGAGCCCCTGGCCGATCGCCTCCGCACGCTCGGCCGCAGCCGCCTCGGTGACGACGACGGGGTTGAGGGAGCCGAGCTCACCGTGGAACGGGATCGGCACCGGACGCGCGGCCGCCGCGTCGAACAGCGCCCGGCCACCGCGTACCGAACCGGTGAAGCCCGCCGCGGCGATCAGCGGGTGCTTGATGAGCTCGATGCCCGCCTCGAAGCCGTGCACGAGGCCGACGACGCCCGCGGGGATGTCGTGTGCGGCGGCGGCGCGGCGCAGGACGCTGGCGACCAGCTCGGACAGGGCCGGGTGGTCGGGGTGGGCCTTGACGACGACCGGGTTGCCGGCCGCCAGAGCGCTCGCGGTGTCACCGCCGGCGACGGAGAAGGCGAAGGGGAAGTTGGACGCCGAGTAGACGGCGACGACACCCAGCGGCACCTTGTAGCGGCGCAGGTCCGGGATGGGCGGGGTGGCGGTGTCGTCGGGGTGGTTGATGACGACGTCGAGGAAGGCGCCCTCGTCGACGATGTCGGCGAAGGCCCGCAGCTGGAAGCAGGTGCGGGCGAGCTCGCCGTTCAGGCGGACCGGGCCGAGCGCGGTCTCGGCGTCGGCGACCTCGACGAGGTGCTCCTTGGAGGCCTCGAGCTCGGCCGCCGCGCCGCGCAGGAAGGCGGCGCGGACGGTGCGGTCGGCGAGCGCCCCGCGCGTGTCGTGCGCGGCGCGGACGGTGGCGTCCACCTCCTGGGCTGTGGCCTCCACCGCAACCTGTTCACGCTGCTTCCCGGTACGGGGGTCGACACTCCAGACTGGTGCTGCTGCCACCGCGGGTCCCTCCACATGTAATGCCGCAGTACTACTTACGTCACCACCAGGGTCGTTCGATATACTGAACGCCGTCTCTGATGATGAATGATGTGCTCGGAGACTATTTCCCGTCGAACGAAGGGGTCAAGGGCGATGTCGGCAGGCGAGACGGGGGGCGGAGCGCAGGTCAAGTCCGCGGTGCGGACGGTTGAGCTGCTCGAATACTTCGCCGGCCGCCCCGGTATGCACTCCCTCGCGGCGGTCCAGGAGGCCGTCGGGTATCCCAAGTCCAGCCTCTACATGCTACTGCGCACGCTCGTGGAGCTGGGCTGGGTGGAGACCGACGCGACGGGCACCCGGTACGGCATCGGCGTACGGGCCCTGCTCGTGGGCACCTCGTACATCGACGGGGACGAGGTGGTCGCGGCGGCCCGCCCGACGCTGGACCGGCTGTCGGACGACACGACGGAGACGATCCACCTGGCCCGGCTGGACGGCACGAACGTCGTCTACCTCGCCACCCGCCAGTCCCAGCACTACCTGCGCCCCTTCACCCGTGTGGGCCGCCGGCTGCCCGCGCACTCGACCTCGCTGGGCAAGGCGCTGCTGAGCACCTACTCCGACGAGCAGGTCCGCAAGATGCTGCCGGAGACGCTGCCGGCCCTCACCGAGCACACCATCACGGACCGGGAGAAGCTCATCGAGGAGCTGCGCCAGGTGCGGGACCAGGGTTTCGCCGTGGACCGCGAGGAGAACACGTTGGGCCTGCGCTGCTTCGGGGTGGCGATTCCGTACCGCACTCCGGCCCGTGACGCGATCAGCTGCTCGGTGCCGGTGGCGAGACTCACGCCCGCCCATGAGCAGATGGTGAAGGACGCGCTGTTCGACGCGCGTGACCGGCTGACGTTGGCGACCCGGAGGCTGTGAACGGTGCAGGTGGTACTGCGAGAGGTCCACGACAGCGACCTGCCGGTGTTCTTCCGGCAGTTGAACGACCCGGAGGCCGCCCGGATGGCGGCCTTCACCGTCGAGGATCCCACCGACTGGGACGCCTTCGACGCCCTCTGGAAACGCATCCGCTCCTCCGGCGACGTCGCGCGGACCGTCCTGGCGGACGGTGACGTGGTCGGCAGCGCGGCCGTGTACGGGGAGCCGGGCGAGCGCGAGGTCACGTACTGGGTCGACCGCGCCTACTGGGGCCGCGGTGTCGCGACAGCCGCCCTGCGCGGCCTCCTCGCCGAAGCCCCCGACCGTCCCCTCTACGCCCGCACCGCCGCCGACAACGAGGGCTCCCTGCGCGTCCTGCAGAAGTGCGGCTTCCGCGTCAGCGCGACCGCCCGGGGCTTCGCCAACGCCCGCGGCGAGGAGATCGACGAGGTCGTGCTGACGCTGGAGCGGTGAGGCGCTCGCCGCCAGTTCCCCACCGTCCCCCTGGCGGGTTTCATGAACGCAGGATGAGAAATCCGGCCGCATGGGAACGATCCACTCCACGTCGAACGTCTTTATGACCGGGATGAACAAGACGATCAGGCGGGCGTCCGTCTTCGCGCTGCTCCTCGTGTTCGCGCTGCTGGTCAGGGCCACATGGGTGCAGTTCTACGACGGCACGGCTCTCGCAGACGACAAGGACAACCGGCGCAACGCGATCGAGACGTACGCGGAGCCGCTCGGGAACATCATCGTGGCCGGCAAGGCCGTCACCGGCTCGACCCGGTCGGGGAGCAGCGACCTCGCGTACAAACGCACGTACACGAACGGCGCGTTGTACGCGGCGGTGACCGGCTACGCCTCCCAGGCCTACGCGCCGACCCAGTTGGAGGGCATCTACGCCGACCTCCTCAACGGCACGGACACGCGCCTGAAGACCGTGATGGACACGGTCACCAACAAGCGGGCCGACCCGGGCAACGTCATCACGACGATCGACCCGGACGTGCAGAAGGCGGCGTACAACGCGCTCGGTGACAAGAAGGGCGCGGCCGTCGCCGTCGACCCGAAGACCGGCAGGATCCTCGCGGTGGTGTCCACGCCGTCGTACGACCCGTCGTCGCTGACCGACGCCAACACCGCCGGCAAGGCGTGGACGAAGCTCACCAAGGACCCCGAGAAGCCGCTGACCAACCGGGCGTTGCGGCAGCCGCTGCCGCCGGGCTCGACGTTCAAGCTGGTCGTGGCGGCGGCCGCGCTGGAGGACGGGCTGTACTCGTCGGTGGACGAGAAGACGAAGAGCCCCGACCCGTACCCGCTGCCGGGCTCCACCAACGACCTGGGCAACGAGAACCCCAACGCCCCCTGCGCCAACGCCTCCATCCGCACCGCCCTGCAGTACTCGTGCAACAACGTCTTCGGCAAGATGGCCGTCGACCTGGGGCAGGACAAGGTGAGGGCGATGGCCGACAAGTTCGGCTTCAACGACGACGCCCAGGACGTACCGGTGCGCGCCTACACGAGCCTGTACCCCTCGGACATGGACGGCGCGCAGACGGCCCTCAGCGGCATCGGCCAGTTCGACGTCACGGCGACCCCGCTCCAGATGGCGATGGTGTCGGCGGCGATAGCCAACGGCGGCAAGCTGGTCTCGCCGCACATGGTGTCCCAGATCACCGACGGCGGTGGTGACGTCCTGAAGGACTACGACGACGACACCACCACGAAGGAGATCGTCAGCTCCTCGACCGCCGAGCAGCTGGAGTCGGCGATGCAGACGGTCGTCGAGAAGGGCACCGGCACCAACGCGAAGATCTCCGGGGCGACGGTCGGCGGCAAGACCGGTACGGCCCAGCACGGCGAGAACAACAGCCAGACGCCGTACGCGTGGTTCACGTCGTATGCGAAGGCCGGCGACAAGGAGGTCGCCGTGGCGGTGATCGTGGAGCAGTCCAACGCGGCGCGCTCCGAGGTCAGCGGCAACGGCCTCGCCGCCCCGGTCGCGAAGGCGACGATGGAGGCGGCGCTCAAGTAACGCGGCGCGCGAGCAGCCACGGGTGAGGGGACGGTCCGAACGGGCCGTCCCCTCATTTCACTTGACGCCGAGAATCTGCTCGATCGGGTCGATCGCGAAGTACACCAGGAACAGTGCCGACGCCCCCCACAGCAGCCAGTGGACCTCCTTCGCCCTGCCGAGGACCGTCTTGATCACGACGTAGGCGAGGAAGCCCGCGCCGATGCCGTTGGTGATCGAGTAGGTGAACGGCATCACGGCGATGGTGAGGAACGCCGGGATGGCGATCTCGTACTTGTCCCAGTCGATGCTCTTGACCTGGGTCATCATCAGGAAGCCGACGGCGACGAGCGCGGGGGCCGCGGCCTGGAGCGGGACGATGGTGAGCAGCGGGGTGAGGAACAGGGCGAGGGCGAAGAGGCCGCCGGTGACCAGGTTGGAGAAGCCGGTGCGTGAGCCCTCGCCGACACCGGCCGCGGACTCGATGTAGGAGGTCGCGGAGGAGGCGGAGGACGCCCCGCCGGCGACCGCGGCGGCGCCGTCGATGAGCAGCACACGGCCCAGGTTGGGCACCTGGCCCTTCTCGTCCAGCAGGCCCGCCTCCGCGCTGATGCCGACGACGGTGCCCATGGTGTCGAAGAAGTCGGACAGGATCAGCGTGAAGATCAGCAGCACGACGGTGATGGCGCTGGTCTCGCTGAAGGCGCCGAACAGGCTGAAGTGGCCGATGAGTCCGAAGTCGGGGGCGTCGACGACCTTGTCGGGCCAGGCCGGGGTGGTCAGGCCCCAGGTCTTGATGTCGGCGATGGAGTTGATGACGATCGCCACGACCGTCATCGTCACGATGCTGATGAGGATGGCGCCCTTCACCTTGCGGGCGAGCAGCCCGATGGTCAGCAGCACACCGAGGCAGAACACCAGGATCGGCCACCCGGCGAGGGTGCCGGTACCGCCGAGCTGCACCGGCACCGTGGTGTTGGCCGCGTCGGGGATACGGCTGACGAAACCGGCGTCGACGAAGCCGATGAAGGCGATGAACAGGCCGATGCCGACGCTGATCGCCTGCTTCAGCGGCTGCGGGATGGCGTGCATGACGGCCTCGCGCAGACCGGTCACCACCAGCACACAGATCAGCAGACCCTCGACGACGATGAGGCCCATCGCGTCGTCCCAGCTCATCAGGGGGGCGATCTGGAAGGCGACGACGGCGTTCAGTCCGAGGCCCGCCGCCAGCGCCAGGGGCAGGTTGCCGCCGACGCCCATGATGATCGTCATCACAGCGGCCACCAGAGCGGTCGCGGTGGTGAGTTGGACGGCGTCGAGCTGGTGGCCGAACTTGTCCTTGGCGCTGCCCAGGATGATGGGATTCAGGACAAGGATGTAGGCCATCGTGAAGAACGTGGCGAAGCCGCCGCGTATCTCCCGGCCGAAGGTGGACCCCCGCTCGGAGATCTTGAAGAACCGGTCGACGCTGTTCACCGCCGGTGGCGAAGCACTCGACCGGTCGGCCACCTTCTGCGTTTCGGACATGGACGGACGCTCCTCGCTGCCTGCTCTAACGGTGTGCGGATGCTGGCTGGATTGTTCCCTCGTTGAACCCGTTCCAGGTTTTCGCCGTGTTACGGAATCGGGTTCGGGCGACCATACGGCGTTCGAAGCCCCGTACGAACCCGGTGAACGATCACTGCTACGCTTCCCGATCTCGTCCCGGCCCCTCCCCGGGACGTCCTCATGTCATTCACATGACACGCACAGGCACCCCGCGAGGTGCCGGAAGTCGCACCGAGAAGAGGTCACCCGTGGGCACAGTCGTCGACGACGCCGCCTCCGTGGAATTCCATGCCTTCTTCGAACGCCACTACGCCGAACTGTCCCGTCTCGCCCACCTGTTGACCGGCGAGTCCGACGCCGCCGACGATCTGGCGGCGGACGCCCTGCTGGCCCTGTGGAACCGCTGGGACCGGGTGCGCGCGGCCGACCATCCGGTGGCGTACGCGCGTGGCGTCGTCGCCAACCTGGCCCGCACCCGCATCCGCAGCGCCGTGCGCGAGCGCCGCCGGATCGCCCTGTTCTGGTCGCAGCGCGAGGAGAAGACCGAGAACCCGGATGTCGCGGGCGTGGTGGACGTCCAGTCGGCGCTGCGTAGACTCCCGTTCCGCAAACGGGCCTGTGTGGTGCTGCGACATGCCTTCGACCTCTCGGAGAAGGACACCGCTCTCGCCCTGGGGATCTCGGTCGGTACGGTGAAGAGCCAGACCTCCAAGGGAATGGCCGAGCTGCAGAAGCTGCTCGGTACGGACAGAGCTCCGCAGAGAGTGCACGCGGCGATGGCGCGCACCGGTGAGGCCGGAGGAAGGGACCGATGACGATGCAGCGGGACGTGCACGACGAGCTGCGCGCCCGGCTGCACGAGGCGGCCGGGTCCCATGAGCCGGACCGCGCGCGCATCCTGGCCAGGATCGAGCGCGGCATGACCGGACAGGACCGGCGCGACCACCGGGCGACGCGGCCGGCGGCGCTGGGCTGGGCGCGCATCGTGGGCGCGACGGCCGCGGTGGCGGGCATGCTGGCCGTCGGCGGGTACGCGGTGGCGTCGGCGGTGAGGGGCGAGCCCCCGCAGCAGCAGACGGTGCAGGCCTCGCCGACACCGGTGCGCTCACCCGAGGCGACCAGCCGCCCGCCCGCCTCCCCGTCCCCGAAGCCGAGTTCCGGTGGCCGGCCGGACGCCGAGAAGCCGAGCCCGAAGCCGTCCCACACCCCCGAGTCCAGGCCTTCGGCCTCCGCGCCCGCCCTGCCGCCGTCGGACGGGGTCGAGGACGGCCCACTGTGGTCGGACGGCTCGGTGGACCCGCACAGCAACGACTTCTGGGCACAGAGCAACATCACCCTCAAAGCTTCCGAGGAACTCACCGCGCTCACCGTGCGGTTGAAGGTCGCCCAGACCGGCGGGGTTACGTCGGCGGGCGCCTGGCGCTCCCTGCCGGAGGACGACTTCACGCTGACGGTGGGCGAGAAGGACGGCTTCCTCGTCTACACCTGGGTGCTCAAGGGGGGCCGTACGGTCCAGAAGGGCGAGTGGGTGTTCGCGGGGCAGTACAGCCACGACCGGGGCGGCCGGGACGCGCGCAAGGACAGCTACGGGATCACCGCCACCGCGAACGGCGAACAGCGCGCGGTGGGCGGCGACTTCGCGGCGCAGGGCGACGACGACGGCGACTCCTGAAGAAGTTCCGGAGACGGGGCAACCCTTTCCTCACCGGCGGCGACCAGAAGGCGCAAGAGTCACCCCGCACTTGAGGAAATGGTTCATGACTGCTCCTGCACCACGCCGCGTCCGGCACCGTCGCAATGTCACCAAGCGGCGTGCGCTGATCGCGGGCTCCGCCGCTCTCGGCATCACCGGCGCGGCGATCGTCACCACGACGATGCTCACGTCGGCCGGCGCCGCGTCCGCCTGGCCGACAGCCTCCGGCAGCAAGTCCGTCTCCTCGACGATCAAGGTCTCCGGCACCTACGACGGCAAGCTCAAGAAGTTCTCCGGCGCGGGCGAACTGGGCGGCAGCGGCCAGGAGGAGGGCCAGGACCCGATCTTCGAGCTGGCCGACGGCGCGGTCCTGAAGAACGTGATCATCGGCACGCCCGGCGCGGACGGCGTCCACTGCAAGGGCTCCTGCACCCTCCAGAACGTGTGGTGGCTGGACGTCGGCGAGGACGCCGCCACCTTCAAGGGCAAGTCCTCCTCCGCCGTCTACAAGGTCGTCGGGGGCGGCGCCAAGAACGGTGCCGACAAGGTCCTCCAGTTCAACGGCGCCGGCAAACTCGTCGTCACCGGCTTCCGCGTGGAGAACTCCGGCAAGCTGGTCCGCTCCTGCGGCAACTGCAAGACCCAGCACCAGCGCACCATCGTCCTGAGCGACATCGACGTCGTCGCCCCTCTCAAGGCCATCGCCGGCGTCAACTCCAACTTCGGCGACACCGCCACCCTGTCCAAGATCCGCATCCAGGGCGACCCCAAGAAGAAGACCAAGACCTGCGTCCGCTTCAAGGGCAACAACACCGGCAAGGAGCCGACGGAGCTGGGCGTGGGCGCGGACGGGAAGACCTGCAAGTTCTCGTCGTCCGACATCACGTACAAGTAGGCGAGTCGCGGTCGCTGTTGCGGCCGCTACCGCCCCTTCACGAAGCGCGCGCGATCGCCCGGCGCCAGCCGCTCGGTCGCGTGGCGGACCGTGATCCGCGGCAGCTCGGCGAGATGCTGGTCGAGGAAGCGCACCAGCAGTGGCCCGTCCCTGCGGCCGATCTCCCGCAGCATCCAGCCGAGCGCCTTGTGGATCAGCGGCTCCGGATCCTGACGCAGGGTCAGGACGAGGCGAAGCGTCGGCTGGAACCGGCCCTCGCGGATCAGGGCCAGCGTGGAGACCACCGCGATCCTGCGGTCCCACAGCCACGTCGAAGCAGCCAGCCCGTCCAGTACGTCCAGGAGGCGCGGGGGATCGTCCAGAAGCCACGGCCCGAGAACGACATACGCCGAGCCGTCCACCAGATCCCAGTTGTCGACACATTCCGTGCGCGCCAGATAGAAGTCGACCAGCGCCTCGCGGTCCGCGCCGCGCGTCGCGCGTACCTGTTCGGCCAGGACCAGGAGTCCGGCGAACCGCTCCTCATGAACCCGGCTGTGCAGCAGCACGTCCACGTCGTCCAACGTCAGCGTCCGGTGCACCCGTGCGAGCTTGCGCAGCACCGGCACACGCACGCCGAGCAGGTGGTCGTCGGCGGCGGGAGTGAGCACCCGAACCTGCTGGACCCGGACATCCGGCTCCGCAAGCTCGCGTATCCGGGACCGTAATGCGTCGAGTGGAACGATCGCCATGCCTGCGGACGCTAGCGCAGCCGCGACGACGTGGTGTTCAGCCGGGTCGGAAGAACGCGAGCATTTTCTGGGCGGCGTCGGGCGACTCCAGGACGTCCTGGACGTACGCTGACTGCCGAGCGGCAGCGCTGGTGCGTTCGAACATCTCGCGTTCGTACTCTTTGACGGCGGCAGGGAAGTCGTCCGGGTGCGTGGCCAGCGCGAGGCCGAGCAGGGCGCCGTCGAGCAGCGCCATGTTGGCGCCCTGCCCCACCGGCGGCATCAGGTGCGCGGCATCGCCGAGCAGCGTGACGCCCGGCCTCGACGGCCAGTTCAGGCCGACCGGGAGCGTGGTGATCGACCGGGGCAGGACCGTGTCGTCGCAGGCCGCGATCAGTGCGGTGAACCGTGAGTCCCAGCCGGTGAACAGCTCGATCAGCCGCGACCGGGCGGCGGCCGGGTCGCCGAACGGGATCCCACTCGTCGCGAACCAGTCCTCCGCGGTGTTGTAGAAGCTGAGGTAGACGCGTACGCGGCCGTCGCCGTTGCGCTGCGCCGACAGGGACTGCCCGTCGCCGAGCACCCAGTAGTTGCCGCGCCCGACCATCGCCGCGAGGTCCGGGCGGGTGCGGTCGATGTCGGGAATGCCGAGCTCGACGACGTTCTGGCCGGTGTGCGCCGGTCGGGCGTCGGTGAGCAGCGCGCGGACCCGGGAGTCCGCGCCGTCGGCGCCGACCAGCAGGTCGTACGGCGCACTGCTGCCGTCGGCGAAGTGCAGCAGGCCGTCGCGGGCGGACTGGAACGTGTGCCCCCAGCGCACCGTGTGTTCGGGGAGGGAGTCCAGCAGCAGGGTGCGCAGATCGGCACGGTCGGCCTCGGGTCGCTCCATCGGGGCGTCGTCGGGCGTGTCCTCCTGGAGCAGCAGGGTGCCGTCCGGCTGGAGAAGGCGCAGGTCCTGTCCTGCGCGACGGGCGATCGCATGGAACTGGTCGAGCAGGCCGGCCTCGCGCATCGCCCGCTGTCCGGTCGTGGAGTGCAGATCAAGCATGCCGCCCTGACCGCGTGCGTCGCGCGACGATTCACGTTCGTACACGACGGCGTCGATGCCGTTCCTGTGCAGCACACGGGCGAGGAGCAGGCCGCCCAAGCCGGCTCCCACGATGGCGATGCCACCGTCGGCGGGGCCCCGAACGCGATCGGGGGTCGACGGGTTCACCGGCGGAGCCGGGGCGCGAGGACCGTGCGCACGGTCTTGGCCACCTTGCTCGCGGCGGATCCGTCCTCTTCTTCGGGTTCCGGTTCCAGGAGGCGCTGGATCTGCAGCAGCAGTTGGTGGGTCGACCGCCAGAGCGGCAGGAACATGCCGGCGACCGGCCCGACGCCCTGGATCGGGCCGCCGGACAGCTCGGTGACCTTCTTGGCGATCGTGACCGTTGCCGGGTCCCGCAGGATCAGGTGCACCTCGTCGTCGACCAGCCGGATCTCCATCTTGCGCGCGGCGGCTTCCTCCGGGTTCGCGTCCGTGGTCGTCTCCGGATCCAGTTCGTCGATCTTGGCGGCGACCGCGTCCGGGTCGACCCCGAGTTCGCGCAGCACCCTGGCCGCCATGCTGTTCTCCGCCCGCAGCATCGCCTCGAGCAGGTGATGGCTGCCGACCGGTGCGCCACCGGCCAGCGCGCCTGCCGCGGCCACGGTGTCCTCGGTGGCGGGTGTACCCGCTGGCCAAGGGCCGGCCGTGACGTCCTGCGATCCCTCCACCGACGCCAACACCGCGGCACGGATCTTGCTGATCGGGCGGATCCGCTCGGCGAGCACCTTCGCTCCGGTGCCCTCGCCTTCCCTGACCAGGGCGAGCAGGATGTGTTCCGTGCCGATGTAGGTGTGGTGCAGCTGCTGGGCCTCGCGCAGGGCAAGGTCCAGTGTCTTCTTCGCGCGCGGCGCGAACGGGATGTGGCCGCTCAGCTCCTCCGTGCCGGGCGGGACCACCGCGGCGACATCGGCCTGCGCCGCCTCCTTGTCGTACCCGAGCTGGTGCAGAACCTTCGCCGCCTCGCTGTCCGGCACGTCGAGCAACCCCAACAGGATGTGCTCCGTGCCGATGTGGCCGTGCTTGAGCAACCTCGCCTGCTCCTGGGCCGCGACGACCACCCGGCGGGCTTTCCCTGTGAACCTCTCAAACGTCATGGTTCTATGGTCCCAACCCTGTCAATACACTGTTACTGACAGGGTCACCATGCTGATGGGAGGGTGCGATGGAGACACCGTCGAACTGGGAGGACCGGCTCGCGCGCTGGCAGAACGAGCTGGAGTTGTTCGAGCGACTGGACGACAGCCCCTGGGTCACGCTGGCCAAGGCGGAAGCCGAGACCGGCGTTTCCCGCTCGGCCCTGCGCTCCTGGTACCGCAACGGCGAGATCCAGTCCCGGCTGGTGGACGGCCCGAACGGGCCGCAGCGCCTGGTCCAGCTGGAAGCGGTGGTCCAGCGCGCCGCCGTGTCACCGCGCATTCAGCGCCGGGCGGAACGAGAAGTCAGCCTGGAAGCCCAGGTCACCCTGCTACGACACCGGGTGGACCAGCTCGAGTTGCGGCTCGCCGCGCTGGAACGGAAGTGACCGGCGCGAGGTCCCACCACACGCGACACCGTCGACGAGTTCGCGCCTCGGGAACAACCATCCCTTCACTTTTGGCGTCTCTTCCCGTACATGGAAGACACACCTTCTCCACAGACCTGCCGGCCTGAGCCCCCCTCGGCCGGCAGCAGCCGACCTGAGCCCCCCTCGGTCGGCGCCAGAACGCCCCGCCGGTGACGACCGGCGGGGCGTTCCATCCGCACCGTCACTTCATCGGCGACCCGGTGCTCGTGGACCCCGTCGTCAAGAACACGGTGGCCGGCAAGGAGCCGTCGGCCTTGCGCGCCCCGTACGCGCTCGTCGCGTCCGTCGAGGTGAAGGGGGGCGTGCTCACTCCGGCGTCCCAGTTGTTCGCGGCGGACACCGTCGAGCGGCCCAGCTTCGACAGTCCCCCCTTGTTGCTCACCGCGAGGTTGCGAGCCAGTCGGGCCTTCCCCGTGGCGAAGTAGAAGCCCGCCCGGGCGTTGGCGTACGCGGTGTTCCGGTTCAGGGCGACCGCACCGGTGTTGGAGTTCTCGGTGAAGCCGTTCAGCGTGTTGTCCCAGGCCGCGTTGTTGTTGACGATGTGAGCGACGGCCACCCCTCCCCCGCCCAGCTTGAACCCGTTGCCGTTGCCCTCGAACGCGGAGTCGCCCCAGCGGTTCCTGCCGTTGCCGAAGGCCCAGGTGTGCTCGATGGTGACCGGGGAGGAGAACTGCCAGAGGTCGAGGCCGTCGTCGGAGTTGTTGTACAGCCTGGCCCCGGTCACCTTGTTGCCGGTCCCCGAGCCGAACTTGACGGCGATCCCGTCCGCGTTCTGACCGTGCCCGGCGGGGTCGTAGTTGCCGTGGCTGTCGAGGTTCTGGACGAGGTTGTCGACCGTGTTGTCGCCGCGCAGGGTGAAGCCGGAGTCGCCGTTGTTCGCCGTGACCAGGTTCTTGAAGATCCCGCCGGTGGAGGAGGTGACGACGAAACCCTGGGCCGGTGAGTTCTGGAAGGTGAGGTTCTGGACGGTCCAGAAACTGCCGTAGATACCGGTGAGCCAGGAGCCGGCGGCCAGCTTGGAGCCGTCGATCCTCACCTTCTCGCCGCCGTGCGCCTGGAGGGTGATGCGCTGGGAACTGGTGCCGCTGGCGGTCGACTTGAGGGTGGCCGTCGGATAGTACGTACCGCCGCGCACCTGGATGACGGTGCCCGCGGTGGCGTTGCGCACGGCCGCCTCCAGCTGTGCGGTGCTGGACACGGTGACCGTCGTCGTGGCGGCCTGGGCACCGCTGTTCGACAGGCCGAGGTAGACGCCGCCCGCCCCGGAGGAGAGGGCCACCGCCGCGGCGATGGAGAGCGTGCGCGTCCTGCGGTGGCGTCCGGTGCTCTGACGCACAGGGCGATCCTTTCCTAGGGGGAAGCTACGCGCTCCAGTCGCCGCCGTGGCCGGATGAGTTGCCGTCCCGCCCGAAAACCCTCGAAACTTTCGCCGCCCGTCGCCCCACCCCTACCTGTTGACGTGCTGTTTCCCGCTCGTAAAACTCCGAAGGCGCCCCACCGTCCAACAGAATCCCCCACACTCCGACAGGATTGCCCATGCGCCCGAGAGTCGTGCTCGTCGCCTGCCTCGCCCTCCTGCTCACCCTGTTCACCGCCCCACCCGGCACCGCGCACTCAGGAGCCCCACCCGTGAACCACCCCAAGTACGCCGGCTACCTCTTCGCCTACTTCACCGGCGAGGGCACGGCCGACGGCGAGCAGATCCGCTATGCGCTGAGCCGCGGCAACGACCCCCTGCACTGGCGTGAGCTGAACGCCGGCAAGCCGGTCCTGACCTCGACCATCGGGGAGAAGGGGCTGCGCGACCCCTTCGTGATCCGCTCACCCGAGGGCGACAAGTTCTACCTGATCGCCACCGACCTGAGGATGTACCAGAACAGCAGCGGCAGCTGGGACCAGGTGCAGCGGCACGGCAGCAAGTCGATCATGGTGTGGGAGTCCACCGACCTGGTCCACTGGACCGACCAGCGCCTGGTGAAGGTCTCCCCCGACAGCGCGGGCAACACCTGGGCGCCGGAGGCCTACTGGGACGACTCCCTCGGCCAGTACGTCGTCTTCTGGGCGTCGAAGCTGTACGCCGACGACGACCCCGACCACACCGGCTCGACGTACAACAAGATGCTGTACGCGACCACGAAGGACTTCCGCACCTTCAGCGCGCCGAAGGTCTGGGACGACCCGGGCTACTCGGTGATCGACTCCACGGTCGTGAAGTACAAGAACACCTACTACCGCTACACCAAGGACGAGCGCGACCCCACCTCCAGCTCGCCCTGCTCGAAGTTCATCACGGCGGAGAAGTCGACGTCCCTGACCTCCACGAAGTACGACTTCGTCGCGGACTGCGTCGGCAAGGGCGCGATGGACCGCGGTGAGGGTCCGACGGTCTTCAAGTCGAACACCGAGAAGAAGTGGTACCTGTTCATCGACGAGTACGGCGGCCGGGGCTACGTCCCCTTCGAGACCACCGACCTCGACGCGGGCAAGTGGACCCCGTCGACGAACTACCAGCTTCCGGCCAGCCCCCGGCACGGCACCGTTCTCCCGGTGACGCAGGAGGAGTACGACAGGCTGCTGGCCGCGTACCCCGCCGCCTCCACGTCGGTCATGGACGCGACGGTGAAGGACCAGAAGGGGTACGCGATCGTCACCGAGAGCGCCTCGAAGGTCGTGCTGCCCATGCGGCCCGACGCAGACCTCCGGCACCTCGCCCCGAAGCTCTGGCTCGGTGAGGGCGCGAAGGTGAGCCCCGAGTCGGGTACGCGCCGCGACTTCCGCAAGCCGCAGACGTACACCGTGACGGCCTCGGACGGCACCAAGCGTGCCTGGACGGTCGAGGCGGTGCACACCCGCAGCCCGATCCTGCCCGGCCTCAACGCCGACCCCGACGTGCACTACCTGAACGGCGAGTACTGGATCTACCCGACGACGGACGGCTTCCAGGGCTGGAGCGGCACACGGTTCAAGGCGTACTCGTCGAAGGACCTGGTCCACTGGAAGGACCACGGCGTCATCCTCGACCTGGGCCCCGACGTGGGCTGGGCCGACAAGAACGCCTGGGCCCCGGCGATCGCCGAGCGCGACGGCAAGTACTACTTCTACTTCTGCGCCGAGCAGCAGATCGGCGTGGCGGTGGCGGACTCTCCCGCCGGCCCGTTCAAGGACGCGCTGGGCAAGCCCTTGGTCGCGAAGGGCGGTTCACTCCAGGGGCAGATGATCGACCCGGCCGTCTTCACGGACGACGACGGCCAGGCGTACCTCTACTGGGGCAACGGGCACGGTTACGTGGTCCCGCTGAACGACGACATGGTGTCGTACGACGCGTCGAAGGTGAAGGACATCACCCCGGACAACTTCCGCGAGGGCTCCTTCGTGATCAAGCGAAACGGCACGTACTACTTCATGTGGTCCGAGGACGACACCCGCAGCGAGAACTACCACGTGGCCTATGCGACGGGACCGTCCCCGCTCGGCCCGTGGACCAAGCGGGGGACGATCCTGTCGAAGCGCCCCGAGTACGGCATCCTCGCCACCGGCCACCACTCCGTGGTGAACACGCCCGGCACGGACGACTGGTACATCGTCTACCACCGGTTCGCCCTGAACGGCCCCGGCCTGCCGGGCGGCGACGGCATGCACCGGGAGACGACGATCGACCGCATGGAGTTCGCGGCCGACGGCACGATCAAGCCGGTCGTACCCACACTGGAAGGCATCAGGCCCGTCAGGAACTAGCTGACGAAGTACGTCGGGTTCGGCAGCTTGTACGTCCGGTCGGCGTGGCCGCCGTCCAGGTCGGAGTACTGGTCGCCGAAGTTGGCGATGATCTCGTACCCGAGGTCGTCCTCGATGTGCGCCCGGGTGCCGGACTTGTACTGCACCGTCGTGCAGGTCCAGGCACCCGGCGTGGCGCACGCGCTCAGGTAGGACGGCGGGTTCGCCTTGTCCTTCAGGAACACGTGGTCGGCGTCGAGGTTCACATCGGCGCCGACCTTCTTCAGGTTCGCGACGGCGGCGGAGCGCTGCGCCTCACTGAGGCCCGAGTTGTAGAAGACCTCGACGCCCTTCTTCTCGGCGTACCGCACCAGCTCGGGGCTGCCGAAGACGGCCGGGCGGTCGGCCCGGTTCACGTAGGCCGCCCAGCTGTCGGCGTTGTAGGTGTAGTTGTAGCGCTTCTCGTAGTCGAGGCTGAGCAGCAGTGTGTCGTCGATGTCGAAGACGACCGCGGGCTTCTCGTGCCGGTGGCGGGCCTTGCGGGCCGCCTGGTCGATGTACTTGCGGGCGCCGGCGTCGAGGCGCGCCAGGTCCTTGGCGTACGGGCTGTCCGGGGACGCCTGGTAGACGCCGTTCGCGTCGGCCGTGGTGCCGTAGTAGGTGTCGATGTCCTTCACCAGGAGCCCGACGTTGTACGGCTCGTGGGTGGAGTTGGCCGTGGACTGGCCGGCCGTGGCGGCGCCGGCACCGTAGAGGCCGGCACCGGCGACGGCACACGCTGCGGCGATCGCCGCGATACGCAGTGACTTATGCATGACAGTTTTCTACGCGCGTCACCCTCGCAGGCGCGAGACCCGTCGGGCAAAAAACGGGTCAAGCGCCCCGGGAGACGTCTCAGTTCATCGTCGCACCGATGGTCGTGCTGCCCGTGGTCAGGAACGTGGTGGCGGGCAGCGCACCACTCGACTGGCGGTTGTTGTACGTGCTGGAGGCGTCCGTCGACCGGAAGGCGGGCGTGCTGACGCCGGAGTCCCAGTTGTTGCCGGACGAGACCACCGAGGACCCCTTGTTGACCTGGCCGCCGCTGTTGCTCACGGCGAGGTTCTTGCCGAGGCGGGCGGCGCCGGTGGCGAAGTAGTAACCCCACTTGGCGTTGGCGTAGGCGGTGGTGCGGTTGATGACGATGGCGCCCTTGTTGGAGTTCTCGGTGAAGCCGTTGCCCGCGTTGTCCCAGGCGGCCGAGTTGTTGATGACGTGCGCGACGACCTCGCCGTCACCGCCCAGCTTGTAGCCGTTGCCGTCGCCCGCGAACGCGGAGTCGCCCCAGCGGTTCTTGCCGTTGCCCATGGACCAGGTGTGCTCGATGGTCACCGGCGACGAGAAGGACCAGAAGTCGAGGCCGTCGTCGGAGTTGTTGTAGAGGCGGGCGCCGGTGACCAGGTTGCCGGTGCCCGACCCGAACTTGATGGCGAGGCCGTCGGCGTTCTCGCCGTGGTTGGCGGGGTCGTAGTGGCCGTAGGAGTCGAGGTTGCGGACGGTGTTGTTGACCGTCCCGTCCCCGGTGAGGGTGAAGCCGGAGTCGCCGCCGTTGATGGTCTTGATGTTGTTCCAGTTGGTGCCGGTGCAGGACTGGCAGACGACGGCGCTGTCCGGGGAGTTCTGGAAGGTGATGTTGGAGACGTTCCAGTAGTCGGCGGTCAGCTTGAAGATCCAGTCGCCGTCGGGGAGGCTCCCGCCGTCGATCTTCACGGTCTCCGAGCCGTACGCGGCGAGCGTGATCGGGCTGGACGAGGTGCCGTTCTTCGTCGACTGGAGGGTGGCCGTCGGGTAGTAGGTGCCGCCGCGCACCTGGATGACCGTGCCCGCTGTGGCGTTCTTGATGGCGTTGGACAGGTCGGTGGTGTTGCTGACGACCACGGTCGCGGCCTGCGCCTGGGTGGGGAGCACGGCGAGGCCGGCGCCGGCGGTGACGACGGCGAGAGCGGTGAGGGAACTCCTGATGCGGCTCATGAGGTGGGGATCCTCTCGTCATTCTGGTGGGGGACGGTTCACAGGACCGAGTCGAGCCAGGCGAAGACCTCGTCCTGCATGCGGTCCGTGAAGACATGGCCGAGCCCCGGCCAGATCTCGGTACGGAGCCGCTCCTCGGCGTGGCGGGAGCGCCAGACGGCGCGCATCTTGGCGTAGGCCGCCCGGACGCCCTCGGCGGGGAACAGCGGATCCTGCTCGCCGTCGAGGAACAGCATCGGCCTGGGTGCGGCGATGCTCGCCACGTCGGGGAAGTCGAGGAACCGGGGAAGCCCCGGGTGGAGCATGTAGTACGACGACTGCCCGCGCAGGGTGTTGTTGCCGGGAACCATCATTTCCTTCAGGCCGGTCATCCAGCAGACGGCGGCCGCGGCGGCGAGGTCGTCGCTGAGCGCGGCGGTCTGCCAGGCGCGGAAGGCGCCCATGGAGAACCCGAGGGCCGCGACCCGCCGCCGGTCGACGCGGTCGAGCCGGGCCAGGAACCCGGCGGCCCGGACGTCCTCGCGGGCCATCAGCCCGGCCAGGGAGGACCCGAGGTTGAAGAAGTTGCTCGCGAGAGCCTGCTGCTGGTCGTAGGAGAGCGGCCCCCGGTCGCCCCAGCCCAGGGCGTCCACGGCGAGGACCACATACCCGCGCCTGGCCAGCTCGTCGCCGACGAACCGCCCGCTGAAGTACTTCTCCGCCCAGCCCTGCGCGGAGGCGAGCCGGACGTCGTCGTACCAGGGCCGGACCAGCTTCTCCTTGCCGATGTCGAACCGGGCGCCGTGGTCGTGCAGGAGCAGCACGGCCGGGAAGGGGCCGGTGCCGTGCGGGGTGAGCAGAGCGGCACGGACGCGTTCGTACCGGGTGAGGGAGAGGGTGACCAACTCCCGCGTGCAGCCGTCCCCTTCGGAACGCGCGCCGAACTCGGGGGCGTACGGGGGGCGGTCGTCCCGCTCGACGACGAGCAGTTCCTCGACCTTGGCGCGGGCGGCCCGGCGCCAGGCACGGAAGTCGCGGATCGGGGAGCGTCCCCAGGCGAGCGGGAAGTCCAGCTCGGCCTTCAGGGCGGGGTGGAAGTCGGGCAGCGGCCCGTCGACGACCCCCGCCTCCGCCCCGCTCACCGCTCCCCCGGTGAACAGCGCGGCCCCGGCTCCGACGACGAACGCCCGCCGCCCCACCGGGTCACGGGCACTCATACGGCCTCCAGTCCCGCAGGTACGTCCGCCGGGTGTGCGTGGCGGCCTCCCGGGCCGTCAGCTGCGGCCGGTTCTCCGGCACGGAGACCACCGCGCCGGGCCCGGAGTTGGCGTACTCCCGGAAGCGCATGGTCTGCCACGGATAGGCGTCCCGCATGTTGGTGTACGGGGTCACCGCGTCGATGCCCGGGCCGAGCCAGGTGTCCCGCACGACCAGCGAGGGCCAGGCGGTGGTCTCGTACGACGGCACCCAGGGCCGGGCGATCTTGTACGCGGCGTCCTCGGCGCCCGAGGTCACGCGTCCGCGCAGGGCCAGGAAGCCGTATGGGTTGGCGCGGGCCGTGGCGGGGGCGAAGACCATGCCCTTGGGCGTGAAGGTCACGTCCCGTTGCAGGGTGTGGAAGTGGCAGGCGTCGAACACGGCCGTCGCCCGGCCGAAGACGAAGTCGACGTCGCCCTCGATGTAACAGTGGCGGTAGTACTGCCGGTCGAAGGCGTCCAGCGCGGTCGTGTCCGCGAACAGGGTGTCCTGGTGGGCCAGCAGCCGCACGTTCTCGAACCGCGACCGGTCCCCCGTCACGTACGCGGCGACCGCCTGCGTCCCCGTGATGTCGGGGTGGTCGGCGCGCAGCCAGTCGTTGGCCAGCGTCAGATCGCGGACGGTCAGCCCGGGCGCCGCCGAGGTGAAGGTGGCGGAGCCGGCCGTGCCGTAGGTGCCGGAGCCGTCGGGCTTCGGGGTGCCGTTGGCGTTGTCGAAGACGATGACGGCGGCGCGCGGGTCGCGACTGGCACCGCGCACCGTCAGCTCGCCCGCCTCCGCGGGGACTTTGACGACCTCGCGGTACGTCCCCGGGTGCACGACGATCGTCCGGCCCGGGCCGGTCACCGCGTCCACCGCCGCCTGGACGGAGTCGCCAGGGCGGACGTGCAGGACACGGCGTCCGTGCGCGAGGGCCGGCGAGGCCCCGACAGCCGTCAGACCGCCGGCGGCGGCGAGGCCGGTCAGGAGGGTGCGTCTGCTCAGCACGGTCAGCACTCCTTCCACGGGGCCCAGTCACCGAGGTAGGCCGTGCGTGTCGCCGACTCGGCCTGCTCCCGGGTGAGTTGGGGCCTGTTCTCGGGGACGGTGATCTCCGCGCCCGGACCGGAGTTGCGGTACTCGGCGAACCGCATCGACTGCCAGGGGAAGGAGTTCGACATGTTGGTGTAGGGCGCGACCGCGTCGATGCCGGGGCCCAGGTGCGTGTCGCGGACGGTGAGCGAGGGACGGGCGGTGGTGTCGGAGCTGGGCACCCAGGGGCGGGCCAGCTTGTAGAAGGCGTCGGGGGCTTCGCTGGACACACGGCTCCTGGTCACGAGGTGGCCGAGCGGGTTGGCGCCCGCCGTGGAGGGCGCGAAGACGAAGCCGTACGGGGCGGATGCGAGGTCGGCGCGGTTCAGGGTGCGGAAGTGGCACTGCTCGAAGACCGCGGTGGCCCGCCCGAACACGAAGTCGACGTCGCCCTCGACGTAGCAGTGGGAGAAGTACTGCCGGGCGAACACGGCCAGGGACATGGAGTCGGCGTACAGGGTGTCCTGGTGACCGAGGAAGCGGCAGTGGTGGAAGGCGGAGCGGTCGCCCTGGGCCTTGATGGCGACGGCCTGGGTGCCGGTGATGTCGGGGTGGTCGGCGCGCAGCCAGTCGTTGGCGAAGGTGATCCAGCGGGCGGTGAAGCCGTCGGCCTGCACGGTGGTGGTGGCCGACCCGGTGGTGCCGTAGGTGCCACCGCCGGGCTTGGGGGTGCCGGCCGCGTTGTCGTACACGATCACGACGTCACGGGGGTTCTCGGAGGCGCCGATCCAGGTCGCCTCGGTGCGGGTGGCGTCGACGGCGACGGTCTCCCGGTAGGTGCCGGGGGCGATGACCAGCGTCCAGCCGCTGCCGCTGGTGGCGGCCACGGCGTCGCGGACGGAGGTGTGGTCGCCCCGGCCGTGCGGATCGGCGTACAGCGTCTTGGCGCTCAGGCGGGCGGCCGGTGAACCGTACCGGCCGAACGGGCGCCGCCGGCCGGCGGCTCGCGCGGGGGCCGACGCGAGGGCGAGCGCGGCGCCCGCCCCGGCGCTCGCGGCGAGGAATCCCCTGCGGGAGAGGGGACGGGGAAGGTGCGAGGACATGCGGCTGTTCCTTCGCGGTGCGGCTCGGGTGATGACAGGGGCCGGGGCGGTGCGGATCGGCAGCGCCCCGGCCTGGTGGGCGGAGCGTCAGCGCAGTCGGCCGGCGCCCGCGTTGCAGTCGACGATGCCGGGGACGGCCTTGACCGGGTCGACCTTGGTGCGCAGGGTCGGTGTCCAGCCCGCGCCGGACTCGAGGGTCTCGGCGGGGATCTCGGCGTTGTGCACGGCGATCAGGTCGACGGGCTTGCCGTTGACCTGGTTGTCGGCGGCGGTGACCGGCGAGACGTTCCACCGCTTGAGCACCTTGGCCGCGCTGACCCCGGCCGGCAGCGTGAACGCGTTGTGCTCGGCGACCAGCTGGGACTCCTTGCCGATGCCGAAGCTGTAGGCGTAGGAGGAGTCGGCGACGAAGTGGTTGTTGTAGGAGTCGACCTGCCCGAACCGCACGCGTGGGGCGCGCTCCACCAGCTTGGAGAACAGGTTGTGGTGGAAGGTCACCTTGAGCTTGCCCCGGTCGCCCGCCGCGGTGGACTCGCTGTCGCTGTTGCCGATGAGGATCGTCTTGTCGTGCTCGGTGAAGACGTTCCAGGAGGCGGTGACGTAGTTCGAGCCGCGGACGACGTCCAGCTCGCCGTCGTGCTGCTGGTAGAGCATGCCGAAGTAGGTGGGGGCCGCGCCGTCGGGGTGGCTGCCGTCGGTGAACGTGTTGTGGTCCAGCCACACATGGGTGGAGCCGTAGACGACGGCCGTGTCGTACTCGGAGTTCCAGTTGCCCTTGCTGCCGTCGGTGGGGTCCCACTGGGGGAAGCAGTCGACGGGGCTCTCGAAGGCGAGGTTGCGGACGATGACGTTGTCCACGGCCCTGATCTGGAGGCTGGCGCCCTTGAAGCCGGCGCTCTTGCCGACCCCGATGATCGTGGTGTTGGCGGGGATGTTCGCCTTGATCTGCTTGTCCTGGTTGGCGGCGGAGACGCGGCGCAGCCCCTCCGGACTGTCGTCGGGTTCGGCGCTCAGGTCGGTGTCGAGGCCCCACGTCTCCGGCGCGTACTTCGCCAGGTAGGCGTCGAAGTCGTACCCGGGCGCGGCGAGGGCGTCACACCCCTCCGACACCGCGTCGATGGTGCCCTTCACCTTGATGATCTTCGGCGTGCTGCCCCCGGCGGCGAGCGCGGCCTTGAACTCGGCCCAGGTGGTGACGGTGTAGACGTGTGCGGCGTCGGCGGCGGAACCACCGGTGGTGCCGGTGCCGTACGAGGCCCATCCGTCATTGGCCGGAAGGGCCTGGCGGGCCGGGTCACTCGAACCGGCCTGGGCGGTGGTAGCGGTCAGGGACAGCGCGAGCGCGGTGCAGCCGACGATCGCGGCCGCTCTAACTGTGACATGCCCATGCCATTTCTGTGCGTTCATGATGCGGCTCTCCTTTTTCCAGGTCAGGGGGTGTTACTCGGTGGCCTCCGGCCAGGTGATCCACGACTCGGGAATCTCCTCGTCCACGCGACACACGTCACGCGGCCCGAGCACCCGCGTCCGCAGCAACTCCCGCACCACGAGCCGCGCCACGGCGATCGCCCCCGGCGGGTTGAAGTGCGTGTTGTCCTGCTCGGTCGCCGTCCAGTTGAAGTACGTCTTCGTCGCCTCGACACCCAGCTCCTGCCAGAGCGCGAGCGACAACGCCTGCACATCCAGCAGCGCCACGCCCTCCTCCGCGGCGAGCGCCCGCATCGCCGCGGGATACTCCCCGTGACTGGGCAGCGCCTTCCCGTCGGCGTCGAACCTCCGGCGCTCGACGGGGGTGGCGAGCACCGGCCGCGCACCGCGAGCCCGGGCCCCGTCGACGTACATCCGCAGATAGTCCTGGTACGTCGTCCACGGCTCGGTGTACCGGGCGGGATCGGTGGTCTTCTCGTCGTTGTGCGCGAACTGGATGAGGAGGAGGTCCCCCGGCTTGATCTCGCCGAGGATGGCATCGAGCCGCCCCTCATCCACGAAACTCTTCGAACTCCGCCCGTTCACCGCATGATTGGCCACGGGCCGATCCCTGTGCAGAAAGAACGGGAGCGCCATTCCCCACCCGGTCTCGGGCGCGGCGTCGGCGTATTTCTGGGCGGCGGTGGAATCACCGGCGATGTAGATGGTTCTCTCCCGGCGGGGCTTGGCGTGTGCGGTACCGCCGGCCGCAACACCGAGAGGAACAGCGGCAAGGGCAGCGGCGGCAACCTGCCTACGGGTAAGGGACACGCGGGTGCACCTTTCAAGCAGAGGGCAAGAATGCAGGGGCGCGGGGCTGTATCGATTTGCGGCTCCGCCGCGTGTGCGCGACAAGCCAGGGACGGCCCGCAGCCCGAAAACCACAGGCCGCCCCACGCAGGGAATCAGCCCTTCTTCTGCTGCTTCCACTCCTCCTGCGCCTTGTTCAACTGCTCAGCCATCGTGTCCAGAAAATCCTTCGCACTCATCTTCCCGAGCAGCACCTTCTGGAAGTTCGGCTCGTTGTCCGCCTTGGAAATCGTGTTCCAGTCAGGCAGGTAGTACGGCAGCTGAACGATGGTCGTCGACCCATCGGTCAGCGCCGCCGCAGCCAGCTTCGTCGGCTCCGCCTTGCTCACCCACGCGTCCTTCGCCGCCTCGTTGTTCGACGGCACCTGCCCCGCCGACTCGTTGAACTTCGAGTTCTCCGCCTTGGAGGTCGCGAACTCGATGAACTTCCACGCGGCTTCCTTGTTCTTGGAGCTCTTGAACAGCCCGAGCCCATCGACAGGGTTGGACACCTGAACCCGCTTACCGGCGGAGCCGACCGGCTGCGGAATTCCGCGGAACTTGTCGACGCCCAGCGCCTTCACATGGTCCTGGTACGACCCCAGGTTGTGGTTCAGCATTCCGATCTTGCCGGAGTCCCACTGCGCGACCATCTTGGTGAAGTCGTTGTTGAGGTCGGCGGCCGGGGTGACCTTCTTGTACAGGGCGGCGTACTTCTCCAGCGCCGCCACGTTCTTCGGGTCGTTCACGGTGGTCTTCTCACCGCTCGCGTCCCAGAAGGAGGTGATCCCCGACTGCCCGTACATGGCGTCCAGCGCCTGGGCGATGGAGCCGGCACCGCCACGGATGGTGTAGCCGAACTCGTTCTTCTTGGCGTTGGTGAGCTTCTCAGCCGCGGCGTAGAACTTGTCCCACGTCGTCGGCTCGTCCAGCTTCGCCGCCTTGAACAGGTCCGTGCGGTAGTAGAGGACGCCGTTGTTGGCGGAGGTGGGGATGGAGTACAGCGCGTCGCCGCCGCCCGCGGACTTCAGCGACTCGACCATCGCCTCGTTGAGCTTGCCCTTGAGCGAGGACTTGCCGAGGCGGTCGTCCAGGGGCTCCAACGCGTTCTGGGCGGCGAACCCGGCGGCCATCGCCGCGCCGACACCACCGACGTCCGGCAGACCGCCGCCCTGGATGGCGGTGTCGACCTTGGACTGGTACTCGGTGGAGGCGATCCCGGTGTATTCGACCTTGATGTCCGGGTTCGCCTTCTCGAAGTCGGCGATGACCTGCTTCCAGATGTCGGTGCGGACACCGCCGTTGTTGTCCCAGAAGACGATCTTGCCCTTGCCGCTGCCCTCGGACCCCTTGTCGCCGCCGGAGCCGCTGCCGTCGTCACCGCAGGCGGTGGCGGTCAGGGCGAGGACGGAGCCCAGGGCGACGGCCGTGGCCGCGCGCCTGCTTCTGCGGATGCTGCTCTTCATTGGTCGGCTCTTTCTTCTGGATCAAACGGAGATATGAAGTTGTGGGGGGTCAGTGGCGGGCGTAGGGCGCCCAGTTGTCGTTGCCCTTGAGGTACGCGGCGACGGTGTGCGTCCTCGCGTCCCCGTCGCTCATCTGCGGCCGGTCCGGGGTGATGTCCGCCCCCGGCCCGTGGTTCCGGTACTCCGTGAACCGCGCGTCCTTCCACGAGAACCCGCTCATGTCGGTCCACGGCGAGGACTTGACCGCGGCGGGCAGCTCGGTGTCCCGGATCAACACCTGGGCCACGGCCGCCGGTTCCCCGCCCGGGTGCCAGGGCCGCCCCAGATGGAAGGTCCCGGCCGGCGCGTCGCTCACGATCTTCGAGCGGGTGATCAGGAACCCGTACGGGTTGCCCGTCCAGGTCGAAGCGGCCGTGATGTAGCCGTTGTTGGTGGTGGATCCCCGGCTGAGCGCCCTGATCACGGACCGCTCGATCACGGTCGTCGCCCGCCCGTAGACGAAGTCGACGTCACCCTCGATGTACGAGTCCCGGACGTAGACCCGGCTGATCACGTCCAGCTTGGGGCTGTCGGTCATCAGGGTGTCCTGGTTGCCCAGGAACGCGGTGTCCTCGAAGACGATCCGGTCGCCGGTCGTCTTCATCGCCAGCGCCTGCTCGCCGTTCAGCTCGACCGCGGCCTCGTCGAAGTCGTTGCTGAAGGTGAGGTTGCGGGCGGTGACGTCGTTCGCGGCGATCCGCACCGTGGCGCTCCCGGTCGAACCACCCTGGGCCGCCGGTGTGTCGTAGACGATGACGGTGTCGGAGCGGTCGTGTCCAGTCCCCTGAAGCAGGATCTTCGGCTTGGTCGCCGGGACGAACACCTTCTCCCGGTAGGTGCCCGGCGCGACCGCGATCGTCACCGGCACGTCGTTGCCGACCGGCACGGCGTCGACGGCCGCCTGTACGGTCGGGTAGGCGCCCGGAACGTCGAGGGTCACGCCGATCCGGCGCTGCGGCCCGGAGAACTTCTTCACCAGTGCGGGGACGGCGGCCGCGGGATCCAGCCGGTAGGCGTAGAACTCCCGCGGATCGAAGGCCGTACCCCATGCGTCGGTCCGACCGCTGGTGTTCCGCAGGATCGACCCGCGCTGCACCAACTCCGCGGTGGCGTCGGCCTGGTAGGGGTGCTGGACCCCGTCGTAGTAGCTGTTCTCGATGACCATCCTGGTGCGGCCCCGCGACCAGTTCCCGTACGTCCACACCGGATCGCCGTCGGCCACCTGTGCCGAGAGGTAGTTGTTGTAGAGGTGGGCATAGGCGCAGTTGTCCGCCGAGGGGTTGCGCTGCTTGGTGCCGGTGAACCAGTTGTGGTCGATGGTGATCTGCGTCTGGACATTGGTGGTCCAGCCGATCCCGAACGCCTTGTTGTGGTCGCTGAACTGGTTGTAGGAGACGGTGATGTACTGGCTGTCCTTGCGGATGTCGAGCAGGCCGTCGCCCATGTGCGTGAAGCGGTTGTGGTCGATCCAGACGTGGTCGACGGTGTCCATCTGGATGGCGTCGAAGTCGGTGGTCTTGCCGTCCCAGTCGCCCTCGACGTAGGAGTCGCGGATCGTCAGGTTGCGGATGATGACGTTGTGCGTGCCGGGGTTGAGGTGCAGTTCGCCGTGGACGATCTCACCCGTGTCGCCGACGCCGATGATCGTCTTGTTGGAGGCGACGACGATGTCCGAGCCGAAGGGCTCGACGGCGACCGACCCCGCCACCCGGATGACGTACGGCTCCTCGGCGGCCGCGTACCTCGCCAGCGCGGCCTGGTCGGTGACCGTGACGACCTTGCCGCCGGCCCCGCCCGTGGTGCCCCCGGCGAGCGAGGCGAAGCCGTGGGCCCGGTCGGTCCAGCGGGAGGCCGTGGGGGCGGACGCCGCGGCGGATGCGGGGGCGGGGGAGGCTGCGGCGGCCCTCGCCTCTCCGATCGCGCCCAGTCCCAGGGCGGCGACCAGGCCCGCGATCGCGGCCAGGGCGAAGCCCGGTCTGGGTAAGCGCTTGCTATGGAAGTGCGTCATTGCGGCTCCCAACAGGCGTGACAGGGGTACGGAAGAGGTGGTTACAAGTCGGTGATCCGGAACTGCGTGAACGAGGCGGCGCCCGCGTGCCCCGCCCCGACGGGCGCGAGGGCGAAGAGGCCGAGCAGGGCACCGACCCAGCGCCAGGGGGTGGCGGCGAAGACGGGACCCGACGGGCTCGGGCCGTCGCCCAGGTCGTAGAAGAAGCGGCAGCGTGCTCCGGCGCCGATCTCGATGCGCAGCCGGACCCGTCCCCCGGGCGCGAGTCGTGGATGGGCGGCGTCGCGTTCCTTGTCGGCGACCGACTCGGCGAACCGGTGCACGAGGTGGACCGTGCCGTCGGTTCCGCGCTGGAGCCCGATCCAGCCGAACGCGTCCCCGAGGACCGCGAGCCCGGCCCGCGCCCCGGGCTCCTCGCTGTGCAGGCGCAGGTCCACCTCGACGGCGGACGGGGTGCCGGGCAAGCGCTGGGTCAGGACGTTCGGCAGTTTGCGCAGGTCGTGGGCGTCCACCGAGCGGACGCAGGTGAGCCGCAGGCCGTCGCCGGAGTGCTGGGTGGCCCAGCCGTCCTGCGGGTTGGCCGTCCACTGCCACTGCCGTCCGAACCGTCCGCCGGGGAAGTCGTCGTCGGTGGCGGGCGCCGCGTACGGCTGCGGCGGGAGATCGGGCCGCCTGTGCACGGCCACGGGGGCGCCGTCGTCCCCGATCACCGGCCAGCCGTCGCTCCCCCAGCGCATCGGCTGGAGGTGGACGACCCTGCCGTAGGGGCCGCGCTGCTGGAAGTGCAGGAACCAGTCCTCGCCGGACGGGGTACGCACCCAGCCGCCCTGATGGGGGCCGTTGACGTCGGTGTCCTTCTGTTCGAGGACGATCCGTTCCTCGTACGGCCCGAAGAAGTCCCGTGCGCGTAAGGCGCCCTGCCAGCCGGTCTCCACTCCGCCGGCGGGCGCCAGGATCCAGAACCAGCCGTCGTGCCGGTAGAGCTTGGGGCCCTCCAGGGTGAACCAGCCGGGGATGCGGTCCGCGTCCACGATCAGCTTGCCCTCGTCGAGGAGGGAGGTGGCGTCGGGGTGCATACGGTGGCCGGTGAGGCGGTTCTTGACGCCGGAGCGGGACTTGGCCCAGGCGTGCACGAGGTAGGCCTCGCCGGTCTCGTCGTCCCACAGGGGGCAGGGGTCGATGAGGCCCTTGCCCTCCTTGACGAGGTGCGGACGGGTCCAAGGGCCCCTGATCTCAGGGGCGTTGACCTGGAAGATGCCCTGGTCGGGGTCGCCCCAGAAGATCCAGAACCGGTCGTCGTGGTGGCGCAGGGACGGGGCCCAGACCCCGCAGTCGTGACGCGGGGAGGTGAACTCGCTCCCCGGCTCCAGGCGTTCCAGGGCGTGGCCGACCAGGGTCCAGTGGACCAGGTCGCGGGAGTGCAGCAGCGGCAGGCCGGGGGCGCGGCCGAAGCTGGAGGCGGTGAGGTAGAAGTCGTCGCCGACGCGGACGACGTCCGGGTCGGACCAGTCGGCGTTCAGGACCGGGTTGCGGTAGGTCTCCTCGGTCATGCGCTCACCGCCTTGCGCGCCAGGCTCGCGGCCCCGTCCCGGTCGAGGCGGCCGTCGGCGACGACGGTGACGATCCGGCGGACGACGGTCTCCCCCGGCGGGACCGGCAGCCGCTCGTCGTAGGCCAGGGACGACCCCACGCCCGGGTACTCCTCGACGCGCACGAACCACGGGTCCCTGCGGGTCTGTTCGGTGGCTCCGGCGAAGACCAGCGTCCAGGTGCCGCCGACGAGGGCGAGCCAGTCGGCGCGGCCGCCGTGGATCTCTTCCTCGCCCTCGGTGTCGGCGGTGAAGACGTCCGGGGCCTGCGCCTCCTTGCGGGCCCGCCAGAAGAAGCCGCCGTAGGCGGCGCCGGGGCGGCCGTTGGTGGCGGGGCTGCCGATGGACAGCGGGCCCTGGGTGACGTTGGTCAGGGAGAAGGTGAAGTCCAGCGCCCAGGCCGTGTCGGTGAGCTCGGTGGCCGCGACCGTGCGGCGCTCGCGCAGCAGCTCGGCTCCGGCGGCGACCCAACGCAGCTCCTCCACGAAGCCGTCGGGGTCGCGCAGCTGGAACGCGGTGTGCCGCTGCGCGCCGTGGTTGTCCAGCTCGGTCGGGCCCTGGTCGCGGACGTAGGTGCGTCCGCCCCAGAAGTTGAACCCCTCGACGTCGGGAACGGCGACACCGACGCCGAGGTGGTGTGTGTGGTCGGCGGGGCTCAGTTCGGTGACCGCCGTGCCGGCCAGAGTGGTGACGGGGTGCAGATACGGGCGCGGGGAGAGCCGGGCGGGCAGCTCGGGCCGGGTGACGTACCGGCCGACCGGGCGGCCCGCGACGCGCAGGACCGGAGCGTCGTTGGTCGTCATCAGGTGCTCACCTCTTTCGGCTCTTTGGGGACCTTGGCGGTGAGCGCCCAGGAGGCGCCCAGTTCGGAGTAGAGGGCGAGGGTGTCGGCGGCGGCCGCGACGAGCCCGTCGATGCCGGGCACGACCCTGCGGTCCTCGTCGGGCAGCAGTTCCCAGGCGCCGTCGGGCAGTGGGGCCGGGTCGGGGGCCGTCCGGATCGCCTCGACGACCTTCATGAAGGCGCCGGTCCCGTCCGGGGTGACCAGCAGGTCGGCGCCGTCGGTGAGGTGGTCGACGAGGTTCTCGAGGAGGTCGGTACGGCCGTACTCGTACTCCTCGGGGCCGTGGTCGGCGCGCTGGAGCAGGACGCGGTCCTGCTTGTACCAGAAGGTGATCCGGCCGCGGCTGCCGTGGACGAGGACGTACGGCTCGTCGGGCTGCTCGGCGCACAGGGTCGCGGCGACGGTGACCTGGCGGCCCCGGGCGGTGGTGACGCGCACGCACGAGGTGTCGTCGGACTCGATGTCGTTGGCGCGCAGCAGCTCGGTCTCGATGCCGGTGACGTCCCCGGCGTGGGTCGCGCCGGCCAGCGCGAGGGCGGTGGCGACGGCGTGGGCGAGCGGGTTGGTGAGCGCCCCGTCGATCACGTCGACGCCGTTCAGCCGCCGCTTGCCGGCCCAGGGGGCTCGCCGGTAGTAGGCCTGCGCGCGGGCCCAGGCGCCGGCGCCGCCGATGCCGGTGACCTCGCCGACGGCACCCTCGGCGATCAGTTCGCGGATCGCCGGCACGGCGTGCGAGCCCAGCGACTGGAAGCCGATCTGGCAGGCCACGCCCGCCTCGGCGACCCCGTCGGCCATGCGGCGGAACTCGGCGTAGGAGGGGGCGGGCGGCTTCTCCAGGAGGAGGTGGACGCCCCGCTGCGCGGCCGTCAGCGCCAGGTCCGTGTGGGTCGGGATCGGCGTGCAGATCACGGCGATGCGGGCACCGGTGGAGTCCAGCAGCGCGCCGAAGTCGCTCGACTGCTCGGGCGAACCGAGACCCTCGGGGATCTCGTCCCGGCTGAGCGGGGTCAGTTCGCAGATGCCCGCCAGGCGGACGATGCCCTTGTCCTGGAGTCGGCGGATGTTCTCCAGGTGCCAGCGGCCGTGGCCGCGCGCACCCGCGAGGACGATGGGTACGGTCATGGGAGCCTCCCTGCGCCCGCGCCGCGCGCCACCTCTCGGTCGGCCGCCTCGGCGCTGTCGATCTTTGTGTGCAGGGTAGGCGTCCAGCCGACGTCCGCCGTGAGATCACGCTCGCTGCCGGAGTTGTAGGCGTTGTAGATGGCGAGCAGGTCGACCGGGAAGCCGTTGAAGAGGGTGCCGCTCTGGTGCAGGGCGGTGCCGTTCCAGCTCTTGACCAGGTCGGCGACCTCGACATGGCCGGGGGCGGTGAAGGCGTTGTTCTCGGCGTGGATCGCGGACTCGGTCGACACACCGATGGAGTAGCGGTAGTCGGCGGCGTCCTCGGGGATCACGTACCGGTTGTTGTAGAGGTGCACCTGGCCGAAGCGGACCCGCGGGGCGCGCTGGACGACGGACTCGAACTCGTTGTGGTGCAGGGTGACCCGCAGCTTGCCGCGGTCGCCGGTGACCGAGTCGCCGTTGCCGATGAGCATCGCCTTGTCGTGGTCGGCGAAGCGGCTCCAGGAGACGGTGACCAGGTCGGAACCGTTGGTGATGTCCAGCAGGCCGTCGTGGCGCAGGTAGTTGCGGGCGAAGTAGGTGGGCTCCTTCGCGTCCGGGTGGCCCTTGTCCGAGGCGGTGACGTGGTCGACCCAGACATGAGTGGCGCCGGACAGCCAGATCGTGTCGTACGCCGTCTTCCAGTCGCCGAGGCCGCCGGTGTTGGGCTGCCACACGGGGAAGCAGTCGTAGGCGTCGCGGACGTCGAGGTTGCGCAGGATGACGTTGTCCGCGTTCCTGACCTGGAGGCTCGCGCCCTTGAGGACGGCGCCCTTGCCCAGGCCGACGATCGTGGTGTTCGAGCCGACGGTGAGCACGACCCGCTCCGCCTGCCTGGCCGCCGAGGCCTGGCGGGCCTCCTCCTGCGGGCCGCTGGGCTTGGCGGAGCCCCAGGTGCGGGGGTCGTAGGCCGCGAGGTACTTCTTCGTGGCGTAGCCGTCGGTGGCGTAGTCGGCGCAGTCCAGGTGGTCGCCGTCGTCGTCGGTGTTGGCGTCGATGGTCCCGGCGATCTTGATGATCTTCGGGGTGGCGCTGCCGCCGTCGAGAGCGCGGACGAGTCCGGCGCGGTCGGTGACCGTGTACACGTGGGCGTCGTCGGCGGCCGCGCCTCCGGTGGTGCCGGTGCCGTACGCCGCCCAGCCGTCGTTCGCCGGGAGGGTGTCGCGGCTGATGTCGCGGGCCTCGGCGTGGGCGGGGACGCACAGCAGGCCCAGGACGCCTGCCAGTACGGCGATGTGACGGGCCCTCATCCCTTCACCGCCCCCGCGCTGAAGCCGGTGATCAGCCACTTCTGGATGAAGGCGAACACGATCACCACCGGTACGGCGGCGATGATGCCGCCCGCCGCGAGGGCGCCGAGGTCGACGCTGTCGGCGCTCATCAGGGTGTTCAGGCCGACCGGGATGGTCTGCTTCTCCTGGTTGTTGAGGAACATCAGCGCGAACAGGAAGTGGTTCCAGGAGTGCACGAAGGCGAAGGAGCCGACGGCGATCAGACCGGGCCGCAGCAGCGGCAGGACGACGATCCTGAAGGCGGTCATCCGGTTGCAGCCGTCGACCCAGGCGGCCTCCTCCAGGGAGTACGGCACGTTCTTGATGAAGTTGCTGATCAGGATCATCGACAGCGGCAGCTGGAAGACGGTCTCCGCGAGGATGACACTGCCCAGCGAGTTGATCATCTTCAGCTCGGCGAAGATCTCGAACAGCGGCACGAGGAGCAGCGCGCCCGGTACGAACTGGGAGCACAGCAGGGCGAGCATGAAGGCCCGTTTGACCTTGAAGTTGAACCGGGCGAGGGCGTAGCCGCCGGCCAGCGCGACGAGCGTCGTCACCAGCAGGGTCGCGACGCCGACGAGGACGCTGTTCTGGAAGTAGGTGCCGAAGGACCGCTCCGTCCACACCTTCTCGAAGTGGTCGAAGGTGATCGGCCAAGGCACGAGCGAGGTGGAGCCTGCCGGGCGCAGCGCGAAGAGCAGGATCCAGTAGAACGGGATCAGGGTGAAGATCAGGTAGATCCCCAGCGGCAGGTAGATCTGCCAGCGGGGGGCCTCGTCCCAGGCGCGGTTGCGCTTGGCGGGACGGGGCGGCTCAGGGGCCTCGTGCCGGGGAGCCGGCGCGACCTCGGTGGCCTCCTTGGTGATCACTTCTCCTCACCTCCGAACTTGCTCAGCCGCAGATAGACCATCGAGCAGAAGAGCAGGATCACGAACGCGACCGTGGTCAGGGCGGACGCGTAGCCGAAGTTGTGTGCGTCGACGGAGGTGTTGGCGATGTACAGCGGGAGGGTCGTGGTCTCTCCCGCCGGGCCGCCACCGGTCAGGGTGTAGAGCAGGTCGACGTTGTTGAACTCCCACACCGCGCGCAGCAGCGTGGACAGGACGATGGCGTCCTTCAGGTGGGGCAGCGTGATGTGCCAGAACTGCTTGAGCCGGCTGGCGCCGTCGACCTCGGCGGCCTCGTACAGGTCCTTCGAGACGGACTGGAGGTCGGCGAGGATGAGGATCGCGAAGAACGGGACACCGCGCCACAGGTCGGCGACGACCGCCGCCGGGAAGACGGTGGAGGTGTCCGACAGCCAGCTGGTGCCGTAGGAGCCGATGCCCATGTCGGCGAGGTAACGGGTGATGCCGGTCTGGGAGTTGTAGAGCAGCACCCAGATCGCGGAGGTCAGCACGCCGGAGACGGCCCACGGGGAGAAGACCAGCGCGCGGCCCAGCGCGCGGCCCACGAAGGTCTGGTTGACGATCAGTGCCAGCGCCAGACCGAACAGCAGTTGCAGTCCGACCTCGACGACGACCCACTTGCCGCTGAAGATCAGCGTGTCCCAGAACTGCGGGTCGTCGGTGAAGGCGTGGACGAAGTTGTCGAAGCCCGCGTAGCCGTTGCGCCACGGCTTGGTGGGGTTGTAGTTCTGCAGGCTGTAGTAGAAGACGCTGATCACCGGGTAGGCGATGAAGCCCAGCATGAGCAGGGCCGCCGGGGCGATCAGCAGGTACGGCAGCCTACGGGGCGTGGCGGAGGCACGGCGCCGCCGGGGTGGCGCGGGCGGTTTCGCCACGGCTGCGGCTTGGGCCATGACTGTTCTCCGTTCTCGTACGTCGTGCGTGCGTGGTGCGTGAGCGTGCGGGTGAAGCGCTTTCTCTCCGGGCAGACGGGTGCGAGGTCGTACCACTGGGGGGGTCAGCCGGCGTACGGGTCCTGCACCTTGCCGGGGCGGGCCAGGAACTCGAAGTCGCAGCCGGTGTCGGCCTGGGTGATCTGGTCGTTGTAGAGCGCGCCGTAACCTCGCTCGTACCGGGTGGGCGGCGGCGTCCACTCCGCACGGCGCCTCTCCAACTCCTCGTCGGGGACGTCGAGGTGGAGCGTGCGCGCCTCGACGTCCAGGGTGATCGAGTCACCCGTGCGCACGAGCGCCAGCGGTCCGCCGACGTACGACTCCGGCGCCACGTGCAGCACGCACGCGCCGTAACTCGTCCCGCTCATCCGGGCGTCGGAGATCCGCACCATGTCCCGCACGCCCTGCTTGAGCAGGTGGTCGGGGATGGGCAGCATGCCGTACTCGGGCATGCCGGGGCCGCCCTTGGGTCCGGCGTTGCGCAGCACCAGCACGCTGTCGGCGGTGATGCCCAGCTCGGGGTCGTTGATGGTCCGCTGCATCGTCTTGTAGTCGTCGAAGACGACCGCGGGACCGGTGTGCTTGAGCAGGTGCCGTTCGGCGGCGATGTGCTTGATGACGGCGCCGTCGGGGCAGAGGTTGCCGCGCAGTACGGCGACCCCGCCCTCGCTCGCGACCGGGTTCTCGCGCGGGCGGATGACGTCGTCGTTGTGGACCTGGGCGCCGGCGATCTGCTCGCGCAGGGTGTCGTGCGAGACGGTGGGCCGGTCCAGGTGGAGCAGGTCCGGGATCCGGGAGAGGAAACCGGGCAGGCCGCCGGCGAAGTGGAAGTCCTCCATCAGGTACGTCCGGCCGCCCGGGCGGACGTTGGCCAGGACGGGGACCGTGCGGGCGATGCGGTCGAAGTCGTCCAGGGTGAGCTTCACACCGGCGCGGCCGGCCATGGCGATCAGGTGGATCACGGCGTTGGTGGAGCCGCCGAGGCCGAGGACGGTCGTCACGGCGTCCTCGAAGGCGTCGCGGGTGAGGATCTCGGAGAGGACGCGCCCCTTGTGGACTTGTTCAACGATCCTCATGCCCGCCGCGGCGGCCATCCGATCGTGCCCCGAGTCCACGGCCGGAATGCTCGACGCTCCCGGAACCGTCACCCCCAGCGCCTCCGCCGCCGCCGTCAGCGTCGACGCCGTCCCCATCGTCATGCAGTGGCCCGGCGAGCGGGCGAGGCCGTTCTCCAGCTCGGCCATCTCGCAGTCCCCGATGAGGCCGGCCCGCTTGTCGTCCCAGTACTTCCACATGTCGGTGCCGGAGCCCAGGACCTCGTTGCGCCAGTGCCCGGGCAGCATCGGCCCGGCCGGCACGAACACGGTCGGCAGGTCGACGCTCGCGGCCCCCATGAGCAGGGCGGGCGTGGTCTTGTCGCAGCCGCCCATCAGCACGGCGCCGTCCACCGGATAGGAGCGCAGCAGCTCCTCGGTCTCCATCGCGAGCATGTTGCGGTAGAGCATCGGGGTCGGCTTCTGGAAGGTCTCGCTGAGGGTGGAGACCGGGAACTCCAGCGGGAAACCGCCCGCCTGCCACACGCCCCGCTTGACCGCCTGCGCCCGGTCACGGAGGTGCACATGACAGGGGTTGATGTCCGACCAGGTGTTGAGGATCGCGATGACGGGCTTGCCCAGGTGCTCCTCGGGCAGGTAGCCGAGCTGACGGGTGCGGGCGCGGTGACTGAAGGAACGCAGGCCCTCGGTGCCGTACCACTGGTGACTGCGCAGCTCTTCCGGGCGCTTCTTGTCGACCGGTGCGTTCATATGGACCACCTGGCGGCGATGGCGGCGACCTCCGCGCGCTCGTCCTCGGGCAGCGGCCTGCTCGGGGGGCGTACGTCGCGGCGGCACTGTCCGAGGGAGGCGAGGGCCTCCTTGACGACGGTGACGTTGTTGGCGGAGCCGTTGGCCGCGCGCAGCTCCTCGAAGCGGCGGATCTGCTCCCAGACCTTCATCGCGGCCGGGAAGTCACCGGATCGAAGCGCTTCGATCATGTTCAGCGAAACGGCCGGGTTGACGTTCACGAGCCCCGAGGTGAAGCCGGTGGCTCCGGCGGAGAAGTACGAGGGGGCGTACGGCTCGGCGAGACCGGCGACCCAGACGAAGCGTTCCAGTCCCGCGTCCCGGGCGAAGGCGGCGAAGCGGGCCGCGTCCGGGACGGCGTACTTGACACCGATCACGTTCGGGCAGACGTCGGCGAGTTCGGCGAGCCGGACACCGGCCAGCTGCGCGTTGCGGATGTACGGGACCACGCCCAGCTCGGGCACGGCCTCGGCGATCGCGCGGTGGTAGTCGACCCAGCCGCTCTGCGAGACGTACGGGTGGACGGGCTGGTGGACCATCACCATGGCCGCGCCCAGTTCGCGGGCGTGGCGGGCGGAGGCGATGGCGGTGGGAATGTCGTGCCCGACCCCCACGAGGATCGTTGAACGATCCCCCGCCTCATCGATCGTCATCTCCGTGACGAGCCGGCGCTCCTCGGGGGTCAGGGCGTAGAACTCGCCGGTGTTGCCGTTGGGGGTGAGCGTGGTGATCCCGCCGTCGAGCAGTCGGCGCAGCAGGGCCCGGTGGGTCTCCTGGTCGACGGAGCCGTCCTCGGCGAACGGGGTCACCGGGATCGCCACCACGTCGGCCAGGGCCGCCCGCTGGGTCTCGAACGCCACGCTGCTCATGCCTGACCTTCCTCTGCCTGGGCCTCTTCGGCCTCGGGGAACGCGCGCCGCACGAAGGACGCGATATGGGCGTGCAGGGCCCGGGCAGCGCCGTCCGCGTCGCCGTCGAGGGCGAGCCGCAGGATGTCGCGGTGCTCGGCGGCCTCCCGCTCCCAGGAGGGGTCGGCGGCCCAGGCGACGGCGGAGACCAGGGCGGCCTGGTCGCGGACCTCGTCGAGCATCCGGCCGAGCAGCGGGTTGCCGCACGGCACGTACAGCGCGCGGTGGAACTCCCGGTTGGCCAGGGAGCGTTCGGCGGTGTCGGTGGCGTCGTCGGCCCGGGTCAGCGCGTCCCGCGCGGCGTCGAGCGAGGCTCCGCGCCGCACCGACCGGCGCAGTGCCTCCGGCTCCAGCAGCAGCCGCACGTCGTAGACCTCGCGCGCCATGTCCGCGTCCACCATGCGCACCGTGACGCCCTTGTACTGGTTCATCACGACCAGCCCGGTGCCGGCCAGGGTCTTCAGCGCCTCGCGCACCGGGGTCTTGGACACCCCGAACTGTGCGGCGAGCTCCGTCTCGACCAGGGCCTGTCCCGGGGTCAACTGCCCGGTCAGGATGCGGTGTTTGATCCCTTCCAGCACATATTGCGTGCGGGACGGGATCGGCGTGGGCACAGAGGTCATGCGCGCCTCTCGGATCTCACGGATCACAGGATCTCGGATCGGATCTCACATATCGCGTCTCATATATGACGTACGAAGTACGACGCGATGAACCTAGGGAGGGCTCCCGTGTTTCGTCAATGCTTCCGGCAAAGGAAGTTGGCGTTGCGTCAGATCGCCCGGTCTCGCCCACTCGGGCGGTGGCGGTGGGCCCGCCGAACACCGAGGCCGCCCGGGCGGTCGCCGATTCGGGGGTGAGGGTGGGGCCGACGTGGGTGATGAGCAGCTGCCCCACGCCCGCCTCCCGCGCCGTGCGGCCGACGTCCTCGGGGGTCAGGTGGACCTGTTCGCCTTCGCGATGCCGATCGATGTCGGCCTCGCACAGGAACAGGTCGGCGTCATGGGCGAGCCCGGTCAGGGCGGCGCAGGGGCCGCTGTCCCCGGAGTAGGCGAGCCTCCTGCCCTCACCGTCGCCCTCGCACGTGGCCCGCAGGCCGTACGCCTCGACGTCGTGCACGACGGCACGCGAGGTGAGCAACAGCCCGCCGTGCCGGACGGTGTGGCCGTCGTCCAGGGGCTGGAAGTCGAACGTGTCCGCCAGAAAGCCCGCGTCCGGGCGGCCGAAGAAGCCGGCCAACCGCTGAGCGCACTCGCGCGGGGCGTGGACGGGAACGGGCGCGGCAGGGGTGAGCCCTCCGTACGCGAGACCGTGGAACGCGGAGAGCAGATCGGCGATGGGGGCACCGCCCGGTCGAGCGAAGTCGAGACTGGGGGAGATCGGCATGGAGATGCGAGATCCAGATCGCGCTGAGCCGCGCCGGATCCGTGTGCCGCTGCAACTCGGCGAAGCTCCCGGGCCCCGCGTCCACCCACACCTCGGCGCCACCCCCGCGCAGGAGATACCCGGAGCAGGGCCGGTCGGGCTGCGGGTGGGGGGAGGCGGTGCCGAGGACGGTGAGGCTGAGGTCGGAAGACATGCGCGGAGCGTACGGTCGGCCCGGATCGCCGCGCCTCCGGAATACACCCCTGGGGCCGGGTCTCCTCGCCTCGCGGCCAGCTCACCCGACCCGCACACTCCGTCCCGGCCGCCAGGCCCCCCACCGCTCCCCTACGACCCCAGCAACACGCCTCCCCCTCTCACCGCCCGCTCCTCCACCCCGGGTCCCGTCCGCTCAAGCCCACCGCGCGGTCCAGCAGGGGTGCGTCGGAGGGTACCGGGACGACGGGGCCGAAGATCTCGCCGCGGGAGGGGTCGTCGACGGAGGCGAGGAGGAAGGCGTACGACGCCTCCAGCGCGGCCGGGTCCGGCTCGTACGGCCGGCCGGTGGCGCGGGCCAGGTCCCAGGCGTGGATGACCAGCTCGTCGACCGCCACGGCACCGGCGACCGCGCCCGGCATGTCGAAGCCGCCCGCGCGGGTCATGCCGGTCCAGGCGGCGGGGTCGCGCCAGGCGTCGGCGAGCTCGTCGAGGACCTTGGGCAGCTCCTCGCGCCAGCCGGGGCCGATGTCGGGCACGGCGGCGGTGGGGCTGGTGTCGGTCGTGACGCCCAGGTCCTTGCGCCCGGCGTCACGGAAGGCGGCGGCCAGCCCGAGCAGATGCCCGAGCATGTTGCGCACCGCGGTGCCCGGGCACGGGGTGACGTCCGTCAGCTGCTCGTCCCGCACGCCCGCCGCGAGACGGGCCACGATCCGGGTCTGCGGTCCGAGGTCGAGGGTGATGGTGTCTGTGTCCATACCCCTGCAGACCCCCGCGCACCGCGGAACTCATCGGTCGCCGGTCCGAGAGCGGGCGAGCCCTACGACCCCGGTCGCGACGGGCTCTGCGGCCGACGGCCGTATAAGGCACCTGCCTGATCCGGGCACCCCCGCCTTAGGACCACGATGACCGGGCATGACGACGACTTGGACGGTGTCGCGCGTGCTGCGCGACCGCGATGCGGCGCTGTATCTCGGCGCGGTGGTGGTGTCCGGCCTCGGTACGTCGGCCCTGTGGCTGGCGTCCGGTGTGTGGGTGAAGGACCTGACGGGGTCGGACGGGCTGGCCGCGCTGTGCACGTTCGCGCTGTGGGTGCCGTCCCTGGCGGGACCGCCCCTGGGGACGCTCGCCGACCGCGCCCGCCGCAAACCCCTGCTCATCACGGTCAACCTGCTGCTGGCCGCCCTGCTCCTGACCCTGCTCACCGTCGACTCCGCGGCCGGCCTGTGGCTGCTGTTCACGGTGCTGCTGGTGTACGGCACGGCGTCCGTCGTCCACGACGCGGCCGAGTCGGCGCTGGTCGCCGCGGCCGTCGCCCCGGAGTTGCTCGGTGACTTCAACGGGCTGCGGACGACGGCCGTCGAGGGCATGAAGCTGGTCGCCCCGCTGGCGGGCGCGGGCCTCTACGCGGTGTACGGCGGCCCGGGCGTCGCCGTCCTGGACGCGGTGACCTTCGTGGGCGCGGCCCTGCTGTACCTGTGTGTCCGGGTCCGCGAGAGCGCCCCGGTGCCGGCCACGAGCGGCTGGTGGGAGCAGACCGCCGAGGGCGCCCGGCACCTCTGGCGGGACGCCGGGCTGCGGCACCTGGTCCTGGCCGGCGGTACGACGATGCTGTTCGCGGGCGTCAACGGCGCGCTGGTCTACGCGGTCGTCGAGGGCCTCGGCCACTCCCCCGCGTTCGCCGGTGTGCTGTACGCCGTACAGGGTGCAGGGTCGGTCGTGGTCGGGCTGGCCTCGGGTGTCGCCCTGCGCCGCCTGGGCGAGCGCCGGTTCGCGGTGGGCGGGATGGCCCTCACGGGTGTCGCGGTGGCCCTGCGGGCGGTGCCGTCGGACGCGGTGGCCCTGGTGTGCAGCGCGGCGATCGGCGTGGGGCTGCCCTGTGTGCTGATCGCCGCGCTCACCGCCGTGCAGTCCCGGGTGCCGCAGCGGATGCTGGGCCGTGTCGGCGCCACGGCCCACACCCTGATGTTCGCGCCGAACGCGGTCGGTCTCGCCGCGGGGGCGCTGCTGGTGGAACTGGTCGACCACCGTCTGTTGTTGGTGGTCCTGGGCCTGGCGCAGCTGGCCGTGCTGGCTCAGAGTCCGCTGAGCCCCTTGCGTACGGCTTCCAGGTCCGCGTCCGACGCCAACCCGGCGTGATACAGCCGCAGTTCCGTGGCCCCGAGGTCACGGGCCCGCGCCGCGTCCGCCGCCAGTGTGTCCGGGCTGCCGCCCATGCCTGAGACGACACCGAGGTTGGCGGCGACGACGGCGTCCGCGCGGCCCTGCTCGGTGAACGGCGTCAGCAGGCCGGGCCCGCCCGCGCAGGGCACGACCACACCGTCCGCGACGGACAGGATGTGCGCCGGGTCGACGCCGGGGTTGGCGCCGACGTGGTACGTCACGGGGTCCGCGTGCAGCAGGATCTGGAACCCCTCGGGGGCGGCCGCTCGGACGGCGGCTACGGCCGCCTCCTGGAGCGTGCGGGCGGTGTCGTCGCGCCACGCGCGCGTGGCCGCCGCCGTCGCCTCGCCGAGCAGCTTCTCCACACCCGCCCAGCTCCCGTCGTCGGGCGCGCCCTGCCAGAGCGGCTCCAGCGCGGTGCGTACGGCGGCGGCCAGCTCGTCGGCGTCGAGGCCCTGGGCGCCGTACCCGTCCCGGCAGGTGGAGCAGAAGCAGAGCGCCATCAGGTACTGCCCGGCGTCCCCGAGGCCGACTCCGGCGGTCTTGTCGTGGGCGTGCAGGTGTTGCAGGCCGTACCAGCCGAGCGACTCCAGCTCGGTGCCGCCCGCGCCGGGCCGTACGGCGGCCTCGGCGGCCAGGTCGACGAGGTACGCGCGTGTGGCGGGCTGGGCGATGCACGGGGCCCACGGGTAGCGGTCGCCGTAGGCGTTGACGACCGAGGTGCCCGGGTGTTCGGCGCCCAGACGGGAGTTGTGCGCGAGGACCACCCAGGTGTGCACGTCCAGACCGGCGTCGGCGAGGGCGGTGGCGGCCTCGCCGTACGCGTCGCCGGGAGCCCAGTCACCGGCCGGGTAGGGGCGCAGGGGGCGGCCCTCCCAGCGCTCGTCCGTCGGGTAGAGGACGGCGGCGTGCTCGGCGGTGACGATGCGGTGGCGCGGGTGGCGGGGGGTGAGCGCGCGGGTGGAGTGATAGGCGGCGGCGAGCGTCACCTGCTGTACGCCGAGCCCGGCGATGCGGGCCGGGGCTTCGGGGTCGCCGTTGACGTCCCAGGGGTAGACGAATGTCGACGCCTTCACGTGTCCTCCTGCGGCAGCATTACTTGTTGTCGTCCAGCAGCGCGTACCCACGCTCGATCACCTGCGCGAGCTGCTTCACATGATCCTCGCTCGGCTCGTGCAGCGGGGGCCGGACCTCCCCCACGTCGAGGCCGCGCAGCCGTACGCCGGCCTTGACGAGGGCGACGGCGTAGCCGCGACCCTGGGCGCGCAGTTCGACGAACGGCCGGTAGAAGCCGTCGAGCAGCCGATGCGCGGTGGTGTCGTCGCCGGAGCCGAGGGCGTCGTAGAAGGCGCGGGCGATCTCCGGGGCGAAGCAGAACACGGCGGACGAGTAGAGCGTGATGCCGAGGGCGCGGTAGGCGAGCTGGGTCTGTTCGGCGGTCGGGAGGCCGTTGAAGTAGAGGAAGTCGCCGGGGACCTCGGAGCGGACCGCGCTGACGATGCGCTGCATCAGGTCCAGGTCGCCGAGCCCGTCCTTGAGCCCGATGATCCCCTCGGTACGCGCGAGTTCGACGACGGTCTCGGGGGTGAACACGGCATTGTCGCGCTGGTAGACGATGACGGGCAGGTCGGTCGCCGAGGCCACCTCGCGGTAGTGGCGCAGCAGTCCTTCCTGCCCGGCGATCACGAGGTAGGGCGGCATGGCGAGCAGCCCGTCCGCCCCGGCCGCCCGCGCCAGTCGCCCGTACCGCACCGCGAGCGCGGTGCCGTAGCCCGCGCCCGCGATGACCGGCACGCGCCCGTCGGTCTCCGCCACGGCGGCCCGCACGCACGTCTCGAACTCCTCGGGCGTGAGCGCGTGGAACTCCCCGGTGCCGCAGCACGCGAAGACGGCGGCGGCCCCGGCCTCCACGCCGCGGCGGACGTGCGCGCGGTAGGTGTCCAGGTCGACGGAGCCGTCGGGGCCGTAGGCGGTGACAGGGAAGAACAGCGGGCCGCTGGGGACACGCAGGCGTGCGGCGAGCGGGGCTGGCGTCACGGGCTCTCCCTAGAACAGGCGCTCACTCTTATGATCCTTGTTTACATTTCTGAACGACGACCACCCTAAGGAGCCGTGCGAGGGGCGGTCAAGCGCGCATGCCTCGTCACGGCGGCGAAGGTCCAGCTCCGCGCCCTACTTGACGCAACGCGGCCGCGATCCCTAGCGTGTCCATGAATGTGAACCCTGTACAAGAATGCGGCTGTCGACGCAAGGAGACCCGAGGATGCCAGCTCCCCGCACCGTTCTGCTCACCGGCGCCGCCGGCGGGCTCGGCACCCTGATGCGGGACCTGCTCCCGGACTACGGCTACGAGCTGCGCCTGCTCGACGTACGGCCCATCGAGGGCGAGCCGGACGCGATCGTGGCGGACCTGGCCGACAAGGACGCCCTGCGCGAGGCCGTGCGGGGCGTCGACGCGATCATCCACCTCGCGGGCATCTCCCTGGAAGCCCCCTTCGAAAAGATCCTGCGCTCGAACATCGAGGGCACCTACAACCTGTACGAGGCGGCCCGCGAGGAGGGCGTCGGGCGGATCGTCTTCGCCTCCTCCAACCACGCGGTCGGCTTCACCCCGCGCCCCCAGGGCGACGACCCCCTCATCCCGATCGACACCCCCCGCCGCCCGGACACCTTCTACGGCCTGTCCAAGTCCTTCGGCGAGGACCTCGCGCAGCTCTACTGGGACAAGTACGGCCTGGAGACGGTGTCCGTGCGCATCGGCTCCTGCTTCCCGGAGCCGACCAGCGTGCGGATGCTCTCCATCTGGATGAGCCCGGCCGACGCCGCGCGCCTGCTGCACGCCGCCCTGACCGCGGAGAACGTCGGCCACACCGTCGTCTACGGCTCCTCCGCCAACACCCGCCTGTGGTGGGACCTGAGCACCGCGCGGGCGCTCGGTTACGAGCCGCAGGACGACTCCGAGCCGTACGCGGAGAAACTGATCGCCGAGCAGGGCGACCTCGACCCGGAGAAAATCGCCCACGCCTACCTGGGCGGCCACTTCGTCAGCGAGCCGCCGATCTGGCCGTACTAGCCGATCTGGTCGTAGTGGAAGGGCCGAAACTCAGCGGGCGGGCACCGAACGGGCCCGCCCGCCGCCGCATTCGGGCACCGGCGGCGCCCGATCCCACGCCGCCCGGCACGACCACGCAGGTCCGAGCCGGTCACTCCGCTCGCCAAACGGGCCGATACGGGCAGCATCGGGCGCGCAACAAGCCTGGTCACCACCGCGCCTCGGCTGTAGAACTTCCCCCATGGCCCGCACCGGGCCCGAACGGGCAGGAAGCGAGGTGGGTACGGATGACCCCCAGAACGGCGGAGGAGCGCCAGCGGGAGATCGTGCGGGTCGCGCGCGCCACCGGCTCGGTCGACGTCACCGCCCTCGCGGCCGATCTGGGCGTCGCCAAGGAGACCGTACGACGGGATCTGCGCGCCCTGGAGGACCACGGACTGGTGCGCCGCACGCACGGCGGCGCCTACCCCGTGGAGAGCGCCGGCTTCGAGACGACCCTCGCCTTCCGCGCCACCAGTCACGTCCCCGAGAAGCGCCGGATCGCGGCCGCCGCGGCCGAGCTGCTCGGCGACGCCGAGACGGTCTTCGTCGACGAGGGCTTCACCCCGCAGCTCATCGCCGAGGCACTGCCCCGGGACCGGCCGCTGACCGTGGTCACCGCGTCCCTGCCGGTCGCGGGGGCGCTCGCCGAGGCGGACCACATCTCCGTCCTGCTCCTCGGCGGCCGGGTACGCCCCGGCACGCTCGCCACCGTCGACCACTGGACGACGAAGATGCTCGCCGGCTTCGTCGTCGACCTCGCCTACATCGGCGCCAACGGCATCACCCGCGAACACGGCCTCACCACCCCCGACCCGGCCGTCAGCGAGGTCAAGACGCAGGCCGTCCGGGCCGCGCGGCGCACGGTCTTCGCGGGCGTGCACACCAAGTTCGGCGCGGTCAGCTTCTGCCGGTTCGCCGAGGTCGGCGCGCTGGAGGCGATCGTGACGAGCACCCTGCTCCCGGCGTCGGAGGCGCACCGCTACGCGCTGCTGGGGCCGCAGGTCATCCGGGTCTGAAAATCCAACTCACTCATCCACAGGGCACCTCCATGCCGCGAGGCGCCCGTTACATCCCCTATGTCCAGGAGCGATCCATGCGCACCCAGAGCCGACGACGGCCACCGCGAGCCACGCTCGCCGCGGCCGCCGCAGGGACGCTGCTCGCCCCGCTGCTGTCCGGCTGCTGGGTCGGGGCCGGCGGGGCGGGGTCGGGCAGCGACTCCCTCAACGTCCTGATGGTCAACAACCCGCAGATGGTGGAGCTGCAGAAACTCACCGCCGCCCACTTCACCGAGGAGACCGGCATCAAGGTGAGCTTCACCGTCCTGCCGGAGAACGACGTCCGCGACAAGATCAGCCAGGACTTCGCCAACCAGGCCGGCCAGTACGACGTCGCCACCCTCTCCAACTACGAGATCCCGATCTACGCCCGCAACGGCTGGCTGCACGAGATGAACACGTACGTCGCGAAGGACCCGGCGTACGACGAACAGGACGTCCTCAAGCCCATGCGCCAGTCCCTGACCGGCGACGACGGCAAGCTCTACGGCCAGCCCTTCTACGGCGAGTCGTCCTTCCTGATGTACCGCAAGGACGTGTTCGCGAAGAAGGGCCTGACGATGCCCGCCCACCCCACCTGGGACCAGGTCGCCGACCTCGCGGCGAAGGCGGACGGGGCCGAACCCGGCATGAAGGGCATCTGTCTGCGCGGACTGCCCGGCTGGGGCGAGGTCATGGCACCGCTGACCACCGTCGTGAACACCTTCGGCGGCACCTGGTTCGACAAGGACTGGAAGGCCCGACTGGACTCACCGGAGTTCGAGAAGGCGACGAAGTTCTACGTCGACCTCGTCCGCGCGCACGGCGAGTCCGGAGCCGCCCAGTCCGGCTTCGCCGAGTGCCTCAACAACATGACCCAGGGCAAGGTCGCCATGTGGTACGACGCCACCTCGGCGGCGGGCTCACTGGAGGCGTCCGACTCCCCCGTCAAGGGCAAGATGGGCTACGCCCCCGCCCCCGTCGAGAAGACCGACTCCTCCGGCTGGCTCTACACCTGGGCCTGGGGCATCCAGCACGCGTCCCGCAACCCCGACAACGCCTGGAAGTTCGTCTCCTGGGCGTCCGGCAAGCAGTACGAGCAGCTGGTCGGCGACAAGATCGGCTGGTCGAACGTCCCCGCCGGCAAGCGCGCGTCGACGTACACCAACCCCGCCTACGTCAAAGAGGCGGCCGCCTTCCAGGAGATGACCAAGGAGGCCATCGAGGGCGCCCGCCCCGACGAGCCCGGGGTGCAGCCGCGCCCGGCGCCCGGCATCCAGTTCGTCGGCATCCCCGAGTTCACCGACCTCGGCACCAAGGTCTCCCAGGAGATCAGCGCGGCCATCGCCGGACGCCAGTCCGTCGAGAAGGCCCTGAAGAAGTCCCAGCAGCTCGCCGAGCAGATCTCCGAGGAGTACGAGGGACGATGACCGCCACGACGACAGCCCCACCGGCCGCCCTGCCCGTACAGGCCCCGACGCAGCCCTCCGCGCGGCTGCGCGCCTGGGCCACCCGGGCGCCGCTGCTCCCCGCCCTCATCTTCATGATCGTGGTCACCCAACTCCCGTTCGTGGCCACCCTGGTGATCTCGTTCTTCGACTGGAACGCCCTCTACCCCAAGGCCCGCCACTTCACCGGTCTCGACAACTACCGCCAGGTGCTGACCGACGCGGACCTGCGCCACTCGGTGTGGACGACGGTCCTGCTGACGGTCACGGTGGTCCTGGCGAGCCTGGTCCTGGGCCTGCTGCTCGCCCTGCTCCTCGACCGCAGGTTCGCGGGCCGGGGCGTGGTCCGCACCCTCCTCATCGCCCCCTTCCTGGTGGTCCCCGTGGCGGCGGCGCTGCTGTGGAAGCACGTCCTGTACAACCCCGAATACGGCCTGTTCAACGGCCTGTTGCACTACGTCGGCGGCCCACAGCCGGACTGGATCTCCCACACCCCGCTGCTCGCCGTCGAGGCGTCCCTCGTCTGGCAGTGGACGCCGTTCATGATGCTGATCCTGCTGGCCGGCCTCCAGAGCCGCGACCAGCAGCAGCTGGAGGCGGCGAGGGTCGACGGCGCCAACGACTGGCAGATCTTCCGTCATCTGACGCTCCCGCACCTGCGCCGCTACCTGGAGCTGGGCGCCCTGCTCGGCTCGATCTACATCGTCCAGAACTTCGACGCGGTCTTCACGATCACGTCCGGCGGCCTGGGCACGGCGAACCTCCCCTACACCGTCTACCAGAGCTTCTACCAGGCCCACGAGAACGGCCTCGCCTCGGCCGCCGGCGTCCTGGTGGTCATCGGCTCGATCGTCATCGCGACCTTCGCCCTGCGCGTGGTGTCGTCCCTGTTCCGCGAGGAGGTGTCACGCGCATGAGCGTCGTACGCCGAAACGGCCTGGGCCTGCTCGCCTGGCTGCTGGGAATCCTGTTCTTCCTCCCCATCGCCTGGATGGCCCTGACGTCCTTCCACTCGGAGGCGGACGCGGCGACCAACCCGCCGTCCTTCACCGCCGCCCTGACGCTGGACGGCTACCGCGAGTTCTTCGGCACGGGCGGCGGGGCGAGCCCCTGGCCGGCCCTGATCAACTCGACCGTGGCGTCGGTGGCGTCGACGCTGCTGGTCCTGCTGCTCGCGCTCCCGGCGGCGTACGCGCTGTCGATCCGCCGGGTCCGCAAGTGGACGGACGTCCTGTTCTTCTTCCTGTCGACGAAGATGCTGCCGGCGGTGGCGGGCCTGCTGCCCATCTACCTCTTCGCCAAGAACGCGGGGATGCTCGACAACATCTGGCTGCTGGTCGTCCTCTACACCTCCATGAACCTGCCGATCGCGGTGTGGATGATGCAGTCCTTCCTGGCCGAGGTCCCGGTGGCGGTGATCGAGGCGGCGCGGGTGGACGGGGCCCGCCTGCCGACGGTCCTCGCGCGCGTGGTCGCCCCGATCTCGCTGCCGGGCATCGCGGCGACGGCACTGATCTGCTTCATCTTCAGCTGGAACGAACTCCTCTTCGCACGGGTGCTGACCGGCGTGGTCGCCGAGACGGCCCCCGTCTTCCTGACCGGTTTCATCACCAGCCAGGGCCTGTTCCTGGCGAAGGTGTGCGCCGCGTCGCTCGTCATCTCCCTGCCGGTGCTCGCCGCGGGGTTCGCCGCCCAGGACAAGCTGGTCCAGGGCCTGTCGTTGGGAGCCGTGAAATGAAGGCCGCCGTCATCGAGTCCGTGGGCCGTGCCGTCGTCACCGAGGTCCCCGACCCGACGCCGGGCCCCCGCGAGGTCGTCGTCGAGGTCGCCGCGTGCGGCCTGTGCGGCACCGACCTGCACATCCTCCAGGGCGAGTTCGCGCCGAAACTGCCGATCGTGCCCGGGCACGAGTTCGCCGGCGAGGTGGTCGGGGTGGGCACCCAGGTCACGGAGGTCTCGGTCGGCGACCGGGTCGCGGTGGACCCCTCCCTGTACTGCCACGAGTGCCGCTACTGCCGCACCGGCCACAACAACCTCTGCGAACGCTGGGCCGCGATCGGCGTGACGACCGCCGGCGGCGCGGCACGGTACGCGGTGGCACCGGTGGCGAACTGCGTACGGCTGCCCGAGCACGTCCGCACCCAGGACGCGGCCCTGGTGGAGCCGCTGTCGTGCGCGGTGCGCGGCTACGACGTCCTTCGGTCCCGCCTCGGCGCCCACGTGCTGGTCTACGGCTCCGGAACCATGGGCCTGATGATGCTGGAACTGGCGAAACGGACGGGCGCGGCGAGCGTCGACGTCGTCGACGTCAACCCGACCCGCCTGGAGACCGCCCGCCGGCTCGGCGTCTCGGGCTCCGCCGCGAGCCCGGACGAACTGGACCGCCCCCAGGGCTGGGACGTCGTCGTCGACGCGACGGGGAACGCGGCGGCGATCCAGGACGGCCTGGAGCGGGTGGCCAAGGCCGGCACGTTCCTGCAGTTCGGCGTCGCCGACTACGCGACCCGGGTGACGATCGACCCGTACCGCATCTACAACCAGGAGATCACGATCACCGGCTCGATGGCGGTCCTGCACAGCTTCGAACGAGCGGCGGAGCTCTTCGCGAACGGCGTCCTCGACCCCGAGATCCTCATCAGCGACCGGATCCCGCTGGACCGCTACCCCGAGGCGCTGGACCAGTTCGCGGCGGGCGTGGGCCGCAAGATCGTCGTGGTCCCGTAGGGCGCGGCGGAAAACCCGTGGGGGCCGTCCACCGGCAGGCCCTACCATCGCCCCCATGCCCCGCCCCCACGGTTTCCGCTACGAGCAACGCGGCCCCGACACCGTCCACATCACCCACCACAACCGTCCCGCCACGACCCTGCACGGCGCCAGGGCCGCGCAGTTCCTCGCCGAGGTCGAGGCCGGCGGGGCGGACCCCCAGCTCGTCATGGCCCGCTGGACCGGGAACTACAAGCGGGGCAACGAGCGCACGGCCCGCGACCACCCCCGGAACCGCCGCTGACCCGATCGGTCGCTGGTAAGGGAACGGTAAAGCGACCTGGCTCGTTCACCCGGCATGACAGCTATGACCCCCGGCTCGAACATCCCTCTCTCCGCCCCGCGCGTGACGGTGGACGTCGCCGCTCCGGTGCGGCTCGACGTATCGGGCCTGCTGCTCACCGCCGACGGCAAAGTGCGCTCCGACGACGACTTCATCTTCTACAACCAGCCCGCCGGCCCGGGCGTGACCTACCGCTCGGGCGGTGGCGCCGCGCCGGACGCGATCACCGTCGACACCACCGCCCTCCCCCCGGGCATCGAGAAGATCGTGGTCACCGCCAGCCCGGACGCCCCCGGCCAGAGCTTCCAGGGCATCGAACCGACCGCCACCCTCCGCAACGGCGACGACAACAGCGTCCTGGCCACGTTCACGCCGCCGCAGCTCGGCACCGAGACCGCACTCGTCGTCATGGAGATCTACCTGCGCGGCGGCGTCTGGAAGGCCCGCGCGGTCGGCCAGGGCTACGCCAACGGCCTGGCCGGCATCGCCACCGACTTCGGCGTGTCGGTGGAGGAGCCCGCCGCGCCCGCCCAGCCGGCGGCTCCCCCGACGCCCACGACGCAGGCACCGGTCACCCCGCCGGCCCCGCCCATGCCCCAGGCCCCGCCCCCGTCCGCTCCCGCCGCCCCCGGCACCGGGAAGATCAACCTCGACAAGGGCCGCGTCAGCCTCCAGAAGAACCAGACCGTCTCCCTCGTCAAGGGCGGCCGCCCGCTGCTCTCGCAGGTCAAGATGGGCCTCGGCTGGGAACCGGCGTACCGCGGCAAGGACATCGACCTGGATGCCTCGGTCATCGCCTACGGTCCGCAGCGCAACCACATCGACAGCTGCTACTTCGGCAAGCTGTCCATCGTGGGCGGTGCGATCAAGCACTCCGGCGACAACCTCACCGGCGAGGGCGGCGGCGACGACGAGGTCATCGTCGTCGACCTGGGCCGGATCCCGCAGGAGGTCTCCGGCCTGGTCTTCACCGTGAACTCCTTCTCCGGCCAGAAGTTCACCGAGGTCGCCAAGGCCTACTGCCGCCTCCTCGACGCCGCCACCGGCGAGGAACTGGTCCGCTTCGACCTGACCAACGCCGAACCGCAGACGGGCGTGATGATGGCGAAACTGATCCGCCAGTTCTCCGGCGAGTGGGAGATGACGGCAATGGGCGACTTCGTGAAGGCCCGCACGGTACGGAACATGGTGAAGCCGGCGGCGCAGGCGTTGTAACGACCGGTACGCATCCAGGGTGCCCCCGTTCCAGGGGGCACCAGGTGTCCGGCGTTCAGTCCGTGGCCCTCGGCCGCAACCCCTCCGTGAGCAGCGACAAGTACCGGCGTATGTACTTCCCGTCCCCGCTCGCCAGCTCCGACGCCGTGGCAACCCCGTGCGCCAGCCGCAGCACCTCCACCGGCTCCACATCCCCCCGCAGCGTCCCCTCCCGCTGCGCCGCCTCCACCAGCACGGCCGACGCCTGCTTCAACACGGTCCCGCACTCCGTCACCGCCACCGGTCCGGTGTCCGTGTCCGTGACGGCCGACCCCATCAGCGCCTTCAGCCCCCGCACCTGGAGCGTCGTCACGCAGACCTCGTTCAGCCACGCCACCAGCGCCTCGCCGGGCGGCAGTTCCTCGGCGAGTTCACCGGCCCGTGCCGCGAGTTCCTCGATCCGGCCGACGTAGGCGGCCTCCAACAGCGCGTACCGGTTGGGGAAATGCCGGTAGAGCGTGCCGGAACCGACTCCGGCGCGCTTGGCGATGTCGTCGAGCGAGGCGTTCTCCCCGTGCTCGGCGAACGCCTCCACCGCCGCGCGCAGCAACCGCTCGTAGTTGCGCCGGGCGTCCGCACGCATGGGCCTGACCTGCGCCATCCAGATACTCCTTGCGAGCCGGGGACACCCTCCGTATGGTACCGAGCATGAACCGGAGACAGTCCCCGCTTAGAGGGGTCCTGGACCGCTACCGGCGCGCACTGCTCGCCTCCTCGGCCGACGACCTGGCCGACCTGTACGCACCTGATGCCGTGCACGAGGTGCCGTTCCCGTTTCCCGGGCTGCCCGAGCGGTGCGACGGGCGTGAAGAGGTGCGTGCCGCGTACCGGGCCGCCTGGGGAGCCAGTCCGGCGCGGCCCGAGCGCGTCATCGAGGTGGCGGTATACGAGACCACCGACCCCGAGGTGATCGTCGTGGAGCAGATCGTCACCGGGACCCTCGCCACCACCGGCGATCCGTTCCGCGTACCGGGGCTGCTGGTGATGCGGGTGCGTGACGGCGCGATCGTGCACGTACGCGACTACATGGACGGCCTGGCGGCGGTCCGCGCCGCGGGCTGGAACAGCGCGCTGTAGGCGTTCAGGGCGGGCTGGCCACCCAGGTGGGCGTAGAGAACGGTGGAGTCCCGCCCGATCTCCCCGCGCGCGACCAGGTCGACCATTCCGGCCATCGACTTCCCCTCGTACACCGGGTCGGTGACCATGCCCTCGGTCCGCGCGGCGAGCCGCATCGCCTCCAGCGTGGCCTCGTCGGGGACACCGTAGACGCCCGCGTGGTACCGCTCGTCCAGCTCGACGTCCGCCTCGGTCAGCTCCCGCTCGACGCCGATGAGCTGTCCCGTGCGGTGGGCGATGCGGGCGATCTGCGTACGGGTGGCGGTGGGCTCGGCGGAGGCGTCGACGCCGATCACTCGGCGCGGCCGCGCGCCCGCCTCCTCCAGCGCGGCGAACCCGGCGACCATGCCGGCCTGGGTGGAGCCGGTCACCGAACAGACCACGACCGTGTCGAAGAAGACCCCCAACTCCCGCTCCTGCTCGGCGACTTCATAAGCCCACCCGGCGAAGCCGAGGCCGCCCAGCGGGTGGTCGGAGGCGCCGGCCGGAATGGCGTACGGCTTGCCGCCCGCCTCCTCGACCTCCCGCAGCGCCTGCTCCCAGCTCTCCTTGAACCCGATCCCGAACCCGGCCTTCACCAGCCGCACGTCGGCCCCGGCCAGCCGGCTGACGAGGATGTTGCCGACCTTGTCGTACACGGCGTCGGGCCAGTCCACCCAGCTTTCCTGCACGAGAACACACTTGAGCCCCGTTCGAGCAGCGACCGCGGCCACCTGACGGGTGTGGTTGGACTGCACGCCGCCGATCGACACGAGCGTGTCGCAGCCCTGAGCGAGGGCGTCGGCGACCAGGTACTCCAGCTTGCGGGTCTTGTTGCCGCCGTACGCGATACCGGAGTTGCAGTCCTCGCGCTTGGCCCACAGGGAGGCGCCGCCGAGGTGGGCGGTCAGGCGCTCCAACGGATGCACGGGGGACGGGCCGAAGAGCAGCGGACAACGCTCGTACGAGGAAAGGGACATGAAGTGGTCCTCCGGAGTCAGTCGGGGTCGGCGAGCTCTTCGAGGTCTCGCCAGATCTCGGCGGTGACGCGGACCGCCTCGTCCATGTCGCGGTCCGCGCAGGCCTCGATGAGGCGCTCGTGCAGCCCGGCCGAACGACAGTTGCCGCCCTCGCCGAAGCGCCGTCGCTCCAGCCGGCGGATGAGGGGGGTGTAGCGGGCGACGGTCGCGGCGGCCGCGCGGTTGCCGCTCACCCGGACGAGGACGTCGTGCAGTTCGTCGTCGGCGCGCAGCGCGCCGTCCACGTCCCCGGCGCCGACCGCGGCCGCGAACCGCTCGTTGGCCGCGCGCATGACGTCGATGTCGGCGTCCCGCAGCCGGGGTACGGCGACCCGGGTGACCAGCTCGTGCATGGCACCGACCACGGCGGCCGCGTCCCGCACGTCCGAGGCCACGACCGGGGTGACCCTGGTGTAGCTCTGCGGCTTGCTCTCCAGCAGCCCCTCGTCGACGAGCCGCGCGAACGCCTCCCGCACCGGGGCCCGGGACAGCCCGAGCCGCTCCGCGAGTTCGGCGTCCCGCACCACCGCGCCGGGCTCGAGCTCACCGGCGACGATGGCGTCCCGGATGGACGTGTAGGCGCGCTCCCTGAGGAGGGTGCGCGGCACGGGTCGAAGGGCCTCCACAACTGAAATGTTAGATATCAATCCCCCGGGCACACAAGAGGGCCCGTACCGAAGTACGGGCCCTCAAGGCCATACGGACAGGTCAGGCAGCCCAGGGCCAGTCGGCGTCACGCGCCCTTTCCAGCAGCGGCACCATTCGGAACGCCGCGTCCGAGAGGCCGCCGAAGGTGTGCCGGTCGCCCTTCCCGCTCGGGCCGTGGCCCGCCCGGTACCCGGCGAGGTTCCAGGTGTAGACCGGCACGTGCGCGGGGATCTGCTCGGTCGGCTCGCCGTACTGGCTGTACGCGTACTGCTCGTCGGTGACGATCAGCACCCGGTCGTGCTTCCGGTAGTGGCGCCGCACCGCCCCCGTCGTGTCGGTGCCGCCGAGGTCGCCGAAGCGCTCCAGGATTTTCAGCACGGACTCACCCTTCCGGAAGCCGATCCTGTTGCTGCTCGTGCCGAACTCGACGAGATCCGCGTCCGCCGCCCGCAGTGCGAGCGCCGTGCCGAAGATCGCCGCCGCGTCGGCCCGGTTGAGCTCGGAGCGGTCGGACAGCCGCGAGTAGAACATCGACCCCGACCGGTCGACGAGCACCAGCGTCCGCCCGGGCAGCGCGGGCACGTTGGCCAGTGAGTGACCGAGCGCCTGCTCCAGCGGGTACGCCCAGCGCAGCGACGGAGCGTGCCGGTACGCGGCGAGATACCGGAACGGGAACTGCCGCGAGCGCGCGACCTCCGCCGGGTCACTGATCCGAGCCGCCACCTGAGCGGCGACCTCGTCGGAGACTCCGGCGGCGTCGAAGTTCCTCAGGTTACGAACCAGTGCCATCGGCCCCATGGACGGAATCACGGCCTCCCAGGCCTCCTTGTCCATCGGCCCCTGCAGCCAGCCCGCCAGCGCCTCCCACGTCATCCCGGCCGCCGCGAGCCGCTCGGCACCGCCCTCCGAGGTGACGACCGCACGCCGCTGAGCCACCGGCAGCGCCATGAGCTCGCTGTGCGCGGCGAGGACGCGGCTCGAGACGGGCGGCACGGCCGTGTCCGGGTTGTGCCGCCGATCGAGCGCGTACTGGAACAGCTCGCCCTGCCACGGCTTGTCCGGGTCCGGCGCCGCGTGCACCAGGTTGAGGATGTCGCCGAAGCGGTAGCCCTTCGACGCGGTGTCGTACTTCAGCAGCGACTTGCCGCTGTACAGACGACGTACGGCGTCGGCGATACCGCGCTTCACGGGCTTGGGGACGTTACGGCCGTACTGCGCCGTCCAGTAGGCGAGCAGCTCACCGGGCTCGTCGGGCCGCTGCAGCACGGATGCCACGACCTGGCGGTTCGACGGACCGTGGCTCACGCCGGCGTCGAGGCGCGCCTTCACGTACTCGGCGGCACCCACCACCGCGGCGGTACGGAGATTGCCCTCGCCGCGCAGCCAGCCGAGCAGGCCGGCCGTCCATTCCGCGTCCGACACGGCGAGCTCACGCACGAGCCGCTGGAACCGGTCGTCGCGGTCGGCGCCGGCCTCGTAGAAGGTCTGCTGCGAGACGAGGTTCGAAACGGCGAGCAGGAAAAGCTCGGAGCGGGCGTCGCGCTCACGCCCGCGGCCACCCTCGTACGTACGGAGCACCCGGCCCGTCGAGGTGACACGCGAGACGGGCTGGGCCTTGGCGGCCTTGTTGTTGAATCGCGCCATGGTGAATCCCCCCGAATTCATTCGTGTTCCGGAGAGAGACGCAGCAAAAGGAGGGTGCCCGAGATCAGGGGTCGGCGACGGACTTAGCCAGATGCTCTACCGATTGAGCTACACCGACCCGAAGTCGATGACGGGACTCGAACCCGCAACCGTCCGATCCAATGAAGTAACCGTTGCCTGCGCACCGGGCACCCACCATGAGCTGCGCCTCCCGAGATCAAGTCGGCGGCGGCGTTGGATTCTTTGGAAGAAGTAGCCGCTGCCATCGCACCGGGAGGTGCGTGACGTTGTGATCTCACTCTAGGAGGCGCAACTCGGCACAGGCGAGCGAATTAATTCCCGCTTCCGGGATTACCGCTTCTGCCGCTTCCAGGGGCCGGTGATGGCGAGCATGATGCCCGGCGTCTGGATGTTGGCATACAGGGTCCGGCCGTCGGGCGAGAAGGTGACGCCGGTGAACTCGCTGAACTCGGGCTCCTCCGCGGTGCCGATGTTCAGGTCGTTGCGGGCGATCGGGTAGGTGCGGCCGCTGTCGGTGGCGCCGAACAGGTGCTGGACGCCCTCGCCGTCCTCGGCGATGACGAGGCCGCCGTAGGGCGAGACGGTGATGTTGTCGGGGCCGTCGAAGGCACCGTCGACGGACGGGTCCGGGTTCACACCCAGCAGGACCTTCAGGGTCAGGGTGCGGCGCTTGGGGTCGTAGAACCAGACCTGGCCGTCGTGCTGGACGGGGCTCTCCTCACGGGCGTACGAGGAGACGATGTACGTGCCGCCGTCGCCCCACCACATGCCCTCCAGCTTGCGGGCGCGGGTGACCTGACCACTGGTGAACTGCTTGCGCACGGACGTGGTCTTCGCGTCACGGTCGGGGACGTCCACCCAGTCGACGCCGTACACGGTGCCGATCTTCGTCGCGCGCGAGAGGTCGTCGACGAACTTGCCGCCGGAGTCGAAGCACTTGAAGGCCTGCAGGACACCGGCATCGTCGGCGAGGGCGCGCAGCTTGCCCCGGCCGTGGCAGAAGTCCTCCGGCGGGGTCCAGCGGTACAGCAGCCCGTTCGGGCCGGAGGCGTCCTCGGTGAGGTAGGCGTGCCCACGCTTGGGGTCGATGACGACGGCCTCGTGGGCGTAGCGCCCCAGGGCCTTGATCGGCTTGGGGCTGCGGTTCGCACGCCGGTCGGCGGGGTCGACCTCGAACACGTAGCCGTGGTCCTTGGTCATGCCGTTGGAGCCGGCCTTGTCCTCGGTCTCCTCACAGGTCAGCCAGGTGCCCCAGGGAGTGCTGCCGCCCGCACAGTTCGTGGAGGTGCCGGCGATACCGACCCACTCCGCGACATGCCCGCCGGGACGCACCTCGACGACCGTGCAGCCACCCGAAGCGGCAGGGTCGTAGACCAGGCCCTCGGTGAGCGGCACCGGGTACGGCCAGTTCGCGCGCGGACCCTTCAGTTCGTGGTTGTTGACCAGGAGAGTCGCACCGCGCGGACCGGCGAAGGTGGCGGTGCCGTCGTGGTTGGACGGCGTGAACTCGCCGGACTCCAGCTTGGTCCTGCCGCTGTAGGTGATGATCCGGTACTTGAAGCCGGCGGGCAGCGCGAGGATGCCGTCGGGGTCGGGGACCAACGGCCCGTAACCGACCCCGCCACCGGCGGCCGCGGACTCGTCGCCCGCGTTCTCGACGTCCGTGGACGCGAGGGCGTTCGGAGCGGTGGCGAGGGCGCCGACACTTCCCGCCAGTGCGACACCGGCACCGGTGATCGCGGATTTCCTGGCGAAGTCCCTGCGGCTGAGCGACATGGTGTCTCCTGTGACGGTGGGGCCGTGGAGGGTGGCGGTCCTCGGATCGGCGCAACCGTCCCGCCCAAGCCTGAACGGCAGTTGAACACAGGGCAACGCAAGCAGCCCAGCTTCCGTGAATCCGCACCTACCGACGCCCCCGCGGCAGGCCGATCCAGCCCGCAGCCGCAAGACGACGGGAGCGGGCCGTGGCGGTGCGTCGCAGCCCGTCGCTTAGCCGATCCCAACGCCGCTCAACTGTGGCAACACCAGAGGGGCGCGACCCGCGACGGGCTCGACGCACCGCCACGGCCCCGACCCACGACAGGCGCACCCGACCCACGACGCGCGGCAGGCGCAACCGCAGAAACCCAGAGCCGCGCTCACTCCCCCCGCTGCGACCGAGCCTTGAACGCGGCCTTCCGAGCCTCCTTGGCCACCCTCTTGTCGGGGTGCAACCGCCCCATCTCCTCCAACACCTCCGCCGTGGCGGGATGATCCACACGCCACGCGGCCGCGAAGAACCCACTGTGCTGCTCGGCAAGCCCCGCCACCAGCTCACGCAACTCCTCGGAGTTGCCCTCAGCCGCCAACTGCGCCGCCACCGTGTCGATGGTGAGCCAGAAGACCATCGCCTCGGACGGCGCCGGAACATCAGCGGCCCCGCGCTCGCTCAGCCACACCCGAGCCAGCCCACCCAACTCCGCATCGTCGAGCACTTCCCGCAGCGCGGGCTCGGCCTCCACACCGACCAGCGACAGCGCCTGCTGGCACCGCAGCCGCCGCAGCGGCGCCCCCGCATCGGTCCCACGAGCCGCACCCAGCAACTCCCGCGCCGCCTCCACCACTTCGCGCCGCGCCAACCACTGCTCGGTCTCGGCCAGAGCGGCCCGCGCCCCGAAGGACGCCGTACCGTCGAGCAGCGCGTCGGCGCCCTTGTCCGCGAGCTCACCCACAGCAGGCGCCATGAACCCGGCCTCCAGCATCCGCGACCGCAGCCCGTACAGCCCGAGCGGCGTGAGCCGCACCATGCCGTACCGCGAGACATCGGTGTCGTCCACCGCCGCCGAGAGCTCCTCGTCCGCGTCCGCCATCAACGCCTCGTCGACCGGCTGGTAGTCCACCAGCCCCACCGGCGCCAGCACCCGGAACTGGTCGTCCAGCCGCATCATCGCGTCGGACACCTGCTCCAGTATGTCGTTGCTGGGCTCCCCCATGTCCCCGGGCACGATCATCGAAGCGGCCAGCGCGGGCAACGGCACCGGCCCCTCTCCGGGCCCGTCCTCATTGACCGTCAGGAGGTACAGGTTTCGCAGCACCCCGTCGAGGAACTCCCCCTCCGCCTCGGGGTCCCAGTCCAGCCGCGAGAAGTCGATCGCGCCGCCCTCGTCCATCGCCTCGACCAGATCATCGAGATCGGGCACGCTCGCGTCGGCGATCACGGTCTCCAGCGCGGCCAGCCACACCCCGAGCACGTCGTGCGGCGCCCCCCCGGCCAGCAGGGCGAGGTCCGCACCGGCCGTCACGGTGCCGGTCTCCTCGTCGACGACCTCGACCAGCCCGGCGTCCACGGCGACCCGCCACGCCTCACTGGCAAGAGCCGCAGCTTCACTCACCTCAGGGGCCTCAGTCGCCTCAGTCGCCTCAGGGGCCTCATCACCGCCACCGAGCCCCAACACCTCCGCAGCCGCGGCCAACTGCTCCTCGACCAGCCCACCCCCCGCATCGACACGCGTCTCGGGCCCGGCCCAGCGAGCAAGTCGTACGGCCCGTGCGAGCAATGGCGTGGACAGCGCGTCCCGCGCCAGCTCCGCTTCGGAACGCAGGCGCACCGGCGGCAAGGGGGAGCTGTCTGACATCGGTTGGTTCTCCTCGGGCGCGTCGTACCACTCAGTCGCTCAGCCTAGACGGATTTCGCCCCATGCCACCCGGTTCATCTCGCGGTCAGGAGCCGTACATGGCTGAAACCTTGACAACTGACGTGACCAGGCAGGAGATTGACGCGCGTAGAAATCAGTGAACACCTGTGTTCCCGATCTCCACGCACCTCCACGCACCTCCTGCACCTCCACGAGCTCTACGCGCGTCGCCATCGCCCCACCGGTCGCGGCCCACCGTCCACGTTCCACCCTCGTCCCGGCGCCCACGCACGTCCCCGGAGGGAACCCTTGCCGAGCAGGTCTTCCGCGCGCCTCGCCGCGCTCACCGTCGCCGCCGTCTGTTCCGCGGCGTCCATCGTCGTCCTCACCTCGCCCGCGCACGCCGACTCCGTGCGCATCCACGACATTCAGGGCAACACCCGGATGTCCCCGTACGCCGGCAAGCAGGTCACGGACGTGGCCGGAATCGTCACCGGCGTGCGCGGCTACGGCTCCTCCAAGGGCTTCTGGATCCAGGACCCGACGCCGGACGCCGACCCGGCCACGAGCGAGGCCGTCTTCGTCTTCACCAGCTCCGCCCCCAAGGTCGCCGTCGGCGACGCCGTGACCGTCAGCGGCACGGTCTCGGAGTTCGTCCCGGGCGGCGCCGCGTCCGGCAACCAGTCGGTGACCGAGATCACGAAGCCGACGGTCACCGTCGTCTCCAGCGGCAACGCCGTCCCGGCCGCCACCGTCGTCGACGCCCGCTCCGTACCGGACGCCTACGCCCCGGCCGGCGACGCCGCCGCGAGCAACTCGATCAACGGTCTGACGCTCAAGCCGTCGAAGTACGCCCTGGACTACTACGAGTCCCTGGAGGGCATGAACGTCCGGGTCGCCGACGCGCGCGTGGTCGGCGCCAGCGACCCGTACACCGAGCTGTGGGTCACGGTGAAGCCGCGCGAGCACGCCAACCGCCACGGCGGCACGGTCTACGGCTCCTACGACTCCCAGAACACCGGCCGGCTCCAGATCCAGTCCCTGGGCGCGGTGGCCGACTTCCCCTCCGCGAACGTCGGCGACACCCTCACCGGCAGCACGGCGGGCCCGCTGGACTACAACCAGTTCGGCGGTTACACACTGGTCGCCAATGAGATCGGGACCCTGAAGAGCGCGGGCCTGCAGCGGGAGACCACCCAGAAGCAGAAGAAGGGCGAGCTGGCGGTCGCGACGTACAACGTCGAGAACCTCGACCCGGCCGACGCCACCTTCGAGGAGCACGCCTCCGCGATCGTGAACAATTTGAAGTCTCCCGACATCGTGTCCCTGGAGGAGATCCAGGACAACAACGGCGCGAAGAACGACGGCACGGTGGCCGCCGACCAGACGGTGACCAAGCTGATCGACGCGATCGCCCTGGCGGGCGGCCCGAAGTATGACTGGCGCTCGATCGACCCGGTGAACAACGCGGACGGCGGCGAGCCCGGCGGCAACATCCGCCAGGTGTTCCTGTTCAACCCGGAGCGGGTCTCCTTCACGGACCGCGCGGGCGGCGACGCGACCACCGCCACCGGCGTGACGAGGGTCCACGGCAAGGCACAGCTGACCGCCTCCCCCGGCCGTATCGACCCCACCGACGCGGCATGGGCGAACAGCCGCAAGCCGCTGGCCGGCGAGTTCGTCTTCCGCGGCCGCACGGTCTTCGTGATCGCCAACCACTTCAACTCCAAGGGCGGCGACCAGGGCCTGACCTCGCAGTACCAGCCCCCGGCGCGCAGCTCGGAGACCCAGCGCCACCAGCAGGCGACGCTGGTGAACGCGTTCGTCAAGAAGATCCTCGACGTCCAGAAGAACGCGGACGTCATCGCGCTGGGCGACATCAACGACTTCGAGTTCTCCGACACCGCCAAGCTTCTCGAGGGTGACGGCGAGCTGTGGTCGGCGATCAAGTCGCTGCCGAAGAGCGAGCGTTACACGTACGACTACCAGGGCAACAGCCAGGTCCTCGACCAGATCCTGGTCAGCCCGTCGATCCGGCGCGGCTGCGGCCTCGAGTACGACAGCGTGCACATCAACGCGGAGTTCCACGACCAGATCAGCGACCACGACCCGCAGGTCCTGCGGTTCCAGCCGTAACTGAAGGTTCCAGCCGCAACTGACGGTTCCAGCCGTAGCTGAGGGCGAGGGGGCCGACCGGACGGAACACCGTCCGGTCGGCCCCCTCGGCATGACCGCCGGAGGCGGCTCGCCTCAGTGGTGGCGTCGCCGCAGCACACTCGCCGCGATCACGGCGCCCGTGGCCCCGGCGATCAGCACGACGCCGGGGTGCCGCAGACCGGCCTGGACGACGGTCCGTACCGGGCTCGGCAGTCCGTCCACGACGTGGCCCGCCTGCTCCGCCCTGCCCTGTACGACCTGCCCGGCCCGGCCCGCCTGGCCCTGGACCACGTGTCCGGCCTGGCTCGCCCTGCCTTGCAGGGTGTGGCCCGCCTGGGCCGCCTTGCCCTGGACCGCGTGTCCGGCCCGGCCTGCCTTGCCCTGCACGACGTGCCCCGCCTGGGTGGCCTTGCCCTGCACGACCTGCCCGGCCTGCGCCGCGGTGCTGCGCAGTTGGACGGTCATGGCGCCGGCCTTGTCCCTGAGGTCGGCGGCACGGGCCATGGCGCGGCCCTTCACGTCCGCCTTCGCGGCCAACTCCTCGATGGTGTCGCCGAGTTGGCTCCTGGTCTGCGCTATCTGCCGGCGCAGCTCGTCGGGCCCCTTGGCGCCGCCCGTCCCCTTCGGTGTCCTGTCCGTCATCGATGCGCCCTTTCCCTGATCTCCTCGACATCGGCCTTGACGCTGCCGAGGGTCTCCTCGGGGGTGGGGGGCGCGGCACGGCGCAGCTGCGAACGACCGAGCGCGGCCAGCAGGCCCGCGATCGCGAACAGCACCGCCGTGACGATGAGCGCCGCGGCCCACACGGGCAGCGTCAGCGAGAGCGCGGCGGTGGCCGTACCGGCCAGGGCGAGCAGACCGGCGTAGGCGAAGGCGCCCGCGGCACCGATCATTCCGCCGCCGCGGCCCGCACGCCGGCCCTTCTCGGCCAGCTCCTCCTTCGCGAGGCCGATCTCCTGCCGTACCAGCCGGGAAAGTTGTTCGGTGGCCTGTCCGACGAGGTCACCCACGGAGTGGTGCTCGTCGAGGGCAGGTCGGGAGTGCATGGTCCCGGTCACGGTGTTCCGCCTCCTCTCGTCTTTCCGGAAACACCCGGGTACCCGGACCGGCCTCCGTTACCCCTGCTCGTCGCCCCCGCTCCCGCGCTGCCCGAGCCGCGCCAGCTGAGCCTGGAACCAGTCGAGCCGCGCCTGCAACAGGGCTGCCTCCGCGACGAGTTCGGGCACACCGAGCCCGTCGGCCCCGGTGAGCCCGGGCGCACCGAGGCCACCGCCCGCACCCCCGGCCACAACCCGCAGCCCCTCCCCGCCGAGCCGGGCGAACCCGGCGAGCGAGACGGACGTACGGCCGCGCAGGCAGCCCGCGCAGCGTGGCGCCAGTGCCAGCCAGCCGGGGCGCCCCCAGCCGGCGTCGGCGAGCGCGGAGGCGACCGCGCCGCACGCGCAGGGGCCGACGGTGGCCGTGCGGACGCGCTGGCGGGCGTAGCGGTAGCCGCGCTCGAAGCGGATGTAGGCGCCCAGGACCGTGACCTCGAGCAGGGCGGCCGTCCGGTGTTCGGCCGTGCACAGCATCGCCTCGGCGGTCGTGCGGTCGTGCACGCAGTGGAAGCCGCAGTCGCAGCGGCGGTGCGGTGCCCTGTGCCGCAGGCCGTAGACGCAGGACGCGTCGGCCAGGACTCCGTACGGCAGCGCGCCGCCCAGCGACACACCGGTGAACCCGGCCCGGGTGCCGTCCTGCGACAGCACCGGGTGGGCGATCTTGTATCCGGTCGGCGGCTCCGTAGGGCGTTCCTCCGGAAGCCGCAGTCTCATCGGGCGGCCGGTACCTCTTCGGGCGCGGACGCCTGGAGGTCGTCGATCTCCTCGGGGAGTACGACGTCCTCGTCGTGGTCCTGCGGCTGCTCTTCCGCGACTCCGGTGGCGAGTGCCTTGCCGAGCTTCATGACGCCTCCCATGTCCAGGGACAAATGACCGTCATGACCATGGTGACCCATCAGGGGCGCATTGGACACCGGGCCTGGCGACTCGACCCCCCACTTCTCATTGATGCTTACACATATCCTGTAGCAAATTTAAGTGGAGCTTCACGATGGTGCGGCCGAGACTACCCCCATGACGACCGCATCCTCCCCGCCCCCTCCCTTCGGCCGCGCCCTGTGCGCGATGATCACGCCCTTCACCGAGGCCGGCACGCTCGACCTCGACGGCGCGCAGCGGCTCGCCGACCGGCTGGTGGCGGAGGGCTGCGACGGCCTCGTCCTCTCCGGCACCACGGGCGAGAGCCCGACCACGACGGACGCCGAGAAGTCCGCGCTGGTCTGCGCGGTGCGCGAGGCGGTCGGCGACCGCGCGTCCCTGGTCGCGGGCGTGGGCAGCGCCGACACCCGGCACACCGTCGAGCTCGCCCTGGCCGCGGAGAAGGCCGGCGCGGACGGCGTGCTGGTGGTCACCCCGTACTACAGCAGACCCCCGCAGGACGCCCTCGAGGCGCACTTCCGGGACGTCGCCGACGCCTCCGGGCTGCCGGTGGTGCTGTACGACATCCCGGGCCGCACCGGCACCCGTATCGAGGCCGAGACGATGATCCGCCTCGCCGAGCACCCCCGGATCGTCGCGGTGAAGGACTGCTCCTACGACTTCCTCGGCACCCAGAAGGTGCTGTCCCGCACCGAGTTGGCGTACTACGCGGGCTGCGACGAGCACATCCTCGCCCTGTACGCGGTCGGCGCGGCCGGTTACATCAGCACGGTCGCGAACGTCGTGCCGCGCGCGTTGCGCGCCGTCCTGGACGCGTTCGACGCGGGCGCCACGGCCGAGGCGGCCCGTCTCCAGCAGCGGGCCACGCCCCTCATCGAGGCGATGATGGCGGCCGGCCTGCCCGGAACCGTCACCGCCAAGGCGCTCCTCGACGCACTGGCCCTGCCGGCCGGCCCGGTCCGCCCACCACTGCGAAGCGCCGACCGCGCGACGACCGACGCACTGCTGGCCACGTACGAGCGGCTCGTGGCCGCCTGACCTCGGGCGCAGGATCTCCGCGCGCGAAATTCCGGCGCCGCCGCGCCGCCCCTGCCGTACGGTGGCCGCGTGAGCCGCCCCCTGCTGTTCCTCGACGTCGACGGCCCCCTCAACCCGTACGCGGCGAAGCCCGCGCGGAGGCCGGAGGGATACACGACGATCCGAGCCGCCGTGGGGCGGACGCGGCCGCTGCGGGTGTGGCTGAACCCGGAGCACGGCCCCGCGCTGCTCGCCCTCGACTACGACCTGTGCTGGGCGACGACGTGGATGGACGCGGCCAACCACTGGATAGCCCCGGTCGTCGGTCTGCCCGTGCTGCCGTACGTCGACTTCGGCGAGGGCCTGTTCGCCGAGCGGCCCGACGGGGTTCACTGGAAGACGGAGGCGATCGTCGCGTACGCCGGGGGCCGCGCCTTCGCCTGGGTGGACGACGAACAGAGCCCCGCCGACGACACGTACGTGGCCGCCCACCATCCCGGCCCGGCCCTCCTGCACCACGTCGACCCGCGGATCGGCCTGCGCGACGACGACTTCACGGCCCTGGCCCGCTTCGCGTCCGGACTGCAATGAGACACAAACGCCCTCCCGCCTCCCGGTGAAGGCCGACGAAAGGGCGCTGAGCTGGGCGTACGCCTCAGTTGTGGCTGTGCAGGATCTCGTTCAGGCCGCCCCACTCGGCGTTGTTCGGGACGGCCTGGACCGCGCCGGTCACCGAGTTGCGGCGGAAGAGGATGTTGTTCGCGCCGGACAGCTCACGCGCCTTGACGATCTGGCCGTCGGGCAGCGCGACCTTGGTGCCGGCGGTGAGGTACAGGCCCGCCTCGACCACGCAGTCGTCGCCGAGCGCGATGCCGACACCGGCCTCCGCGCCGACGAGGGACCGCTCGCCGATGGCCACGCGCTCCTTGCCGCCGCCGGACAGGGTGCCCATGGTGGAGGCACCGCCGCCGATGTCGGAGCCGTCGCCGACGACGACGCCCTGGGAGATGCGGCCCTCGACCATGGAGGTGCCGAGGGTGCCGGCGTTGAAGTTGACGAAGCCCTCGTGCATGACGGTGGTGCCGGACGAGAGGTGGGCGCCGAGGCGGACGCGGTCGGCGTCGGCGATACGGACCCCGGCCGGGGCGACGTAGTCCGTCATCCGCGGGAACTTGTCGACACCGAACACGCTCAGGTGCTGCCCACGGGCGCGGGCGGCGAGCCGCACCGTCTCCAGGGTGTCCACGGCGACCGGGCCGAGGGACGTCCAGGCCACGTTGGCGAGGAGGCCGAAGATGCCGTCCAGGCTCTGCTCGTTCGGCTTGACCAGCCGGTGCGAGAGCAGGTGGAGGCGCAGGTAGGCGTCGTGGGTGTCGAGCGGCTTGTCGTCGAGCGAGGAGATGACCGTACGGACCGCGACGACCTCCACGCCACGTACCTCGTCCTTGCCGACGGCGGCGACGGCGTGCTCGCCCAGCAGCTCACGCATGCGGTCGGCGTCGAGCCGCTCACTGCCGGCGGGGCCGGGCTCGACGGCGAGCTCGGGGGCGGGGAACCAGGTGTCGAGAACGGTGCCGTCGGCGGCGATGGTGGCGAGCCCGGCGGCAACGGCGCCGGTGGTACGAGGAGCAGTCGTGTCGGTCATGGGGGAAACCTAACCGCCCGGGGCACACGGAGGCCAACCCGCGGGCGGTCGTCTCAGGTGCCGGGCGGGGTGGAGCCGCGGCCCCCTCGACCCTGGTGGGTTTCTTGTAGGAACCCACTATGCTCGACGCGACGACGTCGCACGGCAGGGAGGCGACTCTCACGGGAGGGAGGCCGGCAGCCCCATGGCCCGCAGGACCAGCCTGGAGGACTCCACCTGTGCCATCGCCCAGGCCCTCGACGTCGTCGGCGACTGGTGGACCCTCCTCATCGTGCGCGACACCGCGCGGGGCGTGCACCGCTTCGACGAGCTCCAGCGCGAGCTCGGCCTCTCGCGCAAGGTGCTGGCCGAGCGGCTGCGCCTCCTCGTGGAGGCGGACGTGCTCACGCGGGTGCCGTACCAGGAGCGCCCGGTACGGCACGAGTACCGCCTCACCCCGCGCGGCCGCGCCCTGCTGCCGGTCCTGATCGCCCTTCAGGACTGGGGTGACGCCTGGGTCCTGGGCGACGGCAGGACGACGGCCACGGCACCGGACACCTCGACGGAGGCCCGCCGGGTGCACGAGCTGGTCGGCACCGGGCTCCCCCGCCTGCGGCTCCCCGACCAGGCGGGCGTGTTGCGCGACCCGGTCGCGGCCGACACCCCGTTCACCGTCCTGTACTGCTTCCCCGGCGCCTACGCCCGCGCGGACGCCTATCCCCCGGGCTGGTCGGACATCCCCGGCGCCCCCGGCTGCACCCTGGAGTCCTGCACCTACCGCGACCGCCTCGCGGAGTTCCGCGCGGCCGGCGCCACCGTGCACGGGATCTCGACGCAACGCCCCGACGAGCTGTCGGCGTTCGCCGAGAAGGAGGGCCTCGGCTTCCCGCTCCTGTCGGACGCGGAGCCGGTGCTGATGGCCGCCCTGCGACTGCCGACGTTCCGCGCGGCGGGCATGGGGCGCCTCAAGCGGCTCACCCTCGTCGTGGACCGGCAGCGGGTCGTACGGGACGTGCAGTACCCGGTCACGGACATCGTGGGGAGCGTGGAGGCGGCCCTGGCGACGGTGCGGCGCCTGACTCCGGGTCAGGCCGCGAACTGACCATCGGTCACACCGCGGATCAAGCTCCGATCACACTCTGGAAACCGCTCACTTCAAACGGCTGCTCGAAGGTCATCTGTTCCACTACTCTTCCATCTGCTTCACCATTCACACACCGGGTCATCGCAGCCGCGGCAGCCGTGGAGCGCCGCGAGAGGAACAGCGCATGCCAGAAAACAAGTCCCGGCCCCCGCAGGAGCAACCGTGGGAGAACGGCTGGGCCCCGGACACCTCCCGGACGCCGGGCACCCGTCGGCTGTGGCTGGCGGGTGGCCTCGCCGTGGCCACCATCACGGCCTGCGTGGTGGCCATCACCGCCACGGAGAGGGACGGTGACGGGATGTCGGGGAAGGCATCGGCCTCCGGCACCGCGCCGGGCCTGATCTCCTTCGGCACGCCGTCCCCGGCCGGCACCACGACACCCAAGGGCAAGACCGCCATGCCGTACGCGGCCGCCGCCTCGCCCACCCCCCTCAAGGAGAGCCCCACACCGACACCCACCCCCACACCCACCCCCACCAAGCCCCCGGCCGCCGACAAGCCCGCCAAGCCGGCCCCGGCCGAGGAGAAGGCGCCCAAGCCCGCGACGAACTGGCGCTCCGTCCGCTCGGCCAACTACCCGGACCGGTACTGGTACGTGACGGGCAGCTATGTGAAGCTCGCCCAGGTCAGCTCTGCGGGCGCCCGCCAGGACGCCACCTTCGCGCTGGTCAAGGGCCTGTCCAACGGGGCCTGTTACTCGTTCGCCACGGCGGACGGCGGCTATCTGCGGCACCGCAACTTCGTGCTGCGCGCCGAGCACGACGACGGCTCGTCCCTCTTCGAGCAGGACGCCACCTTCTGCCCGCGCGTCTCCCCCTACTCCGGCGCGACCATGCTGGAGTCGGTCAACTACCCGGGCCGTTTCCTGCGCCACAAGGACTTCCAGATCCGTCTGGACCCGTACCAGTACAACGGTCTGTACGCCGCGGACTCGGCGTTCAGGCTCGTGGGCGGCCTGGCCTGAGCGATCGGGCCTGAGGAAACGACACTGAGGAAACGACAAACGGCGACGTTCTGACGAACGTCGCCGTTTCGCATGTGTCCTGAGTACGCCTCAGGCCCCCATGTCAGTACGCCTCAGACGTTGAACCCGAGCGCCCGCAGCTGCTCGCGGCCGTCGTCGGTGATCTTGTCGGGGCCCCACGGCGGCATCCAGACCCAGTTGATGCGCAGCTCGTTGACCAGGCCGTCCGTGGCGGACTTCGCCTGGTCCTCGATGACGTCCGTCAGCGGGCAGGCCGCGGAGGTCAGGGTCATGTCCACGGTCGCGATGTTCGCGTCGTCGACGTGGATGCCGTAGATCAGACCCAGGTTGACGACGTCGATGCCCAGCTCGGGGTCGACGACGTCCATCAGGGCCTCGCGGAGCTCCTCCTCCGAGGCCGGCTTCATCTCCACGGTCTCACTCATGCCGTCTTCCTTTCGGCGTCGGATCCGCCCAGGGCCTGGGCCGTCGCGTCCTTCCACGCCATCCAGCTCAGGAGGGCGCACTTCACCCGCGCCGGGTACTTGGAGACGCCGGCGAACGCGACCGCGTCCTCCAGCACCTCCTCCATCGCGTCGTCGGGCTCGAGCCTGCCCTTGGACTGCATCAGCTCCAGGAACGTCTCCTGGATCTTCTGCGCCTCGGCCAGCTCCTTGCCGACGAGCAGCTCGTTGAGCACGGAGGCGGAGGCCTGGCTGATCGAGCAGCCCTGGCCCTCGTACGAGACGTCCTCGATCTTCGTGCCGTCGTACTTCACGCGCAGGGTGATCTCGTCGCCGCACGTCGGGTTCACATGGTGCACCTCGGCGTCGCCATCCCTCAGACCACGCCCGTGCGGGTTCTTGTAGTGGTCCAGGATGACTTCCTGGTACATCGAGTCCAGCTTCATGCGATCGCTCGTCCCATCCCATCAGCCGAAGAAGTTCCGAACGTGCTCCAGGCCGTCGACCAGTGCGTCGATCTCGGCCGGCGTGGAGTACAGATAGAACGACGCTCGCGTGGTCGCGGGAATTCCGTAGCGGAGGCAGACCGGCCGCGCGCAGTGGTGACCGACACGGACCGCGATGCCCTGCTCGTCGAGGACCTGGCCCACGTCGTGCGGGTGGATGTCGCCGAGCGTGAAGGAGATCGCCGCCCCGCGGTCCTCGGCCGTGGTCGGGCCGATGATGCGCAGGTCCGGCACCTCGGCCAGCCGCTTCACCGCGTACTCGGTGAGGGCGTGCTCATGGGCGAGGATCTTGTCCATGCCGATCGAGCTCAGGTAGTCGATCGCCGCGCCCAGGCCGACCGCCTGCGCGATCGGCGGCGTGCCCGCCTCGAACTTGTGCGGCGCCGGGGCGTACGTCGACGAGTGCATCGACACCGTCTCGATCATCTCGCCGCCACCCAGGAACGGGGGCAGGTCCTCCAGGAGTTCCTGGCGGCCCCACAGCACGCCGATGCCCGTCGGGCCGCACATCTTGTGGCCGGTGAAGGCCACGAAGTCGGCCTGGAGGGCCTGGACGTCCAGCGGCATGTGCGGCGCGGCCTGGGAGGCGTCGACGCAGACGAGCGCACCGACCTCCTGCGCGCGGCGCACTATCGCCTCGACGGGGTTCACCGTGCCGAGGATGTTGGACACCAGCACGAAGGAGACGATCTTCGTCTTCTCGGTGATGATCTCGTCGATGTTGGAGAGGTCGAGGCGGCCGTCGTCGGTCAGCCCGAACCACTTCAGCTTCGCGCCCGTACGCTGCGCGAGCAGCTGCCACGGCACGATGTTGGAGTGGTGCTCCATCTCCGTGATGACGATCTCGGTCTCGGAGTCCACGCGGTAGGGCTCGTCGGCCCAGCCCAGCATGTTCGCCACGAGGTTGAGCGACTCCGAGGCGTTCTTGGTGAAGATCACCTCGTCGCGGCTGGGCGCGTTGATGAACTCCGCGACCTTGTCGCGCGCGCCCTCGTACAGCGCCGTGGCCTCCTCGGCGAGCACATGCACACCGCGGTGGACGTTGGCGTTGTAGCGCTCGTAGTACTCGCTCAGGGCGTCCAGCACCTGGCGCGGCTTCTGCGAGGTCGCCGCGTTGTCCAGGTACACGAGCTTCCGGTCGTCGTGGACCAGACGGTCCAGGATCGGGAAGTCCTTGCGGATCGCCTCGCCAAGAAGATTGGACTCAGTGAGGAGGCCCGGCAGCTGTGTCACGCGGATACGCCACCCTTCGTGTATGCCTCGTAGCCCTCGTTCTCCAGCTTGTCGGCGAGCTCGGCACCGCCGGACTCGACGATCCGACCGCCGGAGAAGACGTGGACGAAGTCGGGCTTGATGTAGCGCAGGATGCGCGTGTAGTGCGTGATCAGCAGGGTGCCGACCTCGCCGGTCTCGCGGACGCGGTTGACGCCCTCGGAGACGATCCGCAGGGCGTCGACGTCCAGACCGGAGTCCGTCTCGTCGAGGATCGCGACCTTCGGCTTGAGCAGCTCCAGCTGGAGGATCTCGTGGCGCTTCTTCTCACCGCCGGAGAAGCCCTCGTTGACGTTGCGCTCGGCGAAGGAGGGGTCCATGTTGAGGTGCTGCATGGCCTCCTTGACCTCCTTCACCCAGGTGCGCAGCTTGGGGGCCTCGCCGCGGATGGCGGTGGCGGAGGTGCGCAGGAAGTTGGAGACCGAGACGCCGGGGACCTCGACCGGGTACTGCATTGCCAGGAACAGGCCCGCGCGGGCGCGCTCGTCGACGGACATCTCCAGGACGTCCTCGCCGTCGAGCAGCACGGTGCCGCTGGTGATCGTGTACTTCGGGTGACCCGCGAGCGAGTAGGCGAGGGTCGACTTGCCCGAGCCGTTGGGGCCCATGATGGCGTGCGTCTCGCCCTGCTTCACGGTGAGGTCGACGCCCTTGAGGATCTCCTTCGTGGCGTTGTCGGCCTCGACGGTGACGTGCAGGTCTCGGATTTCAAGCGTTGCCATGGGTGCCTCAGGACTCCTGGGTGAGGGAGACGAGTACGTCGTCCCCTTCGATGTGTACGGGGTATACGGGGACGGGGCGCGTGGCGGGAAGGCCGGACGGCTTGCCGGTGCGGAGGTCGAACGCGGAGCCGTGCAGCCAGCACTCGATCTGGCAGTCCTCCACCTCGCCCTCGGAGAGCGAGACGTTCGCGTGCGAGCAGATGTCGTGGATGGCGAACACCTCCCCCTCGGTCTTCACGACCGAGACCGGCGTGCCGTCGAGTTCGACCCGCTTCGGGGTGTCCTCCTCCAGCTCGCTCAGTCCGCAGGCGCGTACGAAGGTCATGCGACCGAGGCCTCCAGCTCCTCTTCGATCTTCGCGAGCAGGCGCTCCTCGATGTCGTCGACACCGATCTGCTGGACCAGCTCGGCGAAGAAGCCGCGGACCACCAGGCGGCGGGCCTCGTGCTCCGGGATGCCGCGGGCCATCAGGTAGAAGAGCTGCTCGTCGTCGAAGCGGCCGGTGGCGGAGGCGTGCCCCGCGCCGACGATCTCGCCCGTCTCGATCTCGAGGTTCGGTACGGAGTCGACCCGGGCGCCGTCCGTGAGGACCAGGTTGCGGTTCATCTCGTACGTGTCCGTGCCCTCGGCCTTGGCCTCGATGAGCACGTCACCGATCCACACGGCGTGCGCGTCGTCGCCCTGGAGCGCGCCCTTGTAGGCGACGTTCGACTTGCAGTGCGGGGTGTTGTGGTCGACCAGGAGGCGGTGCTCCTGGTGCTGGCCGGCGTCCGTGAAGTACAGGCCGTACAGCTCGGCCTCGCCGCCGGTGCCGGCGTACTGGACGCGCGGGTGCAGGCGGACGACGTCGCCGCCGAAGGTCACGACGATCGACTTGAAGGTCGCGTCCCGGCCGACGAGGGCGTTGTGCTGGGCCACGTGGACGGCCTTGTCGTCCCAGTCCTGGACGGAGACGACGGTGAGCTTGGCGCCGTCGCCCAGGAGGTAGTCGACGTTGGCGGCGAGCACGGCGTCACCGGTGTGGTCGATGACGACGACGGCCTCGGCGAAGGCGCCCAGTTCGACGATCTGGTGGCCGTAGGCGACGCCGCCCTCGCCGTGCACGGCGATGCGGATCGGCTCGGTGAGCACCGTCTCCTTGGGGACGCTGACCACGCCGGCCTTCTCGAACGCGGAGTACGCCTGGGCGGCCACGCGGTCCACGGGGGTGCCGGCCTTGCCGAGCCGCGCGTCGTCACGGCCGACGGCCTCGACGATGACGCCCTCGGGGGCCTGAACGTCCACCTTCACGCCGTTGCCGGTGGCGACCGCGGTGCCGTCGTGCAGGCCGCGCAGCCGCTCCAGCGGGGTGAACCGCCACTCCTCCTCACGGCCGTGGGGGACGGGGAAGTCCGCCACGTCGAAGGAGGGCGGCGCGCTCATGCGCGTGGCGACGGTCGACTCGGCGGCGACCGCGATCGAGCCCGCGGTGGTGGACCCCACGGGGATGTTCTGGGCCTCAGCCATGGCTGTCGTCATGCTCGCTTTCTTACGGGTTGGGCTGGATGGGGGGACGGCGGTGGGTGCTCAGCCGACCGCGCCTTCCATCTGGAGCTCGATCAGCCGGTTGAGTTCGAGTGCGTACTCCATGGGCAGCTCCTTGGCGATCGGCTCGACGAAGCCGCGCACGATCATCGCCATCGCCTCGTCCTCGGAGAGACCGCGGCTCATCAGGTAGAAGAGCTGGTCCTCGGAGACCTTGGAGACGGTCGCCTCGTGGCCCATGGACACGTCGTCTTCGCGGACGTCGACGTAGGGGTAGGTGTCCGAGCGGGAGATGGTGTCGACGAGGAGAGCGTCACACAGGACGTTCGACTTGGCGCCCGGAGCGCCCTCGCCGATCTCGATCAGACCACGGTAGGAGGTACGGCCACCGCCACGCGCCACCGACTTGGAGACGATGTTGGAGGAGGTGTTCGGGGCCATGTGGACCATCTTGGCGCCGGCGTCCTGGTGCTGGCCCTCGCCCGCGAAGGCGATGGAGAGGGTCTCGCCCTTGGCGTGCTCGCCCATCAGGTAGACGGCCGGGTACTTCATCGTCACCTTGGAGCCGATGTTGCCGTCGATCCACTCCATGGTCGCGCCCTCGTACGCCACGGCGCGCTTGGTCACCAGGTTGTAGACGTTGTTCGACCAGTTCTGGATGGTCGTGTAGCGGCAGCGGGCGTTCTTCTTGACGATGATCTCGACCACGGCGCTGTGCAGCGAGTCCGACTTGTAGATCGGGGCCGTACAACCCTCGACGTAGTGCACGTAGGCACCCTCGTCGACGATGATCAGGGTCCGCTCGAACTGGCCCATGTTCTCCGTGTTGATACGGAAGTAGGCCTGGAGCGGGATCTCGACGTGCACGCCCTTCGGCACGTAGATGAAGGAGCCGCCCGACCACACGGCGGTGTTCAGGGCCGCGAACTTGTTGTCACCCGCGGGGATGACGGTCCCGAAGTACTCCTTGAAGAGCTCCGGGTGCTCCTTCAGCGCGGTGTCGGTGTCGAGGAAGATGACACCCTGCTCCTCCAGGTCCTCGCGGATCTGGTGGTAGACGACCTCCGACTCGTACTGCGCGGCGACACCCGCGACGAGGCGCTGCTTCTCCGCCTCCGGGATGCCGAGCTTGTCGTAGGTGTTCTTGATGTCCTCGGGCAGCTCTTCCCAGGACGCCGCCTGCTTCTCCGTGGAGCGCACGAAGTACTTGATGTTGTCGAAGTCGATGCCCGACAGGTCCGAGCCCCAGTTCGGCATGGGCTTCTTCTCGAAGAGCTTGAGGCCCTTCAGGCGGAGCTTGGTCATCCACTCGGGCTCGGACTTCTTCGAGGAGATGTCCTTGACGACGTCCTCGTTGATGCCGCGCTTGGCAGAGGCACCCGCCGTGTCGGAGTCGGCCCAGCCGTATTCGTACTTGCCCAGGCCCTCGAGCTCGGGGTGGGCAGTCTCCGTGGGGAGAGTCATGCGGGGTTCCTCCCGGCCGTGCTTGCAGATGCGTTGTGGGAAATCTTGGGGATGAACGTCGTGCAGACGCCGTCGCCGTGGGCGATGGTCGCCAGTCGCTGGACGTGCGTTCCGAGCAGCTCGGCGAAGATCTCCGTCTCCGCCTCGCACAGCTGGGGGAACTGCTCCGCCACATGGGCGACCGGGCAGTGGTGCTGGCAGAGCTGCTCACCCTGTTGCGGGAGGGGCGCGCTGCGCGCCGTAGCAGCGTACCCGTCGACGCTGAGGGCTTTGGCCAGGGCTTCGGCCCGCTTGTCCGGGGTGACGGCCTCGACCGCCTTGCGGTACGCGCTCGCCTGGGCGGCGATCCTGGCGCGGGCGAAGGCGGCGATCGCGTCGCTGCCGCCCTCCTGGTCGGCGATCCAGCGCAGGGCGTCCGCGGCGAGCTTGTCGTACGACTGGTCGAAGGCGTCGCGGCCGCAGTCCGTCAGGGCGAAGACCTTGGCGGGCCGGCCGCGGGTGCGCGCTCCGTAGACACGCTGCTCCCGGGCTTCCACGACGTCGTCGGCGACCAGTGCGTCGAGGTGCCGACGTACGGCGGCCTGGGTGAGGCCCAGCCGCGCGGCGAGCTCGGCGACGGTCGACGGCCCGTGGTCCAGGATGGACCGCGCGACCCGGTTGCGTGTGGAACGCTCCCCGGTCGCGAGCTCCTCCTGCGGGGTCCCCGTGGGGGTCTCCCGAGCCGCTCCGACGTTTTTCACAACGCCATTGTTGCGTAATTCCTCAGGGACGGGCAAGCCGCGCCCCGGCCACCTGGCGGTGCCCTACGTCACTTAGGTGAACCTAATCCGACCTGCGGGAACGATCACCGATCGATCAAATCGGTTGGCGCGCCCCACCGGAGTCCAAGACACTGCCGAACCATGCCGACACCCCCTCCGACCGGTCCTCTTGTCACCCGCGACACACTCCGCGCCGAGCTGCGGGCGCTGGGCGTGAAGCCCGGCGAGATCCTCCTCGTGCACTCCTCGCTCAGCTCGCTCGGCTGGGTGTGCGGCGGCGCCGTGGCCGTGGTCCAGGGGCTGCTCGACGCCCTCGGGCCGGACGGCACGCTCGTCGTCCCCACCCACTCCACACACCTGACCGACCCGGCCACGTGGCGCAATCCGCCGGTACCCGAGGAGTGGTGGGAGCGGATCCGTGCCGCCATGCCTGCCTACGACCCGCTGATCACCCGCTCGCTCGGGGTCGGTGTGGTCCCGGAGACCGTACGGACCTGGCCGGGCGCTCTGCGCAGCGCGCACCCGCACACCTCCTTCGCCGCCCTCGGCCCGCGCGCGGCGGACATCGTGGACGCCCATGCCCAGGACTGCCGGCTCGGCGAGCGCAGCCCGCTGGCCCGGCTGGAGGAACGGGGCGCCCGAGTACTGCTGCTGGGGACGGGATACGACACGTGCACGAGCTTCCACCTCGCCGAGTACCGGACCCCCGCACCGCTCGTCGGGGTCGGCCGGCCGGCACCCGGCGGAGGCTGGGAGACAGTGACCGAGGTGTCGGTCAGCTCGGACCGGTTCGACGAACTGGGCCACGACTTCGAGCGGGACCGGCCCGTCGTCCGCGGCGAGGTGGGCGCGGCCGACGTACGACTGTTTCCGGTCAGGGACGCGGTGGCCTACGCGGAGCGGTGGCTCGCGCTGCACCGTCCCCGTGCGGAGGAGATCCTGCACCCGCCCGCCTGAGACGCCCGGCACCTACCTAGACTCTGGACCCATGCGAACTGAGCCCGTCGTCCAGGTCCATGCCCTGGTGAAGCGGTACGGCACGAAGACCGCGGTGGACGGCCTCGATCTGGTGGCCCGGCCGGGCGTGACCGCCGTGCTCGGCCCCAACGGCGCCGGCAAGACGACCACGGTCGAGACCTGCGAGGGGTACCGCAGGCCGGACTCCGGCACGGTACGCGTCCTGGGCCTCGACCCGGTGAGACAGGCCGGCGCGCTGCGTCCCCGGATCGGCGTGATGCTGCAGTCTGGCGGCGTCTACTCCGGTGCCCGGGCCGACGAGATGCTGCGCCACGTCGCCAAGCTGCACGCCCACCCGCTCGACGTGGACGCCCTCGTCGAACGCCTCGGGCTCGGCTCCTGCGGACGTACGACGTACCGGCGCCTCTCCGGCGGCCAGCAGCAGCGGCTGGCGCTGGCGATGGCCGTGGTGGGGCGCCCTGAGCTGGTGTTCCTCGACGAACCCACCGCCGGCCTGGACCCGCAGGCCCGCCGCGCCACCTGGGACCTCGTCCGGGACCTGCGCACCGATGGCGTCTCCGTGATCCTCACCACCCACTACATGGACGAGGCCGAACAGCTCGCCGACGACGTGGCGATCATCGACGCGGGCCGGGTCGTGGTGCAGGGCTCCCCCGAGGAGCTGTGCCGCGGCGGCGCCGAGAACACCCTGCGGTTCACGGGCCGGCCGGGCCTGGACGTGGGCTCCCTCCTCAAGGCCCTCCCCGCCGACTGCTCGGCCGCCGAGCTGACCCCGGGCTCCTACCGGGTCGTCGGCAAGGTGGACCCGCAACTGCTGGCCACGGTCACCTCGTGGTGCGCGCAGCACGGCGTGATGCCGGACCGGATATCGGTGGAACGGCACACGCTCGAAGACGTCTTTCTGGAATTGACCGGCAAGGAGCTGCGCTCGTGACCGCCACCGGTACCTACACCCCCGAGCCGGGCGCCGCCCCCCTCCCCCGGATGATCGCCGCGCAGGCGGCGCTCGAGACGAGGATGCTGCTGCGCAACGGCGAGCAGTTGCTTCTGACGGTCGTGATCCCGACGCTGCTGCTGGTGCTGTTCAGCTCGGTGGACATCGTGGACACCGGGTCGGGCGAGGCCGTCGACTTCCTGACGCCGGGCATCCTCGCCCTCGCCGTGATGTCGACCGCGTTCACGGGCCAGGCCATCGCGACGGGCTTCGAGCGCCGGTACGGCGTCCTGAAGCGGCTGGCGTCGTCACCACTGCCCCGCTGGGGCCTGATGACGGCGAAGACGGCGTCCGTGCTGGTCACGGAGGTCCTCCAGATCGTGCTGCTGACGGCGATCGCGTTCGCGCTGGGCTGGTCGCCGCACGGCAACCCGGCGGCCGTCCTGCTTCTGCTGGTCCTGGGCACGGCCGCCTTCTCGGGGCTCGGGCTGCTGATGGCGGGCACCCTGAAGGCGGAGGCCACGCTGGCCGCCGCGAACCTGGTCTTCCTGCTGCTGCTCGTCGGCGGCGGTGTGATCATCCCGCTGGACAAGTTCCCGTCCGGGGTTCAGGACGCGCTGGGCCTGTTGCCCGTCTCGGCCCTGTCGGACGGGCTGCGGGACGTGCTCCAGCACGGCGCCGGCATGCCGTGGGGCGACCTCGGGATCCTCGCCGTGTGGGCGGTCGTGGGGCTCGCCGCCGCGGGAAAGTTCTTCCGCTGGGAGTAGATCCGCCATGGACGAACCCGACCCTCGTGAAAGAGTGCACAAGCGTCGGCCTACGATGGGCGGCGTGCCAAAGCTGACCCGCGCCGACGCCACCGCCGCCGTGCGCAACCCCCTCGCCTTCATCGCCGCACGCTGGACCCCGGAACCCCGGACGGTTCGCCGGGCGGCCCTCGCCGCGCTCGTCATGTCGGTGGTCATCGTCGTCACCGGCGGCGCCGTCCGGCTGACCGGCTCGGGCCTGGGCTGCCCGACCTGGCCCAAGTGCACGGACGACTCGCTGACCGCCACCAGCGCGATGGGCTTCCACGGCGCCATCGAGTTCGGCAACCGCATGCTGACGTACGTGCTGTGCGCCGCCGTCGGCTGGGCGATCATCGCCGCGCGCTCCGAGAAGCCGTACAGGCGCGGTCTGACCCGGCTCGGCTGGGCGCAGTTCTGGATCGTGATGAGCAACGCCGTCCTCGGCGGCATCGTGGTGCTCGTGGGCCTCAACCCGTACACGGTCGCGGCGCACTTCATCGCGACGTCGGCGCTGATCGCGGTCGCCACGGTGATGTGGCAGCGCACCCGCGAGGGCGACGCGGAGCCCCGGGCGCTGGTCGGCACATCCGTGCGGCAGCTGGTCTGGTTCCTGGTCGCGGCCGCCGTCCTGCTGATCCTGGTCGGCACGGTCGTCACCGGCGCGGGACCGCACGCGGGCGACTCCAGCGAGGTCGACCGCATGCCGCTGGACTGGGAGACCGTCAGCAAGCTGCACGCCGTGCTGGCCTGGATCGTGGTGACGCTGACCTTCGCCCTGTGGTTCGTCCTCAAGGCGGTCGACGCGCCGAAGGCCCCGCTGGCCCGGACCAGGGAGCTGTTCCTGGTGCTGCTCGCCCAGGGTGTCATCGGCTACGTCCAGTACTTCACCGACCTGCCCGAGGCCCTGGTGGGCCTGCACATGCTGGGCTCCGCGCTGATGTGGATCTGGGTGCTGCGGGTGGTGCTGTCGCTGCGCGAACGCACGCAGACGACACCGACCGACCTGCCGGGGGCGCCGGAGGAACCCGCGGTGGCCACGCGCGCGTGAGTCATCCGTACGTCCTCACGAGCCCGTCGATGGCCGGCCCCAGGTAGGCCCGGGTCAGCTCGCCCCTGCGTTTCGTCCACTCCTTCGTGGGCGGCGCCGGGTCCGCGTACCGTCGGCTTCGTATGTCGTCGACCACCTCGACGGGCGCGCCGAGCCCGGGCAGCAGTTCCAGTGCCTCCCGCTTGGAGATCAGGTCGGTGTCGCGCAGCGTGGCGGTGGCGCGGGCGTAGGTCAGCAGCCCCAGGTCGACCCAGATGTCCTGTCGCCACAGCCGTGCCTGGTCCACCGCGGGCCGCCAGAAGTCCCGTTGATCGCGCACGACGAAGCGGTCGAGCTCGCGGTCCGGCACACCCGGGAGCAGCCGGGTGGGGTGCTCACCGTGCAGCACCCGTCCGAAGGCGTGGAGTTCGCGCCGGGTGACGGGAGTGACGGGTCGGCGCATCACATGGTGGTGCGCCCAGGTCAGGTGTGAGCGGTCCGCGTCCCGCCAGGTGTCCGGCGTGAGATAACTGCAGTGCAACTTGTCGGCGAGCGGCTCGGCGCGTTGTGCGCGGTGCAGTTTGATCACGCGTCGCACGGTCCTCAGGTTCACGGGGTCGGGCAGTACCGCGATCAGGTCCAGGTCGCTGCGGCCCTCCTGGTAGTCGCCCCCGGCGAGCGAGCCGTGCGCCCAGACGGCGACGGGGTTCAGAGCGGTCAGCCCATCGAGGAAACGGGACAGTAAGGCGTCGGTCTTCTGCATCCGGCCAGTCTGTACACATCACTCCAGCCCGTACACCCTGCGCGCGTTCCCCGCCGCGATCAGTCCCGCCACCCGCCGCGCGTCCGCCGACGACCACGCCCCCTCGGCGACCCAGGCGCCCAGCACCCTCGCGAGGGCCTCGCGGAACAGGCGCGCGCCCACCACGTGCAGCTCGGGCAGCGCCTGGCCCCCGCTGGAGAAGAGGATCTTGCCGAAGGGGGCCAGTTCCAGGATCTCGGCGAGGACGGTGGCCGCGCGGGCACCGGTGCGCACGAGTGCGGCGCCGCAGTCGGTGTACACGTGCGGGAAGACGCCGGCGAGGTGGGCGGCGTGGCGGTGGTACGGGTAGCCGTGCAGCAGGACCAGGTCCGTGCCGAGGCCCGCCGTCGCGCGGACGAAGTCCGTCAGCAGCACCGGGTCCGTACGGTCGATGCGCAGGCCCGGCGCCCCCAGCCCCGCGTGCAGTTGCAGGGGCAGCCCCGAGGCCACCGCGATCCACAGCAGGTGCCGTAGCAGCACCGGATCGTTCAGCTCCCCGCCGACACCGCGCCCGGCCAGCCACCGGCCGACGGCACCGCGCACCTCCCCGGGGCCCGGCGGTTCGGGCGCGAGCGCCAGGCCGTGCCGCACGCCCGCGACGGAGGTGAAGGCGACGGCGCTCGCGGCGGCGCCGTGCACCGACTCGGCGAGGTTGGCGAGGAACGACTCGACGGTGCCGGAGGTGTCGGCGACCTGCTCCGCGAGGAGTTCCAGCCGCACGATCTCGTGGGCGTCGGCTCCGCCCGTGGAGGCCATCTCGGAGGGTCCTGCGAGGTCGCCGGGCAGCCCTGTGTCCACCAGATAGGTGGTGATGCCGCTGCCGCGCAGCAGCCTGCGGCCCGTTTCCAGCACGCCCAGCTCACGACGGCGGGCGAGATAGCGGGCGGGGGGACAGTGCGGTTCCAGGCCGAGCAACGGGGGGCACCAACGCCGTACGGCGAATCCCGTCTGGGTGTCGAAGAGGGTGGTGCCGGGTGCGGGTGGGCCCTCGGTGCGGGCCAGCTGGGCCTCGAAGGTGCCGAGGCCCAGCTCTGTTCTCAGTACGCCGTGGCAGTACTGGTCCACGAGGGACGGCGTTTCGATCATCCGGACACCCCCGCGTGCGCTGGCTTTCACGGCCTAACGGGTGAACCGGTGAGTAGGTGTTGGTGGATGCGGTGGTTCTGTGACGCGCGGGCCGAATGTGGTCGCTCGCGCGGTTCCCCGCGGCCCCTGGGGTCTGTCGCGACGCCGGAATGATCCAAACGACAGGCCCTGGGTCAGTTGCTGGGGCCGCCGACCTGGATTCCGGCCATCCTCGTCCACTCGTACGGCCCCGTCTTCACCTTCGCCGCGAACTCGCCGTCGAAGGACTCGTGGACGGTGATGCCGGACTTCTCGACGGCCTTCTCGGCGATGGCGTAGGTGGGGGCCACCAGGTCGCCCCAGCCGCCGTCCTCACCGACGAGGACGATGCGGGCGCCGCGCTCCCCGATGTAGGCGACCTGGCCCTCGGCCCCGCCGTGTTCCTTGGCGAAGGACTTGATCTGCTTGGTGAGCCGGGCCACCTTGCGCTCGGCCTTCGCGTCGACCTGCTGCGTGTCTGCCATGGCCAGGATGCTACTCACGGGTAGAACGGGTGGCGAGAGCAGGGCCCTGTGACGTACGTCCGACGCACGCCGAGACGTGTTCCGACGTACGTCAGCGCAGGAAGGGGTCCACAGCCACCGCGACGAACAGCAGCGAGACGTAGGTGATGGACCAGTGGAACAGGCGCATCTCCTTGAGCTTCGCGCCCGTGACCTCGGCCTTCGCGCGGGTCATCAGCCCGTGCGCCTCCCACAGCCACCAGCCGCCCGCCGCCAGGGCGACCAGCGTGTAGAACCAGCCGGTGTAGCCGAGCGGGGTCAGCAGCAGGGAGACCGCGACCATGACCCAGCTGTAGATCACGATCTGCTTGGCGACCGTCTTGTTGGAGGCGATCACCGGCAGCATCGGCACGCCCACGCGCGCGTAGTCGTCCTTCACCTTCATCGACAGCGGCCAGTAGTGCGGCGGCGTCCAGAAGAAGATGACCATGAAGAGGATCAGCGGGGCCCAGGACAGCGAGTTCGTCACCGCCGTCCAGCCGATCAGCACCGGCATGCAGCCCGCGATGCCGCCCCACACGATGTTCTGCGAGGTACGGCGCTTGAGGATCATCGTGTAGACGACGACGTAGAAGAGGAGCGCGCCGAGGGCCAGCCAGGCCGACAGCCAGTTGACGGTGAGACCGAACAACAGCGTCGACGCCACCGCGAGCGTGATGCCGAAGGCGAGGCACTCGCGCGGGCTGACCATGCCGGTGACCAACGGGCGCTGCGAGGTGCGGTCCATCAGCGCGTCGATGTCACGGTCGATGTACATGTTCAGCGCGTTGGCGCCGCCGGCGGAGAGGTAACCGCCCACACAGGTCAGCAGCACCAGACCGAGGTCCGGCACGCCCTGCTGGGCGAGGAACATCACCGGAACCGTGGTGATGAGCAGCAGCTCGATGATCCGCGGCTTGGTCAGCGCCACGAACGCCTTGACACGGGCCCCGAACGGCCGGTGGATCCGGTTCTGGCTCGCACCGAGCACCCCCGCTGGACGGGATTCGACGGCCGTCACGCACACCCCTGACAGAGACTCCCAGCGAGCCTCCCCTGTGAAGTCCCGGTAAAGGCTCGCGCGTACCACGCCACTGTAGACGTTGCCCAGACCCGGACATTCGCGGGGGTCGGGTCGTGTTGAAGGGGGCGCTCCGGGGGGTCGTCCGACGTGCGTTCGGTGGCTCGATTGAGCAGTCGGATGAGCGGCTCCGTATTCAGATGCCGAATGCGGTCCGACCCAGTCGGGAGGCGGATCGCGCGCACCCCCGTCAGTCTGGAATGGCTCGAAAAAACGCACGTACTCGCGGGGGTAGGCTCGACAGCGGCCGGTGGGCATCCAGTGCACCGGCAGCCGGTGGGCGCGCGCCCAGAAGACCGGTACCCGACATGTGGAGAGGAGCCCTGACCCAGGGTGAGCACCAAGCCGACCACCACAGACCTCGAGTGGACCGAGCTGGACCAGCGGGCCGTGGACACCGCCCGCGTCCTGGCCGCCGACGCCGTACAGAAGGTAGGTAACGGCCATCCGGGTACGGCGATGAGCCTGGCGCCTGCCGCCTACACCCTCTTCCAGAAGGTGATGCGGCACGACCCGGCGGACGCCGACTGGGTCGGACGCGACCGTTTCGTGCTGTCCGCGGGCCACTCGTCCCTGACCCTCTACACCCAGCTGTACCTGGCCGGCTTCGGCCTTCAGCTGGACGATCTGAAGGCCTTCCGCACGTGGGGTTCGAAGACCCCCGGTCACCCGGAGTACGGGCACACGGTGGGCGTGGAGACGACGACCGGCCCGCTGGGCCAGGGTGTCGCCAACGCCGTCGGCATGGCGATGGCCGCCCGTTACGAGCGCGGCCTGTTCGACCCGGAGGCCCCGGCCGGCGAGTCGCCCTTCGACCACTTCGTGTACTGCATCGCCGGTGACGGCTGTCTGCAGGAGGGCATCTCCGCGGAGGCGTCCTCGCTGGCGGGTCACCAGAAGCTGGGCAACCTGGTCCTGTTGTGGGACGACAACCACATCTCCATCGAGGGTGACACCGAGACGGCCGTCTCCGAGGACACCGTCAAGCGCTACGAGGCCTACGGCTGGCACGTGCAGCGCGTGGCGCCCAAGCCGGACGGCGACCTCGACCCGCACGCCATCTACAACGCGATCGAGGAGGCGAAGAAGGTCACCGACCGGCCGTCCTTCATCGCGATGCGCTCGATCATCGCCTGGCCCGCCCCCAACGCCCAGAACACCGAGGCCGCGCACGGCTCGGCGCTGGGTGACGACGAGGTCGCGGCCACCAAGCGCGTTCTCGGCTTCGACCCGGAGCAGTCCTTCGAGGTCGCCGACGAGGTCATCGCCCACACCCGCGGGGCACTTCAGCGGGGCGCGGACGCCAAGGCGGAGTGGGAGAAGTCCTTCCAGCTGTGGCGCCAGAACAACCCCGAGCGCGCCGCCGACTTCGACCGTGTCGCCGCGGGTGAACTGCCCGCGGGCTGGGAGGAGAAGCTCCCGGTCTTCGAGCCCGGCAAGGGCCTGGCCACGCGTGCCGCGTCCGGCAAGGTGCTCCAGGCGCTCGGCGAGGTGATCCCGGAACTGTGGGGCGGCTCCGCCGACCTGGCCGGCTCGAACAACACCACGATCGACAAGACGTCGTCGTTCCTGCCGGCGGACAACCCGCTGCCGGAGGCGAACCCTTACGGGCGCACCCTTCACTTCGGTATCCGTGAGCACTCCATGGCCGCGGAGATGAACGGCATCGCGCTGCACGGCAACACCCGTGTCTACGGCGGCACGTTCCTGGTGTTCTCCGACTACATGCGCAACGCGGTGCGGCTGTCGGCCCTGATGCACCTGCCGGTGACGTACGTGTGGACGCACGACTCCATCGGTCTGGGTGAGGACGGCCCCACCCACCAGCCCGTCGAGCACATCGCCTCGCTGCGCGCGATCCCGGGTCTGAACGTGGTGCGTCCGGCGGACGCCAACGAGACCGCGATCGCCTGGCGCGAGATTCTCACGCGCTACACCAAGGAGTTCGGCAAGGGCGCCCCGCACGGTCTGGTGCTGACCCGTCAGGGCGTACCGACCTACGAGCCCAACGACGATGCCGCCAAGGGCGGTTACGTGCTGCTGGAGGCCGAGGGCGGCGAGGCGCAGGTCGTTCTCATCGCGACCGGTTCCGAGGTGCACGTGGCCGTCGAGGCGCGTGAGCAGCTCCAGGCGGACGGTGTGCCCACGCGCGTGGTGTCGATGCCGTCGGTGGAGTGGTTCGAGGAGCAGGACCAGGGGTACCGGGACAGCGTCCTGCCGCCTTCGGTGAAGGCCCGTGTCGCGGTCGAGGCCGGGGTCGGACTGACCTGGCACAAGTACGTGGGGGACGCCGGTCGCATCGTTTCCCTGGAGCACTTCGGTGCTTCGGCCGACGGCAAGGTGCTCTTCCGTGAATTCGGCTTCACTGCCGAGAATGTGGCCGCCAAGGCCCGGGAATCCATCGCCGCCGCCCAGCGCTGACGCTCATATACGACACGTAGGAGATGCATTTTCCATGACAGACGCACTCAAGCGCCTCTCCGATGAAGGCGTCGCGATCTGGCTGGACGACCTGTCGCGCAAGCGGATCACGTCCGGCAACCTCGCCGAGCTGATCGACCAGCAGCACGTCGTGGGCGTCACCACCAACCCGACGATCTTCCAGAAGGCCATCAGCAGCGGCGACGGCTACGAGCAGCAGCTCACCGACCTCGCCGCCCGCAAGGTGACCGTGGAAGAGGCCGTCCGCATGATCACCACGGCGGACGTCCGTGACGCCGCCGACATCCTGCGCCCGGTCTTCGACACCACCGACGGCCAGGACGGCCGGGTCTCCATCGAGGTCGACCCCCGCCTGGCCCACAACACCCGCGCCACCGTCGCCGAGGCCAGGCAGCTCGCCTGGCTCGTCGACCGCCCCAACACCCTCATCAAGATCCCCGCCACCCGGGCCGGCCTGCCGGCGATCACCGAGGTCATCGGCAACGGCATCAGCGTCAACGTCACCCTGATCTTCTCGCTGGAGCGCTACCGCGAGGTCATGGACGCCTACCTCAGCGGCCTGGAGAAGGCCCACGAGAAGGGCCTGGACCTCTCCCTGATCCGCTCGGTGGCGTCGTTCTTCGTCTCCCGCGTGGACACCGAGATCGACAAGCGCCTCGACGACCTCGGCACCGACGAGGCCAAGGCCGCCCGCGGCAAGGCCGCCGTCGCCAACGCCCGCCTCGCCTACCAGGCCTACGAGGAAGTCTTCTCCTCGGACCGCTGGCAGGCACTGGAGAAGGCAGGCGCCAAGAAGCAGCGCCCGCTGTGGGCGTCGACCGGTGTCAAGGACCCGGCGTACAAGGACACCATGTACGTCGACGACCTGGTCGCCCCCAACACCGTCAACACCATGCCGGAGGCCACCCTGCTGGCCACCGAGGACCACGGTGACATCACCGGCAACACCGTCGCCGGCACCTACGAACAGGCCCGCGCCGACCTCGACGCGCTCGAGAAGCTCGGGATCTCGTACGACGACGTGGTCCAGGTCCTGGAGGACGAGGGCGTCGAGAAGTTCGAGGCGTCCTGGAACGACCTGCTCAAGTCGACCGAGGCCGTTCTCCAGCGCCTCGCCCCCTCGGAGGGCTGAAATCTTGTCAAGCAGCAACCCGCTGCGTGACCCCGCAGACCGACGGCTCCCGCGTATCGCGGGGCCGTCGGGCCTGGTCATCTTCGGCGTCACGGGCGATTTGTCACGTAAAAAGCTGATGCCCGCGGTGTACGACCTCGCCAACCGGGGACTGCTGCCGCCGGGCTTCTCGCTGGTCGGCTTCGCCCGCCGTGAGTGGGCGCACGAGGACTTCGCCCAGGAGGTGCACGACGCCGTCAAGGCGCACGCCCGCACGCCCTTCCGCGAGGAGGTCTGGCAGCAGCTCATCCAGGGCATGCGCTTCGTGCAGGGCACCTTCGACGACGACGACGCGTTCGAGCGGCTCCGCTCGACGATCGAGGAGCTGGACAAGGCGCAGGGCACGGGCGGCAACTTCGCCTTCTACCTGTCGGTCCCGCCGTCCGCCTTCCCGGTCGTCATCCAGCAGCTGAAGAAGCACGATCTCGCCGACCAGACGGGCGGCTCCTGGCGGCGCGCGGTCATCGAGAAGCCGTTCGGGCACAACCTCGCCTCGGCCGAGGAACTCAACGCGATCGTGCACGAGGTCTTCGCCCCGGACCAGGTCTTCCGTATCGACCACTACCTGGGCAAGGAGACCGTCCAGAACATCCTGGCGCTCCGCTTCGCCAACACGATGTTCGAGCCGATCTGGAACCGGTCCTTCGTCGACCATGTGCAGATCACCATGGCCGAGGACATCGGCATCGGCGGGCGGGCGGGCTACTACGACGGCATCGGCGCCGCCCGTGACGTCATCCAGAACCACCTGCTCCAGCTGATGGCCCTGACGGCCATGGAGGAGCCGGCCTCCTTCGACGCCGACGCGCTCGCCGCGGAGAAGACCAAGGTGCTCGGCGCGGTCCGGCTGCCGAAGGACCTGGGCCGCGACACCGTGCGCGCCCAGTACGCGGAGGGCTGGCAGGGCGGCGAGAAGGCCGTCGGCTACCTCCAGGAAGACGGCATCAACCAGCAGTCCAAGACCGACACGTACGCCGCGATCAAGCTGGAGGTCGACAACCGCCGCTGGGCGGGCGTCCCCTTCTACCTGCGCACCGGCAAGCGTCTCGGCCGCCGGGTCACCGAGATCGCGGTGGTCTTCCAGCGGGCCCCGCACTCCCCCTTCGACCACACGGCGACGGAGGAGCTCGGCAAGAACGCCATCGTGATCCGCGTCCAGCCCGACGAGGGCGTCACGGTCCGCTTCGGCTCCAAGGTGCCGGGCACCTCCATGGAGATCCGGGACGTGTCGATGGACTTCGCCTACGGCGAGTCCTTCACCGAGTCCAGCCCCGAGGCGTACGAACGCCTGATCCTCGACGTGCTGCTGGGCGACTCGAACCTCTTCCCGCGCACCGAGGAGGTCGAGCTGTCCTGGAAGATCCTCGACCCGATCGAGGAGTACTGGGACAAGAACGGCAGGCCCGCGCAGTACCCGGCCGGTACGTGGGGGCCCGTCGAGGCCGACGAGATGCTCGAGCGAGACGGACGGAGCTGGCGCCGGCCATGAAGATAGACCTCACGGACACCACCGCCAGCAAGATCAACAAGGCGTTGGTCCAGGGGCGGCGCGCCATTGGCACGCCCGCCGTCGGCATGGTGCTGACCCTCGTCGTCGTGACGGACGAGGAGAACGCCTACGACGCTCTGAAGGCCGCGGACGACGCGTCCCACGAGCACCCCTCGCGCACGCTGGTGGTCATCAAGCGCGTCTCGCGCTCACCGAGGGGCCGCACCCAGTCCCGCCTCGACGCCGAGGTGCGGTTGGGCGCGGACGCGGGCACCGGCGAGACGGTCATCCTGCGGCTGTACGGCGAGGTCGCCGACCACGCCCAGTCGGTCGTCCTGCCGCTGCTGCTGCCGGACGCGCCGGTGGTGGTCTGGTGGTCGGTGGACGCCCCGCGCGACCCGGCGGGCGACCCGCTGGGCGCCCTGGGCCAGCGCCGGGTCACCGACAGCTACGCCGCGGAGAAGCCCGTCGAGGAACTGCGGGCCCGCGTCGAGAGCTACGAGCCGGGCGACACCGACCTGGCGTGGGCCCGCATCACGCCGTGGCGTTCGATGCTGGCCGCCGCCCTCGACCAGGTCAGCTGCGAGATCGTCTCCGCCGAAGTGGCGGGCGAGGAGTCCAACCCGAGCGTCGAGCTGCTCGCGATGTGGCTCGCGGACCGGCTCCATGTGCACGTGCGGCGCGCGATCTCCGCGGGTCCCGGCCTGACCCAGGTCCGGATGGAGACGACCGGCGGTCCCATCACCCTGCACCGGTCGGACGGGGCGATGGCCACGCTGGCGCTGCCGGGTCAGCCGGACCGCGCGGTGGCGCTCAAGCGCCGCGAGACGTCCGAGTTGCTCGCGGAGGAGCTGCGCAGGCTCGACCCCGACGACACGTACGCGTCCGCCCTGCGGTTCGGCGTGGACCGGCTGGGCGGCATCCAGTCGGCGGCGGAGCGGGCGGCCGAGGCAGCCGCGGCGGCCTCTCAGCCCGTGCCGTCCCTCCCGGTCCGCTCGGTGCCGGAACCGGCGGCCGCGGCCAAACCGGCCGCCGCCGGCTCGGGCCAGGGCGACGCCGAGCGGCCCTCTCCGGCGCAGATGCCCCCGGTCAAGAAGGCGGATCCGCAGTGAGCGCCCCGCAGCTGGTCGTGCACCACGACAAGGAGCTGATGGCGCAGGCCGCGGCGGCCCGGCTGATCACCAGGATCGTGGACGCCCAGGCCTCCCGGGGCCAGGCGTCCGTGGTGCTGACCGGCGGCCGCAACGGCAACGGCCTGCTGGCCGCGCTGGCCGCGGCGCCCGCCCGGGACGCCGTCGACTGGTCCCGCCTGGACCTCTGGTGGGGCGACGAGCGCTTCCTGCCCGAGGGTGACCCCGAGCGCAATGTCACCCAGGCCCGCGAGGCGCTGCTGGACGCGGTGCCGCTGGACCCGAAGCGCGTGCACGCCATGCCCGCGTCGGACGGCCCGTACGGCACCGACGTGGACGCGGCGGCGGCCGCCTACGCCGAGGAGCTGGCCCGGGCGGCCGACCCCGAGAACCACGGCGCCGTGCCCACCTTCGACGTCCTGATGCTGGGCGTCGGCCCGGACACGCACGTGGCGTCGCTCTTCCCCGAGCTGCCCGCCGTGCGGGAGACCGAGCGCACGGTGGTCGGCGTCCACGGCGCCCCCAAGCCGCCGCCGACCCGCGTCACCCTCACCCTCCCGGCCATCCGGGCGGCCCGTGAGGTGTGGCTGCTGGCCGCCGGCGAGGACAAGGCCCAGGCCGCGGCGATCGCCCTCTCCGGCGCGGGCGAGATCCAGGCCCCGGCCGCGGGCGCCCGCGGCCGCGCCCGCACCCTGTGGCTCCTGGACACGGCGGCGGCGTCACAGCTGCCGAGGGCGCTGTACCCACCGGCGTCGGCGTGACGGTGCGGGGCCCGGGGCCAATTGAAGCCCCGGGCCCCGTCTCACGTCCGTCTCACTTCACCGACCCGGCCATCACGCCCTGCACGAAGTGCCGCTGGAAGGCGAAGAACACCGCCACCGGCACGATCAGCGACAGGAACGCCCCCGGCGCCAGTACGTCGATGTTGCTGCCGAACTGCCTGATCTGGGACTGCAGTTCCACGGTCAGCGGCTGTGAGGAGCTGTCGGCGAAGAGGAGGGCCACCAGCATGTCGTTCCAGACCCACAGGAACTGGAAGATGGCCAGGCTGGCGATCGCGGGGCGTCCGACCGGCAGGACGAGCCGCGTGAAGATGCGCCACTCGCTGCCGCCGTCCATGCGGGCCGCCTCCAGCATCTCCTTCGGCATCTCGGCGAAGTAGTTGCGCAGCAGGAACACCGCGAACGGCAGCCCGTAGGCCACGTGGAAGAGCACCACACCGGGGATCGTGCCGAACAGGCCGAGCTGTCCGAAGAGTTTGGCGACCGGGAGCAGCCCGATCTGTACGGGCACCACCAGCAGCGCCACCACGACGAGGAAGATCGTCTCGCGGCCGGGGAAGTCGAGCCACGCGAAGGCGTACCCGGCGAGTGCCGCGACGACGACCACGAGCACCGTCGTCGGTACGGAGATCAGCACCGTGTTCCAGAACGCCTGGGTGATGCCCGCGTTCTTCAGCAGGGCCGTGTAGTTGTCGAAGGACAACTGCCCCGGGCCGGTGAACACCGTCCACCAGCCGCCCTTGGCGGTGTCCTCGGCGGACCGCAGGGAGGACAGGAACAGCCCGGCCAGCGGGGTCATCCACACCAGCCCGACCACCACGAGGAAGGCCTGGACGAGCCCGTTGCCCAGCCCGCGCCTGACGCCGTTCATCGCTGACTCCTTCATCGCTGGCTCCTGCGGAAACGACGGACGTTGAAGACCATGGCGGGGATCACCAGCAGCAGGAGCAGCACACCCAGCGCGCTGCCGAGGCCCTGGTTGTTGCCGCCGCCGAAGGACACCAGCCACATCTGCGTGGCGAGCACGGTCGCCTCCTCCTGCACGGGCCCGGGCGCGATGATGTAGACGAGGTCGAAGACCTTCATCACGTTGATCACCAGGGTCACGAACACGACGGTCAGCACCGGCGCGAGCAGCGGCACCGTGATCCGCCGGAAGATCTGCCACTCGTTGGCGCCGTCCATCCGCGCCGCCTCCAGCGCGTCCCGCGGCAGCGCCGCGAGGCCCGCCCCGATCAGCACCATCGAGAAACCGGTCCAGATCCACAGGTACGCCCCGATGATCGCCGGCGTGACGAGCGCGGGCCCGAGCCAGGAGATCCCCTCGTACGGCGGGGCGAAGTTCGAGGCGGGGAGCCGCACCGCGTACGAGCCGTCGGCGAGCCCCTCGAAGCGGAAGGTGCCGTCGGAGGCGGTGGTCGTCGTGGCGACCGTCTTCCCGTCGCGCACCGCCTCGACCGTCATCTCCGGCAGCCCGCTCTCCCGCTGGTCGACCTTGCCCTGCTCCCCTCCCCCGCCCGGTGTGAAGTCGAGGTAGACGACCCCGCGGAGTTCGTCCGGCGCCGCCTTGCGCCCGGCGGCCCCGTACGCGGGCCGGGCGTCGCCCGGCAGGTCCTGGGGCAGCACCCCGACCAGGCCGAGCGCCACCGCCTCGCCCGGCGCCACCCGTGTGTTCGTCCGGTACGAGCCGTCCGTCTCCTTGGTCAGGCCGTGGCCGTCACGTGCCCGGGCGGTCGGGTAGGACGACGTGCCCTGGAAGGCGTCGTGCACGGAGACCACGGCCGCGTTCAGGACGCCCTTGTCGGGGTCCTCGTCGTAGGCGAGCCGGAAGATGATGCCCGCGGCGAGGAAGGACACCGCCATCGGCATGAACAGCAGCAGCTTGAAGGCCGTGGCCCAGCGGACCTTCTCCACCAGCACGGCGAGGATCAGGCCGAGGCCGGTCAGCAGGGCGGGCGCCACGACCACCCAGATCGCGGTGTTGCGGACGGCCTTGATCGTCGCCGGGTCGCGGAACATCTCGGTGTAGTTCTCGCCGCCCACGAAGCGGGTGCCGGAGGCGTCGAAGAAGCTGCGGCCGACGGAGAACAGCACGGGGTAGACGACGAGCGCGCCCAGCAGGAGCAGCGCGGGAAACACGAACAGCAGGGCCACGGTCCGGCCCCGCCGCCGGGCGCGCCGGGCGGGCGCGGGGCCGGCGGCGGCCGGGGGGCTCGTCTCTTTCACCAGGGTCGAGGTCATGGTCAGCCCTGGTACGCCTTGGCCGCCGCGGCCTCCAGCTTCGCCGCGGTGCCCTTCGGGTCGGACGGGTCGCGCAGGAAGTCCTGGAGCAGCTTCCACTCGCCCGCGCCCTTGGTGCCGCCGAAGGCCGCCGGGGCCTGGTCGGACATGTCGAAGCGGACCGAGTCCCCGGCCTGCACGAGGGACTTGGCGGTGGCGCGGGTGACGTCGTCGCCGTACGAGGCGAGGTCGAGCTTCTTGTTCGGGGACAGGAAGCCGCCCGCCTCCGCCCACACGGCCGCGGCCTCCGGGGTCGCCAGGTACTCCAGGAGCGCCTGGGCGGCCTTCTGGTTCTTGCCGTCCTTCAGGACGGCGGCCGCGTCACCGCCGCTGACCACCGGTGCCTTGCCGGTGCCGACGGCCGGGAAGGGGAAGAAGTTCGCGTCCTCGCCGATCTTCTTGGCGAACTGGTCCTTGGCGACCCCGGCCACGAAGTCGCCCTCGTACACCATGCCGGCCTGGGGCTTCGGGCCGAACACCTTCTCCACCGAGCCCGGGAAGTCGGTGTTCAGGGCGCCCTTCTGGCCGCCGGCGATCAGCTGCTTGTCCTTGAAGAGCTTGCCGAGCGTGGTGAGCGCGTCGACCACGCTCGCGTCGGTCCACTTCAGCTTGTGGGCGGCGAGAGCGTCGTACTTCTCCGGTCCGGCCTGGGAGAGGTAGACGTTCTCGAACCAGTCGGTGAGGGTCCAGCCGTCCTGCCCGGCGACGGAGAAGGCGGCGAGCCCGGAGTCGGACACGGTGTGCCCGGCCTTCAGCATCTCGTCGTACGACTTCGGCGGCTCGACCCCGGCCTGGGTGAGGGCGTCGGGGCTGTACCAGACGGTCGACTTGTGGGCGGCCTTGAAGTACAGGCCGTACAGGGTGCCGTCGACGCTGCCGTAGTCCTTCCAGACGGGCGCGTAGTTGGCGTCCACGGCTTGCTGAGTCTTGGTCGACAGCGGCTTGAGCCAGCCCTTCTGCGCGAACTGCTTCAGCACGCCGACCTGCGGGACCATCACCACGTCGGGGGCGTTGCCGCCCTCGATCTTGCTGCCGACCACGGTGGAGACGTTGTCCCCGGTGGACACGAACTGGGTCTTGGCGCCGGTCTTCTCGCTGAACGCGTCCAGCACCTTCTGGAAGTTCTTCTGCTCGCTGCCGGACCAGACGCCGGCCACGGTGACCGTCTGGCCGCCGAGCGCCTTGTCGCCACCGCCTGCGGCGACCGGACCGCCGCCTCCGCAGGCGGTCGCGCCGAGCGCCAGGGCGAGGGCGGTGCAGCTGGTGAGCAGGGTGGTACGTCGTCGCATCATCGTTGATGTCCCTTCAAGGGGTCGGGAGGTGACGGGGATTCAGCGGTCGTTGATCCACCAGGCCGCCGTCGAGCCGGGGAGCACCCCGGCCGGGCAGGGGCCGCTGGACAGCAGGGCGGTGCCGGAGACCGGCGCGGGCGTGGGAGCCGTACCGAAGTTGACGGCGCAGACGAAGCCGTCACCGTCGCCGCCGCGGGCGAAGGCGAGGACCCCGGGCGGGGCATCCAGCCAGCGCATCGGCCCCTCGCCCAATGGGGGCAGTGCGGAGCGCAGTTGGAGACCGTCGCGGTACAGGTGCCAGAACGATCGGGTGTCGGCGAGGGCCCGGTCGGTGGCGTGTTCGGCGAACCACTCCGGCTGCGGCAGCCACGGCTTGACGCCCTCCGTGCCGGAGGTGAAGCCGAACGGGGACGCCTGACCGGACCACGGCAGCGGCACCCGGCAGCCGTCGCGGATCCGGGCGCGGCTTCCGGTGCGGCGGAAGATCGGGTCGGTGAGCACGTCGTCGGGCAGGTCGACGACCTCGGGCAGACCCAGTTCCTCGCCCTGGTAGATGTACGCGGCCCCGGGCAGCGCCAGCATCAGCAGCGCGGCGGCGCGGGCGCGGGCGGTACCGAGGCCGCTCCCACCAGGGGCGGGTTCGCCGTAGCGGGTGACGGTGCGGACCTGGTCGTGGTTGTTGAGGACCCAGGTGACCGAGGAGCCGGTGCCGGCGATGTCCTGCATCGCCTCGGAGATGACCTTGCGGAAGGCGTCGGCGTCCCAGGGGGCGCTGAGCAGGTCGAAGAAGAACGCCTGGTGGAGTTCGTCCGGGCGGACGTACAGGGCGTGTTCGCAGGCGGTGGGGACGGACACCTCGCCGACCAGGAGCCGTTCGCGGCCGTCACGTGCCGTGTACTCCTCGCACACCGAGCGCCAGTGCCGCCACACGTCGTGCACCTCGGGCTGGTTCCAGGCGAGCGGGTTGACGGAGTCGCGGGTGCGGGCGTCGGCCTCGGGGTCCGGGGAGTCGGGCAGGTCCGGGTGCTTGAAGAGGCCGGCGGCGACATCGATCCGGAAGCCGTCGACGCCCCGGTCCAGCCAGAAGCGCAAGGTCCGGTCGAACTCCGCGGCCACCTCGGGGTCACGCCAGTTCCAGTCGGGCTGCTCGGGCGTGAACATGTGCAGGTACCACTGGCCGGGGCTGCCGTCCGCCTCGGTGACCCGGGTCCAGGCCGGGCCGCCGAACATGGCGTGCCAGTTGTTGGGTGGCTCCGAGCCGTCCGGGCCCCGGCCGTCGGCGAAGTGGAAGCGGGCGCGGGCCGCGCTGCCGGGAGCCGCGTCGAGCGCCTGACGGAACCACGGGTGCTCGCTGGAGCAGTGGTTGGGGACGATGTCGAGCAGCACCCTGATGCCGAGTCGCCGGGCGGCCGTCATCAGCAGGTCGAACTCGGCGAGGTCGCCGAAGAGCGGGTCCACGTCGCAGTAGTCGGCCACGTCGTAGCCGTGGTCGTGCTGCGGTGAGGGGTAGAAGGGGCTCAGCCAGATCCCGTCGACGCCCAGCTTCCTCAGGTAGGGCAGTCCGGCCCTGACCCCGGCGAGATCTCCGACGCCGTCTCCGGTGCTGTCCAGGAAGCTGCGGACGTACACCTGGTAGATCACTGCGTCGCGCCACCAGTCGTACTTACTCAACATGTATACATGTTAGGTAGGTGTGTCGCGAGGGTGTCAACGAAAAGACAGCGCAGCAAAGCAAGATGAGACCTACGCGTTACCTAACAAGTAACTAGGAGGGCTATCGGTGAGAGATGGCGGCGAGCTCACGCGCCAGCCGCCGCACCGCGCTCTCGGGCGTCTCGCGCCCGGACATCGCGTCGTGCACGACCGCCTGCACCACCAGGCTGACCTGGTCGTAGCGCGGGCTCTTCGGGCGCGGGGCGGCCGCGAGCACACTGGCGCGCAGGGTCGGCAGGTACGGGAACGCCCGCACCAGCTCGGGATCCTCGTACAGGGCCGCGCGTACGGGCGGCAGCGCGCCCCGCGTGAGGACCTGCCGCTGGACGGGCTCACTGGTGAGGTACGCGATCAGGCGCGCGGCCGAGTCCGGGTGCCGCGCGTGAGTGTTGACGGCCAGGTTGGAGCCACCGAGGACGCTCGTCCCGGGCCCGTCGGGGCCGGGCAGCGGCACGGCGCCGACCTTGCCGGCGACCGGCGAGCCCTGGGCGGATGCGCCGACGTACGCGTAGGGCCAGTTGCGCAGGAAGAGGAGTCCGCCGTCCTGGAACGCCCGCTTGGACTCCTCCTCCTTGTAGGTCAGCGCCGCCTTCGGGATCCAGCCCTCCCGCACTCCGCGCGCGAGGAATCCGATGCCCTCGCGGGCGGCGGCCGAGTTCACGGTGACGCGCGCGCCCTCGTCGCCGAGGATCGTGCCGCCCGCCGAGTAGACGGCCTCGGCCGCGTTGACGGTGAGCCCCTCGTACGGCAGGAACTGGCCCGCGTAGCCGTCGAGCCCGTACTTCGGCGCGATGGTTCTCGCGTCCTGCTCCAGCTCGGCCCAGGTGCGCGGCGGTGGGACGCCCTCCTTCGCGAGGATGTCCTTGCGGTAGAGGAGCAGGCCGGCGTTGGTGACGTACGGGACGGCGTACAGCCGGTTGTCGTAGGTCGCCGTGTCCACGACCGGCGGCAGGAAGGTGTCGAGCGGGAAGCGGTCGGGGGGCAGCGGCCTGATCCAGCCGGCGGCCGCGAACTCCGAGGTCCAGTTGACGTCGATGTTGAGGACGTCGAAGCGGCTCCGGTCGCCGTCGCGCAGATCGGTGGTCATCTGCGCGTGGGTCTCGTCGGCGGAGTCCGGGAGTTCGACGAGGGTGACCCGCTCACCGGGGTGCGTGCGGTTCCAGCCCTCCAGGAGGGGGCCGAGATAGCCGGTGAGGTCACCGGCGGTGGCCAGCGTGAGCGGGCCCCGGCCGCCGGACGCGCTCTCGTCGGCCCGGACGCCCGAGGTGACGTAGCCGGTCATGACCACGACCAGGACGAGAAGGCCCCTACCGGCGGCGCGCATCCACCGCATAGGTTCCTCCCTGTACGCCTGGCACCGAGCGCCTTCGCTCGAGTCAGAGGCCATGTATACCTGTTAGGTATGGGCGATACTAGGGCCTGGCGTCAAACTCCCGCCGTCCGCCCGAAGGGCGGGCCCGGCGGCGTCTGGTGCGTGTGATCGCAAGGCGCCGGAGCGTCCTCGTGGCGGAGCCACGTGGGCGGTTCGGCAACGCGGCGAGCGCGCGTGCCAGACGCCGCCGGGCAGGTGGGAGTTTGACGGCAGGCCCTGTGGCCTGGAGCACATTACCGAGACAGGAGGACTGCACACGTGCGCCTGCCCCTCCTGGCTCTCCTCGCGCGTGGCCCCGCCCACGGTTACGAGCTCAAGCAGGACCTTGAGCAACTGCTGGGCTCCGCGTACCCTCAGCCGAACATCGGCCAGGTCTACGTGACCCTCGGCCGGCTCGAGAAGCAAGGACTGATCGAGGGCAAGGACGTCGAGCAGTCCAGCCGGCCCAACAAGAAGGTCTACCACCTGACCGACACCGGGCGGGAGGCGCTGCGCGCCTGGTTCGAGGAGCCCGAGGACGAGCCGCGGGTGCGCGACGAGTTCTTCATGAAACTGGCCCTCGCCCCACAGACCGGTCTCGCCGAGCAGATCGCCCTCATCAACAAACAGCGGCGCCAGTACCTCAACACCATGCGGCACCTGTCGAAGCTGGCCGCCGCCGAAGACCGCGACAACCGCATCGCCCACCTGCTGATCGAGGGCGCGATGCTGCACCTGCAAGCCGACCTCGACTGGCTGGAACGGTGCCAGGAAGAGCTGGAGGAGCTGGAGTGAGCGATCCTGTGAGCAATCTGTGATCGACCGTCCCACTCCTGTGCTGCGCGCCGAGGGCCTGGTCAAGACGCACTACGGCGAGGGCGCCCCGGCGCACGCCGTGCGCGGGGTCGACCTGTGCGTGCGCCCGGGCGAGTTCGTGGCCGTCACCGGCCCGTCCGGCGCCGGAAAGTCGACACTGCTGCATCTGCTGGGCGGGTTGCAGCGGCCGGACGGCGGCAGCATCTGGCTGGACGGCGCGTGCACGGACGCCTACAGCGAGGCCCGCTGGGCGGTGGAGCGCCGCAAGCGGATCGGGATCGTCTTCCAGTTCTTCAACCTGGTGTCGAACCTGTCGGTCGCCGACAACGTGGAGCTGCCCGCCCTCCTCGCCGGGGTCTCCCCCCGGCAGGCGCGCACCGAGCGGGAGGAACTGCTGGCGGAGCTGGGCCTGGCCGGCAAGGAGCGCAGCATGCCCGGCGAGCTGTCCGGCGGTGAACAGCAGCGGGTCGCGCTGGCCCGGGCCCTGGTCAACCACCCGCCGCTGCTGCTGGCCGACGAGCCCGCGGGCAGCCTGGACAGCAAGGGCACCCGCGAGGTGATGCGGCTGCTGTCCCGCTTCCACCAGCGCGGGCAGAGCATCGTACTGGTCACGCATGACGCGCGGCTGGCGAGCGCGGCGGACCGGGTGATCAGCTTCTTCGACGGGCGGATCGCCGACGACGCCGAACTCGACGGCACACCGACGCGCGGGTCCGGGATCTCCGGGGTGCTGGAGCTCAGGGACTGACATGCGGGTGTACGACGTCCCCGGGGAGGGGTGACACGGTGCGGGCCACCTTGCGCTGGGCGCACTCCGATCTGCGCACGCACCGCGGCGAGGCGCTGTTCCTGGTGCTCGCCACCGCGGGCATCGTCGTCTCGCTGCTGCTGGCCACCGCGCTCTTCGGGTACGCCACCAACCCCTGGCAGCGTGTCTTCACGCAGGCGCGCGGCGCCCACGTGTGGATCCACACGGACCGCTCCGCCGAGGTGGGGAAACTGGCGGGGCTGGACGGTGTCGACTCCGTCGCGGGCCCCTACCCCACCGCCTCCGCCACCCTCGCCGCCCGCGGCACCCGCGCCTCCGTCGAACTGCGGGGCACACCCGAGCGCCCCGTCGTCGGCCGCCCGCTGCTCAGCTCCGGGCACTGGCTGGACCCGGCGACCCCCGACGGCGTGGTCCTGGAGAGCCGCCTCGCCCGCGCCCTGCTGACCGAGCCCGGCGACACCCTCACCCTGCCCGGCACCACCCGGAAACTGACCGTCCTCGGCATCGCCGACAGCGCCGAGCCCCGCTACCACGCGGGCGAGCAGCCGGGCCTCGTCTGGGCCCTGCCGTCCGCCGTGCGCGACCCCGGCGGCCAGGTCATCGGCCTGCGCCTGACCGACCCCGACGACACGGACTACGCCGTCCAGCGCGCCGTCACCGTGCTGGGCGCCGGCGCCATCGGCGAGGTGTCCACCTGGCAGCAGGCGCGCGCCGAGGCCCAGGGCGACAACCGGCTGCTGGGACAGGTGCTGACCCTGTTCGGGCTCGGTGCGCTGGTCGCCGCCGGGCTCGCCGTGCATGGGGCGATCGCCACCCGCATCCGGGGCCACCTGCGGGACATCTCGGTGCTGAAGGCGATCGGCTTCACCCCGGGCCAGGTCGTGCGCGTGTTCCTGCTCCAGCACCTCGCCTACGCGCTGCTGGGCGCCTTGGCGGCGGCCGGGCTCACCCAGGCCGTGGGCAGCCGGATCCCGGGGCGCCTCGGGGACGCCCTCGGCGTCTGGCAGGGGCTGCCCGGGCACACGGTCGCACTGGTCGCGGTGCCGGTGGGCGCGGTGCTGTTCATCGGCGCGACCACCGGGCTCGCGGCCTGGCGGGCGGGGCGGGTGCCCCCGGTCCCGGTGCCGCGGCCCGCGGCGGCGCCCGGGGGACGGCTGCCGGGTGTGGCGCGCCGGGCGCTGGGGCTGAGGGTGCCGCCCGGCCTGGTGCTGGGCTGTCACAAGGTCCTCACCGGCCGACTGCGGTCGCTGTCGACGGTGGCCCGGCTCGCGCTGCCGCTGCTGCTGATCGTGGTCGCGATGAGCGCCTGGACCACCATGGACCGCTTCCACAGCAGGCCCGAGCAGGTCGGCATGCCGACCGCCCTCACCGTCCACGCGGACGCGGGCCTGAGCACCCGGGAGGTACGGACCCTGCTGGAGCGGGACCCGCAGGTCGCCGCCGCCTATCCGGGCGTCGAGGTGGCCGCCCTGGTCCCGGGCCAGACGGCCACGATCGCGCTGCGCGGCCTCGGCACCCGCCAGGAGCCGTACCCCTACGCCCTGGCCGAGGGCCGCCTCCCCCGTGACCGGGACGAGGCGGTCGCCGGACAGGGACTGCTGGACCTGCTGGACGTACGCGTCGGCGACTGGGTGCGGATGACCGTGGGCGACCAGCCGCAGATCCTGCACATCGTGGGCCGCAGCATCGAGCCCGAGAACGCCGGGCGGGTCATCTCCACCTCCCTCGACACCCTCGTCGAGAACGATCCGCGCCTCGCGCCCGGCCTCTATCAGCTGCGGCTGCGCCCCGGCGCCGACCCGCACGAGGTCGCCGGCCGACTGGCCGACACCGGGCACGGACACCTGGACGTCCACGCCGTGACCAACCCGGCCGACGGGCTCTCGCCGCTGCGCGGGGTCGTCGTCGGGCTGATCGCGGTGCTGGCCCTCATCGGGCTGATCGAGCTGCTGACGGCGATCGGGGGCACCGTCCGTGAGGGTGAGCGGGACCTGCTGGCGCTCAAGGCCATCGGCCTGTCCCCGCGCCAGATCACGGCCGTCACCGTCACGGCCACCGGCTGCACCGCCCTGGCCGCGGTCCTCGCCGGTACGGCACTGGGCCTGCCCCTCGCACGCTGGCTGATCGACGCCCAGGGCAGGTCCAGCGGCATCGGCCCGGGCATCGCCCAGGGGCCGTCGCCGACCCTTCTGATGCTGCTGGGCGTGGCCGCGGTACTGGGCGCGGCCGCCCTCGCCGCCCTCCCCGCTGCCCGCGCGGCCCGGCGCCGCCTGGCGGACACACTGAGCGCGGTGACCTGACGGGGCCGGGGGCAACGGGAGGCTTCGAGGGCCCGGGTCACTGCCTTCCGCGCAGCTCCCGGTACGTCGCGACCAGAGACTTCGTGGACGCGTCCAGGCCGGGGACGTCCGCGCCCTCGGTCAGGGCGGGCTCGACGCGCTTGGCGAGGACCTTGCCGAGCTCGACGCCCCACTGGTCGAAGGAGTCGATGTTCCAGACGGCGCCCTGGACGAACACCTTGTGCTCGTAGAGCGCGATGAGCTGGCCGAGGACCGACGGGGTCAGCTCGCGCGCCAGGATCGTGGTCGTCGGGTGGTTGCCCTTGAACGTCTTGTGCGCGACCAGTTCCTCCGCCACCCCCTCCGCGCGGACCTCGTCGGGCGTCTTGCCGAAGGCCAGCGCCTGGGTCTGGGCGAAGAAGTTGGCCATCAAGAGGTCGTGCTGTGCCCTGAGTTCTTCGCTCAGCTCGGCGACCGGCTCGGCGAAGCCGATGAAGTCCGCCGGGATCAGCTTCGTGCCCTGGTGGATGAGCTGGTAGTAGGCGTGCTGGCCATTGGTGCCCGGGGTGCCCCACACCACGGGCCCGGTCTGCCACTCGACCTCGCGCCCGTCCCGGCCGACGTACTTGCCGTTGGACTCCATGTCCAACTGCTGGAGGTACGCGGCGAACTTGGACAGGTAGTGCGAGTACGGCAGCACGGCGTGCGACTGCGCGTCGTGGAAGTTGCCGTACCAGATGCCCAACAGGCCCAGCAGGAGCGGGGCGTTGGACTCCGCGGGCGCGGTCCTGAAGTGCTCGTCGACGAGCCGGAAGCCGTCGAGCATCTCGCGGAAGCGGTCGGCGCCGATGGCGATCATCAGGGAGAGCCCGATGGCGGAGTCGTAGGAGTAGCGGCCACCGACCCAGTCCCAGAACTCGAACATGTTCGCCGTGTCGATGCCGAACTCGGCGACCTTCTCGGCGTTCGTCGACAGCGCCACGAAGTGCCGGGCGACGGCGGCCTCGTCGCCGAGCGCGTCCACCAGCCAGGTGCGGGCCGAGGTGGCGTTGGTGATCGTCTCGATCGTGGTGAACGTCTTGGAGGCGATGATGAACAGCGTCTCGGCCGGGTCCAGGTCACGGGTGGCCTCGTGCAGGTCGGCGCCGTCCACGTTGGACACGAAGCGGACCGACAGATCGCGGTCGGTGTAGCTGCGCAGCACCTCGTACGCCATCGCCGGGCCGAGGTCGGAGCCACCGATGCCGATGTTGACCACGTTCCGGATGCGCCTGCCGGTGTGGCCGGTCCAGGCGCCGGAGCGGACGCGGCCCGCGAAGTCGGCCATCCTGTCCAGGACGGCGTGCACCGCGGGGACGACGTTCTCCCCGTCGACCTCGATCACGGCGTCGCGCGGGGCGCGCAGCGCGGTGTGCAGGACGGCGCGGTCCTCGGTGGTGTTGATCTTCTCGCCGCGGAACATGGCGTCCCTGAGGCCGAAGACGTCGGTGGCGGCGGCCAGCTCGCGCAGCAGCCGCAGCGTCTCGTCGGTGACGAGGTGCTTGGAGTAGTCGATGTGCAGGTCCCCGACCTGCAGCGTGTACCCGCCGCCGCGTGCGGGGTCGGCGGCGAACAGCTCACGCAGCCGCACCTCCCCCAGTTCCTCGCGGTGCTTGGCCAGAGCGGTCCACTCGGGCGTCTGGTTGAGCCTGGCACGGCCGTCTGCGTTCATCTCGGGCTTCAGCCTTCTTTCCTGCGCCTGTCCTGCTGCTTCCTGCCCCGCTGCCGGTCCCAACCTAGTTGATCAGCGCGTGGCGTGAGCTGCCGTGGCGTCGTCGTGCGGTGCGACTACAGGTACGTCCGGGCCGCGCACGGGTATCAGTGCGGCGACGGACAGGACGAAGAAGGCCGCCGTGAGCAGCGGCGGGGTGTTGAGGCCCCAGGCCGTGGCGACGGCACCGCCGAGCAGGGCACCCAGGGGTACTCCGGCGTAGGACAGGGTCCGGAAGGCGGAGCTGACCCGGCCGAGGAGTTCGGCGGGGCTGCGCTGCTGCATCAGGGTCGTGGTGTTGACGTTCCACACCATGCCCATGAGTCCGAAGACGGCGAGGGCCGCGACCAGCACGGCCAGGCTGCGCACGGTGCCCATGACGACGAGGGCCGCGGTCTGCGCCGTACCGGCGAGGAGCACGGCGCGGATCGGGCCGACGCGGCGCACGAGCCGACCGTTCACCAGTCCTCCGGCCAGGCTGCCGACGGTGACCGCGGTGGCCGCCGCCGCGTAACCCGTGGGGCCCGCGTCCAGCCAACCGGTCACCAGGACGACCAGCGTGGCGAGCTGGGCGCCCATGCCGATGTTGCACAGGGCCGTGGCGGCGCACAGGCCCCGCAGGGGGCCGTCCCGCCACAGGTGGCGGAGGCCGTCGGCGATCTCCCGGCGCAGGGTGCTGCCCGCCGCTCTCGGTTCCCCCTCGGGCGCGGCGGTCCGCAGCGAGGCGACCAGCGCGGCCGCCACCAGGAACGTCGCCGCGTCGACGGCGAAGGGAACGGCCGCCCCGGCGGCGACCAGCAGCGGCACGGCCGGCGCGCCCACCAGACCGCCCGCGATCCGCTGGCCGGTCATCAGGCGGACGTTGGCGCTGCCCAGCGCCGCGCGGTCCACGAGGGCGGGCAGCAGGGCCGTGGAGGCGTTGTCGAACAGCGTCTGGAGGACGGTCAGGGCGAAGGCCAACGCGATCAGCAGGGAGATCGAGGCATGACCGAGCGCGACGGCCCCCGCGAAACCGGCGACCAGCAGTCCTCGTAACGCGTCCACCGTCCACATGGCGCGCCGCTGGTCCACACGGTCGGCGACCGCCCCGCCGAGCAGGCCGAAGACGATCCACGGCAGATAGCCGCAGGCGGTGACCGAGGCGATGAGGAGCGGCTCGTCGGTCAGCGTGGTGGCCAGCAGGGGCAGCGCCGCCGCGCGCAGGGCGTCCCCGAAGCTGGACAGCACCGCGGCGCCCCACAACCGCCCGAACCCACCGCGCCACGCGGGCGCACGCACGCTCCTCGCCTCGACCGCCGTCACAAGTCCCCCTCACGGTTCGCTCCTTCACAAACCGTAGGGGGAGGCACTGACAACGGGGCCGGGACAGGCGTCCGGACGCCTCCGGCCAGGCACCCTCGGGCACCCGGCCGGTTCTCAAGTTCTAGATCTCGCCCCGCAGTTTGGCGAGCGCCTCGGCGAGGATCGCCTCGCCGTCCGCGTCGCTGCGTCGCTCCCTGACGTACGCGAGGTGCGTCTTGTAGGGCTCGGTACGCGGCGGGTCCGGCGGGTTGTCCCGGTCCTGTCCGGCCGGGAAGCCGCAGCGCGGGCAGTCCCAGTTGTCGGGCACCTGTGCGTCGCTGGCGAAGCTGGGCTGCGTCTCGTGCCCGTTGGAGCACCAGAAGGAGATGCGCAGACGCGGCGCGGACTCGCCACGCTCGGCCTCGCCCATCGGCCCCGCCCCGACCCGGCTTCCTCGGATCGCGTTGCCACTTGCCACGGTCGTAACTCCCTGCGTGATGGTGCCGCGAAGCGAGTCGGCGTTTCGCTTCGCCGCGAGCGCCTCAGTCTACGTAAGGCCCAACGCGCGTCCAGTGTTTGGAGTTACAGACCCCACATCTAGACGCAAGCCCCATGATAGGCCGCGCTCAGCTGCGCGTACCGAACATGGGGCGTTACGTACGGAATGTGCGTATGTGCGAGCCGTGGACTAGCTGTTCGACTTCATCAGGAGGCCGAGGACGACGATGCTCGCGAACCACAGCAGACCGATGACCACGGTGATGCGGTCGAGGTTGCGCTCGGCGACCGAGGAGCCGCCGACGGAGGACTGCATGCCGCCACCGAACATGTCGGAGAGGCCGCCGCCCTTCCCCTTGTGCATCAGCACCAGCAGCATCAGCAGCAGGCTGAAGACGATCAGGGCGATCGAGAACCCCAAAACCACGGCTGGACCAACTTCCTCGGATCTGGATGGACGACGGGGCCCAGCGGACAGCGCTGGACCCCGCAAGGGTACGACGGATCGCCGCTACCGCATACTCACAGCTCGGATCACTGGTCGCGGAAGCGCACGATCTTGACGAACTCGTCGGCGTCCAGGGATGCGCCGCCGACCAGGGCGCCGTCGATGTCGGCCTGGGCCATGATCTCGGCGACGTTGCCGGCCTTGACGGAGCCGCCGTACTGGATGCGGACCTTGTCGGCCAGCTCCTGCGAGTACAGCTCGGCGATCTTGCCGCGGATGGCGGCGCAGACCTCCTGGGCGTCCTCGGCGCCGCAGACCTTGCCGGTGCCGATGGCCCACACGGGCTCGTAGGCGATCACGACGGTCTCGGCCTGCTCGGCCGGGAGGTCCTTCAGACCGCCCTCGACCTGGGTGAGGGTGTGGGAGACGTGGTTGCCCGCCTCGCGGACCTCCAGCTCCTCGCCGACGCACAGGATCGGGGTCAGGCCGTGCTTGTAGGCGGCCTTGACCTTGGCGTTGACCAGCTCGTCGCTCTCGGCGTGGTACTGCCTGCGCTCGGAGTGGCCGACCGCCACGTACGTGCACTTCAGCTTGGCCAGCATCGAGCCGGAGATCTCGCCCGTGTACGCGCCGGAGTCGTGCGCCGACAGGTCCTGCGCACCGTACTTGATCTTGAGCTTGTCGCCGTCGACCAGGGTCTGCACGGAGCGCAGGTCGGTGAAGGGCGGCAGGACGGCGACCTCGACGGCGTCGTAGTCCTTGTCCGACAGGGCGAAGGCGAGCTTCTGGACGTGCGCGATGGCCTCGAGGTGGTTGAGGTTCATCTTCCAGTTGCCCGCCATCAGCGGCGTGCGCGTACTCATGGTCAGTCCTCCAGTGCGGCGAGGCCGGGGAGCGTCTTGCCCTCGAGGTATTCGAGGGAGGCGCCGCCACCGGTCGAGATGTGGCCGAATGCGTTCTCGTCGAAGCCCAGGAGGCGCACGGCGGCGGCGGAGTCGCCGCCGCCGACGACCGTGAAGGCCGGGGAGTCGAGGAGGGCTTGGGCGACCGCCTTGGTGCCCTCGGCGAAATCAGGGTGCTCGAAGACGCCCATCGGGCCGTTCCAGAAGACGGTGGCGGCGTCGGCGATCTTCGAGGCGTACAGCTTGCGGGTCTCCGGACCGACGTCCAGGCCCATCTGGTCGGCGGGCACGGCGGCCGCGGCGACGGTGGTGGGGTGCGTCGGGGCCTTGGTCTTCAGGTCCGGGAACTCGGGGCCGACGACCACGTCGACGGGGAGGACCAGCTCGACGCCGGTCTTCTCCGCGCGCTCGATGTACTCCAGGACGGCCGGGATCTGGTCCTCCTGGAGCAGGGACTTGCCGATCTCGTAGCCCTTGGCCTTGAGGAACGTGTACGCCATGCCGCCGCCGATGAGGATGCGGTCGGCCTTGCCGAGGAGCTCGTCGATGACGGCGAGCTTGTCGGAGACCTTGGCGCCGCCGAGGGCGACGACGTAGGGACGCTTGACGTCCTCGGTGAGCTTCTGCAGGACGGCGACCTCGCCCGCGATGAGGTGGCCGGCGGCGTGCGGCAGGCGGGCCGGGAGGTCGAAGACCGAGGCGTGCTTGCGGTGCACGGCACCGAAGCCGTCGCTCACGTACAGATCGGCGAGCTCGGCGAGCTGGTCGGCGAAGGCGCCGCGCTCGGCGTCGTCCTTGCTGGTCTCGCCCGGGTTGAAGCGCAGGTTCTCGATGACGGCGACCTGACCGTCGGCGAGGCCGGCGACCGTGGACGCGGCGGACTCGCCGACCGTGTCGGTCGCGAAGGCCACGTCGGCGCCGAGGAGCTCACCGAGGCGGGTGGCGGCGGGCGCGAGGGAGAAGACCGGGTCCGGGGCGCCCTTGGGGCGGCCGAGGTGCGAGGCGACGACGACACGCGCGCCGGCCTCCGCCAGGGTCTTCACGGTGGGCAGCACGGCGCGGATGCGGCCGTCGTCGGTGATGGTGGTGCCGTCCAGCGGCACGTTGAGGTCGGCGCGGACGAAGACCCGCTTGCCGGCCACGCCTTCGGCGACGAGTTCGTCGATCGTCTTCATTGAGAGGGCTCCCGAGGAGGACTGGTGATGCTCGTGATCGTAAGAGACTGATCTGTACGTGAGTCAGGGCTCGGGCAGCGCGTCCCTGCGCTGCCCGAGCCCTGCATTCACATCGACGTGCCTGCTCTGTTGATCAGAGCTGGTTGCCGACGAAGACCGTCAGGTCGACGAGGCGGTTGGAGTAGCCCCACTCGTTGTCGTACCAGCCGAGGATCTTCACCGAGTTGCCCTCCTGGACCATGGTCAGGGAGGAGTCGAAGGTGCAGGAGGCCGGGTCGCTGACGATGTCCGAGGAGACGATCGGGTCCTCGGTGTACGACAGGTAGCCCTTGAGGTCGCCGTCCTCGGAGGCCTTCTTGAACGCGGCGTTGACCTCGTCCTTGGTGACCTCGCGCTGCAGCGTCACGACCAGGTCGGTGGCCGAACCGGTCGGGACCGGGACGCGCATGGCGATGCCGTCCAGCTTGCCCTTGAGCTGCGGGAGGACCAGCGCGGTGGCCTTGGCGGCACCCGTGGTGGTCGGGATGATGTTCTCGGCGGCGGCGCGGGCGCGGCGCAGGTCCGAGTGCGGGAAGTCCAGGATGCGCTGGTCGTTGGTGTACGCGTGGACCGTCGTCATCAGGCCCTTGACGATGCCGAAGTTCTCGTCGAGGACCTTGGCCATCGGCGCCACACAGTTGGTGGTGCAGGAGGCGTTGGAGATGACGTGGTGGTTCGCCGCGTCGTACTTGTCCTGGTTGACGCCCATCACGATGGTGATGTCCTCATCCTTGGCCGGAGCCGAGATGAGGACCTTCTTGGCGCCGCCCGCGATGTGCTTCTCGGCGTCGGCCTTCTTCGTGAAGATGCCGGTCGACTCGACGACGATGTCGACGCCCAGCTCCCCCCACGGGATGTCGGCCGGGTTGCGCTCGGACAGGACCTTGATGGTGTGGCCGTCGACGGTGATCGTGTCGGCGGTGTGCGACACCTCGGCCTTGAGGCGGCCCAGGATGGTGTCGTACTTCAGCAGGTGAGCGGTGGTCGCGGTGTCACCCAGGTCGTTGACAGCCACGATCTCGATGTCTGCACCCTGCTCCAGCAGCGCGCGGAAGTAGTTACGACCGATGCGGCCAAAGCCGTTGATGCCTACGCGGATCGTCACGAACCGATCTCCTCGTTGGTACGCCGGCTGTGAGACCGGCGAGCTGTATTGGGATGTCCCCGACCGCCTACGACCCTACCTCCCTGAGGCCTGCGGGGTGACATTGAGATGCCCCATACACGGCGAGGCGGTCCGTACCCGCCAGTAGGGGTACGGACCGCCCGGGCCGGAGGGCCCTCTCACTCGATTCGGTTACGGTACGTCAGTTGCCGTTGACCGCGTGTCATCGGTGGAGCGCGGCGAGCGCCTTCCGGACGAGAGCGGCGCGTTCGGCCGGCGTGGCGAGGTGCTCCAGGCCGAAGCCCAGCAGCACGGTGTCGTCGGTCGTGACGGCGCCGTACGTCTGGAACAGCGCTCCGGAGCGCGCCCAGTCCTTGACGACCGCGGGGCTGCCCGCGGGCGGGCCGGGTGTGCTCCACGCGCCGAGCGACGTCTCGAAGCCCTCGGTGTCGACGGCGTTGCCGCCGATGACGACGGACGCGTTGTCGGCGAGGACGCCGCGGCCGCCGGAACCGGGGTCGGTGATGTAGCTGAGGGAGACCTCGACCTTCTTCCCCGCGTACGCGGAGAGGTCGAAGGAGACCTCCCGCCAGCCGGCCGACGCCCCGGTGAAGCTGTTCCAGGCGCCGCTGGTGCCGGTCGCCGTGCAGCCGGTGCCGGAGTGCGTGAGGTACCGCGTGAGGGCGGGGTGCGCCTGGATGAAGAACCCGGCCCCGCAGTCGGCCGGCACGGCCGCGCTGGTGGCGCCGTTCCTGTCCGGGAGCGTGGTCCAGTCGTCGGCACCGGCGGTGTGCGCCTCCAGGACCGCGTGGTCGTAGCCCTCCTCGGTGTCCCACAGGAGCCGGGTGCGCAGCGTGGGCGTGTCGGCGGCGGTCACCGAGGTGAGGTCGACGGTGCGGGTGAGGCGGTTCCAGGCGAAGTCGCTGTGCGTGACCGCCGCCATGAAGGAGCCCTGGTACGGGCCGTAGGGGTTGGCGGTGCCGGGGTAGCGGCCCGCTCCCGCGCCGGCGAACTGCGGGTACTTCTGTGGGGACAGGGTGTCGGAGGTGACGCTGTAGGACCCGGCCGCGTCCAGCGGGTTGCCGGGCGCGGCGCCGAGCGCGCCGGTGGCTCCGGCGAGAGCGCCCGTGCCCTCGAAGGCGGTGGCGCCGGGCAGGGACGTACGGCTGTAGGCGCCCAGGTAGTACTGGCTGAAGTCGTTCGACGGGGTGCCGTCGCCGAGGTCGACGCTGCCGCCGGCCCGTTCGCCCGCCTCGATGAGCTTGCCGCCCTCGTTGAGGTAGGCGCGCAGCTGGAGCTGGGTGGGGTTGCCGGGGACGTTCACGCCCGTGTAGTGGACGACCGTGCCGAAGTGCTTGAGCACGCCGAGCGCGTCGGGGGCGCCCTGGGTGGCGACGTCCCAGACGACCGCCTTGCTGCCGCCCGCCTTCAGCGCGTCCACGTACGTCTGGGCCTGGGTGGCTTTCACGCCCTCCTCGGCGACCACGAGGGTGTTCGCGCGGGGGCGCTGGGCGACGGTGTACCTGAAGTGTTCGCTGGAGACCTTCTTGCCGCTTCGGGTCCTGCCGGTGAACCACACCTCGACCTTGTCGCCCGGGTCGCCGCCTCTGACCTTGGCCCGGTACTCGTCGAAGTGGATGTTGTCGTCACCGCCGTACGTCTCGCCGCCCTTCCACGGCCTGAGCGCCGTGTCCTTGGTCCGGCCGCCGTTGACGCGGTAGTTGAGTTCCTTGTCGCGCACCGACCTGCGGGCGACGACGGAGACCTCCTGGTCGGCGCCGCGGGCGTACGAGGTGGTGAAGGGCGCCGGGGTGAAGTCGGCGGCCTTCAGGCCGAGTGAGGACTTCGGCTGGTCGGGGTGGGCGGCGGACTCGGCGACGGAGAGCGCGAACGGGATGTTCTTGGCGAACTCCTGCTGGATCAGCTTCTCGTCGTCGGGGAAGTTGAAGACCGACTGGCAGTCGGCCGCGTTCCAGGCGTCGTTCGGGTCGAGGTTCGACGCGGTCTCGCAGGTCGACATCTCGGGGGTGAACATCGCCATGCCGTTGACGTTGGCCGCGTGGCCGTCCGCTTCGCCGTTGGTGGTGTACAGCTCCGAGGAGACCTGCGGGTGGTAGCCCGGGATCGCCGAGTTCTCGGGCGTGCCGGCGAGGGCCTTGTAGAGGACGTCGTCCGGCGTGTCGGTGGCGACCTGCCAGCCGACGCCGTAGAGGAGGAGTTCGGCGGCGGAGTGGTAGTTGATGCCGTAGTCGAATCGGATACGCCGCTCGAAGGCGTCGAGCGCCCGGGTCTCGGGCTCGGAGTTCGGGGCCGTGCCGCGGTAGGTCTCGCTGGTGGGGTTGGGGGACGAACCCTCGTCGTCGTATCCCCACTTGTAGGCGAAGTTGCGGTTGAGGTCGACGCCGTCGCCGATCCCGATGGCGCCGTCGCCGTTGGCGTCGCGCAGGTTCTTGCGCCACAGGCGGGAGCCGGAGTCGCGGAAGGTGTAGTCGTAGCCGTCCGGGTTGGCCGAGACGACGAACCACAGCTCGGTCGAGTCGACGATCTTCCTGACGCGCCGGTCGGTCTTGTAGTTGTCGAGGTAGTAGTGGAGCAGACGCCTCGTCATCTCCGGCGTGATCCACTCGCGCGCGTGCTGGTTGGACATGTACAGCACGGCGGGCTTGCTGCCGTCCTTGGACCGCTTCGCGCCCTTGGTCAGTTTGAGCGCGAGGATGTCCTGGCCGTTGACGGTCTTTCCGATGGAGACGACCTTGGTGAGGCCCGGGTGCTGCTGCCCGGTCCTGACGATCTCCTCCTTGATGCCACCGCTTCCGCTGTACGGGCGGTACACCCCGGCCGCGGCGGCCTCGACGCGGTTCTCCGCCCTGGCCGAGAGGGTGTGCTCGGTGAGGTCGACGCCCTGCTTCTCGAGCGTGGCGGCCTGCTCGTCGGTGAGGTAGACCTCGACGGTCGCGGTGCCCTTCTGGGGCACCTGCTCGCCGAGTTCGTGGCCGTCCTGTCCGGCCGCCAGAAGCAGGGGTACCTGTTTCTTGGTGACCTCGGCGCGGTAGACCTTGACCTGGTCGGGGTCCGGGTCCGCCGGACGGCCGGGTTGTGCCTGGGCGATGGGTGCGATGCTCGCTCCGCCGATCAGGAGCGCGCCGACAGCGAGGATCGATCTCGCTCTGGGTCTCATGTACCCCCCTAGCAGTGGTCCGCCACAGCAGCGAACAGATGCCAGGCTCATGACACTTCATGATCGAGTCAAGGGGGCCTCATGGACCGTCAAACGCCGGTGCCCCTCACCCCAAAGGGGTAAAGAACACCGGCGTTTGACGTAGCGTCCGTCAGCCCACGAGGTTGTCGGCCAGCTCCTCGGAGAGGTTGGCCTCCGTGCCCGGGATGCCCAGATCGGAGGCCCGCTTGTCGGCCATCGCCAGCAGTCGGCGGATACGGCCGGCCACGGCGTCCTTGGTCAGCGGCGGGTCGGCGAGCGCGCCCAGCTCCTCCAGGGAGGCCTGCTTGTGCTCCATCCGCAGCCGGCCCGCGGCAGCGAGGTGCTCGGGGACCTCGTCGCCGAGGATCTCCAGGGCGCGCTGGACGCGGGCTCCGGCGGCCACGGCCGCGCGCGCGGAGCGGCGCAGGTTGGCGTCGTCGAAGTTGGCGAGACGGTTCGCCGTGGCACGCACCTCGCGGCGCATCCGGCGCTCCTCCCAGGCCAGCACCGACTCGTGCGCGCCGAGACGGGTGAGGAGGGCCCCGATCGCGTCGCCGTCACGGACGACGACCCGGTCGATCCCGCGGACCTCACGGGCCTTCGCCGCGATCGACAGCCGGCGGGCGGCACCGACCAGGGCGAGCGCCGCCTCGGGGCCCGGGCACGTGACCTCCAGGGAGGAGGAACGGCCGGGCTCGGTGAGCGAGCCGTGCGCCAGGAAGGCTCCGCGCCAGGCGGCCTCGGCGTCGCAGGTGGCCCCCGAGACCACCTGCGGGGGCAGGCCGCGGATCGGACGGCCGCGGCCGTCCACCAGGCCGGTCTGCCGGGCCAGCTGGTCACCGCCCGCGACGACGCGCACCACGTAGCGCGAACCCCGGCGCAGCCCGCCGGGCGCCATCACGATCAGCTCGGAGCTGTGGCCGAAGATCTCCAGAATGTCCCGCTTGAGGCGGCGGGCCGCCATCGCGGTGTCCAGCTCCGCCTCGATCACGATGCGCCCGCTCACCAGGTGGAGGCCGCCGGCGAACCGCAGAAGGGCGGAGACCTCCGCCTTCCTGCAGCAGGTCCGGGTGACGGGGAGCCGGGAGATCTCGTCCTTCACCGCTGGCGTCATCGCCATGGGCCGATCCTTCCATGCATCCGAAAAATACGGTCGTACGCGGCGGCCAGGAGCTCCGGGTCGTGCCTTGGGCTCCCGTCGATCCGGGCCACCGGCGCCAGCTCGACCGCGGCGCCGAACCGCTTGGCGGCGTCGGTGAGGAGATCGCGGTCGGGCACGGCGGCCTCGTCGGCCAGCACCACGTCCAGGGCGAGTTTAGGGGCGTGTCGCCCCAAAACCTCCAAATGACGCTGCGGGGAGAACCCCTCGGTTTCTCCGGGCTGCGGGGCGAGGTTCAGGGAGAGTACCCGGCGCGCCTTCGTCGCGGTGAGCGCGTCCAGGAGTTCCGGCACCAGCAGGTGCGGAATGACCGACGAGAACCAGGAGCCGGGACCCAGCACCACCCAGTCGGCGTCCAGGACCGCGGCGACGGCCTCGGGGACGGCGGGCGGGTCGTGCGGCACGAGGTGCACCGACTGCACCTCTCCGGGAGTCAGGGCGACGGTCGCCTGGCCGCGGACGGTGTCGACGGCCTCGGGCCGCTCCGGGTCGTGCCCCTTGACCAGCGCCTGGAGCTCCAGCGGTACGGCCGACATGGGCAGCACCCGGCCCTGGGCGCCCAGCAGCTTGCCGACCAGGTCGAGAGCCTGGACATGGTCGCCGAGCTGCTCCCACAGGGCGACGATCAGCAGGTTGCCGACCGCGTGCTCGTGCAGCTCGCCCTGCGACTGGAAGCGGTGCTGGATGACACGGGCCCAGGTCTGGCCCCAGTCGTCGTCGCCGCACAGCGCGGCCAGCGCCTTGCGCAGGTCGCCGGGCGGCAGGACGCCCAGCTCGTCGCGCAGGCGCCCGCTGGAACCGCCGTCGTCGGCCACGGTGACGACGGCGGTGAGGTCGCCGGTGATCCGGCGCAGTGCGGCGAGCGAGGCGGACAGCCCCATCCCGCCGCCGAGGGCGACCACCTTGGGCTGGGTGCCCCGGCGGCGCGGCCTGGCCCCGCGCGCCTCCGCGGGCCTGACCGTGCGGCCCTCGGGGGTGACCCGGCGCAGCCGGCTCACCCGCGGTGTACGTCCGGTCACTCGCGCCCCATGTCCCGGTGCACGACCACGGTCTCGACGCCCTGGGAGGCGAGGCGGGCGGCCAGCTTCTCGGAGGTGGCGACCGAGCGGTGCTTGCCTCCGGTGCAGCCGACCGCGATGGTCACGTACCGCTTGCCCTCGCGGCGGTATCCGGCGGCGATGAGCTGGAGCAGCTCGGCGTAGCGGTCGAGGAACTCCTTGGCGCCGGGCTGGTTGAAGACGTACGCCGCGACCTCCTCGTTGAGGCCGGTGAAGGGGCGCAGCTCCGGGACCCAGTGCGGGTTGGGCAGGAAGCGCATGTCGACGACCAGGTCGGCGTCGACGGGGAGGCCGTACTTGAAGCCGAAGGACATCACGGTGGCCCGCAGCTCGGGCTCCTCCTCGCCCGCGAACTGGGCGTCCATCTTCGCGCGCAGCTCGTGCACGTTGAGGCTGGAGGTGTCGATCACCAGGTCGGCGTCGCCGCGCAGCTCACGCAGCAGCTCGCGCTCGGCGGCGATGCCGTCGACGATACGGCCGTCGCCCTGGAGGGGGTGCGGGCGGCGCACGGACTCGAAGCGGCGCACCAGGGCGTCGTCCGAGGACTCCAGGAAGACGATGCGCCGGGTGACGCTCTTCGCCTCCAGGTCGGCGAGGGACTCGCGGAGGTTGTCGAAGAAGCGGCGGCCGCGGACGTCGACGACGACCGCGATCCGCGCCACGTTGCCCTGGGAGCGGGCGCCGAGCTCCACCATGGTGGGGATCAGCGCGGGTGGGAGGTTGTCGACGACGAACCAGCCGAGGTCCTCCAGACACTTGGCGGCCGTCGAGCGCCCGGCGCCGGACATGCCGGAGATGATCACCAGCTCGGGGATGGCCGCGTCGGGGATCCCGGGCGGTGTGCTGTCCGTACTCACCTGTGCTCCGTGTTCATGGCCCTGCTCTTGGCCCTGGTCATGGCCCTCGGTGCCCGGTGGGGCCGCCGTGGGTGCCTGATCTCGCTGTGCTGTGTGTTCTGCGTCGTGCTCGCTCATGTCTCCTGCCCCCGTCGTTCTTCCGGGGCGTCCGCTGTCGAGGACTCCTCCCGGGTACCCGCCGTCGTCCCGGGTGCCCCGTCTTCCACGTCATCCATGATCTCTCCAGTCGCCGTGTTGACGGCGGGTGCGGCCGGGGCGGCCTGGGCGAAGGCCACGGCGATCGTCTCGGCCGTCTTGCGACCTATGCCCGGAACCTCGCAGATCTGGTCGATGGTCGCGGACCGCAGCCTCTTCACCGAGCCGAAGTGTTTGATCAGCGCCTGCTTGCGGGTCTCCCCGAGGCCCGGCACGTCGTCCAGGGGGCTCGCGCGGAACCGCTTGCCGCGCTTGGTGCGCTGGTAGGTGATCGCGAAGCGGTGCGCCTCGTCACGGACGCGTTGCAGCAGGTAGAGGCCCTCGCTGGTACGGGGCAGCACCACGGGGTCGCCCTCGTCCGGCAGCCACACCTCCTCCAGGCGCTTGGCGAGACCGCACACGGCGATGTCGTCGATGCCGAGCTCGTCCAGGGCCTTCTTGGCGGCGGCGACCTGCGGCTGCCCGCCGTCGACGACGACGAGCTGGGGCGGGTAGGCGAACTTCTTGGGGCGGCCGTCCTCCTCGGTCAGCTCGTTCTCCCCGTCGGTCCACTCCCCCGTCTTCTCCTTCTCGGCGAGGTAGCGCCGGAAGCGGCGGGTGATCACCTCGTGCATGGAGCGGACGTCGTCCTGCCCCTCGCCGTGCCAGAGTTGCGTGTCACCGGCACGACCCTTGATCTCGAAGCGGCGGTACTCGCTCTTGCGCTGCAGGCCGTCCTCGAAGACGACCATGGAGGCGACCACGTCGTCGCCCTGGAGGTGGGAGATGTCGTAGCACTCGATGCGCAGCGGGGCGCTGTCCAGGTCGAGGGCGTCGGCGATCTCCTCCAGGGCACGCGAGCGCGTGGTCAGGTCGGAGGCGCGCTTGGTCTTGTGCAGCACGAGCGCCTGCTGGGCGTTGCGCTGCACGGTCTCCATGAGGGCCTTCTTGTCGCCGCGCTGCGGTATGCGCAGCGAGACGTTGGAGCCGCGCCGCCCGGTCAGCCACTGCTGCACGGGCTCCAGCGGGTCGGGCAGGGCCGGGACGAGGACCTCCTTGGGGACGGCGTCGCCGGTCTCCTCGCCGTAGAGCTGCTGGAGGGCGTGCTCGACGAGGGCGCCGGTGGTGATCTCCTCGACCTTGTCGGTGACCCAGCCGCGCTGGCCGCGCACACGTCCGCCGCGGACGTGGAAGATCTGGACTGCCGCCTCCAGCTCGTCCTCGGCGACCGCGATCAGGTCGGCGTCGGTCGCGTCCGCGAGCACGACCGCGTTCTTCTCCATGGCCTTCTTCAGGGCCTCGATGTCGTCGCGCAGGCGGGCCGCCCGCTCGTACTCCATCTCGTCGGCCGCCTCCATCATCTGCCTCTCCAACCGGCGCAGATAGGTGCCGGTGCGGCCGGCCATGAAGTCGCAGAACTCCTCGGCGAGTTCGCCGTGCTCCTCGGCGGAGACACGGCCCACACAGGGCGCGGAGCACTTGCCGATGTAACCGAGCAGACAGGGGCGGCCGGTGCGGGCGGCGTTCTTGAACACGCCCGTCGAGCAGGTGCGCACCGGAAAGACGCGCAGGAGCAGGTCGACGGTGTCCCGGATGGCCCACGCGTGCGCGTACGGCCCGAAGTACCTGACGCCCTTCTTCTTGTGGCCGCGCATCACCTGCACGCGCGGGAACTCCTCGTTCAGCGTCACCGCGAGGTAGGGGTAGCTCTTGTCGTCGCGGTACTTGACGTTGAACCGGGGGTCGTACTCCTTGATCCAGGAGTACTCCAGCTGCAGGGCCTCGACCTCCGTGGACACCACGGTCCACTCCACCGACGCTGCCGTGGTGACCATGGAGCGGGTGCGCGGGTGGAGGCCCGCCAGGTCCTGGAAGTAGTTCGCCAGGCGTTGGCGCAGGCTCTTCGCCTTTCCGACGTAGATCACCCGGCGGTGCTCGTCGCGGAACCTGTACACCCCGGGAGAGTCCGGGATCTGTCCCGGACTGGGGCGGTAGCTGGAGGGGTCGGCCATGTCTCACACCCTACTGGCGAGGACCGACACTCCGACGGGTGTCGGGTCCCGGCCAGGAGTGCGCGCCCTATTGGGCGGCAGGTGTTGTCGGGACTTGGTCAACACGCTTCAATGCGGGGGAACTCGGGGCCCTGAAAAGACGGCGTACGGATGTGCGGACGCCCTGGCGCCGACGGGGCGGCCCCGACCACCACGTGAACGGTCTGACCAGCCGTTGTGCTCCTTCACAGAAAGGCCCCTGCATGCCGCACGCCACACAGCACGCGGACATCGCCGCCGCGGAACTGGACACGGCCCTGCGCGGAGGCCCCTTCCACGTCGCACTGCGCGCCGCGATCGCCGCTCGTGGACTGCCGCTCCAGCGCGTGCAGCACCATCTCTCGCGCTACGGCGTGAAAGTGGGCGTGACCAGCCTGAGTTACTGGCAGCAGGGCGCCCGCCGCCCGCAGCGCCCCGAGTCGCTGCGGGCCGTGCGGGCGCTGGAGGAGATCCTCCAGCTGCCGGAGGAGTCACTGATCCGGCTGCTCGCCGACGCCGACGGGGTCGCCACCACCGGACGTCCGGCGGGCCGCTCCTACCGTTCCTTCGTGGCGGCCTCGGGCGTCCTGGAACGGCTCCTGGCCGAACTGGAGGCCCCTCTCGACGGCGGGCTGCACACCCTCGGCCACCACGAGCGGGTACGCGTCGGTGCGCGCCGTGAGCTGCTGGGGCGCGAGTCGCACCACATCGTGCGCGCCCACCGCGACGGCGTCGACCGCTTCGTCGCCGTCCACCACGGCGACCCGGGGTGCACACCGGAACGCATGACGGTGCGCGCCCTGGAGAACTGCCGGACCGGCCGCGTCCGTTGGCACCACGACACCGGCGTGCTCGTGGCCGAGCTGCTCTTCGACGTCCGGCTGCGCGCCGGCGACACGTTCCTCTTCCGTTACGACATCGAGGACGGCACGGCCGGCGTCTCCCACGAGTACGTGCGCGGCTTCGGCCTGGCGGGCGGCCAGTACGCCCTTCAGGTCCGGTTCGACGAGGGCGCGCTGCCGGTGCGCTGCCACCGGTTCACCCAGCACTCCGCGGCGGCGCCGCGCAGCGGCCGGCAGGAGCTCGCGCTCAGCGACCGGCACCACTCGGTGCACCTCGTCGAGCCCCGGGTGCGGTCGGGCATGGTGGGGATCGGCTGGGACTGGGAGTGAGTCCCCCGGAGGGGATTGCGCGTAAACGCTTGCGCAAGCGTTTACGCGGGCTCTGAAATGGGATACCTTCCCGGCCAGAACCAGGTGCCCCGGGGAAGGAAGCGCGATGCCCACCATGGCCGACGTCGCACGGTGCGCCGGTGTCTCCGTGGCGACCGTGTCACACGTCCTGAACGACACCCGCCCGGTGCTCCCCCACACCCGCCAGGCCGTACTCGACGCCATCGACGAGCTCGGCTACACGCCCAACACCCTCGCCCGCTCCCTGGTGACCTCCCGGACGCGTTCCATCGGGCTCGCGGTCTCGGCGATCAGCAATCCGTACTTCACGGAGATCCTCCAGGGCGTCGAGGCCGACGCCGTGGAACGCGGCTACAGCCTGCTCATCGCCGACCCGCACGACGACCCGGAGCACGAGCGCAAGGTGGTCCAGCTGCTGCACGAGCGGCGCGTGGACGGCATGATCGTCGCGCCCTCCGCCGCCCCGCGCGACCTCCTCGCCTACCTCACCCGCCACGACGTACCGGCCGTGTTCCTGGACCGCGTCATCGACGACCGGGCGGACGGCAGCCCCCGCTTCGACCAGGTCTGCGCGGAGAACGCCGAGCCCATGGCCCGGCTGGTCGCCCACCTCGCCGAGCTCGGCCATCGCCGGATCGGGCTGGTCGCGGGCCTGCCGGGGCTCAGCACCACCGGCGAGCGGATCTCCGGTTACCGCCACGGTCTCGCGGCCGCCGGGCTCCCCCACGACGAACGGCTCCTGGTCCACGGCGACTCCGGGGAGGCCGGCGCCGAACGGGCCACCGCGGCTCTGCTCGCCCTCGCCGCCCCGCCCACCGCGCTCGTCACCGGCAACAACGCGATGACCATCGGCGCCCTGCGCGCCCTGCGTGAGCGCGGCATGTCGGTGCCCGACGACATCGCCCTGTGCTGTTTCGACGACTTCGCCTGGGCGGACCTGTTCGCACCCCGGCTCACCGCGATCGCCCAGCCCAGCAGGGACATCGGCGCCCGGGCGGTCCAGGTCCTGCTGGACCGCCTCGCCGCACCGGACCGGCCCACCCGGACCGTGCGGCTTCCCTGCGCCTTCGTCCACCGCACGTCGTGCGGCTGCCCCGAGCAGCCCGCGCGGCCACACACGTTCCAGTCGCCCGAGGAAGGAACCACTCCGTGATCGTCGTCGCCGGTGAGGCCCTGATCGACCTGGTGCCGCAGGGTGCGGGTGCTCTCGCGACCCTGCGCCCGGCGCTCGGCGGCGGCCCGTACAACACCGCCGTGGCCCTCGGCCGCCTCGGCTCCCCCACCGCGTTCTGCTCCCGCACGTCCCACGACGCCTTCGGCGAGGCCCTGCTCGACGGACTGCGGCAGGCGGGCGTGGACGTGTCGGCGGTGCAGCGCGGCCCGGAACCGACCACCCTCGCCGTCGCCACGATCGACGAGAACGGCTCCGCCGCCTACTCGTTCTACGTCGACGGCACCGCCGACCGCCTGTTCACGGCCCCCGAGCGGCTCCCCGCAGGAACCCGCGCGGTGTCCTTCGGCACGTGCTCGCTCGTCCTGGAGCCGGGCGCGAGCGCGTACGAGGAGCTGATGCGGGCGGCGAGCGCCCAGGGCCTGTTCACCGCGCTCGACCCCAACATCCGGCCGGGGTTGATCCCCGACGCGGACGCCTACCGGGCCCGGTTCAAGAGCTGGCTGCCGTCCGTGTCGCTGCTCAAGCTGTCGGCGGAGGACGCTCAGTGGCTGGGCGGCACCCCGCGGGAGTGGCTGGCCTCCGGTCCCGCGGCCGTCGTGGTGACGCGGGGCGGCGACGGGCTGACCGTCTTCACCCGGGACGGCGCCGAGCACTCGGTGCCGGGCGAGAAGGTCGACGTCGTGGACACGATCGGCGCCGGTGACACCGTGAACGCGGCGCTCCTGCACGGCCTGTCCACCCGTGACGCGCTGTCCCCTTCCGCACTCGCCGCCCTGGACGCCGACGACTGGACCCGCCTCCTGCGCTACGCGGCCCGCGCCGCGGCGATCACCTGCTCCCGCGCGGGGGCGGAGCCGCCGTACGCGGCCGAGGTGGGCGAAGTCTGATCGAGCCGTAGGGCAAGGCGGGCAGCGCGTACGACGGACGGCGCCCCGCGGGGGAGTTCCCGCGGGGCGCCGTACCGTTCCAGACGGCTCGGGCCTTGCTGCCCGTGAGCCTCAGGCCTTGCGGGCCCGCGTCGTCTTCTTCGCGGGTGCGGCCTTCTTCGTGGTCCCGGCCGCCTTCTTCGTGGCGGTGTTGTTGGCGGCCGTCGTCTTGGCGGTGGCCGTCCTGTTCGCCGTGGACTTGGCTGCGACCGTCTTCGCGGCCGACCTGCTGCGCGGCACCTTGACCGGTTCCGCGTCGCTGATCCGGTCCGCGCCGAGAATCTCGCGCAGGAACTTGCCGGTGTGGCTGGTCGAGACTCCCGCGACCTCCTCGGGGGTGCCCTCGGCGATGACGAGGCCGCCGCCGGCGCCGCCCTCGGGGCCCATGTCGACGACCCAGTCGGCGGTCTTGATCACGTCGAGGTTGTGCTCGATGACGATGACCGTGTTGCCCTTGTCGACCAGGCCGCCCAGGACCGTCAGCAGCTTGCTGATGTCCTCGAAGTGCAGGCCGGTGGTCGGCTCGTCCAGGACGTAGACCGTGCGGCCGGTGGAGCGGCGCTGGAGCTCGCTGGCGAGCTTCACACGCTGTGCCTCACCGCCGGACAGGGTGGTCGCGGACTGACCGAGCCGGACGTAGCCGAGACCGACGTCGTTCAGCGTCTTCAGGTGGCGGGCGATCGCCGGGACGGCCTCGAAGAAGTCCATGGCTTCCTCGATCGGCATGTTCAGGACGTCGGCGATGGACTTGCCCTTGTAGTGGACCTCCAGGGTCTCCCGGTTGTAGCGGGCACCGTGGCACACCTCGCACGGGACGTACACGTCCGGGAGGAAGTTCATCTCGATCTTGATCGTGCCGTCGCCCGCGCAGTTCTCGCAGCGGCCGCCCTTGACGTTGAAGGAGAACCGGCCGGGCAGGTAGCCGCGGACCTTCGCCTCGGTGGTCTCGGCGAACAGCTTGCGGATGTGGTCGAAGACGCCGGTGTACGTCGCCGGGTTCGAGCGCGGGGTGCGGCCGATGGGCGACTGGTCGACGTGCACGACCTTGTCGACGAGGTCGTCGCCGTCCACGCGGGTGTGCCGCCCGGGCACGTTCCTCGCGCCGTTCAGCTCGCGGGCCAGATGCGTGTACAGGATGTCGTTGACCAGCGTCGACTTGCCCGAGCCGGACACACCCGTGACCGCGGTGAACACACCCAGCGGAAAGGACACGTCGATGTCCTGGAGGTTGTTCTCGCGGGCGCCGTGCACCGTGAGCTGCCGGGACCGGTCGCGCGGGCGCCGGATGTCGGGCAGCGGGATGGACTTCCTGCCGGACAGGTACTGCCCGGTCTGCGACTCGGCGTTGGCCAGCAGCTCCTTCAGGGAGCCGCTGTGCACGACCTTGCCGCCGTGCTCACCCGCGCCGGGACCGATGTCGACGATCCAGTCGGCGACCTTGATGGTGTCCTCGTCGTGCTCGACGACGATGAGCGTGTTGCCCATGTCCCGCAGTCGGACGAGGGTCTCGATCAGCCGGTGGTTGTCACGCTGGTGCAGGCCGATGGACGGCTCGTCGAGGACGTACAGGACGCCCACGAGTCCGGAGCCGATCTGGGTGGCCAGGCGGATGCGCTGGGCCTCGCCGCCGGAGAGTGTGCCGGCCGCGCGGTTGAGCGAGAGGTAGTCCAGGCCGACGTCGACCAGGAACCGCAGCCGCTCGTTGACCTCCTTCAGCACCCGCTCGGCGATCTTCTTGTCGCGGGCGTTGAGCTTCAGCTCGCCCAGGAAGTCCGCGCAGTCGCTGATGGACATGCCGGCGACCTCGGCGATGGACTTGTCCATGATCGTGACCGCGAGGACGATCGGCTTCAGGCGCGTGCCGTCACAGGTGGGGCAGGGCACCTCGCGCATGTAGCCCTCGAAGCGCTCGCGGCTGGCGTCGCTCTCGGCCTCGCTGTGCCGGCGCTTGACGAAGGGGACGGCGCCTTCGAAGGGCGTGGTGTAGACGCGCTCGCGTCCGTACCGGTTGCGGTAGCGGACCTCGATCTGCGTCTTGTGGCCGTGGAGCAGGGCCTTCCTGGCGCGCTGCGGGAGGCCCGCGAAGGGGATGTCCGTCCGGAACCCCAACGCGTCCGCGAGGGCGCCGATCAGGCGGCCGAAGTAGTCCTTGGTGTGGCCGTGCGACCAGGGGTGGATGGCGCCCTCGTCGAGGGACTTGTCCTCGTCGGGGACGATCAGCTCGGGGTCGACCTCCATGCGCGTGCCGATGCCGGTGCAGTCGGGGCAGGCTCCGAAGGGCGAGTTGAAGGAGAAGGAGCGGGGCTCCAGCTCCTCGAAGGAGAGGTCGTCGTACGCGCAGTACAGGTGCTCCGAGTACATGCGCTCACGCTCGGGGTCGTCCTCGGGGAGGTCGACGAAGTCGAGCACGACCATGCCGCCGGACAGTCCGAGGGCGGTCTCGACGGAGTCGGTGAGGCGGCGCTTGGCGGAGTCCTTCACCGTGAGGCGGTCGATGACCACCTCGATGGTGTGCTTCTCCTGCTTCTTGAGCGTGGGCGGGTTGGAGAGCTGGATCGTCTCGCCGTCGACCCGCGCGCGGCTGTAGCCCTTGGTCTGGAGGTCGGCGAAGAGGTCGACGAACTCTCCCTTGCGCTCGCGCACCAGGGGCGACAACACCTGGAAACGGCTCCCCTCCGGCAGCTCCAGAACGCGGTCGACGATGGCCTGCGGCGACTGGCGCGAGATCGGCCGACCGCACTCGGGACAGTGCGGCTTGCCGATACGGGCGAACAGCAGGCGGAGGTAGTCGTAGACCTCGGTGATGGTGCCGACCGTGGAGCGCGGGTTGCGCGAGGTCGACTTCTGGTCGATGGAGACCGCCGGGGAGAGGCCTTCGATGAAGTCGACGTCCGGCTTGTCCATCTGACCGAGGAACTGGCGGGCGTACGAGGAGAGCGACTCCACGTAGCGACGCTGGCCCTCGGCGAAGATGGTGTCGAAGGCCAGCGAGGACTTGCCCGACCCCGACAGGCCCGTGAAGACGATGAGCGAGTCGCGCGGCAGGTCGAGCGAGACATTCTTGAGGTTGTGCTCGCGCGCGCCACGGACGATGAGACGGTCGGCCACGCCGGTCCGCACCTTTCTTGAGAGAAGTGACAGGGGCGGGGCCCCCGTGCTTTCTCAGACTAGGGGGAGCCACTGACAACGCCGGTCGGATTCACCGAGTGACAACAATCCCCGACCATCCAGCATGCCCGACGCCGCCACCGACCATATAGCACGCGCATTCGAATTGCGGGCCCGGTCCGCCACCTTCACCCGAAGAGGTGGCGGAGCTAGGGTCAGCACCATGATTGATCACGCGCATGACCTGGCGTCTGTACGTGACGCGACCGAGCGGCTGCTCACCGCAGTCGCCAAGTTGGACAACGCGTCCGTGGCCGAACCGTCACTCCTTCCGGGATGGAGCCGCGGCCACGTGCTCGCCCATCTGGCCCGCAACGCGGACGCCCTCGTGAACGTCCTCGGCGGCCGCCCCATGTACGCCTCCGCCGAGGCCCGGGAGGCCGACATCGAGCGCGACGCGCCCCGTTCTCTGGAGGTCCACCTCGCGGACGTGCGCGCAAGCGGGGCCCGCTTCCAGGAGGCGGGGGCCGCGCCCGCGGACTGGTCGCGCACGGTGACCCTGCGCAACGGCGTCACCGACCCCGCCTCCGCGGTGCCCTTCCGCCGCTGGGCCGAGGTCGAGCTGCACCACGTGGACCTCGGCATCGGCTACGAGCTGGAGGACCTGCCGGCGGAGTTCATCCAGCGGGAGATCGACTTCCTCGCCCGGCGCTTCGCCGGGCACCCCGACGTGCCGCCCACCCGCCTCACGGACGGCACACGCGTGTGGAGCACCGGCCGGGAGGCGGGCGCGCCCGAGGTCACCGTCACGGGGACGCCGGCCGAGCTGCTCGGCTGGCTCGCGGGCCGCCGCGACGGGTCCGGACCGACCGTCGCCGGTGGACCGCTTCCGGCCCTCCCCCCGCTATAGGCTGACGGCCATGACGTACAGCGGAGAGGTGACGGTCGGCGGCCCGGCCGACGTGCATGAGCTGAAGGACCTGATGATCAGCAAGATCGCGGTCGGTCCGATGAACAACAACGCCTACCTGCTGCGCTGCCGGGCCACGGACGAGCAACTGCTGATCGACGCGGCCAACGAGGCCGAGACCCTGATCGGCATGATCGGCGGCGACGGCATCGCGTCCGTCGTGACGACCCACCAGCACGGCGACCACTGGCAGGCGCTCGCCGAGGTCGTGGCGGCCACGGGCGCCCGGACGTACGCCGGCCGGGAGGACGCCGACGGCATTCCCGTCCCGACCGACGTCCTCGTGGACGACGGCGACGTCATCCGGGTGGGGCACGTGGAACTCACCGCGCGCCATCTGGTCGGCCACACGCCGGGCTCGATCGCCCTCGTCTACGACGACCCGCACGGGCACCCCCATGTGTTCACGGGGGACTGTCTCTTCCCGGGAGGCGTGGGCAACACCCGTAAGGATCCGAAGGCGTTCGCCAGCCTGATCCACGACGTCGAAACCAAGATCTTCGACGCGCTTCCGGACGAGACCTGGGTCTACCCGGGGCACGGCAACGACACCACCCTGGGCGCCGAACGGCCGCACCTGCCGGAGTGGCACGCGCGCGGGTGGTGAAAGTTCCGCACACGCGGGGCGCGCGGCACTGAACGCGCGCCCCGTGTGAATCGCGCACACATACCCGTGCCCTGTGCGCGCTCCCGGCGCAGGTGGTTGCGCGGTCAACTGGTCTTAGCCCCGCGAAGGATGACGGCTCCTGAGCGGTATGGGTCGCCGGTCCACCGATCCCCGCCCTCGACCGGCGACCCAGGCGACGCTCTTGTCGAGCGTGTTCACGAGAATGCAACACCCGTTCCCAGTATGCGGACAACTGCCGGTGTGACCTCGACAAACGCCGCTTTCGCTGCCACTCTCCCGCCATGCACCCTGCCCCGCGCGTACTGCGCCGCGCCCTCGCCGCGGCCACCGTAGCCCTTCTCGCCACCGCCGTCGGCTGCGCTCCGCAGCCGGAGGAGAAGGCGGCCGACATGCCGTCCGCCTCGGACGGGAAGACCTGCGCCCAGGGCAAGTTGGCCACCAAGACCTCCGGCAAGCTGACGATCGCCACCGACGAGCCGGCGTACGAGCCGTGGTTCAAGGACGACAAGCCGGCGAACGGCGAGGGCTACGAGTCGGCGGTCGCGTACGCCGTGGCGAAGCAGCTCGGCTACGACAAGAGCGCCGTCGTATGGCAGAGCGTCCCCTTCAACAAGGCCTTCGCGCCCGGTGAGAAGACCTTCGACTTCGACATCAACCAGGTGTCCATCAGCGACGAGCGCAAGAAGGCCGTGGACTTCTCCTCCGGCTACTACGACGTACGCCAGGCCGTCATCGCGCTGAAGGACTCCAAGGCGGCGAAGGCGACGAGCGTCGCGGACCTCAAGGATCTCAAGCTGGGCGCCCAGGTCGGCACCACCAGCCTCGACTACATCGACGACGTGGTGAAGCCGAAGCAGGCAGCGGCCGTGTACGCCAAGAACGACCAGGCCAAGTCGGCGCTGAAGAACGGTCAGGTCGACGCCATCGTCACCGACCTGCCGACCGCGTTCTACATCACCGCCGCCGAGGTGACCGACGCGAAGATCGTCGGCCAGTTCGAGAACCAGGGCGGTGCCCCTGAGCAGTTCGGGCTCGTGCTCGACAAGGGCAGCGCGCTCACCGCCTGCGTCACCAAGGCCGTGGACGCCCTCCGTGAGGACGGCACGCTCGCGGACCTGGAGAAGCGGTGGCTCTCCGACGCGGTCGACGCCCCGGTGCTCAAGTGACGGTCACGAAGGACGAGTCCGGCCGGGAGGGCGCGGACGACAAGGGTGAGATGTCCAGCGACGAGGCAGCGGACCCGGGAGCCGGAGACGGGTACGTCCCTTCGCAGCGGCGCCTGGAGCGCGAGCGGTACAAGCGCGTCCGCGCCCGCCGCGCCACGGGGATCGCCGCGCTCTCGACCCTCGTCACGGGCGTCGTCCTGTACCTGGTCGTCGTCAACGCGCCCGGCTGGCCGCGCACCAAGGAGACCTTCTTCAGCGGGCAGTACGCGCGCGAGGCGTTCCCCAAGGTCCTCGAAGGGCTGTGGCTGAACGTCCGGCTGCTGCTGATCTGCGGCGCCGCGGTGCTGGTCCTCGGCATGCTGATCGCGATCGCCCGTACGCTGCGCGGCCCGGTGTTCTTCCCGCTGCGCGTGCTGGCCGCCGCGTACACCGACTTCTTCCGCGGCCTTCCGCTGATCATCAACCTGATGATCGTGGTCCTGGGCGTCCCGGCGCTGCGGCTCCAGGGCGTCACCGTCGACCCGGTGCTGCTGGGCGGGACGGCCCTGACGCTGACGTACTCGGCGTACGTCGCCGAGGTGTTCCGCGCCGGCATCGAGTCCGTCCACCCCTCGCAGCGCGCCGCGGCCCGCTCGCTCGGCCTCACCAACCGGCAGGCGCTGCGGTACGTCGTGCTGCCCCAGGCGGTGCGCCGTCAGGTGCCGCCGCTGCTCAACGACCTGGTGTCGCTGCAGAAGGACACCGGGCTCGTGTCGATCGGCGGCGCGATCGACGCCGTGCGCGCCGCGGACATCATCGTGGGCCGCAGCCTCAACTACACGCCGTACGTCGTCGCGGGCCTGGTCTTCGTCGCGTTGACCATCCCGATGACCCGCTTCACCGACTGGGTGACGGCCAGAATGGACCGTCAGCGGGCCCAGGGAGGATCCCTATGAGTGACGCGCCCGTGCTGCGCATGGAGTCCGTCCGCAAGACCTTCGGCGACTCGGTCGTGCTGCGCGACGTCGGTCTGGAGGTGGCCCCGCACACGGTGACCGCCCTGATCGGCGCCTCCGGCTCCGGCAAGTCGACACTGCTCCGGTGCGCGAACCTCCTCGAGGACATCGACGACGGCGCGATCTGGCTGGACGGCGAGGAGATCACCGACCCTCGTGCGGACCAGGACGCGGTACGACGCCGTATCGGCGTGGTCTTCCAGGCGTACAACCTCTTTCCGCACATGACCGTCCTGGAGAACATCACGCTCGCCCCGCGCCGTGTGCACGGCGTCGCCCGCACGGAGGCCGAGGAGCGTGCGCGGGAGCTCCTGGAGCGGCTCGGGCTGGCCGCGAAGGCGGGCGAGTACCCGGACCGGCTGAGCGGCGGCCAGCAGCAGCGGGTCGCGATCGCGCGCGCCCTGGCCGTACGTCCCCGGCTGCTGCTCCTCGACGAGATCACCGCCGCCCTCGACCCCGAACTCGTGGGAGAGGTGCTGAACGTCGTCCGGGATCTGAAGGGCGACGGCATGACCATGGTGCTGGCCACGCACGAGATGGGCTTCGCCCGCGAGGTCGCCGACCAGGTTTGTTTTCTGGACGGAGGCGTGGTGCTGGAACACGGCACCGCCGAGCAGATCTTCGGCGACCCGCGGCAGGAGCGCACGCAGCGCTTCCTGCGGCGGATCGTGGAGGCGGGTCGCTTGTAAGGACCGCGCGCCTGGTCGACGGGGCTTACGCGTCGGCCTGAGCCGGTCCCGCCAGCGCAACGACGCGCTCCACGCCGAAGACGTACCCCTGCACACCGCAGCCCGCGATCACACCGTCGGCCCGCAGTGAGACGTATGAGTGGTGCCGGAACGACTCGCGCTTGTGGATGTTGGAGATGTGCACCTCGATCACCGGCAGGCCGTCACAGGTGTTGAGCGCGTCCAGAATCGCGACCGACGTGTGCGAGTAGGCACCGGGGTTGATCACGATCCCGCAGTGGTTCAGCCGTGCCTCGTGGATCCAGTCCACCAACTCGCCCTCGTGGTTGGACTGCCGGAAGTCGACCGTGCCGCCGTGCGCGGCCGCTGCCTTGGCGCACATCGCCTCCACGTCCGCGAGGGTGTCCGAGCCGTAGATCTCCGGCTGGCGCTGCCCGAGGAGGTTCAGGTTGGGGCCGTTGAGGATCATGATGGGGGCGTTGGCCAGGGTGCGGGGCACGGTTCCTCCGGTCCGGTGCGGGCGGGCTGCTCAGACCCGGTTTATCACGATGCGACGCGCGCGGTACGGGCCTTACCCTCCCGGCATGACCATGATCGCGTATCCACCCAAGCCCTCCCCCGGCGACCGCATAGCCGTGATTTCGCCGGGCGCGGGTCTGCCCGGCCTCTTCCCTCGCCCCTTCGAACTGGGCCTGGGGCGGTTGCGCGAGAACTACGAGCTCGAGCCGGTCGAATACCCGGCCACCCGCAAGATGGGATCGACACCCCAGGAACGGGCCGACGACATCCACGCCGCGTTCGCGGACCCGGACATCAAAGCGGTCATCGCGTCGATCGGCGGCGACGACCAGATCACCGTGCTGCCGTACCTGGACCGGGAATTGATCCGGGCGAACCCGAAGCCGTTCTTCGGGATGAGCGACAACACGAACCTGCTCGCGTTCCTGCACCGCTCCGGGATCGTCAGCTATCACGGCGCGACCGTGATGACCGCGCTGGGCCGCCCGGGCGGCATGTCCGCGCTGACGGCGGAGTCGTTGCGCGCGGCGCTGTTCACATCGGGCGCGTACGAGTTGCGGCCCGCCGAGCGCTGGAACGACGTCGACCGCGACTGGGCCGACCCGGCCACCTTCGACGCGGAGCCGGAGAGCCGACCCGGCCACGGATGGATCTGGGAGAACGCCGACCGGGTCGTGGAGGGCCGCAGCTGGGGCGGCTGCCTGGAAATCCTCGGCTGGCTGCTCATGGCCGACCGCGAGATCGCGCGCGACCTCTCCGAGTACGACGGCGGAGTGCTGCTCCTGGAGACATCCGAGGAGATGCCGAGCGCCGAGGAGGTCTTCCGCACCATGCGGAACATGGGCGAGCGCGGGCTGCTCCAGCGCTTCTCCGCGCTGTTGATGGGCCGGGCGAAGACCTGGTCCTTCGAGCGTCCCCACACCCCGGAGGAGGCCGATCGTTACGCTGCCGAGCAGCGCGAGGCCGTCCTTCGCGCCATGCGCGCCTACGCTCCCGACACCACGATCGTCTTCGACGTGGACTACGGGCACACCGATCCGCAGCTCGTGATTCCCCACGGGGGCATCGTGCGCGTCGACGGGCCCGCCCGGCGCATCACCGTCACGTACTGACGAGGGCACCTACCGACGAGGGCCGAGCACCTCCGTACGCCCCCGTAACCCTCGATCACCGTGGGTAGTTGACGCGGCATGCACGACGTACGCACTGTAAGGGCACCTTCCATGCTGCGGCTCGCGGCCGCCTCGCTCGCCGGGACGGCCATCGAGTTCTACGACTTCTTCGTCTACGGAACCGCGGCCGCCCTGATCCTCGGGCCGTTGTTCTTTCCCACCTTCTCTCCTGTCGCTGGGACGCTGGCCGCCTTCGGGACGTTCGGCGTCGGCTTTGTGGCACGCCCGTTGGGGTCGGTGCTGTTCGGGCACATCGGTGACCGGCACGGGCGGCGACCGGTCCTCGTCGGCTCACTGCTGCTGACCGGCGGCTCGACGGTCGCGGTCGGTTGCGTACCGACCTACGACACGATCGGAGTGGCCGCCCCGGTGCTGCTCCTCGCCCTGCGGTTCCTGCAGGGGCTGGGCCTCGGTGGGGAGTGGGGCGGGGCGGTGCTGCTGACCGCCGAGCACGCTCCTCCCGAGCGGCGTGGACTGTGGTCCAGCTTCCCGCAGGTGGGCCCGGCCGTCGGCTTCGTGCTCGCCAACGGTGTGGTGCTGGCCCTGACCGCGACGCTGTCCGACGCGCAGTTCGCGCAGTGGGGGTGGCGGGTGCCGTTCTGGGCGGCGGGAGTGTTGGCCGTGCTGGGCCTGTGGCTGCGTTCGTCGCTGGTCGAGAGCCCCCGGTTCCTGGAGATCGAGGACCCCGCGCGCGTGCCGCTCGCCGAGGTGGTGCGGGACCACGGGCGACTCGTCCTGCTGACCGCGGGGGCGCTCACGGTCGGGTACGCGCTGTTCTACGCCGTGACGACGTGGTCCCTCGCCTATGGGACCGAGCGGCTCGGGGTCAGCCGTACAGTCATGCTGACCTGCATCATGGCCGCGGTGGTGGTGAAGGGCGCGCTCACGCCCTTGGTGGCGATGCTCGGCGACCGCGTCGGACGTCGGCCGCTGTGTCTGGTGGGGTGTGCCTGTGCGGCTGTGTGGATGCTGCCGATGGTGGCACTCCTGTCGACGGCGGAGCCGTTGTTGATGTTCCTCGGTTTCCTGGGAGCGATGGTCTCGTTCGTCATCATGTTCGCGGTGATCGCCGCGTATCTGCCGGAGTTGTACGAGGCCCGGGTGCGGTGCACGGGTGCCGCGGTGGGCTACAACCTCGGAGGGGTCCTCGGCGGCGCGCTCACTCCGATCGTGGCCACGGCGTTGGCGGAACAGGGCGGGCGGGTGCCGTGGGGCGTCGGCGCGTATCTGACGGTCGTCGCGCTGTTCAGCCTGGGGTGCTTCGCGCTGCTGCCGGAGACACGGCCGGTACCGGTGGCGGCGGAGGCGACGGCTACGGGCTGACGCCCGGAGCACTCCGGACACATCGGGTACAGCGGGCCCGGCAGTCGAACTGCCGGGCCCGCTCCTCCTTGTGCGGCGGAGGCCGCTGCTCAGACGTCGATGCTGTCCTTCGGAGCGCCTTCGCTCCCCGACTGCGCCGCCTCGGCCTCCGCCTGCTTCTTGGAGGCCCTGAGGCTGGTGATCGTGGTGACGACGAGGACACCGCAGATCACGCCGAGCGAGACGGGGATGCTGATCTCCGGGACGTGGACCCCGGACTCGTGCAGCGCGTGCAGCACCAGCTTGACGCCGATGAAGCCCAGGATGATCGACAGGCCGTACGACAGGTGGACCAGCTTCCTCAGCAGGCCACCTATGAGGAAGTACAGCTGCCTGAGGCCCATGAGCGCGAAGGCGTTGGCGGTGAACACGATGTACGGGTCCTGGGTGAGACCGAAGATCGCGGGGATGGAGTCGAGCGCGAACAGGACGTCGGTGGTGCCGATCGCCAGCATCACGACCAGCATCGGGGTCATGACCCGCTTGCCGTTCTCCTGGATCCACAGCTTGGTGCCGTGGTAGCGGTCGGCGACACCGAAGCGGCGCTCGGCGGCCTTGAGCAGCTTGTTCTCGTCCCAGTCCTCATCCTCCTCGTCGGCCCGGGCCTCCTGGATGAGCTTCCAGGCGGTCCAGATCAGGAAGGCGCCGAAGAGGTAGAACACCCACGAGAAGCTGGCGAGGATCGCGGCGCCCGCGGCGATGAAGATCGCTCGCAGGACCAGGGCTATGAGGACACCGACGAGCAGGACTCGCTGCTGGTACTGCGACGGGACCGCGAACTTCGCCATGATCAGGACGAAGACGAAGAGGTTGTCGACGCTCAGCGACTTCTCGGTGATGAAGCCCGCGAAGAACTCGCCGGCGGGCTGGCCGCCGCCGAAGACGAGCAGGCCGAGTCCGAAGAGTCCGGCGAGAGCGATCCAGACGACCGTCCAGATGCCGGCTTCCTTGATCGACACGTCGTGCGGTTTGCGGCCGATGAAGAAGTCGACCGCGATGAGGGCGGCAAGGCCCACGATGGTCAGGACCCACAGGGTCAGGGAAACATCCACTGCGCCTCCGGCAGTACGTAACGGCAGGTAATCAGCGTCGTCGCGCTGCCGGAGGTCTCTTCCACCCCGGACTCCCGGGCGCTGGAAGCGCCGGGACTCCACGGGCCGACGCCCCGGGATCTGGCCTGATCCGTATTGACGGGTACGCCGCAGCAGATAGGGAGTACTCCCCTCCGTACGGAAAACAGTACCCCAATCACCAAAGAAAGGTAAAGGGGTGAGTAAAAGAAACACCAAACATCGAGGTCAGAGCCGCTTTACGAGTGCTTGGTGAAGGTGGGGGAAGCCGTCACTGGTTCCATGGGCGGCGGGCTGCGGCGACCTGGTTGAGCACGTGCTGGAGGACCTGGCTGCCCGGCGGCACGAGCGAGGGTTCGTACGTCCAGGTGTGACCCACCCAGGGGTCGGCGAGGTGGTCGTCGGCGACCGGGGTGAGCCGTAGCAGCGAGCGCCACAGCGGATCCAGCAACGGACCGTAACCGGAAGCGTCCTCTCGGTCGGCGACCATCATCAGGTGGACACCGACGGCCGGGCCCTCGTCCGCGAGGTAGCGCAGCTGGGTCACGGCACGGTCGTCGAAGCCGTGCGGGAAGTCGTTGACGACCAGCAGCTGCTGCGAGGTGTCGAACCCGGGCGGGAGCGAGTCGGCGGCACCGCCGCGGACCGCCATCTGCACCAGGTCGACGCGCTGTGTGAGCCGAGCGAGGACATCCACCACCCCTGCGGCCCCGACGGCGGGCGGGCCCGCGAGGACGCCGGACTGCACCAGCGGCACCAGTGTCTGCGCCCCGGAACCGGCCGGGTCGGCGACATGCACCGTGAACTCGCCGGCGGGGTGCGCCGCGAGCAGCCGGGCGACGTGCGCCACCGCCGTCTCCATGGCCAGGCGGCGCAGGTCGTGGGAGTCGGTGAACGAGCCGTCGGACGATCCGGTCCGTCCGCTGTCTATCCACAGACCACGTTCCAACGGCAGCCGGACCAGCATCGGGATGCGCAGCCGTTCGGCCTCGGGCAGATGGAGCTCGCCGAGGCGCAGGGCCATGGGCATCTCCATCGGGACGCGGTAACCGTGCCAGACGGGGTTGTCCCAGCCGGCGTACGCGGGCGGCAGCGCGGGTTCGACGACCTCGGCCTCCGCGGTGAGCTGGGCGATGTCCCGGTCCAGGACCTGCTGGGCCTGGTCGACGAGCTGGGCGTGCTTGGCGTGGGCCGCCTCGCGGGCGGCGTCGCCCTGTCCTCCGATCCGGCTGCGCGGGTCGGACAGGACCTGGTCGAGCTCCTTCTCCATGCGGGAGTCGGCGAAGTCGACGGCGCTGCGGTAGGCGGCCGTGGTGCGGGCCAGGTCCTCGAACATGCCCCACACCTGGTTGTAGAGCCGCTCCTCCATGGTCCAGCCGGTCGCGTCACCGGCGACGGGCCGCGCGGGCTGTCCTGGCGGGGTGGGAGGTGCCGTGGGCGGAGGCGGCGGAGGCGTGTTCTGGCGGCGCGGGTGACTGTAGTCGATCGAGCCGCCGGCGGTGGGCGTGGGCGCCTGGCCGCTCGTCGCGGGGTCCGTGGGGGAAGCGCCTGTGGGGTAATCCGCCGGGGTTCCCGGGGTGTCCTGTCCCGGGGCACCGTAGGGCGAGCCGCCCTGTCCCGGAGCCGTGTAGGGAGAGCCGCCCTGATCCGGAGACGTGTAGGGCGAGCCCCCTTGGTCCTGGGTCGCGTAGGGCGAGCCGTTCTGGTCGGGGCCGAGTGCCGGTGCGGCAGCCTGCCGGGAGCGGTCGCCGTCGGCCGTACGCGGCGGGGGTGCCGCGACCGAGCGGGCCGCGCCCCGGGCGACCGCCTCGTTGATGCCGCTCGCGAGCTGTTGGGCCTGCGGAACACCCTGGTCCGCGAAGAGCTCGGCGAGGCCACCGGCGTAGCCCTGGCCCACGGCGCGCACCTTCCACGCGCCCTGCCGACGGTAGAGCTCCAGCGCGACGACCGCCGACTCGGCGTCGAGGCCGGTGATGGTGTAGTTGGCGACCTCGGTGCCGTCCGGTGCGGTGACGGCGAGGAAGGGGGCGGCCACCGATGCGAAGGTGGCAGGCCCGCCGACACCGGTGGGCAGGGCGAGCAGCACGGTGACACGGTGGACGGCTTCCGGCACGGCGTCCAGGTCCACCGCGAGCCGGTGGTCGGCTGCCGCCTGCCGGGAGACCTCGATCCCGGGCAGGGTGGGTGCGCCGGGGTGCGCCACCCACTCGACGCCGTGGACCTTGCCCTGCTCGTCGCCGAGCGTGGCGCCGGCCACGATCGGCTTGCCGGCCGAGACCCGGATCTCGAGGCGGGCCTGGGAGAGCGGGTGATTCTGCCCCCGCACCAGCTCGGCCGTCATCGCCTTTCGTCCCCCTGTGTCGTTGTGAAGTCGTGTACTGCTCGCCGGGCGTCCTACAGGTGCGGCAGGATCGCCGGCATCAGGTCCTGGAAGGTGCGGCCGTTGGCCGGGGTGCCGAGGGCCGTCATCGTCCAGCCCGGGCCCGTCCGGTGCACCTTCGCCATGATCTGGGCCGTGTAGGCGCCGCCGCCCGCGAGCGTGTACCGGGCGAGCTCCTGGCCGTTGGTCTCGTCGACCAGGCGGCAGAACGCGTTCTGCACCTCCTGGAAGGTCTGGCCCGTGAAGGAGTTCACGGTGAAGACGATCTGGTCGATGTGGACCGGGACGCGCTGCAGGTCGACGAGGATCGCCTCGTCGTCGCCGCCCTGGCCGACACCGCCGACGAGGTTGTCGCCCGTGTGGCGCACGGAGCCGTCGTCGCTCACGAGGTGGCGGAAGAACACGACGTCGACCGGCTGCTTGTCCGCGAACAGGACGGCCGAGGCGTCGAGGTCGATCTCCCGCGTGCGCGAGCCGAACAGACCGCGCCGCGGAGCCGCCTGCCAGCCGAGACCCATGCGCACCGCGGTCAGGCTGCCCCCGTCGTTCTTCTGCAGACTGATGGCCTGACCCTTGGTCATGTTGACGGTCACGCGCTGATTCCCCTCTCGAGCTGTCCCCTGTTGCCGCGAAGAGCCGCGGTTGACCAGAACACTACGCAGGGGCACTGACAGTGCCGTACCCAGGCCCGCACTTTGTGTCGGGTTTGCAACACAGCGCGCTACGCCTGGGTCCGGCGGGACGGAAGGTCAGGCCAGGCCCGCCTCCTTCATCTGGCGCAGCTCCTTCTTCATTTCGGAGACCTCGTCGCGCAACCGGGCGGCGATCTCGAACTGGAGGTCGGCGGCCGCTGCGCGCATGCGCTCCGTCAGCTCCTCGATCTGCTCGGCGAGTTCGGCCGCGGGGCGGTCGGTCGGCACGGTCTCCTTGGCCTTGCCCTTGGCGGCCTTCGCCTTCGTGCCCTTGGCCGCCTTGTCGCCCAGGGCGGGCACCGGGGCCTTGGTGCCGCGGCCGTCCTTCTTCGCGCGGTAGCCCGTGCCGAGCAGCTGCTCGGTGTCGACGTCCTCGCGGGCGATCTGCGAGACGATGTCGTTGATCTTCTTGCGGAGGGGCTGTGGGTCGATGCCCTTCGCCTTGTTGTAGGCGACCTGCTTCTCGCGGCGGCGGTTGGTCTCCTCGATGGCCCGCTCCATGCCAGGGGTGATCTTGTCGGCGTACATGTGGACCTGACCGGAGACGTTGCGCGCCGCGCGGCCGATGGTCTGGATCAGCGAGGTGCCGGAGCGCAGGAAGCCCTCCTTGTCGGCGTCGAGGATCGCGACCAGAGACACCTCGGGCAGGTCGAGGCCCTCCCGCAGGAGGTTGATGCCGACCAGGACGTCGAACTCGCCGGCGCGCAGTTCGCGCAGCAGCTCGACGCGGCGCAGCGTGTCGACGTCGCTGTGCAGGTAGCGCACCTGGATGCCGAGTTCGAGGAAGTAGTCCGTGAGGTCCTCGGCCATCTTCTTGGTGAGCGTGGTGACCAGGACGCGTTCGTCCTTCTCGACCCGCGTGCGGATCTCGTGCACCAGGTCGTCGATCTGGCCCTCGGTGGGCTTGACGACGACCTCCGGGTCGACGAGGCCGGTGGGGCGGATGATCTGCTCGACGACGCCGTCCCCGCGCGAGAGCTCGTACTTTCCGGGCGTCGCCGACAGATACACGGTCTGCCCGATGCGCTCCTGGAACTCCTCCCACTTCAGCGGACGGTTGTCGAGGGCGGAGGGCAGACGGAAGCCGTGATCGACGAGGGTGCGCTTGCGGGAGGCGTCACCTTCGTACATGGCGCCGATCTGCGGAACGGTGACGTGGGACTCGTCGATGACGAGCAGGAAGTCGTCCGGGAAGTAGTCGAGCAGGGTGTTCGGCGGAGAGCCGGGCGAGCGGCCGTCGAAGTGCATCGAGTAGTTCTCGACGCCGGAGCAGGATCCGATCTGGCGGAGCATCTCGATGTCGTACGTCGTGCGCATCCGCAGGCGCTGGGCCTCCAGGAGCTTGCCCTGCTTCTCCAGCTCGGCAAGGCGCTCGCCGAGTTCCTTCTCGATGTCATTGACGGCCCGCTCCAGACGCTCGGGGCCGGCGACGTAGTGGGAGGCCGGGAACACGTACAGGTGCTCGTCGTCGCTGATGATCTCGCCGGTGAGCGGGTGGAGCGTCGACAGGGCCTCGATCTCGTCGCCGAACATCTCGATGCGGACGGCGAGCTCCTCGTAGACCGGGAAGATCTCGATGGTGTCGCCGCGGACGCGGAAGGTGCCGCGGGTGAACGCCATGTCGTTGCGCGTGTACTGGATGTCGACGAAGCGGCGCAGCAGATCGTCCCGGTCGATCTCGTCGCCGACCCGCAGGGGGACCATGCGGTCCACGTACTCCTGCGGGGTACCGAGGCCGTAGATGCAGGAGACGGAGGCGACCACGACGACGTCACGGCGGGTGAGCAGGGAGTTCGTCGCGGAGTGGCGCAGGCGTTCGACCTCCTCGTTGATCGAGGAGTCCTTCTCGATGTAGGTGTCCGACTGCGGGACGTACGCCTCGGGCTGGTAGTAGTCGTAGTACGAGACGAAGTACTCGACGGCGTTGTTCGGCAGCAGCTCGCGGAACTCGTTCGCCAGCTGGGCGGCCAGCGTCTTGTTCGGCGCCATCACGAGGGTGGGGCGCTGGAGCTTCTCGATCATCCACGCGGTGGTGGCGGACTTGCCGGTGCCGGTCGCGCCGAGGAGGACGACGTCCTTTTCACCGGCCTCGATGCGCCGGGCCAGATCGGCGATCGCCGTCGGCTGGTCGCCGCTGGGCTGGTAGGGGCTGACGACCTCGAAGGGCGCCACCGTGCGTTCGATGTGGGAAACGGGCCGCATGGGATCCACCGTACGACCCGGCACTGACAACCGGGTCCGGTCAGCGGTTCTGCGGGGTGCGGGACTCCCGGTGGCCGACCTTGTTGCGGGGACGCAGGGGGACACGTCGGGCGGTGTGGTGGAAGGGGGTGTGCGCCGGTACGCCCGGCTTGTGCTCGACAGGGGTCCAGTTCGGCTTGCCCACGACCATCAGCGGGTCGCGCAGCACCACCACGCCCGCGAGACAGAGGAAGGCGAGCGGACCGACCAGCATCGGCGCGAGCAGACCGGCGGGCGAGTCCGCCGCGCCCGGTCCGCCCGTGGCATGGACGTGGACGCTCAGGGCGGCCATGCCCGTGTAGTGCATACCGCTGACGGCCAGCCCCATGACGAGGCTCGCCCCCACGCTCCACAGGAACCCTCTGACCTGCCCGGCCGCCCACAGGGCGGCGGTGGCCGCCACCATCGCGATGACGACGGAGGCGGCGACGGTGAGGGTGTTGTACTGCAGCGTTCCGTTCAGGCGCATGCCGGCCATGCCGAGGTAGTGCATCGAGGCGATGCCCAGACCGGTGATGGTGCCCCCGGTGAACAGGGCCGTTCCCGACGCGCCCTTGTAGCCGACGATGAAGATCCCCACGCCCACCATCACGATGGCGACGCCGAGGCTGGCGTAGGTCAACGGCTTGTCGTAGTGGATCGGCGCCCCTTCGACGGTGAAGCCCATCATCGCGACGAAGTGCATGGTCCAGATGCCCGAGCCGATCGCGGCGGAGGCGAGAGCCAGCCACGCGGGGCGCCAGGAGTGGGTGACCAGCAGGGCCCGTGTGGTGCAGCGCAGGCCGAGCGCACCGCCGAGGCAGGCCATGAGATAGGCCACCAGCGGTGTGACGAGGCCATAGCTGAATCCGTCGACCGTGCCCTGCATACGCGGTTGCCCTTCCGCCCTGTTGTGTTCCGGAAATCCCTGGAATGCGTCCCCTGCCAGGACCGCACGAGCGGCCAGGGTTGACGAGAGAGAGTATGACCCCCACCGGAATGGTCGAACGATTTTCCGGCAAAGAAACACGTCCTTGCCGCACATGTGCGGCACCAGTGTGCGGGCTTGGGAAACTCCGTTCCTTCTGTGGCCATCCCGTACCCCTCCGCCGTTGACTCTCTGCTGTCACAGTTGAGCTGTCCGTGATCATCAGACGCGAGGAGTACGCATGCACGCGCGCGCAGTTGCGGCCACGACCACCGCGCTCCTGGGTACCGCCGCCCTCCTGCTCCCCGCCCCCCACGCCCGGGCGGGCATCGCCACACGGCCCACCGTCATCGCACACCGGGGCGCTTCCGCGCTCGCCCCCGAGAACACGCTGGCCGCCGTCGACAAGGCGGCCGAGCTGGGCATCGGGTGGGTGGAGAACGACGTCCAGCGCACCAGGGACGGCGCACTCGTGGTGATCCACGACGACAGCCTGCGGCGCACCACAAATGTGGAGGAGATGTTCCCGAACCGTGCCCCCTGGAAGGTGAAGGACTTCACGACCGCCGAGATCGCGCGCCTCGACGCGGGCAGCTGGTTCGGCCCCGCGTACGCGGGCACGCGCGTGCCGACGCTCGAGCAGTACGTGGACCGTGTCGAGCGGCACCACCAGAGGCTGCTCCTGGAGATCAAGAACCCCGAGCTGTATCCGGGCATCGAGCTACAGACCCTCAAGCTGCTCGGTAACGAGGGCTGGCTCGACCGGCGGCACCTCGCCGAGCGGCTGATCGTCCAGAGCTTCAGCGCGGACAGTGTGCGCACCGTCCACGCGCTGAAGCCCGGCGTCAAGACCGGCTTCCTCGGTACGCCGGCGATGGCCGACCTGCCGGGCTACGCCGAGTTCGCCGATCAGGTCAATCCCTCGTACAGTTCCATCTCCCGGGGGTACGTCTCCGCCGTCCACGCGTTCACGGGACCGCACGGCCGGCCGGTGGAGGTCTTCACCTGGACCGTCAACGACGCGGACACCGCCCGGGCCGTCGCCGGGTACGGTGTCGACGGCATCATCACCAACAAGCCCGACGTGGTGCGGGAGGCGCTGACACCCGGGTTCTGACCCGCTCCGGCCGCGAGGCGGTGACCGCTCGGGTCCTCGGCGCCGGGGCACCCCTGTCCGGGTGTCCGGGCGTTGTCAGTGGCGGGTCGTACGGTGGGCGCATGGACAGCCATGGGCAGTACGAGCAGCAGGTCGTGTGGACCGTCGTCGGCACCGACATCGGCCCGCTGTTGCTGGCCGCGACCCGCGAGGGTCTGGTCAACGTCGTCTTCCACGCGACGGACGCCGTGCGCGACAAGGCGCTGGAACGGCTCGCGTCCCGGCTGGGCACCGAGCCCGTCGAGGCGCCCGGCTCCCCGTTGCTGGCCGAGGCGATACGTCAGGTCGAGGCGTACTTCGCCGGGCGGCGGCGTGACTTCGAGCTGCCGCTGGACTGGTCGCTGATCTCCGGCTTCAACCGGGAGGTGCTGCGCGAGCTGGCCTCCGGCGTCCCGTGCGGGGCGGTCGTCGGCTACGGCGAGCTGGCCGCCCGGGTGGGCCAGCCGGGCGCCGCCCAGGCCGTGGGCGTGGCCATGGGCTCCAACCCGCTGCCGGTCGTCGTGCCCTGCCATCGGGTCGTGGAGAGCGACGGCGGCATCGGCGGTTTCGGTGGGGGGCTGGAGACCAAGCGGAAGCTGCTCGCCCTCGAGGGGGTCCTGCCCGAGCCGCTGTTCTGAGGAAGCTGCGCCGATGCGCCGGTCATGCATGGCGCACTGGTGTCCTCCCCCACAGGTCGCACGTGTTTGACCGGGTGTGCCGCTCGCCAGAGATGAGGGTGGACCGACGGACAGGAGGCAGGCGCGTGGTGCTGGTGGTGTCGGAAGAGGTGCGGGAGGCGCTTGACGCGCGTCGCCCCGTGGTGGCCCTGGAGTCCACGATCATCGCGCACGGGCTGCCGCGCCCGCGCAACCTGCAGGTGGCAAAGGAGCTGGAGGCGGCCGTACGGCAGGAGGGCGCCGTGCCGGCGACCATCGCCGTGTTGGACGGGCGTCCCCATGTCGGCCTGGACAAGGAGCAGTTGGAGCGGGTCGCCAACGAGGACGGCATCCGCAAGCTGGGCCATCGCGACCTGCCGCTCGCGGTGGCCTCCGGGGCGAGCGGGGCGACCACGGTGTCGGCGACCGCGCTGCTGGCGGCGCTGGCGGGAGTCCGGGTGTTCGCGACCGGCGGGCTCGGCGGGGTGCACCGGGAGTGGACGGTGACGCAGGACGAGTCGGCCGACCTGGGCCTCCTCGCGCGGACGCGGATCACGGTGGTGTGCGCGGGCGTGAAGTCGATCCTGGACGTGCCGGCGACCCTGCAGCGGCTGGAGACGCTGGGCGTCGCGGTGGCCGGCTACGGCACGGACCGCTTCCCCGGCTTCTATCTGTCCGACTCCGGGCATCCCGTGGAGTGGACGCTGGACACGCCGCGGCAGGTGGCGGAGGTGATGCGGGCACAGGACACGTTGAGAGTCCCGGAGTCGGCGTTGATCGTCGCCAACCCGGTTCCCGAGGAGGAGCAGCTGGATCCCGAGCTGCACGCGCGTGTGCTCGCCGACGCGCTGCACGCGTGCGAGGCGGAGGGGGTCACCGGCCAGGCGGTCACACCGTTCCTGCTGGACTACCTGGTGCGGCACACCGACGGTGCCTCACTGAGCGCCAACCTGGCGGCGGTACGGGGCAACGTTCGGCTGGCGGGTCGGATCGCGGCGGCCTGGGCCGGGGCATGACCGTGCCGCGGGACGGTGCGCTGCTGGTCGTCGGGGACGTGGTCACGGATGTCGTCGCCCGGCACCGGGGGCCACTCGCCCCCGGCACCGACACCGCCGCCGCCGTGCGGATACTGCCGGGTGGCGCGGGCGCCAATGTGGCGTGCTGGGCGGCGCACCGGGGGTGTGCGGACGTGCGCCTGCTCGGCCGGGTGGGCGGTGACAGCGCGGCGTGGCACGAGCGGGAGCTGGCCGCCTGCGGGGTGCGTCCCCTTCTGGTCGTCGACGCGGAGGCGCCGACCGGGACGGTGGTCTGCCTCGTCGACACGGACGCCTCGGCCGAGCGGACGTTCCTCACGGACAGCGGCGCGTCCTTGCGGCTCGAGCCCCGCGACTGGTCGGAGGCCTTGCTCGACGGGGTCGTCCGGCTGCACCTGTCGGGTTACCTGCTGTTCTCCGCCACGGGCCGGGCGGTGGTGGCGGAGGCGCTGGCGTCGGCCCGCGCGCGTGGGGTGCCGGTGAGTCTGGATCCGGCCTCGGCGGGTTTTCTGGTGGGGCTGGGCGTCGATCGTTTCCTGGCGCTCGTCGACGGGGTGGACGTCCTGCTGCCCAGCCGCGACGAGGCGTGTCTGCTGACGGGGTTGCCGGACGCGGCGGACGCCGCGGCCAAGCTCAGTCGCCACATTCCGCTGGTCGTCGCCAAACAGGGCGCGGACGGTGCGCTGGTGGCCCGCGACGGCGCCGTACTCGCCCGAGTCCCTGCCCGGCCGGCGACTCCCCGGGACACCACGGGAGCCGGCGACGCCTTCACAGGGGCGTTCCTCGCCGCGCTCCTCGCGGGGGCCGAGCCACAGGACGCGGCGGCGGAGGGGTGCCGAGCGGGGGCACGCGCGGTGGAGCGGGTCGGCGGCCGACCGCCCTCGGCGAGGTAGCGCCGCACGTCCTCACCGGGTGGCGACGACACCACTCACCGGCGTCACAGCACACTCACCGCCGCTCACGGCGCACACTCACCGGCGTCGCGCAGCCCCCACCGCCACAGTCACCGCCACTGCAACACACTCACTTCCGCCCCCACGCGGAGATCATCGGTGCCGTGGCCAGGTCCATGGTGCCGGACGCCACGTTCGCGAGATGGCGGTTGATGTCCTCGTCGGTGGCGAGTCCGGCGGCGACGAGGTCGTCGCGGATCTGACGGATCGTGGCGGACTCCAGGGCGGCGCAGGCGGGCGAGGCGACGGGGAAGTACGCCTCGCCCGTGACGTCGCGCAGCCCGGCCTCGCGCAGCAGACGCGGAAGCCTGCGGCCGTACGCCAGGTCGGCGCCGCGGTCGGCGAGCAGTCGGCGGAAGCCCTGCCGCAGCCGGTTGGCCAGCTGCTGCTCGGGGCCGTACTCGTCGGGGCAGGTCAGGGGCTGCAGGGCGGGGTCGGCGTCCTCGATCAGGAGCCGTCCGCCTGGGCGGAGGGCCTCGACCATGGACCGCAACGCCCGGTCCCGGTCGGGTACATGGACCAGGACGAGCCGGGCGTGCACCAGGTCGAAGCCCTCCCCCGGCGGCTCCTGCGCGCCGACGTCGTGGACGCGCACCTCGACCGGCGGCCGGGCGGCGGGGGTCAGCCGGGAGGTGTCGATGTCGGTCGCGACGACCTTGCCGGTCGGCCCGACCTTCTTGGCGAGCCAGGACACCACCGAGGTGCCGCCGGCGCCGACCTCCCAGCAACGCCAGCCGGAGCCGATACCGAATCCCTCGATGTGCCGGAACGTCGTGGGGTCGAAGAGGGAGGCGAAGGCGTCGAAGCGCTCCGCCGCCTCGGCCTGCCCGTTGTCGAGGAGGTACCCGTCGGTTCGCGTCATGCCGCGATCATCCCAGTTGCTCGGCTTGTCCGGCACGGCCGACGCTCCGGCACGACTGGGCGGTCGCACCGGATGACCGAAAGCCCGTCGTCCACAGCCGGGAACAAAGCGGAACATTCCGTTTCCACAGCCTTACCCGGCACCTACGTCGACCTGGCAAACTGGCGCGTCAAGGCGCAGGAATGCGGTGCGGGGAGATCCACGCAAGGAGATCCAGATGTCCATGGCAGGGAATCTGCGGAAGGTCACCGGCCTCGACAGGGTCGGTGGCCTCCGCAAGGTGGCACGGCTGGCCCGGCGGCGCCCGCGTGTCGACCTGAGCCACCCGGCCCGGTCCCCGCTGGGCTCCTCGGTCGTGAACTGTGTGGCCTACCGGGACGGAGTCCGGGCCCCGGCGGTCGGCGATCTGGTCGACACCGTCGAACGGGTGCGCAAGGGCGGTGACGGTTTCGTGTGGCTCGGTCTTCACGAACCCACGAACGCCGAGTTCGCGGGCATCGCCGAGCTCTTCGAGCTGCATCCGCTGGCTGTCGAGGACGCCGTCGAGGCCCATCAGCGCCCGAAGGTGGAGCGGTACGGCGAAACGCTGTTCGCGGTGTTCAAGACGGTCTGCTACGTGGAGCACGAGGAGCTCACCGCGACCAGCGAGGTGGTGAACACCGGCGAGATCATGGTGTTCGTGGGCCGCGACTTCGCGATCACGGTGCGCCACGGCCGGCACGGCTCGCTGGGTCCGCTGCGCGAGGAACTGGAGTCGGATCCGGCGCAGCTCGCCAAGGGCCCGGCGGCGGTGCTGCACGCGATCGCGGACCATGTGGTCGACGACTATCTCGATGTCATCGACGCGGTGCAGGCGGACATCGACCAGGTCGAGACGGATGTCTTCGCGGAGAACGGCGCCCGGGCCGACCCTGGCCGTATCTACCAGCTCAAGCGCGAACTGCTGGAGCTGAAGCGGGCCGTGGTGCCGCTCGGTCGTCCGCTGCGGGAGCTGGCGGAGCGGCCGACCCGGGTGGTCGAGCCGGAGATACAGGCGTACTTCCGTGACGTCTCCGACCACCTGCTGCGGGCCACGGAGCAGATCGCCTCCTTCGACGAGTTGCTGAACTCGATCCTTCAGGCGCATCTGGCCCAGGTCACGGTCGCGCAGAACGAGGACATGCGGAAGATCACGGCGTGGGCCGCGATCGTCGCCGTGCCGACGATGGTGTGCGGGGTGTACGGCATGAACTTCGACCACATGCCGGAGCTCCACTGGCGGTACGGCTACGGCATGGTCCTCGCCCTCATATCCGTCGCGTGCCTGGTGCTGTATCGCGGCTTCCGTCGCAACGGCTGGCTCTGACCCGTCCCGCCCGGGTCCGGGGTCAGTGCGGGGCAGTCCTCGCGTAGACGCTCTCGGCCCAGGCGCCGATCTGGTCCTCCGTCAGGTGCTGGGCCAGGTCGGACTCGCTGATCATGCCGACCAGCCGTTTGTCCTCGATGACGGGGAGCCGACGGATCTGGTGCTCCTGCATCTCGTGGAGCACCTCGCTGACGTCGGCGCCGGCGTCGATCCAGCGGGGCGTGCCCTGCGCCAGTTCACCGGCGGTCGTCTTGGCGGGGTCGTGCCCCAGCGCGACGCAGCCGACGACGATGTCGCGGTCGGTGAGGATGCCGCAGAGCCGTTCGTTCTGGTCGCTGATCGGCAGGGCTCCCACGTTCAGGTCACGCATGAGCTGGGCGGCACGGTCCAGGGTTTCGTGGGCGGGGATCCACTGGGCGCCGCGGTGCATGATGTCTCGGGCGGTGGTCATGGGATACCTCCGGTGCCGGACGGCCGGCGCGGCGCGGACGCACCGCTGGTCCCGTTGCCCTTCATTCTTGCCGCCCCCGCGGTCCGACGCACCCCGGGCCCGGCGGGGTCGGGGGCGTCGCGCGGCCACCGCCGTCAGGCCGCGAAACCCACGATCCTCCGCGGCACGACACGGATGATCACGGGGACCTCGTCGTCCTTCTCGAGGATCTCGGCGGTGCCGCGGATCTCGACGGAGGTGTAGGGGTTGACGAGGTCGAGACAGAGAGGCTGATGCGGGGGTCGCGGCGGAGGTTGCGCACCTTCTGGCGTCCGTCGACGGAGGAGATGAGCACGGTAGTGGTTTCCGGGATTCAGCCCGACGCCCCGGGCAGGCCGCTCCACGCCGGATGGCGGGGATCGTCGGCGCGCACCAGGACGTCGGCCGTGTCGGCGGGGTCGGTCTCCTGTTCGTAGCGCTCAAAGGCGGGGAGGGTCCAGTGGTCGTTCTCGGGGGTACGGCGGCGCAGGGCGCCCGGGGAGAGGAGGACGTGCACGGTGAGGTCGAAGGGGAACCAGTGGCGCAGCAGGAGGGGGCCGTGCAGGAGCAGGAAGCCGCCGGGCGGGAGGGGGACGTAGGGGCTGCGGGTGGCGCGGTCGGAGTCGGGGTCCCAGAAGTCGGGCAGGATCCGCCCGTCGCCGCCGGGTTCGAGGGGGCCGAACACCTCGCGCCACAGGGCGCCGGTGTCGAACCAGCCGTTGTAGTAGGCCTCCACGTCCTGGTGGCCGTACTCCAGGCGGAGCGAGGCGGGACGCAGGAAGCCGTGTGTGTCGACGGTCTGCGAGGGGCGTCCGCGCAGGCGCAGGGCGTCGGCGACCCGTGCGGCCAGGTCTCCGGGGCGGGCCGTCGGAGCGCCGTCGAAGGCGACGCGCGGCCAGGGGCTGCCGTCGTCCGGCTTCAGGTCGAGCAGCCGCTCGGCGAGGAGGTCGCCGAGCCGGTCCCAGGTGATCGCTTCGAGTCGCACACGGCCCATGATGCGTCAGCCGCTGGCCGCACCGTTCGGGGGTTCGCTTCCGGGCCCGCCGAGAATGAACCCCTCATGGCAGCCGTCGCTCCTCCCCCGCCCCGCACCGGACTTCTCGCCATCCAGCCGATCAGGAGGAAACACTGCGCCGAGTGCCGCCGGGGTCCGCTGCGGCTGCTTCTGCTGGAGGACGGTGCGCCCCGGTGCCTCGACTGCGCCGATCTCGGCCACCTGGTGTTCCTGCCGCGCGGGGACACGGCGCTGACGCGCAGATCGCGGGAGGAGAGCACGCTGTCGGCGGTGGTCGTCCGGTTCAACCGGCGCAAGGGGCGCTACGAGCGGCAGGGCGTCCTCGTCGAGGAGGCGGGGCTGGCGCGGGCCGAGGAGCGGTGCCTGGAGGACGCGGAGGCCCGTCGCCGGCGACGGGCGAGAGACGCGCGGCGGCGGGCGGCGCAGGACGCGCGGTTCGCGGAGGTGTTCGCGGCGGAGATACGGCGGCTGCTTCCCGGTTGCCCGGAGGACCGGGCCCGGGCGATCGCCGCGCACGCCTCGGTGCGGGGCAGCGGGCGGGTCGGCCGTAGCGCGGCCGGGCGGGCGCTGACCGAGATGGCGGTGGTGTCGGCGGTCGTGGCTTCCGTACGGCACCTGGACACGCCGTACGACCAGCTCCTGATGAGCGGGCTGCCGCGGCACGAGGCGCGGCGGCGGATCGCGGCGGGAGTGGAGGCCGTGCTGCGGGGATGGGGATGGGAGAAGGAGATCGGCGGCGCCGGGTGAGACCCACCGGAGGCCGCCGGCGGGGTAAGTACGACAATCCTGGACGCGCGCGTGTGCCCGCGCGGTCCTCGGCCATGGTCGCCGCGCCCGTGCCGGGATGCACTGGTCGTACGGGTGGCGGTGAGAGGTGTTGCGGAATGGATCTCGGCTCGACGTGGGAGTTGACGCTGACATGAGCGATGAACCGTATGGCGTGCTGGCGCTGCTGGGCGTGCTCGGGACCGGGCTGGTGGCCGGGGTCTTCTGCGCCTTCTCCACCTTCGTGATGAGAGGGCTCGCGGCACTGCCGACCGCGCAGGGCGTCGCCGCGATGAACGCGATCAACCGGGCCGCCCTGAAACCGGCGTTCATGATCGTCTTCATCGGCTCGGCGGGGCTGTGCGCGGTGACCGCGGTGGTGACCTTCGTGCTGTGGCCGGACGGCAGAGCGGTGGAGCTGCTGCTGGGCAGCGCGTTGTACCTGGTCGGCGCGTTCGGGGTGACCATCGTCGGCAACGTGCCGCGCAACGACATGCTCATGAAGCTGGACCCGGGCACCGCCGAGGCGGCCGCCTACTGGCCCTCGTACGTCCGCCAGTGGACGGTGTGGAACCACGTCCGTACGGTCGCCTCGGCGGCCGCCGCCCTGTCGTACGCGCTGGCGCTCAGCTGAGGCCGGAACCCGACGGGGAGCCGTGGCCCGCCAAGGGGGGAAAGCGCTGTCCCGGAAGGTGACCGGCCTCCTGCGCCCAGGGCCAATGGGACGTATCGTGGCCGAAGAGTGCCGCCCGACGACGCTCGGCAGTCCGTCGTACCCGTACGCAAGGAAGACGGCCATGGCCGATCCCAAGGGATTCATGACGACACCGCGCCAGGACTGGCCCCGTCGGCCGGTCGAGGAGCGGGTCCGGGACTGGGACGAGGTCTACGTCCCGGGGGCGCTGTTGCCCATCATCAGCAAACAGGCCGACCGGTGCATGGACTGCGGCGTCCCGTTCTGCCACGAGGCCTGCCCACTCGGCAATCTGATCCCCGAGTGGAACGACCTGGTGTCCCGGGAGGACTGGCGCGCGGCGAGCGACCGGCTGCACGCCACGAACAACTTCCCCGAGTTCACCGGGAGGTTGTGTCCGGCGCCGTGCGAGGCGGGGTGTGTCCTCGCGATCAACCAGCCCGCCGTCACCATCAAGAACGTCGAGTGCGCGATCGCCGACCGTGCCTGGGAGGACGGGTTCGTGCCGCCGCGGCCGCCGGACCGCCTCTCGGGGCGGACCGTCGCGGTCGTCGGGTCGGGGCCGACGGGGCTCGCGGCGGCGCAGCAGCTGACCCGCGCGGGCCACACCGTCGCCGTGTACGAGAAGGACGACCGGCTCGGCGGGCTGATGCGGTACGGCATCCCCGAGTTCAAGATGGAGAAGCGGCATCTCGAACGGCGGATCGAGCAGATGCGCGCGGAGGGGACCAAGTTCCGCACGTCGACGGCGGTCGGGCGGGATGTCGGGGCCGCCGAGCTGCGGGCACGGTACGACGCCGTGGTGATCGCCACCGGGGCGACGGCGTGGCGGGAACTTCCCGTGCCGGGCCGGGAGTTGTCCGGGATACACCAGGCGATGGAGTATCTGCCGCTGTCCAACCGGGTCCGCGAGGGAGACCTGGCGGTCTCGCCGATGTCGGCCGCCGGGAAGCACGTCGTCATCGTGGGCGGCGGCGACACCGGGGCGGACTGCCTGGGGACGGCGGTGCGGGAGGGCGCCGCGTCCGTGACCCAGCTGGACATCTACGCCCAGCCGGGCGCGGAGCGCGACGAGGACGCGGAGCCCTGGCCGACGTATCCGAAGATCTACCGGCTGTCGGCCGCTCACGAGGAGGCCGGGGATCTGCGGACCGCCCCGGCGGCGGACGCGGACGCGCGGTTGTTCGCGGCGTCCACGCTCCGCTTCACCGGCGACGGGGACGGGCATGTGCGGTCGCTGCACCTGGTCGAGGTGGACGCGGGTCGGCGGCCGAAGCCGGGTACGGCGCGTGCGCTCCCCGTCGATCTCGTGCTGCTCGCCCTGGGCTTCTCGGGGCCCGACCGCGCGGACGGGCTCATCGATCAGCTGGGGCTCGAAATGGAACCGCGCGGCACGATCACGCGGGACGCCGACTTCGCGACGAACGTGCCGGGGGTGTTCGTCGCCGGGGACGCCGGGCGCGGTCAGTCGCTGATCGTGTGGGCGATCGCGGAGGGGCGTGCCGTGGCGGCGGCGGTCGACCGTCATCTGACGGGGAGTTCGCGACTGCCGGCGCCGATATCGCCGTACGACCGGCCGATGGCTGTATGAGAAGAGGGTGCCGCCTGGCGGTCAGTGGCGGTCGTCCGTGCCCGCCACCTTCGCCGTGGCCAGGGCCACACGGTTCCAGGTGTTGATCGCGAAGATCACGGCCAGCACCTGGGCCAGCTCTTCCTCGTCGAACTGCGCCGCCGCCCGGGCGTAGACGTCGTCCGGGACGCCGTCGTCCGCCACGAGGGTGACCGCCTCCGTCAGGGCGAGGGCGGCCTGCTCCCTCTCGGTGAAGAAGTGCCGGGCCTCGCGCCAGACGGCGACCATGTGCAGCCGGTCCTCGCTCTCGCCCGCCTTGCGCGCGTCGTTGGTGTGCATGTGCAGGCAGTACGCGCAGTGGTTGAGGTGCGAGGCACGGATCTGGATCAGTTCGACGAGGGCCGGGTCGAGGCCCTGGCGGGCGGCGGCGTCGAATCCGATCAGGGCGCGGAAGGCCTTGGGGGCGCTTCTCGCGAAGTCGAAACGGGTCTGTACCGGCATCTGTGTGGTCGTCATGTGTTCACCCTAGGGGCGCGAAAGACCACCTGTAGGGTGCTTTCCAATGACGGATTCATGGGTCAATTCGGCGGAGCGCATCGGCACCGACCTGCATCTGGAGCTGGACGGGCCGGGAGGCCGACGGGCCGCGCTCATCCGGGCGTTGCGCGACGCCGTGCGCAATGGACGGCTCGCTCCCGGCACCCGGCTGCCGCCCTACCGCTCGCTCGCCGCCGACCTGGGCGTCGCCCGCAACACGGTGGCGGACGCCTACGCGGAACTCGTGGCCGAGGGCTGGCTCACCGCCCGTCAGGGCTCGGGCACCCGGGTCGCCGAGCGCGCCGAGCCGCTGCGCCCGCCCGCGCGCGTTCCCAAGACACCTCCCCACGCGCGTGCGCCACGGCACGACCTGCGCCAGGGCACCCCGGACGCGTCGTCGTTCCCGCGCTCTGCCTGGGCCACCTCCTACCGGCGGGCCCTCCAGCAGGCGCCCAACCAGGCGTTCGGGCCCGGCGACCCCGCCGGCCGCGTCGAGCTGCGCGAGGCCCTCACGGAGTACCTGGCACGCGCGCGTGGCGTACGCACGGAGCCGGGCCGGATCATCATCTGCTCCGGCTTCGCGCACGCGCTGCGCCTGCTGTTCGGGGGCCGGGTGCTGCGCGGCCCGCTGGCTGTGGAGGCGTACGGGCTGGACTTCCACCGGGAACTGCTCACGGAGGCGGGCGCACGGACCGTACCCCTCCCCCTGGACGAGCACGGGGCGCGGGTCGAACGGTTGGAGCGCGAGCGGGCCGTCCTGCTCACGCCGGCACACCAGTTCCCCACCGGCGGCCCGCTGCACGCCACCCGCAGGTCCGCCGTGATCGACTGGGCACGCGCGCGTGACGGGGTGATCCTCGAGGACGACTACGACGGCGAGTTCCGCTACGACCGCAAGCCCGTCGGCGCGCTCCAGGGCCTCGACCCCGAGCGGGTGATCCACATCGGCTCCGTCAGCAAGAGCCTGTCACCGGCGCTGCGCCTCGGTTGGATGGTCCTGCCGGAGCGGTACGTCGCCGGCGTCCTCGCGGCCAAGGGCGACCGGGAGGCCTGGGCGAGCGCCCTGGACCAGTTGAGCCTCGCGGACTTCGTCGTCTCCGGCTCGTACGACCGTCATGTGCGGCGCATGCGCCAGCGGTACCGGGGCCGCCGGGACCGGCTCGTCGCGGCGCTCGCCGAGCGGGCGCCGCACATCGAGGTCACCGGGGTCGCCGCCGGCCTGCACGCGGTGCTCCGGCTGCCGCCGGGCACCGAGCGGTCCGCCGTCAAGGCGGCCACTTGGCAGGGCATCGCCCTGGACGGCCTCGCCGCGTTCCGCCACCCGGAGACGGACATGGCGGTGCGCGACGGGCTGGTGGTGGGGTACGCCACGCCGTCGGAACACGCGTACGCGGCGGCACTCGACGCGCTGTGCGCGGTGCTGCCGCCGCGATAGCCGTACAGGGACGACAGGAGGGCTGGGGAGGCCCTACGGCCTACGCCTTGCGCGCCACCGCCCCGTACCCCGGAATCACCCCGTCGTCCTGCCCCGGAACCGGCTCGCCGAGCTCCGGATGCCACGCGTGGACCACGGCGACGCCGGGCTCGACCAGTTCGAGCCCGTCGAAGAAGCGGCCGAACTCCTCGCGGGAGCGCAGCGCCAGGGTGACGCCCGCGGCCTTCAGCTTCTGAGTCGCCGCGGCCGACTCCTCCGGCGTGAAGTCGGCGGTCGCGTGGGTCATCATCAGATAGCTGCCGGACGGGAGTTCGGACAGCAGCCGGTCGACGAGTTCGTGCGCTCCGTCCTCGTCGGAGACGAAGTGCAGCAGCGCGACCAGGGAGAGGGCCACGGGCTGGGAGAAGTCCAGGATTTTCCGGGCCCCCTCCATGACGCCGGCCGGCTCCCGCACATCGGCCTGGAGGTACTCGGTGACACCTTCGGGCGTGCTGCGCAGCAGGGCAGCCGCGTGGGCCAGCACGATCGGGTCGTTGTCGCAGTAGACGACGCGGGCGTCGGGCGCGACCTGCTGGGCGACCTGGTGGAGGTTCGGCTCGGTCGGGATGCCCGTGCCGACGTCCAGGAACTGCCGTACGCCGTTCTGGGCCAGCCAGCGTGTGGCCCGGTGCATGAAGGCGCGGTTGACTCGTGCCATGACGGGCACGCGCGGGTCGAGGGCGAGCATCTGCCGGCCCATCGCCTCGTCGACGGGGTAGTTGTCCTTGCCGCCGAGATACCAGTCGTACATCCGTGCGGGATGCGGTCTCGTCGTGTCGATCTCGACGGCCGCGTTCGGGTCCAGCCCGGTCATGAAGCACTCCGTAAGACACAAAGGGTGATCAATTCAGCACCACGATAAGGAAGTTAAGAAAAAAGAGCGTCAACCAGGTCAGGACAACAGGAAGTCCGCCTTTCCCGCCTTCGCTCCTTCGATGAAGGCGATCATCTCGTCGGTGGTGTAGATCAGCGCCGGACCGTCCGGGTCGGTGGACTGCCGGACGGCGATCCTGCCGTCGGCGAGCTTCATCGCCTCCAGGCAGTTGCCGCCGTTGCCGCCGCTCCACGGCTTGTGCCAGCCTTCGCTGCCCAAGTCACGCGCGGGCATGCCGTTGTAGACCTGTTTGCGCGGCTTGATGCGATCCATTCACAGCTCCTTGCGGAGATCCCGAAGGATCTCCTTCGTGCGATGTGCAGTAGCGGCCTGCGCCGCCATGCGGTCCATGACCTCGAGGTGGGTCGCCACCTCGGTACGCCCGTCCAGGTAGACGGCGCCGGTCAGGTACTCGCTGTAGACCATGTCCGGAAGTTCGGGCATGGCGAATCGGAACAGCACGAAGGGCCCGTACGTGCCGGGGTGCGGCCCGTTGGCGAACGGGGCGACCTGCACGGTCACGTTGGGCAGCTTCGTGGCGTCGAGCAGTTTGTCGATCTGGCTACGCATCACCTCCGGGCCGCCGACGGGGCGGCGCAGCACGGTTTCGTCCATCACGACCCAGAGCCGGGGCGCGTCCTGACGGGTGAGCAGTTCCTGGCGTTGCATGCGCAGCGCGACGAGGCCCTCGATGTCCTCCGGACGGGTCTGGCCGATGGCCCCGGAGGCCAGCACCCCGCGGGCGTAGCCCTCGGTCTGCAACAGGCCCGGTACGAAGTGGGGTTCGTACTGGCGGATGAGGGCGGCCGCCCCTTCGAGGCTGACGTGCATCGAGAACCAGCCGGGCAGGACGTCGTGGAACCGCTGCCACCAGCCGGGCTGGTTGGCCTCCTCGGCGAGCTGGACGAAGGCGTCGGCCTCCTGGTCGGAGACGCCGTACGACTTCAGCAGCAGCTGGAGGTAGGGGATTTTGAGCGCGACCTCGGCCATCTCCATGCGTCGGACCGTCGCGGGCGCGACGCGGAGGATGCGGGCGGCCTCCTCGCGCTTGAGCCCTGCGCGCTCCCGCAGATCCAACAGGCGTCGACCGAGGACGACCTGTCCGACCGTCGGCGCGGACCGCGGTTCGCTCACGCTCCACCTCCACGAAGAGCCCTGACAGCCCGGCTGCACCGGGGCGTTGGGGCCCGGTCGGTCCGGCGGCGAAGAATCGACAAAGACTGCCTGACAGCCATACGGCGCCATTCGAAGATCCGTTCGAAGATCCCTGCGGATCTCCGGTGATCCCAACTGGCGCCGCGTCACATGCTGTTGCGAGCAGTGTGCCACGGCCGTCCACAGCGTCACACAGCACTCTGCATTTTTCAGAGTGACACTTGCCAAGTGTTCACGGCGGGGCGATAGTGGCAAGCGTGATTCCGTCCGCGCCCTTAGGAACAGACGCCGCCGCAGGCCGCCCCCTCGGTCTCGGTGCCGCCCCGGCGATGAGCCCCGAAAGGGCTGCCGCCGAGCGCCGGTTCCGTTTCGAGCTGGCCGCACACCCGGGTTCTCCCGCGCAGGCCAGACGCCTGACGAGGGCCCGGCTGACGGGCTGGTCGGTGTGCGAGGACACCTGCGACACGGCCGCCCTGGTCGTCACCGAACTGGTCACCAACGCGATCGTGCACACCGCGAGCAACGTCGTCGTCTGTGAGCTTCACGACGGTGACGACGTGGTGCGCATAGCCGTGCGTGACGAGGGCTGCGCTCCGGGTGAGCCCCACCCGTCCCCGCAGCGGCCCGAGGAGGAGCACGGGAGGGGACTGCTCCTCGTCGACGCCCTCTGTCACGCCTGGGGCGCCCAGGAGCACGGACCGGGACTGCTGGTCTGGGCGGAGCTGCCGCGCACGGCCGACACCGCCGAGGACGCCACCCTCGGCCACTGCGCCGACGTCATGCTCGATGCCTGTGCCGACGTCATGTCCGACACGGACCGTGATCACGAGGAACCCCGCGACGACCTGGGCTGGGGCACCCGCCCGAAGCCCGGCGGCCCCACGGACGGCTCGGGCGAGGAGACCGACCCGGCCCGGCAGGCGCACCACGGGACGGGGACGGCCGTGGTCCCCCAGCGGCAGCGGGGCCGCGTGTGAGCGTCGCATCCGGTCGGGGTCTCGTCCTCAGCATGGACACGCTGATACGGACGACACGCGTGCTGCGCCCCGCCGAGAGCGTCCGCAGACTCGCCCTCCCCGACGACATGACGGCCCCGCTGGGCTGCGACGCGGTCGCGGTACCGGCCCACTTCGGCCCACTGGTGATGCCCCGGCTGCCCCGCGTGGGATGTGTGTACGCCGACGAGGCGCACTGGTGGTGGATCGTTCCCTCGGATTCCGACCACGCCCTGGAGTGGCCGGCCCCCGCCCGGTACGCGACCGGCGCGGTCGTCCCCGACTCCCCGCACCCTCCTGGTCTCATCCACCGACCGGACGGCACGGTTCCGTACACCCCGCCGATCCCCCTCTATCTGACGGTGTGCCGCCTGACGGGGACGACACCGGCCTGGTCGCGCCCGGTCAGCGCGTAGGTCTTCCGCCGGAGTCCCCGGTCAGCGCGTAGGCCCTCTCGCGCAGTCCCGCAGTGAGCCCCGACGCCGGGCGCACGCCCGCGCGCTCGCCGGGAACCGACTCGCGCTCTGCCCCGACCCGGCACGCCCCCGCGATAGTGGCCGTTCGTCCACGATCGGGGGAGGCCGACGGTGCGCAAGAAAGGCCAGGCGGACAAGCCGGAGGTGTCCGAGTCGGAACGGCTCCTCTTCGGAGGGCCGCTGCGCTACGACATGGGCTGGAACCAGCACGCGGAAGCGTTCCTGGAGCTGAACTTCCGCGCCATGATCACCAGCCTGCCCGCGCTGCTCACGTCCAGCTTCCGGCTCGCCTGGCAGGCGGACCGCCGGGCCGCGCGGGTCGTCCTGGCGGCCGAGGCGGGCCGGGGGGCGGCGCAGGCGGTGAGCCTGCTCGCGGTGAACAGCGTCCTCGGCCGGCTGATGACCGGCGGCTCGATCGAGGCCCGGCTGCGCGAGGCCGTCCCCGCGCTGGTCACGGTGGCCGCCGTGACGCTGGTCGAGACGCTGCTGCGCGCCGCGTCGACGTACGCCACTGGACGCCTGGAGCCCAAGGTGGAGCGCGTGGCCACGGAGCGGTACCTGGAGCGGGCGGCGGCGGTGGAGCTGTCGGCGATCGAGGACCACGCCTTCCACAAGCTGCTGGACACCGCGCAGTACGGCGCCTCCTCCGCCCGGCGCATGATCGCGCACGGGACCCGGTTGGTGAACGCGATGATCTCGCTGGTCGCGGCCGCGAGCGTGCTGACCGTGCTGCACCCGGCGCTGCTACCGCTGCTCGTGACGATGACGCTGCCGAGCGCGTGGAGCGCTCTGACGAACGCCCGGCGCCGTTACGAGTCCTTCCACACCTGGGTGCAGCACGCCCGCGCCGGCTATCTCCTCAGCGGTCTGCTCACCGAACCGGCGGCCGCCCCGGAGATCCGGCTGCACGGGGTCGGCCCGTTCCTGTTGCGCCACTTCCGTGCCATGTCGGAGACGGCGGAGGCGGAGCAGGCCCGGCTGTCCCGGCTCGCGGCCCGTACGGGACTGATCGCGGCGGCCTGGACGGGCCTCGCGACCGTGGCGACGTACGCCACGCTCGGCGGGCTGCTGCTGGCGGGCGCGATGGCGCTGTCGGTGGCGGGCACGGCCGTGATCGCGATCCGTACCGGTTCCGGCAGCCTGGACAGCCTCGTCCTGGAGGTGAACCAGTTGCACGAGGAGGCCCTGTTCGTGGGTGACCTGCAGCGGCTGTGCGAGGAGGCGGCCGAGCGGGCCATCCCCGTCGGAGGGGACGCGCTGCCCGAGGAGCCGCAGGAGATCCGCTTCGAGAAAGTCTCCTTCAGCTATCCGGGGGACGCCGCCCGTCCCGCGCTCGACGACGTGTCCCTCACCCTTCCCCTGGGCCGGATCATCGCGCTCGTCGGCGAGAACGGCTCGGGCAAGACGACCCTGGTGAAGCTGCTCGCCGGGCTGTACACGCCGGACCGGGGGCGGATCCTGTGGGACGACGTGGACGCGGCGACCGCGGACCGGCAGCAGCTGGCCGAGCGCATCGCGATGGTGGCGCAGGACTTCAAGCGCTGGCCGTTCACGGCCCGGGTGAACATCGCGGTGGGCCGCTCCTCGGCGCCGCTGACGGAGGAACGCCTGGCCGTCGCCGTCGAGGAGGCGGGGGCGCAGGAGGTGGTCGCGGATCTGCCGCGCGGCCTCGACACCCTGCTCGCCCGCCACTTCAGCGGCGGGCACGAGCTGTCCGGCGGCCAGTGGCAGCGGCTCGGCATCGCCCGCGCCGCCTACCGGCGCGGGCGCATCCTGATCGTTGACGAGCCGACGGCGGCCCTGGACGCGCGGGCCGAGCTGGAGGTGTTCGAGAAGATCCGCGCCCTGGCCGGCACCGGCCAGACGGTCGTGCTGATCACGCACCGGCTGGCGTCCGTGCGCCACGCCGACCTGGTGCACGTCCTCGACCAGGGCCGGCTCGTGGAGTCGGGGACACCCGACGAGCTGCTCGCCACGGGGGGTGTCTACGCGGAGCTGTACTCGCTCCAGGCCGAGCAGTTCTCCACGAAGCTGCCCGCCGCTCGGAACGCCTCGGACACGGCGAAGGCGGGCTGACGCGCGTCAGGCCACGACATCGCCCACTCCGTCGCCGCGGACGATCACCAGGAACGTGTCCGTCGCGAGGTCCATGACGACCTCGGCGGCCAGTCCCTCCAGTCGCCGTGCCTGCGCGAACTCCTCCGCCGGCCACGATCCCCGCGGCCCTCCTGCGGGAAAGCGTTCGATCACTGTTCGCCCGTTCACCACCCTGCACCTCCAGACGCGTCGTACTTGTAGGAGTTAACGCCTTGGGAGGGGGAAACGGCTCGCTCGGTGACGCTACTGAGACGTAGTTGACACCCGTTCACCGCAGTGTGTGAGGATCTGATCACTTACCGATCACCATGCACACCGCGCGTGTCGATCTTCGTACTGATCGTGAAATCAGGTGTCGTAGTCCTGAAACATGAGGACGTCGCGTCACCCGGCGAGCGGCAGCTCGGGCATGTGGGGTGAGTGCAGGCCCACCCGTTCTTGCCGTGCGGCCAGTTCGCTCAGCAGTTCGGCGAGCCGGTCGGTGTACCGGGGCGTGAGCCGTCCGGCGTCGTCGAGGTGGACGGCGCACGCCGTGGTGGTGTCGACCAGCCGTTCGAGCAGGTCGGCGATTTCGTCGGTGCCCTCCGTGTGCCGCGCGAGGGCGGGCAGTTCGGCGGCGGCGAGGGCGATGGCGCCGCGGGCCTCGGCGAGCGCGCGGTAGGCCTCGCGCCGCAGGGTCCAGCGGGCGGCCCTGTCGTCGGACGCGCCGAGCACATGGACGAGGTAGGCGTGCGCGGCGCCGTCGGCCGCGACGAGCCGGGCCCGGATTCCGCCGCCGCCCTTGCCCGGCATCGGCAGGTGTCCGACGACGAGCACGATCGCACAGGCCAGGAGCGTCTCCCCGATCCGGCTCACGGAAGCCTGCGGCTCCCCTCCGACCATGACGAGCGCGAGGACGAGGACGGTGACCACGGCGGTCTGCGCGGCGAAGTGACGGGTGGCCACGGGGATGAGGGCACCGCAGACCGCGACCAGCGCCACGAGCCCCTCCGGCCGCGGCAGCACGGCGGCGAACCCGGCGAAGAGCAGCGCCCCGAGCACGGTGCCCGCGGCACGGCACAGGACACGGGAGACCAGCGGCCCGAGGTCGGGCTTGACGAGGAAGACGGCGGTGGCGGGCAGCCAGTACCAGTGCGCGTGTTCCCCGTACCAGTGGCTGTGGTGCAGGGCCTGCGCGATGGCGGCGCCGGCCCCGAAGCAGAGGGCGACCCGCAGTCCGTACTCCCGCCCGCCGGCCCCGAACGCGGTGCGCAGCAGTTCCCTGGCCGTACGCCCACGGGTGTGCAGGTCGCGCCCCTCGCCCCGGTCGAAGGCCTCGGCGGCGTGCAGCAGCGCGTCGTCGAGGGCGCGCAGCGCGGGCGCGTGGCGTTGCGGCGCGGGCAGCGGTCCGGTGTGGGTGCCGGTGCGTACGGCGGTGGCGAGGCGGCGGGGGCCTTCGGAGGCGCGCTCGGAGACGGGCTCCCCGGCCCAGGCGAGCGCGGTCGCGGCCTCGGCGAGGGGCAGCGCGGCGGCGTACTGGGCGTGCAGCCGCCGCTCGGCCGCGGAACTGGCGCAGCGCCGCAGCCGGGGGCCGGTGAGGGCGTCCTGCGCCTGGTCGAGGGCGGCGGTGAGGGCGACCCGGCGGGCGGTGGCGCGCTCGGTGCCGACGGCGTCGAGCAGTTCGGCGACGGCGTCGTACACGCGGGCCACCGCGGTCCGTTCCCCGTCGAAGCGGAAGTCACCGGTGAGCGAGCCGGGCGTGGGCAGCACGAGTCGCAGCGCCAGCAGCCAGCCGGCGCCGACGAGGAAGGCGAGCGCCCGCTGCCACGCGGGCTCCGGGAGGGGCATCCCGGCGCCGATGGCGGCGGCGACGAGCAGTTGCGTGCCCGCCCCGGAGGCGACGGGACCGACGGCGCTCATGCCTCCGGCGACGAGCCCGAGGCCGGTGAGGAGCAGGGTCAGCGGGACGGCCGAGGTGTGCTCCCCCGCGTACGTCCCCGCGAACAGCCCCACCGCACCGGCCAGCGCCGGCCCGCCGATCCGCCGCACGGAGGCCCGCCGGCTGCCGGGCCGGTCGTTGATCCCGGCGAGCATGGCGGCGATGGCCGCCACGACTCCGAGCGAGGTCCGCCCGACCGCCAGGGCCACGACCAGCACCGGTCCACCGGCCAGCGCGCCCCTGAGGACCGCGTTCCACGGCACCGGGCCGCGCTGGGCGCGCAGCGCGTGGGCGAGCCAAGGCGGCAGAGCGAATACGCGAACGGGAACGGGCGGGCGCGGGGACACGGAGCTCCTGTCGTGACGAGGGCGGGGGTGTGCCTTCGGGCGACGTCGGCCGGGCTGGTGGGTCCTACCCTAGGAAGGGTTCTTGGAGCGGGAGCATCCCTCAGGTTTCGCCGATGTGACACTTCACGCGAAGCCCATGTTCTTTATGAACGCAACTCGGTGCCAGGCCTCACCACAGGTCGGCATGTCGGTGGCGGGTCGGCGGGTGGTCCAGTTCCTCCGCCGTCACGAGGAGCTCGCCGGGCGCGGCGGCGCGCAGGCGGGCGCGAGCGGTCGTACGGAAGACCTGAAGGGCCGCGCGCGCCCGTGACTCGTCCGGGCCGCTCACATCGGCGTTCAGGCTGCGGGGGAAGGTGTAGGCGACGAAGCTCCGTACGACGGCGGTCGGCACAGGACGGCGTCCCTCACGTCGAGAACGGGCCAACTCCTGCTCGCTGTAGCGGAGTTCCGTGAGGATGTGACCGGTGTCCAGGCATGCACGGCCGTACGACACGTTCGCGGGATGCCTGCGGTATCGGGGGCGGACATGGTGAACGGTGCGGGACATGGCAGACCTCCTGGGGCCCGCCGGTACTTCCGGCGTGGCCCGCTAGAAGTCCGCCGCCGTGAAACGCCCCAGGAGTCTTCTGCGCATGCGGGCAGCCTCCCTTCTGAAAGGCGCTGTTGTCGAACGAAATTCGGATGCGGTGGAGTCCGGAGCCCCGGATGATCGGCAGGTCCCGTCCGCACTCTCAGGAGTTGATGTGGTCCAGCGCGTCACCGCCCCCGCCCTCTTCCCACCGCCGACCTACTCCCACGCCTCCGTCGTCGAGGCCGGCACGAAGCTCGCGTTCCTCGCCGGTGCCGTCCCCCTCGACGGGGAGGGGACGCTGGTGGGGCCGGGGGATCCCGTACGGCAGGCCGAGCAGGTGATCGCCAACCTGGAGGAGCAACTGCGGGCGGTCGGCACCGATCTGGCGCATGTCGTGGCGACGGACGTGTACGTGGTGAGCGGTGACACGGCGGTGCTCTCGGCCGTCTGGGACGTCGTCGAGGCGTCCGGGCTGAGCGTCGGTCCGCACTCGTCGACGCTCCTCGGCGTCGCCTGCCTCGGCTACTCGGGGCAGCTCGTGGAGATCACCGCGACCGCCGTCGTCCCGGAGGACACGCGCTGATGAGCGCCGAGGACACCGTCGCGCTGCGCCGCGCCGCCACCACGGACGCGGCCGCCGCGGCCGACCTGTGGCTGCGTTCCTTCGCCGCCGCGCTGCCCACGGTCGTCAGGCCGCGCTCCGACGACGAGGTGCGCGCGTACTTCCGGGACGTGGTCGTGCCGCTGCACGAGACATGGGTGGCGGAGGCCGCCGGCGCGGTCGTGGGACTGATGGTGCTCGACGGCGAACAGCTGTCCCAGCTCTACCTCGACCCGGTGTGGCGTGGGCGCGGCCTCGGCGACCGGTTCATGGCGCTGGCCAAGGAACGCAGGCCCGGCGGGCTGGCGCTGTGGACCTTCCAGGTCAACAAGCCCGCGCACCGCTTCTACGAGCGGCACGGTTTCTCCGCCGTGGAGTACACGGACGGCAGGGACAACGAGGAGCAGGAGCCGGATGTGCGGTATGTCTGGCAGCCGGGGACTCGGGGCTGAGCCGTCCCCTTTGATCGAGAAGGAACAGGCCGCCGGGGCCAGGCCGATCTCGACCGGCGCCCCGGCGCCGGACCAGCCGCCACGGAAGGCGGGTCAAGCTCCCCACTTCCGCCGCTTCTCCAGCGGCCGCGCGTAGCTCCCCGCCCGGCTCGTGCTCAGTCCCAGTGCGACGAGCGACTCCGCGAGCTTCACCGCCGCTCCGACGCCGTCGACGACCGGAAGGCCCAGCTTCTCCCCCACCACCTGTTGCAGGCCGGTCATCCCCGCGCACCCCAGCACCAGCACCTCGGCACCCGCGTCCCGGGCCCGTCCGGCGGCCGTCAGGAACGCCGCCTCGGTGCGTTCGTCGTCGCCGAGATCCAGAACACCGAGGCCCGTACCGACCACGGCGGCGCAGTTGCGGCCCACCCCGGCCAGCGCCAGGCTGTCCTCGATCTGCCCGCAGGTCCGCTCCAGCGTGGTGACGACCCCGTACCGCCGCCCGAGCAGACACGCCAGATGCGCCGCCGCCTCGGTGATGTCCACCACCGGTACGTCGACCAGTTCCCGTACCCCCTCGCGCCCGTGCTCCCCGAAGCCGGCCATCACGACGGCGTCGTACGGCGGTCCGTCGTACGCGCGCAGCATGTCGAGGACGGCGGCGGCCGAGAGGTAGCTGTCGAGCCAGCCCTCGGCCGACTCGGGTCCCCAGGCCGGGGTCAGCCCGGTCACGGTGGTGCCCGGGCCTGCGGCGGCCCGGGCACCTCGTACGATCTCCTCGGTCATCTCCTGCGTGGTGTTGCAGTTGGTGACGACGATCCGCACGCTTCTCATGCCTCCGCGGGTTCGGTGTTGCCGGAAACGATCTCGGGGGCGGTCCGCTGAGCCCGGCACAGCACCGCGTACAGAGCAGCGGCCAGCGCCGTGCCGATGAACCAGGAGTACGGCGCCACGTCGCTGAACGTCTTCACCAGCGCCAGCACCGCCGCGACCGCCGCCGACGGCAGGAACGCCCACAGCGCCCTGGGGTTGACGCCCTTGCGGTAGTAGTAGCGCGAGCCGGGACGGGCGTCGAAGAGTTGGTTCACGTCGACGCGACCGCGCTTGACCCAGTAGTAGTCGACCATGATCACGCCGAACAGCGGACCGAGGAAGGCACCGAGGCCGCCGAGGAAGTAGTTGACGACCGTGGGGTTGGAGAAGAGGTTCCACGGGGTGACCACGAGCGCCGCGACGGTGCTGATCATGCCGCCGACCCTGAAGGTGATCTTCTGCGGCCAGACGTTGGCCAGGTCGTACGCCGGTGAGACGAAGTTGGCGACGATGTTGACGCCCATGGTGGCGATGGCGAAGGTGAGCGCGCCCAGCACCATCACCCAGGTGTTGCCGACCTTGGCGACCAGCTCCGCCGGGTCGGTGATGGCCTGGCCCCAGACCTCCAGCGAGCCCGCCGTGACGATCACCGAGACGACCACGAAGGCCGTGGAGTTGATGGGGAGGCCCCAGAAGTTGCCGCGGCGGACGGTCTTGTAGTCCGGCGCGAAGCGGGAGAAGTCGCAGAAGTTGAGCATCAGCGTGCCGTACGTGGCGAGGATCAGGCCGATGGCGCCGAACCACTGCCGCCACTGCTCGCCGACGGAGACCGGGTGCGGGGTGTTGGTGAGCGAGATGCTCCAGTCGGCCTTGGCCAGGACCCAGACCGCCAGCGCGATCATGACCAGCCAGATCGCCGGGCCGCAGAAGTCCTGGAACTTGCGCACCGACTCCATGCCCTGGCTGATGATCAACGCCTGGATCAGCCACAGCGAGAGGAAGGAGACCCAGCCGAGCGCGTCGAGGCCCAGGAAGGAGCTGTGCGTCCACGACTCCAGGCCCGGCCAGGCGGCCAGCAGCATCACGTTGACCGCGACGGAGGCGAGGTAGGTCTGGATGCCGTACCACATGATGGCGATCACGGCCCGGATCAGGGCGGGGATGTTGGCGCCCCACACACCGAAGCTGATGCGGCTGACGACGGGGAACGGGACGCCGTGCCGCTGGCCGATCTTCCCCATCCAGTTCATGCCGATGTAGATGAGCACGAAACCGACGAGCAGGGACGTGAAGACCTGCCACACGTTCATGCCGAGGACCAGCAGTCCGGCGGCGAAGGTGTAATTGCCGAGGTTGTGGACGTCCGACATCCACATGGCGAAGAGGTCGAAGACCTTCCAGTTGCGCTTGCCCGCGGGGGCGAGGTCCTCGTTGGTGAGCCGGGGATCGGGGACGAAGACTGGTGCGCCGGTGGCTTCGGCGGGATCGGCGAGTGACACGGGGCCTCCAAAAGCGAGGGGACGGCGGAGGGCATCATTCCGGTTCATGCGGCAACCGTGTTTGGTATACCAAACTGGGGTCATGGTCCTGCCGTCAACCCTCGTGACCGATGTCCGTGCGGTTACGGCCGCGTAAAAGAGTCCTCGCGTCGGCGAAGATGGCCCCATGGCGAAGATCGAACCGCTCGGCGCGGTACGCGAGCGGGTCCTGGCGACCCTGCGGCAGGACATCATCGCGGGCCGCCTGGGCCCCGGCGACCGGCTCGTCGAACGCGAGCTGGCGGAACGGTTCGGGGTGTCCCGGGTGCCGGTCAGAGAGGCGATCCGGGCCCTGGTCGCCGAGGGCTTCGTCCTGTTCGAGACCCCGCGCCGCACGGTGGTGCGCCGGCTCACCCCGACCGACGTCAAGGAACTCTTCGAGCTGCGCGAGGCGCTGGAGGTGTACGCGGCGGGACTGGCCGCCTCACGGGCGACGCCTCAGGCTCTGGCCGAGCTGCGGGAGCTGCTGGAGAGCGCGGCGCGCGCCACCGAGGCCGGGGATGCCGAGACGATCACCGACGTCAACACCCGCTTCCACGATCGCATTCTCGCGCTCGCCGGCAACAACCTGCTGATCTCCGTCATGGAACCGGTCGACGGCCGCCTGCGCTGGCTCACCCGGCAGAACGAGGAGTGGCCCCAGCTCCTCACCGAGCACCGCGACCTGTACGAGGCCATCGTCTCCGGAGACCCCGAGCGGGCCCGGGCCCACGCACTCGCCCACGTGCGGGCCAACTACCGCTCGACGGTGCGTCACTTGTTCGGGGAACATGTCGAACACCCGCCTGCCTGAACTCTGTGCCGACCCCTCTCGGGTCAGCGGGGGCGGGCGCACTTGTCCGTAGCCGCGATCAGGATCGCGGTCAGTCCCGCGTCGGCAGACGGGCCGCGACCGCCGCCGTGCGCAGCACCTCCCTCAGCATCTCGGGGGTGAGCCGACCGGTGAAGGTGTTGCGCTGACTGACGTGGAAGCAGCCGAAGATCTCGAGCGGGGCGGGACGGTGGGGGCTGCCGGGCTCGACCTGGTCGAGTCCGTCGAGGGACACCCGTGCGCCATGGGCGAAGGCCGGGCGCGGCCGGGGCACCGCCCAGCCCGCCTCCGCGAACGCGGGCAGCGCAGCCTGCCAGCCGAACGCACCGAGCACGACCACGGCCCGCAGCGTCGGCCGCAGCAACCGCAGCTCCTGCACGAGCCACGACCGGCAGGTGTCCCGCTCCCGCGGGGTGGGCTTGTTCTCGGGCGGCGCGCAGTGCACGGGCGCGGTGACCCGCACGCCGTACAGCTCCAGGCCGTCGTCGGCACTGACCGAGCTCGGCTGGTTCGCCAGCCCCACGTCGTACAGCGCCTGGTACAGCACGTCCCCGGACCGGTCCCCGGTGAACATCCGGCCCGTCCGGTTCCCGCCGTGCGCGGCGGGAGCGAGCCCCACGATCAGCAGCCGGGCGTCCGCCGGGCCGAATCCCGGAACCGGCCTCCCCCAGTACGTCCACTCGGCGAAGGCGGCCCGCTTGGTCCGCGCCACCTCCTCCCGCCACTCCACCAGCCTCGGGCACGCCCGACATCCTGAGACGCGCCGATCAAGGCCGGGGATGCCTGTTGCGGGGCTGCTGTCCATGCCCCCACCGTAGGACCCTCCCTCTCCAGCGGCCGAGGGCGCCCGTTCCTCCCCCTCTCCCCCCTTCCCTCCCCCGCACGCGGAACCTCCCCCCACGCGGAAATCCCGTCCGCTCCGACCGGCACCGGGAGCTAAGGTCGAGACATGGTTGCTGATGGTGCGAACCACGACACGCCGGACGCGGCGGGCGAGCCCCCGCGGGAGGCCACGCGCCCCGCGGCCGGCACGGATCACGGGGACCCGAGTGTCGCCGCCGCGGTGTCCGCCGCCGAGGCCGCCGGGCCCGCCGGCGGTGAGAGCGTGCGCATCGACAGCTGGATCTGGGCCGTACGTCTGATCAAGACCCGCTCCCAGGGCGCCGCCGCCTGCAAGGGCGGTCACGTGCGGGTGAACGGCGAGCGTGTGAAGCCCGCGTACTCCGTACGCGTGGGCGACGAGGTCCGCCTCCGGCACGAGGGCCGTGAGCGGATCGTCGTGGTCAAGCGCCTCATCCGCAAGCGGGTCGGCGCCCCGGTCGCGGTGCAGTGCTACATCGACAACAGTCCCCCGCCCCCGCCCCGCGAGGCCCTCGCCCCCGCCGGCATCCGCGACCGCGGTACCGGCCGCCCCACCAAGCGGGACCGCCGCGAGCTGGAAAGGCTCCGCAGCCTCGGCGGCTTTGGAGGTCACCCGGGCACCCCGGGCGGCGGCCCGGGCGGGCGCTGAACGCGATCCACCGGACTGTGGACGCGGCGCAGCAGCTCGGCGTTCTGCTCACGCCGGGCCCAGGCGATCAGGACGAGCGGCGCCATCAGGATGACCGGTGTCGCCGCGTACTGACCGTCGAATTGACGCCCTCTCCTGCCCGAGGGCAGGAGATTCCGGTCCGTACCTCCCCCAACTCTCGGCTTCGCTCGAGCAGGGGGCCCATCGCGGTACCACCATGGGTTCCTGTTTCACAGGCCACCGCCGACCGGTGAGGGTCGGTCTTACACGGCCTCCGCAGGCCTGACTTCCCGCCCGTCCGGCGGTAGGTCCCACAACTCCGTTGTCGGACAAGGCGATCTTAGCCATGCCGCTGCGCCCCTCCGGGCCACTACCGGCAGGATGCCCTACACCTCCACCCTGAGGAGTGGAGCGCTGGGCAAGTGTTCGGTAGCTCAGGTGTGCAGCGGGCTGGTTGTACACAGGTAGACCGGCGCCCGCTCAGGAACTCATCGGCATCGCCCTCACCCAGATCCGATCCTCCGTCAGGTATCTGTCCACCCTCAGCCCCTCCTCCGCCAGTGCCGCCTCGAACTCCTCCCGGGCCATCGGCCGGGCCTGGAACGTCTGAGTCCACGTCGCGTCCGGGAACTCGTACTCCGCATGGACCGAGTTGACCCCGTCGCCGACCGGTACCGACGACACGATCCGTAAGGTGAAGCCGGTCGGGTCGACGCGTTCGCGGGGCAGGTCGGTGTGGTAATCGTCGCCCTCGCGTTGGATCAGCACGCAGCCGCCGTCCGCGAGGTGCCGTAGACAGGTGCGCAGCAGCCCTCGCCTGACCTCGACGTCACCGGTGTTGACGAGGAACGACGCGAGCAGCACCACATCGAACGTCTCGCCCAGGTCGAGGCCCTCGATCGGGCTGTGTATCGTGCGGGCCCCACGGACGCGCTCCAGCATCTCCGCGGACTCGTCGACCGCCGTGACCGTGAACCCGCGCTCCACGAGCGGGTGGGTCATCCGACCCACGCCGCTGCCCAGTTCCAGGATGCGCGCGCCCGCGGGCACGGCCGCCGCGATGATGTCCGGCTCGGATCCGACGGGCAGTCGTGAGTAGAGATCGACCGCGCAGCCGTCCGGGGTGATCGCCCCGGGCCCCGTCCCCTGATGTCCCGTACGCATTTTCAGTTCCATGCCCGTCCAACGGCCCGCCTCCGCAAGGCGGTTCCCGTCCGCCCCACGTTCACCCGTTCGAGTGGCGCAAGCTTTTACAACGGAAACCAGCCGTGCCCCACGTACCAGTGCCCGCCCTTCCGCAGATGGTCCACGACCGCCCGCTCCAGGACGGTCCTGCGGGGCAACCGGTCGAGGGGCTCACCCGTGCCGAAGACGAAGCGGACCGGCGTGTCGTCCTCCGGCTCCGACCCCATGTGGCTGATGCGGAACCGCTTCTGGAAGCGGACGATGTTGGAGTCCTCGGGCAGGTACTCCCTGAGCTGCGGATCGAGCAGCCATGACGCACACGTCGCCACCCGGTAGGGCTCCTCGGGGTAGTGGCGGGCGAAGAACTCCCGGCCCAGCGCCAGGGACCGGTCGCAGGCCTCCGAGGTCAACGGGCCGAGGAAGTCGGGTATGTGCAGGCCCAGCCCCAGGTCCCCGGGGCCATGACCGAACCCCTCCGCCGCGATGGCGGCACCGGCCCGTCGGCCGACCCGGTCGCGCTGGAACTGCAGCCGCCCCAGCTGGTACAGCTCACCGTGGAAGTGCAGCGACAGCCAGTGCGGCACCAGCATCCCGCCCGTGCCGTACGTCCTGCGGTGCGCGGCGACGTTGCGGCCGGCGTCGGCCAGGGTGCGCCGGGCGACCTCAACCGGCACGCCCCGGTCACGATGATGGGCCCGCACATACGGCAGGGCCGCGACGAGGACGTACAGCGGGAAGAACCGCTGGAGGGGGCCCGACGGCCAGTCGAGGTCGGGCAGGTCGATCACGCCGCGGATCTCCCCCATGTCCCGGACCAGCTCCTCGACCGCCTGTGTCAGGGCGTGCAGCAGTTCGGGGTCGTCCCTCACCCGTCGGCCCATGCGGACGACGTCGTTGATGTCCTCGTGCGGTACGGCGAGGTCGACGAGCACCTCGGCCAGTTCGTCGGCATCCGGAAGCACGCGATGATCCCCCTCGTGGGACGGCTTGGAGAACGTCCGAACCGAAGAGTACGTTGCTGGGAGGAGCGTGATCCCGATGCGTACGGGCAGTGAGCCGAGGACGGCGCGCAGTGCACTGCGGGTCCGCTTCTGGCTGGCCGTGTGGGGGCTGCTCTGGGCGATCTTCGGAACGGTCGCGTTCGCGCTCGCCGGGCGTCCCGGGTGGGCAGCCGCCTGCGGGGTGCTCTGGGTGGTGATCACCGTCGACATGACGATGATCCTCAGGCACATCCGCCAGGGCCCGCACTATCAGCCGGGCCGCGACGTCCCTCCGTACGATCCGCCGCGGCACCGTTATCCCTAGGGCCTGTCGTTTGAATCACGTCGCAGACGCGGGGTCTGGCACGCCCATCTGCGGCGTTGTCGTCGGTTGCCGATGCTCCGCATCGACGCCCTCCTCCGCCTTGCAGCTGCACGCACCAAACCCCGCTCACCGGCGCTGACCAGCCCGCGTCGATTTCCTGCGACCTGATCCAAACGACAGGCCCTAGGTGTGCTGCCCGGGCAGGCGGTCCTCACGAGTCGAAGCGGGCAGCCTTCAGGTACTGCGGGTTCGGGTCCAGTGCGGCCGCCAGGCGGAAGTGGCGCTTGGCCTGGTCCTCGCGCCCCTGGCGCTCATAGGTGCGGGCGAGCGCGAAGTGCGCGAACGCGTTGTCCGGCTCGCGCTCCAGGACGACATTGAACTCCAGCTCGGCGGGCCGTAGTTGCGCGGCGGCGAAGAAGGCTCGCGCGCGCAGCAGCCGTGCGGCGGTGTTCTCGGGGTGCGCGGCGATGACTCCGTCGAGCAGCTTCACCGCGCCCCGCGGGTCCCGTGCGGCGAGCAGCTGCTCGGCGGCACGGTAGTCGATGACGTGAGTCTCCGGAGAACGTCCGGTCGAACCGCTGGTATCGGGCACGGAAAAGTCCTTCCCTCACTCAAGCTGTTCAACGCCGCGACCGTGGCTGATATTCCCCATCCGTTACGGCGTGGGCGTCCCGGCCCGCTCCACGAGCTCCGTCCACACCTCGCGCACCCGCCGCCGCAGATCCTGGAGCGGTACGTCGTTGTCGATGACGATGTCCGCGATCTCCCTGCGCTTCTCGCGGGTCGCCTGGGCGGCCATACGCGCGCGTGCGTCCTCCTCGGTCATCCCGCGCAGCCGCACCAGCCGGTCGAGCTGGGTCTCGGTGCTCGCGTCGACGACGATCACGACGTCGTAGAGCGGTGCGAGGCCGTTCTCCGTGAGGAGCGGGACGTCGTGGACGACGACGGCGTCCTCGGGGGCGGCGGCCTCCAGCTCACGGGAGCGGGCGCCCACCAAGGGGTGCACGATCGCGTTCAGGGCGGCGCGCCGGTCCGGGTCCGCGAAGACGATGGAGCCCAGCTTGGGGCGGTCCAGGCTGCCGTCCGCCGCCAGCACGTCCGGGCCGAAGGCGTCGACGACCGCCGCGAGCCCGGGTGTTCCCGGCGCCACGACCTCGCGCGAGATGCGGTCCGCGTCGATCAGCACGGCACCGCACTCGACGAGCAGCCGCGACACCTCGCTCTTGCCGGCGCCGATACCGCCGGTCAGGCCCACCTTCAACATGAGCGGAAGCTTAGAGCCTGCCGTCGGCCACCGACCCGGTGGGAGTCGGCCGTGTCAGCCCTCGCCCTCCCGCTCCGCCAGGAACCGCTCGAACTCGCGGCCGATCTCGTCCGCGGACGGGATGTCGGCGGCCTCGGCGAGCATGTTGCCCCGGGTCTCCGCACCGGCGGCGGCGTCGTACTGGTGCTCGAGGCCCTGGACGAGGGCGGTGAGTTCCTCGTCGCCCTCCTGGATCTGCCGGTCGATCTCCGTCTGGGTGCGGTGGGCGTCCGTGCGCAGGGAGTGCGCGATGCCGGGCAGGACCAGTCCGGTCGCCGCCGTGACGGCCTCCAGGACGGTCAGTGCCGCGTCCGGATACGGGGAGCGGGCGATGTAGTGCGGCACGTGCGCGGCGACGCCCAGGACGTCGTGCCCGGCCTCCATGAGGCGGTACTCGACGAGCGCTTCGGCGCTGCCGGGGACCTGCGCCTCGTCGAAGGGGCTGCGGTGGCCCGGTACGAGGTCGGTGCGGCTGCCGTGCGGGGTGAGACCGACCGGCCGGGTGTGCGGGACACCCATGGGGATGCCGTGGAAGTTCACGGACAGGCGGACCCCGAGTCGCTCCACGATCTGCTGGACGGCCGCGGCGAAGCGCTCCCACTCCACGTCCGGTTCCGGCCCGGACAGGAGCAGGAAGGGCGCCCCCGTGGCGTCCTGCACGAGCCGCACTTCGATGGCCGGCTCCTCGTACCCGCTCCAACGGTCACGCTTGAAGGTCAGCAGCGGGCGGCGCGCGCGGTAGTCCACGAGCCGGTCGTGGTCGAAGCGCGCGACGACCTGGTGGGGCAGCGAGTCGAGGAGCCGGTCGACGATCTGGTCACCGGTTTCGCCCGCGTCGATGTATCCGTCGAAGTGGTAGAGCATGACAAGACCGGCCGACTCCTGAGCCAGCGCCATGTCGACGACGCCCAGCCCCTTCGGCTCCCATGCGTACAAACCCTGCGGATCAAGCACTTGGACCGCTCCTCCTCGTGTTCATATCTCTCAACGCACGTGGAGGCGCGGGCATTCCCGCTCAGGACCCATGATCAGCCGAGTCGGGCGACACCCCCAAGGGGCGTGGGGCTGTTGTCGATGTGCGGCTCCGCCGCGTGGGCGCGATCAGTCCCCACCGGCCGGCGGCCGAACGACAGACCACTCCCCGGCACCACTGAGGGCCCGCACCTCAAAGGTGCGGGCCCTCAGTTGCTATCGGCTAAGCCTCAGCGGCAGCGATCAGCTCTGGCCACCGGCCAGCTTCTCACGGAGAGCGGCAAGCGCCTCGTCCGAGGCCAGCGCACCGGAGTTGTCCGGGCCCTCGGAGGAGTACGAACCGCCGCCACCACCGGCGGCCGGAGCCGCACCCGCGGTGTCGCCACCCTCGGCAGCGGCCTTCTCGTCCGCCTCGCGGGACTTGATGACCTGCTGCTGGTGCTGCTCGAAGCGCTGCTGCGCCTCGGCGTACTGGGTCTCCCACGCCTCGCGCTGGGTCTCGTAGCCCTCGAGCCAGTCGTTGGTCTCGGGGTCGAAGCCCTCGGGGTAGATGTAGTTGCCCTGGTCGTCGTACGACGCGGCCATGCCGTACAGCGTCGGGTCGAACTCGACCGAGGCCGGGTCGGAACCGAAGGACTCGTTGGCCTGCTTCAGCGAGAGGCTGATGCGACGACGCTCGAGGTCGATGTCGATGACCTTGACGAAGATCTCGTCGTTGACCTGGACGACCTGCTCCGGGATCTCCACGTGGCGCTCGGCCAGCTCGGAGATGTGGACCAGACCCTCGATGCCCTCGTCCACGCGGACGAACGCACCGAACGGAACCAGCTTCGTGACCTTGCCGGGCACGACCTGGCCGATCTGGTGGGTGCGGGCGAACTGCTGCCACGGGTCTTCCTGGGTCGCCTTCAGCGACAGGGAGACGCGCTCGCGGTCCATGTCGACGTCGAGGACCTCGACCGTGACCTCCTGGCCGACCTCGACCACCTCGGAGGGGTGGTCGATGTGCTTCCAGGACAGCTCGGAGACGTGGACCAGACCGTCGACGCCACCCAGGTCCACGAAGGCACCGAAGTTGACGATCGAGGAGACCACACCGGAACGGACCTGACCCTTCTGGAGGGTCGTGAGGAACGTCTGGCGGACCTCGGACTGGGTCTGCTCCAGCCAGGCACGGCGGGACAGGACCACGTTGTTGCGGTTCTTGTCCAGCTCGATGATCTTGGCCTCGAGCTCCTTGCCCACATAGGGCTGGAGGTCGCGAACGCGGCGCATCTCGACCAGGGAGGCCGGGAGGAAGCCACGGAGGCCGATGTCGAGGATGAGACCACCCTTGACGACCTCGATGACGGTACCGGTGACGATCCCGTCCTCTTCCTTGATCTTCTCGATGGTGCCCCAGGCACGCTCGTACTGGGCGCGCTTCTTCGAGAGGATCAGGCGGCCTTCCTTGTCCTCCTTCTGGAGGACCAGGGCCTCGATCTCGTCACCGACGGCGACGACCTCGTTGGGGTCGACGTCGTGCTTGATCGAGAGCTCGCGGCTCGGGATAACGCCTTCGGTCTTGTAACCGATGTCGAGCAGGACCTCGTCCCGGTCGACCTTCACGATGACGCCGTCGACGATGTCGCCGTCGTTGAAGTACTTGATCGTCTCGTCGATCGCGGCGAGGAAGGCTTCCTCGTTACCGATGTCGTTGACCGCTACCTGCGGGGTGGTGGCGGTGGTCTCGGTGCTGCTCGTCATGTGGGAAAGGGCTCCGGTACGGACATTGAAGTCGTAGGTACTGCTTACGCCGGGAGCCCGTTTCGCTCTGAAGAAGCCGGACAGCCAAGGAAGCGCCACACAAAACCACAGGTGGCGCCTCGACAACCGAGGGGACTACAACAGATGCGAGCGCAGCCTGCTACGTCTGAGGTGCGCAGGCCCGCAGCGCAACTTGTAGCATACGGGGGCAGCCAGGCAGGGTCAATGCGCGAAGGCGCACACCCGGGGCGGATCGCCGCATAACCGGCACAAGAAACGTTCCACGAGGCCACACAGGCCGGAAACACCTCTCCCGCGACACGCCCAGGACGGGATGAACGGAAGAGTACGACGAGGGAGCCGATCATCCAAGAGCCCGATGCGTTCGAACCGGAAGCCACCCGGCGTGACGCCGACGTCACGGAGAGCTCCCGAGCCAGTCGGGGCTGGTGGGACCGCAACGCGGACGAGTACCAGGTCGAGCACGGCACGTTCCTGGGCGACGACCGCTTCGTGTGGTGCCCCGAGGGCCTCGACGAGGTCGAGGCGGAGCTGCTCGGCCCGCCGGAGGACCTGAAGGGCAAGGACGTCCTGGAGATCGGCGCCGGCGCGGCCCAGTGCTCGCGCTGGCTGGCCGCCCAGGGGGCCCGGCCCGTCGCCCTGGACCTCTCCCACCGTCAGCTCCAGCACGCGCTGCGCATCGGCGGATCGTTTCCTCTCGTGTGCGCGGACGCGGGCGCGCTGCCCTTCGCGGACGCCTCCTTCGACCTGGCGTGCTCGGCGTACGGGGCGCTGCCGTTCGTGGCGGACCCGCGCCTGGTGTTGCGCGAGGTGCGCCGGGTGCTGCGTCCGGGCGGCCGCTTCGTCTTCTCGGTCACCCATCCCGTCCGCTGGGCGTTCCCGGACGAGCCCGGCCCCGAGGGGCTGTCGGTGTCCGCCTCGTACTTCGACCGCACGCCGTACGTCGAGCAGGGCGAGGACGGCCGCGCGGTGTACGTCGAACACCACAGGACGCTCGGCGACCGCGTCCGCGACATCGTGGCGTCCGGCTTCCGCCTCGTCGACCTCGTCGAGCCGGAGTGGCCGGCCTGGAACTCGTCGGAGTGGGGCGGCTGGTCGCCGCTGCGCGGAAACCTGATCCCGGGGACGGCCATCTTCGTGTGCGAGCGGAGCTGAGGTCGGCCCACACGCGCGTGGGGGGCGTTTCCGGGGCCGTACGACACTGGGGGCGTGATCCGTTACGACGCTCTCGACGCGCTGCCCGTACGCGGGGCCCTGCCGACGCTGAACGACGCGCTGGAAGGGCAGGGCACCGCCGTGCTGGTGGCGCCGCCCGGCACCGGCAAGACGACGCTGGTGCCCCTGGCGCTGGCGGGACTGCTGGGCGAGGGCCCGGCGCGGCGCGTGGTCGTGGCCGAGCCGCGGCGGATCGCGGCGCGGGCGGCGGCCCGGCGGATGGCGTGGCTGCTGGGCGAGAAGGTCGGCGAGAGCGTCGGCTACACCGTGCGCGGTGAGCGGGTGGTCGGCCGGCACGCGCGCGTGGAGGTCGTGACGACCGGCGTGCTGCTCCAGCGGCTGCAACGGGACCAGGAGCTGTCAGGCGTCGACGTGGTGGTGCTCGACGAGTGCCACGAGCGGCACCTGGACGCCGACACGGCGGCGGCCTTCCTGTGGGACGTGCGGGAGACGTTGCGGCCGGAGCTGCGTCTGGTGGCCGCGTCGGCGACGACCGACGCCGACGGGTGGGCGCGGCTGCTGGGCGGGGCGCCGGTGGTGGTGGCGGAGGGTGCCGCGCATTCGGTGGAGGTGGTCTGGGCGCCGCCGGCACGGCCGGTACGGCCGCCGCACGGCATGCGGGTCGATCCCGCGTTGCTGACCCATGTGGCGTCGGTGGTGCGGCGGGCGCTGGCCGAGCGGTCGGGGGACGTCCTGTGCTTCCTGCCGGGCGTCGGTGAGATCGCGCGGGTCGCCGGGCAGCTCGGGGAGTCGTGCGAGGCCGGGGACGTGGAGGTGCTCCAGGTGCACGGGCGGGCGCCGGCGGCCGTGCAGGACGCGGTGCTGTCTCCGGGAGTCCGGCGCCGGGTCGTGCTCGCCACGTCGGTGGCCGAGTCGTCGCTGACGGTTCCGGGTGTACGGGTGGTCGTCGATTCGGGGCTGGCGCGCGAGCCCCGCGTGGATCACGCGCGCGGGTTGAGCGCGTTGACGACGGTACGGGCCTCGCAGGCGGCGGGGCGGCAGCGGGCGGGGCGTGCCGGACGTGAGGCGCCGGGGGCGGTGTACCGCTGCTGGGCGGAGGCCGAGGACGCGCGTCTGCCGCGTTTCCCGTCCCCCGAGATCAAGGTGGCCGACCTGACCGCGTTCGCCCTCCAGGCGGCGTGCTGGGGCGATCCGGACGCCTCCGGTCTCGCCTTGCTGGACCCACCGCCGGGCGGTGCGATGGCGGCGGCGCGCGAAGTGCTGACCGCGGTCGGCGCGATCGACTCCGTCGGCCGGGCCACGGACCGCGGCGTGCGTCTCGCACGGGTGGGCCTGCATCCCCGCCTGGGGCGCGCGCTGCTCGACTCGGCGCCGGTGGTGGGTGCGGAGCGGGCCGCGGAGATCGTGGCGCTGCTGAGCGAGGAGGCGCCCCGGGAGTACGGGGACGACCTCGCGTCCGCTGTGCGGGCCGCCCGGCGCGGGGGTGACGCCTACGCGGGGCGGTGGCGCGCGGAGGTACGGCGTCTACGGGCCGTCGCCACGGAGTTCGCCCGTCCGCCCACCCGTGACGCCCGTCCCGTGAGGGTGGACGGGAAGATCGGGGACGACTCGGTCGCCGGGCTCGTCGGTGCCCTCGCCTTTCCCGAGCGGGTGGCGAAGACCGACGGGGAGTCCTGTCTCATGGTGTCCGGCACCCGCGCCGAGCTCCGCGACGGCAGCGAGTTGCGGGGCGCCCCCTGGATCGCTGTCGCGGTCGCGGACCGGCCCGTCGGCAGGGGGCACGCGCGGGTGCAGCTCGGGGCTGCTGTGGACGAGGGGATCGCGCGGATGGCGGCGGCGGCGCTGCTCTCCGAGGGGGACGAGGTGCACTGGGCCGGCGGGGACGTCGTCGCGCGGCGGGTGGAGCGGCTGGGGGCGGTGGAGTTGGCGGTGCGGCCGTTGGCGGACGCCGATCCAGGGCTCGTACGGAACGCGCTGGTCGAGGGGCTGCGGCAGGAGGGGTTCGGGGTGTTGCGGTGGTCGCCGGAGGCGGGCGTGCTGCGGCAGCGGCTGGCCTTTCTGCGGCTGCATCTCGGGGAGCCCTGGCCGGACGTGTCCGACGAAGCGCTCCACGCGCGCGTGGAGGACTGGTTGGAGCCCGAGTTGAGCAGGGCCCGGCGGCGCGCGGACCTTGCGAGGATCGACGCGGGGGACGCTCTCTCCCGGCTGCTTCCGTGGGCCTCGGGGCAGGCCGGGCGGCTGGACGAGCTCGCGCCGGAGCGGATCTCCGTACCGAGTGGGTCCAGGATCCGGATCGACTACGGCGATCCCGAGCGGCCCGTCCTCGCCGTGAAGTTGCAGGAGATGTTCGGGCTGGAGCGGTCGCCCGAGGTGGCCGGTGTGCCGCTGCTGGTGCACCTCCTCTCCCCCGCCGGGCGGCCCGCGGCCGTGACAGCCGACCTCGCCTCCTTCTGGAAGGACGGCTACAGGGGCGTACGGGCGGAACTGCGCGGCCGGTATCCGAAGCACCCGTGGCCCGAGGATCCCGCCACCGCGGAGCCGACCCGGCACACCAACGCACGTCTCAGGCGGTGACCGGTTCCGGCTCGGTGGCGCGCGTGGGCACCGGATCGGCCGGGCGGCGTCCGCGCGCCTCCAGGTAGAGGGAGAGGGCCAGCAGCAGCACGCCCAGGGTGAGGAAGCCCCACGGCAGGTACGACGTCATCAGCAGCACCAGCGTGCGGTTGGACTTGACGAGGTCGACCGTGTGCTCGATGTAGTCCTCGCGCATCTTCACGTGCCCGGCGAAGGCCGTCACCTTCTCGCGGCCGCCGAGCAGCGTTCCGCCGCGCAGTTCCTCCTTGTGGATCTCCTCGCCGTTGACGGGTGCGCCGGTGAGGGGCTCGACCCAGAATTTGCGGACGGTGGTGTACCAGCGGGTCGTGCCGGTCTTGGCGACCGTCTCGGGCGTGATGCCCTGGACGGGCATGGTCCTGGGCATCCTGACCTTCGTCCAGGGGATGGTCTGCTCGAAGTAGTAGACCTCCACACCGCGGAAGTTCTGGGTGCCCTTGTAGTGGATGGGGGCCGTCACGCGTGCCTGGGCGTCGAAGTAGGCGTAGTCCCGTTTCTCCGTCAGGAACGGGAACTTGAACTCGATGCCCTCCCGTCTGACGGGGTCGCCGTCGACCATCTCGCCGGTGGCGTGGACGGGTTCCTGGGTGTGGGCGTCGAAGATGTAGCGCTCGGGGACCTTGGAGACCATCTTGCCGTCGGGGCCCTGGATGTAGGAGAGGCCGTCCCAGACGACGACGTCCCGACCGGCCGTCTTCTCGATCTTCTCGGCGGCCTCCACGTTGCCCTTGAGGGTCTGCACGATGGTGACCTTGGGGACGGTGCGGGCCCGCATGCTGCCGTAGTCGAGGAGGGTGGCGTTCTTCGCCTCCAGGACCATGTCCTGGTACTGCCCGGCCGGGATCTTGGCCAGGCGCGGGAAGGCGTACCAGCGCGTCAGTGGTGAGAGTGCCGCGAAGAACACGGCGAGGGCGAGCAGGACCAGACTGGCCTTGCGGTGCATCTCGGCCTCCTTCCCGAGTGGACGGTCACGGGTGTGCGGGCACCGTGGTCAGCAGCGGCTTGGGGGACGTGTGGCCGGTGGGTGTGCCGATCGCGGTGAGGGTGAACATCAGGGCGAGCGCGACGGCGAGGCCGGTCGCGGCGGCGATCAGGGCGCGCATGCGGGCCTCCCGGTGAAGCGACCACGGAAGCTGATGGTTCGTCAGGTCGGGCACCGTAGCAACGGCCGCGTGAGATGAGAACACGTCGCACACGACGGCGGCGCCCCTCCCGGTGGGGAGGGACGCCGCCGTCGTCGTACGGGAACTGGCCGGTGCTACGCCGTGGGGCTCGGCGACGTGCTCGAGGACTCGCTCGGGGACGTGCTCTCCGAGGGGGTCGCCGACGTGCTGTCCGTCGGGCTCGGGGACACCTCGGGTGCCGTCACGGTCAGTTCGACCGTGAGGGTCGCGCCACCGGTGGTGGTGATGCGCAGCAGGTACGTGCCGGCGGTGTCGTCGGCGTACAGCTTCGGCAGCGTGAGCAGGCCGTTCGCGTCGGTCTGCAGCCCCGTCAGGGTGCGGACGGTCTTGCCGTCGGCGTCCTTGAAGTAGGGGCCCTTGTCGTTCACGGTCGCGTCGTCCGCGGACTTGACGAGGGTGGCGGTGGCGGCGACCTTGTCCGCCACGGCGCCCTTGTAGGTGGCCTTCACCTGGACCTGGTCGGCGAACTCGCCGCCCGCGACACAGGTCAGCACGGTGGCGCTGGTGCGGGCGAGGGCGTCGGCGGCGCGGGCGGTGACGGTCGCCCGGTAGTCGAGACCGGGCAGCGCACGGCCGACGACGACGGCGCGGACCGTGAAGTTCCCGGTCTTCTCGCCCGCCTGGAGCAGGGGCGTCACGGCGACACCGGAGCCGTCGGTGACGGTCGTGGCGACGCTCTCGCCGCCGGTGAAGGTGGCGTCGGTGTCGCCGACGATGGTGAAGCGGACCCTGACCTTGGCGACGGCCGCGCCGGACTTGGTCTCGGCGCGGGTGCTGATCCTCTTGGTGAACCGGTCGCCGGCGGTCGCCGTGAGCGTGGCGGTGCCCGCGTCCTCGAGGTGATCCACCGTGTCGGTGGGCGTCGGGACGGGGGTGCCGGGCGGGGTCGGCTCACTGGGCGTGGTCGGGTCGGTGCCCGGGTTCGTCGAGCCGCCGCCGGGTTTTGTCGAGCCGCCGCCGGGCTTGTTCGGCTCGGGGCTGGGCTTCGGCTTCTTCGGCGGGGTCGTGGACGGCGAGGAGCCGGTGGACCCACCCGTGCCCTCGTCGCTGCGGTTCGAGGGGACGCTGCCGGTGCCGTCCGGGATCTCGTGGGTGCCCTTGCGGTAGTACTCCAGCCACGACAGGACGAGGTTCAGGTAGTCCTGCGAGTTGTTGTAGCTGAGGATCGCGCGGTTGAGGTCGGACTGGGTGGACAGGTCCCAGCCGTTGCGGCACAGGTAGTGGCCCGCCGCGAGCGCGGCGTCGTAGACGTTGTTGGGGTCCTTCTTGCCGTCGTCGTTGCCGTCGCGGCCCGCCCAGGCCCAGGTGGACGGAATGAACTGCATGGGACCGATGGCCTGGTCGTACGCGCTGTTGCCGTCGTACGCGCCGTTGTCGGTGTCCTTGATGAGCGCGAAACCGTTGCCGTCGAGCTGCGGGCCCAGGATCGGCGAGATGGTGGTGCCGCTCGCGTCCACGCGACCGCCGCGGGCCTGACCCGACTCGACGTTGCCGATGGCGGCGAGGAGCTGCCAGGGCAGGTTGCAGCCCGGCTTGGACGCGGCCAGTTCGGCCTCGGCCTTCTTGTAGGCGTCGAGGACGGTCGCGGGGATGCCGGCCTCGGACGCGCCCGGGTCGGCCGGGGTGGTGGCGCTCGGAGTCGGCAACGGCGTCGGGCTGTTCAGCGGCGGCAGGTCCGTGTAGTACGGCGAGTTGCCGGTCGCACTGCCGTCGGGGTTCGCAGTGGGCGTGGACTGGGCGTCGGCGGTGGACTGTCTGCCGGGTTCCTCGGTCGTCACTCCCGGCGCCTGGGAGGCGGACAGAGCCGCGACCGCCGCCGCGGCCACGGCGGTGGTGAACGCCGTCTTGCGGAGCCTCACGCCGAATTGCGCCGCCATAGAGTGAACCCCTCCCGTGGACGCCTGAGCGCCCGTGTCCTGTATGCCCTGCTCGGCCGGTACTTCGCCCTGTGCTCGACTCCGTGCCTCGACCTGTTCTGACGATCGACCCGCCCTCGGGGTTGCACGCGTGGAGCGTTCGATTCGCCGGTCGGCCGGGGTGCGGCCATGTTGTCCCACTTGTACTGCCCCCGACACGGGGGCCCAGGCGACCCTACGACAACTCGCTTTACATGGACACCTGTTCGCACCCGATTTTCACCCACTGGCCATCCCGCATACTGGACGGCGTCGATCAGTGGGTCGGGGGGACCGGCCGACGTCCGTCCCGGGGGGCCCAGTTGCCGTTCACTCTGAGCCATGCGGCCGCCGTGCTGCCCGTCGTGCGCACCGACGGAACAGGCCGGGGGCGACTGGTACCGGCCGTGCTCGTCGCGGGCTCCTTCTCTCCCGACATGACCTATTACGCAGCGAGTGTCCTGTCCGGGGCGATGGAGTTCGGTGACGTCACCCACTCCTTCCCGGGCGTGTTCACGGTCGACGTTCTCATCACCTGGGCGCTGGTGGGCCTGTGGCTGCTGGTGCGCGAGCCGCTGGTCGCGCTGCTGCCGCGGCCCAGGCAGGCGCGGACGGCCGCCCTGCTGCGCTGCGGGACACCACGCGCGCGCGTACGTGCGTCCCTGCTGCTGTGGTGGTACGTCTCCGCGGTGCTCGGCGCGCTGACCCATGTCGTGTGGGACGCGTTCACGCACCTCGACCGGTGGGGCATGCGGCTGTTTCCCGTCCTCGGGCAGGAGGTGGCGGGCTCGCCGCTGTACTGGTACCTGCAGTACGGCGGTTCGGCCGTGGCCGCGGTCGTCATCGCCGTGTTCCTGCTGCGCGCGCTGCGTCGGGCGCCCTCGGGCGAACCGGCGGGCGTTCCCGCGTTGTCGCTGCGGGACCGGTGGTGGGCCGGCGCGGTGATCGGCGGGTGCGCGGTGGTGGCGGCGGTGCAGCGGGCGACGCGGTGGTGGGAGTACTGGGGGGCGCGGGCCGAGCCGTGGGAACTCATCCCGACGGTGTGCTTCGGGGCGGGCGCCGGGCTGGTCCTGGGGCTGCTGCTGTACGCCGTGGGAGTCCGGGTGTGGCGGCCGGCCGCCCGGGGTGTGATCGGCCGGCCTGAGGGCGTCAGCGTGGAGCGGAGCCGTCCGGGCGCTCGGTGAGGGGCGCGACGAACACGGTGAGGGTGCGGCGGGGCGGGCGGGGCCCGGGGAGCCGTGCGAGGAGCAGTGCCACGTAGCCGGCCAGGTGACCGCGGGCCAGGTCGGCCCACAGCCGCCAGGTCCCTCGCGACTCGGAATCCCGCGACAGCCGGACGGTCATCCCGCGCCGGAATGCCGCGAGGGACCGGCGCGCGGCTGCGGCCCGGGTGGTGGGGATGCGGGCGCTGCTCGCACGCGGCGCGAGAGCCGGGACCGCGGGGAGCGGCGCGGAGTGGGCCGTCTTGGCGTTGGCCTGCGTGTGTGCCATCGCCGGGGAGTGGGCGCGTGCGGGTGCCGTCCGGCGGTGAAGCATGTGTATACCCATGGGCGCATCTTGGCGGGCCGGGGCGCCGGGGGGCCTTCTGGCGGGGGCCACGCGGGTGAGTGGGCCTGCGGCGGCCGGCCGGGGGTGGGCTGGTGTGGCGGTCCGGCTGGTCGTGCGGGTGGGTCGGTCGTCCGTACGGCGGTCGTCGGGCACCGCCGGACCGCGCCGTCCTGGTGACGCGCCGTCCTGGTGACGCGCCGTTGTGGCGGAGCAACGAGGGGCGGTGCCGAGCCCGCCTCACCCGCGCGTGCTCGGCACCCCCTCGAAAGCTTCTGAGGCTCCTGCCGTGGGACTAGTGAGCCGCCGATTCCCAGTCCGGGCCCACGCCGACCGACACGTCCAAGGGGGCGCGGAGGTGGACGGCGTTGGCCATTTCGTGGCGGACGAGCTGTTCTGTGGCCTCGCGTTCACCGGGGGCGATTTCGAGGACGATTTCGTCGTGGACCTGGAGGAGCATGCGGGAGCTGAGGTTCGCCTCGCGCAGGGCACGGTCCACGTTGAGCATGGCGATCTTGACGATGTCGGCCGCGGTGCCCTGGATGGGCGCGTTGAGGGCCATGCGCTCGGCTGCCTCACGGCGCTGACGGTTGTCGCTGTTGAGGTCGGGCAGGTAGCGGCGGCGCCCGAACAGGGTGGCCGTGTAGCCGGTCGCCCGGGCCTCGTCGACCGCCCGGCGGAGATAGTCGCGTACGCCGCCGAAGCGCTCGAAGTACGCGTCCATCAGGGCGCGGGCCTCGGCCGCCTCGATGTTGAGCTGCTGGGACAGGCCGAAGGCGGACAGTCCGTACGCCAGGCCGTAGGACATCGCCTTGATCTTGCGGCGCATCTCGGCGTCCACCGCGGCGGGCTCGACCGCGAAGACCTGGGAGGCCGCCGTGGTGTGCAGGTCCTCGCCGGAGGTGAACGCCTCGATGAGGCCCGCGTCCTCGGAGAGGTGCGCCATCACGCGCAGTTCGATCTGGCTGTAGTCGGCGGTCATCAGGGATTCGAAGCCCTCTCCGACCACGAAGCCGCGCCGGATCGCCCTGCCCTCGTCCGTGCGGACCGGGATGTTCTGCAGGTTCGGGTCGGTCGACGACAGGCGGCCGGTCGCGGCGACCGTCTGGTTGAAGCTGGTGTGGATGCGGCCGTCCGCGGCGACCGTCTTGATCAGGCCCTCGACGGTGACGCGGAGCTTGGCCTGTTCGCGGTGGCGGAGCATGATGACCGGCAGCTCGTTGTCGGTCTGGGTCGCGAGCCAGGCGAGGGCGTCGGCGTCCGTGGTGTAGCCCGTCTTGGTCTTCTTCGTCTTCGGCAGGCCCAGTTCACCGAAGAGGACTTCCTGGAGCTGCTTGGGCGAGCCGAGGTTGAACTCGTGCCCGGCGGCCGCGTGGGCCTCCTTCACGGCCTGCTGCACGGCACCCGCGAACATCTGCTCCATGGCCTCCAGGTGGGCCCGGTCGGCCGCGATGCCGTGCCGCTCCATGCGGGCCAGCAGCGCCGAGGTGGGGAGCTCCATGTCGCCCAGGAGGTCCGCGGCGCCGACCTCCTCGAGGCGGCCCGTGAACGCCTCGCCCAGGTCGAGGACCGCGCGGGCCTGCACCATCAGGGCCTCGGCCTCGGCTCCGTCGTCCGCGCCGAAGGCCAGCTGGCCGTCGGCCGTGGCGGCGGGGGCCAGCTCCCGGTGGAGGTACTCCAGGGACAGCGCGTCCAGGTCGAAGGAGCGGCGGCCCGGCTTGACCAGGTAGGCGGCGAGCGCGGTGTCCATGGAGACGCCTGCGACGCTCCAGCCGTGCTCGGCGAAGACCCGCATCGCGCCCTTGGCGTTGTGCAGGACCTTGGGGCGGTCCTGGGCGGCCAGCCAGGCCGCGAACGCGTTCTCGTCGGCCTCGTCGAGCTGGGACGGGTCGAACCAGGCGGCCGCTCCGCCGCCCGCGGCGAGCGCGACCTCGGCGACGGAGCCGGTGCCCAGCGCCCAGGTGTCGACGGTGGCGACACCGAGCGGCGCGCCGGCGTGCTCGGCGAGCCAGCCGGCCAGCTCGCCGGTACCGAGGACCTTGCCCTCCAGCTCCACACCGGCGTCGATGACCGGGGTCGCCTCGGCCTCCTCGGCGCCCGGGTCCACGGCGAGCAGCCGCTCCCGCAGTGAGGGGTTGCGGATCTCCAGGGTGTCCAGGACCATCGCGACCGTCTTGCGGTCGTAGGCCGTGCGCTCGAGGTCGGCGACCGTCTTGGGCAGCTCGACGGTGCGCACCATCTCCGTCAGGCGGCGGTTGAGCTTGACCGACTCCAGGTGGTCGCGCAGGTTCTGCCCGGCCTTGCCCTTGACCTCGTCGACGCGCTCGACCAGTTCCGCGAACGAACCGAACTGGTTGATCCACTTCGCGGCCGTCTTCTCACCGACGCCAGGGATGCCGGGGAGGTTGTCGGACGGGTCGCCGCGCAGCGCCGCGAAGTCCGGGTACTGGGCGGGCGTCAATCCGTACTTCTCGAAAACCTTCTCCGGGGTGAAGCGGGTCAGCTCGGAGACACCCTTGGTCGGGTACAGCACGGTCGTGTGCTCGCTGACCAGCTGGAAGGAGTCACGGTCGCCGGTGACGATCAGCACCTCGAAGCCGTCGGCCTCGGCCTGGGTGGCGAGGGTGGCGATGACGTCGTCGGCCTCGAAGCCGTCCACGGCGAACCGGGAGACATGCATCGCGTCGAGCAGCTCGCCGATCAGCTCGACCTGGCCCTTGAACTCGTCGGGCGTCTTGGAGCGGTTCGCCTTGTACTCCGTGAACTCCTCGGAGCGCCACGTCTTGCGGGAGACGTCGAAGGCCACCGCGAAGTGCGTGGGCGCCTCGTCGCGCAGCGTGTTCGCCAGCATCGACGCGAAGCCGTAGATCGCGTTCGTCGGCTGGCCCGTCGCGGTGGTGAAGTTCTCCGCGGGCAGCGCGAAGAACGCGCGGTACGCCAGCGAGTGCCCGTCCATGAGCATCAGGCGCGGGCGGCTGTCGCCGGAACTGTTGTCGGTCTTCTTCGATGCTGTCTCTGCCACGCCCCCGATCCTGCCACGGCCCACTGACAGTCGACCGCCCCCGGTGCACGGTCGGGCCCGAGGACGCGGTCGACGGGCCGACGCCCCCGCTCGCCCCGCAGGAATCCGTCCAGGCGCGCACCCCCGCCGCCGGCCCACATCCGCCGGCCCCGCCCGCCCACCCACATCTCCACCGGCACATGGGAGGATCCATGCCGTCCCCCCCTGTGTACGCGAAGGAGAGTGCGCGATGGCGACGAAGCCCCCCAAGAGCGATCCGGTGCAGGACGCGCCTCAGGTCGCCGAGCCGAAGCACGCGGCGGCGGGGCTGCCGGCCATCGGACACACCCTGCGCATCGCCCAGCAGCAGATGGGTGTGAAGCGCACGGCGCTGACCCTGCTGCGGGTCAACCAGAAGGACGGCTTCGACTGCCCCGGCTGCGCCTGGCCGGAGCCGGACCACCGGCACAAGGCCGAGTTCTGCGAGAACGGCGCGAAGGCGGTCGCCGAGGAGGCCACCCTGCGCCGGGTCACCCCGGAGTTCTTCGCCGCGCACTCCGTCGCCGACCTCGCCGGCCGCAGCGGCTACTGGCTGGGCCAGCAGGGCCGCCTCACGCATCCCGTGTACCTCCCCGAAGGGGGCGAACACTACGAGCCGGTGACCTGGGAGCGCGCCTTCGACATCATCGCCGAGGAGATCACCGCCCTCGGCTCCCCCGACGAGGCCGTCTTCTACACCTCCGGGCGCACCAGCAACGAGGCCGCGTTCCTCTACCAGCTCTTCGCGCGCGAGCTCGGCACCAACAACCTGCCCGACTGCTCCAACATGTGCCACGAGTCGTCCGGCTCCGCCCTGTCGGAGACCATCGGCATCGGCAAGGGCAGCGTCCTGCTGGAGGACCTCTACAAGGCGGACCTGATCATCGTCGCCGGCCAGAACCCGGGGACGAACCACCCGCGCATGCTCTCCGCACTGGAGAAGGCCAAGGCCAACGGCGCGAAGATCATCAGCGTCAATCCGCTGCCCGAGGCCGGCCTGGAGCGCTTCAAGAACCCGCAGACCCCGCAGGGCATGCTCAAGGGCGCCGCGCTCACCGATCTGTTCCTGCAGATCCGCATCGGCGGCGACCAGGCCCTCTTCCGTCTCCTCAACAAGCTGATACTCGACACACCCGGCGCCGTCGACGAGGACTTCGTCCACGAACACACCCACGGCTACGAGGACTTCGTCGACGCCGCCCGCGCCGCCGACTGGGACGAGACACTCGCGGCGACCGGCCTGACCCGGCCAGAGATCGAGGAAGCCCTGCGCATGGTCCTCGCCTCGCAGCGCACCATCGTGTGCTGGGCGATGGGCCTCACCCAGCACAAGCACTCCGTGCCGACCATTCGCGAAGTGGTCAACTTCCTGCTGCTGCGCGGCAACATCGGCCGCCCGGGCGCCGGCGTGTGCCCCGTGCGCGGCCACTCCAACGTGCAGGGCGACCGCACGATGGGCATCTTCGAGCGCCCCGCCCCCGCCTTCCTGGACGCCCTGCAGAAGGAGTTCGGCTTCGCACCCCCGCGCGCGCACGGCTACGACGTCGTACGGGCCATCCGCGCCCTGCGCGACGGCGAGGCGAAGATCTTCTTCGCCATGGGCGGCAACTTCGTCTCCGCCTCACCCGACACCGATGTCACCGAGGCCGCCATGCGGCGCGCACGGCTCACCGTGCACGTGTCGACGAAACTCAACCGCTCGCACGCCGTCACGGGCGCGCGTGCCCTGATCCTGCCCACCCTGGGCCGTACCGAGCGCGACCTCCAGGACGGCGGCGAGCAGTTCGTGACCGTCGAGGACTCCATGGGCATGGTGCACGCCTCCCAGGGCCGTCTGGCCCCCGCGAGCCCGCACCTGCTGTCGGAGCCCGCCATCGTCTGCCGGCTGGCACGCCGGGTGCTCGGCGCGGACAGCACCGTGCCGTGGGAGGAGTTCGAGAAGGACTACGCCACGATCCGCGACCGCATCGCGCGCGTGATCCCCGGTTTCGAGGACTTCAACACGCGCGTGTCGCGCCCCGGCGGCTTCACCCTCCCGCACGCCCCGCGCGACGAACGCCGCTTCCCGACGGCCACCGGCAAGGCCAACTTCACGGCGGCGCCGGTGGAGTACCCCGAACTGCCCGAGGGCCGGTTGCTGTTGCAGACACTGCGCTCGCACGACCAGTACAACACCACGATCTACGGCCTGGACGACCGCTACCGGGGCATCAAGAACGGCCGCCGAGTGGTGCTGGTGAACCCCGAGGACGCCCGCGCGCTGAAGCTCACGGACGGCTCGTACGTCGACCTGGTCGGCGAGTGGAAGGACGGCGTGGAACGGCGCGCGCCCGGCTTCCGCGTCGTGCACTACCCCACCGCGCGGGGCTGCGCCGCCGCCTACTACCCCGAGACCAACGTCCTCGTCCCGCTGGACGCCACCGCCGACACCAGCAACACCCCGGCGAGCAAGTCCGTCGTCGTACGTCTGGAACAATCGACCACCGACTGAGCGTTTGCTCAGACGGTTGGGCCGGACGGCCCGACCCTCCCGACGAATGGAGACCGGGCCCCATGGGCGAGCAGCAGTTCGTTAACTTCCCGCCGGAGGTCATCGACGAGTACGCGGCACTCGGCGTCGACCTCCACGCCCTGTTCTCCGCGGGCCACCTCGGGACGCGCATGGGCGTGGAGATCGTCGAGGCCTCGGCGGAGCGGGTCGTCGCGACGATGCCGGTGGAGGGCAACACCCAGCCCTACGGGCTGCTGCACGGAGGCGCCTCCGCGGTGCTCGCCGAGACCATCGGGTCGATCGGCGCGATGCTGCACGCCGGCAGCTCCAAGATCGCCGTCGGCGTCGACCTGAACTGCACCCACCACCGCGGCATCCGCTCCGGCCTCGTCACCGGCGTCGCCACACCCGTCCACCGGGGACGCACCTCGGCGACGTACGAGATCGTGATCAGCGACGAGGCCGGCAAGCGCGTGTGCAGCGCCCGCCTGACGTGCGTCCTGCGGGACGTACGGCCCGGCGACGCGGGGCACATCAAGACAGAGAACTGACGGCTCGTCGACTCACGCCCCGCAATCCGGCATGTCCAGGAATGCGGGGCTTTGTCGACTACGCCGGTCCACCTTTCCTTGGCGTAACTCTGCGTAATGCAGGCGCAATGGCAAACCTCGGAGAACCGGGGCCCATTACGGCCGCCCGCCCCGCCCCGGACGCCCCCGAAGAGCACTCAAGTCGCCTGCGGCAACGACTTCTCGTCATCACCAAAAACGAAAACACTGCTGAAAAGGCCAGCACGCGTCCTGCGGGTTCTCACTATGCGGACGGGGCGAATCGGCCCGAATTCCACGCATCCCCCCACCGAGTACCGCTCTGCATTACGTCGTGTCATAACAAGAGCGTCACAGCCTTGGTCAGACACTCCTCCACCTTCCCCGCACACGCTTAGAGTCACGCCCAGTCACCGCGCCATCGGATTCGAAGTCAATTCGGCCCAGCGCTCGACTCGGCGCGTTCCAGGGGGGACCGCCGTGCCAGGGAAAGGACCTGATTCGTGCGTCAACGTTCGATCATCGCCATCACCGCCGCGCTCGCGGCGGGATCGCTGACACTCACCGCCTGTGGGTCGCGTGACGACGACGGCAAGAGCAGCAGCGGAGACAAGACCACCGTCGTGATCGGCGTCGACGCCCCGCTCACCGGCGACCTGTCCGCGCTCGGCCTCGGCATCAAGAACTCCGCCGACCTCGCCGTGAAGACCGCCAACAAGCAGGAGTTCGTCAAGGGCGTCGAGTTCAAGATCGAAGCCACCGACGACCAGGCCCAGCCCTCCGTCGGCCAGCAGAACGCCCAGAAGTTCATCAGCGACAAAACCGTCCTCGGCGTCGTCGGCCCACTGAACTCCGGCGTCTCCCAGCAGATGCAGAAGCCCCTCAACGACGCGGGCCTCACCCAGATCTCCCCCGCCAACACGGGCACCGAGCTCACCCAGGGCGACGGCTGGAAGACCGGCAAGTCCGTCCGCCAGTTCAAGACCTTCTTCCGCACCGCCACCACGGACGAGATCCAGGGTGCCTTCGCCGCCGAGTACCTCTACCAGAAGGCCGGCAAGAAGAAGGTCTACCTGATCGACGACCAGAAGACCTACGGCGCCGGCCTCGCCGCCTCCTTCAAGACGAACTTCACCAAGCTCGGTGGCAAGATCGTCGGCAGCGACCACGTCAACCCCGACGACCGCGACTTCAACGCCGTCGTCGCCAAGATCAAGAAGACCGGCGCCGACGCCCTCTACTACGGCGGCGAGTACCCCGCCGCCGCCCCCCTGAGCCAGCAGCTCAAGGACAGCGGCCAGAACATCCCGCTCATGGGCGGCGACGGCATCTACTCCGGCGAGTTCCCCAAGCTCAACAAGAAGGCCGAAGGCGACCTCGCCACCTCCGTCGGCAAGCCCGTCGAGCAGCTCCCCTCGGCGAAGGAATTCATCGCCAACTACAAGAACGCCGGCTACAAGGACGCCTACGAGGCCTACGGCGGCCTCACCTACGACGCGACCTGGGCCATCATCGAGGCCGTCAAGATCGCCGTCGAGGGCAACGACGGCAAGGTCCCGTCCGACGGCCGCAAGGCAGTCCTGGACGCCATGGCCAAGGTCAAGTTCGACGGCGTCACCGGCACCATCTCCTTCGACGAGTTCGGTGACACCACCAACCACATGATGACCGCCTACAAGGTCAAGAACGGTGCGTGGGCCCCCGAATACAGCGCCGCACCCAACGTCAGCTGAGCGAGGCCGAGCAACACACCCTCCCCACCTCACATTGATCCAGGCCGCGCGGGAGTGCCCACCAGCGCTCCCGCGCGGCGCCATATCCGAACCACTCCAACGGAGGCCCTGCGGTGCACGAACTGCCGCAACAGCTGGCCAATGGACTCATCCTCGGCGCGATGTACGGTCTCATCGCGATCGGTTACACGATGGTCTACGGCATCGTTCAGCTCATCAACTTCGCCCACGGCGAGATCTTCATGGTCGGGGGCTTCGGGGCCCTCACCGTCTGGCTCACCCTCCCCGACGGCTTCGCCCTCGGCGCAGCCATCCCCCTCATGATCCTCGGCGGCGTCATCGTCTCCGTCGCCGTCGCCACCGCAGCCGAGCGCTTCGCCTACCGGCCCCTGCGCACCGCCCCGCGACTGGCACCCCTCATCACCGCCATCGGCCTCTCCATCGTCCTCCAGCAGGCCGTATGGATGTGGTACCCCGACGCCAAGAAGGACCGCCCCTTCCCGCAGTTCAGCGGCGGCCCCATCGACGTCCTCGGCGCCAACGTCCAGCGCGGCGACCTCTTCGTCCTCATCGCCGCACCCCTGTGCATGGTCGCCCTCGGCCTCTTCGTCACCAAGACCCGCTCCGGACGCGGCATGCAGGCCACCGCACAAGACCCCGACACCGCCAAACTCATGGGCATCAACACCGACCGCATCATCGTCATGGCCTTCGCCATCGGCGCCGCGTTCGCCGCCATCGCCGCCGTCGCCTACGGCCTCAAGAACGGCCAGGTCGGCTTCCGCATGGGCTTCCTCATGGGCCTCAAAGCCTTCACCGCAGCCGTCCTCGGCGGCATCGGCAACATCTACGGCGCCATGCTCGGCGGCATCGTCCTCGGCGTCGCCGAATCCCTCGCCACCGGCTACATCGGCGACATCCCCGGCATGGACCTCTTCGGCGGCGGCGCCTGGAAGGACGTATGGGCCTTCGCCCTCCTCATCCTCGTCCTGCTGTTCAGGCCACAAGGTCTACTCGGCGAACGCGTCGCGGATCGGGCGTGATAACCATGACCACCAACATCCCCACCCAGAAGACCACCGACGCGACCAAGTCGCCCACCACACAAGCGACTCCGCTGGTCCCGCTCCCCCCGGCCGTGGCACGCATCGTCACCATCGCCGGAACCGCCGTCGCCCTCGCCGGCACCTTCCTCGCCTGGACCTGGACCGAGGAGTTCCCCGGCAACCTCACCGTCACCGGCTACCCCGGCGGCCTCCAGGTCCTCACCCTCGTCGGCACCATCCTCACCCTGCTGTTCGCCCTCTCCGGCTACGGCATCAAGGGCCTCGGCTGGCTCACCCCCGGCGGCACCAACAGCCCCGTCCTCGTCCTCACCCTCGGCGTCCTCGGCACCACCGGCTACGCCATCGGCGCCATCGCCCAGGAACTCGGCGGCCTCGTCAACCTCGAACCCGGCGCCTGGGTATCCGGCATCGGCGCCCTCATCGCCGTCATCGGCGCCCTCGGCCTCCCCGTCGACCAGCCCTACGACGACGAAGACACCCCCAACGCCTGGGGCCGCATCCGCCACGCCCTCACCGCCCCCGAACCCGGCCGCGCCAAGGACCTCCCCTCCTGGGCCGAGATCCTCATCATCGCCGCCGGCTTCGGCGCCGGCCTCTACGTCTTCGCGTACGGCATCGGCACCGAATACTCCGAACTGTTCATCGGCTTCCTCATCCTCGCGGCCTTCGGCTTCACCGCCCTCAACCGCGCCGGACTCCTCAAGCGGCTCTCGGCCCTCACCGCCAAGCACCGCACCGTCACCCTCGCCGCCGCCTTCGCCGCCGCGATCTGCTTCCCCTTCACCCAGACCAACGACCAGTTCGCCCTCATCGGCGCCAACATCCTCATCTTCGCCACGGTCGCCCTGGGCCTCAACGTCGTCGTCGGCCTCGCCGGCCTCCTCGACCTCGGATACGTCGCCTTCCTCGGCGTCGGCGCCTACGCCGCCGCCCTGGTCTCCGGCTCCCCCCAGTCGACCATCGGCGTCCACTTCCCCTTCTGGGCAGCGGTCATCACCGGCGCCCTCGCCTCACTGATCTTCGGCGTCGTCATCGGCGCCCCGACCCTGCGGCTGCGCGGCGACTACCTCGCCATCGTCACCCTCGGCTTCGGTGAGATCTTCCGCATCACCATGAACAACCTCAACGGCAACAGCGGCCCCGACGTCACCAACGGATCCACCGGCATCCCTAACATCCCCGACCTGGAGATCTTCGGCTTCAACCTCGGAGTCCCCCACAACGTCCTCGGCCACGAACTGACACGCCCCGGCAACTACTACCTGCTGATGCTGCTGTTCACCGCCATCATCGTCACGGTCTTCCGACGCTCCGCCGACTCCCGCATCGGACGCGCCTGGGTCGCCATCCGCGAAGACGAGACCGCCGCCACCGCCATGGGCATCAACGGCTTCCGCCTCAAGCTCCTCGCCTTCGCGCTCGGCGCCAGCCTCGCCGGCCTCGCCGGCACCGTCCAGGCACACGTCTCCTACAGCGTCACCCCCGAGCAGTACCAGTTCGCCGGCTCCGTGCCGCCCAACTCGGCCTTCCTGCTCGCAGCAGTCATCCTCGGCGGAATGGGCACCATCAGCGGGCCGCTCGTGGGCGCCGCACTGCTCTACCTCATCCCCGCCAAACTCCAGTTCATGGCCGAATACCAGCTGCTCCTCTTCGGCATCGCGCTCATGCTCCTCATGCGCTTCCGCCCCGAAGGCCTCGTCGCCGACCGCAGGAAGCAGCTCGAATTCCACGAGACCGGACAGCTCGACGTACCCGACGACAAGGGCCTGCCCGAGACCGCCACCGGCGTCGCCAAGGCAGGGGCGTGACCGCGATGACCACCACCACAACCACCACGACCGCCACGGTCCTCGACGCCACCGGCGTCACCATGCAGTTCGGCGGCCTCACCGCCGTACGCTCCGTCGACCTCACCGTCGGCAGCGGCGAAATCGTCGGACTCATCGGCCCCAACGGCGCCGGAAAAACCACCTTCTTCAACTGCCTGACAGGCCTCTACGTCCCCACGACCGGCACCGTCAGCTACAAAGGCACGGTCCTCCCGCCCAAGCCCCACCTGGTCACCCAGGCAGGCATCGCCCGCACCTTCCAGAACATCCGGCTCTTCGCCAACATGACCGTCCTGGAAAACGTGCTCGTCGGCCGCCACACCCGCACCAACGAAGGCCTCTGGTCCGCACTCCTGCGCCTGCCCAGCTTCAAGAAGGCGGAAGAAGCCTCCCGCGAACGAGCCATGGAACTCCTCGAGTTCGCCGGCCTCGCCGCCAAGGCCGACCACCTCGCCCGCAACCTCCCCTACGGCGAACAGCGCAAGCTGGAAATCGCCCGGGCGCTCGCGAGCGAGCCCGGTCTGCTCCTGCTGGACGAACCGACCGCCGGCATGAACCCCCAGGAGACCCGGGCCGCCGAAGACCTCATCTTCGCCATCCGCGACAAGGGCATCGCCGTCCTCGTCATCGAGCACGACATCCGGTTCATCATGAACCTCTGCGACCGCGTCGCCGTGCTCGTCCAAGGCGAAAAGATCGTCGAAGGCCCCGCCGAAGTCGTCCAGGCCGACGAACGCGTCATCGCCGCCTACCTCGGCACCCCCTTCGAAGGCGCACCCGGCGCCGAGGAAGCGGCAGAGGTCGAAGCAGCCGAAGAAGCAGCCGAAGCCACGGAGGCGCCCAGCACCACAGAAGGAGACAACAAGTGACCGCACTGCTCGAGGTCGAAGACCTCAGGGTCGCCTACGGCAAGATCGAGGCGGTCAAGGGCATCTCCTTCAAGGTCGACGCCGGCGAAGTCGTCACCCTCATCGGCACCAACGGCGCCGGCAAGACCACCACACTGCGCACCCTGTCCGGCCTGCTCCAGCCCCTCGGCGGCCAGATCAAGTTCGACGGCAAGGTGCTGAACAAGATCCCCGCCCACAAGATCGTCTCGCTGGGACTGGCCCACTCCCCCGAAGGCCGGCACATCTTCCCCCGCATGACCATCGAGGACAACCTCCGCCTCGGCGCCTTCCTCCGCGACGACAAGGACGGCATCGAAAAGGACATCGCCCGCGCCTACGACCTCTTCCCCATCCTGGGCGAACGTCGCAAGCAGGCCGCAGGCACCCTCTCCGGCGGCGAACAGCAGATGCTCGCCATGGGCCGCGCACTCATGTCCCGCCCCAAACTGCTCATGCTCGACGAACCCTCCATGGGCCTCTCACCGATCATGATGCAGAAGATCATGGCCACCATCAAGGAACTCAAGTCCCAGGGCACCACCATCCTGCTCATCGAGCAGAACGCCCAGGCGGCCCTCTCCCTGGCGGACCACGGCCACGTCATGGAAGTCGGCAAGATCGTCCTCTCCGGCACGGGACAGGACCTCCTGCACGACGAATCCGTACGCAAGGCGTACCTCGGCGAGGACTAACACGCATCCACGCGTATAAGAGGAAGGCCCGCGCCCCACTTCTCCGGGGGCGCGGGCCTTCGTCGTCCGTCTGTTCTCAGCCCTTGTTGGCCTTCTTCTCGTCCGCGTCCAGAATGACCGCCTCCGCGACCTGCTGCATCGACATGCGCCGGTCCATCGACGTCTTCTGGATCCACCGGAACGCGGCCGGCTCCGTCAGCCCGTACTCCGTCTGCAGGATCGACTTCGCCCGGTCCACCAGCTTGCGCGTCTCCAGCCGCAGCGTGAGGTCCGCGACCTCCTTCTCGAGCTCCTTCAGCTCCGTGAACCGCGAGACGGCCATCTCGATCGCCGGTACCACGTCACTCTTGCTGAAGGGCTTCACGAGGTACGCCATCGCACCGGCGTCCCTCGCGCGCTCCACGAGGTCGCGCTGCGAGAAGGCCGTGAGCATCAGCACGGGGGCGATGCGCTCCTCCGCGATCTTCTCGGCCGCCGAGATGCCGTCCAGCTTCGGCATCTTCACGTCGAGGATCACGAGGTCCGGCTGGTGCTCCCGGGCGAGCTCGATGGCCTGCTCTCCGTCCCCGGCCTCCCCGACGACCGAGTAGCCCTCCTCCTCCAGCATCTCTTTGAGATCCAGCCGGATCAGGGCCTCGTCCTCGGCAATGACGACACGGGTCGTCAGCGGAGGCACGTGCGACTTGTCGTCGTCGGGCGCGTCTACGGGCTGGGGCGACTCGGGGGAGGTCACGGGGGCTCCTTGTTCAGGCAGGGGTGGTGCTGACAAGAGCGTACCTAGCTGCGGTAAGGTGGGTGCGCGGAGGGTCAGGGGAAACCTTTGATTCTGCGAGCCCCGGTAGCCCAATTGGCAGCAGGCAACGGATTCAAAACCCGTACAGTGTCGGTTCGAGTCCGACCCGGGGCACTTTTCCTTCGATTCTAAGGTCGCCATTAAGGAAGCGGATGTTCCCGTTCTCGTGAACATCCGCTTTTTGCTGCGTGTCGTCGCGATCACTCTCACAGAGTGGCCGCATGTACAACGTCAGCACACGCAAGCGAGCACTCGCGCTAGTCGCAAAGGGCCGCAGCCTGAACTCGGTGAGCCGAGAGACCGGCATCTCACGTGCCGCGATCCGATCCTGGCAAGGGCGACTCGAACCACTGCCCCGCATGGCGGCTCCGCCACCCGGCCCACCTGCCGACGAAGTCGCGTACGCCTACCTGTTGGGCCTGTACCTCGGCGACGGCTGTATCAGCGCGCACCCGCGCGGCACGGGCTATTACCTCCGCATCGCGTGTGCGGACGCCTGGCCGGGGCTGATCGACGCCTGCGAGAACGCGATGCGTGCGGTCAACCCCTCGCGCAATGCCTACCGCACGCAGACTCAGGGCTACGTGTCGGTAGTCGGCTATTACCCGCACTGGCCCCATCTCTTCCCTCAGCACGGACCGGGAAAGAAACACGAGCGCCCCATCGCCCTCAAGCCCTGGCAGCAAGCCATCGTCGACGCCCACCCCTGGGAGTTCGTCCGAGGCCTCATCCATTCGGACGGTTGCCGCATCACCAACTGGACCACACGGCTCGTCCGCGGGGAGCGCAGGCGCTACGAATACCCGCGGTACTTCTTCACCAACATGTCCGCTGACATCGTCCGCCTCTTCACCGAGACGCTCGACCGCGTGGGCGTCGAATGGAAACAGGCGAACGCCAAGAACATCTCCATCGCCCGCAAAGCCTCCGTCGCCCTACTCGACAACCACGTAGGCCCCAAACACTGACCCACTCCCCTACTTGTCGTCCTCCCCGATGTGATGCACCCGCACCATGTTGGTCGACCCCGACACCCCAGGAGGCGAGCCGGCCGTGATCACCACCACGTCGCCCCGCTCGCACCGCCCGTACTGCAACAGCAGCTCATCCACCTGGTCGACCATCGCGTCCGTCGAGTCGGCCTCCGGGGTCAGGAACGTCTCCACGCCCCACGTCAGGTTCAACTGCGAACGCGTCGCCGGCTCGGGGGTGAAGGCAAGCAGCGGGATCGGCGACCGGTAGCGGGACAACCTGCGCGCAGTGTCGCCCGACTGGGTGAAGGCGACCAGGTACTTCGCGCCGAGGAAGTCGCCGATCTCCGCTGCCGCTCGGGCGACCGCGCCGCCCTGGGTGCGGGGCTTGTTGCGGTCGGTCAGGGGCGGGAGGCCCTTCGCGAGGATGTCCTCCTCCGCCGCTTCGACGATCTTCGCCATCGTGAGGACGGTCTCGATCGCGTGCTTGCCCACGCTCGTCTCGCCGGACAGCATCACCGCGTCCGTGCCGTCGATGACGGCGTTGGCCACGTCGCTGGCCTCGGCGCGAGTCGGGCGGGCGTTTTCGATCATGGAGTCCAGCATCTGGGTGGCGACGATCACCGGCTTCGCGTTCCGTTTGGCCAGTTTGATCGCGCGCTTCTGGACAATGGGGACCTGTTCGAGGGGCATCTCGACGCCGAGGTCGCCGCGGGCGACCATGATGCCGTCGAAGCAGGCCACGATGTCGTCGATGGCGTCGACGGCCTGCGGTTTCTCCACTTTGGCGATGACGGGCAGCCGACGCCCTTCGGCGTCCATGATGCGGTGGACGTCCTCGATGTCCTTGCCGGTGCGGACGAAGGACAGGGCGATGACGTCGAAGCCCATGTGGAGGGCCCAGCGGAGGTCCTCCTTGTCCTTCTCGGAGAGGGCGGGGACGCCCACGGCCACGCCGGGGAGGTTCAGGCCCTTGTGGTCGGAGATGAAGCCGCCTTCGATGACCCGTGTGTGGACGCGGGGGCCTTCGACCGAGGTCACTTCCAGGCAGACCTTGCCGTCGTCGACGAGGATGCGCTCGCCGGTCGCCACATCGTCCGCCAGGCCGGCGTACGTCGTTCCGCAGATGTTGCCGTCGCCTTCCACGCCCTCCTCCACGGTGATGGTGAAGGTGTCGCCGCGTTCGAGAAGTACGGGGCCTTCGGCGAAGCAGCCGAGTCGGATCTTCGGTCCCTGAAGGTCGGCGAGAAGGCCGACGCTGCGGCCGGTTTCGTCGGAGGCCTTGCGGACGCGCCGGTAGCGCTCCTCGTGCTCGGCGTAGCTGCCGTGGCTGAGGTTGAAGCGGGCGATGTCCATTCCTGCGTCGACCAGGGCTTTGATCTGGTCGTACGAGTCGGTGGCGGGGCCCAGGGTGCAGACGATCTTTGCTCGGCGCATGTTTCGAGCTTATGACTTACTGGTGGGTAGGGAATTGGCGGAGCATGACTACTCAACAACCTTTGGGGAACGGGTTATTGACAAGTGTTGAATTGTGCGGCGGGGCGCTCCTATGAGCATCCGAGCTTATGAGCGTCACAATTTCGGGGGTGCCATCGTGAATCGCGCGTTGATCGCCGCTTGGACGCGTTGGCGCTGGGGTTCGAGGTCCAGGGGTGGGGCGGCGGTTTCTTCGGTGGCTGCCGCGGACATGGAGCGCATGCGACCGCCGGGGGCTGCAGGGTAGGCAGGCCTGGGGGCCTCCGCTCCGATGTCGGCGAGTTCGACGAGGGCGGCCAGGGACGTACCCAGGGCCTCGGCGTATTCGCGGGCGCGCTGGACGGCTTCGCGTACGGCTTGCTGGCGGGCTTTGCGGTGGGCGGGTGAGGTGGGGCGCAGGGACCACCAGGGGCCGGTGATGCGGGTGAGGTCGAGGTCGGCGAGGCGGGTGGTGAGTTCGCCGAGGGCGGTGAAGTCGGTGAGTTCGGCGGTGATGTGGACGTTGCCGTGGTAGGTGCGGATGTGTTCGCCGCGGCCGCGTTTGGCGAGTTCGGGGGTGATGGAGAAGGCGCCGGTCTCCAGGCGTTCGACGGCGTCTCCGTAGGACTTGACGAGGTCGAGGACGGCTGTGTTGCGGCGGGTGAGGTCGTCGAGGGCGGAGCGGCGGTCGCGGCCGCGGGCGGCGACGGTGATGCCGATGCGGGCGATTTCGGGGTCGACTTCGAGGTGGGCCTCGCCGCGGACGGCGATGCGGGGTGCGTCGGGGGTGCCGTAGGGGACGTGGGTGGGTTCGTCGGGCGAGGTCATACGCCCCACTCTGTCACGTCTTCGCTGGTTACCGGCTTGTGGTTGGTGGATTAGGTCACCAATTCGAAACCTCGTGGATCTGTTGCGATCCGTCATGAACGGGTCAGAATCTACGCGCGTTGTTGACCTTTCCCCTAGGAGACCCAGACATGCCGTTGAACCGCCGGAAGTTCCTGAAGAAGTCGGCCGCCACGGGGGCGGGGGTGGCGGTCGCGGGCGCGGCGGCCGCTCCGGCGGCGCAGGCCGCGGAGGCCACGCAGGCGAAGAGGCCCGCGAAGCGGTACGCGTTCACCGTGATGGGCACGACGGACCTGCACGGCAATGTCTTCAACTGGGACTACTTCACGGACAAGGAGTTCGACGACAAGGCGCACAACGACGTCGGTCTGGCGAAGATCTCGACCCTGGTGAATCAGATCCGCAAGGAGAAGGGTCGCCGCAACACGCTGCTCATCGACGCGGGCGACACGATCCAGGGCACGCAGTTGTCGTACTACTACGCGAAGGTCGACCCGATCACCGCCAAGGGTGGTCCGGTGCATCCGATGGCGCAGGCGATGAACGCGATCGGCTATGACGCGGCGGCGCTGGGGAATCACGAGTTCAACTACGGCATTCCGGTGCTGCGCAAGTTCGAGGAGCAGTGTCGTTTCCCGTTGCTGGGTGCGAACGCGCTGGACGCGAAGACGTTGCGGCCGGCGTTCGCGCCGTACAGCATGCACCGGCTGTGTACGCCGTTCGGCCGTGACGTGAAGGTGGCCGTCCTCGGTCTGACGAACCCGGGTATCGCGATCTGGGACAAGGCGAATGTGCAGGGCAAGATGACGTTCCCGGGTCTGGAGGAGCAGGCGGCGAAGTGGGTGCCGAAGCTGCGTTCGATGGGTGCGGATGTGGTGATCGTGTCGGCGCACAGTGGTTCGTCGGGTACGTCGTCGTACGGTGACCAGCTGCCGTACATCGAGAACGCGGCGGGACTCGTGGCCGAGCAGGTGCCGGGGATCGACGCGATTCTGGTCGGGCACGCGCACACGGAGATCCCGGAGTACTTCGTCGCCAACAAGGAGACGGGTCAGCAGGTCGTGCTGTCGGAGCCGTTGAAGTGGGGGCAGCGGCTGACGTTGTTCGACTTCGAGTTGGTGTGGGAGAAGGGCCGCTGGGCGGTCGAGAAGGTGGGTGCCAAGGTCCTCAACTCGAACACCGTCGAGGAGGACACGAAGATCACGAAGCTGCTGGGTGACGAGCACGCGAAGGTCGTGGCGTACGTCAACCAGGTCATCGGTACGAACACCGCCGAGATGACCTCGGTGGAGGCTCCGTACAAGGATGTGCCGATCATCGATCTGATCAACCACATCCAGGCGGACACGGTGAAGCAGGCGCTGTCGGGTACGGAGTACGCGGCGCTGCCGGTGTTGTCGCAGGCGGCGGCGTTCTCGCGGAGCGCGGTGATTCCGGCGGGGCAGGTGACGATCCGGGACGTGGCGGGTCTGTACGTCTTCGAGAACACGTTGGAGGCGCGTCTGATGACGGGTGCGCAGATGAAGGCGTATCTGGAGTTCTCGGCGAACTACTACGTCCAGACGGCGCCGGACGCGCCGGTCGACCCGGCGAACCTGACGAACGCGAACGGTACGCCGGACTACAACTATGACGTGGTGGGTGGTCTGACGTACGAGATCGACATCGCGAAGCCGGCGGGTTCGCGGGTGACGAACGTGCGGTTCGAGGGGGCGCCGTTGGTGGACGACAAGCAGTTCGTGTTCGCGGTGAACAACTACCGGGCCAATGGTGGTGGCAACTTCCCGCATGTCGCGGCGGCCAAGGTGCTGTGGTCGAACTCGGACGAGATCCGTAACACGATGATCGCCTGGGTGAAGGCGAAGGGGTCGATCGATCCGGCTGCGTTCGCGTCGGTGGACTGGAAGCTGACGCGGAACGGTGTGCCGGTGTTCTAGTCGGCGGGTCCTGTGCCTCGTCTCGCTTTTCCGCGGGGCGAGGCACGGTCGTTTTTCAGGGTCCTTCGACGAGTGGGGTGAGGGTGTGTGGTGGGCGGGTTTTGGGGATCTGGGGGTGGGGGTGGAGTCCGAAGGTGGTGAAGGCGGTTCGGGTGGGGAGGGGGTAGGTCTCCTTGCCGGTGAGGTCGTTGAGGATGGTGGCGCTTCGCCAGGCGGCGAGGCCGAGGTCGGGTGTGCCGACGCCGTGGGTGTGGAGTTCGGTGTTCTGGACGTAGACGGTGCCGGTGATGGTGGGGTCGAGGACGAGGCGGAAGTGTTCGTCGATGCGGGGGCGTTCGCTGTTGTCGCGGCGGATGTAGGGGTCGAGTCCGGCGAGGATGCGGTCGAGGGGGCGTGGGCGGTGGCCGGTGGCGAGGACGACGGCGTCGGTGGTGAGGCGGGTGCGGGTGTTCTGCTGGGTGTGTTCGAGGTGGAGTTCGATTTTGGTGGTGGCGATTCGTCCTGCGGTGCGGACGCGGACGCCGGGGGTGAGGACGGTGGTGGGCCAGCCGTTGTTCAGGGTGCGGCGGTAGAGCTCGTCGTGGATGGCGGCGATGGTGTCGGCGCCGATGCCTTTGTGGAGTTGCCATTGGGAGGCGGTGAGGCGGTCGCGGACGGGTTCGGTGAGGGCGTGGAAGTAGTGGGTGTAGTCGGGGGTGAAGTGTTCGAGGCCGAGTTTGGAGTTCTCCATGGGGGCGAAGGATTCGGTGCGGCCGATCCAGTGGAGGTTTTCGTGGCCCGGGGGGCGGTGGCGTAGGAGGTCGAGGAAGACTTCGGCGCCGGATTGTCCGGAGCCGACGACGGTGATGTGGTCGGCGGTGAGGAGGGTGTCGCGGTGGGTGAGGTAGTCGTTGGCGTGGATGACGGGGACGCCGGGGGTGTCGACGAGGGGGCGTAGGGGGTCGGGGATGTGGGGTTCGGTGCCGATGCCGAGGACGATGTTGCGGGTGTAGGTGCGGCCGAGGGCTTCGGCTTGTCCGTCGGCGTCGAGTTGGGTGTGGTCGACTTCGAAGAGGTCGCGTTCGGGGTTCCAGCGGGCGGCGTCGACCTGGTGGCGGAAGTGGAGTCCGGGGAGGTGGGCTGCGACCCAGCGGCAGTAGGCGTCGTATTCGGTGCGTTGGATGTGGAAGCGTTCGGCGATGTAGAAGGGGAAGAGGCGGTCGCGGGCTTTGAGGTGGTTGAGGAAGGTCCAGGGGCTGGTGGGGTCGGCGAGGGTGACGAGGTCGGCGAGGTAGGGGACTTGGAGGGTGGTGCCGTCGATGAGCAGGCCGGGGTGCCAGTCGCAGTCGGGGCGTTGTTCGTAGAAGGCGGTGTCGAGTTCGGTGAGGGGGTGGGCGAGGGCGGCGAGGGAGAGGTTGAAGGGGCCGATGCCGATGCCGACGAGGTCGCGGGGGGTGTCGGGGGCGGAGTGGGGTGGGTGTGGTGGGGTGCTCATGCGGGGGTGTGTCCTTCTACCAGGGTGAGGAGGGTGGCCAGGTCGTCGGGCCGGGTGTGGGGGTTGAGGAGGGTTGCTTTGAGCCAGAGGCGGCCGTCGCGGTGGGCGCGGCCGAGGACGGCGCGGCCGTTGGTGAGGAGGGTGCGGCGTGCGGTGGCGACGGCGGTGTCGGTGGCGGCGGTGGGGCGGAAGAGGACCGTGCTGAGGGTGGGCCGGTCGTGGAGTTCGAAGGCGGGGTGGGCGGCGACGAGGTCGGCGAGGGTGTCGGCTTGGGCGCAGATGTGGTCGACGAGGGTGGCGAGGCCGGTGCGGCCGAGGGTTTTGAGGGTGGCGGCGATTTTGAGGATGTCGGGGCGGCGGCTGGTGCGGAGGGAGCGGGCGAGGAGGTCGGGGAGGCCGGCGTCGGTGTCGTCGGCGGCGTTGAGGTAGTCGGTGTGGTGGTGCAGGGCGGTGAGGTCGTGGGGGTCGCGGATGGCGAGGAGGCCGGCGGCGAGGGGTTGCCAGCCGATTTTGTGGAGGTCGAGGGTGACGGTGTGGGCGGTGTGGAGTCCGGTGAGTTTGGGGCGGTGGCGGTCGCTGAAGAGGAGGCCTCCGCCGTAGGCGGCGTCGATGTGGAGGCGGGCGTGGTGGGTGGTGCAGCGGGTGGCGATGTCGGGGAGGGGGTCGATGAGCCCGGCGTCGGTGGTGCCGGCGGTGGCGGCCACGACGAGGGGGCCGGGGAGTTGGGTGAGGGGATCGTCGAGGGCGGTGGGGTCGAGGGTGCCGGTGGGGGTGGGCACGATGACGGGGTGGGGCAGGCCGAGGAGCCAGGCGGCGCGGGGCAGGGAGTGGTGGGCGTTGGCTCCGCAGACGAGTTGGACGTGGGGGCCGTGCTTTTCGCGGGCGAGGAGGAGGGCGAGTTGGTTGGATTCGCTGCCGCCGGTGGTGACGAGGGCGTCGCTCGCGTTTGTGTGACCGTAGATTTCCGCGGCGAGTGTTTTTGTGACCAGTGCTTCCAGTTCTGAGGCTGCTGGGGCTTGGTCCCAGGAGTCGAGGGACGGGTTGAGGGCGGAGGCGGCGAGGTCGGCGGCGGTGGCGACGGCGAGGGGTGGGCAGTGGAGGTGGGCGGCGCAGAGGGGGTCGGCGGGGTCGGCGGCGCCTTCGGTGAGGGCGTGGACGAGGGTGCGGAGGGCGTCGGGGTCGCCGGTGTGGGGCAGTACGTCGCCGACGGCGGCTCGGAGGCGTGCGGCGACGGCGTCGGGGCCGCCGGCGGGGAGTGGTCCGCCGCGGGCGCGGGTGCCGGTGTGGAGGGCGTCGAGGACGGTGTCGAGCAAGGGCCGCAGCGCGTGGGGGCCTTGGGGGCCTGAGGCGAGGGGCGGCGTGCGCATGGGGTTTCTCCGGGGCGCGCGGGGCGAGTGGGGCTCGCCCCGCGGTGGGGTGTCCGCAGGGGGACTTTCAGCTTGTACCCGGTTGCGATGACGCGCCCGAAAAGCCCAGTGATGAGAACCCGAAAGAGGTATGTCCGCCCGGGCCGGAAGTCGGGCCGGACGTCGGGCGGGAGGTCGGCCCGGAAGTCGGGCTGGAGAGGCCGGGCCTGAGGTCAGGCGGCCGTGAAGTCCTTCGCGTGGTCGGTGGCCCAGGTGGCGAAGGTGCGGGCGGGGGTGCCGGTGATGTCCTCGACGGTGGTGGTGATCTCCGGGGGTACGCCGACGGTGGCCGCGAAGGAGGCCATGAGGGCCTGCACCATGGCGGGCGCAGGTGCGGAAGATGGGGTTCTTCCGATGGGGCGGGGGCTGATCGGCCTTCCTCGGCCCGGTCGGGCCCAGGAAGGTCGATCAGTGCCCCGGCATCGTCGGCAGGGACCAGCCGCGCCCTATGTCGGTGGTCCTACGCCTCTCGTACGCGCAATGCCCGGGCGAGGTCGTCGAGTTGGTCGGCGAGCTTGCGGCGCAGGGCGGGGATGGGGTCGGCGTCGCGCAGGCAGGCCTGGCCGAGGTGGAGGGTGTCGGCGTCGACGGCGTGGGCGGGGAAGGCCCAGCGGCCGGCGGCCTCGGCGATGGCGGGGCCGCGGCGGTCGGCGAGGGCGACGGCGTCCTCGTAGAAGCGGGGCACGTACTGCCGTACGAGGTCGGCCTGTTCGGGCTGCCAGAAGCCCTGGGCGGTGGCGGTGAAGAGGTAGTTGGAGAGGTCGTCGCCGGTGAACATCGCTTCCCAGGCCTTGGCCTTGGTCTGTGGGTCGGGCAGGGCGGCGCGGCAGCGGGCGGCGCCTTCCTGGCCGGTGGCGCTGGGGTCGCGTTCGAGTTCGGCGGCGATGGCGTCCTCGTCGGTGGCGCCGAGGACGGCGAGGCGGCCGAGGACGCGCCAGCGCAGGTCGGGGTCGAGTTCGGGGCCGCCGGGGACGGTGCCGTCGGCGAGCCAGGCGGCGATGGTGTCGGGGTGGGCGGCGACGTCGATGAACTGGCGTACGGCGATGAGGCGCAGGCCGGGGTGGTCGCCGTCCTCGGTGCGGCGGATGAGGTCGCGGCAGAGGGAGGCGAGGGTGCTGAGGGCGGCGGGCCGTTCCTCGGGGGTGAGGTAGCGGTCGGCGATCTGGGTGTGGGCGAAGGCGAGGACGCCCTGGACGAGTGCGAGGTCGGTTTCGCGCGGGAGGTGGGCGCGGGCGGTCTCGAGGTAGGTGGTCGGGGGGAGTTCGCCGTCGCGTACGGCGTCGCGCAGGGCGTTCCAGACGACGGCGCGGGTGAGGGGGTCGGGGAGGCCGGACAGGCCTGTGCGCAGGGCCTGGAAGGACTGGGGGTCGAAGCGGATCTTGGCGTAGGTGAGGTCGCCGTCGTTGAGGAGGAGCAGGGCGGGGCGTTTGCCGATGGGGTGGGGTTCGCTCTGCGGGACGTCGAGGTCGAGGCGGTCGCGCAGGGTGAGGCGGCCCTCGTCGGTGAGGTCCTGGTCGTAGAGGCCGACGGCGATGCGGTGGGGGCGGCTGCCGGTGTGGGTGACGGTGAGGGTGCGTTCGCCGTTGTCGCCGGTGATGACGGGGGTGAGGGTGTCGACGCCGGTGGTGCGCAGCCAGGCGTCGGCCCAGGCGTGGACGTCGCGTTCGGTGCTGTCGGCGAGGGAGTCGATGAAGTCGGCGAGGGTGGCGTTGGCGAACTTGTGGCGGGCGAAGTGGGTGTTGATGCCGGCCAGGAAGTCCTTCTCGCCGAGCCAGGTGACGAGTTGGCGGAGGGCGGAGGCGCCCTTGGCGTAGGAGATGCCGTCGAAGTTGAGCAGGGCGGAGGCGGTGTCGTCGACGTTCTCGGGGGCGACGGGGTGGGTGGAGGGGCGCTGGTCGGCGTCGTAGCCCCAGGCTTTGCGGACGACGCCGAAGTCGGTCCAGGTGTCGGTGAAGCGGGTGGCTTCGAGGCAGGTCTGGTAGCCCATGTATTCGGCGAAGGACTCGTTGAGCCAGATGTCGTCCCACCATTTGAGGGTGACGAGGTCGCCGAACCACATGTGGGCCATTTCGTGGGCGATGACCATGGCGCGGGTCTGGCGTTCGGTGTCGGTGACGGCGGAGCGGTAGACGAATTCGTCGCGGAAGGTGACGAGTCCGGGGTTCTCCATGGCGCCGGCGTTGAACTCGGGGACGAATGCCTGGTCGTAGGAGTCGAAGGGGTAGGGCTCTTCGAATTTCTCGTGGTAGCGGTCGAAGCAGGCGCGGGTGACGTCGAGGATTTCGTCGGCGTCGGCGTCGAGGTGGGGGGCGAGGGAGCGGCGGCAGTGGATGCCGAAGGGCAGGCCGCGGTGTTCGGTGCGGATGGAGTGCCAGGGGCCGGCGGCGACGGCGACGAGGTAGGTGGAGATGCGGGGGGTGGGGGCGGCCTGCCAGCGGCCGTGGCCGTCGTGTCGGGTGATGCCGTTGGCGAGGACGGTCCAGGGTTCGGGGGCGGTGACGGTGAGTTCGAAGACGGCCTTGAGGTCGGGCTGGTCGAAGGCGGCGAAGACGCGCTGGACGTCTTCCATGAAGAGCTGGGTGTAGGCGTAGGTTTCGCCGTCGGTGGGGTCGGTGAAGCGGTGCATGCCTTCGCCGGTGCGGGAGTAGCGCATGCGTGCCTGGACGCGCAGTTCGTGCTCGCCGGCGGTGAGGTTGTTCAGTGGCAGCCGGTTCTCGTCCAGGGTGTCCGGGTCGAGGGGCTGTCCGTCGAGGGTGACGGAGCGCAGCTCGGCGGGCTTGACCTCGACGAAGGTGGACCCGTCCGACCGTGCGGTGAACCGGATGACGGTCTGGGACTCGAAGGTCTCGTCGCCGGTGGTCAGGTCGAGCTCGATCGTGTAGCGGTGAACGTCGATGAGCTGTGCTCGGGCTTGCGCTTCGTCGCGCGTCAGTACGGACATGGTGGACATGCTGCCTGATGGCGGGGTCATGGCACAGAGGCGGATCGGTACGCGCCCTATGTCCCCTCTCGCGCCGGAGCCGCCTGTTCGGTGTCGCGCCGGCCGGGCACGCGGGTGGCGGGGCGGGGCAGGGTGCGGCGCGGTGTGGGGTGGGCGGGGGCGGTGGGGTCCCTGCCAGGGGCGTTGGCGGGGTCGGTGGGGTTCCGGCCGGGGGCGTTGGCGGGGTCTGCGAGGAGGGCGCGGAGTTCGCGGACCTCTTGTTCGAGGGCGAGGTGGCGTTGGTGTGCGTCGTAGAGGTAGCGGACCTTGGTGCGCAGGGCCCAGGGGTCGACGGGTTTCATGACGAGGTCGGCGACGCCGAGGCCGAAGGCGGTGGCGGTGAGTTCCTGGTCGGGGCCGAAGCCGGTGAGCAGGACGACGGGTATGTGCTGGGTCTGTTCCAGGCGCCGCATGTAGCGGACGACGTCGAGGCCGCTGACGCCGGGCATGCGTACGTCGAGCACGAGGAGTCCGACGGGGCCGCGCAGTACCTGTTTGAGTGCCTCGTCGCCGCTGGTGGCGCGGCTGAGTCGGTAGCCCAGCGGGGCCAGGGCGTTCTCCAGTGCGTAGAGCGTGTCCTGGTGATCGTCGACGATGAGGATCTTGGCATCAGACGGCATGGCCCGACGTCCCTCCCGCGGTGGGACAACCAGCTTACGTCCGGCTGCCGACGCGCGGTGCCCGTCGGTTGACGAGCGGTGCGCGGCGCGTGCTGCCGCCGGTGCGTCGGCGTGTCCTGCCCGCGGTGGTGTCGGGCGAGGTCAGTGGGGTGCGGGGGCGGTGCCGTTGACGGTGTCCTCGGCGATGCTCTCGTGGTGGCGGATCACCTCGGCGATGATGAAATTGAGGAACTTCTCAGCGAACGCCGGGTCGAGCTTGGCGCTCTCGGCGAGGGCGCGCAGCCGGGCGATCTGGCGGGCCTCGCGGTCGGGGTCTGCGGGCGGCAGCTGGTGGCGGGCCTTGAGGTGGCCGACCTGCTGGGTGGCCTTGAAGCGCTCGGCGAGCATGTGCACGACGGCGGCGTCGATGTTGTCGATACTGGCGCGCAGCCGGGCGAGCTCCTCGCGGACGGCGGGGTCGACGTCGCCGTTGCCGTTGCCGCCGTTGCCGGTGTAGCTGGTGGTCATGGATGTTCACCCTAGTCGTCGTCGGGGGTGGCGCTCAGCCCGGTCCGACGGGCGAGATCCGGCACGGTCACAGCAGGATCCCCGTGGGTGGGCGGGGATTGCCCGTAGAGTGGATTCGGGTTCTGGGCGTCTTGGGGGTACGGGCGTGGCGAACGGCGGACCGGTCGAGCACGGCTACCCACATCTGGAGACGGTGCGGGCCGCGATCACGGCGCTGTACAGACGTCTGTCGTACGACACGGTCCAGACGTTCGCGAGCAGTGTGGTGCTGGCCGATGTGGCGTTCTGCGACACGGACGACCTGTATCTGGGGGCGCAGCGGGTGGCGCGTGAGCTGGTGCGTCACTTTCGGCTTCCGGACGCGCGGATGATCGTGAGTTTCCGGGAGATGCGGCATGCGGCGAACATCGAACTCGCGGCGGGTCCTGAGTACTTCGTGGAGTTGAACGACCGGTTCCGCACGCATCGGCGGGACATCGGGGCGGCGCTGGCCCACGAGATCATGCACGTCTATCTGCACCGCCTGGACCTGTCGTTTCCGGGGACGCGCGAGAACGAGATCCTCACGGACACGGCGACGACGTATCTGGGTGCGGGGTGGCTGCTCCTGGACGCGTTCCGGGAGGACGCGGCGTCGTCGCAGAAGCTGGGGTATCTGACGCCGGAGGAGTTCGGTTATGTGCTGGCGAAGCGGTCGCTGGTGTTCGGTGAGGATCCCTCGGTGTGGTTCACCAGTCCGCAGGCGTACACGGCGTATGTGAAGGGCATGCGGCGGGCCCGGCAGGACGAGCAGCAGCCGCCGTTGACTGCGGCGGGGTGGGCGGGCCGCCGCCGCTACGCCCACGACCGCCGCCACGCCCAGGACCACGTCCCGGTGCCGCTCACGGGCACGCCGTACACCTTCGCCCCGGACGCGCGCGGGCCGCTGCGGGTGACGTTCCCGTGCCCGACCTGCCACCAGCGGATCAGGGTGCCGGTGCGGGGTCGGGTACGGGCGCGGTGCGGGTTGTGCCGGACGGTGCTGGAGTGCGACACATAGGTGTCTAGGCGGTCGTCCGCCGAGGCAGCGCGGTGCACAGGGTCGCGCAGAGGATGAAGGCGGCTGTCACCCAGGGCATCGCGGCGTTGAGCGCGTCGGTGGGGCCCTCGTGGGTGTGGGCGAAGAACACCGTGCCGATCACCGCCGCTCCGAGCGCGCCGCCGAACTGCTGGGCCGTGGAGAAGATCCCTGACGCCCCGCCCGCGAGGTCGCCCGGGACGGCGGACAGGACGACGTTGACCAGCGGCACCACCAGGAACCCGAGCCCCGCGCCGGCGATCACGAGGCCGGGTACGAGCGGCCACGCCCCGGTGTGTACGTCGGCGGTGTCGTCGACGGCGGCCCACACCCAGGCGAATCCGCCCGCCATCAGCAGCGCCCCGGCCGCGAGGACGAGCCGCCCGAAGCGTACGGCGAGCCCGTCGGCGGCGGGCGCGGTCAGGAAGCCGCCGACCGAGAAGGCGACGGTCAGCACCCCGGCCTGCGTGGGCGTGTATCCCTCGCCGCCCTGCAGCCAGACGGCGAAGACGAGGAAGAAGCCCTGCATGCCGACGGAGAACAGCAACTGGACCAGGACACCGACGGAGAACGCGGGCAGCCGGAAGGCGCGCCCCGGCAGCAGCGGCAGCGTCCCGTCGGCCCGGCGCCGCGTCTCGACCACCACGAGCCCGGCGATCGCGAGCACCCCGGTGGCGAGGCAGACCCAGCCCCACAGCGGCCAGCCGTACTGCCGTCCCTGCACCAGCGGCAGCACGATCGCCACCAGCCCGCCCGCCAGCACCAGACTGCCGAGCGCGTCCGGCCGGCCCGCCGACCTCTCCTTCGTCGTCGGCACCAGGATGGTCCCGGCGACGAACGTCACCAGCGCGACCGGCACGTTCACCAGGAACACCGACCGCCATCCCCACCCGAAGAGGTCGGCGTCGGTGAGTACGCCACCCAGCAGCAGCCCGATCGCCGAGGCGAATCCGGCGACGGCCCCGTACATGCCGAAGGCCGCCCCGCGTTCCTTGCCCTGGAACAGGGTGCGGAAGGAGCCGATCACCTGGGGCACCAGCACCGCGGCGAGTACGCCCTGCACGGCCCGCGCCGCGATCAGCTGCGCCGGGGACTGGGCGATCCCGCACGCCAGGCTCGCCAGTCCGAACCCGGCGGTGCCGACGAGGAAGAGGGTGCGGCGGCCGTAGCGGTCGCCGAGGTGTCCGGAGACGATCAGGAAGGCGGCGAAGCCCAGCAGATAGGCGGAGACCGTCCACTGGAGGTCGCCGGTGGAGGCGTGCAGGTCGCGGCCGATGGAGGGGATCGCGACGTTCACGATGGTCGTGTCCACGAGGTCCATCAGCGCCGCGACCATCATCACGGCGGCGGCGGTCCAGCGGTGGGGGTGGGGTTCCGGCGTGGTGGTGGGCGGGGGTGCGGTGAGGGGGGTGGTGGGCATGGCTGTCTCCTGTCGTCCCGATTTATTTCGTTCGACCTAACGAAAGGCTTGCATCGCTGGAGCGGGCGGCACAAGTGTTTAGTTCGGCCGAACGAAATATTTGCTAGGCTGATCGCCATGAGCGGCACGGAGACGACTACGGAGACGCCGGCGGAGACGCCGACGGACGAAGAGCGGCGGGCGGCCGCCCTGGACCGCCTCATGACCGTGGGGCGGCAGCACAGTGCCGCCACGGTGATGTTCCATTCGGCGATCGCCGCCAAGCAGGGACTGAACGCCACGGAGGAGAAGACCCTCGACTTCCTCCAGCGCCAGGGACCGCTCACCGCGAAGGACCTGGCGGAACGGACCGGCCTCGCGCCGGCCTCCGTCACCGGCCTGGTGGACCGGCTGGCGGCCAAGGGCTTCGTACGCCGCGTCAAGCACCCCACGGACAAGCGCCGCGTGCTCGTCGAACTGAACGAGGCGCGGATCGCCGAACTCGCCGGGTTCTTCGAGGACTGGGCCCGCGACATCGTCACGGCGTGCGAGGAGTTCACGACGGACGAGTTGGAGACCGTGAACCGTTTCCTCGCCGTGATGACCGAGCAGCAGCGCAGGGCGACCACGCGGCTGACGGAGGGGCGGTCGGACTGAAGCTGGGGCGGGTCGGGCCGAAGGTGGGGCGGGCGGGCCGAGGAAGCAACGGGTCGGGCTCAGGGAGGGGCGGACGGGGCCGACGGGGCCGACGGGTAAGCGGCCCCGCCGGCGTCCGGCTCACGCCCCGTACACCGCCCCCGGCTCCTCCGCCCGTGCCAGCAGTGTCCGCACCCGCTCCCCCACGTCCGCGGGGGTCCACCGGCCTCCCTTGTCGGCGCTCGGGCCCCGTCGCCAGCCCTCCATGACGGTCACCCGGCCCCCTTCCGTCTCGAAGACGCGCCCGGTGACGCCCGCGCTCGCGGCGGAGCCGAGCCAGACGACCAAGGGGGAGACGTTCTCGGGGGCCATCGCGTCGAAGCCGGAGTCCGGCGCGGCCATCATGTCGGCGAAGGCGCGCTCCGTCATCCGGGTGCGCGCGGCGGGCGCGATCGCGTTGACCTGGACGCCGTACCGGCCGAGTTCCGCCGCGGCCACCAGGGTCAAGCCGACCACACCGGCCTTCGCCGCGCTGTAGTTGCCCTGTCCGACGGCCCCCAACAGGCCCGCACCACTGCTGGTGTTGACGATCCGCGCCTCGGGCGTACGTCCCGCCTTGGCCTCGGCTCGCCAGTGTGCGGCGGCGTGCTTCAGCGGCAGGAAGTGACCCTTGAGATGGACGCGCAGTACGGCGTCCCAGTCGTCCTCGTCGAGATTGACCAGCATGCGGTCGCGCAGGAAGCCCGCGTTGTTGACGAGCGTGTCGAGCCGTCCGTACGTATCCAGCGCGATGCGCACGAGGGACGCGGCACCCTCGCTGGTGGCGATGTCGGCACCGTGGGCGACGGCCTCCCCGCCCGCCGCGCGGATCTCGTCGACGACGGCTGCGGCGGGGCTGAGGGGAGCTTGGGCGAGGACGGGGGTGCTGCCAGGCGCAGGTGAGCCGTGGGGGGCGGGGGCGCGGCGGGGCGTAGGCGTGCCGTCGGCACTGGGCGCGCCGCTGGGGCCGTGCGTGCCGTCGAGGGCGAGCGCTCCGCCGGGCCATGGCGTGCCACCGGCGCCGGGCGTGCCGTCAGGCCCAGCCGTACCGTCGAGGCGGGACGTGCCGCCAGGCCCAGGCATGCCATCAGCGCCGGATGCGCCGCCAGGCCCAGACGCGCCACCGGCACCGGAAGCACCGCCAGGCGCAGGCGTGTCCTCAAGGCCAGGCGCGCCGCCGTGCCCAGGGGCGCCCCCGCCCCCACGCGTGCCGTCAAGGCTCACGTCCAAGTCGTTGACGACGACGCGGGCGCCTTCGGCGGCGAAGGCGAGGGCGTGGGCGCGGCCGAGGCCGCGGCCGGCGCCGGTGATGACGACGACGCGGCCTTCGCAGATTCCGCTCATCTCACTTCTCCTTGTTGGCGGTCGCGGCGTCCAGGAAGGCCGGCCGTTCCCCGCCGCCGTGGACGAGGAGACTCGCTCCGCTGATGTAGGCGGCCGCGTCGGAGGCGAGGAAGACGGCTGCGGCGCCGATGTCGGCGGGGTCGGCGAGTCGTCCGAGCGGAACGGTGCGGGAGACGGCGGCGAGGGCGTCCGCACCGCCGTAGTGGAGGTGGGACAGCTCAGTGCGGACCATGCCGACAACCAGGGTGTTGACGCGGATGTCCGGTGCCCACTCGACGGCCATGGAGCGGGCGAGGCTGTCGAGGCCGGCCTTGGCCGCCCCGTAGGCCGCGGAGCCGGGCGAGGGGCGGCCGCCGCTGACGCTGCCGATCATGACGATGGAGCCTTTGGCCCGTCGGAGGTGCGCGTGGGCGGCGAGGGAGGCGGTCAGCGGGGCGATCAGGTTGAGCTCCACCACGCGCGCGTGCCGCTCGGCGTCCGCGTCGGTGAGTGGTCGGTAGGGGGTGCCGCCCGCGTTGTTGACGAGGACGTCGAGGCGGGGCAGCGCGGCGAAGAAGGCGCTCACCGCGTCGCGGTCACGCAGGTCGAGGGGTATGAACTCGGTGCCCTTGACGGGGGTTTCGGGTGGTCGGCGCGCGCACGTCACGACATCGGCTCCCGCCTGCGCGAAGGCCCTGGCGATTCCGGCGCCGACGCCTCGGGTGCCACCGGTGACGACGACGGTTCTGCCGGTCAACGACGGGTCTCGCGGGGTTTCCGGGGGCTCCACGGGCTCCGGGCGTTCCGGGTTTTCCACAGGCCCTCCCGCATGTCGGTGCCTACTGCTAGCTTCGAAGTCGCACACCTAACAAATGTTTGGTGGAAAGGTAGCTGAGTGCGAAGGTAGCTGATGCGTCCATGGGTGTCTCCACCTCGTCCCCGGAAAAGGGGATTTCCGTCGTCACCGTCGACTTCCCGCCGGTGAACGCCCTGCCGGTGGACGGCTGGTTCGCCCTGGCCGGCGCCGTGCGCGCCGCCGGCCTGGACCCGGAGGTCAGGTGCGTGGTGCTGGCCGCCGAGGGGCGGGGGTTCAACGCGGGCGTGGACATCAAGGAGATACAGGCCCGGGGACAGAGCGCCCTGCTCGGAGCGAACGCGGGCTGCGCGGAGGCGTTCGCGGCGGTGTACGAGTGCGAGGTGCCCGTGGTGGCGGCGGTGCGGGGCTTCTGCCTGGGCGGGGGCATCGGGCTCGTGGGGAACGCGGACGCGATCGTGGCGAGCGAGGACGCCACGTTCGGGCTGCCCGAGCTGGACCGGGGGGCGCTGGGCGCGGCGACCCATCTGGCCCGGCTCGTCCCGCAGCACCTGATGCGTGCCCTGTACTACACCTCGCGCACGGCGACCGCGGCCGAGCTGCACGCCCACGGTTCGGTGTGGCGGGTGGTGCCCGGCGACCTGCTGCGGGCCGCCGCGCTGGAGCTGGCCCGCGAGATCGCCGCGAAGGACGGGCGTCTGCTGCGGCTCGCCAAGGCCGCCATCAACGGCATAGACCCCGTGGACGTCCGCCGCAGCTACCGCTTCGAACAGGGCTTCACCTTCGAGGCCAACCTCAGCGGTGTGGCCGACCGGGTCCGGGACACGTTCGGGAAGGAGGGTGCGTAGGTGAGTGACAAGACGATGACCGCCGACGAGGTCGTCTCCCGTCTGGAGAGCGGCATGACCCTCGGCATCGGCGGCTGGGGTTCGCGCCGCAAACCGATGGCGCTGGTCAGGGCGCTGCTGCGGTCGGAGATCACCGAGCTGACCGTCGTCTCCTACGGCGGACCGGACGTGGGCATGCTGGCCGCCGCCGGACGGATCCGGAAGCTGGTCGCCGCCTTCGTCACCCTCGATTCGATCCCCCTCGAACCCCACTACCGAGCGGCCCGCGAGCGTGGCGCCTTCGAACTGATGGAGATCGACGAGGCGATGTTCATGTGGGGGCTGCGCGCGGCGGCGCACCGGCTGCCGTTCCTGCCGGTGCGGGCCGGGATCGGGTCGGACGTGATGCGGGTCAACCCCGGGCTGCGGACGGTCACTTCCCCCTACGAGGACGGGGAGACGTTCGTGGCCATGCCCGCCCTGCGTCTGGACGCGGCGCTGGTGCACGTCAACCGCACGGACCGACAGGGCAACGGCCAGTATCTCGGCCCGGACCCGTACTTCGACGACCTGTTCTGCGAGGCGGCGGACACGGCGTACGTCTCGTGCGAGCGGATCGTGGACACGGTCGAGCTGACGAAGGAGGCGGCACCGCAGTCGCTGCTCATCAAGCGGCACGCGGTGACGGGTGTCGTCGAGGCGCCGAACGGAGCGCACTTCACGTCCTGCGCACCCGACTACGGCCGGGACGAGGCGTTTCAGAAGCGGTACGCGACCACGCCCTGGCCGGAGTTCGCGGCAGGCTTCCTCGCCGGGGACGAGCAGGCGTACCAGTCGGCGGTCGGGGAGGAACGGTGAACGCGGTCACCCGCGCCGAGTACTGCGTGGTCGCCTGTGCTGAGGCATGGCGTGGCGCGGGCGAGGTCCTGGCGAGCCCCATGGGTGTGGTCCCCTCCGTCGGTGCCCGTCTCGCCCGGCACACCTTCGCGCCGGACCTGCTGCTGACCGACGGCGAGGCGCTCCTCGTCGGCCTGGACGGCACGGTCGAGGGCTGGTTGCCGTACCGGCAGCACCTGGCGCTGGTCACCGGCGGTCGACGGCACGTGATGATGGGCGCGAGCCAGATCGACCGGTACGGCAACCAGAACATCTCGTGCATCGGCGACTGGGCGAGGCCGGCGCGGCAGCTGCTCGGGGTGCGCGGCGCGCCCGTCAACACGCTCAACAACCCGACGAGTTACTGGATACCGAGGCATTCGCGGCGGGTCTTCGTCGAGAAGGTCGACATGGTGTGCGGGGTGGGGTACGACCGTGCGGCCGGCGCGCGCCACCACCGCATCCCGCGTGTCGTCTCCGACCTCGGTGTCTTCGACTTCGCCACGCCCGACCGTTCGATGCGGCTGGCCTCGCTGCATCCCGGGGTGAGTGTCGAGCAGGTCCGGGAGGCGACGGGCTTCGCTCTCGTGGTCCCGGACGAGGTGCCGTACACCCGTGAGCCGACCGCGGGGGAACTGCGCCTGATCCGCGAGGTGATCGACCCGGGCAACACCCGCGCCCGGGAGGTCCCCGAGGGGGTGACGCCCTGATGGAAACGGCGCTCACCCGGCTGGTCGGGGCCCGTCATCCGATCGTGCAGACCGGGATGGGGTGGGTCGCCGGCCCGCGTCTGGTGTCCGCGGCGGCGAACGCGGGGGCGCTGGGCGTCCTGGCCTCGGCGACCATGACCCTCGACCAGTTGCGGGAGGCGATACGCGAGGTCAAGTCGCGTACGTCCGCGCCTTTCGGGGTGAATTTGCGGGCCGACGCGGCGGACGCGGGTGACCGGGTGCGGATCATGCTCGACGAGGGGGTGCGGGTGGCGTCCTTCGCCCTCGCACCGTCCCGGGAGCTGATCGGCGCGCTGAAGGAGGCGGGTGTCGTCGTCATCCCCTCCGTAGGGGCTCGGCGGCATGCGGAGAAGGTCGCCGCGTGGGGCGCGGACGCGGTGATCGTGCAGGGCGGCGAGGGCGGCGGGCACACCGGCGAGGTGGCGACGACGGTGCTGCTGCCGCAGGTGGTGGACGCCGTGGACATCCCGGTGGTGGCGGCGGGCGGCTTCTTCGACGGGCGGGGTCTGGTGGCCGCCCTGGCGTACGGCGCGGCGGGCGTCGCGATGGGCACGCGGTTCCTGTTGACGGCGGACTCGACGGTGCCGGACGCGGTGAAGGCGAGGTATCTGGCGGCGACGGTCAGGGACGTGACGGTGACGCGGGCGGTCGACGGTCTGCCGCACCGCATGCTCCGGACGGAGCTGGTGGCCGCCCTGGAGGACTCCGGCCGTGCGAGGGCGCTGCTCCAGGCCGTGCGCAGGGCGGCGGGCTTCCGGAAGCTGTCCGGGCTGACATGGCGGCAGATGGTCCGGGACGGGCTCGCCCTGCGGCACGGCAAGGACCTGTCCTGGAGTCAGGTCCTGCTCGCCGCGAACACCCCGATGCTGCTCAAGGCGTCGATGGTGGACGGGCGTACGGATCTGGGAGTCATGGCCTCCGGGCAGGTCGCCGGGGTGATCGACGACCTGCCGTCGTGTGCGGAGCTGGTGGAGCGGATCATGAAGGAGGCGGAGGAGACGCTGATGCGGCTCACAGCCTCTCGATGATCGTGACGTTGGCCTGGCCTCCGCCTTCGCACATGGTTTGGAGGCCGAAGCGGCCGCCGGTGCGCTCCAGTTCGTGCAGCAGGGTCGTCATGAGTTTGACGCCGGTCGCGCCGAGCGGGTGGCCGAGGGCGATGGCGCCCCCGTTGACGTTGACCTTGTCGGGATCCGCGCCGGTCTCCTTCAGCCAGGCCAGGACGACCGGGGCGAAGGCCTCGTTGATCTCGACGAGGTCGATGGCGTCGATCGACAGGCCGGTCTTCTTCAGGGCGTGGGCGGTGGCCGGGATCGGCGCGGTCAGCATGCGGATGGGGTCCTCGCCGCGCACCGAGAGGTGGTGGACGCGGGCCCGGGGCGTGAGGCCGTGCTCGCGCACCGCCCGCTCCGAGGCCAGCAGCATCGCCGCCGCGCCGTCGGAGACCTGGGAGGAGCAGGCGGCGGTGACGGTGCCGCCGTCGATGACCGGCTTCAGCGCGGCCATCTTCTCCAGGGAGGTGTCCCGCCGGGGCCCCTCGTCGACGGTCACCTCGCCGTACGGGACGGTCTCGCGGGTGAAGCGCCCCTCGTCGATGGCTCGCACCGCCCGCTGGTGGGACCGCAGCGCGAACTCCTCCTGGTCGCGGCGGCTGATCCCCCACTTCGCGGCGATCATCTCGGCCCCGGCGAACTGGTTGACGGGCCGGTTCCCGTACCGGGCCCGCCAGCCCTCGCTGCCCGCGAAGGGGCCTTCGGTGAAGCCCAGCGGTTCGGCCGCCTGCCGGGTGGCGAAGGCGATCGGTATCTGCGACATGTTCTGGACCCCGCCGGCGACCACCAGGTCCTGGGTGCCGGACAGCACCCCCTGCGCGGCGAAGTGCACGGCCTGCTGCGAGGACCCGCACTGCCGGTCCACGGTGACGCCCGGCACCTCCTCGGGAAGTCCGGCCGCCAGCCAGCAGGTCCGCGCGATGTCCCCGGCCTGCGGCCCCACGGTGTCCAGGCAGCCGAAGACGACGTCCTCGACGGCCGCCGGGTCGACGCCCGAGCGCGCGACCAGCTCCTTCAGCACATGCGCGCCGAGGTCCGCCGGATGGACCCCGGAGAGCCCTCCCCGGCGCCGCCCCACGGGCGTACGGACCGCTTCGACGATGTAGGCCTCGGCCATGGCGACTCCCCTGTGTGGATCGGCTAGGTACGTACGGCGATCCCGTCCAGCACCATCGACAGGTACTGCCGGGCGATCTCCTCCGGGCTGTGCTGTCCGCCGGGCCGGTACCAGGACGCGGCGACCCAGACGGTGTCGCGGACGAAGCGGTAGGTGAGGCGGACGTCGAGGTCGGCGCGGAAGACGCGGTCGGCGACCCCGCGCTCCAGCGTGGACAGCCACGCCTTCTCGAACCTGCGCTGCGAGTCGGCGAGGAAGGTGAACCGGTCCTGCGCGACGAGCTGCTTGCTCTCCTTCTGGTAGATCGCGACGGCGGCGCGGTGCCGGTCGATCTCCCGGAACGACTCGGTGACCAGGGCTTCGAGGGTCTCGCGGGGGCCCTCACCGGCGGCCAGGACGGTGTCGTACCCGTCCCACAACTCCTCGAGGAAGGTGCGCAGGATCTCCTCGAGCATCGACTCCTTGGAGTCGAAGTGGTAGTAGAGGCTGCCCGCGAGCATGCCCGCATGGTCCGCGATCTTGCGTACGGTGGTGGCGTTGTAGCCCTGTTCGGCGAAGACCTCGGCGGCGGTGTCGAGGAGTTCGCGGCGGCGGGCCGGCGCGGCGGTCACCTGGGGCTTCTTCTTGGTCGGCACGCGTTCATTGTCGTCCTAGGCGTGCTGGCTGCTGACAGGGACGACTTCTCCCGTCATGTACGAGGAGTAGCCCGACGCCAGGAACACGATCACGTTGGCCACCTCCCAGGGCCGCGCGTACCGCCCGAAGGCCTCGCGTGCGGTCAGCTCCTCCAGCAGCTCGGGGGTCGTCACCTTCACCAGGTGCGGATGCATGGCGAGGCTCGGCGCGACGGCGTTGACCCGCACCCCGTACGCGGCCGCCTCCACGGCCGCACACCGGGTCAGCGCCATCACTCCGGCCTTCGCGGCTGCGTAGTGCGCCTGTCCGGCCTGGGCTCGCCAGCCGACCACGGAGGCGTTGTTGACGATGACCCCGCCGCCGGTCTCCCGCATCAGCCGCAGCGCCGCCCGGGTGCAGCGGAAGGTGCCGTTGAGCGTCACGTCCAGCACGCGCGACCACTGTTCGTCCGTCATGTCGACGAGCGTCGAAGTGCCACCGAGCCCCGCGTTGTTGACGACCACGTCCAGCCGTCCGTGGGCCCGTACGGCCGTCTCGAACAAGGCCCGCACCTGGGTCTCGTCGGTGACGTCGCAGGGGGCCGCGGCGACCGACTCCGCGCCGAACTCGCCGGCCAGCTCCGCCTCGTACTCCTTGAGCCGCCGCGCGTGCGCGTCGCTGATCAGGACCCGCGCGCCCTCCTCCAGGAAGCGCCGCGCGGTCGCACCGCCGATCCCCGCGCCCGCCGCTGCCGTGATGACGGCGGTGCGTCCCTCCAGCAGCCCGTGCCCGGCCACGTAGGCGGGACTCTCGACGTCTGTCATGGGGCCACGCTAACCTACCAAACACTTGTTAGGGAAGGATGGCAGCCCATGGATCTCCACGTCACACAGGAGGACGAGGCCTTCCGTGCCGAGGCCCGCGCCTGGCTCCAGGCGCACGTGCCCACCACTTCGCTGCCCTCCCTGGAGACGGAGGAGGGCTTCGCCGCGCACCGCGCGTGGGAGGCCGAACTGGCCGCGGACCGCTGGTCGGTGGTGAACTGGCCGACGGCGTACGGCGGGCGGGACTGCGGGCTGCTCGGGTGGCTGCTCTTCGAGGAGGAGTACTACGCGGCGGGCGCCCCCGGACGCGTCAACCAGAACGGGATCAGCCTGCTCGCCCCCACCCTCCTCGACCACGGCACCGAGGAGCAGCGCGCCCGTGTCCTGCCGCCCATGGCGCGCGGCGAGGTGGTCTGGGCGCAGGCCTGGTCGGAGCCGGAGGCCGGGTCCGACCTGGCCTCCCTGACCTCGCGGGCCGTCCGCACGGACGGCGGCTGGCTGCTCAGCGGCCAGAAGACCTGGTCGTCACGGGCGGCCTTCGCCGACCGCGCCTTCGGCCTGTTCCGCAGCGAACCGGGCCTGCCCAGACCCCACCAGGGCCTGACGTACCTGATGTTCGACCTGCGCGCCGCCGGCGTGACGGTCCGCCCCATCGGCCGTCTCGACGGGAAGCCGGCGTTCGCGGAGCTGTTCCTGGACGAGGTGTTCGTGCCGGACGAGGACGTGATCGGCGAGCCGGGTCGGGGCTGGCGGATCGCGATGTCGACGGCGGCCAACGAGCGCGGGCTCACCCTGCGCTCTCCCGGCCGCTTCCTCGCCTCGGCGGACCGACTCCGGGAGCTGTGGCTGGATCGGGGCGGTCCGCACGCCACGCGCGACCGCGTGGCCGACGCGCTGATCGGCGCCCGCGCGTACCAGTTGTTCACCTACGCCGCCGCGTGCCGCTTCCTGGAGGGCGCGCCTCTCGGCCCGGAGTCCAGCCTGAACAAGGTCTTCTGGTCGGAGTACGACATCGCGCTGCACGAGACCGCCCTCGACCTGCTGGGGGACGAAGGCGAGTTGGCGGACACCGAGTGGTCCGAGGGGTACGTCTTCTCCCTCGCGGGCCCCGTCTACGCGGGCACGAACGAGATCCAGCGCGACCTGGTCGCCGAGCGCCTGCTCGGCCTGCCGAAGGGACGCCGCTGATGCGTTTCCTCCTCGACGCCGAACAACGGGCCTTCGCGGCCTCCCTGGACGCGATGCTCACGGCCGCCGACACGCCGGCGGTGGTACGGCGGTGGAGCCGCGGCGCGCACACCACCGGGCGCGCGCTGTGGTCCCGTGTCGCGGACGCGGGCGTGTTCGCGCTGGCGGTGCCGGAGGCGTACGAGGGGCTGGGTCCCCGGCCGGTCGACCTCGCGGTCGCCTTCGTCGAGCTGGGCCGCCATGCGGTGCCGGGCCCCCTGGTGGAGACGGTCACGGCGGCCGCGCTGCTGACCGAACCGGCCCTCGCCAAACGCTTCCTCGGGTCACTGGCATCGGGCACCACGATGGCGACGGTCGCCCGCACCGGCTCCTACACCCTCGGCAACCGGCCCGCCGACGAGAGCCCGCACGCCCGCGACGGCTCCTACGCCCTGGACGGCGACGCCGCGACGCTCCTGCTGGCCCTGGGTCCCGACGGCCTGCGCCTCGCCCCCGGCCACGGCCCGGTCCGCCACTCCCTCGACCCGGCCCGCCGTCTCACCCCGCTCGGACCCGGTGGTGAACTCCTCACCCCCTCCCCGCCGCTCGACCACGCCCTCATCTGGGCCCGCCTCGCCACCGCCGCCCAGGCCCTCGGTGTCGGTCTCGCGCTCCTGGACCGGACCGTGGCCCATGTGAAGCGGCGCGTGCAGTTCGGTGTCCCCGTCGGTTCGTTCCAGGCGGTCAAGCACCGGCTGGCCGACGCCGAAACCGGGTTGGAGTTCGCCCGGCCGTTGGTGTTCGGCGCCGCGACGACGATGACCCCGGCCGATGTCGCCGCGGCCAAGGTCAGCGCCTGCGAGGCCGCGTACGCCACCGCCCGTACCGCGCTCCAACTGCACGGCGCGATCGGCTACACGGCGGAGTACGACCTGTCGCTCTGGCTGACCAAGGCCCGTGCCCTGCGCACGGCGTGGGGCACCCCGGACGAGTGCCGGACCACGGTGCTCAGCGAGCGTGCCCGCCGCTCATGAGCGTCACGCGCGCACGATCCCCTGTGCCCGGGCGGCGACCAGCCACTTGGGGAACTCGCTCACGAGACGGTCGTAGAGCTCGCCGTCCGACACCTGCCGCGGATCCGAACCGGCGTGGAAGAAACCGGCGTTGTCGACGACCCGCTTTCCCGGCACGGCCAGCTCGTCGAGCTTGCGCAGGAAGTCGAACTGCTTGCTCGTCGCGTCCCCGAACCCGACGAACTGCCAGAACATCGGCAGCTTCGCCGCCTTGCACAAGTACCGCTCGGCGGCGAGCTTGTTGATGGGACCGCCGTCGGTCTGGAAGACGACGAGGGCGGGCTCACGGGAGCCGCTGTCGAGATAGTGGTCGATGACGGCGTCCATCGCCAGGTGGTAGCTGGTCTTGCCCATGTGGCCCAGCCCGGCCACGATCCGGTCCACCCGTCCCCGGTGGTCGGCGAGCGCGATGTCGGTCTCGGCGTCCACGTCGGTGGAGAAGAACACCACCGGCACCCGCCCGTCGTCGTCGAGATGCGCCGACAGTCCCAGCACCCGGTCGGCCAGCGCCTGCACACTGCCGTCCTTGTAGTACGGCTTCATCGACCCCGAGTAGTCGACCACGAGGTACACGGCGGCCCGCAGCCCGTCCAGACCGTGCTTCGTGAGGGAGACCCCGGCGCTCTTGTACAGATCGACCAGCGCGGGCGCCGTTTCCTGGACCTTGCTGAGACTGATCGCGACCATGCGGCACACCCTCCCACACCCGGACAGGCGACGGCGCCTGCCCGGTCGTCCGGTCGGGGACTGTTGGGCAGGCGCCGTCTGGTGTTCCGTACGCCGTTGTACGGGACGTCTGTGAGGTTGTTCTTCCTGCGACCCGTCAGACCATCAGCGAGCGGTCCGTCGGACGGATCGGGGCCGGCAGGTCGCTGGCGCCGGTGAGGAACCGGTCGACGCCGCGGGCGGCCGAGCGGCCCTCCGCGATCGCCCACACGATGAGGGACTGGCCGCGGCCGGCGTCACCGGCGACGTACACGCCCGGGACGTTGGTCTGGAAGTCGGCGTCGCGGGCGATGTTGCCGCGCTCGTCGAGCTCCAGGCCGAACTGGTCGACGAGGCCGTTCTCGCGGTCGGTGCCGGTGAAGCCCATGGCGAGGGTGACCAGCTGGGCGGGGATCTTGCGCTCCGTGCCCGGCTTGGAGGTCAGCTTGCCGTCGATGAACTCCACCTCGCTGAGGTGCAGCCACTGGACGTTGCCGTCCTCGTCGCCCTCGAAGTGGGTCGTCGAGACGGAGTAGACCCGCTCGCCGCCCTCCTCGTGCGCCGAGGTGACCTTGTACAGCATCGGGAAGGTCGGCCACGGCTGGTTGGTCACGTGCCGCTCGTCGTTCGGGCGGGGCATGATCTCCAGCTGCGTGACGGAGGCCGCGCCCTGGCGGTGGGCGGTGCCCACGCAGTCGGCGCCGGTGTCGCCACCGCCGATGACGACGACGTGCTTGCCCTCGGCGGAGATCGGGGGCGCCACGTAGTCGCCCTCCTGCACCTTGTTGGCCAGGGGCAGGTACTCCATCGCCTGATAGATGCCCTTGAGCTCGCGGCCGGGGACCGGGAGGTCACGGGCGGTCGTCGCGCCGGCGGCGATGACGATGGCGTCGTAGCGCTTCTTCAGGTCGGTCGCCTTGAGGTCGCGGCCGATCTCGACGCCCGTGCGGAAGCGGGTGCCCTCCGCGCGCATCTGCTCGATACGGCGGTTGATGTGCCGCTTCTCCATCTTGAACTCGGGGATGCCGTAGCGGAGGAGGCCTCCGATGCGGTCCGCGCGCTCGTAGACGGCGACGGTGTGACCGGCCCGGGTCAGCTGCTGGGCGGCGGCCAGGCCCGCCGGGCCCGAGCCGATGACGGCGACCGTCTTGCCGGACAGGCGCTCGGGGGCCTGCGGCTTGACGTCACCGCTGTCCCACGCCTTGTCGATGATGGAGACCTCGACGTTCTTGATGGTGACCGGCGGCTGGTTGATGCCGAGCACACACGCCGACTCGCAGGGCGCCGGGCACAGCCGGCCCGTGAACTCCGGGAAGTTGTTCGTGGCGTGCAGACGCTCGGACGCCTCGGTCCAGTCCTCGCGGTAGGCGTAGTCGTTCCACTCGGGGATCAGGTTCCCCAGCGGACAGCCGTTGTGGCAGAACGGGATGCCGCAGTCCATGCACCGGCTGGCCTGCTTGCTGATGATCGGCAGCAGGGAGCCGGGGACGTAGACCTCGTTCCAGTCCTTGACGCGCTCCTCGACGGGGCGGGACCTGGCGACCTCGCGGCCGTGGTTGAGAAAGCCCTTGGGATCAGCCATTGGTCGCCGCCTCCATCATCTTCTCGGTGATCTCGGTCTCGGAGAGACCGGCTCGCTCGGCGGCGTCCTTGGCGGCGAGCACTGCCTTGTACGTGCTGGGGATGATCTTGCTGAACCGCTCCACGGCCGCGTCCCAGTCGGCGACCAGCTTCTCGGCGACCGTCGAGCCGGTCTCCTCGGCGTGGCGGCGCACCACGTCGTGCAGCCACTGCTTGTCCGTGTCGTCCAGCGCCTCGATCGCGTCGAGGTTGCCGACGTTGACGTTGTCGCGGTCGAGGTCGATGACGTACGCGATACCGCCGGACATGCCGGCCGCGAAGTTGCGGCCCGTCTCGCCGAGGACCACCGCGTGACCGCCGGTCATGTACTCGCAGCCGTGGTCGCCCACGCCCTCGGAGACGACCGTCGCGCCGGAGTTGCGGACGCAGAACCGCTCGCCCGTGCGGCCGCGCAGGAACAGCTCACCGCCGGTCGCGCCGTACGCGATGGTGTTGCCCGCGATCGTCGAGAACTCGGCGAGGTGGTCGGCGCCCCGGTCCGGGCGCACGATCACCCGGCCACCGGAGAGGCCCTTGCCGACGTAGTCGTTGGCGTCGCCCTCCAGGCGCAGCGTGACACCGCGCGGCAGGAACGCGCCGAAGGACTGGCCGGCGGAACCGGTGAAGGTGATGTCGATGGTGTCGTCGGGCAGGCCCGCGCCGCCGAACTTCTTGGTCACCTCGTGGCCGAGCATGGTGCCGACCGTGCGGTTGATGTTGCGGATGGCGACCTGGGCGCGCACCGGCTGGGCGTCGGTGGCGCTGGAAGCGGCGAGGGCGTCGGCGGCGAGCTTGATGAGCTCGTTGTCGAGCGCCTTCTCCAGGCCGTGGTCCTGGGCGATGACGTGGTGCATGGCCGCGCCCTCGGGCAGCGCCGGCACGTGGAACAGCGGCTCCAGGTTCAGACCCTGCGCCTTCCAGTGGTCGACGGCGCGCTGCACGTCGAGGACCTCGGCGTGGCCGACGGCCTCCTCGATGGAGCGGAAGCCCAGCTCGGCGAGGAGCTCGCGGACCTCCTGGGCGATGAACTGGAAGAAGTTCACCACGTACTCGGCCTTGCCGTTGAACCGGTCGCGCAGCGTCGGGTTCTGGGTGGCGATGCCGACCGGGCAGGTGTCGAGGTGGCAGACGCGCATCATGACGCAGCCGGAGACGACGAGCGGCGCGGTCGCGAAACCGAACTCCTCGGCGCCGAGCAGCGCGGCGATGATCACGTCACGGCCGGTCTTCAGCTGGCCGTCGGTCTGCACGACGATACGGTCGCGCAGGCCGTTGAGCAGCAGCGTCTGCTGGGTCTCGGCGAGGCCGAGCTCCCAGGGGCCACCCGCGTGCTTCAGGCTCGTGAGAGGCGAGGCACCCGTGCCGCCGTCGTGGCCGGAGATGAGCACGACGTCCGCGTGGGCCTTGGAGACACCCGCGGCGACCGTGCCGACGCCGACCTCGGAGACCAGCTTCACGTGGATCCGCGCCTGCGGGTTCGCGTTCTTCAGGTCGTGGATCAGCTGGGCCAGGTCCTCGATGGAGTAGATGTCGTGGTGCGGCGGCGGGGAGATGAGCCCCACGCCCGGCGTCGAGTGCCGGGTCTTCGCCACCCACGGGTACACCTTGTGGCCGGGCAGCTGGCCGCCCTCGCCGGGCTTGGCGCCCTGGGCCATCTTGATCTGGATGTCGTCCGCGTTGACCAGGTACTCCGAGGTCACGCCGAAGCGGCCGGAGGCGACCTGCTTGATCGCGGAGCGGCGCACCGGGTCGTACAGACGCTCCGAGTCCTCGCCGCCCTCACCGGTGTTGGACTTGCCGCCCAGCTGGTTCATGGCGATGGCGAGGGTCTCGTGCGCCTCCTTGGAGATGGAGCCGTACGACATGGCGCCGGTGGAGAAGCGCTTGACGATCTCGCTGACCGGCTCGACCTCGTCGATGGAGATCGGCTGCCGGTCCTCGCTCTTGAAGCCGAACAGGCCGCGCAGCGTCATCAGGCGCTCGGACTGCTCGTTCACGCGGTCGGTGTACTTCTTGAAGATGTCGTAGCGGCCGGTGCGCGTGGAGTGCTGGAGGCGGAAGACCGTCTCCGGGTCGAACAGGTGCGGCTCGCCCTCGCGGCGCCACTGGTACTCGCCGCCTATGTCGAGGGCGCGGTGGGCCGGCGCGATGCCGGAGGCCGGGTAGGCCTTGGCGTGGCGGGCGGCGACCTCCTTGGCGATGACGTCGATGCCGACGCCGCCGATCTTGGTGGTGGTGCCGTTGAAGTACTTCTCGACGAAGGCCTCGTCGAGGCCGACGGCCTCGAAGACCTGGGCGCCGCGGTAGGAGGCGACGGTCGAGATGCCCATCTTGGACATGACCTTCAGAACACCCTTGCCGAGGGCGTAGATCAGGTTGCGGATGGCCTGCTCGGCCTCGATGTCCGACAGGAAGGTGCCCGCGCGGACCAGGTCCTCGACGGTCTCCATGGCCAGGTACGGGTTGACGGCCGCGGCGCCGAAGCCGATGAGCAGGGCGACGTGGTGGACCTCGCGGACGTCACCGGCCTCGACGAGCAGGCCCACCTGGGTGCGCTGCTTGGTGCGGATGAGGTGGTGGTGGACGGCCGCGGTGAGCAGCAGGGACGGGATCGGCGCGTGCTCGGCGTCGGAGTGGCGGTCCGACAGGACGATCAGGCGGGCGCCGTTGTCGATGGCCGCGTCGGCCTCGGCGCAGATCTCCTCGATGCGGGCGGCGAGGGCGTCGCCGCCGCCGTGCACCCGGTACAGGCCGGAGAGGGTCGCGGCCTTGAAGCCGGGCATGTCGCCGTCGGCGTTGATGTGGATGAGCTTGGCCAGCTCGTCGTTGTCGATCACCGGGAAGGGCAGGGTGACCGAACGGCAGGACGCGGCCGTGGGCTCGAGCAGGTTGCCCTCGGGGCCGAGCGACGAGCGCAGGGAGGTGACGAGCTCCTCGCGGATCGCGTCCAGCGGCGGGTTGGTGACCTGCGCGAACAGCTGGGTGAAGTAGTCGAACAGCAGCCGCGGGCGGGAGGAGAGCGCGGCGATCGGCGAGTCGGTGCCCATCGAACCGATCGGCTCCGCGGCGGCCTTGGCCATCGGCGCGAGGATGACGCGCAGCTCTTCCTCGGTGTAGCCGAAGGTCTGCTGGCGGCGGGTGACCGAGGCGTGGGTGTGCACGATGTGCTCACGCTCGGGCAGGTCGCCCAGCTCGATCTCGCCGGCCTCCAGCCACTCGGCGTACGGCTTCTCGGCGGCGAGCTGCGCCTTGATCTCGTCGTCCTCGATGATGCGGTGCTCGGCGGTGTCGACGAGGAACATGCGGCCGGGCTGGAGGCGGCCCTTGCGGACGACCTTGGCCGGGTCGATGTCGAGGACGCCGACCTCGGAGCCGAGGACGACGAGGCCGTCGTCGGTGACCCAGTAGCGGCCGGGGCGCAGACCGTTGCGGTCGAGCACGGCGCCGACCTGGGTGCCGTCGGTGAAGGTGACGCAGGCCGGGCCGTCCCAGGGCTCCATCATCGTGGAGTGGAACTGGTAGAAGGCGCGCCGGTCCGGGTCCATGGAGTCGTGGTTCTCCCACGCCTCCGGGATCATCATCAGCACGGAGTGCGGCAGCGAGCGGCCGCCCAGGTGCAGAAGTTCGAGCACCTCGTCGAAGGACGCGGAGTCGGAGGCGTCCGGCGTACACACCGGGAAGATGCGCTCGAGGGCCTTCTCGTCCGACCCGAAGACGTCGGACACCAGCTGCGACTCGCGGGCGACCATCCAGTTGCGGTTGCCCTTGACGGTGTTGATCTCACCGTTGTGCGCCACGAAGCGGTACGGGTGGGCGAGCGGCCAGCTCGGGAAGGTGTTCGTCGAGAAGCGCGAGTGGACCAGGGCGACGGCCGAGGCGAAGCGGCGGTCGGACAGGTCGGGGAAGAAGGGCTCCAGCTGGCCGGTGGTCAGCATGCCCTTGTAGACGATGGTGCGCGCGGAGAGCGACGGGAAGTAGACGCCGGCCTCGTGCTCGGCGCGCTTGCGCAGCACGAAGGCCTTGCGGTCGAGGTCGATGCCCGTAGCAGGCACGGCGGCGCCGTCGGCCACGAAGACCTGGCGGAAGGCGGGCATCGTGGAGCGGGCCGTGGCGCCGAGCAGCTCGGGGGCGACGGGGACCTCGCGCCAGCCGAGGACGGTCAGGCCCTCGTCCGCGGCGATCGTCTCGATCCGCGAGACGGCGTCGGCCGCCCCGTCCTCGGGCAGGAAGGCGATACCGACGGCGTAACCACCGGCCGCGGGCAGCTCGAATCCGGCCACCTCGCGGAGGAAGGCGTCGGGGACCTGGGAGAGGATGCCGGCGCCGTCGCCCGAGTCGGGCTCGGAGCCGGTGGCACCGCGGTGTTCGAGGTTGCGCAGGACCGTCAGGGCCTGTTCGACCAGGGTGTGGGACGCCTCGCCGGTGAGGGTGGCGACGAAGCCGACGCCGCACGCGTCGTGCTCGTTGCGGGGGTCGTACATACCCTGCGCAGCAGGGCGAGCATCCATGAACGACCAATTCTGGCCATTCGCGGAATGCTGGGACGGCTGGCGCGGCGTACGCATCGGCTCTCCCGTCGTCGTCTCAAGTGGCATATGTGCTTGCGAAGGGACGACGTTGGCCCTCTGCGTGTGCGCAAAATTTCGTGCAGGTTACATGATGGAGCGGTTCTCGGGAACCGGATACTCCGTTCCAGCATGCGGACGCCGCGGGGGTGGCGGCGGGCACCGCGCGCGGCGGTGGAAACAGGGGTGGCCGACACGGACAGATCGATGTCCGTCGGTCCGGGGGGTGGGGCGAGCGTCGTCGCTCACTCCGCGGCGCACCGCAAGCACCATTGCCCGCAGCGCTTACGGCTCATGCCCCGTGGTCATGCATTCGAAACCAGCGAGTAACGGCTACTTATGCGGCCCCTCGCATAAGTAGCATCCGCACTATCCTACGGCCGTCCCGAACAAGCTGCCCAGGGCGTACGTCACACCGGCCGCCGCACCACCCAGAGCGAGCTGCCGCAGACCACTGAACCACCAGGTGCGCGCCGTCACCCTGGCCACCACGGCACCGCACGCGAAGAGCCCGACGAGCGCGAGGAGCACGGCGGGCCACAGGGCACTGGCGCCGAGCAGGTAGGGCAGCACGGGGAGCAGCGCGCCGAGCGCGAACGCGCCGAAGCTGGAGACGGCGGCGACCAGCGGCGAGGGCAGATCGCCGGGGTCGATGCCGAGCTCCTCGCGGGCGTGGATCTCCAGGGCCTGCTCGGGATCCTTGGACAACTGCCGGGCGACCTGCCGCGCCAGGTCGGGCTCGACGCCACGAGCCACGTAGAGCGCGGCGAGCTCGGCCTCCTCGTCCTTGGGGTGCTTTCTCAGCTCCCGCCGCTCGACCTCCAGTTCCGCCTCGACGAGTTCGCGCTGCGAGGCGACGGAGGTGTACTCACCGGCGGCCATCGAGAAGGCTCCGGCGGCGAGGCCCGCGAGTCCGGTCAGGACAATGGTGTGCTGACCGACCGAGCCGCCGGCGACACCGGTCATCAGGGCGAGGTTGGAGACCAGACCGTCCATCGCGCCGAAGACGGCGGGGCGCAGCCAGCCACCGTTCACATCCCGGTGAGTGTGGTTGTCGCGGTGCGCCTCGTGCAGCGCCGCCTCGTTCTCCATGAGTGCCATGCGGGTCTCCAGCCATGCCTTCTGGACTGATTCTATTTTTCGACAACGCTCACCGTACGCCTCGAATTCCGTGCCCGCCAGCAAGGAAAGGCTGGGCTAACCTGCGGTTTTACCGCTCTCCGCTCATCCGTGTACAGGGCCGCACATATGTCGACCGGGTGACGCTGCGGTCGGTCAGGCTGCGCCGAAGACCGCACCGGGGACAGTTCCGCAAAGGGTTCCGCGCCCTGGCGGGCACCCTCGAGAGGAGCCGCGTATGGCATCGATCGCCTGCATTCCCTCCGTCCCGGCGCCCCAGGACGCCACCGGACTGCGCGACCGGGCGCGTGGCGCGCTGCTCGGCCTGGCTGTGGGTGACGCCCTCGGGGCACCGGCCGAGAACCTCAAGCCCTCCGAGATCCGCGCGCGCTGGGGCCGTATCACCGGGTACGTCGCCGAGAAACCGGCGGGCACGGACGACACGGAGTACGCGATCTTCTCGGGTCTGCTGCTGGCCCGGCACGGCTCGTCGCTCACGGCGGCGCACGTCGAGGCGGCCTGGCACGAGTGGATCGCCGACCGCGAGGAGGGCCCCTTCCGCGGGGCCGGCTTCAGTGAACGCGGCACGCTGGAGAACCTCCGCCGGGGCCTGGCCGCCCCCATCTCCGCCCAGCACCGCCACGCGTGGAGCGACGGTCTCGCCATGCGCGCGGCGCCCTTCGGCGTCTTCGCGGCGGGCCGCCCGGCGGAGGCGGCCCGCCTGGTCGCCATCGACGGCTCGGTCAGCCACGACGGCGAGGGCATCTACGGCGGCCAGGCGGTCGCGGCGGGAGTCGCCGCGGCGATGGCGGGCGCCCCCACGATCGCGGTCGTGGCCTCCGCCCTCGCCGTCGTCCCGGACGACTCCTGGACGGCCCGCTCCCTGCGCCGGGCCGTGACCGTCGCCCACCGCGGCGAACGCGCGGTCCGCTCGGCCGTCGTGATCGGCGGCTACCCGTGGACCGACCTGGCCCCGGAAGCCGTCGCCCTCGCCTTCGGCGCGTACGCGGCGGCCGACGGCGACTTCCGGCACGCCGTCCTGACGGCGGTCAACATGGGTCGCGACGCCGACACCACCGCGGCGGTCGCCGGCGCCCTCGCGGGCGCGACCCAGGGCGCCTCCGCGATTCCGGCGGACTGGGCGGCCGCCATCGGCCCGGCCCGCGGCAGCTGCCTCCCGTCCATGGCCGGCCACCACGTCGTCGACATCGCCGACGCCCTCGTACGAGACGAGACTCCCGTACGGCAGGACACCTGGCCGACGGCCTTCACCGCGGCGCCGGGCTCCGACCGGGCAACGGTGCGCTCATGACGCCGCCACCGGGGCCGTGGGGGGCGGACCCGGGTGCCGGGGCGGAGGGGGCGCCGGAACACCCGGCCGACGCGGCGAACCCGACCGACACCCCGCCGGGCACCACCGGGGCTCCACCACACCTCGCCCCGCCCGCACCCGCGCCCGCCGAGGCGGAGACCAACTCGGTCGGCACAGCCGACACCCCGCCGACCTCCACCGGGACTCCACCACACCTCGCCCCGCCCTCGCCCGCCGACGAAGCGGAGACCAACTCGACCGGCACAGCCGACACACCGGACCCGACCCACACCCCGCCGGGCGCCACCGGGGCTCCACCACACCTCGCCCCACCCGCGCCCGCCGACGAGACGGAGACCGACTCGGTCGGCACAGCCGAGGCGCCGACCGCCTGCACCGGCGCTCCGGCCACCCCCGCCCCACCTCCCGCGGACCCCGCACCCCTCACGCCCTCCCCCGCGAGTCCAGTGGCTGCCCCTGCGGGTGTCGTTCCGGATGCGCCCGTCGCTCCCGCCGCCGTCCCGGAGACCCGCGCCCACCGCATCGAAGGCCTCCTCCTCGGGCTCGCCGCCGGTGACGCGGCAGGCTGGCCCGCCGCTCGGCACCGGGCGGCCCGGATGCCGGAGTGGACCAGGCGTCTCACCCGTGAGCTGGACACCTTCGCCGAGCAGAACGCGACGACCACGCTTCCCGTGCCCATCGCCCTGAACCAGCCCCCCGAGCCGCTCCGGCTGGGTCCCTCCGACGACGCCGAGTGGGCGGTGTTCTCGGCGGAGGCCGTGCTGCGGGCCGGGGACGACAGCGCGCTCGGCGACCTGAGCCGGGAACGCCGGATGCGGGCCGCGATCGACCTCACCTGGAACGCGGTCGCGAGCGAGGTCGCGGCGGCCGCGGAACGCGCCCCCGAGGTCGAGTCGGCGGTACTGCCCCTGCGCGCCCGCATCTCCGTCCGGGCCGGCCTCGGCAACCTCGCCACCGGCCTGCGCCCGCCCGCCACCGGCCACGACAACCCGCACTACTTCGACGACGCCGCCTGCGTACGCGCCTGCGTCCTCGCCGTCGCCCATCCCGGCGACCCGCGACTCGCCGCCGACCTCGCCGAGTTCGACGCCCGCTACACCCAGGACGGCGACGGCGTGCACGGCGCCCGGGCGATGGCGGCGGCGCTCGCGCTGGCCCTGGTCGGCGCGGACGTGGACACGTGCGTGCGGGCGGCCCTGGCCGAACTCCCCGCGGAGACGGAGATCGGCCGCAACGCCCGCGAGGCACTGCGGCTGGCCCACGCCGCCGAGAGCACGTTCGCCCTGGTCCCGCCGCTGGAACACCGCATCGTCGATCACGTCTACAGCTACGGCGTCGCGGCCGCCGAGACGGTCCCCGTGGCCCTCGCCCTGGCCACGGCGGCCCGGGGCCGTATCGCGGAGGCGGTCCCGGCGGCGGCCTGTCTGTCCCGCGTGGCCGACTCGGCCCCGGCCCTCGCGGGAGCCCTCACCGGCGCACTGGGCGGCGGCGAGGCGATCCCCGACTCCTGGCGCGCCACCTGCCGCACCCTCCCCGGCTGCGTCCTCCCCCGCCTGACCGGCACGGACCTCGTGGAACTCGCCGAACTCCTGGAAGCCGCACAACCGGCCCCGCCAGGAGGATGATTCGGGGCATGACGCCCAAAGCAACAGAAAGCACGGCACCGGTTCACGGGGCGAGCCTCGACGAACGGATCACCGGCGCCCTGGTCGGAGCCGCCGTCGGCGACGCCCTGGGCGGCCCGGTCGAGGGCTACTCCCCCGACCAGATCGTGCAGCGCCACGGCGGCCGCGTCCACGGCGTCGTCGGCCCCTGGAACGGCGACGCGTGGCGCACCGCCCGCCCCATCGCCCCGTACCACAAGGGCGACGGCCACGTCACCGACGACACCTTGATGACGCACGCCCTGGTACGGGTGTACGCGCAGGTCCGCGACCACCTCGACGCGTACGCGATCGCCGACCACCTCGTCCCGGACCTGATGACCACACCGCGCTGGATCCCGGAACTGGAAGCCGAGGCGCTCCCGCTCCAGCGGATCTTCCTCGCGGAGAAGTGGCTGGTGGCACGGCTCCACTACGCCCACGTCGACCCCCGCGAGGCAGGCGTCGGCAACATCGTCAACTGCGGCGCGGCGATGTACATGGCCCCCGTCGGCCTGGTCAACGCGGCCCACCCGGCGGCCGCGTACGCCGAGGCCCTGGACGTGGCGGGCGCCCACCAGTCGTCGTACGGCCGTGAGGCGGCGGGGGTCTTCGCGGCGGCGGTGGCCGCGGCGTGCGCACCGGGCGCGACCCCCGACTCGGTGGTCTCCGCGTGCCTCGCCCTGGCGAAGGACGGCACCCGGGCGGCGATCGAGAAGGTCTGCGAAACGGCGTCCCGCCACTCGGACTTCGAGTCCGCGCTGGTCCCGCTGCGGGAGGCGGTGGCCCCGTACGACACGGTGGGCCCCGACTACAAGTGTCCCGCGCTGACCGCCCGCCGCCCCTCCCGCGTCCACGCGATCGAGGAACTCCCGGTGGCCCTGGGCATGTTGGTCGTGGCCGGCGGCGACTACCGGCACGCGGTCCTGGGCGCGGTGAACTACGGCCGCGACTGCGACTCGATCGCCACGATGGCGGGTGCGCTGTCCGGGGCCCTGGGCTCCCCCGTCCCGGAGGACTGGGCGAAGACCGTCGCGGAGGCGAGCCGCCTGGACCTGTGGGCCCCGGCGCGGACCCTCACGGAGGTCGCCCGGGAGATCTTCGACCAGGACGTACGGCGCCGACGGGCCCACGAGGAGGCGTTCGGCGCGATCGGGGGCCCGAGATGCTCCGACTGACATGGGTCCAACCGGAGGACCTGCTGGGCCACGAACTGCGCCAGGCGACCCAGGACGGCCGCGAGCCCTCGGCGATCGCAGCCAGATGGCGGGCGGCGGGCGGCCTCGACGCCCCACCCCGAGCGGGAGCCTCCCCCCACCCGGCCTCCCGCTACCTGCGCCTCCTCGCGGAGGACCTGCTGGACGAACTGGCGGACCTACCGAGCAGCTGGTCGGAGCACGAACCGACGGAGCCGACGAGGATCAGAACCCTGTGCCCGGACTGGCCCAGCCCGCAAGGCAGCACCACCCCGGCACCCACCCCCGCCCACCTCGAAGCCGCGTGGCTGGGCAGAGCAGCAGGCTGCCTCCTGGGCAAGCCGGTCGAGAAACTCCCCCTCGAAGCCATCCGCCAACTGGCGGCAGCAACCGGCAACTGGCCACTGAACACCTACTTCACAGCCCGAGGAGTCCCCCAGGACCTCCTCACCACCCACCCCTGGAACCGCCGCTCAGCGCCCACCTCCCTCGCCGAGAACATCGACGGCATGCCCGAGGACGACGACCTCAACTACCCCCTCCTCAACCTCCTCCTGCTCCAACGCCACGGCACCGCCTTCACCACCGCCGACGTGGCCCGACTCTGGCTCGAGGAACTCCCCGCAGGCCGCGCCTTCACCGCCGAACGCATCGCGTACCGCAACCTCCTCCTCGGCCTCGAACCCCCACACACCGCCCGCCACCGCAACCCCTTCCGCGAATGGATCGGCGCCCTGATCCGCGCCGACATCCACGGCTGGACCAACCCCGGAGACCCCGCGGCCGCCGCCGAGCAGGCACACCGCGACGCCACCCTCACCCACACCGCCAACGGCGTCTACGCGGCGATGTTCACCGCGGCGACCATCGCCACCGCGGCCACCGGCACGCACGACGTCCACACCTGCCTGCGCACCGGCCTCACCGTCGTCCCGCCCCGCTCCCGACTGTCCCTCGCCGTCCACCACGCGATCCGGCTCGCCGAGACCCACGACGACTTCGACACGGTCGTGGGCGAACTCCACGCCACCCACGCGGCGACCCACCACTGGGTCCACGCCGTCCCCAACACCGCCCTGATCGCCGCCGCCCTCACCCACGCCGACGGCGACTTCACCGGCTCCATCTGCCGTGCCGTGTCCGGCGGCTGGGACACCGACTCCAACGGCGCGACGGCCGGCGGCATCGCCGCCCTCCTCGCGGGCTCCCCCGCCGCCCTCCCCGACCGCTGGACCGCGCCCCTCAAGAACCGCCTGGCCACCTCCGTCGGCGACTTCAACGGCATCGGCTTCGACACGCTCGCCCAGCTCACCCACGCCCTCATCCCCCGGGAGGCACCCGCCTGATGACCGACTCCCCCGCGACCCGCTCCCCCCTGACCGGCCTGCGCGTCCTCGACCTCGCCACACTCTTCGCCGGCCCCCTCGCCGCCACCCTGCTCGGCGACTTCGGCGCGGAGGTCATCAAGGTCGAGCACCCCACGAAACCCGACCCCTCCCGCGGACACGGCCCGTCGAAGGACGGCGTCGGCCTGTGGTGGAAGGTCCTGGGCCGCAACAAGCGCACCACGACCCTGAACCTCTCCACGCCGGGCGGCCGCGCCACCCTCCTGCGCCTCGCCGCCACCGCCGACGTCGTCATCGAGAACTTCCGCCCCGGCACCCTGGAGAAGTGGGACCTGGGCTGGGAGGAGCTGTCCGCCGCCAACCCCCGCCTGATCCTCACCCGCGTCACCGGCTTCGGCCAGTTCGGCCCGTACGCGCACCGCCCCGGCTTCGGCACCCTGGCCGAGGCGATGAGCGGCTTCGCCGCGATCACCGGCGAACCCGACGCGCCCCCGGTCCTCCCGCCGTTCGGCCTGGCCGACTCGATCGCCGGCCTGGCCACCGCCTACGCCGTCCTGACGGCCCTCGCCGCCCGCGACCGCACCGGCGACGGCCAGGTCGTCGACATGGCCCTGATCGAGCCCATCCTGACCGTCCTCGGCCCGCAGCCCACCTGGTACGACCAGCTCGGCCACGTCCAGCCCCGCACCGGCAACCGCTCCCAGAACAACGCCCCGCGCAACACCTACCGCACCGCGGACGGCACCTGGGTCGCCGTCTCCACCTCGGCCCAGTCGGTGGCGGAACGCCTGATGCACCTGGTCGGCCGGCCCGAGCTGATCGACGAGCCCTGGTTCGCCACGGGCGCCGACCGCGCCCGCCACGCGGACGTCCTCGACGAGGCGGTCGGCACCTGGATCGCCCGCCGCACCCGCGCCGACGTCCTCGCGGCCTTCGAGAAGGCGGAGGCCGCGGTGGCCCCCGTCCAGGACGTACGGGACGTCATGACCGACCCGCAGTACGCGGCCCTCGGCACCGTCACCACCGTCGACGACCCCGAGCTGGGCCCGCTGCGCATGCAGAACGTTCTCTTCCGCCTCTCCGCCACACCGGGCGCGATCCGCTGGGCCGGCCGCCCGCACGGCGCGGACACGGAGGAGGTCCTGACCGAGCTGGGCCTGACCCCGTCCGAACTCGCCACGCTACGCGCGGAGGGTGCCCTGTGACCTACCCGCTGACCTGGCTTTACGTCCCGGGCGACCGCCCCCACGTCGTCGCCAAGGCGCTGCTCTGCGGCGCCGACGTGGTGGTGATCGACCTGGAGGACGCGGTCGCCCCCGACCGCAAGGACTACGCCCGCGCCGCCACCGCCGAACTCCTCTCCGACCCCCAGCCGGTCCCGGTCCACGTCCGCGTCAACACCCTGGACGGCCCGTGGGCGGCCGCCGACCTGGAGGCGGTGGCCTGCCTCCGGGGCGTCGCCGGCCTTCGCCTCCCCAAGGTCGTCTCTCCGGAACAGGTGATCCGTGTCGCGGAAGGCGCGCATGCGACCGCCCCGGCCCTCTACGCCCTGCTGGAAACGGCCCTGGGCATCGAGCGGGCCCATGCCATCGCCTCCGCCCATCCGGCCCTGCGCGGCATCTCGCTCGGCGAGTCGGACCTCCGCGCCGATCTGGGAGTACGGGACGACACGGGCCTCGACTGGTCGCGCTCACGGATCGTCGTGGCCGCGCGGGCGGCGGGACTGCCCCCGCCCGCCCAGTCGGTGTACCCGGACATCCGGGACCTGGACGGACTGGCGGCCTCCTGCGCCCGCGGCCGCACCCTCGGCTTCCTGGGCCGCACCGCGATCCACCCCCGCCAGCTCCCGGTCATCAAGCGGGCCTACCTGCCCACCCCTCGGGAGATCGAGCAGGCCGAGACGATCGTCAAGGCGGCGGCCGCGCAACAGGGTGCCCAGGCGCTGCCCGATGGCCGCTTCATCGACGCGGCGGTCGTGGCGGCGGCCCGACGGACCCTGTCCCTGGCCCGCCGCCTCTGACTCTGCCTCCCTGCACGCGATGAGGGCGCCCGGAAAACCCGGGCGCCCTCATCGTCGTACGACAGCCGTCGGCTCAGCTCTTCTTGCTCCCCGACGGGGCTTCGTCCTTCACGTCGCCGTCGGCCTTCTCAGCCTTCTCAGCCTCCTTGGCCTGGTCGGCCTTGTCGGCGTCGGCGGTCTTGTCAGCCTCGGTGGACGCAGCGGCGTCGCTCTTCGACTCGCTCTCACCGTCCCCCTCGGTCCCACCGTCGGAGACACTCTCGGAAGCACCCGGCTCCACGACCTCTTCCCGCCCCGGCCGCTTCTTCGCCGACACCACGATGTACACGACGGCGAGCAGGAACACCAGCAGCGCGGTCCAGTTGTTCAGGCGCAGGCCCAGGATGTGGTGGGCGTCGTCGACACGCATGTACTCGACCCAGAAGCGGCCCACGCAGTACGCCGCGACATACAGGGCGAACGCCCGGCCGTGGCCCAGCTTGAAGCGGCGGTCGGCCCAGATGACCAGGACGGCGACGCCGATGCACCACAGGGACTCGTAGAGGAACGTCGGGTGGTAGTAGCCCGGCACCCGGCCGTCCGCCGAGGACGTGATGTGCAGCGCCCAGGGGAGGTCGGTCTGCTTGCCGTACAGCTCCTGGTTGAACCAGTTGCCCCAGCGGCCGATCGCCTGCGCGAGGGCGATGCCGGGTGCGACGGCGTCGGCGTAGGCGGGCAGCGGGATGCCACGGCGGCGGCAGCCGATCCAGGCACCCAGCGCGCCGAGCGCGATCGCGCCCCAGATGCCGAGGCCGCCCTCCCAGATCTTGAAGGCGTCCACCCAGTCGCGGCCCTCGCTGAAGTACAGCTCGTAGTCCGTGACCACGTGGTAGAGCCGGCCGCCGAGCAGGCCGAAGGGCACGGCCCAGACCGCGATGTCGGCCACCGTGCCGGCCCGCCCGCCCCGGGCGATCCAGCGCTTGTTGCCGAGCCAGACGGCAACGAAGACGCCGATGATGATGCAGAACGCATAGCCGCGCAGCGGAATGGGGCCGAGGTGGATCACCCCGCGCGACGGGCTGGGAATGTAGGCAAGTTCCATGGCAAGGTCGACGCTACCGTGCCGGGCCGGGCCCACGGCGGGCGGCCCGGCTACGGCTCCATAACGGGCCGGTGAGAAATGCTCACCCCTTGTCGGCCTCCTCCACCATCTGCTTCAGCTTCGCGGGGGTCATCGACTGGTCCTGGTAGATGTTCGTGCCGTTGAGCAGGACGGTCGGGGTGCCCGAGAATCCGCCGCGCTGAAAGGCCTGACCGGACTTGGCGACCCAGCTGTCGTGCGTGCCGTCCTCCACACAGGTGCGGAACGCGGGGGTGACCAGTCCGTCGACCTTGCCCGCCAAGTCGATGAGCTTGGCGCTGTCGGCGTAGGCGTCGTCGGTCTCCGGTGGCTGGTTCTCGTACAGCACGTCGTGGTACGCGGGGAACTTGGCGGCGTCCTGGGCGCAGGCCGCCGCGTTGGCCGCCGTGCGGGAGCCGCTGCCGCCCATGTTGCCGTCGATGATCGTGGCCAGGTGGTACTCCACCTTGAGCTTTCCGGAGGCGGTCAGCTCGTGGACCGTCGAGCGGTATCTGTCCTCGAAGCCCTTGCAGGCGGGGCAGCGGAAGTCCTCCCACACCGTGAGCGTGGACTTGGCGCTCTCCTTGCCGACCGGGATCGCGAGGGCGTCCTTGCCCTGCGCGCCCGAGGGCGCCACGACAGGGCCCGCCTTGTCGCCGCCCTTGTCCTTGCCCGCGTTGGCGGCGAGGACTCCGATGACCGCGGCCAGGCCCAGCACGCACACCACGCTCGCGCCGACGATCAGCGCCCTGCGCCGCCGCTCCGCGGACTTCTGCTTCTCGCGCTCGACCGCCAGCCGCTCCCGGGCGGTGCGCTTCCCCTCACGATTCTTCTCGCTCACACCACCAGAACGAACCGGGGAGGCGCAGCGCGCCTCCCCGGTCCCAGGTCCACCCTTACGAGGGACCCGTGTGCGTACTCCCGCTCCCTCAGGCCTGTCGGCGCACGCCCTTGGCCAGCTCACCCGCGAGCGTGCGGACGGCCTCGACACCGGCCGCGTGGTCCGGGGCGTCCAGCATCCGCTTGACGAACGCGGAGCCGACGATCACGCCGTCGGCGAAGCCGGCGACCTCTGCGGCCTGCTCGGCGTTGGAGACGCCGAGGCCGACGCAGACGGGCAGGTCGCCCGCGGCCCGGGTACGGCCCACCAGGTCCTCCGCCTGCGCGCCGACCGACTCACGGGTGCCGGTGACGCCCATCAGGGAGGCCGCGTAGACGAAGCCACTGCCCGCCGCGGTGATGTCGGCGAGCCGCTCGTTCTTGCTGCTCGGCGCCACGACGAAGACCGTCGCCAGGCCGTGCTTCTCGGCGTGCTCCCTCCACAGCGCCGACTCCTGCACGGGCAGGTCGGGCAGGATCGCCCCGGCACCGCCCGCCTCGGCGAGCTCGGCGGTGAACCGCTCGACGCCGTAGCGGTCGATGGGGTTCCAGTACGTCATCACCAGCACCGGCTTCCCGGTGGCCTCGTGGGCCTCCCGGACCGTGCGCATCGCGTCGGCGATCCTGACACCGCCGCGCAGGGCGATGTCGTCGGCGGTCTGGATGACGGGGCCGTCGAGGACGGGGTCGCTGTGCGGCAGGCCCACCTCGACGACGTCGGCGCCGCCGTCGAAGGCGGCCTTGATCGCCTCGATGCCGCCGTCCACGGTCGGGAACCCGGCCGGGAGGTAGGCGATGAGGGCGGAGCGGCCCTCCGCCTTGGCGGCGGCGAGGGTGTCGGACAGCAGCTGAATGTTCCCGCTCACTTGGCGTCCCCCTCGATCTCGGCGGTGCCGGAGGCGTCCTCGGCGACCTCGGCGTCGGTGTCGTACAGGCCGAAGTAGCGGGCGGCCGTGTCCATGTCCTTGTCGCCGCGGCCGGACAGGTTGACCACGATCAGCCCGTCCTTGCCCAGCTCCCGGCCGACCTCCAGGGCTCCGGCGAGGGCGTGGGCGCTCTCGATGGCCGGGATGATGCCCTCGGTCCGCGACAGCAGGCGCAGGGCCTGCATGGCCGCGTCGTCGGTGACCGCGCGGTACTCGGCGCGGCCGCTGTCCTTGAGGTAGGAGTGCTCGGGGCCGATTCCGGGGTAGTCCAGACCGGCCGAGATGGAGTACGGCTCGGTGATCTGGCCCTCGTCGTCCTGGAGGACGTAGGAACGCGATCCGTGCAGGATGCCGGGCTCGCCGGCGGTGAGGGTGGCCGCGTGCTCACCGGTCTCGACGCCATGGCCGGCCGGCTCGCAGCCGACGAGGCGCACGGAGGCGTCCGGGATGAAGGCGTGGAAGAGGCCGATGGCGTTGGAGCCGCCGCCGACGCAGGCGACGGCCGCGTCGGGCAGTCGTCCGGCGCGCTCCAGGAGCTGGCGTCTGGCCTCGACGCCGATGACGCGGTGGAAGTCGCGGACCATGGCCGGGAAGGGGTGCGGTCCGGCGACGGTGCCGAACAGGTAGTGCGTGTGGTCGACGTTGGCGACCCAGTCGCGGAAGGCCTCGTTGATCGCGTCCTTCAGCGTGCGGCTGCCGGACTTCACGGCGACGACCTCGGCACCGAGCATGCGCATACGGGCCACGTTGAGGGCCTGGCGCTTGGTGTCGATCTCACCCATGTAGATCGTGCACTCGAGGCCGAACAGCGCGCAGGCGGTGGCGGTGGCCACGCCGTGCTGACCGGCGCCGGTCTCGGCGATGACGCGGGTCTTGCCCATGCGCTTGGTGAGCAGGGCCTGACCGAGCACGTTGTTGATCTTGTGGGATCCGGTGTGGTTCAGGTCCTCGCGCTTGAGGAAGACGCGGGCGCCGCCGGCGTGCTCGGCGAACCGGGGCACCTCGGTGAGGGAGCTGGGGCGGCCGGTGTAGTGGACGAGCAGGTCGTCGAGTTCGCGGGCGAACTCGGGGTCGGCCTTGGCTTTGTCGTACTCGACGGCGACCTCGTCCACGGCGGCGACGAGGGCCTCCGGGATGAACTTGCCGCCGAAGGCACCGAAGTAGCCTTCGGTGCTGGGGACTTGACCCTCCGGGTCAGGGATGAAGAACTCGCTGGGCATACGGAAACCTCACGGTGAGTTTTTGTGAAAAAACCGATCGCCGTGGGGGCGGGGAGGGTCAGTTGGCTGCGGGCCCGCTGTGGCTGGTCGCGCAGTTCCCCGCGCCCCTAGGTCAGCTGTTGCCATCGCATGCCGTTTACCTGCCCCGGCTCGTCACCGATGACGTACCTCACCCGGCGACCGTGCACCCTGCGTGCGGGCGCGCGGCAGCCACGGGGACGGCAGCCGCGCGCGAGGCCGGCGTAGCGGTCCGTGGCTGTCACGGTGCTCAGTAGCGTCATCGGGCCCTACCCTACCGGGAGTTCAGTCCCGGCCCTGGCGCAGTGCGGGGTGGGCGCCCGCTGCGACGAGGTCGGCGACTGCGGTCTTGGGGTCTCGGCCGGTGACGAGGGATTCGCCGACCAGGACGGCGTCGGCGCCGGCGTTGGCGTAGGCGATGAGGTCGTGCGGGCCGCGGACGCCGGACTCGGCGATCTTGACGATGTTCGCGGGGATCTCGGGGGCGATGCGTTCGAAGGTGCCCCGGTCGACCTCCAGCGTCTTGAGGTTGCGCGCGTTGACGCCGATCACCTTGGCGCCCGCGTCCACCGCCCGCTCGACCTCGTCCTCGTCGTGGACCTCGACGAGCGGGGTGAGGCCGATGGAGACGGCACGCTCGATGAGCGACTCCAGGGCGGGCTGGTCGAGGGCGGCGACGATCAGCAGCGCGAGGTCGGCGCCGTAGGCGCGGGCCTCCCACAGCTGGTACGCCGTGACGATGAAGTCCTTGCGCAGGACGGGGATGTCCACCCGCGCGCGGACGGCCTCCAGGTCGGCGAGCGAGCCGCCGAAGCGGCGCTGTTCGGTGAGGACGGAGATGACGGCGGCACCGCCCGCCTCGTAGTCGGCGGCCAGGCCCGCCGGGTCGGCGATCGCGGCCAGCGCGCCCTTGGAGGGGCTGGAGCGCTTGACCTCGCAGATCACCTTGACGCCGTCGCCCTTGAGCGCGGCCACTCCGTCCTTGGCGGCGGGAGCCTTGGCCGCGCGCTCCTTGAGCTCGTCGAGGCTGACGCGCGCCTGCCGCTCCGCGAGGTCGGCACGGACTCCGTCGATGATCTCGTCGAGCACACTCACGCGAGCGGCCCCCTTCCAGACGGTTGACTGTTCAAGCGGTTGGGCTTCCGCCGAGCGTCCGCCCCTCGGGCGGAACCAGCAGCCGAAAACCCATGGTCACTGCGATGGTATCCGGAGGACGGCGAAGGCCCCGCATCCGGCCGACAGCGGTCCCACTACCTGGACATTCCGTTGTTGATCAAGGATGGAGCCAGCCACCGAACGGCAGGTTCCGGACAACGGTGAAGACCAGCACCAACGCACCGAGGGTCCACAGGTGCACAGAACCGACGTCGGTCCGCATCGGCCGCCCGCGCGCCGCGCGGACCACCCAGACGGTCCACAGCACGGCGAAGCCCAGGTAGGCGACCACGGCCGCCGCGTTGTCCTGCAGCGCGGTCAGGAAGTCCCCGTGCACGAAGGCGTGGGCGCTGCGCAGTCCGCCGCAGCCGGGGCAGTAGACGCCGGTGTAGCGCAGGAGGGGGCAGACGGGGTAGTGGCCGGGTTCGTTGGGGTCGACGGCCCCGACGTAGGCGAAGGCCCCGGCGACGGCCGCGAGCACTCCGGCGGGGACGGCGAGGCGTCCCAGGACGGTCCCGGGGGCGGGCCGTTGCGGGGGCGGCGCCAGTCTCTGGCTGTCGGCGTTCACGTCTCGCATTGTGCCCGCCCGGCCGCACACGCGCGCGAAGGGGCGGCCCGGCACCGATGGCGCCGGACCGCCCCTTCGCACAGCGGGGTCGGTCGGTCCGCGAGGCTCAGCTCTCGACGCTCGCCGGCTCGGCCGTCGCCGAGACCTTGTGCACCGGGTGGACCGACTTCGACTGGCCGAGGCCCATGGCGCTCATGACAGCGCCGACGACACCGCCGAGCACCACGATCACCATGCCGGCCCAGAAGCCCAGCGGCTCGGCCATCACCATGAACGCGCCGGCGACGGCGAAACCGATGATGGCGATGGTGACACCGGTCCAGGCGGCCGGGGTGTGTCCGTGGCTGCTGCCCGCCATGACTTGCTCCTCGTTGCTGTGTACGTGTCGTACGTGTCTGAGCCGGCGTGTCGGAGCCGGATGTTCGCGGTCCATTGTCCCGCACGCGTGCGGGTGCCCCGAGCGGGGGTGTGTTCCACCCGCGTCCGACGCCCCACATCGGGACCGGTGGCGGGGTCCTCGGTCACGCCGGACCCGTGCCTGTCGGGTCCTCGCCCCGGTCCAGCGCCTTCCACAGGTCCTCGGGGCGGTCGGGGTCGACGGCCGGGGCGGCGCGGCGCGGGCGGGGGGCGCCCGCACGCTCGTAGCGGCCGGACATGGCGGGCCACAGGCGGCCGTAGCGCAGGGCGAGCAGGCCGGCCAGGAGGATCAGGACACCGCCCGCCGTCGCGACGTACGGCCAGGCGGTGTGGCTGAAGGCGGTCACGGTGGACGCGGTGTCACCGGTGGCCTTCGCGGCCTGCTCGTCGAGGGCGGAGCTGTCGGAGGCGCCGAGCAGGGCCGCGACGATCGTCCCGACGCCGGAGAGCGCGAGCACGGCGGAGACCAGGTGGCGGCCGGCCCTGCGGACGGCGAAGACGGCGACGAGCGCGGCGAGGCCCACTATGGCGAGCGCCGCGGGGACGCCGGTGACGTCGCTGCCCTTGGCGGTCAGGGGGAAGGATCCGCCGGCCACCGTCGCCGTGCCCTCCGACCAGCGCTGCCGGGTCGAGAGCAGGGCCACGGCCGCGCCCAGCGCACCGCACATCAGGGCGAGGGCGAGACTCCGGCGGCCGGACCGGGCGGGGGCGGCGGCTTCGGAACGGGGGTCAGGTACAGCAGTCACGTACCCCACTATCGCCTGAACCCCGGGCGAACCATCACCCGGGGCTCACGTGAGAAGCGCCCCACTTTCCCCGAAGCGCCGCAAGCGCCCTACTTGCCCAGCCGGTTGGCCGTGTGGACGGCGCGCAGGACCGCCGCCGCCTTGTTACGGCACTCGGTGTCCTCGGCGACCGGGTCGGAGTCGGCGACGATGCCGGCGCCGGCCTGGACGTAGGCGGTGCCGTCCCGCAGCAGGGCCGTACGGATGGCGATGGCGGTGTCGGAGTCGCCCGCGAAGTCGAGGTAGCCGACGCAGCCGCCGTACAGACCGCGCCGGGAGGGCTCGAGTTCGTCGATGATCTGCATCGCGCGGGGCTTGGGCGCGCCGGAGAGGGTGCCGGCCGGGAAGCAGGCGGTCAGGACGTCGAAGGCCGTGCGGCCCGCCGCCACCTTGCCGGTGACGGTCGAGACGATGTGCATCACGTGCGAGTACCGCTCGACGGACATGAAGTCGACGACCTCCACCGAGCCGGGCTCGCAGACCCGGCCGAGGTCGTTGCGGCCGAGGTCGACGAGCATGAGGTGCTCGGCGCGTTCCTTGGGGTCGGCGAGGAGTTCGTCGGCGAGGGCCTGGTCCTCCTGCGGGGTGGCTCCGCGCCACCGCGTACCGGCGATGGGGTGGACCATCGCCTGCCCGTCCTCGACCTTGACGAGGGCCTCGGGGGACGAGCCGACGACGTCGAAGCCGTCGAAGCGGAACAGGTACATGTACGGCGACGGGTTGGTCGCGCGCAGCACCCGGTAGACGTCCAACGCGCTCGCGGTGCACGGCGTTTCGAAGCGCTGGGAGGGGACGACCTGGAAGGCCTCGCCCGCGCGGATGCGCTCCTTGATGTCCTCGACGGCCTCCTGGAAGTCGGGGCCGCCCCAGAGCGCGGTGTACTCGGGGAGTTCGGAGGGCGGGAGGACGGCCGGGGGCTGCGCGACCGCGCGCGAGAGGTCCGCCTCCATGGCGTCGAGGCGGGCGACCGCGTCCGCGTAGGCCTCGTCGACGCCCGTGTCGAGGTCGTTGTGGTTGATCGCGTTGGCGATCAGCAGGACCGAGCCCTCCCAGTGGTCCATCACAGCGAGGTCGCTGGTCAGGAGCATGGTCAGCTCGGGCAGCTTCAGGTCGTCGCGCTCGCCGGGGCCGATCTTCTCCAGGCGGCGCACGATGTCGTAGCCGAGGTAGCCGACCATGCCGCCGGTGAAGGGCGGCAGGCCCTCCTGGTGAGGGGTGTGGAGGGCCTCGATGGTGGCGCGCAGGGCGGCGAGGGGGTCGCCGTCGACGGGGACGCCGACGGGCGGGACGCCGAGCCAGTGGGCCTGGCCGTCGCGCGCGGTGAGGGTGGCGGCCGAGCGGACGCCGACGAAGGAGTACCGGGACCAGGACCGGCCGTTCTCGGCGGACTCCAGCAGGAACGTGCCGGGGCGTTCGGCGGCGAGCTTGCGGTAGAGGGCGACCGGGGTGTCGCCGTCGGCGAGGAGCTTGCGGGTGACCGGGATGACCCGTCGGTCGGTGGCCAGCTTGCGGAACGTCTCGAGATCCATGGCGGCTGACCTTACTGATCCGAGGGGGTGGCACTGGAATCAGCGCCGTCCTTGAGGAGCACGTCCTCGTCGAAGCAGGTCCGCGCGCCGGTGTGGCAGGCGGCGCCGACCTGGTCGACCTTGACCAGCACGGTGTCGGCGTCGCAGTCGAGGGCGACGGACTTGACCCACTGGAAGTGGCCGGAGGTGTCGCCCTTGACCCAGTACTCCCGGCGGCTGCGCGACCAGTAGGTGCAGCGGCCGGTGGTGAGCGTGCGGTGCAGCGCCTCGTCGTCCATCCAGCCGAGCATGAGCACCTCACCGGTGTCGTACTGCTGGGCGATGGCGGGGAGGAGCCCGTCGGCGCTGCGCTTGAGGCGCGCGGCGATCTCGGGGTCCAGGCTCGGCTGGGCGGGCATGCTGGTCATGGGTGCCATTGTGCCGCGCGCCACTGACAGTTCCGGCGTGGTGTCCACCGATTGGAAGGGGGCGGCGCAAATGCGCCCCGGTGAGGGGTGGTGGCCGGGCGACGGGTGGGCGGATCATGGAGCCGGTCGTAGGCTGGCCGCATGTCGACCTTCGCCAAGCGTGAACGGCTCCTTCTCGCGGACCTCTTGGAGACCTCCGGCCCCGACGCCCCCACCCTGTGCGAGGGCTGGCGGACCCGCGAGCTCGCCGCGCACGTGGTGGTGCGCGAGCGCCGCCCCGACGCGGCCGGCGGGATACTGATCAAGCAGCTCGCCTCCCGCCTGGACAAGGTGATGGAGGAGTTCACGGACAAGCCGTACGAGGAGCTGATCCAGCTGATCCGTACCGGCCCGCCGCGCTTCTCGCCCTTCCAGCTCAAGCAGATCGACGAGGCGTCCAACATCATCGAGTTCTACGTCCACACCGAGGACGTGCGCCGCGCCCAGCCCGAGTGGTCGCCGCGCGAGCTGGACCCGGTCTTCCAGGACGCCCTGTGGTCGCGCCTGGAGCGCACCGCCCGGCTGATGGGCCGCGGCTCCCCGACCGGGCTGGTGCTGCGCCGCCCGGACGGCCGTACGGCGGTCGCCCATCGCGGTACGCCGGTCGTGACGGTGACGGGTGAGCCGTCGGAGCTGCTGCTGTTCCTCTACGGCCGGCAGAGCGCCGCGAAGGTGGGGCTCGACGGCGACGAGGACGCCATCGCCAAGGTGCACGAGGCGAAGCAGCTCGGGATCTGAGGGCTGCTCCCGCGTACCGTGCCTACGCTCAGCGGGGCAGTTCCGCGCGGCGCAGCGGGGCCGAGACGAGGGCCACGACGCCGCTGAGGGCGCAGATCGCGGCGCAGGCCGTGAAGACCGGGCCGGTGCCGTACGAGGCGATCGCCCAGCCGACGACCGGGAAGGTGAGCGGGGCGACGCCGAAGCTGACCAGGGTGGAGACCGAGGTGACGCGGCCTACGTAGGCGGCACCCGCTCTGCCCTGCACCAGCGCTCCGGCCAGGGCACCGCCCAGTCCCGCGACAAGTCCGACGAGCAGGGCCACGCAGGCCGCTCCGGCGACGGACGGCACCCGGGCGAGGGCGCCGATGGCCACGGCTCCGGCGATGCTCGCCACGGCCATCACGCGTCCCGCGCGGGGCACCCGGCCGCGCCAGGCGAGCAGCGACGAGGCGGCCGCGGCGCCCACGCCGAAGCCGGCGAGCACCCACCCCATCCCGGCGGAGCCCCAGCCGCGCTCCTGCGCGAGGAGGGTCAGCCCGAGGTTCATGGGCCCGACGAAGCCGAGGTCGCCGAGCGCGATGGCGACGATCAGCGGGAGCAGTACCCGGTCGTGCCGGATGTGCCGCAGGCCGTCCCGCAGTTCGGCGAACGCGGCACCGCGCGTCTTGTCGTCGTCGTGCGGCAGCTGTCCGACCCGCACGGTCAGCAGCACCGGCAAGGACGCTCCGATCAGCAGCGCGGCGAGGCCGAAGGCACCCGCGGTGCCGCCCAGGGCGACGCCGATGCCGCCCAGGGGGCCGCCGAGGACGCTGGAGAGTCGCACCGCGAGGCCGCGCATGCCCTGGACGCGGGCGAGCTGGCCGCGGCCGGTGATACGGGCGGGCAGGGCGCCGGCGGCGGGCAGGAAGACGGCGTCGACGACACCGAAGAGGACGGCCACCGCGCCCAGCGCCCACAGGCCGGGGCTGGTGACGAGGAGGAGTAACGCGGCGACGATCACGAGGGCGCAGCGCACGCCGGTGCTGCCGACGACCACCCGGCGCGGCCCGAAGCGGTCGGCGACCACTCCCCCGCCGAGCATCAGCAGGGCGCGCGGCACGGCGCTCGCGGCCGTCACCAGGCCGGCCTGCGTGGGGGTGCCGGCCTGGACGGCGGCCCAGGACAGGGCCATGTAGTAGACGTTGTCGCCGATCGCGGACGAGGTGTACCCGCCGAGCCAGCGCAGGACGTTGGGGTCCCGGTGGGCGGGGCGCTCGGCCGTCTCGGCGACGGGGGCCGTGGGCTGCAGGGTCGACGTCATGGGGAGCCTCTCGTACACGGGATCAGATCCGGAACGGGAACGCGTACGTGTGCACCGCGACGTTCTCGCGGCCCTCGGTGTCACCGGCGGCGTCGGCGGCCGCGCCCTGCTCGTCGTAACGGCGGATCAGGGCGAGCATCTCCCTGGTCAGCTCGCCGAGTTCGGCCGGTGTGAGCCGCAGGGTGGCCTCGCTGGACTCGGCCGCGGTGTTCCAGGCCTCGCCCCAGTGGCCGCGCTCGTCGAGGAAGCGGCGGTACATGTCGGCCCGCTGTTCGAAGAAGAGCCGGCTCGCCGCCGTGTGCGCCGCCGCCTTCTCCGGGGCGTCGCGGAAGTCCTCGTCGCGGATGCTCACCCCGTCGGAGGCGGGCTGCCACCAGCGCTCCCGGCCGTCGGCGCTCTGCGGTTCCGCCTCCTCGACGAGTCCGTGCTCGGCGAGCTTGCGGAGGTGGTAGCTCACCAGGGAGACGGCCTCGTCGACCTGTTCGGCGAGCTGGGAGGCGGTGGCGACGCGGGCGATGGTCAGGCCGCGGTACAGCTTCATCCGCAGGGGGTGGGCGAGGGCCTTGAGCGTGCCCAGGTCCGTGATCCGGCGGTCTCTTTCCTTGCCTGTCATGTCCCCACCCTAGTTACGAAAGAAAAGTTGCACAATATTTTTTGCGCAACTTCTCTTTCGTATCTGCTCATGAGAAAGCCCCGGCCGCTCACCGGCCGGGGCTCCGCGAGACGTCTTCGGGGAGACGTCAGCGCACGGCGTGTCCCGCCTCCCGCAGCGTCTCCTTCACCTGCCCGATCCGCAGATCGCCGAAGTGGAACACGGAGGCCGCGAGCACCGCGTCCGCGCCCGCGGTGATGGCCGGCGGGAAGTCGGCGAGCTTGCCGGCGCCGCCGGAGGCGATCACCGGGACCGTCACGTGCTTGCGGACGGCGGCGATCATCTCGAGGTCGTAGCCGTCCTTGGTGCCGTCCGCGTCCATCGAGTTGAGCAGGATCTCCCCGGCGCCCAGTTCGGCGGCCCGGTGGGCCCACTCGACGGCGTCGATGCCGGTGCCCCGGCGGCCGCCGTGCGTGGTGACCTCGAAGGAGCCGGACTCGGTGCGCCGGGCGTCCACCGACAGCACCAGGACCTGACGGCCGAAGCGCTCCGCGATCTCCTTGATCAGCTCCGGGCGGGCGATCGCGGCCGTGTTGACGCCCACCTTGTCCGCGCCCGCGCGCAGCAGCTTGTCCACGTCCTCGGGGGTGCGCACACCGCCGCCGACGGTGAGCGGGATGAACACCTGCTCGGCCGTGCGGCGCACCACGTCGTAGGTGGTCTCCCGGTTGCCCGAGGAGGCGGTGATGTCCAGGAACGTCAGCTCATCGGCGCCCTCGGCGTCGTACACCTTCGCCATCTCGACGGGGTCGCCCGCGTCGCGCAGGTTCTGGAAGTTGACGCCCTTGACGACCCGGCCGTTGTCCACGTCCAGGCAGGGGATGACGCGTACGGCCAGGGTCATGCGGGTGCCCCTCGGAACGCCTCCACCTCGACCTCGACGACCAGGCTGGGGTCGACGAAGCCGGAGACGATGACCAGCGACGTGGCCGGCCGGACGGACTCGAACAGCTCCTTGTGAGCGCGCCCGATGTCGTCCACGTCCCGGGCGTGGGTGATGTACATGCGCGTGCGCACGACGTCGTCGCGGCCGAGACCCAGTTGCTCCAGCGCCGCGAACGCGACGTTGAAGGCGTTGATCGCCTGCTCGTACGGACCGCCTCCGGCGATCTCGCCGTCCACTATCGAGGTGCAGCCGGACACCAGCACCAGACCGTTCGGCAGCTCCACCGCGCGGGAGTAGCCGAAGGCGTCCTCCCAGGGCGCGCCGGTCGTCACACGTCGTACGTCGCTCACTGGGCTACCGCCTCCAAGGCCTCTTCAAGGGTGAACGCCTTCGCGTACAGCGCCTTCCCGACGATGGCGCCCTCGACACCGAGAGGTACCAACTCGGCGAGGGCCCGCAGGTCGTCGAGCGACGACACGCCACCGGAGGCCACGACCGGGCGATCGGTCGCCGCGCACACGTTCCTGAGCAGCTCCAGGTTGGGGCCCTGGAGGGTGCCGTCCTTGGCGATGTCCGTCACCACGTACCGGGCGCAGCCCTCGTTGTCGAGGCGCTCCAGCGTCTCGTAGAGGTCGCCGCCGTCGCGGGTCCAGCCGCGGCCGCGCAGGGTGGTGCCGCGGACGTCGAGACCGACGGCGATCTTGTCACCGTGCTCGGCGATGACCTTGGCGACCCACTCGGGGGTCTCCAGGGCGGCCGTGCCGAGGTTCACGCGCCTGCAGCCGGTGGCGAGGGCCGCCGCCAGCGAGGCGTCGTCGCGGATCCCGCCGGACAGCTCCACCTTGATGTCCATCGCCTCGGCCACCTCGGCGATCAGCGCCCGGTTGTCGCCCGTCCCGAACGCGGCGTCCAGGTCCACCAGGTGCAGCCACTCGGCGCCCGCCCGCTGCCAGGCGAGGGCGGCCTCCAACGGGGAGCCGTACGACGTCTCGGTCCCGGACTCGCCGTGCACGAGGCGGACGGCCTGGCCGTCGCGGACGTCGACGGCGGGAAGGAGTTCGAGCTTGCTCACAGTGTTCCGATCCAGTTGGTGAGGAGCTGGGCTCCGGCGTCGCCGGACTTCTCGGGGTGGAACTGCGTGGCCCACAGGGCGCCGTTCTCGACGGCGGCCACGAAGGGCTTGCCGTGGGTGGACCAGGTGACCTTCGGGGCCGCCATCGCCGCGTTGTGCGTCTCCAGGTGCCAGTCGTGGACGGCGTAGGAGTGCACGAAGTAGAAGCGCGCGTCCGCGTCCAGGCCGGCGAACAGCTGGGAGTCGGCCGGTGCCTCGACGGTGTTCCAGCCCATGTGGGGCACGACGTCGGCCTGGAGCGGCTCGACGGCGCCGGGCCACTCGTCGAGGCCCTCGGACTCGACGCCGTGCTCGATGCCGCGCGCGAACAGGATCTGCATGCCGACGCAGATGCCCATCACGGGACGGCCCCCGGACAGCCTGCGGTCGATGATCCAGTGCCCGCGGGCGTCGAGCAGCCCCTTCATGCAGGAGGCGAACGCGCCGACGCCGGGCACCAGCAGGCCGTCGGCGTTCATGGCCTTGTCGTAGTCACGCGTGATCTCGACATCGGCCCCCGCGCGCGCGAGGGCACGTTCGGCGGAGCGGACGTTGCCGAAGCCGTAGTCAAAGACGACGACCTTTTTGGGTGCGCTCAATTCCACACCTCCAGCCTCAGGACGCCGGCGACGAGACACATCGCCGCGCCGATCGACAGCAGCACGATCAGGCTCTTGGGCATCTGCTGCTTGACGAAGGAGTAGATGCCGCCGGCCAGGAAGAGGCCGACGACGATCAGGATGGTCGAGAGTCCGGTCATGGCTTTACAGCGCGCCCTTCGTGGAGGGGAGGATGCCGGCCGCGCGCGGGTCGCGCTCGCTGGCGTAGCGCAGAGCTCGCGCCAGCGCCTTGAACTGGCACTCCACGATGTGGTGCGCGTTGCGTCCGTACGGCACGTGCACGTGCAGGGCGATCTGGGCCTGGGCGACGAAGGACTCCAGGATGTGCCGGGTCATCGTGGTGTCGTACTCGCCGATCATCGGCGCCATGTTCTCGGGCTCGGTGTGCACCAGGTAGGGGCGGCCACTCAGGTCCACCGTCACCTGGGCGAGGGACTCGTCCAGCGGGACCGTGCAGTTGCCGAAGCGGTAGATGCCCACCTTGTCGCCGAGGGCCTGCTTGAAGGCGGCGCCGAGCGCGAGGGCAGTGTCCTCGATGGTGTGGTGCGAGTCGATGTGCAGGTCGCCCTCGGTCTTCACGGTCAGGTCGAACAGACCGTGCCTTCCGAGCTGGTCGAGCATGTGGTCGTAGAAGCCGACGCCGGTCGACACGTCGACCTTGCCGCTGCCGTCGAGGTCGATCTCGACGAGGACCGAGGTCTCCTTGGTGACTCGCTCCACGCGTCCTACGCGGTTCATGCGCTCTGCTCCTTCGGGGGTGTGGGGATGTCCCCCACAAGACACTTCACGTCACGTACCGCATCGAGGAACGCGTCGTTCTCTTCGGGGGTTCCGGCGGTGACCCGCAGCCAGCCGGGCACGCCGTTGTCCCGGACCAGGACACCCCGGTCGAGGATCTGCTGCCACACGGTGTGGGCGTCGTCGAACCTGCCGAACTGTACGAAGTTGGCGTCGGAGGCGGTGACCTCGTAGCCGATCGCCCGCAGCTCGGTGACCAGCCGGTCGCGCTCCGCCTTCAGCTGCTCCACGTACTTCAGCAGCGTGTCGGTGTGTTCCAGCGCGGCCAGCGCGGTCGCCTGGGTGACGGCCGACAGGTGGTACGGCAGCCGTACGAGCTGGACCGCGTCCACCACCGCCGGGTGCGCGGCGAGGTAGCCGAGGCGCAGGCCCGCCGCGCCGAACGCCTTGGACATCGTGCGCGAGACGACGAGATTCGGCCGGCCTTCGAGCAGCGGCAGCAGCGAGGCGCCGTGGCTGAACTCGATGTACGCCTCGTCGACCACGACCATCGACGGCTTGGCGGCCTGGGCCGCCTCGTACAGCGCGACGACGGTCTCGCGGGGAACCGCGGTACCAGTGGGGTTGTTGGGGGTGGTGATGAAGACGACGTCCGGCCGGTTCTCCGAGATCGCCTTCTCGGCGGCCGCCAGGTCGATGGTGAAGTCGTCGTGGCGGGGGCCGGAGATCCAGCCCGTGCCCGTGCCGCGCGCGATGAGCCCGTGCATCGAGTACGACGGTTCGAAGCCGATCGCCGTACGGCCCGGCCCGCCGAAGGTCTGCAGCAGCTGCTGGATGACCTCGTTGGAGCCGTTGGCGGCCCACACGTTGGGCAGGCCCACCTCGTACCCGGAGGTGTCGGTCAGGTAGGCGGCGAGCCGGGTGCGCAGCTCCACCGCGTCCCGGTCCGGGTAGCGGTTGAGGTCCCGGGCCGCCTCACGGACGCGCTCGGCGATCCGCTCGACCAGGGGTTCGGGCAGCGGGTAGGGGTTCTCGTTGGTGTTCAGTCGTACGGGGACGTCCAGCTGGGGCGCGCCGTAGGGGGACTTGCCGCGCAGCTCGTCCCGTACGGGGAGATCGTCGATTCCGAAGTTCACTTGGTCGTCGGTACCTTCCACCCGAACCTTGCCTTGATCGCCGCGCCGTGCGCGGGCAGGTCCTCCGCCTCGGCCAGCGTCACCACGTGGTGCGCGACCTCGGCCAGCGCGTCCTTCGTGTAGTCGACGATGTGGATGCCGCGCAGGAAGGACTGGACGGACAGGCCCGAGGAGTGGCAGGCGCAGCCGCCGGTGGGCAGGACGTGGTTGGAGCCGGCCGCGTAGTCGCCGAGCGAGACGGGAGCCCAGGGGCCGATGAAGATCGCGCCGGCGTTCTTCACCCGGTCGGCCACTCGGGCGGCCTGCGCGGTCTGGATCTCCAGGTGCTCGGCGCCGTACGCGTCGACCACCCTGAGGCCCTCGTCGACGCCGTCGACCAGGACGATCGCGGACTGCCTGCCCTTGAGGGCCGGGACGATCCGGTCGTCGATGTGCTTGCTGGCCGCGACCTGGGACTGAAGCTCCTTCTCGACCGCGTCGGCGAGCTCGGTCGAGTCGGTGACGAGGACGGCGGCCGCGAGCGGGTCGTGCTCGGCCTGGCTGATCAGGTCGGAGGCGACGTGCACGGGGTCGGCGGTGGAGTCCGCGAGGATCGCGATCTCGGTCGGTCCGGCCTCCGCGTCGATGCCGATCTTGCCGGTGTAGTAGCGCTTGGCGGCGGCGACCCAGATGTTGCCGGGGCCGGTGACCATGTTGGCGGGCGCGCAGGACTCGGTGCCGTGCGCGAACATCGCGACGGCGGTGGCGCCGCCGGCCGCGTAGACCTCGTCGACGCCGAGCAGCGCGCACGCGGCGAGGATCGTCGGGTGCGGCAGTCCGGCGAACTCGGCCTGCGCCGGGGAGGCGAGCGCGATCGACTCGACACCGGCCTCCTGGGCCGGTACGACGTTCATCACCACGGAGGACGGGTAGACCGAGCGGCCGCCGGGGGCGTAGAGCCCGACCCGCTCGACCGGCACCCATTTCTCGGTCACCGATCCGCCCGGCACGACCTGGGTCGTGTGGGTCGTACGGCGCTGCTCGCGGTGGACGAGGCGGGCGCGGCGGATGGACTCCTCCAGGGCCGCGCGGACGGCCGGGTCGAGCTCCTGGAGGGCCTTGGCCAGGGCCTCGGCCGGGACCCGTACGGATTCCAGCCGTACTCCGTCGAACTTCTCGGCGAAGTCGATCAGCGCCGCGTCGCCCCGATGATGCACGGCTTCGCAGATCGGACGCACCTTCTCCAGGGCGGCCTGAACGTCGAAGTCGGCTCGGGGCAGCAGGTCGCGCAGGGCGGGTCCCTCGGGAAGGGCGTCGCCGCGCAGATCGATTCGGGAGATCACGGACTCAATTCTCTCAGAACCCGGATGCGGGTCGTCCGCGCGTATCAATGGCTGATACAGAACGTGGCCGGAACCCGGAAGATCCGCTTCACCTCGTGCGTTCAGGGCGTCACCCAGTGGGCATGAACGAGTGTACGAACACAATGAGTGACTGAAGAGGTGGAAAAGGTGACTGTGGGTGTCGGCGTCCGGGACGGGGAGCTGCCCGGCGAGTTGACCGCCACCGAGGCCGGCATGTGGCAGGCGTTCCGCGACGGCACGGTGTACGACCTGAGCAGCGGGGACACGATCGTCGACGATCCGCACGGCGGGCATCCGTGGGGACCGGTCCGGACCGTGCGGGCCCGCATCGTCGCCTGGCTGCTGCTCGACGGCCCGCCCGCGCTCGCCGGGCGCGTGTCGTCGCTGAAGCTCACCGGCGTACAGATCAGCGACACCCTGGACCTGGCGGGCGGCACGGTGGTGCCGTACGTCGAGTTCAAGCGCTGCCGGTTCGAGCGGGAGGTGCTGCTGCCGGAGGCCCGGTTCACCACCGCGCGGCTGGTGGACTGCTCGGTGCCGCGTCTGGAGGCCGCCCGGGTGCACACGGAGGGCGATCTGCATCTGCCGCGCTGCCGCTTCCACAACGGCGTACGGCTGACCGACGCGCACATCGGTACGGATCTGCTGCTCAACCAGGCGATCGTGTACCGCGACCGCAGCGGCCGCTCGATCGCCGCCGACGGCCTGACCGTGGGGCAGGATCTCCAGGCGGAGCTCCTGGAGTCGCACGGCGAGCTGAGCCTGCGCGGCGCCACCGTCGGGGTCTCGCTGAGCCTGCGCGGCGCCAAGCTCGCCAACCCGTACTCGCGGCTCGCGCTGAACGCCCCGCAGCTCACGGTGGAACGCACGCTGTACCTGACCCCGGCGGGCGTCGGCGGGCAGACCCCCAGCGGGACGACCCCGGCGCGCGGCACGCGGATCCAGCGCTTCGAGTGCCAGGGCGGGGTGCGCCTGGACGACGGGCGGTTCGGCGACGCCGTGGACCTCCAGCAGGCCCGGTTCACTTTCACCGACGAGCAGGAGCTGTCGCTGCGCCGGGTGCAGACGCCCGAGCTGCGCTTCCTCGGCGAGCAGCCGCGACGCGGGAGCGTCGTGCTGTCGGGGGCGCGGGTGGTCAACCTCGTCGACCGGGCGGCGAGCTGGCCGGGCCCCGGAAGTCTGCACATGGGCGGCTTCACCTACGAGAACCTGGTGCCGCGGGGGCCGTTCCCGCTGGCCGAGCGGCTGGAGTGGGTGGCCGCGGCGACCGCCGAGTACAACCCGGAGCCGTACGAACGGCTCGCCGCCGTGCTGCGGGCGGGCGGCGAGGACGAGGACGCCCGCGAGGTGCTGCTGGCCAAGCAGCGCCGCCGCCGCGAGACGCTGCCGCCGGCCGCGAAGCTGTGGGGGTACGTGCAGGACTGGACGGTGGCCTACGGGTACCGGCCGGGCCGGGCCGCGGTGTGGATGGCGGTGCTGTGGGCGGCCGCCTCGCTGGCCTTCGCACACGCCGCGCATCCTCCCGTGAACGGCGACGGGCATCCGCCGTGGAACCCGGCCCTGCTGGCCCTCGACCTGCTCCTGCCGGTCATCGACCTGGGCCAGGTCGGCCAGTGGGAACTGCGCGGCGGCTGGCAGTGGCTGGCGGCGGCGCTGATCCTGCTCGGCTGGATTCTGGCGACGACGGTGGCGGCGGGGGCGACGCGGTTGCTGCGGCGCAGCTGAGAGCCCGAAGAACGCGTTGAAACCCGGGGAACGTGAAGAGAACCAGGAGGGGTCAACACATGAGGAACACTCACCTTTTACTCTCCCTTGACTGGTTCGTGTACAACTTTCGACAGGTTGTGTGAACCCTCTGGCGCCTGCCCGACCTGCGGCTTTTCAATGGGCAGCACCATGGCTCTGCTGCCCCCGTTCATCCGGGCCTCCCGGATGACCAGGACCCTCGCGCACCCCGCCGTCGTGCCCGCCCCGGCCGACGACGAGGTGCTCCTCGACGCACCCGACAGCCGCCTCGGGCCCGCCCTGGTGGCGGCCGGGCAGGGCGCGTACGAGCCCGCCGCCGAACTGCTCGCCGTCACCCGCGAGAGAGCCCAGTGGGAGGCGCGCGACCGGTACGCGTCCCGGCTCGCCGCCTTCGCGGGCTCGCGCGCCGAGTGGCTCGACCGCTGGCGCGCCGCCGCCCCGCACAGTCCCGACCACCTGGTCGTCGCCGCCCAGCTGGCCGTGGACCGCGCCTGGGAGTCGCCGGCGCGGGCCGAGCTGCTGCGCGAGGTGAGCCCCCTGATCACGGCAGCCGCCCAGAGCGACCACCGCGACCCCGTGCCGTGGCGGATCGCGCTGGACCACGCGCGCGGGACCCGGGCGGGCCACCCGTACTTCGAGGAGCTGTGGGAGGCAGCGGTCCGCCGCGCCCCGCACCACTTCGGCTGCCATGTGGCGGCCCTGCGATATCTGGCGACCGCCTGGCACGGCTCGCACCGCGAGTGCATGAACTTCGCCGACCGGGCCGCCCAGGACGCGCCGCCCGACGCGCTCGTGCAGGCGCTGCCGGCGCTGGCGGCCTTCTCCTACCTCAGCGACGGCTGCGGGCCGGGCGTGCCGCGCGCACGGCTGGACGCGGCGGCCGACCGGGCGGTCGCGCTGTCCGCCCGGTTCCCGGCGGCGGACCCGTGGTCGGCCGAGCTGCGTAACTTGTTGATGTACGTCCTGGCCCGGCTGAACCGCTGGTCGGACGCCCTGGAGCAACTGCGTCTGACGGGTCCGTACGCCACCTCGTTCCCCTGGGACCTGGAGTCCGACGACCCGTTGGGCCGCTTCCTGACGGTCCAGAAGGAGCTGCGCGACGTGGTCGCGCACGGCCTCACACCCGCCCCGTGGCCACCGAGGAGTGGGCACGGCGGACACGCTCGCCCGCCGGGCCATTAGGCTCTTGCGTCGTGACCACCGTCCGGCTGCCGCTCTTTCCCCTCAACTCGGTGCTCTTCCCGGGGCTCGTGCTCCCGCTGAACGTCTTCGAGGAGCGCTATCGCGCCATGATGCGCGAGCTCCTGAAGGCGCCCGAGGACGACCCACGCCGGTTCGCCGTCGTGGCGATCCGGGACGGCCACGAGGTCGCGCCCGCCTCGCCCGGCATGCCGGACCAGACGGCGCTGCCCGAACGCGGTCCGGCCGCCGGTTTCGGCGCGGACCCGGCCAAGGCGTTCCACGGCGTGGGCTGCATCGCCGACGCGGCGACGATCCGGGAGCGCGCCGACGGCTCCTTCGAGGTGCTGGCGACCGGGACGACCCGGGTGCGGCTGGTGTCGGTGGACGCGTCGGGCGCGTTCCTGACGGCGGAGCTGGAGGAGCTGCCGGAGGAGCCGGGCGACGAGGCCGGGGCGATCGCGGAGGGCGTGCTGCGCCAGTTCCGCCAGTACCAGAAGCGCCTCGCGGGTGCGCGGGAGCGGTCGCTGGCGGGCGGCACGGAGCTGCCCGACGAGCCGTCCGTGGTGTCGTACCTGGTCGCGGCCGCGATGATGCTGGACACCCCGACGAAGCAGCGGCTGCTCCAGGCCCCGGACACCGCGTCCCGCCTGCGCGACGAGCTGAAACTCCTTCGCTCGGAGACGGCGATCATCCGTAATCTGCCGTCGTTGCCCGCGTCGGACCTGACGCGCGGCCCGACGAGCATGAACTGAGGCCGGGGACCCCTCGATGGCGAAGAAGGCGAAGAAGCAGCAGCCGGGCGGCACGCCCGCGACGGTTGCCCTCACGGCGGCGGGCGCGGAGTACACCGTCCACGCCTACGAGCACGACCCCTCCCACCCCTCCTACGGCGAGGAGGCGGCCGAGGCGATGGGCGTCTCCCCCGACCGCGTCTTCAAGACCCTCGTCGCGGACGTCGACGGCACCCTCACCGTGGCCGTCGTCCCCGTCGCGGGCTCCCTCGACCTCAAGGCACTGGCATCGGCGGTGGGCGGCAAACGGGCCACCATGGCCGACCCCACCCTCGCCGAACGCACCACGGGCTACGTCCGCGGCGGCATCTCCCCCCTGGGCCAACGCAAGAAGCTCCCCACGGTCCTGGACGCGTCGGCCTCCACCCACCCCACGATCTGCGTCTCGGCGGGCCGCCGCGGCCTGGAGGTGGAGCTGTCCCCGGACACCTTGGCGAAGCTGACGAACGCGGTACTGGCGCCGATCGGCCGTTGATCAAGCCCGTCCGGCGTTTGAGGACGAGGCCGCAGGCCGAAGCGGGGGTCTGGGGGCGCAGCCCCCAGGGACGGGAAGGGCAGGGGCGGCGGGGGCGAAAAACTCCTGCCGCAACCACTGCGCACCGGCACTAGGCAGGCGGCGCCCCGTGAGGGAGCTGCTCCGGCTCCGGATCCCGCGGCCCGAACAACGCCGTCAACCCCACATGCACCAGCAACCCCGCCAGCGACCAGGCCAACAACGCCCCCTTCGCCCCGAGCCGCAACGGCGCGGAGAACGTCACGCCCTTGCCCACCTGCTTCGCATGGGCGATCACATCCGACGTGGGCCCGAGCCACACCCCGACCCGCCACGCCAGCACCGACCCGAGCAGCCCCCCGACGGCCAGCGCCACCACCAGCGGCACTCCCCCACGCCGCCGCCACAGGAACACGGCCACCGCGCTCACCGCCCCGAACGCCAGCGCCAGCAGAGTGAACGTTCCATCGACGCCCACCGCCTGCTCGCCCTCGGTGTCCTTGACCAGGACGACCCAGCCGCCCTCCACCATCGCGCCGACCAGCTGCACCTGAGGCGCCAGCCACCACCACAGCACCCCGAGCAGCGCCCCGCAGAGCGCCACCACCACGGTGACCACGGCGGCCTCTCGCACTTCGGTCTTCATCCCGGGCCCGTCCTGTCCGTACACGGATTCATGCGGCGTGGAAGCCACTCCCGTATACCCGGCGGGCGCCGGCGGCGACGCCTGCTGCGACGAGGACTGCGCGGGGTGCGCGGCCTGGGAGGACGGTTCGTGCGGAGGCGGAGTCAGTGGTGCGGTCACCCTGACATCGTGCCAGGCGCGCCTGTGCGGCGCGTCACCGGACGGCAGCCCGGCGGTAGGCCCAGGTCGCGACGGCCAGCGAGACGACCCCGACCCCGGCGCACACGGCGAGGTCCCCGAGCACGAACGCCCAGTCGGGATGCGGCCCGAAGGTCCGCGCCAGGGCCTCCACGCCGTACGTCGACGGCAGCAGGTCCCGCGCGAGGCGCACCACCTCGGGCATCCGGTCGGCCGGCAGCACCCCGAGGAGCAGCGCCGCCGACATGCCCAGCTGTCCGAGCAGCGTGGCCAGCTCCGGACGCGGCGCGAGCAGTCCGAAGGCCGCGCCGAGGCCGGACAGTGCGGCGCCCGCGAGCGGGATCACCGCGAGGAGCACCCACAGGTGCGTCAGCGGCAGCCCGAACAGCACGCACCCGAACACGGCGGTCACCACGGTCCCGGGCACCGTGAAGGAGGCGTACGCCCCCGCCGCGCCCAGCACCACCGCGGCCGGCGGCACGGGCAGGGTGGCGTAGTGGTCGAGGCCGCCGCTCGCCCGGAGCTGCCCGAAGTACTGCGCGAGCAGGTTCAGCGCGACGAACGCGACGACGAGGACCGCCGACCCGGCCACCACGGCCTCGGCCTCGCTCCCGCCGTCCACGACGCCGCGCATCATGATCAGGATGCCGACCGACTGGAAGGTCGCCACGAACAGCAGCGGAATGCGCGCCACCCGCGCCCGGGACAGCTGCGCCCGGTACACGGCCACCAGCGCCGGCCACAGCCGCGCACGCGGCCCGAGCTCGGCCGCGGCCGGCGCCGTCGACTGCACGGCCCGGGCACCACCCGGCAGAACCTCGGCGGGTACGACACTCACGTCGCGCAGCTCCTCTTCGGTTCGGTCATCGCCCTGTCCCGTACGGAAACGGCGGCTCGCGTGCTCAAGCCCTCACCAGCCCCTGTCGTGCGGCGCCGCCGAGCGCCAGGTAGACGTCCTCGAGGCTCGGCGTGGCCAGGGTGAAGTCGTCGAGCGCGGCGAACGCGGCCCCGCCGGTGACGGTGGCGACGACCGTACGGGCCTCCTCGGGCGCCAGCCGCAGCGTCCAGCGGCGCCCGGCGGCGACGGCACGGTCCCGCAGCGCGGCGACCTCCGGCACGTCCAGCGGCGGCCGCTCGCGCCACACCAGCTCCACCCGCACCTCGTCGGCGACCTGTTCCTTGAGCCCCGCGGGCGTGTCGCAGGCGATGACCCGCCCCCGGTCCAGGACGGCGACCCGGTCGAGGACGGTCTCCGCCTCGATGACGTTGTGGGTGACGAGCAGTACGGTCGTCCCGCGTTCCGCCCGTCGCCGGTCGACGGCGGCCCACACGGCCCGCCGCGCCACCGGGTCCATGCCGGTGGTGGGTTCGTCGAGCACGAGCAGGGGCCGCTCGCCGACCAGCGCGGTGGCGAAGCAGGCCAGCCGCCGCTGCCCGCCGGACAGCTTCTTCAGCGGCCGTCCGGCGATCGGCGTGAGCCCCAGCTCGTCCAGTACGGCGTCCCGCTCGGCGCGCGCCTGCCGTACGTCGAGGCCGCGCAGCCGCCCGGTCGTCTCGGCGGCCAGGGCCACGGTCAGCTCGTCGAGGGCGGTGGACTCCTGTCCGAGGTAGGCGAGGATCCGCGCGGCCCGCTCCGGGTGCCGCACGATGTCGTGCCCGAGGATCTCCACCGTGCCGGTGTCGGGCCGCATCAGCCCGGTCAGCTGCCGGACGACGGTGGTCTTGCCGGCCCCGTTCGGACCGAGCAGCCCGAAGATCTCGCCGCGCCGGACCTCCAGCCGCACATCGTCGGTGGCCCGTACCTCGGGTGTCCCGGGGGCCCCGCGCCGGCCGCGTACCGCCGGATAGGTCTTCGTCAGCCCGCGCGCGCACACGACCTCGTCACTGTGCCGGATCACCGGTGCCGCGCGCGTACTCACAAGCAACGAGACTACGGGGTCGGCGGGCTTTGCTCGTCCTTGGGGCGCCGCAACCGGTTCACTGCTCCCCCGCGGGCACCCGCTCCGCCGCCGTCCGTACGTCGACCTCGCGCCAGAAGCCGGCCCGGATCGCGTAGCGGTCGTGCTCGTCGATCTGGTCGTCCTTGTGCGCGAGCAGTCCGAACCGTGCCGCGTACCTGAGCAGCTCACCGTCGACGCGGTGCGGGATCCGGGGGTACATGGTCGACAGCTTCTGCAGATGGCCCTGGTCGCCGAGCCGCTCCATCCACCGGCGCGCGAACACCTGTCCCACCTCGTACGGATCTCCGCCGACGGTGGTGATGTCCTCCTCCCGGTCGGCCCACCGCTGCTCCGCCGTGGTCAGCTGGGCGAGCGTCGGCATGGAGGCGACCTCGGGCGGTTCCGCGGCGCCGCCGGGCCGGTCGACCCAGCCCTTGTCGGAGGACCAGCGCAGGGTCGCCGTCGAGGGGTGCTGCACGGCCTGCGCGCCGGGGGCGCCCGGCGCGCGCAGGGCGGCCAGGTCCTTGGGTGTGGGCACACCCTTGGAGGCGGGCACGCGTTCCTGGGTGCCGTCCTCGGACCCCGCGGCGGCCGCGGGGTGCTCCCGCTCCTCGGCGGGCCGCTCGGCCGCCGGGGCGAGCGCGGAGTCGGGCAGCGGCGCGGAGAGGATCGCGGCGATCTCGGGGCGCGGCGCGGGCGGCGGTGCGCAGATGCCGCCCAGGTCCTTGGCCCGTACGGCCTTGGTGATCCACGCGCGGTCGAGCACGCGCCGTTCGTCGGCCTCGGCGACGAGGTCCTCGGACTGGTTGTAGTCGCCGTCGGCGGCCTGCACGGCCCACAGGTGTACGGCGACGCCGTGCTCCTTGGCGGCCATCATGCCCGGCAGCAGATCACCGTCGCCGGTGACGAGGACGACGTCGGAGCAGGCGCGGTTGCGGGCCAGCTCGGTCAGCTCGGCGTGCATGGCGGCGTCCACGCCCTTCTGCGCCCAGCGGCCGTCGCTGCGGGTCAGGGCGCCCAGCCGGACGGTGACCCGGGGCATGACGCGCAGCCGGCGGTGTTCGGGCTGAGGGACGCGGTCGGGGGCGCCGTCGAACCAGTAGATGCGCAGCAGCGGGCGCTGGGTGTCCGACTCGGCCTGCTCGCGCAGCCCCTGGATGAGGGCGGCGTGCTCGACGGTGATGCGGGAGCGCGAGGGCTCCCCGGCGAGGAGGCTGGCGGCGGCCCCCAGCAGATACCCGGCGTCCACCAGGACGATGCAGCGGTCCACACGACTCACCCTCTTCCCGGGAGGTTTGCTTCGGGCTTGCTTCGAGTCTGCCCGACCGCGCGGGGGTTAACGGCCGGAACTCGATCTTCGGCGTGGCGTTTCGGGGCCGCGCTCCCCGACCAAGCCTGTCACACACGGTAATTATCCGAAATGCGGCTCTTGTCGGCCTATGTGAATCTGGTCCCGGCCCTGGCCCCTAGATCCCCCACAGGAGGCAGATCACCATGGCCAAGAACAAGAACCGTGACCGCAAGCCGTCCCAGTCCGAGCGCGGGCGACAGGCCCCGCAGGGCGTGATGGAGCCGCAGAACGAGGAGCAGGCCACCCGAATGACTCCCGGTGACCTTCCGCACAAGGGCCGGCAGAAGCGCTTCGGTCACAACTGACATCTGAGTGGAGAGCTGTTGCAGCCCTGGCACGGCGAGGGGCGCATCCGATGCCGGATGCGCCCCTCTTGGTGTTCATGTCTGTCAGCCGGCCAGGCAGGACGGTCCGAGCAGCACCTTCAGGTCACCGAAGAGTGCCGGGTCGGGCTTGACCCGGTGCCGGTCCAGGCGCAGCACCGTCGTCTTGGTCGGCCCCTGGAGCTTGATGCGGACCTCGCTGTCGCCCTTGTGGTGGCTGAGGATCTCACCGAGCCGGCTGACCATCGGCGGGGTGACCCGCGTGGCCGGGATGGTGAGGACCACGGGCGCGTTGGTGCCCGCGTTGGACAGGTCGGGGACCTGGAGCTCCATCGCGACGAGCCTCGGCACGTCCTCGCGCTTGTCGAGGCGGCCCTTGACGAACACGACGGCGTCCTCGACGAGTTGGGTCGACACCAGCTGGTAGGTCGCCGGGAAGAACATGCACTCGATGGAGCCGGCGAGGTCCTCGACCGTGGCGATCGCCCAGGCGTTGCCCTGCTTGGTCATCTTGCGCTGGAGGCCGGAGATGATGCCGCCGATGGTCACCACGGCGCCGTCGGAGTGCTCACCTCCGGTGAGCTGGGCGATGCCCGCGTCGGCCTTGTCGGACAGCACGTGCTCCAGGCCGAACAGCGGGTGGTCGGAGACGTAGAGGCCGAGCATCTCGCGCTCCTGCGCGAGCAGATACGTCTTGTCCCACTCGTCGGTGGTGAACTCGACGTCGAGCCCGAACCCCGGCTCGCTGGTCTCCGCCTCGCCCATGCCGCCGAAGAGGTCGAACTGGCCCTCGGCCTCCTTGCGCTTGACCGCGACCACGTTGTCGATCATCGGCTCGTACTGCGCGGTGAGGCCCTTGCGGGTGTGCCCCATGGAGTCGAAGGCGCCGGCCTTGATCAGGGACTCCGTCGTGCGCTTGTTGCAGACCACCGCGTCGACCTTGTCGAGGTAGTCCGGGAAGGAGGCGTACTTCCCCTTGGAGTTACGGCACTTGATGATCGACTCGACGACGTTCGTACCGACGTTGCGGACGGCGGAGAGGCCGAAGAGGATCACGTCGTCACCCTGCGCGGCGAAGTTGGACATCGACTCGTTGACGTTCGGCGGGAGCACCTTGATGCCCATGCGGCGGCACTCGTTCAGATAGATCGCGGACTTGTCCTTGTCGTCCTTGACCGAGGTGAGCAGCGCGGCCATGTACTCGGCCGGGTAGTTGGCCTTGAGGTAGGCGGTCCAGTACGAGACCAGGCCGTACGCGGCGGAGTGCGCCTTGTTGAAGGCGTAGCCGGCGAAGGGGACCAGCACGTCCCACAGGGCCTGGATGGCCTCGTCGCTGTAGCCCTTCTTGCGGGCGCCCGCCTGGAAGAGGACGAAGTTCTTCGCCAGTTCCTCGGGCTTCTTCTTGCCCATCACGCGGCGGAGGATGTCGGCCTCGCCGAGCGAGTAGCCGGCGATGATCTGGGCGGCCTTCTGCACCTGCTCCTGGTAGACGATCAGGCCGTAGGTGACGGCCAGGACCTCCTCGAGGGGCTCCTCCAGCTCCTTGTGGATCGGGGTGATCTCCTGGAGCTTGTTCTTGCGCAGCGCGTAGTTGGTGTGCGAGTCCATGCCCATCGGGCCGGGACGGTAGAGCGCGGAGACGGCGGAGATGTCTTCGAAGTTGTCGGGCTTCATCAGCCGCAGCAGTGAACGCATGGGGCCGCCGTCGAACTGGAAGACGCCGAGGGTCTCGCCGCGCTGGAGCAGTTCGAAGGTCTTGGGGTCGTCCAGCGGCAGGCTCAGCAGCTCCAGGTCGATGCCCTTGTTGGACTTCACCATCTTGACGGCGTCGTCCATGATCGTCAGGTTGCGCAGGCCGAGGAAGTCCATCTTCAGCAGGCCGAGCGACTCACAGCTCGGGTAGTCCCACTGGGTGATGGTCACGCCGTCGGTGTGCCTCACCCACACCGGGACGTGCTCGGTGATGGTCTCGCTGGACATGATCACGCCGGCGGCGTGGACGCCCATCTGCCGGACCAGTCCCTCGACGCCCTTGGCGGTGTCGATGACCTTCTTCACGTCCGGCTCGTTCTCGTACATCGCGCGGATCTCGCCCGCCTCGCTGTAGCGCGGGTGCGAGGGGTCGGTGATGCCGTTGAGGTCGATGCCCTTACCGAGGACGTCGGCGGGCATCGCCTTGGTGAGACGGTCGCCCATCGCGTACGGGTAGCCCAGCACGCGCGCGGAGTCCTTGATGGCGTTCTTGGCCTTGATCTTGCCGTAGGTGCCGATCATGGCGACCTTGTCGGCGCCGTACTTCTCCGTCACGTACCGGATGACCTCGACGCGCCGACGCTCGTCGAAGTCGATGTCGACGTCGGGCATGGAGACGCGCTCGGGGTTGAGGAAGCGCTCGAAGATCAGGCCGTGCGGGATCGGGTCGAGGTCGGTGATGCCCATGGCGTAGGCGACGATCGAACCGGCCGCGGAGCCTCGGCCCGGGCCCACCGCGATGCCGTTGTTCTTGGCCCACATGATGAAGTCGGCGACGACGAGGAAGTACCCCGGGAACCCCATCTGGATGATGACGTCCATCTCGTACTCGACCTGCTTCTGCCGGTCCTCGGGGATTCCGCCGGGGAAGCGGCGCTCCATGCCGCGGCGGACCTCCTCCTTGAACCAGGTGATCTCCGTGTAGCCCTCGGGGATGTCGAACTTCGGCATGAGGTTCTTGGCCTCGAACATGCCCGTGGTGTCGATCTGCTCGGCCACCAGCAGGGTGTTGGCGCAGCCCTCCTGCCAGGCGTCCGAGGAGTCGATGGCGTACATCTCGTCCGTGGACTTCAGGTAGTAGCCGGTGCCGTCGAACCTGAAGCGGTCGGGGTCGGAGAGGTTCTTGCCGGTCTGGATGCACAGCAGGGCGTCGTGCGCGCTCGCCTCGTGCGCGTACGTGTAGTGCGAGTCATTGGTCACCAGGGGCGGGATGCCGAGCTTCTTGCCGATCTCCAGCAGACCGTCGCGGACCCGGTGCTCGATGTCGATGCCGTGGTCCATCAGCTCCAGGAAGTAACGGTCCTTGCCGAAGATGTCCTGGTAGTCGGCGGCCGCCTTCAGGGCCTCGTCGAAGTGGCCGAGGCGCAGCCGGGTCTGGACCTCGCCGGAGGGGCATCCCGTGGAGGCGATGAGGCCCTCGGACCACTGGGAGATGGTCTCCTTGTCCATCCGGGGCCACTTCTGCAGCCAGCCCTCGGCGTACGCGTCCGAGGAGAGCCGGAAGAGGTTGTGCAGGCCGGTCTGGTTCGCCGCCCAGATCGTCTTGTGGGTGTAACCACCGGAACCGGAGACGTCGTCCCTCTTCTGGTGCGGCTGGCCCCACTGGATCTTGCGCTTGTTGCGCCGGGACTCGGGCGCGACATACGCCTCGATCCCGATGATCGGGGTGACTCCGGCCTTCTTCGCGGAGTGGAAGAAGTCGTACGCCCCGTGGAGGTTGCCGTGGTCGGACATGGCGATGTGCGTCATGCCCATCTCGTTGCAGGCGTTGAACATGTCCTTCAGCCGCGCGGCACCGTCCAGCAGCGAGTACTGGGTGTGGACGTGCAGGTGCGTGAACGGCGGCTTCGACACGATTTCGGCCTCCAAGGAAAACGTACTTCTACGAATGTCCGACCGGCGGCGGACAGTCTGGGGGACAGCGTCGAAGTCTATGCCTCGGCACTGACACTCCGCGGGCACCTCCGCGTACCTTCATGCGTTGGAGACGGCAGAGACGCTGTCGTACATGCACTGCACCAGGAGGCACCCAGCGATGTCGGTTCCGCAGCTCAACGACGAGCACCGCGGCGAGGAGATCCTCGCCGTCTTCGACACCGCCTTCGGCGAGCTCCTGGCCGCCGACCCGGCCGCGTTCCGCGTGAAGTTCCGGAAGATGGCGGCCTCGGCCTTCGCGTTCTACCGGGGCACGGCCGGCCTCTTCTACCACGACCTGGACGCCGAGAAGCGGGGCGGTCCGTACCTGGACGAGCGCACCTCGCGCGTGTGGATCCACGGCGACCTGCACGCGGAGAACTTCGGCACCTACATGGATGCCAACGGCCGGCTGATCTTCAACGTCAACGACTTCGACGAGGCGTACGTCGGCCCCTTCACCTGGGACCTGAAGCGCCTCTCCGCCTCCCTCGCCCTCATCGGGTACGCGAAGGCGCTCAGCGACGACCAGATCACCGAGCTGGTGCAGGTGTACGCGGGCGCGTACCGGGAGCGCATCCACGCCCTGTCGACCGGCGCGAAGAGCGACGAGGTGCCGCCCTTCACCCTGGACACCGCCCAGGGGCCCCTCCTGGACGCGCTGCGTGACGCCCGCTCGCTCACCCGTTTCGGGCTGCTGGACTCGATGACGGAGATCCGTGACTTCGAGCGCCGGTTCGCCGCGGGCGGCGGCTCGATCGAGCTGGACGCGGCCACGCGCTACAAGGTCCTGGCCGCCTTCGACGGCTACCTGGAGACGCTCCCGGAGACCTCGCTGGCCCGCCCGGACTCGTACCGGGTGAAGGACGTCGTCGGCCGCCGCGGCATCGGCATCGGCTCCGCCGGCCTGCCGTCGTACAACATCCTCCTGGAGGGCCACAGCGACGCCCTGGAGAACGACGTCGTGATCTACATCAAGCAGGCCCAGACCCCGGCCGTCTCCCGGCACATCACGGACCCCGCGATCCGCGACTACTTCCAGCACGAGGGGCACCGCACGGTGATCTCCCAGCGCGCCCTGCAGGCGCACGCCGACCCGTGGCTGGGCTGGACCGAGCTGGACGGCGCGGGACAGCTCGTCGCCGAGGTCTCGCCGTACGCGGTCGACCTGGACTGGGGCGACATCGACGACCCGGAGGAGATCGCGGGCGTCGTCGCCGACCTCGGCCGGGCCACCGCCACGATGCACTCGGCCGCCGACGACCAGTCCGGCGAGTCCCTGGTGCCCTTCTCCACCGAGCGGGCCATCGACGCGGCGATCGCGGCCGACGAGGAGGGCTTCGCCCCGCTCCTGGTGGAGTTCGCGCACAGCTACGGCGCACGCGCGCGTGCCGACCACCAGATCTTCGTGGACCTGTTCCGCAACGGCCGGATTCCGGGTCTGTGACGGAACGGGTTCTCACAGCCACCCTTTAGGGGTCTCTTACAGGCCCCCATGACACACTCTCCTCCGCTATGGACATATCCGGGACCCACTTCAGAGCCGTACGCGCGGCGCTGTTCACGGCACTCGTCGTGACGCTCAGCACCGCGTCGCACGTGCTGCTGTCGCGGGCCCCGCTGCCGCTGAACACGGTGGCCGCGGTCGCGGTCGCCGTGTTCGCCCTGGCCTACGCCCTCGCGGGCCGCGAGCGCGGCTTCGGCCGGATCGCCGCCCTGCTCGTCCCGCTGGAGCTGGCGGCCGACACGGTCTTCACCACCGGCCAGCACGTCTGCTACGGCCGCGCGGGCGGCCCGGTCGCCGGCCCGCTGCGCTCGGTCGGCTGGGACGTGCTGTGCGGCAGCGGCACCGACGTCGGCACCCCGCTGGCCGCCGTGCCCGGCGCCGACGGCGACCGGCTCGCCGCGCTGCTCGCCCACGCCGACCCGGCGACCGCCTGGTTGCTGCTCGGCGCGCACGTCGGCGTCGGCCTGCTCGCCGCCGCCTGGCTGCGCCGGGGCGAGCGGGCGCTGGCCCAGTTGCTGCGGGCGGTGACCGCGACGACCTTCCGGCCGCTGCTGCTGGCCTTCGCCTCGGTGCGCGTGCGGCTCGCCCCGCGGGTCCGTCGCCTGCCGCGCCCGGTCCGCCGTACGGCGACCGCCCGCGAGCTGATCCTCGTGCACTCCCTGGGACGGCGTGGACCGCCGTGCTCGGCCGCTGTCGCCTGACAGCCCGCTGAGCACCGCCAGTCCCCCTTACGTATCCCGCACACGACGTGTGCGTTTCCTACGGAGATCACCACCATGAGCAAGCGGAACAGCCAGTCCGCCAAGACCGCCGCCCGTGAGCGGCTGCGCGAGGAGCGCGAGCGCCAGGCCAAGCGCGACAAGGTCAAGCGTCAGGTCATCGTGGCCTGCTCCATCGTCGGCGTCCTCGCGATAGCCGGCGGCATCAGCTACGCCGTCGTCCAGGGCAACAAGCCCGGTTACTGGGAGGCCGCGAAGGACGACAAGCTCGTCAAGCCGGCCAACACCACTGGCGCCGACGGCACCACCGTCGTGTACGGCAAGAGCACCGCCAAGAAGACCCTCGTGATGTACGAGGACCCGCGCTGCCCGGTCTGCGCCCAGTTCGAGCAGACCGTCGGTTCGACGGTCGAGAAGGACCTCGAGGCCGGCAAGTTCAAGATCCAGTACGTCGGCGCGACCTTCCTCGACAACGGCCTGGGCGGCGAGGGCTCCAAGAACGCCCTCAGTGCCATGGGCGCGGCGCTCAACGTCAGCTCCGACGCCTTCAAGGAGTACAAGACCGCGCTGTACTCGGCGAAGTGGCACCCCGACGAGAACGACGACAAGTTCAAGGACGACGCCTACCTCATCAAGGTGGCCGACACGGTCCCCGCGCTGAAGGGCAACGCGGCGTTCCAGAAGGCCGTGAAGGACGGCACCTACGACAAGTGGGCGCTGGAGATGTCCAAGGTCTTCGACAAGAGCGGTGTCAAGGGCACCCCGACGCTGAAGATGGACGGCAAGACGCTGACCGCCCCCGGCAGCGAGAACGCGCCGATGTCGGTCGCCGACTTCAACACCGCGCTCGAGGCGGCCCTCAAGGGCTGAGCCGGGCCCGGTCCGGTGTGAACCGACCCTGATCCGACCTCCAGCCGAAGAGCGGGCGAACTTTTGCGAGTTCGCCCGCTCTTTGTCGTACTGGTCAGTAATCTGATCGTCCGTGACCAGACGACACAGATCATCCGAGAGCGCCCACCCGGCCAACTCGCTTGCGCCGCGCCGCCGTACGGTCGTGAAGGCCGCGGCCGCCTCCGCGGCCCTCGTCGGCCCCCTTGCCGCCGCGCTGCCCGCCCGGGCGGCCACCACCCCCGCCTTCCTGCACGGACTCGCCTCCGGCGACCCGCTGCCCGACGGCGTCCTGCTGTGGACGCGGGTGACGCCGACCGCCGAGGCGGTACCCGGGTCGGGGCTCGGCCCGGACACCGAGGTGGGCTGGGTCGTCGCCAGGGACAAGGCACTGACGAACATCGTCGCCAAGGGCTCCGTCACGGCGACCGCAGCCTCCGACCACACCGTCAAGGCCGACGTCCGGGGCCTGGAACCGGCCACGGACTACTGGTTCCAGTTCTCGGCAGGCGGCACCAACTCGCCGGTGGCGCGCACCCGCACCGCGCCGGCGGCGACCGCCTCGGTGGCGAACCTCCGCTTCGGCGTGGTGTCCTGCGCCAACTGGGAGGCGGGCTACTTCTCCGCCTACCGCCATCTCGCCGCGCGCGGCGACCTGGACGCCTGGCTGCACCTCGGCGACTACATCTACGAGTACGGCACCGGTCAGTACGGCACCCGCGGCACCGTCGTACGGCAGCACGCTCCGACCCACGAGATCCTCACGCTCGCCGACTACCGGACCCGGCACGCCAAGTACAAGACCGACCCGGACCTCCAGTCCCTGCACGCGAAGGCGCCCGTCATCGCGATCTGGGACGACCACGAGTTCGCCAACGACGCCTGGTCGGGCGGCGCGGAGAACCACACCGAGGGCACGGAGGGCACCTGGGCGGCGCGTCAGGCGGCCGCCAGGCAGGCGTACTTCGAGTGGATGCCGGTCCGCACGGCCGTCGCGGGCACCACCTACCGCCGGCTGCGCTTCGGCAAACTCGCCGACCTCTCCCTGCTCGACCTGCGCTCCTTCCGCTCGCAGCAGGTCTCCGTCGGCAACGGCTCGGTCGACGACCCGGACCGTACGCTCACCGGGCGCGCCCAGCTCGACTGGCTGAAGGCGGGCCTGAAGTCGTCCGACACCACCTGGCGGCTGGTGGGCAACTCGGTGATGATCTCGCCGTTCGCGATCGGCTCCCTCTCCGCGGACCTGCTCAAGCCCCTCGCCAAACTGCTGGGGCTGCCGCAGGAGGGCCTGGCCCTCAACACCGACCAGTGGGACGGCTACACGGACGACCGCCGTGAACTCCTGGCCCATCTGCGCTCGAACGCCATCCGCAACACCGTCTTCCTGACCGGTGACATCCACATGGCGTGGGCCAACGACGTGCCGGTGGACGCCGGGACGTACCCGCTGTCGGCGTCCGCCGCCACGGAGTTCGTGGTCACCTCGGTGACCTCGGACAACCTCGACGACATAGTGAAGGTCCCCGAGGGCACGGTCTCCGCGGTCGCCGCGCCGATCATCCGGGCCGCCAACCGGCATGTGCACTGGGTCGACACCGACCGCCACGGCTACGGCGTCCTGGACCTCACCGCCGACCGCGCGCAGATGGACTACTACGTCCTGTCCGACCGCACGAAGGCCGACGCGACCTCCGCCTGGGCCCGTTCGTACCGTACGCGCAGCGGCACGCAGAAGGTGGAACGGACGTACGACCCCGTGTAGCCGCCGGCCGTCGGCCCGGGTGCAGGGGGCGCGGCTACAAGGTGTCGAGGAAGCCGAGTGCCACCCGCCAGGTGGCCTCGGCGGCCTCCTCGTCGTAGTCCGGCAGGTCGGGGTCGGTGTAGAGGTGACCCGCGCCCGCGTACCGGTAGACCTCCACGTCGGCGCCCGCTCTGCCCATCTGGAGATACCAGGCGCTCAGCCAGTCGTCCGTCTCGAACGGGTCGGGCTCGGCGACGTGCAGCTGCACCGGCAGCTCGTCGACGGAGGCGTTCGGCGCGAGGTCGGAGGTGCCGTGCAGGAGCAGCAGCCCGCGCGCCTTCTCGTCGCCGAGCGCCAGGGTCTGGGCGATGGAGGCGCCCAGTGAGAAGCCCGCGTACACGAGCCCGCGCTCCGAGTAGGGGGCGGCGGCCAGGACGGCCCGCTTGAGCAGCTCGTCCTTGCCGATCTCCGCGTTGAAGGCCATGCCCTCCTCGACCGTGTCGAAGGTGCGCCCCTCGAAGAGGTCCGGCGTCCACACCTCGTGCCCGGCGGCGCGCAGCCGGTCCGCCGCCGCGCGCACCGCGGGACGCAGTCCATGGGTCGAATGGAAGAGCATGATGTTCATGAGGCCATGGTGCCAGCCGCCACCGACAACGCCGTTCGGCGCCGACGGCACGGATCGGATGGTGTTCCTCTTCACAAAAGCCACATGTTCACGGCCCCGCTCGGCCGGTTACGTTCGAAGGCATGGAGAATCTACTCCGCCCCCTGATCGTGGTCGGCGGCTCGCTCGCCCTGACCCTGCTCATCGGCTGGGCCACCGACCGCCTGCTCTGCAAGGCCGACAACCGGCACCCCGAGACGCCCCTGTGGGGGCTGTTGCGCCGCGGCCGCATCCCGTACCAGCTCGTACTGTGCGCGGCGATGCTGAGAGGGTCGTACGACGAGGCGGAGCTGCAACAGGACCACGAGGCCGGTATCGGCCAGACCCTGACGTTGGTGCTGATCGGGTCGGCCGCGTGGCTGGTGATCCGGATCACGGCGGCGATCGTCGAGACGTCGTACTCGCGGTACGCGCGCATGCACCGTGACCCGGCCCGGGTCAGGCGTGTGCGGACCCAGGTGACGCTGATCATGCGCGTCGTCTCCGCCGTCGTCGGCGTGGTGGCGGCGGCCTCGATGCTGCTGACGTTCCCCGCGTTCCGCGCGGCGGGCGCCTCTCTGCTGGCCTCGGCCGGAATCCTCGGCATCGTCGCCGGTGTTGCCGCCCAGTCCACGCTGAGCAACCTGTTCGCCGGGCTGCAGATCGCCTTCGGTGACATGGTGCGCATCGGTGACACGGTCGTGGTGGACGGCGAGTGGGGCACCGTCGAGGAGATCACGCTGACCTTCCTGACGGTGCGGACGTGGGACGAGCGCCGGATCACCATGCCGGTCTCGTACTTCACCTCGAAGCCGTTCGAGAACTGGTCGCGCGGCACCCCGCAGATGACCGGCATCGTCTTCTGGCACGTCGACCACGCGGCACCGGTGCAGGCGATGCGCGACAAGCTGAAGGACATCCTGCGCGAGTGCCCGGCCTGGGACGGTCGCGCCTACGGACTCGACGTCACGGACACCACGCCGAACACCATGCAGGTGCGTGCGCTGGTGACGGCCAAGGACGCGGACGACATCTGGACGGTCCGGGTGAAGGTCCGCGAAGGGATGATCCGCTGGCTGACCGAGGAGCACCCGTACGCCCTCCCCCGCGTCAACACCGCGGACGCGCTCCTGCCACCGAGCCGAACCAACGGCGACCGGTCCAACGGCAACCGACCCAACGGCGACCGATCGCACGACGGCTCCCGCGACGGCGCGGTATCGCGTCGGGCGTACGAGCCACCACGCACGGGACGCTGACGGCGAACAGGCGAACAGGCGAACACCTGGGGCGTCGCACCACCGCAGGGTGGCGGCGACGCCCCAGACGTGTCGGCACAGGAGATCTCAGCGCAGGCTGCGCACGTCCAAATGCCGCAGCACCCGATCCACCACCTCCGGATCCGCCCCCGGCTCACTCCGCGCCGCCACCACCTCGTGCCGCGCGGCGCTCAGCATCTCGCCCTGAATCCGCCGGATCCGCTTCAGCCGCCGCGCCCGGTGCTCGTGCGCCTCCCGCCGCTCGTCCTCCCCCACGTCCGGGCTGATCCGCAGCCCGATGTCGAAGGCCCGCCGCAGCATCTGCTCGGACAGCTCCTCCGACAGTTCCTCCTCCGCCTCGATCTCCCGCAACCTCTGCTTCGCCGCCTTGGCGGCCCGCACCGCCAGCGCCTTCTCGAACTCCTTCTCGCGGTCGGTGTCGGCCCGCACGTTCAGCCGCCGCACCAGCCACGGCAACGTCAGTCCCTGCAGCACCAGCGTCGCCATGATCACCCCGAACGCGATGAAGACGATCTCGTCCCGATCGGGAAACGCCGCCCCCTCGTCGGTCTCCAACGGAACCGCCAGCGCCAGCGCCACCGAGGCGACCCCGCGCATCCCCGACCACCACATCACGACGGTCTCCCGCCAGCCCATCGGGATGTCCTCGTCGTGGTCCCTCTTGGCGTGCAGCCGCTTGGTCAGCCACGTCGCCGGCAGCAACCACGCCAACCGCACGAACACGACCACCCCGACGATCGCCGCCGCCCACCCGAGCATCTCGCCCCACCGCCCGGACGCCGTCCGGATCGCGTTGTGCAGCTCGAGACCGATCAGCCCGAACGCGACGCCCGTGACGAGCGTGTCGACGATGTCCCAGAAGGTGTGCCCGGCGAGCCGCGTCATCACGTCGTCGGGATCGGTGGCGTACTCGGCGAGGAACAGCGCGGTGGTGAGCACGGCGAGCACGCCGGACCCGTGGAACTCCTCCGCCATCACGTACGAGGCGTACGGCACCAGCAGGGTCAGACCGATCTGGAGGGTCGCGTCCCCCAGCAGGTCCATCAGCTTGTTGGCGCCCCACCCCAGCGCGATCCCGACCGCCACCGCCACCACGGCGGACAGCACCAGGTCCAGGCCCGCCCGCCACGGCGAGAAGGTTCCGCTCACGGCGGCGGTGATCGCCACGTGGTACAGCACGATGGCCGTCACGTCGTTGAAGAGCCCCTCGCCCTCCAGGATGGACACCAGCCGGCGCGGCAGCCCGAGCTGCCCGGCGACGGCGGTCGCGGCCACGGGGTCGGGCGGCGCGACCAGCGCCCCGAGCGCCACCGCCGCGGCGACGGGCAGCCCCGGCACGATCGCGCTCGCGACGGCCGCCACGCAGAACGTGGTGACGAACACCAGCGCCACGGCCAGCAGGAAGATCGGCCGCTTGTTGGCCGTGAACTGCCGCCAGGACGTGCGCCGTACGGCGGCGTACAGCAGCGGGGGCAGCAGCAGGGGCAGGATCAGGTCCGGCGGGATGCTCACGTTCGGCACGAAGTCGAGCACCGCGAGCACTATCCCGAGCAGGGTCATCAACACCGGCGCCGGCAGCCCGAAGCGGTCCCCCACCGGGACGCTCACCACGGCCCCGAGCAACAGGACGAACAACAGGGCCAGCTGATCCACGCTCAGCGCTCCACAAGGTCGACGTCACACAACAGACCCCAAGCCTGCCACGTCCCGCCCGAACGGCCCTGCGAACGGCCCCCTAGAGCGGGCGCCGCATCGCCCGGTGCGGTAGGCCGGCGTCCGAGAACTCCGGCCCGTACGCCAGGTACCCCAACCGCTCGTAGAATCCCAGCGCCTGCGTCTGCGCGTGCAGGTCCACCGCGGTCAGCCCACGCGCGCGTGCCGCGTCCTCGACGGCCCGTACGAGTGCGGCTCCGACGCCCAGCCCGCGTGCCGCCCGGGTGACGGCGAGCCGTCCCAGGGATCCCACCGACGGGTCGCCGTCGGTCTTCGCCGCGGCGGCCTCCCCGTACAGCAGGCGCCCGGTGCCGAGCGGAAGCCCGTCCTCCCGGACCGCCAGCACGTGCACCGCGCCGGCGTCGTACGCGTCGTACTCGATCTCCTGCGGAACGCCCTGCTCCGCGACGAAGACCTCCTTGCGCACCGCGAAGCACGCCTCGCGGTCGGCGGGATCCTCGGCCACGCGCACCACGTACGACGGCCGGTTCACGCGTACGTCTCCTCGCGGACCTGGTCGAGGGCCTTCTGGAGGTCGGCGGGATAGTCGCTCTCGAACTCGGCCCACCGCCCGTCCCCGGGGTGCTCGAAGCCCAGCCGGACGGCGTGCAGCCACTGGCGGGTCAGGCGCAGCCGCTTGGCGAGGGTCGGGTCGGCGCCGTAGGTGAGGTCGCCGACGCAGGGGTGGCGGTGAGCCGCCATGTGCACGCGGATCTGGTGCGTACGGCCGGTCTCCAGCTTCACGTCGAGCAGGGAGGCCGCGCGGAACGCCTCGATGAGGTCGTAGTGCGTGACGGACGGCTTGCCCTCGGCCGTGACCGCCCACTTGTAGTCGTGCTGCGGGTGGCGGCCGATGGGCGCGTCGATGGTGCCGCTGGTCGGGTCGGGGTGGCCCTGGACGAGCGTGTGGTAGCGCTTGTCGACGGTGCGCTCCTTGAACTGGCGCTTGAGCGACGTGTACGCGTACTCCGACTTGGCCACCACCATCAGGCCGGACGTGCCCACGTCCAGGCGGTGCACGATGCCCTGGCGCTCGGCGGCTCCCGAGGTGGAGATGCGGTACCCGGCGGCGGCGAGGCCGCCGATGACGGTGGGGCCGCTCCAGCCGGGCGACGGGTGCGCGGCGACGCCGACCGGCTTGACGATCACGACCACGTCATCGTCGTCGTGCACGATCTCCATGCCCTCGACCGGCTCCGCGACGATCTGCACGGGCGCGGGCGCCTGCGGCATCTCGACCTCGAGCCAGGCCCCGCCGTGCACCCGCTCGGACTTCCCGACCACCGAGCCGTCGACCGTGACCTTCCCCGCCGCGGCGAGCTCGGCGGCCTTCGTACGGGAGAAGCCGAACATGCGGGAGATGGCGGCGTCGACGCGCTCGCCCTCCAGGCCGTCCGGCACGGGCAGGGTACGGATCTCGGGAATCGTGCTCACCCGTCGAGTATGCCGGACGGGCCCGACAGCCCCGTACGGAGCCTGTGGACAACCCGGACACGGACAACCCGCGCGGGCTCAGTCCTTGCGGGCTCAGTCCTTGTGGACGGTTCCGTCCGGGTCGAGGCCGCGGAAGGACAGCAACACGATCAGGATGCCGCCGCAGACGATCGCCGAGTCGGCGAGGTTGAACACCGCGAAGTGCTTGGGCGCGATGAAGTCGACGACCGCGCCCTCGAAGACGCCCGGCGAGCGGAAGATCCGGTCGGTCAGGTTGCCGAGCGCGCCGCCGAGCAGCAGGCCGAGCGCGATCGCCCAGGGCAGGCTGTAGAGCTTGCGGGCGAGCCGGGCGATCACCACGATCACCGCCGCCGCGATCACCGTGAAGATCACGGTGAAGGCCTCGCCGACGCCGAACGCGGCGCCCGCGTTGCGGATCGCCTCGAACTTCAGCCAGTCCCCGATGATCTCGATCGGCGCGTGGTGCTCCAGCTTGGCGACCACGATCATCTTGCTGACCAGGTCCAGGACGTATGCGAAGGCCGCCACCGCGAAGAGCACGGCGACGCGCCGCCCGCCCCGGGGACGCTCGGCAGGGGTCTCCTGCTCCCCGGCGCCGGTCGTCGCCGACGACCCGTCGGTGCCGGAGCCCCCGGCCGGGGCCGCGGTCCCCTCGGCATCGGCCCGCTCGCCCGACGCCGCGTCGTCGCCGGGCCGCTCCTGATCGGCCCGCGCCGCGTCCGGGGTGTCCGGCGTACCGATGATGCGCTCCGCCTCTGCCACGTGAGTCCCTCAACCTAGGTGCCTGACTGAGGACGAGGGTACGGCACACCCCGCGCGAGGACCCGCCGGGCGGCGCAGGTCAGTACCGGCGCTCCTGCTTCTGCTTGCACTCGACGCACAGCGTGGCCCGCGGGAAGGCCTGCATCCTGGCCTTGCCGATGGGATTGCCGCAGTTCTCGCACAGGCCGTACGTGCCCGCGTCCAGCCGTTCCAGGGCACGCTCGGTCTGGATCAGCATCTCGCGCGCGTTGGCGGCCAGCGCCATCTCGTGCTCGCGCGTGATGTTCTTGGTGCCGGTGTCCGCCTGGTCGTCGCCCGCTCCGTCGCCGGAGTCGCGCATGAGGCCCACCAGGGACGCCTCGGACGAGGCGATCTCCTCGCCCAGCCGCTTCCCCTCGGACATCAGCTCGGTCCGCGCTTCCTCGACCTCCTCCGGCGTCCAGGGGTCCTCTCCGGGGCGCACCGCGAGCTCGCCCGGCTCCACCGCGGAGACCCGTGCCTTGGGTACCGCGCTCTGTGCCGCCGTGGCCGTGCCAGGAGTCTTCTTCGCAACCACGTTCGTGGCTCCCGTCTGCTTCGCGGCCTGGGCCGCGCCCACCTTCTTGGACGTCCTCTTCTTGGCCGCACTCTTCGTGGAGCCGCCCTTGCCCGCGCCGCCCTTTCCCACGGCGCCCTTCACCCCGACTGCCGCACCCGCTGTGGCGACCTCTTCCCCGCCGGCCGCCTTCGAAGCGCCGGCCTTCTTCGCCGCCGTACCCCTCTTCCGGGCCACCGCCTTCTCCGCCTTCTCCTCCATGACCTCCACGGCCGCCCGCTTCTCGGCGACGGTGGCCTTCTTCCCACCCGCCGCCTTCTTCGCGGTCACCTTCTTGGCAGCGGCCTTCGTGGCGGCGGGCGCCTTGGCGGCGGATGCCTTGGCAGTGGACGCCTTCGCTCCTGCGGCCTTCGCTCCGGAAGTCTTGGCGGTGGCGGTCTTGGCGGTGGCCGCCTTCTTCGCCGCAGCCGTCTTCGCCTCAGCCTTGTCCGCCGCAGCCGTCTTAGTGGCGGCCGTCTCCGTGGCAGCCGTCTTCGCGGCCTTCCTGGCCGCCGTCCTCACGCTCTTCACCGGCCTCGCCGCCTTCACCGCACGAGCCGCACCGGCCACATCAACAGCAGCAGCACCAGTCGCCCCGGCGCCTTCCCGGGTGGTGCTCTTCTTCCCGCCGACGTCCTTGGCCGCACCGCCGGAGGCCTTGGCACGCGTGGACCTGCCCGACGCCGACTGCTGTACGGCGGTCTTCTTACCCACCATGCCGCGGCCCCTTCACATATTGTGATCTTGCACGCGAATCGTGCTGGGACGATAAATCGACTTGAGTCCCGCGGCAACGGGGCACGCCGCCCGATTCGCCCGCCCCGCGAGTGCCACGCGAGTGCCACGCGACAAGCCTGCCTGCGTTGTGCCCAGCTCCCCGCCGGGTAACCCGCCGAGCTCAGGGTCCCCGAATCCGAACAGGCGTACCACTCCATTCGGGGCACCCCGGCCTCCCGGACGCCCCCGGGGCCCGGGCCCGGGAAAACCGGTCCGCCCCCGTCCGTGCGGCGCCGTACACTGGGCGGAGCGAAAAGCGTGGATGGGGACGAGTAGCGGCGTACGCAGCCCAGAGCGACCCGGGGACGGTGGAAGCCCGGGGGCGAGCGCGACGTGAAGATCACCCCGGAGCCGCCGGAGGAAAGCCACAGCCGCAGGGCGGGGGCGAGTAGAACCGGCATCGCGACCCCAATGAGGGGGCTCACCGGCGTGCAGGCCGCACCGGAGGGCCAAGGAGGGTGGTACCGCGGGAGCGCGCCGCACACGGCGTAGACAGGAAAGAAAGCTCTCGTCCCTCCGACGGAAGGCAGTAAGTCCGCCGGAGGAAGCTCGCTGATGACAACGCCGACGTACCGCCAGGTGCCCGCCCAGGTCGACCTGCCCGCGCTCGAGCACGCGGTGCTCGAATTCTGGCGCGAGCAGAAGATCTTCGCCAAGAGCCTGGAGCAGTCCGAGGGCCGCCCCGAGTGGGTGTTCTACGAGGGCCCGCCCACCGCCAACGGCATGCCCGGCGCCCACCACATCGAGGCCCGCGTCTTCAAGGACGTCTTCCCCCGCTTCCGCACCATGCGCGGCTACCACGTGGCCCGCAAGGCCGGCTGGGACTGTCACGGCCTCCCGGTGGAGCTCACCGTGGAGAAGGAGCTCGGCTTCAGCGGCAAGAAGGACATCGAGGCCTACGGCATCGCCGAGTTCAACGCCAAGTGCCGCGACTCCGTGCTGCGCCACACCGACGCCTTCGAGGAGCTCACGACCCGCATGGGTTACTGGGTCGACCTCAACGACGCCTACGTCACGATGGACCCCGAGTACATCGAGTCGGTCTGGTGGTCGCTGAAGGAGATCTTCAACAAGGGCCTGCTGGTCCAGGACCACCGCGTCGCCCCCTGGTGCCCGCGCTGCGGCACCGGCCTGTCGGACCACGAGCTGGCGCAGGGCTACGAGACGGTCGTCGACCCGTCCGTGTACGTCCGTTTCCCGCTCACCTCCGGTCCGCTCGCCGGCGAGGCCGCCCTCCTGGTCTGGACGACCACGCCCTGGACGCTGGTCTCCAACACGGCGGTCGCCGCGCACCCCGAGGTGACCTACGCCGTCGCGACCAACGGCGACGAGAAGCTCGTCGTCGCCGAGCCGCTCGTCGAGAAGGCACTCGGCGAGGGCTGGGAGACCACCGGGCAGACCTTCACCGGCGCCGAAATGGAGCGCTGGACCTATCAACGTCCGTTCCAGCTCGTCGAGTTCCCGGCAGAGGCGCACTTCGTCGTCAACGCCGACTACGTCACCACCGAAGACGGTACGGGCCTGGTCCACCAGTCCCCCGCCTTCGGTGAGGACGACCTCAAGGTGTGCCGCGCGTACGGCCTGCCCGTGGTGAACCCGGTCCTCCCGGACGGCACCTTCGCCGAGGACGTCCCCCTCGTGGGCGGCGTCTTCTTCAAGAAGGCGGACGAAAAGCTCACCGAGGACCTCCAGCAGCGCGGCCTCCTCTTCAAGCACATCCCGTACGAGCACAGCTACCCGCACTGCTGGCGCTGCCACACCGCGCTCCTCTACTACGCGCAGCCGTCCTGGTACATCCGCACCACCGCCATCAAGGACCGCCTCCTCCAGGAGAACGAGAACACCAACTGGTTCCCGGAGAACGTCAAGCACGGCCGGTACGGCGACTGGCTGAACAACAACATCGACTGGGCCCTGTCCCGCAACCGCTACTGGGGCACCCCGCTGCCGATCTGGCGCTGTGAGGACGACCACCTCACCGTCGTCGGCTCCCGCGCGGAGCTGACCGAGCTGACCGGCACCGACCAGTCCGAGTTGGACCCGCACCGCCCGTTCATCGACGACGTCACCTTCGCCTGCCCGAAGTGCCGGAAGACGGCCACGCGCGTGCCGGAGGTCATCGACGCCTGGTACGACTCGGGTTCGATGCCGTTCGCGCAGTGGGGCTACCCGTACAAGAACAAGGAACTCTTCGAGTCCCGCTACCCGGCGCAGTTCATCAGCGAGGCCATCGACCAGACCCGCGGCTGGTTCTACACGCTGATGGCGATCGGCACCCTGGTCTTCGACAAGACGTCGTACGAGAACGTCGTGTGCCTGGGCCACATCCTCGCCGAGGACGGCCGCAAGATGTCCAAGCACCTGGGCAACATCCTGCAGCCGATCCCGCTCATGGACCAGCACGGCGCCGACGCGGTCCGCTGGTTCATGGCGGCCGGCGGCTCCCCCTGGGCGGCCCGCCGCGTCGGCCACGGCACGATCCAGGAGGTCGTCCGCAAGACGCTCCTCACCTACTGGAACACGCTCGCCTTCCAGGCCCTCTACGCCCGCACCTCCGGCTGGGCCCCGTCCGAGGCCGACCCCGCCCCGGCCGACCGCCCGCTGCTGGACCGCTGGCTGCTGTCCGAACTGCACGCGCTGTCCGACCAGGTCACCCAGTCCCTGGAGGCCTACGACACCCAGCGCGCGGGCAAGCTGCTGTCCGCGTTCGTCGACGATCTGTCGAACTGGTACGTCCGTCGTTCCCGGCGCCGGTTCTGGCAGGGCGACAAGGCGGCGCTGCGCACTCTGCACGAGGTCGTGGAGACGGTCACCAAGCTGATGGCCCCGCTGACCCCGTTCATCACCGAGCGGGTCTGGCAGGACCTGATCGTGCCGGTCACCCCGGGCGCCCCGGAGTCGGTACACCTGGCGTCCTGGCCCGAGGCGGACCTGACCGCGATCGACCCGGAACTGTCGAGGCAGATGGTGCTGGTGCGCCGCCTGGTGGAGCTGGGCCGGGCCACCCGCGCGGAGTCGGGCGTGAAGACCCGCCAGCCGCTCCGGCGCGCCCTGGTCGCGGTCGCCGGCTTCGACACCCTCTCCCCCGAACTGCACACGCAGATCACGGAGGAGCTCAACGTCGAGTCGTTGGCCTCGCTCTCGGAGGTGGGCGGCTCCCTGGTCGACACGACGGCGAAGGCCAACTTCCGCGCCCTGGGCAAGCGTTTCGGCAAGCGCGTCCAGGACGTGGCCAAGGCCGTCGCGAACGCGGACGCGGCGGCGCTGTCCCTGGCCCTGCGCGAGGGCACGGCGTCGGTGGAGGTCGACGGTGAGACGATCACCCTCGCCCCGGACGAGGTGATCATCACCGAGACCCCGCGCGAGGGTTGGTCCGTCGCCTCCGACTCGGGTGCGACCGTCGCCCTGGACCTGGAGATCACGGAGGACCTGCGGCGCGCGGGTCTCGCCCGTGACGCGATCCGCCTGATCCAGGAGGCCCGCAAGAACAGCGGCCTCGACGTCGCCGACCGCATCGCACTGCGCTGGACGGCGACCGACCCGGCCGTCAGCGAGGCGCTGACCGAGCACGCCGGCCTGATCGCCGACGAGGTCCTCGGCACGGACTTCGCCCAGGGCGAGGCGGACGACACCTACGGCACCCCGTTCACCGACGAGGGCCTGACGCTGACCTTCCGCCTGCGGAAGGCGTAAGCAGAAACGACGAAGGCCCGGCTCCCCGAGATGGGGCGCCGGGCCTTCGTCGTGCCTGGTCTTCGCCGGTCGGACGCAACGCGCGTAAAAAGGGCGAGGCCCCGGATGAAATTCCGGGGCCTCGCCCTGAACGCTGCCGACGCCTACGGCGTACTACCAACCGTCAGTGGTACTCCAACCGTCAGTTGTCGTCCTCGTCGATCAGGAACCCACGCATCGGCGAGGGAGCCTGGCCCATCGGCGACGGACCCTGCGGCCGCACCGGCGCCATGGGCTGGGTCATGGCGGGCGTCATCTGCTGCTGACCGCCGTAGGACGGCGCGGCGGGAGACGGCGCACCACCCATGCCCTGGCCGCCGTAGGACGGGGCGCTCGCGCCGGCCGGGGCCATGGAAGGCGCCGGGGACGGCGGGAGGGAAGCCGTGGCCGGAGTACGCGGCGGGGCGAGCGAGTCGTCGGCCTGGGTCTCCAGCTGGCGCAGCTGCGACTCGAGGTACGACTTAAGGCGCGTGCGGTACTCGCGCTCGAAGCCGCGCAGGTCCTCGACCTTGCGCTCCAGCGTGGCGCGCGCGGACTCCAGGGAGCCCATGGCGACGCGGTGCTTCTCCTGTGCGTCCCGCTCCAGGGCGTCGGCCTTGGCACGGGCGTCACGCTCGAGGCCCTCGGCACGCGAACGCGCCTCGCCCACGATCTTGTTGGCTTCGGAGCGGGCCTCGGCGATCGCCTGGTCGGCGGTCTGCTGGGCCAGCGAGAGGACACGGGCGGCGCTGTCGCCACCGGGGCCCTGACCGGGGCCGCCCATCGGACCGCCCATGGGGCCGCCCATGGGGCCACCCATCTGCTGCTGCATGGGCGGCTGGCCACCCATCGGGCCCTGGCCCATCGGACCCTGACCCATCGGGCCGGGACCCTGCGGACCGCCCTGACCGCCGGGACCGGCGGGCAGCTGCGGGGCACCGCTCGGCAGCTGGGGCGGGCCACCCATGGGGCCACCCATCTGCTGCTGCGGCGGGCCCGATATGCCGGCGGGCACCGGAGCGCCGGGACCTCGCATGCCCTGCTGGGGCATACCCTGCTGAGGCATTCCACCCTGCTGCGGCATTCCGCCCTGCTGGGGCATTCCACCCTGCTGAGGCATCCCACCCTGCTGCTGGTCCTGCTCCGGCGGCTTGCGCATGTTCTGCTGGTTCTGGGCAGCAGCACGCGTGGCCGCGGCCAGTTTGGCGCGCAGGTCCTCGTTCTCGCGGAGCAGGCGGGTCAGTTCGGCTTCGACCTCATCGAGGAAGGCATCGACCTCGTCCTCGTCATAGCCTTCTCGGAGGCGGACGGTCGTGAACTGCTTGTTCCGCACGTCCTCGGGGGTCAACGGCATCTCTTCACCTCAACGTAGTCGTCGGCATTCGGCAAGACGGTAGTTCACATCGCTCACACCTGACTCACGATCGTGATCAGGATGTAGACGATGATCATCAGTACGAAGAAGGACAGGTCGAGCGCCACGCCCCCGAGACGCAGCGGCGGGATGACCCGCCGCAGAAGCTTGAGCGGTGGATCGGTGACAGTGTAGGTGGCCTCCAGAACGACCACCATCGCCTTGCCGGGTTGCCACGAACGGGCGAACTGGAAGACGTAGTCCATGACCAACCGGAAGATGAGCACGATGAGGAACACCATCAGCGCGATGTAGATGACATCCAGGACCACGCTCATGATCGGTGCGAACCTCTCCCCTGCTCACTACTACTGCCGTCTTGCTGCCGTGTACTGCTGTTCGGTCGTGCGTCTCAGCTCTGGTTGAAGAACCCGCCCTCTGCGATGCGGGCCTTGTCCTCCGCCGTGACATCGACGTTAGCAGGCGACAACAGGAACACCTTCTGCGTCACCCGCTCGATGCTGCCGTGAAGACCAAACACCAAACCAGCCGCAAAGTCGACAAGTCGCTTCGCATCTGTGTCATCCATCTCAGTCAGATTCATGATCACCGGCGTGCCTTCACGGAAGTGTTCCCCGATGGTACGGGCCTCGTTGTAGGTCCGAGGGTGAAGCGTGGTGATCCGGTACGGCTCTCGTTCCGACACGACCTTGGGCATGATCACCGGTGCGTTCTTCTCCAGGCTTGCGCGTTCTTGTGTGATGGATGCCACGGGCGCGATGCGCGCCGGGCGCCCGGATTCCGCGGCGAGCGAAGCGGAATGCGGCACGGGGTCGCGCGGCACCGATGGTTGTACCACTCGCACCGATTCGTCCCTTTGGGACTGATGTGCGCCGTGCGACTGGTGGGACGGCTCATGCCGCCGGTGGTCCCGCTCGGGCTCCGGGTCCAGTTCGGGTTCGAAGTCGTCGTCGGGGTCGAATCCTCGGCCGTCGTACCCATCGTCCTCCACGAGGCCGAGGTAGACCGCCATCTTGCGCATCGCGCCGGCCATGCTCTTGGTCCTCCGCTCTGTGGTGGATCGGCTGACAACTGCCAAGTCCCGCGATCCACGTGGTCCTTACGTCCGCCTTTCGACGGTAATGACCATATTTTCTGCTGTGGTCCGACTTCTTGGCGACGTTACCCGAGCCTGGGTCGGACTCCGAGTACCGCGGTGCCGATGCGCACATGTGTCGCTCCGGCCGCCACGGCCTGCTCGAGGTCCGCACTCATCCCTGCGGACACCATGTTCGCACCGGGATGGGTCCGGCGCAGGTCGGTCGACAAATCCATCAACCGCTCGAAAGCCGCCTGTTGGCGTCCCGCGTACTCACCGGTCAGCGGCGCGACCGTCATCAGCCCGTCGAGCCGCAGCCCCGGGGCCCCGGCCACCAGGTCGGCCAACTCCGCGATGCCGCCGGGCGCCACGCCACCCCGCTCACCCCGTGCGCTCTCGCCGGCGTCGAGCGCGACCTGGAGGAGGCAGCCGACCTCACGCCCGACCCGTACGGCCTCCTTCGACAGGGCCGTGACCAGCTTGGAACGGTCGACGGACTGCACAAGACCCGCGTAACCGACCACGGATCGCACCTTGTTGGTCTGCAACTGGCCGACGAAATGCCAAGTAAGCGGCAGATCCGAACATGCGGCGGCCTTCGGCGCAGCGTCCTGGTCACGATTCTCGGCGACGTGCCGCACACCGAGTTCGGAGAGGAGCCGCACATCGCTCGCCGGATAGGTCTTGGTGACCACGATGAGGGTCACTTCTTCCCGCTTGCGTCCGGCGGCCGCGCACGCGGCGGCGATGCGACGCTCCACGTGCGCCAGGTTTGTGGCGAGTTCGCCCTTACGGTCCGTCATGTCCCATCAGCCCAGCCAGACATATCCCGCGAGTCGCCCCGTGGCGCGGTCGCGGCGGTACGAGAAGTGATCACCCGACTCCAGCGTGCACACCGGGGACTGCTCCCGGTCGCGCACCCCGAGCCGGTCGAGCTGCGCGTGCACTCCGGCGGCGACGTCCACGGCGGGCGTGCCCCAACTCGTCTCGGCGTACGCCGCCGGCTCGACGGCGGCGACCTCGGCGCGCATCGCCTCCGGCACCTCGTAGCACCGGCCGCAGACGGTGGGCCCGGTCCGGACGACGATCCGGGCGGGGTCGGCGCCGAGCGACTCCATCGCGTCGAGGGTGGCGGGGACGATGCCCTTGACCATGCCGGGCCGGCCCGCGTGGGCCGCGGCGACCACCCCGGCGACCGGGTCGGCGAGCAGGACCGGAACGCAGTCCGCCGTCAGGACGGCGAGGGCGAGACCGCGGACCGCGGTCACCAGGCCGTCCACCGGCGGAGTGAGCCGGGTGGTCCACGGCCCGTCGACCTCGGCGACGTCGTTCCCGTGCACCTGGTTCATCCAGACCACGTTTCCAGGATCCAGCCCCAGCGACTTGGCGGCCAGCTCCCGGTTGGTCCGTACGGCTTCGGGGTCGTCGCCGACCGCGCCGCCGAGGTTGAGCTCCTCATACGGAGCGGCGCTCACCCCGCCCCACCGGTCGGTGAAGGCGAAGTGCGCGCCGCGCACGCTCTCGCGCTGTCCTATCACTTCAAGAAGTCCGGTACGTCCAGTTCCTCGGCCGCGCTGTCGTAGGTCCGCGAGGGCGGGACCGGCGGGCCGGAGGGGATGTCGGCCACCGGCTCGGGCGCGGGCTCCGGGTCTTCCTTCGGGGTCACGCTGCCGAGCGAGCCGAAGGACGGACGGCTCTCGGGCTGCCGTACCGGAGTGGGCTCGTCGCGGCGGGCCGAGGCGGAGGACGAGCCGAGGACGTTGTCGCGCTTGGCGGGCGGCTGGCCGCCGTCGAAGCCGGCCGCGATCACGGTGACCCGGACCTCGTCGCCGAGGGCGTCGTCGATGACCGCGCCGAAGATGATGTTGGCCTCGGGGTGGGCGGCCTCGCTGACCAGCTGGGCGGCCTCGTTGATCTCGAACAGGCCGAGGTCGGAGCCGCCGGAGATGGAGAGCAGCACGCCCCGGGCGCCGTCGATGGACGCCTCGAGCAGCGGCGAGGAGATCGCCATCTCGGCAGCGGCCACCGCGCGGTCGTCGCCGCGGGCCGAGCCGATGCCCATGAGGGCCGAACCGGCCTCCGACATGACCGACTTGACGTCGGCGAAGTCGAGGTTGATCAGACCGGGGGTGGTGATCAGGTCGGTGATGCCCTGGACACCGGAGAGCAGGACCTGGTCGGCCGACTTGAAGGCGTCGAGCACGGAGACCTGGCGGTCCGAGATCGACAGCAGTCGGTCGTTCGGGATCACGATGAGGGTGTCGACCTCTTCGCGGAGCTCGGCGATGCCGTCCTCGGCCTGGTTCGCGCGCCGGCGCCCCTCGAAGGTGAACGGGCGCGTGACCACGCCGATGGTGAGAGCGCCGAGGGAACGGGCGATGTTGGCCACGACGGGCGCGCCGCCGGTGCCGGTGCCGCCGCCTTCACCGGCCGTCACGAAGACCATGTCGGCCCCCTTGAGGACCTCCTCGATCTCCTCGCGGTGATCCTCGGCGGCCTTGCGGCCGACGGCCGGGTTGGCTCCGGCGCCGAGTCCGCGGGTGAGTTCACGACCGACGTCGAGCTTGACGTCGGCGTCGCTCATCAACAGCGCCTGCGCGTCGGTGTTGATGGCGATGAACTCGACGCCCTTGAGACCGACCTCGATCATCCGGTTGATGGCATTGACACCACCGCCGCCGACACCGATGACTTTGATGACTGCGAGGTAGTTCTGCGGTGCTGCCACGTCGAAGGCCTCTCGCCTCGAGTTACGGGTCGTCGGATCACAAGCACGCGCTGCGCTTCTGATGCGACGACTGATGCCGAATGGGACGGTCCGTAGCGCCGACCCGAACCCTAACGCTGAAGTTTAGGGTTACCAGTGTGTCTGTTCCCTGGAGTCTTCTGAACAGGACACTAAGTCGACAAGTGGCGCCCGTTCAACGAACACGCCGAACCTCCCGTTTTTCTTTTCACCCTATGTGATCAGCCGTGTCACTGCCCAACCAGGGTGCTGGCCTGCGCGGATGTGCGTCAACTCCCTGATGACGCCGGGGCGGTGGGAACGCTGACGTCGAAGTGCCGCGCATCCGGAGCCGCTTTCATGAGAGCGCGGAGCGTACGCGCCTTCGCGGCACCGTTCTCGCCGCTTCCCCAGTCGACGGTCCGCCCGCCGCTCAACTCCAGAGAGATGTCGTCGTAGGAGCGCACCTTGACGACCCCCGCCTGACGTGCAACGGCGGCCGGAAGGGCGTCGGCGACACGGACGGCCTCCCGCACCAGCCGGTCCTCACCGAAGCGCCGCAGGCTCGCGGTGGCCGAACCCGACGAGGGAATGGCCAATTCCAGCGTGGGCGCGCCTTTAGGAGCCTCGGAAACCGTGGCGAAACGGACACCTTCCTCGTCCACTTCGATGAACTTTCCACCCTTTTGGAGAATCAGAACCGGAGTGCGCTCGACCACTTTCAGTCCGATTCCATGAGGCCAGGAACGGGTCACGTCAATGGTGTCGATTCGGGGCAATTTCCGGCGCAACCGGGCCTCGATCGCCTCGAGGTCGACGGAAATCAACGGCTCTCCGACCGGAACGTCGGCGGCCTCGCGTACCTCCCCCGGGGTCAGGACGCGCGTGCCGGAGACGGACACCCGCTCCACGCGCAGCCACTGCGAGCCGTACAACACCCAGACGCTGCCCCCACCCAGGAGGACGATCGCCAGCGCGAGAATGATGATCGTACGAAGTCGTCGTGGCCGGAACCGGCGGACGAGGGGCGGGCCGGACGACTCCTGATGACGCTCACCGCGCTCCGCGGTAGCCGGTCCGGCCACGCTCCCTGTCCTTTCGTCATACGTTCCTAACGGCGCGAGGCGATCGCCTCGTACACCATGCCGACGAGCAGGTCGTCGGCGTCCCGGCGGCCGAACTCACCGGCGGCGCGGGACATCTCGTACAGCCGGTGCGGGTCGGCGAGCACGGGCAGGACGTTCTCCCGTACCCAGTCGGGCGTCAGTTCCGCGTCGTCGACGAGGAGGCCGCCGCCGGCCTTCACCACCGGCTGGGCGTTGAGCCGCTGCTCGCCGTTTCCGATGGGCAACGGAACGTAGGCGGCCGGGAGCCCGACGGCGGAGAGTTCGGCGACGGTCATCGCGCCCGCGCGGCAGAGCATCATGTCGGCCGCGGCGTACGCGAGATCCATCCGGTCCAGGTACGGTACCGGGATGTAGGGGGGCATTCCCGGCATCTGCTGGACGTGCGGCAGTTCGTTCTTGGGACCGACCGCGTGCAGGATCTGGATCCCGGCCTGCTGGAGCCAGGGGGCGACCTGCTGGACCACCTCGTTGAGGCGGCGGGCACCCTGGGAGCCGCCGGAGACGAGCAGCGTCGGCAGGTTGGGGTCGAGGCCGAACATGTGCCGGGCCTCGGGGCGGGCGGCGGCCCGGTCGAGCGTGGCGATGGAGCGGCGCAGCGGGATGCCGATGTAGCGGGCGTCGCGCAGCTTGCTGTCGGGGGTGGAGACGGCGACCCGGGCGGCGTACCGCGAGCCGATCTTGTTGGCGAGGCCGGGGCGGGCGTTCGCCTCGTGGATCACGATGGGCACACCGAGGCGCTTGGCGGCGAGGTAGCCGGGCAGGGCCACGTACCCGCCGAAGCCGACGACGGCGTCCGCCTTGGTGCGCTCCAGGATCTGCTCGGCGGCCTTGATCGTGCCGCGCAGCCGGCCCGGGACGGTGATGAGCTCAGGGGTGGGTTTGCGCGGCAGCGGGACCGCGGGGATCAGCGCGAGCTCGTAGCCCCGCTCGGGAACGAGCCGGGTCTCCAGGCCGCGTTCCGTGCCCAGGGCCGTGATCCCCACGGTCGGATCCTGCCTGCGCAGGGCGTCCGCGAGGGCGAGCGCGGGCTCGATGTGGCCGGCGGTCCCCCCACCAGCGAGTACGACATGCACCGAAATTCACCGCTCTCCGGACGAGCGCGCCGCCGAGGCACGTCGTCGCATCGTGTTCCATCTCCTAGGAGCCCCGGCCGACCCTTTGACAGGCGTCGAGCCTCCCGCCCGCTTTCTACCAAAGCGGGGTTGCCGCATCGCAAGCGCCGCCCGCGCAGCGGGCTCGTCGCGCGCGAAGGCGATCAGCAACCCGATGGCGAACATGGTCGGCAACAGGGCGGATCCCCCGTAGGAGAACAGCGGGAGGGGGACACCGGCGATCGGCAGCAGGCCGAGCACCGCACCGATGTTGATCACGGCCTGGGCCGTGATCCAGGTGGTCACGCCTCCCGCGGCATACCTCACGAAGGGGTCCTCCGTGCGTCCGGCCACGCGGATACCCGCATAGCCTAGAGCCGCGAAGAGGGCGAGCACCGACAGCGTCCCCGCCAGCCCCAGTTCCTCACCGGTGACGGCGAAGATGAAGTCGGTGTGCGCTTCCGGGAGTTGGCCCCATTTTTCCACACTGGCGCCGAGCCCCGAACCAAAGATTCCGCCGGAGGCCAGGGCGTAGATGCCGTGCACGGCCTGCCAGCAGTCGGCGGCGCCCGAGCGGGGTTCGGTGGCGCCGATGCAGGCGAGCCGGGCCATCCGGTTGTCGCTGGTCTTGATGAGGATCACGCCGATCACGGCGGCGATGGACAGCACACCGGCGAACAGCCTGGTCGGGGCGCCGGCCAGCCAGAGCAGGCCGAACAGGATCGCCGTCAGGATGATCGCCGTGCCCATGTCGCCGCCGAGCATGATCAGCCCGAGCAGCAGGAAGGAGACCGGCACGAGCGGCACCAGCATGTGCTTCCACTGGGTCAGCAGCCTCTTGTCCTGCTTGCGGGCGAGCAGGTCGGCGCTCCACAGCACGAGCGCGAGCTTGCCGAACTCGCTGGGCTGGATCTGGAAGGAGCCGCCGAGCGAGATCCAGTTCTGGTTGCCGTTGACCGCCATTCCTATCCCCGGCACCTGCACCAGGGCCATCAGGAAGACGGCTCCGGCGAGGATGGGGTAGGCCAGCGCCCGGTGCAGCTTCACGGGCATCCGGGAGGCGACCAGCAGCAGGACCGTGCCGATGGCGGCGGCCAGGAACTGCTTGCGGAAGAAGAACGAACCCGGCAGCGACATCTGCAGCGCCGTGATCTGGGAGGCCGAGTAGACCATCACCAGACCGAGCCCGGTGATCAGCAGACTGCCGCCCAGGATCAGGTAGTACGCGGTCAGCGGACGGTCCCAGGCGCGCCGGGCCCGCTGGTACAGGGTGACGAGGGGGTTCTCGCGCGGCGCGCGGGCGGCAGGGGGCCTGGGCACCCGCCGCTGCGCGGGCGGCCGCCCGGTACGACTACCGGGCATCAGCGGCTCCCGCACTGCCGTGCGTCGGGCCGGGGAGAGGCCGACACATCCCCGTGTCACCGGCGGTCACCCGCCGGTGACACCCGGGCCACATCGAAGTCACGCGTCCCTCCAAGGGTCCCGATGCACCCGTCGTGGCGACGACCGCCGTCAGGTGCCCGCGCCGAGTTCGCGGACGGCTTCCGCGAACGCGTCACCGCGCTTGTTGTAGTTGGCGAACATGTCCATGGAGGCACAGGCGGGGGCGAGAAGCACCGTGTCACCCGCGACCGCGAGCCGCTGCGCCTCCTGGACGGCCTGGAGCATCGCCCCAGTGTCGGTCCGGTCGAGGTCCACGACCGGTACTTCGGGGGCGTGTCGCGCCAGGGCTTCACGGATGAGCGCACGGTCGGCGCCGATGAGGACGACCCCGCGCAGCCGCTTCGCCGACTTGGCGACCAGTTCGTCGAAGGTCGCGCCCTTGGCGAGGCCGCCCGCGATCCACACGATCGACTCGTACGCCGCCAACGAGGCTTCCGCCGCGTGGGTGTTGGTGGCCTTGGAGTCGTCGACGTAGGCCACACCGTCCACGTCGGCCACGTGCGCGATGCGGTGCGCGTCCGGCGTGAAGGCCCGCAGACCGTCCCGTACGGCCCTGGCGGGCACCCCGAAGGCCCGGGCGAGGGCCGCCGCGGCGAGGGCGTTGGCGATGTTGTGCGGGGCGGGCGGGTTGACGTCGGAGACCTCCGCCAGCTCCTGGGCGTTCTGCTGCCGGTTCTCGACGAAGGCGCGGTCCACCAGGATGCCCTCCACGACGCCGAGTTGGGAGGGCCCCGGGGTGCCGAGGGTGAAGCCGATGGCCCGGCAGCCCTCCTCGACGTCCGCCTCGCGCACGAGGTCCTCGGTGGCCTTGTCGGCGGCGTTGTAGACGCAGGCGATGCGGTTGCCCTCGTAGATACGGCCCTTGTCGGCGGCGTACGCCTCCATGGAGCCGTGCCAGTCGAGGTGGTCGGGGGCGAGGTTGAGGACGGCGGCGGAGTGGGCGCGCAGGGAGGGCGCCCAGTGGAGCTGGTAGCTGGAGAGCTCCACCGCGAGAACGTCGTACCGCTCCTCGCCGAGGACCGCGTCAAGGAGCGAGACGCCGATGTTGCCGACGGCGGCCGTGCGCAGGCCCGCCGCCTTCAGGATGGAGGCGAGCATCTGGACGGTCGTGGTCTTGCCGTTGGTGCCGGTGACGGCCAGCCAGGGCGCGGCGTCCGGGCCCCGCAGCCGCCAGGCCAGTTCGACGTCGCCCCAGACCGGCACGCCGGCGTCGCGCGCCGCCGTGAACAGCGGCTTGTCCGGCTTCCAGCCGGGCGCGGTGACGATCAGCTCGGTGCCCTCGGGCAGGGTCGCTCCGTCGCCGAGACGCACGGTGATGCCGAGCGTCTCCAGTTCGGCGGCCTGCTCACGCGCGCGTGCGTCGTCGCCGTCGTTGACGACGGTGACCTTCGCGCCGAGCCCGTGCAGCACCTTGGCCGCCGGGATGCCGGAGACGCCGAGCCCGGCGACGGTGACGTGCTTTCCCTGCCAGTCGGTCACTTGTCCGCTGCCCATCCCGCGTAGAAGAGCCCCAGTCCGACAATCACACAGATGCCCTGGATGATCCAGAAGCGGACCACCACAAGGACTTCGGACCAGCCCTTGAGTTCGAAGTGATGCTGAAGTGGCGCCATACGGAAGACACGCTTGCCGGTCAGCCGGAAGGAGCCGACCTGGATGACCACCGACATGGTGATGAGCACGAACAGACCGCCGAGCAGCGCGAGCAGCAGCTCGGTGCGGGAGCAGATCGCGAGGCCGGCGAGCACACCGCCGAGCGCCAGCGAACCGGTGTCACCCATGAAGATCTTGGCGGGCGAGGTGTTCCACCACAGGAAGCCCAGGCAGGCGCCCATCAGCGCGGCGGAGACGACCGCGAGGTCGAGCGGGTCGCGCACCTCGTAGCAGGCGCTCGGGTTGGTCAGGGTCTCGCCGTTGGCGCAGGACTCCTGGTACTGCCACACGCCGATGAACGTGTAGGCGCCGAAGACCAGCACGGAGGCACCGGTGGCGAGGCCGTCCAGGCCGTCCGTCAGGTTCACGCCGTTGGACATCGCGAGGATCATGAACAGCGCCCAGACGACGAACAGCACGGGGCCGATCGTCCAGCCGAAGTCGGTGATGAACGACAGCTTCGTCGAGGCGGGGGTGTTGCCGCGGGAGTCCGCGAACTGGAGCGACAGCACGGCGAAGGCGATACCGCCGAGCAGCTGTCCGGCCATCTTCGCCTTGGCCCGCAGACCCAGCGAACGCCTCTTGACGATCTTGATGTAGTCGTCCAGGAAGCCGACCAGGCCCATGCCGACCATCAGGCCCAGCACCAGCACACCCGAGTAGGTCGGCGGCTTGCCCGTGATCACCTTGGACAGGAAGTACGCGGCGACCGTCGCCAGGATGAAGGCGATACCACCCATGGTCGGCGTACCGCGCTTGCTGGCGTGCTCGCGCGGGCCGTCGTCGCGGATGTACTGGCCGTAGCCCTTGCGGGCCAGGAGCTTGATCAGCAGCGGGGTGCCGACCAGGGTCAGAAACAGGCCAATGACTCCTGCGAACAGGATCTGCTTCATCATCGGGCAGCAACCTCACCCTCGGCACCGGTCTCGATGAGCGCCTGCGCCACGCTCTCGAGTCCGACCGAACGGGACGCCTTCACGAGTACGACGTCTCCCGGGCGCAACTCGCTGCGCAACAGGTCGACCGCCGCCTGTGCGTCGGACACGTGCACCGACTCCTCACCCCACGAACCCTCGTTATATGCGCCCAGTTGCAGCCAGGAGGCTTCGATCCCCCCGACCGCGACGAGCTTGCTGACGTTGAGTCGGACGGCGAGCCGCCCGACCGCGTCGTGCTCGGCGAGCGCCTCGTCCCCGAGCTCGGCCATCTTGCCGAGCACCGCCCAGGTCCGCCGTCCCTTGCCCATGGCTGCCAGCGCGCGCAGGGCGGCCCGCATGGACTCGGGGTTGGCGTTGTAGGCGTCGTTGACGATGGTCACGCCGTCCGGGCGCTCGGTGACCTCCATCCGCCAGCGGGAGAGGGAGCCCGCCTCGGAGAGCGCGGTGGCGATCTCTTCCGCGGACATGCCCAGCTCATGGGCGACGGCGGCCGCGGCGAGCGCGTTCGACACGTGGTGCTCACCGTACAGGCGCATGGTCACGTCACTGCACCCGGAGGGTGTGTGAAGGCTGAAGGCGGGCTGTCCGCTGTCCGTGAGTCGCACGTTCTCGGCGCGTACGTCCGCTTCGTCGGACTCTCCGAAAAGGACCACCTTCGCCTTCGTTCGGGAGGCCATGGCCCGTACCAACGGGTCGTCGGCGTTGAGGATCGCGGCACCGCCCTCCTCCGCCGGGGGAAGGGCCTCCACGAGTTCGCCCTTCGCCTGTGCGATCTGCTCGCGGCCGCCGAACTCGCCGATGTGGGCGGTCCCGACGTTGAGGACGAGGCCGACCTTCGGGGGCGTCAGACCGGTGAGGTAGCGGATGTGGCCGATGCCGCGGGCGCCCATCTCCAGGACGAGGAACCGGGTCTCCTCGGTGGCGCTGAGGGCGGTCAGGGGCAGCCCGATCTCGTTGTTGAACGAGCCGGGCGTCCACACCGTGGGGGCCTTGCGCTGGAGCACCTGCGCGATGAGGTCCTTGGTGCTGGTCTTGCCCGCGGAGCCGGTGAGGGCCACGAGGGTCGTGCCGAGGCGGGCGACGACGTGCCGGGCGAGGGCGCCGAGGGCCGTCTGCACGTCCTCGACGACGATCGCGGGCACGCCGACGGGGCGCGACGCCAGTACGGCTGCCGCGCCCGCCTGGACCACTGCCGGTGCGTAGTCGTGGCCGTCGACCCGCTCGCCGACGAAGGCGGCGAACAGGCTGCCGGGCACCACCTCACGGGAGTCCCGGACCACCGGCCCGGTGACCTGCACCGACGGGTCCGGTATGTCGTGCGTCTGCCCGCCGACGACTGCTGCGATCTCGGCGAGAGAGAGGGCGATCACAAGTTCATCCCTGGGTCTTCTGGATAGCTTCGCGAAGCACCTGGCGGTCGTCGAAGGGACGCACCACCCCGGCGATGTCCTGGCCCTGCTCATGGCCCTTGCCCGCGACCAGCACGGTGTCCCCGGGCTGCGCGCGGGCGACGACGGCTTCGATCGCCGCGGCCCGCTCCTCGAACAGCAGCACCTCGCCGCGCTCGTGGGAGGGCACGGAGGCCGCTCCCTCGAGCATGGTGGCGAGGATCGCCAGGGGGTCCTCGGAGCGGGGGTTGTCGGAGGTCAGTACGGCGGTGTCGGCGAGGCGCGCCGCGGCGGCGCCCATCGGGCCGCGCTTGGTCCGGTCGCGGTCGCCGCCGCAGCCGACCACGATGTGCACGCGGCCCTTGGTGACCTTGCGCAGGGCGCGCAGCACCGACTCGACGGCGTCCGTCTTGTGGGCGTAGTCGACGACCGCGAGGTACGGCTGCCCGACGTCCACGCGCTCCAGGCGCCCCGGTACGCCCGGCACGGCGGCGACGCCGTCGGCGGCGGTCTGCGGGTCGAGGCCGGCGCAGGCGAGGGCGACGACGGCGGCCAGGCTGTTGGCGACGTTGAAGGGGCCCGCCAGCGGCGACTTGGCGGCGATGCGCCGGCCGTCGGGGGCGACGATCGTGAACGTCGAGTCCAGGGGGCCGACCTCGACGTCCTCGGCGCGCCAGTCGGCGTCCGGGTGGCCCTCGGCGGAGAAGGTGACGACCGGGACGGTCGCCTCCCGGGCGAGCCGGCGGCCGTACTCGTCGTCGAAGTTGACCACGCCGAGTTTGCTGCGTTCCGGCGTGAACAGCTGCGCCTTGGCCCGGAAGTAGTCCTCCATGTCGGAGTGGAACTCCATGTGTTCCGGGCTGAGGTTGGTGAAGACGCCGATGTCGAAGACGCAGCCGTCGACCCGGCCGAGGACCAGGGCGTGGCTGGAGACCTCCATCGCGACCGCCTCGACGCCGCGCTCCCGCATGACCGCGAACAGGGCCTGCAGATCGGTGGCTTCGGGGGTGGTGCGCTCCGACTTGATGCGTTCGTCGCCGACGCGCATCTCGACCGTGCCGATGAGGCCGGTGGCACGCTCGCCCGCTCGCAGGCCGCCCTCGACGAGGTAGGCGGTGGTGGTCTTGCCGGAGGTTCCGGTGATGCCGATCTGGAGCAGATCGCGGCCGGGGTGGCCGTAGATCGTGGCGGCCAGCTCGCCCATCCGCGCGCGCGGGTCGTCGACGACCAGGACCGGCAGTCCGGTGGCCGCGGCGCGCTCGGCACCCGTCGGATCGGTCAGCACGGCGACCGCGCCCAGGCCGGCGGCCTGGGTGACGAAGTCGGCGCCGTGCAGGCGGGCGCCGGGCAGGGCGGCGTACAGATCGCCGGGGCGGACGGCGCGCGAGTCATGGGTGATGCCCGTGACCTCCGCGGTGTCCGCCGGGGTTTCCGGCTGCGCGGCACCCAGCTGATCGGCGAGCTCCGCGAGGGGTACGGCGGAGGTCTGGGCCGGCCTGGGCGGTCCCGGGTAGGTCACGGGGTGGCCCTTCTGGGTGGTTTGGGACTGATCAGCGTGTGGCACGGCGGTGAGCGTACCGGGCGCACCCGCTCCGGAGCGAAGCGAGGGCGTGGGCGAGGGCACGGGCAGGGGTGGGGACGAGGCGCGGTCCCCGGGATCGGGAGTGATCATGATCACGGATCGTTCCTGGCTGGTTGCGCTGATCAGGGTCGGTAGGTGACGGGCAGCTTGGCGGCCTTCGCTCCCGTGGGTGGGATCTGGAGCGACTTGAGCGCGAACTCCATCACCTGTTTGTAGACGGGGCCACAGATCTGGCCACCGAAGTAGCTGCCCGTGGTCGCGTTCTGGATGGCGCAGTAGACGGTGATGCGGGGCTTGTCGGCGGGGGCGAATCCGGCGAACGACGAGGTGTAGCCGTGGTACTTGCCGGTGGCCGGATCCACGCGGTTCGCCGTACCGGTCTTGCCCGCCACCCGGTAGCCGGGGATACGCGCCTTGGTCCCGGTGCCTTCCTCGTCGTCCACCACCGACTCCAGCATGTGGGCGAGGGTTTTCGCCGTCTTCGCGCTGACCACCCTTGTCTTCTTGGGCTTGGGGGCGGGTTCGAAGCGTCCGTCGGGTCCCTTGGTGCCGCGTACGAGCGTCGGTTCGACGCGTACGCCGTCGTTGGCGATGGTCGAGTAGACCGACGCGGCCTGCATCGCGTTGATGGACACACCCTGGCCGAAAGGAATCGTGTACTGCTGCGAGGTCGACCACTTGTCGGCCGGCGCGAGGATGCCCTTGGTCTCGCCGGGGAAGTCGAGGCCGGTGTAGTCGCCGATGCCGAACTTGCGGAGGTAGGAGTACAGGACCTGGTTGGCCTGGGCCTGGGTCTTGCCGAGCTGGCCGGTCGCCAGGATGGTGCCGATGTTGCTGGACTTGGCGAGCACGCCGTTGAGCGTGAGGTACCAGGTCGGGTGGTCGATGTCGTCCTTGAAGAGCCGGTCGCCGCGGTGCAGCCGGTTGGGCACGACGACGTGCGTCAGGGGTGTGGCGGCGTTCTCCTGGAGTACGGCGGCCATCGACATGACCTTGGCGGTGGAGCCGGGCTCGTAGGCGTCCTGGAGGGCCGCGTTGCCCATGGCGGCCGAGTTGGCCTGGGAGAGGTCGTTGGGGTCGAAGCCCGGTGAGTTGGCCATGGCCAGGACCTCCCCGGTCCGGGTGTCCTGGACGATCACGTAGCCGCGGTCCGCCTTGGACTCCTTCACCTGGTCGGTGATGGCGTTCTGCGCGGCCCACTGGATGTCGCGGTCGATGGTCAGTTCCACGTCGGAGCCGGACACGGCGGGCGTCTCGGTGGAGCCCGCGGTGGGGACCTGAAACCCGCCGGACTGGGCGTAGCGGATCTTGCCGTCCTTGCCGGCGAGGAGCCCGTTCAGCTGCTGCTCGACACCGCCACCGCCCTTGCCCTCGTCGTTGACCCAACCCAGTATCCCGGCGGCCAGGTCGCCGTTCGGGTAGACGCGTTTGCTGCTGGACACCGAGAAGACGCCCGCGAGGACGTTGACGGTGGAGGGGTCGGTCTCGCCCTTGGCGACGAGCGCGGTCCGCAGGTCCTTGATCTGCTTCCAGACCTGCGGGGTCTGCCGACGGGCGAGCATGACGTACTGCCCCTTCGTCTTCAGCTTCTTGGTCAGCGTCTCCTGGTCCTGGCCGAGGATGGGGGCGAGCAGGGCGGCCGCCTGCTCGGGGCCGTCGCCGACCTTCAGCTGCTTGCTCGTGAACATCGTGGGGTCGGCCGTGATGTCGTAGGCGTCGACGCTGGTGGCGAGGGCCACGCCGGAGCGGTCGGTGATCCCGCCGCGCTCGGCGGCGAGGACGTAGCCGACGTAGCGGTTGCGCTCGGCCTTGGCCGCGTACGTGCTCGCGTCGACCGCCTGGACCTGGAGCAGTCGCACGACGAAGGCGATCATCACCAGGGTCAGCGCCAGCCCGACCAGCCGCAGCCGGGGGCGGGGGCTGCCGAGCCGGATGACACGCGGCGCCGGGGACCGGGACTGACTCGGGCGCCGGGCCGGGCGGGCGCCGGGACCGGGGCGCCGCTGATGGCCGGGACGCGCGGGCCGGGCGGGGCCGGGCACCCGGCGGCGCGGCGGTTCCCTGTCGGACACTTCCGTCACCTGCCGGGGGTCGTGGTGGGCGTGGAGGGTTGGGCGGCGGCGGTCAGGGCCTCGGGGGCCAGGACCAGGGGGGCGCTCATGGAGGTCTGCGTGCCGCCGGCGGCGGGGGCGGGGCTGGGGACGCCCTTGACGGTGCCGTCGGGGTCGAGGAAGGCGGGGTCGCCGCCGGGCACCATGCCGAGCTCGCGGGCGCGCCGCTGGAGGGCGTCGGGGGCGGAGTAGGCGTCGATGTCCCGCTGGAGGGCCTGTTCCTCGTCGGTGAGGTTCTTGGTGTCCCGCTGGAGGTCGCCCATCTTGAACACACCTTCGCTGAGCGCGGAGTTCAGCACCAGCAGCCCGATGAGGCCGCCGCCGAGGAGCAGGACGACGAGGAGGACGAAGGGCGTACGGGCCGCCTGACCGGAGCCCGTCGCACTGGGGAAGAGCCGTGCGAGCCGGGCAGCCCTGCCTCTCAGTTCGGGTTTCCTACTCACCCGCCCTCCCCTGAGTTCGAGTTTCCAACCCGGCCGCCCGCCCCTTGGCCTGCGTCACTCCACGTCCTCCCTGATGCGCTGGGCCCCGCGCAGCCGCGCCGGGGCCGCCCGCCGGTTCTCGGCGACCTCTTCCTCGGTGGGAAGTTCGGCACCGCGCGTGAGCAGCTTGAGCCGGGGCTGGTAGCGCTCGGGGACCACCGGCAGCCCGGGCGGGGCGGTGGAGGCGGCGCCGGCCGCGAAGACCTGCTTGACCAGCCGGTCCTCCAGCGAGTGGTACGACAGCACCGCGATCCGCCCGCCGACGTCGAGCGTCTTCACGGCGGCCGGGATCGCGTCCTCCAGGACGCTGAGCTCCCCGTTGACCTCGATGCGCAGCGCCTGGAAGGTGCGCTTGGCGGGGTTGCCGCCGGTGCGCTTGGCGGCCTGCGGGAGCGCGTCCCGGATCAGCTCGACGAGCCGCGCGCTGTTGCTGAACGGCTCCTTCTCGCGCTCGCGCACGATGGCGCCCACGATGCGCTTGGCCTGCTTCTCCTCGCCGTAGGCGCGCAGGATCCGCACGAGTTCCCCGGGCGGGTAGGTGTTGAGGACCTCGGCCGCGCTGACGCCGGTCGTCTGGTCCATCCGCATGTCGAGGGGGGCGTCCTGCGCGTAGGCGAAGCCGCGGTCGGCCTCGTCGAGCTGCATGGAGGAGACGCCGAGGTCGAACAGAACGCCCCGCACGCGCGCGATGCCGAGCCGGTCGAGCACGTCGGGCAGCTCGTCGTAGACCGCGTGCACGAGGGTGGCGCGCTCCCCGTACCGGGCCAGGCGCTCGCCGGACAGCCGCAGGGCCTCCTTGTCGCGGTCGAGGGCGACGAGCCGGGCCTCGGGGAACCTCTCCAGCAGGGCCTCGCTGTGGCCGCCGAGGCCCAGGGTGCAGTCGACGACGACCGCTCCCGGTGCCTCCAGCGCGGGTGCCAGCAGGTCCAGGCACCGCTGGAGCATGACCGGGACGTGTCGACTCTGGCTCAAGGGGCCCTCTCAGGTCCGGCGCGGGCCGTACGCGAGGCCGAGCCGTCCGTACGCGCCGCGCACGTAAGGGGAGATCTCCGGCGGGCTCGCCGGGTCCCAGGGGGATTCAGTCCAGCAGGGAGAGCCTCGCCTCCCGCCTCGCGTCACTTTAGTGCACGGGGTCACGCGGTCAATCAACCGGCCTGCGCGTCGCGGACAGACCCTGTCAATACGCGATACACCAGGAGAAAGCACCCGTGTGGGCGCGCTCTCACCCTCCGTGTGGATTACCTCACACAGGCCGTCATGGCGGTTTTTTTCCCCTCTCACAACAGGCCCGGAACCGCCGTGACCAGTACCGTCATGAATATGACGACCTCCGCATCCGTTCCCACCACGTCCGAAGGCGCCATAAACGGCGGCACCGTCACCGACCGCCTCGTCGGGGCGAACGAGCGGTACGCCGCCGCGTTCACCGACCCCGGGATGGACGCCCGCCCCGTGCTGCGCGTCGCGGTCGTGGCCTGCATGGACGCCCGTATCGACCTGCACGCCGCCCTCGGCCTGCAGCTCGGCGACTGTCACACCATCCGCAACGCGGGCGGCGTGGTCACCGACGACGTGATCCGCTCACTCACCATCAGCCAGCGCAAGCTCGGCACGCGCAGCGTGGTCCTGATCCACCACACCGGCTGCGGACTGGAGGCGATCACCGAGGACTTCCGCACCGAGCTGGAGATGGAGGTCGGCCAGCGCCCCGCCTGGGCGGTGGAGGCGTTCCGGGACGTCGATCAGGACGTGCGGCAGTCGATGCAGCGGGTGCGCACCTCGCCGTTCATGCTGCACACCGACGACGTGCGCGGCTTCGTCTTCGACGTGAAGACGGGGCTGTTGCGCGAGGTCGACCCGGCGTAACCATCCCACGTCACGCTCGTTTCTCGGAAACCTCGCGCCCCTGGACCCGCATAAGGCGTTAAGACCGACATATCGCGGGCAGTTGTCCACAGGCGAGTGACACGAATCGGTAACGGCAGCAAGAATGCGGTTGTGGCGCCGCTGAGTCTTTCGCGGGTGGCGTCCGTGATTCGGGGTGGGCCGGTCCGCAGCGCAAGGCATCGGCCCGGAGAAAGTACGGGCCGAGGAGGGCCGGGTGACGACCTATGACGAGCGTGCGAGCCTTACAGATCTGACTGCCACCGTGGAGCGGGTCCGCAGTTCTGTGGAGCAGGTGATCGAGGGCAAGCCCGAGGTCGTACGGCTTTCGCTGACCGTGCTGCTCGCCGAGGGACATCTTCTGATCGAGGATGTCCCCGGCGTGGGCAAGACGATGCTCGCGAAGGCGCTGGCGCGCTCCATCGACTGCTCGGTGCGCCGCATCCAGTTCACGCCCGACCTGCTGCCCTCGGACATCACGGGTGTGTCCATCTGGGACCAGCAGCGTCGGGACTTCGAGTTCAAGCCGGGCGCGATCTTCGCGCAGATCGTGATCGGCGACGAGATCAACCGGGCCTCGCCGAAGACCCAGTCGGCGCTCCTGGAGTCACTGGAGGAGCGCCAGGTCACCATCGACGGGCAGACCTACGAGCTGCCCAGTCCCTTCATGGTCGTGGCCACGCAGAACCCGGTCGAGATGGAGGGCACCTACCCGCTGCCGGAGGCCCAGCGCGACCGCTTCATGGCCCGGGTCTCCATCGGCTACCCGAGCGCGGAGGCCGAGCTGCAGATGCTCGACGTCCACGGCGGGATCAGTCCCCTGGACGACCTCCAGCCGGTGGCGCACGCGCACGAGATCGTGAAGCTGATCGACGCCGTCCGCGGCGTCCACGTCGCCGACGCGGTCCGGCGGTACGCGGTGGACCTGGTCGCGGCCACCCGCACCCATCCGGACCTCAGACTCGGCGCCTCGCCGCGTGCCACGCTGCATCTGCTGCGCGCGGCGAAGGCGTCCGCGGCCCTCAGCGGCCGGGAGTACGCGCTCCCGGACGATGTGCAAGCGCTTGCCGTCGCCGTCCTGGCGCACCGCCTGCTGCCCACCGCGCAGGCCCAGCTCAACCGGCGCACGGCGGAACAGGTCACGCAGGAGATCCTCCAGCAGACTCCCGTCCCCGCGGCCCCCCAGCAGCAGGGCTACGGCGGTCTGGGCACCGGCACGCAGGCCTACGGCCAGCAGCCGCCGCGGAGGCTGTGATGACCTCCGGCAGTACGGGCCAGGCAGGGCCGGGCCGGGGAGACAGCCAGGGAGAAAAGGGCGGGTTCCGAACGGCCCTGGCCGGCCTGACCACCCGAGGACGCTCCTTCCTGGCCGCCGGGATCGCCGCCGCGATATGCGCGTACGTCCTCGGCCAGGCCGACCTGCTCCGCGTCGGCATGCTGCTCGCGGTGCTGCCCCTGGTCTGCGCGGCCGTCCTCTACCGCACCCGCTACCGGGTGGCCGGCAGCCGCCGGCTCTCCCCCGCGCGGGTGCCCGCGGGCAGCGAGGCCCGTGTCCATCTGCGGATGGACAACGTCTCCCGCCTGCCCACCGGCCTGCTCATGCTCCAGGACCGGGTGCCCTACGTCCTCGGCCCGCGCCCCCGCTTCGTCCTCGACCGGGTCGAGGCGGGCGGTCGGCGCGAGGTGTCCTACCGGGTCCGCTCCGACCTGCGCGGCCGCTACCCGCTGGGCCCGCTGCAACTGCGCCTGAACGACCCGTTCGGTCTGTGCGAGCTGACCCGGTCCTTCTCCACGTACGACACCCTGACGGTGATCCCGCGCGTGGAGGCGCTGTCGCCGGTGCGCTTCAGCGGGGAGGCCAAGGGCTACGGCGACGGACGGCAGCGCTCGCTCGCCCTGGCCGGCGAGGACGACGTGATCCCGCGCGGGTACCGCTACGGCGACGACCTGCGCCGGGTGCACTGGCGCTCCACCGCGCGCTATGGCGAGCTGATGGTGCGCCGCGAGGAACAGCCGCAGCGCTCCCGCTGCACGGTGCTGCTCGACACCCGGGGCCTCGCCTTCCAAGGCGCCGGCCCCGACTCGGCCTTCGAGTGGGCGGTCTCGGGCACCGCTTCCGTGCTGGTGCACATGCTGGAGCGGGGCTTCTCCGTGCGTCTGCTCACCGACACCGGCAACTCGGTGCCCGGCGAGGGCGCCGACGGGTTCGCCGGCGCGAACCAGGAGTCGGCGGACGCGGCCGGGCTGATGATGGACACCCTCGCCGTGATCGACCACTCGGACGGCACGGGCCTGTCCCGGGCGTACGACGTGCTGCGCGGCGGCCACGAGGGGCTGCTGGTGGCCTTCTTCGGCGACCTCGACGAGGAACAGGCCACGGTGGCGGCCAAGATGCGCCACCGCAGCGGCGGCGCCCTCGCCTTCGTACTGGACAGCGAGACCTGGGTGCGTGAACCGAATGACGTGCCCGCTCCGATGAACAGGACGGAGGAGCGGCTGCGGATGCTGCGCGAGGCGGGCTGGACCGCCCTGAGCGTGCCCCGGGGCGCTCCGTTGGACGACCTGTGGCGGCGGGCGGACCGCGAGCGCACGGGCGTCGTGACGGCGAGTGGAAAGGCGGGTTCATGAGCGGGCGGGCACGACTGACGCTGTGCGCCTGGGCGGCCACGCTGCTGGCGTCGTGCGCCCTGCTCCCCCTGGTCGACCCGGCCACATGGATCCTCCAGGCCGCCGCCCTGCTCGGCATCCAGTCCGGGGTGGGCGCGCTCACCCGGCGGGTGCCGCTGGCCCGGGCGCTGACGGTGGCGGCGCAGACCGTGGTCACGCTGATGCTGCTGACCCTGACCTTCGCCCACGGGCAGGCGATCGCCGGGATCATCCCCGGCCCCGAGGCCTTCGGGCACTTCGCCGACCTGCTCCAGCGGGGCTCCGACGACGTGGCACGGTACGCGATCCCGGCGCCGCTGTCCGACGGCATCCGGCTGATGCTCATCGGCGGGGTGCTGATCATCGGGCTGATGGTGGACACCCTCGCGGTGACCTTCCGCAGCGCCGCCCCGGCCGGTCTGCCGCTGCTCGCGCTGTACTCCGTCGCCGCGGGGCTGGCGGACGGCGCGGCCGACTGGCTGTGGTTCCTGGCCGCGGCGGCCGGCTATCTGATGCTGCTGCTCGCCGAGGGCCGGGAGCGGCTCTCCCAGTGGGGCCGGGTCTTCGGTGGCACGGCCCGCTCCGGGGGCGGCGAACCCGGCCCGGTGGCGCCGATCCGCACCGGGCGCCGCATCGGCGCGGTCGCGCTGGGCGTCGCCCTCGTGGTGCCGCTGCTGCCGCTGCCCGCGATACAGGGCGGCCTGCTGGACAGCGCCCGGACCGGGGTGGGAGTGGGGACCGGCGGCGGGGGCACGATCTCCGCGGTGAACCCCCTGGTGTCGCTGCGCGACAGTCTGAACGTGGACGAGGACCGCCAGGTGCTCTCCCTGCGGACGAGCACGAGCGACATCTCCGACCTCTATCTGCGGATCGTCTCCCTGGACGACTTCGACGGCACCACCTGGAAGCCGTCCAAGCGGCACATCGTCGCCGTGCCGGACGAGTTGCCCACGCCGCCGGGCCTCGGCCCCGATGTCCGGCGCTCCGCGGTCCGCACCCAGGTCTCGGCCGCCGACTGGTACGCCCAGGACTGGCTGCCGATGCCGTACCCGCCGAGCGGCGTGAAGATCAAGGGCAACTGGCGTTACGAACCCGTCGGCATGACCCTGGTCGGCGACCACGGTCAGAAGACGCGCGGGGCGACGTACGAGGTGACCAGCCTCGATGTGCAGCCGACGGCGGAGCAGCTCGAGGACGCGCCGGCGCCACCGGAGTCCCTGCGGAGCCAGTACACGAAGGTGCCGGACTCGCTGCCCTCGGTGGTGTCCCGGACCGCCCGCGAGGTGACCAAGGGCTCGACGAGCGACTACGAGCGTGCGGTCAAGCTCCAGGACTACTTCGCCGTGACCGGCGGCTTCACCTACGACACCGAGGTGGAGGTCGGCACCGGACCGGACGCGATCGCCCGCTTCCTGCGGGACAAGCAGGGCTTCTGCGTCCACTTCTCCTTCGCGATGGCGTCGATGGCCCGCACTCTGGGCATACCCGCGCGGGTCGCCGTGGGCTTCGCTCCCGGTTCCCCGCAGGCGGACGGTTCGGTGTCGGTGGGCCTGAAGGACGCCCACGCCTGGCCCGAGCTCTATTTCGAGGGCGTGGGCTGGACCCGCTTCGAGCCCACCCCCAACCGCGGTACGACTCCCGCGTACACGCTGCCGGACACTCCGGGCAGCACCCTTCCCGACCTGCCGCAGGCCTCACGTTCCGCGAACGCGGCTCCGTCGACCGCGCCGTCGGCGAGCGCGAGCTGCTCGGCGGAGCAGAAGAAGATCGAGGGATGCAGCGGTGCGCTGCCGCTGGACCCGGGGCAGTCGGACGACGCCGGCCCACCCTGGTACAAGATCCTCTGGTGGACGCTGCTGGGCGTCGCGGCGGTGGTCCTGCCGTTGCTGCCGATGCTGTGGCGGTTCAGAAGGCGCTCGGTGCGGCTGGCCTCGGCCCAGCACACGGCGTCCGCCACCGGGCTCGCCCGGGAGCGCGGCAAGGAGCGTGGGGGCGAGCGGTACGCGGGGGAGGTCTCCGTGGAGGCGCCGCCCGGCGAGGTGGCGTCCAAGCAGGCCAGTGAGGTGGCCGTCGGACATGTCCTGGCGGTGTGGCGTGAACTCACCGACACGGCGTGGGACTACGGCATCGTGCCGGACGACGCCCTGACGCCGCGCAAGGCGGCGGCGCGGATCGTGCGGCTCGGGGAGCTCGACGAGCCGACGGCCGCTTCGGTGCACCGGGTGGCCGGCGCCGTGGAGCAGGTGCTGTTCGCGCCTCAGCCGCGAGCGGAGACCGGCCTGGCCGACGACGTGCGCCGGCTGCGGGCGGCACTGCGCTCCAAGGCCGGCTGGACCACCAGGTTGCGTGCCGTCGTGGCGCCCCGCTCGGCCGTCCGTGCGGTGTGGGACCTCTCCGACCGCTGGACGTCCCTGAAGGCCCGCTCGGCCGCCCGCTGGGCGGAACTGCTGCGCCGCCCGTCAGGCCAGCAGAGCGGCTGACGGCGGAGCAGCGCGGCCGGCGACAGAGACGGTGAGCGGCCCTCGCCCGGAGTGTTCCGGGCGGGGGCCGCTTGTCATGAGGGGGAAGCCGCTGCCATGGGCCAGCATGTCCTGCTTGTCGGTGGGCGCGCATGCTTGAGGGGGTGACCACCCGGTGGTGGTCACCCCCTCACTGCGTCTGTATGCAGGGAGCCATAGGTGAAGCTCGCGGCTGTCAGTGGCCCTGTTCGTCGCGGCGGCGCTGCCAGCGCTGCTCGATACGGTCCATCATGGAGCGCTTCTGGCGGCTCTGCCGGCGGGCGTGCGGTGCCCCGGCGGGCTGTTCGCCCGGCTTGGGGGCCTTGCGCCAGCCGGTCACGGCGAGCACGGCACAACCCAGCATGACCAGGAAGCCGACCACGCTGAGCCACACCTGCTTGGCGACCATTCCGGCCATGAGGAGCGCGATACCTACGAGGAAGCCCGCGACCGCCTGGTAGACCCGTCGCCGGGTGTACGTACGCAGCCCACTTCCCTCGAGCGCTGTCGCGAACTTGGGATCTTCGGCGTACAGCGCTCGCTCCATCTGCTCGAGCATGCGCTGCTCGTGCTCCGAGAGCGGCACGGAGTCCTCCTCATCGTGCAGTCGCCGGGGCGACCCGGGGGGTCCCTTCAGGATAGGCAGGGAATCGCCCCCGTGAAACCCGCCCCTCTACGCCAATTGGCCAACCGAAATCCGTCATGAACATCCCGGCTCGCTGAAGATTCCATTCCCCGGCGGCCGACCCGTCATGCCGGGTGGTCTCCTTCGATCATACGGCGCACGGCGCCCGAACGGGGGGCCTGTGGCGTACTCCATGCGCAGCCGAGGTGCTGATCAGGGGGATGCCACGGGGGGCGGCTCACGCCTCCCTGGCCTCCGGAGTCTCGCCGAGCACATGAAGCTGTGTGGCGACGGAGCGGAAGGCCGGGATTTCGGCCGCCGCCTCCTCCAGCTTCAGCAGCGCCTCCAGCGCTCCGGGCTCGGTGTCGACGAGCACCCCGGGGACGAGGTCGGCGAAGACCCGCACACCGTGCACGGCGCCGACGGTCAGGCCGGCGCCCTCGACCAGCGCGGTGAGCTGGTCGGCGGTGAAGCGGCGGGGCACGGGGTCGCCCTCGCCCCAGCGGCCGTCCGGGTCGCCGAGGGCCTGCCTGGCCTCCTTGAAGTGCCCGGCGAGGGCGCGCGCGAGCACGGCACCGCCGAGACCGGCGGCGAGCAGGCTGAGGACGCCCTCGGAACGCAGGGCGGCCACGGCGTTGCTGATGCCCTCGGCCGGGTCGTCGACGTACTCCAGGACGCCGTGGCACAGCACGACGTCGTATCCGCCGCGCTCGACCACGTCGAAGAGGCCGTGGGCGTCGCCCTGGACGCCCTGCACGCGGTCGGCGACGCCGGCCTCGGCGGCGCGGCGCTCCAGGGCGAACAGCGCGTTGGGACTGGGGTCGACGACGGTGACCCGGTGGCCGAGGCGGGCGACGGGCACAGCGAACTTGCCGCTGCCGCCTCCGGTGTCGAGGACGTCCAGCGACTCCCGGCCCGTGGCCTTGACGCGGCGGTCGAGGGCGTCCTGGAGGACCTCCCAGACGACGGCGGTACGCAGGGAGGCGCGGGGTCGCAGCGGTTCCGACACGGCAGTTGACTCCTCGGCGCGGCACCGCCTCTTGCGCGGCGGAGCGAACGGGCTGCCCGCCCCTGACGGGACACCGACGAGGGGAGGCTTCAGGCGCCCTCCACCCTATTGCCTCCGACCCCGGCCCCGGTCACTCAGGCACCGCAGACCGCCGACCGTCTCGCACGCCGGACGCCGCGTCACGAGCGCGCGAAGACCCGGGTGCGCTCAGGCCGGAGCCACCCGGGTGCGCTGCGCCCGAATCAACCGAGTGCGCTCACCCCGCGTCCGGCATCGCCGCCCCCTCGTGCGGGTGCTCGCCCTCCCCCGGGTCCTGGCGTGGCTGCGGGAGGACCGGCTGGAGGACCAGCATCCGCTCGACCAGGCGCAGGAACATCGCCACGTCACGTATCAGGTCATCGGCGTCCCGTCGGCTCGCCGCGCCCTGGATGCCCGCCTCGGCACGGGCGCGGCGCCGGGCCCCGGAGGCGAACAGCGCGCTCCACTCGGTGAGTTCGGGCGCGATCTCGGGGAGCACTTCCCACGCGCTCCTGATGCGCGCCCGGCGTCGGGACGTGGGTTCGGGGCGCCCGCGGGCGGCCAGCACGGCGGCCGCGGTGCGCAGGGCGGCCAGGTGTGCCGTCGCGTAGCGCTCGTTGGGTGTTTCGAGGACGGCTGCCTCGTCGAGTCCGGCCCGGGCCTGGGCGAGCAGGTCCAGGGCGGCGGGCGGGGCCGAGGACCGGCGGAGCACGGGGTGGACGTCGCTCGCCGGTCCGGTCAGTGAGGGGGCAGGGCCGGTGGCGCGGCGCCGGCGGGCGGCGGCTGCGTTGTAGCTGGCCATGACGAACCTCCTGTCGTCTGGGTGACGGCACGCCTACTACGAGGTGCCGTATGTGCCCATCGTGCGGTATGGCACTGACAATCCGTTCTGACCTGGGCTTTTGCTTCGATCGACAGTTCGGGTTAGTTTTTGCACTGACCAGTCAGTTCAAATACACACCAGGGGATGGCCATGGGGGAATCCCAGGACGGCCTCGCCGTCAGGGCCCGGGACCTGGGGCTCAAAGGGCCCCGCGGCTGGGCGTTCCGCGGGATCGCCGTCGAGGCGGAACCCGGATCGCTGATAGCGGTCGAGGGGCCCTCGGGCTCGGGGCGCACGAGCCTGCTGCTCGCCCTGACCGGGCGGATGAGGCCCACGGAGGGGACCGCGACCGTCGGCGGCTTCGAGCTGCCCAGGCGGATGGCGGCCCTGCGCCGCGCGAGCGCGCTCGCCCACGTCCCCGGCGTCACCGACCTCGACCCGGCGCTGACCGTCGGCGAGCACCTGCGCGAACGGGCCCTGCTGGAGCGGCGCTTCGGCGGCACCGTACGGGGGCTGCTGCGGTCACGCGCCGAGCGCGAGGCGGAGGCCGCGCTGCGCGTCGACACCGCGCTGGCCGCCGCCGGTCTCGACCGGGAGGCGCTGCCGAAGGGGTCCCGGACCGCCGTACGCGACCTGGAACGCATGGAGGCCCTGCGCCTGTCCGTCGCCCTCGCTCTCGTCGGCCGCCCCCGGCTGCTCGGCGTCGACGACACGGACCTCAAGCTCTCCGACGCCGAACGGGCCGAGGTCTGGGCTCTGTTGAAGTCACTGGCGGAGGCCGGGACGACGGTCGTGGCGGTGTGCAGCGAGGCCCCGGACGGCGCGGTCACCGTGTCGACCCGTGAAGCCCCGGTGACGCCCGGCAAGGACGACAAGGACGACAAGGACGACACGGACGACAGCAAGGACGACAAGGACGAGGACGACAAGGAGGAGAACGCCGATGCGGTCGCCGAAACTCGCAGCGCTTGAGCTCCGCCGCTTCGGCCGCGGCAAACTCCCGCGCGCCGCCCTGGTGGCGCTCCTGCTGCTGCCGCTGCTGTACGGCGCCCTGTACCTGTGGTCCTTCTGGGATCCGTACGGCCGGCTGGACCGCATCCCCGTGGCGCTGGTGAACGACGACAGGGGCGCGACGGCCGACGGAAAGAAGATCCGCGCGGGCGACGACATCACCCGGGGCCTGCGCGACAGCGAGACGTTCGACTGGCACGAGGTGAGTGCGGCTCAGGCACGCGCGGGCGTGGAGGACGGCACGTACTACCTGTCGCTGACCATGCCCGCCGACTTCAGTCGGCGCATCGCCTCCAGCTCGGGCGACTCCCCCGAGACGGGCGCGCTCCAGGTGCGGACGAACGACGCCAACAACTACATCGTCGGGCAGATCTCCCGGACGGTCTTCAGCGAGGTGCGCACGGCGGCGTCCACGAAGACGTCGCGGTCGTTCCTGGACAGGATCTTCGTCTCGTTCTCAGACATCCACGGCGAGACGGTGAAGGCGGCGGACGGGGCCGACAAGCTCAAGGGCGGCATCGGGAAGGCCGAAGAGGGCTCCAAGGACCTCGCGGACGGCCTGAAGGACGCCGAGGACGGCAGCGGCAAGCTCTCCAAGGGCCTGAGGAAGCTCAACAAGGGCGCGGGCGACCTGGAGGACGGCTCGAAGAAGGTCGCGGACGGCACCCAGGCCCTCGCCGACAAGGTCAACGGTTTCGCCGGGAAGGTCGGGCCGTTCCTGAAGGACAACGAGAAGGCGATCGGGGACACCGCCCAGTTCGTCGCCGACTCGGCCGGAACGATCCGCGACGGCCTCGACACCCTGGTGAAGCAGGCTCCGGTCGCCGCCGACAACGCCCGCGCGGACTCCGACGACCTGAACGCCGTCTACAAGACGCGCTGCGAGACCCCGGTGCTGCCCGACGCCGCCTGCTCCGACCTCAAGAAGGCGAAGGACGCGGCGGCCGATGTCGCCACCGTCGCCGATGACCTCGACACACTGGTCACCGGCCACGACGAGGACCTCAAGAAGCTCGACACGCACCTCGAGGCGCTCCAGAAGCAGGCCCAGGCGCTCGCCGACGACGCGCCCCACCTCTCCTCCGACCTCGACGACGCCGTCGCCAAGGTCAACGACCTGAACGACGGCGCCCAGAAGGTCTCCGCGGGCGCGAAGAAGCTGCACACGGGTGTGGGCACCGCCAAGACCGGCGCGGTCGACCTGGACGAGGGCGTGGGCAAGCTCAAGACCGGCGCCGACGACCTCAACGGCGGCATGTTCAAGCTGGTCGACGGCTCGGGCAAGCTCGCCGGGGGCCTGCACGACGGGGCCGAGCAGATCCCGGACTACGACAAGCAGGACCGCGACCGGCGCACCTCCGTCATGGCCGACCCCGTGCGGCTCGCCTCCAAGGACCTGCACAAGGCGCCCAACTACGGCACCGGTTTCGCCCCGTACTTCATCCCGCTGTCCCTGTGGGTCGGCGCGATGGTGGCGTACATGCTGATCCCGCCGATGAACCGGCGGGCGCTCGCGACGGGCGCCCCGGCGTGGCGGATCGCCCTGGCGGGCTGGTTGCCGGTGGTGGCGGTCGGGGTGCTCCAGACGACGGCCCTGATGGCGGTGCTGCACTGGGCGGTCGGCCTGGAGATGGTGCGGGCGGCCGGGACGGTGGGCTTCCTGTTCCTGGTGACGGCGTGCTTCGCGGCGCTCGTGCAGTGGCTCAACGCCCGGTTCGGGGCGGCGGGCCGGATCCTGGTCCTCGCCCTGCTGATGCTCCAGCTGACGTCCGCGGGCGGCACCTACCCCGTGCAGACCAGCCCGGGCTTCTTCAACGCACTGCACCCGTTCCTGCCGATGAGTTACGTCGTCGACGCCCTGCGCAGGCTCATCACCGGCGGCGGTCTCGGCCCGGTGTGGAGGGCGTGCGCGGTCCTGGCCGCCTTCACCGCGGGCGCCCTCGCGCTGACCGCGCTGTCGGCGCGCCGCCGTCAGGTGTGGACGCTCGACCGGCTGCACCCGGAGCTGAGCCTGTGACCACGAGGATCTCAGGGGAGACGGTTCCTGTGACAATCAGGGCCATGGAAAGCAGCAGCACCACGTCGGGCGGCAGCTCGCGCCGTGAGGCCACCCGGCAGAAGCTCTACGAGGCGGCCGTCACCCTCATCGCCGAACAGGGCTTCTCCGCCACCACGGTGGACGAGATCGCCGAGCGGGCCGGCGTCGCGAAGGGCACCGTCTACTACAACTTCGCCAGCAAGTCAGTGCTCTTCGAGGAGTTGCTGCGGCACGGTGTGGGCCTCCTCACCGCGTCCCTGCGGGAGGCTGCCGAGCGGACGGCCCGCGAGGGCGGCACCAAGGTGGACGCCCTGGACGCGATGATCCGCGCGGGTCTCGTCTTCATCGACCGCTACCCGGCCTTCACGCAGCTGTACGTGGCCGAGCTGTGGCGCACCAACCGGGCCTGGCAGTCCACCCTCATGGTGGTCAGGCAGGAGGCGGTGGCGGTCGTCGAGGCCGTCCTGCGCGAGGGCATCGAGGGCGGGGAGTTCAGCGACGAGATCGACGTCCCGCTGACCGCGGCCGCGCTGGTCGGCATGGTCCTGGTGGCCGCCCTGGACTGGCAGGCGTTCCAGCCGGAGCGCTCCCTCGACGACGTCCACTCGGCGCTGTCCCGGCTGTTGCAGGGGCGGGTGAGCGGCAGGCACTGAAGCCGGGGCCCGGACATGCGAAAGCGCCGGTCCGCCGTGGCCACGTCCCCCGTGTGCCACCGCCGAACCGGCGCTTCCGCGTGCTCCCCCCGTTTTCCCCGTTCCCCCGTTCCCCCCCGATCCCCCGTTCGGTCGTTCCCCCGCGTTCCCCCCGTGCCTCGCTCCCGCCGAACGTGTCGGCGGAAGGAGCGGTCGAGGGCCGGCACCGTTCCGCCGCCCCGTGTCGGCGGTGCCGGAGCCGTGCCCCTTTCCGTGTCTCCACTCTCTCGTTCCCGCAGGTCGGGCCCCATCCGCGCGCGTACTCATCTCCGTGCCTAGGTACGGATACTCAGACCTGCGCACTCCGGCCCAGGACGCCCGGTCGCCAGGTGGTCACGATCGCGTCCGCCCCGCTACTCCCCCACCCGGGCAGGGCTGTCGGTGGCGGCCGATAAAGTCGCAGGCATGGCACGGATTGCGGTGATCGGCGCCGGGATGGGCGCGATGGCGGCCGCCGCCCGGCTGGCCGTCGCGGGCCACCGGGTGGCGGTGTACGAGCGGACGGAGACGTACGGCGGTGCGGTGCGCCGCTTCGAGCGGGACGGTTTCTCCTTCGACACCGGCCCCGGGCTGCTGCCGCTGCCCGCGGTCTACCGCGACCTGTTCGTCAAGACGGGCAAGGAACCGCTGGAGGCGTGCGTCGAACTGACCCAGGTCGACCCGTCCTCCCACCACGTCTTCGCCGACGGCACGCAGGTGTCCCTGGCGAACGCCTCCCGCGCGGGAGCCGTGTCCGCCCTGGACGAGGCACTCGGGGCGGGCACCGGCCGGCGCTGGGGCGACTTCCTGGTGCGGGCGCGCGAGACCTGGGACCGCACGCGCCGGCCGCTCCTGGAGGAGCCGCTGTGGCCGAACTGGTCGGTGCTGGCCGAGCGCGAGCCCTACCCGTCGGTCCCGCACAAGAAGCTGCTGCGCACTCGCCGCGCAGGCACCCTCGCCGAGATCGGCGCCTGGGAACTGCGCGACCCCCGGCTCACCGCCCTGCTCGAGAGCCACGCGCTGGCGTACGGCCTTGACCCCCGCCTCGCCCCGGCGAGCGCGGCCGTGCTGCCGTACATGGAGCACGCCTTCGGTGTCTGGTACGTCCGCGGAGGCCTCCGGGAGCTGGCACGTGCGGTGTACGAGCGGTGCGTGGCCCGCAAGGTGGAGTTCGTGTTCGGCGCCGAGGTCACACGGGTCCTGGAGAAGGACGGCCGGGCGGCGGGCGTGGAGTTCGCCGACGGGAGCGTGACCGAGGCGGACTTCGTGGTCGCCGGCGTGGCCCCCGGCGCGCTGAGGACGGAGCCGGCCGCACCGCGTGACGGCGACGTTCCGCCGCAGCGCGGGCTGCCGAGTCGTCTGACGGTGCTGCTGGCGCTGCGCGGCGGGCGACCGGAGGGGGTGGCCCACCGGACGGTGGTGCACGCGGAGGACCGGGAAGGCGAGCTGGAGAGCCTGTTCGGCACCCGTCCGGGACTGCCCGCGCACCCGACGGTCACGATCCTGCGGCCCGACGACGCCGGGGCGGCCCCGGACCCCCACCACGAGGCGATCACCCTCACCGCGCCGGTACCCGCCGAGCGGTCGGGGCAGGGCTACGACGATCAGGTCGAGCGCGTGATCGCCACCGCCGAGCGCGCGATACCCGACCTCCGCGCCCGCATCCTCTGGCACGAGGTCCGCACCCCGGCCGACATCGCGGAGACGACCGGAGCGGAGGGCGGCGCGGTCCCGGCGCCCGCGCTGGCCGCGGCCGACGGCCGCCTGCTGCACCCGTCCAACAGCACCGGCCTGGCGGGCCTGTTCACCGTGGGCGGCTGGTCGCACCCCGGCGGGGGTCTCCCCCATGCGGGCATGTCGGGCGCGCTGGTGTCCGGGCTGATCGTGGAGGGGCCGGACTTCCGGGGCTCTCAGTGAGGCCCCGGCAGAGCCCGGCGTGAGGCACCGCCGAAGCAGGCCCGGCGGCTGTGAGCGTCGGCGGCTTCAGAACCGATACTGCTCGCCGAGCCCGTTCCCCTGCTGCTGCCCGTCGCCCTGGTAGTACTGCTGCTCCGGCGGGAGTTCACCGCCGAGCGGGTCGTCGGTGTTGCGCTGCTGCGGGACCCAGACTCCGCCGGGCGGGGTCTCGCCGTAACCGCCGGTTGCGTACTGCTCCTGCTCCTGACCGTAGCCCTGCTGGCCGTACTGCTGCTGGCCGTAGCCGGTGTCGTAGGAGCCGCCGTACGACTGGCCGCCGATGTACGGGTCGGAGTAGGCCGCGTACTGCTGCTGGCCGTTCGAGTCGTAGCCGTACTGCTGGCCGTAGCCGGAGTAGCCGTCGTAGGAGTAGGCCTGGTCGGCCGTGGCGTACTGGTCCTGGGGCTGGCTCGCGGTCGCGAACGACGAGTCCGTGCCGTAGCCGGCGGAGTCGCTGTATATGCCGTACGCATTGGTGTCGTCCGGCATCGGCTGCGGCTCGTAGACGGTGGTGGTCTCGGCGGCCGCGGCGGGGCGGGCGGGCGTGAACACGTCGTCGCGGTCGTAGTCGTCGTCGTAGGCCTTGCCCGGGCCGTACGATCCGCTGTCGGCGCCGTAGGAACCGTCGCCGTCGGAGCCGTAGCCGGCGTCCGCGGCCTCCAGGCCGGAGACCTGGAGGGTCGGTTCCTTGCGCTCCGCCTTGCCGCGACGGCGCTTGGTGCCCTCGGCGCCGGGACGGCTGACGGCCCAGCCGGCCGCGAAGCCGCGGCGGAACGACAGCGTGACGTAGGTCTGGCCGACCGCGAAGGCGGCCGCGCCCAGCCCGATGACGACGACCGACGGGATCAGCACACCGAGCACGACGCCGACGAAGCCGACGAAGGCGAGCAGCCGCCAGCGAAGCCGTGCCTTGTACTGCAGCAGCACCTCACCCAGCAGCCACAGTGCGACGATGCCGAACGCGATGTAGAGGACCGTCCAGCCCATGTACGCCCCTCTCAGAGTGGCCGCTACGCAGTGTGTCGTATGTCGTGCGACCAGGTCTAGGCCTGCGGCGGGTGGTGCAGGCCCAGGTTTTCGTGAATTTCCAGCGTCGCCGTGGAGTTGTTGAGCGTGATGAAGTGCAGTCCGGGCACTCCCTCGGCCAACAGCCGAGCGCAGAACTCCGTGGCGAATTCGATGCCAATGGAGCGTACAGCGGACGGATCGTCTTTTGCTGTGAGGATCCGCTCTTTCAGCGCCGGCGGGAAGGCGGCGTTGGTGAGCGACGGCACCCGCTGCAGCGTCTTCACGCTCGCGATGGGCATGACCTCGGGAATGATCGGGGTGTCGCAGCCGGCCGCCGCCACCCGGTCCCGCAGGCGCAGGTAGTCCTCGGGCTGGAAGAACATCTGAGTGATGGCGTAGTCCGCGCCCGCGCGGCACTTGTCGACGAAGTGGCTGACGTCGGTGTCCCACTCGCTGGAGCGCGGGTGCATCGCGGGGAAGGCCGCGACACCCACGCAGAAGTCACCGGACGTCTTGATCAGTTCGACGAGCTCGGAGGCGTACCTCAGACCCTGCGGGTGGGGCACCCACTCGCCCATGGGGTCGCCCGGCGGGTCGCCGCGCAGCGCCAGCATGTTGCGGATCCCCGCGTCGGCGTACTGGCCGATGATGTTGCGCAGGTCGGCGACGGAGTGGTCGACCGCGGTGAGGTGGGCGATCGGCGTGAGGGTGGTGTCCGAGGCGATGGCCTCGGTCGCCTTGACCGTGCCCGCGCGGGTGGAGCCGCCCGCGCCGTAGGTCACGGAGACGAAGTCGGGCGCCACGGCCTCGACGCGGCGCAGCGCGTTCCACAGGTTCCGCTCGCCCTTCGGGGTCTTGGGGGCGTAGAACTCGAAGGACAACGTCGTCTTTCCGGTCGCGAGCATGTCACGAACGGTGCGCGCGTGGTCCGTCCTGGTGGATGCGGTTCCGAGGGCCATACCGGCAGGTTAGCCAGGGGGCGCCGGTCCCCCAACCGGATGTTGGAAATTTGCCCGGTTTGTCGGCTTGTTGTCCACTCGTTGTCCACCCATCGGACAAACAGCCGGGTGCGAAAACAGCCAGGACGGCCGAAGGCTCACGCCTGCCGGAGCCGCTTGGCGAACTCGCTCGCGGCGGCCCCCGGGTCGTCCGCCTCCGTGAGCGCGCGGACGACGACCACGCGCCGGGCGCCCGCCTCCAGCACCTCGTCGAGGTTGCCCAGGTCGATGCCGCCGATGGCGAACCAGGGGCGGTCGGTGGCCAGGGCGGCCGTGTGGCGGACCAGGTCGAGGCCGGGGGCGGGGCGGCCGGGCTTGGTGGGGGTCGGCCAGCACGGGCCGGTGCAGAAGTAGTCCACGCCCTCCTGGACGGCGGCCGCGGCGGCCTCCGACTCGGCGTGCGTGGAGCGGCCTATCAGCACGTCGGCGCCGAGGACGGCACGGGCGGCGGGCACCGGGAGGTCCCCCTGGCCGAGGTGCAGTACGTCCGCGGTGGCGGCGTGGGCGACGTCCGCGCGGTCGTTGACCGCGAGCAGCTTGCCGTGCCGGGCGCAGGCCTCGGCGAAGACCTCGAGGTGCTCCAGCTCCTCGCCGGCCTCCATGCCCTTGTCGCGCAGCTGCACGATGTCGACACCTCCGGCCAGGACCGCGTCCAGGAACTCCGGCAGGTCGCCCTGGCGCTTCCGGGCGTCCGTGCACAGGTAGAGACGGGCGTCGGCGAGCCGGGCGCGGGCGGTGTCGGGCATGCGTGTGTCCCCCCGTGGTGTGGCGTACGGGCCCGCGGGCCCGTACGCCGGGTGGTTGTTCGGATCAGCAGGTCAGACGGCGAGCGCCTGGGCGCGGCGCTTCACCTCCGTGCCGCGATTCTCGCTCAGTGCCTGCGCGGGGGTGCCGGGCAGGGTCGGGTCGGGGGTGAAGAGCCACTCCAGCATCTCTTCGTCCGTGAAGCCGTCGTCCCGCAGGAGCGTCAGGGTGCCGGAGAGGCCCTTGACGACCTTGTCCTCGTCGATGAAGGCGGCGGGGACGTGCAGTGCGCGGTTCTCGCCACGGCGTACGGCGATGAGCTGGCCGTCCTTGACCAGCTGCCGCACACGTGTCACCTCGACCCCGAGCTTTTCGGCAATGTCGGGGAGGGTGAGCCAGGCGGGGACGAGAGCATCGATCTTTGCGTCAATCTCGGTCACGTCATCAAGACTGCCATCCCGGACTGACAGTGGGTAGCCAGGCACCGCCCTACGGGGCATGAGCCCCCCTCACCGCTACGCCGTCGCGGCCTTCAGCGGGCGCGCCGGGTCCGTGAGCAGCTCGGGGTTCATCGGCGTGCCCGACTCGATCAGCCGCCTGCCCTGGGCCAGGTCCCTCGGGCGGCCCACCGCCAGCAGGGCGACCAGGCGCGTCTCGCGGAGCCAGCAGACCGTCCAGGCCGGTCCTGAGGGGTCGCCGCGCCACAGGGTGGTGTCGGCGGACGGGTGGTGACCGGCGTACTGGACGAAGCGGCCGAACTGCTCGGACCAGAAGTACGGGACCGGGTCGTAGACCGCCGGGGGCTCGCCGGAGGGGCCGCCGACGATGTTCGCGGCGACCGTGCGCGGGCCCTGGAGGGCGTTGTCCCAGTGGTGGACCAGCAGCCGCTCGCCGTAGCGCGCCGACGGGAAGGATGCGCAGTCGCCGACCGCGTACACGTCCGGCGCGGAGGCGCGCAGGCCGTCGTCGGCCACGACCTCGCGGTGCGCGCCGAGCGCGATGCCGGAGCCGGCCAGCCAGGCCGTGGCGGGCCGGGCGCCGATGCCGACGACGACGGCGCCCGCGGGCAGCCGCGTGCCGTCGGCGAGCACCACCGCGCCGGGTTCGACGCGCTCCACGCGCGCCTGCGTGCGCAGCACCGCCCCGCTGTCGGCGTACCAGGCGGCCATCGGCGCGGCGACCTCGGCGGGCAGCGCGCCCGTGAGCGGCCGGTCCGCGGCCTCGACGACGGTCACCGCGCAGCCGGCCTCCCGGGCGGCCGTGGCGAACTCCGCGCCGATCCAGCCCGCGCCGACCACCACGATGTCGTGCTGCCGCGCGAGGACGGGCCGCAGGCGCTCGGCGTCGTCCAGGGTGCGCAGCAGATGCACACCGGGCACCCCCTCCGTGCCCGGCAGCCGGATGGGCTCGGCTCCGCTCGCGAGGACGAGGACGTCGTACGGCACCGGGCCGGTGGTGGTGTCCAGTTCGTGGTCGCCGGGGCGCACGCCGAGCACCTCGCGCCCCAGGTGCAGCTCGATGCCGAGCGCCTCGAAGTCGACGTCGAAGGCGGAACCCTCGGCCTTGCCGAGCAGGACGGCCTTGGACAGCGGCGGCCGGTCGTACGGCTGGTGGGGCTCCGCGCCGATCAGTGTCACCGTGCCGGTGAAGCCCTGCTCCCGCAGGGCGACCGCGGTCTGCACCCCGGCCATGCCCGCCCCGACGACGACCACGCGCCGTCGCCCCGCCGTGCCCCGCTCCTGCGTCTGCTCGCTCACCTGATCACCTTAGACAACTGACCATGCGTCAGTCAGCTGTCGGCCGACCTACTGTCAGCCGTCGGCTTCCCTGACCTGCTCCACCACGCTCGTGCCCCGGCCGGGCTGCGACTCCCACTCCCAGGTCTCCTCCAGGCGCACCCGGCCGTCGGGCAGCTCCACGACGGTGGACACACAGTGCCCCGCCGACGTGGTCCCGTCCTGTTTCAACTGCACGTACCGGAAGTCCAGCTCGTCCCCCACACGCGTACCCACCAGACGCCCGCGCACGACATCTCCGCCGGTGTACTCGGCCCAGATCTCACCGTCCTTCTCGTGGTACGTGAACCGGGTGCGCGTACCCACCTGACCTGGGGCCTGGTCGGCGACGGGGGCGAGGACGAGACCGTCCAGCGAGCGGGGCATGACGTGAGGCTCCCTACAAGTGCGCTGCTCCGAGGGCTAGGGTGGCCACCGTAAAGCACACGCGGGAGCCCGGCGCACCGGGCTGAGAGGGAGGCTGGCGGCCTCCGACCGTACGAACCTGATCCGGGTCATGCCGGCGAAGGGAGGGGCTGGAAGCCCATGTCGCGTACGTCCGACACCTCAGACGTCCTGGTCGTCGGGGGCGGAATCATCGGTCTTGTCACCGCCTGGCGGGCCGCGCAGCGCGGTCTCGCCACGGCCGTCGTGGACCCCGAGCCGGGCGGCGGTGCCGCGCAGGTGGCGGCCGGGATGCTGGCCGCGGTCACCGAACTGCACTACGGCGAGCAGACACTGCTCGGCCTGAACCTGGAGTCGGCCCGCCGCTACCCCGACTTCGCGGCCGAACTCACCGAGCTCACCGGACACGACCTCGGCTATCGCCGCAACGGCACCCTGGCCGTCGCGCTGGACGCCGACGACCGCGCCCACCTGCGCGAACTGCACGCCCTGCAACGGCAGTCGGGGCTCGAGTCGGATTGGCTGTCCGGGCGGGACTGCCGGCGCCTGGAGCCGATGCTCGCGCCGGGGGTGCGCGGCGGGCTGCGGGTGGACGGTGACCACCAGATCGACCCGCGGCGGCTCGCCGGGGCGCTGGTGGCCGCGTGCGAGCGGGCGGGCGTGGTCTTCCACCGCGGCTGGGCCGAGCGGCTCTCCGTCGTACGGGAGCGGGCGTCCGGCGTCGTCACACGCGCGGGTGTCGCCCTGGGCGCGGAGCAGGTGGTGCTCGCCGGCGGCAGTCTCAGCGGGCGGCTCGCGGGCGTCCCGGACGAGGTCCTGCCGCCGGTACGGCCCGTGAAGGGGCAGGTGCTGCGGCTGACCGTGCCGAAGCGGTACGCGCCGTTCCTGAGCCGGACCGTGCGCGCGATGGTGCGCGGCAGCCAGGTCTACCTGGTGCCGCGCGAGAACGGCGAGCTGGTCGTCGGCGCGACCAGTGAGGAGCTCGGCTGGGACACGACGGTGACCGCGGGCGGGGTGTACGAGCTGCTGCGCGACGCCCACGAACTGGTGCCGGGCATCACCGAGCTGCCGTTGACGGAGACCCGCGCGGGGCTGCGTCCCGGCTCGCCCGACAACGCGCCGCTGCTCGGTCCGACCGGGCTGGCGGGACTGTTGCTGGCCACCGGGCACTACCGCAACGGTGTGCTGCTCACGCCGGTCACCGGCGACGCCCTGGCGCATGCCCTGGTCACCGGTGAACTCCCGGATGAGGCCCGCCCGTTCACCCCGAAGCGTTTCGCTCTCCTGGAGCAGCCCGTATGAACATCTCCGTCAACGGGGAGCCCCGCGAGTTCGCTCCCGGAACGGCTCTCGACACCGTCGTGATGACGCTGACCCCGGCACCTTCCGGGGTCGCCGCCGCCCTGAACGAAACCGTCGTCCCGCGCGCGCGGTGGTCGTCGACGCCCCTCTCCGAGGGCGACCGCGTCGAAGTCCTCACCGCGGTCCAAGGAGGCTGACCCATGGCCGACGACCCCTTTGTCCTCGGTGACACGTCCTTCTCGTCCCGGCTGATCATGGGAACCGGCGGGGCGCCCAGTCTCGACGTGCTGGAGCGGGCGCTGGTCGCCTCCGGCACCGAGCTGACGACGGTCGCGATGCGGCGGGTGAACCCCTCGGTGCACGGTTCGGTTCTCTCGGTCCTCGAGAAGCTCGGGATCCGGGTGCTGCCGAACACGGCGGGGTGCTTCACCGCCGGGGAGGCCGTGCTGACCGCCCGCCTCGCGCGCGAGGCGCTCGGCACCGACCTGGTCAAGCTGGAGGTCATCGCCGACGAGCGGACGTTGCTGCCCGACCCGATCGAGCTGCTGGACGCGGCGGAGACACTGGTCGACGACGGGTTCACGGTGCTGCCGTACACGAACGACGATCCGGTGCTGGCGCGGAAGCTCGAGGACGTGGGCTGCGCGGCGATCATGCCGCTCGGCTCGCCGATCGGTTCCGGGCTCGGGATCCGCAACCCGCACAACTTCCAGTTGATCGTGGAGCACGCGCGGGTGCCGGTGATCCTGGACGCGGGCGCCGGTACCGCGTCGGACGCGGCGTTGGCGATGGAGCTGGGCTGTGCGGGCGTGATGCTGGCGTCGGCGGTGACCCGGGCACAGGAGCCGGAGCTGATGGCATCGGCGATGAAACACGCCGTGGAGGCGGGGAGGCTGGCCCGGTTGGCGGGCCGGATCCCTCGCCGGCACTTCGCGGAGGCGTCGTCCCCGACGGAGGGGCTGGCGGCGCTGGACCCCGAGCGTCCTGCTTTCTAGGCCGTCTGGTTCGCCAGTGTGACGTGTGAAGCGTCACAGGTCGGCTGCAGTCATGGCGCGAAACGGGTGGAGCCGTAGGGGTGTCAGTTGTGGCTCGTACACTCGCCTGCGTGGATACGACCCTTCAGGACCCTCTCGTCGGGCAGGTGCTCGACGGCCGTTATCGCGTCGACGCGCGGATCGCGGTCGGTGGGATGGCCACGGTCTACCGGGCCCTGGACACCCGCCTCGACCGCGTCCTGGCGTTGAAGGTGATGCACCCGACCCTCGCGGCCGACGGTACGTTCGTCGAGCGGTTCATCCGGGAGGCGAAGTCGGTGGCCCGGCTCGCCCACCCCAACGTCGTGCAGGTCTTCGACCAGGGCACCGACGGGTCGTACGTCTATCTCGCCATGGAGTACGTCGCCGGCTGCACCCTGCGCGACGTGCTGCGCGAGCGCGGGGCGCTGCAGCCGCGGGCCGCGTTGGACATCCTGGAGCCGGTGCTGGCCGCGCTCGGCGCCGCGCACCGCGCCGGGTTCGTGCACCGGGACATGAAGCCGGAGAACGTGCTGATCGGGGACGACGGCCGGGTCAAGGTCGCCGACTTCGGTCTCGTACGGTCCGTGGACACGGTCACCAGCACCACCGGCGCCGTCCTCGGCACCGTCTCGTACCTCGCGCCCGAGCAGATCGAGAACCAGGGCGCCGCCGACCCCCGCGTCGACGTGTACGCGTGCGGTGTCGTCTTCTACGAGATGCTGACCGGCGAGAAGCCGCACGACGCGGACTCCGCCGCCGTGGTGCTCTACAAGCACCTCCACGAGGACGTCCCGCCGCCGTCGGCGACGGTGCCGGGCCTGCCGTACGAGCTGGACGAGCTGGTCGCCTCCGCGACCGCCCGCAATCCGGACATGCGCCCGTACGACGCCGTGGCGCTCCTCGCGCAGACCCGTCAGGCGCGAGAGGCGCTGAGCGCGGACCAGCTGGACGCGCTGCCGCCGCATGCACTCGCCGCGGGCCACGACAACGCGGACGACCGTACGAGCGTGATCCCGCGCTCGCTGACGGTGCCGCGGCTGCTGCCGGTCAACGAGCACGCCGAGCCCGAGGTGCACCGCACCAGCCGGCTGGAGACCCCGCCGCCGCCTCCACCGGCACCCCGGCGAGGGCTGCCGCGGCGCGGTGTCGTTTCGATCGTCGCCGCCCTGCTGCTGGTCCTCGGCGTCGGCGCGGGCGTCTGGTACATCAACTCCGGGCAGTTCACCAAGGTCCCGGCGCTGCTGACGAAGACCGAGGCGCAGGCGGAGGACCGGCTGGAGGAGGCCGGGCTGAACGTCGGCAAGGTCACCCACTCCTACAGCGACACCGTCAAGCGCGGCACGATCATCAGCACCGACCCGGCGCCCGGCACCCGCATCCGTGACAACGACTCCGTGGCGCTCACCGTCTCCGACGGCCCGGAGACGGTGAACGTGCCCGACGTGAAGGGCGCCCGTCTGGCCAAGGCGAAGGCCTTGCTGAAGTCGGACGGGCTGGAGCCCGGCATGGTCACGGAGGCGTTCAGCGAGGACGTCGACAAGGGCCTCGTGATCCGCACGAACCCCGCCTCCGGCACCGAGCGGCGAGCGGGCTCGGCGATCGCGATCGTCGTCAGCAAGGGCGCGCCCGTCGACGTCCCGGACGTCACCGGTGAGGACGTGGCGGACGCCAGGGCGGAGCTGGAGGAGGCCGGCCTGAAGGTGAAGATCTCGTCCGAGACGGTCACGTCGGACGAGTTCGACAAGGGCCAGGTCGCCGCGCAGTCCCCGGACGTCGACACCCGGGTCGCCGAGGGCGACACGGTGACGCTGACGGTGTCCAAGGGCCCGCAGATGATCGAGGTCCCGGACGTGGTCGGCGACAGCGTCGACGACGCCAAGCAGCAGCTGGAGTCCGCCGGCTTCCAGGTCAAGGAGGACCGCGGGCTGCTCGGGCTGTTCGGTGACACCGTCAAGAAGCAGTCCGTGGACGGCGGCGACACCGCGCCCAAGGGGTCGACGATCACGATCACCATCCGGTGAGGGCTGTCACGCGGATGGTGGACGGGGCGGGCCGTGCGGCATGACACCCTGAACGGGTGACATCTCAGCAGCACAGCCCCTCCCGCAACCCCGTCGGCGGCCATGTCCCCGTGGCCGGCGGACTGCACTCGGTGGGGCTGACCTACGCCCACGACCTCAAGGCGGAGACCGTGCAGGTCTTCGTCGCCAACCCGCGCGGCTGGGCCACGCCCACCGGTGATCCCCGGCAGGACGAGGCGTTCCGGGAGACCTGCGCGGCGGAGTCGATCCCGGCGTACGTGCACGCCCCCTACCTGATCAACTTCGGCTCGCACACCGAGGCGACCGTGGAGAAGTCCGTGGAGTCGCTGCGGCACTCGCTGCGTCGCGGGCGGGAGATCGGCGCGCTCGGCGTGGTCGTGCACACCGGGAGCGCGACCGGGGGCCGGGAGCGCTCGGTGGCGCTGAAGCAGGTCAGGGAGTACCTGTTGCCGCTGCTCGACGAGCTGACCCACGACGACGACCCGTTCCTGCTGCTGGAGTCCACCGCCGGGCAGGGCTCCTCGCTCTGCTCGCGGACCTGGGACTTCGGGCCGTACTTCGAGGCGCTGGACGCGCACCCCAGGCTGGGCGTCTGCCTGGACACCTGCCACATCTTCGCGGCCGGCCACGACCTGACCGGGCCGGACGGCATGCACCGGACGCTCGACCTGCTGGTGGAGACCGTCGGCGAGGGACGGCTGAAACTGATCCACGCCAACGACTCCAAGGACGTGGTGGGCGCCCACAAGGACCGCCACGAGAACATCGGATCGGGGCACATAGGCGAGGATCCGTTCCGTGCGCTGATGACGCACCCGGCCACCGAGGGCGTGCCGCTGATCATCGAGACGCCCGGCGGCAAGGAGGGACACGCGGCGGACGTGGAGCGGCTGAAGAAACTCAGGGACGGATAGCACGTTAGGGAATACCCCCTAGGGGTATCTGGTTGGTGCCTGACACGCGGGAACCGACACCTGACTCTGGGGGCACGATGGAACACGAAGCGCACGCGGCACACGTTCACCATCACGGGGCGGAGGCCGCCGCCGGCACCTGGGCCACGGCCGTCCAGGCGACCCTGCACTGCCTCACCGGCTGCGCCATCGGCGAGGTGCTCGGCATGATCATCGGCACCGCGTTCGGCTGGGGCAACGTGCCCACCCTGATCCTGGCGATCGTCCTGGCGTTCTTCTTCGGTTACACGCTCACCCTGCGCGGCATCCTGAAGGCGGGCGTCGACCTGCGGGCGGCCGTCCGGGTGGCACTGGCCGCGGACACGCTGTCGATCGCCGTGATGGAACTGGTCGACAACGGCGTGATCGTGCTGTGGCCCGGCGCCATGGACGCGGGACTGGGCGACGCCCTGTTCTGGGGGACGCTGGCGATCTCCCTGGCCATCGCCTTCGTGGTCACCACCCCGGTCAACAAGTGGATGATCGGCCGCGGCAAGGGCCACGCGGTGGTGCACCAGTACCACCACTGACAGCGAGGACGCCGGGGCTCAGAGCTCGGGGCCGTCCCCGGGCTCCTCCTGGTAGGAGTAGCGCTGTTCCTTCCAGGGGTCGCCGACGTTGTGGTAGCCCCGCTCCTCCCAGAAGCCCCGGCGGTCGGCGGTCATGTACTCGACGCCGCGGACCCACTTGGGGCCCTTCCAGGCGTAGAGATGGGGAACGACCAGGCGGAGCGGGAAGCCGTGCTCGGCGGTGAGCAGTTCGCCGTCCTTGTGCGTGGCGAAGATGGTGCGCTCGGAGGCGAAGTCCGACAGGCGGAGGTTGGAGCTGAATCCGTACTCCGCCCACACCATCACATGGGTGACATCGGGGGCGGGTGGGGCGGTCTCCAGGATCGTGCGGGCGGGAATGCCGCCCCACTCGGCGCCGAGCATGCTGAACTTCGTGACGCAGTGCAGATCGGCCACGACGGTGGTGTACGGCAGGGCCGTGAACTCCTCGTGGTTCCAGCAGTGCTTCTCACCGTCGGCGGTGGCACCGAAGACCCTGAACTCCCAGCGCTCCGGCCGGAACTTGGGCACCGGCCCGTAGTGCGTGACCGGCCAGCCCCGCTGCAGTCGCTGCCCCGGCGGAAGCTCGGACCGTGCCGCTTCTCCAGATTCGCGCTCCACCGGATGACCCATGTCTCCATCCTGACAGACCCCGGACGGTGCACATGACCGGCCATGTCCGGAAACGGGCAACAGCTGATAAGCCAGGACTTACTTACTGAGTACGCACTTACTGGACGATCTTCCACGCCGGTGGAATCATGCGCCCCGAAGCCTCCCCCAGCTGTTTCCCACGTGGAAGGAGCCCATGCGATGCAGGGCGACCCCGAGGTCATCGAGTTCCTCAACGAGCAGCTCACCGCCGAGCTCACCGCGATCAACCAGTACTTCCTGCACGCGAAGATGCAGGAGAACTTCGGCTGGACGAAGCTCGCGAAGTACACGCGGCACGAGTCGTTCGACGAGATGAAGCACGCCGAGGTGCTCACCGACCGGATCCTGTTCCTCGAGGGGCTGCCGAACTACCAGCGGCTGTTCCATGTGCGCGTCGGACAGACGGTCCGGGAGATGTTCGAGGCCGACCGGCAGATCGAGGTGGAGGCGATCGACCGGCTCCGGCGGGGCATCAGGGTGATGCGCGAGAAGGGCGACGTCACCTCGGCGAACATCTTCGAGTCGATCCTCGCGGACGAGGAGCACCACATCGACTACCTCGACACCCAGCTGGAACTGCTGGAGAAGCTCGGCGAGGCGCTGTACATCGCCCAGCTGATCGAACAGCCGGAGAGCTGACGCAGAGCTGCGGAGAGGCTAGGCCGCCTCTTCCAGACCGGGCTCCGGGCCGGAGATCTCCGCGAGCACCGACGCGCCCTGGTCGGCCGGCCCCCGGCGCGAGCACGCGCCTCGGCCGAGCATCGCCTGGATGCGGCGGACGCAGGAGCCGCAGTCCGTCCCGGCCTTGCAGGCGGACGCGATCTGGCGGGGCGTGCAGGCGCCGTCGTCCACGTGCTTCTGGACCTGCGCTTCAGTCACTCCGAAGCAGCTGCAGACGTACACGCGGACTCACCTCCCGCCGAGATCGATAAGGCTAACCTAACCTTACCCGGCGCTCGGAGACCACAAAAGTGGAGTGGGGCGCGGATCGGGTGTGATCCGCGCCCCACTCCAGGTGCCTGTGACAGGCGGTCCCGTCACTGGTCCCGGTACATCTCCGCCACGAGGAAGGCCAGGTCGAGCGACTGGCTGCGGTTGAGCCGCGGGTCGCAGGCCGTCTCGTAGCGCTGGTGCAGGTCGTCGACGAAGATCTCGTCGCCGCCGCCCACGCACTCGGTGACGTCGTCGCCGGTGAGCTCCACGTGGATGCCGCCCGGGTGGGTGCCCAGCGACTTGTGGACCTCGAAGAAGCCCTTGACCTCGTCGAGGACGTCGTCGAAGCGGCGGGTCTTGTGGCCGGAGGCCGCCTCGAAGGTGTTGCCGTGCATCGGGTCGGTCACCCAGGCCACGGTGGCGCCCGAGGCGGTGACCTTCTCGACCAGCTCGGGGAGCTTGTCGCGGACCTTGTCGGCGCCCATGCGGACGATGAAGGTCAGCCGGCCCGGCTCACGGTCCGGGTCGAGACGGTCGATGTACTGCAGCGCGTCCTCGGCCGTCGTCGTCGGGCCCAGCTTGATGCCGATCGGGTTGCGGATCTTCGACGCGAACTCGATGTGCGCGTGGTCCAGCTGCCGGGTGCGCTCACCGACCCACACCATGTGCCCGGAGACGTCGTACAGCTGACCGGTGCGGGAGTCGACGCGGGTGAGCGCCGACTCGTAGTCCAGCAGCAGCGCCTCGTGCGAGGAGTAGAACTCGACGGTCTTGAACTCCTCCGGGTCGGTCCCGCAGGCGTGCATGAAGTTCAGCGCGTTGTCGATCTCGCGGGCGAGCTGCTCGTAGCGCTGGCCGGACGGGGACGACTTCACGAAGTCCTGGTTCCAGGCGTGCACCTGGCGCAGGTCGGCGTAACCGCCGGTGGTGAAGGCGCGCACCAGGTTCAGCGTGGACGCCGAGGCGTGGTACATCCGCTTCAGGCGCTCGGGGTCCGGGACGCGGGCGGCCTCGGTGAAGTCGAAGCCGTTGACGGAGTCGCCCCGGTAGGTCGGGAGCGTCACGCCGTCACGGGTCTCGGTCGGCTTGGAACGCGGCTTGGAGTACTGACCGGCGATACGGCCGACCTTCACGACGGGCACCGACGCGGCGTACGTCAGCACGGCGCCCATCTGGAGGAGCGTCTTCAGCTTGTTGCGGATGTGGTCGGCCGACACCCCGTCGAAGGCCTCGGCGCAGTCGCCGCCCTGGAGGAGGAACGCCTCTCCCTTGGCGACGGCCGCCATCCGGGCGCGCAGCTGGTCGCACTCGCCCGCGAACACGAGCGGCGGATACGACTCGAGTTCCGCGATCACCGCGCGCAGAGCCTCTTGGTCGGGGTACTCGGGCTGCTGCGCCGCGGGCAGGTCTCGCCAGGTGTTGCCAGCACTCGGGCTGGTCTTAGCGTTCGCTGTCACGACCTCAACATTACGGGGTCGTGTCGGGCCTTCTGTGCCATGCCCACTAAATGAGACACGGGGTCCATCCGGTGGTGGGGTAGGGTGCACCGCATGTTCGCGCTTTCGATCCAGCAGACCCAGAACTGGTGGTGGACCGCTTTTCCGGCGGCCCACTGACTGCGCGTACGCAAGACTTCGCGAAGGCCGCCCGAGGGGCGGCCTTCGGCGTTTTCCGGGGTCCGTTCCTCCCAGTGACATCCCAGCCGAGCTCCCGGTTGAGCTCCCTGCGAGAAGGAACCGGACCCATGCATCTGCTCGACCTGATCGACGATCCCCGCCCGTTCGCCCTGCTGCGCCGCCGCACCCCGGGCCACGACGAGAACCTCGTGGAGGTGTTCCTCGGCCCGGTCGGAACCCGCGACCGCCTCGCCGACCTGCCCGAGGAGGGCCTCGCGCTCGTGCCCTTCCGCCAGATCCGGGAGCGCGGCTTCGACGTCCGCGACGACGGGACCCCGCTCGCGGTACTGACGCCCGAGGAGACGCACACGCTGACGCTGGAGGAGGCCCTCGCCCAGCTCCCCGCCCACGACGTCCGCGTCCACGCGGGTGGCTTCGACGTCGACGACGACGCGTACGCGCGGATCGTCGGACGCGTCCTGCGCGACGAGATCGGGCGCGGCGAGGGCGCGAACTTCGTCATCCGGCGGACGTACGAGGGGGACGTCCCGGGATTCGGACGGGCCGACGCGCTGGCGCTGTTCCGGCGGCTCCTCGAGAGCGAGCGTGGCGCGTACTGGACGTTCGTGGTGCACACCGGGGACCGCACGCTGGTGGGGGCCAGCCCCGAGGTGCATGTGCGGATGTCCGGCGGCACGGTCGTGATGAACCCGATCAGCGGGACGTACCGGTATCCGGCCGAGGGGCCGAGTCCGGAGCACCTGCTCGCGTTCCTCGCCGACGGCAAGGAGATCGAGGAGCTGTCGATGGTCGTCGACGAGGAGCTCAAGATGATGTGCACGGTCGGCGACATGGGCGGGGTGGTGGTCGGGCCGCGGCTGAAGGAGATGGCCCATCTCGCGCACACCGAGTACGAGCTGCGCGGGAAGTCCTCGCTGGACGTGCGCGAGGTCCTCAAGGAGACGATGTTCGCCGCGACCGTCACCGGTTCGCCCGTGCAGAACGCCTGCCGGGTCATCGAACGGTACGAGCCCCTCGGGCGGGACGGCGTCGGCCGCGGCTACTACGCCGGTGCGCTGGCCCTGCTCGGCCGGGACGCCGGCGGGGCGCAGACCCTCGACTCCCCCATCCTCATCCGCACCGCCGACATCGCCGCGTCCGGACGGCTGCGGGTGCCGGTCGGCGCGACGCTGGTGCGGGGTTCGGACCCGGTGAGCGAGGTCGCGGAGACGCACGCGAAGGCCGCGGGGGTGCTGGCGGCGCTGGGCGTACGCCCCGGACGGCCGCGCGAGGAGTCGGCGCGCCCCCGGCTCGCCGACGACCCCCGGGTGCGGGAGGCGCTGGACGGGCGGCGATCGTCCCTGGCCCCCTTCTGGCTGCGGATGCAGGAGCCGACGCGGGAGCTGTCCGGTCACGCGCTGGTCGTCGACGGCGAGGACACCTTCACGGCGATGCTCGCGCACGTACTCCGGTCGAGCGGCCTGGAGGTGACCGTCCGGCGGTACGACGAGCCGGGGCTGCGGGAAGCGGTGCTCGCGCACGCCGGGCCGGTGGTGCTCGGCCCGGGCCCGGGTGACCCGTCGGACACGGCCGACCCGAAGATGCGGTTCCTGCGGTCCCTGACCGCCGAGGTGATCCGGGGACACCGGCACGGCGTCCTCGGTGTCTGCCTCGGGCACGAGCTGATCGCGGCCGAGCTGGGGCTGGCGATCGTACGCAAGGAGGTCCCGTACCAGGGGGCGCAGACGGAGATCGACCTGTTCGGGCGGACCGAGACCGTCGGCTTCTACAACAGCTTCGTGGCGCGCTGCGACGACGGGACGGCCGCCGAACTCGCCGCGCACGACGTGGCGGTGAGCCGCAGCGGGACCGGCGAGGTGCACGCGCTACGGGGCCGAGGGTTCGCCGGGGTGCAGTTCCACCCCGAGTCGGTGCTGACGTTGAACGGGGCCGCCGTCGTCCGTGAGCTGGTGGCCGGGCTGCGCGACACCAGCACGTCCGAGCGGCGGCCCGTGGTGTAGCTCAGCCGAAGAAGACGCCGACCTCCTGGTACAGCTTCGGGTCGACCGTCTTCAGCTTGGCCGTGGCGTCCGCGATCGGGACGCGGACGATGTCCGTTCCGCGCAGCGCGACCATCTTGCCGTAGTCGCGCTCGTGGACGGCGTCGATGGCGTGCAGGCCGAAGCGCGTGGCGAGCCAGCGGTCGAAGGCGCTCGGGGTGCCGCCGCGCTGGATGTGTCCGAGGACGGTGGTGCGGGCCTCCTTCCCCGTGCGCTTCTCGATCTGCTTGGCCAGCCACTCGCCCACGCCGGACAGCCGCACGTGCCCGAAGGAGTCCAGCGACTCGTCCTTGAGGACCATCTCGCCGTCCTTCGGCATGGCGCCCTCGGCGACGACCACGATCGGGGCGTACGACGCCTTGAAGCGGGAGGTGATCCAGGCACACACCTGGTCCACGTCGAAGCGCTGCTCGGGGATGAGGATGACGTTGGCGCCGCCGGCCAGGCCGGAGTGGAGGGCGATCCAGCCGGCGTGCCGGCCCATCACCTCGCAGACCAGGACCCGCATATGGGACTCGGCCGTGGTGTGCAGCCGGTCGATGGCCTCGGTGGCGATGCCGACGGCGGTGTCGAAGCCGAAGGTGTAGTCGGTGGCGGAGAGGTCGTTGTCGATGGTCTTCGGTACGCCGACCACGGGCACGCCGTACTCGTCGGTGAGGCGGGCGGCGACGCCGAGGGTGTCCTCGCCGCCGATGGCGATGAGCGCGTCGACCTCCAGCTTGGCGAGGTTCTCCTTGATGCGGCGGATGCCGTTCTCCAACTTCAGCGGATTGGTGCGCGAGGAGCCGAGGATGGTGCCGCCGCGGGGCAGGATGCCGCGCACCGCCGGGATGTCGAGGCGCACGGTGTCGCCTTCGAGGGGTCCCCGCCAGCCGTCCCGGAAGCCGACGAAGTCATGGCCGTACTCCTGCACGCCCTTGCGGACGACGCCCCGGATGACGGCGTTGAGCCCGGGGCAGTCGCCGCCTCCGGTCAGTACTCCGACCCGCATGGAAATGTCCCTTCGCCGAAGTTTCTGGTGAAGGCCACGCTAATGGTGATCCAGGTCACACAGGGATGGGCGCGAAGGGCATTCCGGTGAACTGTGACGGGAGTTGACCCAGTGGGCGCTATTCGTCGTCGAGTCCGCGCTCTATGGCGTACCGGACGAGTTCGACCCTGTTGTGCAACTGGAGCTTGCCGAGGGTGTTCTGGACGTGGTTCTGGACCGTGCGGTGGGAGATGACCAGGCGTTCGGCGATCTGCTTGTAGCTCAGGCCCTTGGCGACCAGCCGCAGCACCTCCGTCTCGCGCTCGGTCAGCCGCGGCGCCTTCGGCTCGTCGGTGTCCTGCGCGGGCGCGGGCTCGGAGGCCAGGCGCCGGTACTCGCCGAGGACCAGACCGGCCAGGCCGGGCGTGAACACCGGGTCGCCGACCGCCGTGCGGCGCACCGCGTCCAACAGTTCCTCCGTGGACGCCGACTTCAGCAGGTAGCCGGTCGCGCCGGACTTCACCGCCTCCAGGACGTCGGCGTGCTCACCGCTCGCCGACAGCACCAGCACGCGCAGCGCCGGGTTGGCCGCGACGACCTCCTTGCAGACCTGGACACCGGGCTTGGCGGGCAGGTTCAGGTCGAGGACGAGGACGTCGGGCGCGGCGGCCTTCGCGCGGCGCACCGCCTGCTCGCCGTCGCCGGCGGTGGCGACCACCTCGAAGCCGGACTCGTCCAGGTCGCGGGCGACGGCGTCGCGCCACATGGGGTGGTCGTCGACCACCATGACCTTGATCGTGCCCTGCTGTTCACTCATCGCTTGTCCGCCTTGTCCCGCGAGACCTTCGGTACCGTCAGCTCGACTTCCGTGCCCTGCCCCGGAGTCGAGATCAACTCGGCGCTGCCGCCGAGGTCGCGCAGCCGTCCCCGGATCGACAGGGCCACACCCAGCCGCCCCTCGCCCTCGGCCTGCGCGAGCCGCCCCTCCGGGATGCCGGGACCGTCGTCCCGTACGGAGACGATCACCGCGTCGGGCTCGTCCTCGACCAGGATCCACGCCCGGGCCTCGTCCCCGGCGTGCCGGCGTACGTTGTCCAGCGCGGCCCCGACAGCGGCGGCCAGCTCCTTCGCGGCGGCCGGGGGCAACAGGACCGGGGCGCCGGGCTCGGCGAGGTTGACCCGGGCGGAGGCGTAGGGCGCGAGCAGCGCGCGCAGATCGGCCGGCCCGCCGGAGCCGCCCGTGTCCTCCGCATCCTCCACGGCTCGTACGAGCGCCCCCTGGGCCGCGTCCTCCGACACCCGGGAGACCGGCACGAGTCCGCCGGAGACCAGGGTGCGCAGGGCCACCTCCTGCTCGCCGGCCATGCGTCCCAGCTCGGCCGCCTCACCGCCGATGACCGCGCCGCGCCGCTGCACCATGGCGAGCACCTGCAGCACACTGTCGTGGATGTCCCGGGCGAGCCGCTCGCGCTCCCGGGTCGCGGCCTCGATCTCCAGGGCGCGGGCGAGGGTGCGCTCGGAGGCCCGGGCGACCTCGACGACGTAGCCGATGGCGATGGAGGCGACCCAGACGAGGATCACGTTGTGGACGGTGTCGCGGGCCGGGGTGCCGCGCTGCACCAGGTTGACCACGGCGACCGCGGAGGACGCGAGCGCCGCCCAGCGCCAGCCGCCCTTGATGGCGAAGGCCAGCACGGAACCGGCGGTCCATATCGACGGCAGCGTCGGACCGCCCGACTGGATCCGCTCGTGGGCGTCGGCGACGGACGTCAGCAGGATGCCGGAGAGGGCGACGGTGAGGTCGGCGGCGAGGAAGCGCTTGGTGCAGCTGGCGGCGTTGGCGACCTTGGGCAGGGTGGCCAGGGTCCAGACGAACAGGACGCAGTAGTAGCCGACGGCGACCCAGGGGCGGACGAACCCGTCGTAGGCGGTGGCGAAGAACCCGACCGCGTACAGCATGGTGAGCACCCGGTACCCGGCGAGCGCACGCCACAACGGCTGCTCGACCGACATGCGCATGACGCGTTCGCGCTTGGCCATCTCCCCCGCCCCCCGCTCCCCCGGACCCGCGGACTACTGGTCCGTCCGGTCCTTCTCGGCCTGTGCGGCCTGCTCGGCCTGCTCGGCCTTCTCCTTCTGGTCCTTCTCCGCCTGCGCGAGGGCGGCCTTCGCCGCCTTGTCCGCTTCCTTCTCGGCCTTCGCCGCCTCCGCGATCTGCCGCTTGGCGGCGGTCGCGTACATGTCGACGTACTCCTGGCCGGAGAGCTTCATGATCTCGTACATGACCTCGTCGGTCAGCGCGCGCAGCACGAAGCGGTCGTGGTCCATGCCCTCGTAGCGGCTGAAGTCCAGCGGCCTGCCGATGCGGATGCCGGGCCGCATGACCTTCGGGACGACCTTCCCGGGCGGCTGGATCTTCTCCGTGTCGATCATGGCGACCGGGATCACGGGCGCGCCGGTGGCGAGCGCCACGCGCGCGAGGCCGCCCGGCTTGCCCCGGTACAGGCGGCCGTCGGGCGAGCGCGTGCCCTCCGGGTAGATCCCGAACAGCTCACCGCGCTCCAGGACGCCTATGCCGCTCTTGATCGCCGCCTCGCCCGCGCCGCGCGCGCCGGAGCGGTCGACGGGGAGCTGTCCGACGCCCTTGAAGAAGGCGGCCGTCAGCCGTCCCTTCACTCCGGGCGTGGTGAAGTACTCGGCCTTCGCGATGAAGGTGACCTTGCGGTCGAGGACCGCCGGCAGGAAGAACGAGTCGGAGAAGGAGAGGTGATTGCTCGCCAGGATCGCGGGCCCCTCGGCGGGAACGTTCTCCAGGCCCTCCACCCAGGGCCTGAAGACGAGCTTCAGCGACCCCCCGACGGAAACCTTCATCGCGCCGTACAACAACCGAGTGCCTCCTGTATGTGTAGTTCAGACCTTAACCCGGAGCGCCGTCAAAGAGCCCGACGGCCCTGGTCGGTGTCAGTGCGGTCGCGTACGGTGAAGCCACGTCCGCTCTCATGAACAGGAGACCGAAGGTGCCGGTCCTTCCTGGAGCCGAGCCGTACCGCCATGACGGCGGGGAGGTGGGGGTCCTCCTCTGTCACGGCTTCACCGGTTCCCCGCAGTCGCTGCGCCCCTGGGCGGAGCATCTCGCCGCGCGCGAACTGACCGTCTCGCTGCCGCTGCTGCCGGGGCACGGGACCCGCTGGGAGGACATGCAGCTCACCGGCTGGCAGGACTGGTACGCGGAGGTCGACCGCGAACTGCGCGCCCTGCTGCGAACCTGTTCCCAGGTGTTCGTGGCCGGGCTGTCGATGGGCGGCGCGCTGGCGCTGCGGCTCGCGGCGCGGCACGGTGAGGCCGTCAGCGGTGTCATGGTCGTCAACCCGGCGAACAAGGTGCACGGTCTGTCCGCGTACGCCCTTCCGGTGGCCCGCCACGTCGTGCGGACGACCAGGGGCATCACCAGTGACATCGCGAAGGAGGGCGGAGTGGAGATCGGGTACGACAGGGTGCCGCTGCACGCCGCGCACTCCCTGCGGGCCTTCTTCCGTCAGGTCGACGGCGAGCTGCCGCAGGTCACCCAGCCGCTGCTGCTCCTGCGCAGCGCGGCGGACCATGTCGTGCCAGCCGCCGACTCGGCCCGGATCCTGAGCCGGGTGTCGTCGACGGACGTACGGGAGGTCGTGCTGGAACAGAGCTACCACGTCGCGACGTTGGACCATGACGCGGACCGGATCTTCGAGGAGAGCCACGCGTTCATCGCCCGGCTCGCACCCAGTGTCGGCAAAGAAGGGACGACGGCAGGTGGCTGAGCACGACGCCGACCGCGAGGATCGCGAGGACGAGCACCACAACGACGGCGAGCAGCAGCCGGAGGAGCAGCACGTACCCTTCGACGAGGATGCCGCCTGGGCGGCGATCGTCGCGGGGTACGGGGAGGAGCCGGCGGACCCGCCCGGCACCAAGCCGTTCAAGTCCGTCGAGGACCTGGCGCTGCTGGAGGCCGAGCCGAACGACGACGAGCCCGGGGAGCAGCGGGCCGCGAAGGAACCGAGCGGGTCGAAGGACCCGAAGGACAAGCCCGCCAAGCCGCTGGGCAGCTCGATCGCCTTCGCACCCGGCGTCGGCCCCCGTGACTACTCCGCGCCGGAGCCGAGCGAGAACGACTTCGACGAGGACGACGAGGGCCACTTCGTACCGCCCGAGCCGCCGCCGCTGCCCGCCGCCGACACCACCGCCAAGTTCGCCTGGCTGGGCGTGATCGGCGGGCCGGTCCTGCTCCTGCTCGCGGTGCTGCTGAGCTGGGACATGACGTGGTGGCTGGCGACCGTGTGCATCGGCGGCTTCCTCGGCGGCTTCACCACGCTGGTGGCGCGGATGAGAACGGACGACGAGGACGGCGACGACCCGGGCCGCGGCGCGGTGGTCTGAGACTTCTTACGACGTGGGGATCCTGAGGGCGGCCAGGACCGGAAGGTGGTCGGTGGCCGCCTCCAGATCGGCCTCGGTGATTCCCGGGAGGCCCAGCGGCACCCCGCAGCCCAGGACGTCGACGCCCTTCGTCGCGAAGATCGCGTCGATGCGGTTGTGGGGTGAGCTGCGCGTCCAGGTGTGTTCGCCGCCCCAGGGTGCGGTGGCCCAGGCGTCCTGGAGGCCGGTGGCGATACGGCGGAAGGCGCGCCCGCCGGGACCTTCGTTGATGTCGCCGCCCGCGACGGCGTGCTCCACACCCATGCCGGCGAGCCGGTCGAGGAGGAGGCCGCCCTGGTCGTGGCGCTCGGCCTCGTCCAGGCTGAGGTGACAGCTCAGGACACCGAGCCGGGCGCCGCCGAACCGGACGACGGCGGTGGCGAAGCCGCGGCGGTGCAGGCCGGGGGTGAGGGGCAGGAGCACGTCCTCGGTGCGTTCCACGGTGGCCCGCAGGGAGGAGAGGATCGCCGGTCCGGCCGCCGTGGCCCCGCCGGTGAGGATCACCTGACCGGAGGCGGCGGCGAGCCGGGCGAGTTTCTTGCGCCAGCGGAAGAAGCGGGGGGCTTCCTGGATCAGGACCAGGTCGGGGGCGCAGGCGGCGATCACGCGGGCGAGGGCGTCGGTGTCGTCGCGCATCGAGCGGATGTTGTAACTGAGGACGCGGATGACGGCGGAACCGTCGGGCTCCGTGCGGGAGTTGGGGAGCAGCTCCATGGCGATCAATGTACGCCCAAGAGCTCGGGGCGCGAGGTTCATACGCGACTGCCGGTTGTGTGTGGCTTGTCGCGCAGTTCCCCGCGCCCCTTGGTGGCGCAGTGGCCGTAGGCCGAAAGGTGGACGTCACATGATCGGGTCGGGCTCTCTCGCCAGGTCCGCCGCGCCGACCAGGCCCGCCTTGTTGCCGAGCTGGGCGGCGATCACATCCGCCACGGGGCGCCAGTTGCCGCCCACGAGCCAGCGCTTGTACGACTTGCGGATGGGGTCGAGGACCAGGTCGCCCTCGTCGGAGAGGCCGCCGCCGACGATGAAGGCGGAGGGGTCGAAGAGGGAGGCGAGGTCGGCGAGGCCGGCGCCGGCCCAGCGGGCGAGCTCGCGGTAGGAGTCGACCGCGACCGGGTCGCCCTGGCGGGCGGCCATGGAGATGTGCTTGCCCTCGATACCGTCGGGAGTGCCGTCGCCGAGACCGAGCAGCACCTCGGCGCGCTCGGGGGTGGCGTTGGCGCGCTGCTTCGCGTAGCGGACCAGGGCGCGGCCGGACGCGTACTGCTCCCAGCAGCCCTGGGAGCCGCAGCCGCACAGCAGGCCGTCCGGGACCATACGGATGTGACCGAACTCGGCGGCCACGCCGAAGTGTCCGCGGCGCAGCTTGTTGCCGATGATGATGCCTCCGCCGAGGCCGGTGCCGAGCGTGATGCAGATGACGTTGCGGTGGCCCTTGCCCGCGCCGAACTTGTACTCCCCCCAGGCGGCGGCGTTGGCGTCGTTCTCCACGACGACGGGGAGACCCACGCGGGCCTCGACCTTCTCCTTCAGCGGTTCCTGGCGCCAGTCGATGTTGGGGGCGAAGTAGACCGTGGAGCGCTGGCGGTTGACGTAGCCGGCGGCACCTATGCCCACGCCGACGATCTCGTGCCCGGCACGCGCGCCCTCCACCGCGGAGGCGATGGCGTCCACGATGCCCTCGGGCGTGCCCGGGGTCGGCACCTTGAAGGTCGAGAGGATGTTGCCTTCCTCGTCGACCACGCCGGCCGCGATCTTCGTGCCGCCGATGTCGACGCCGATGGTGAGTCCCATGAATCCCTCAGTTTCGGTCGAGCCCCGCTACGGCCAACCGTACCCGAGGCCCTGCCGTCGGATTCCCGTCGTCCGCCGGGCGGACGGGCCAGGCCCGGCGGGGTCATGGGTCCCCGCGCGAGAGACCGTCAGTCCAAGTCGATGCGCTGGCCCGGGCCGGTGCCCTCGCCGTCGTCGCGGGGGTCGTCGGCGGCCTTGTCGGGGCGGAGCGGGTCGCCGGCTCGGGCGGTCCAGCGTTGTTCCTGGGCCTGGACGGCGGAGCGGTAGGCGGCGAGGAGTTCGTTGCCGGCCGCGGCGAGGTGGTCGAAGACGTCGGGGTTGCGCTCCATGACGGGTTCCACGGCGGCCTTGGCCTGCTCCACGACCTGACGGACCACCTGCTGCGCGGCCGGTCCCGCGACCGCGCCGAGGAGCGGGGACTGCAGGCCGGACAACTTGTCGGCGACCGATTCGAAGAGCTTGCGCAGCTCCTCGGCGGCCGACCCGGGGGGCGGGCCGTACTGGGCGCGGCGACGGGCCTTCTCCTCCGCCAGGTCCTCGGCGCACGCGGTGGCCCAGGCGTCGGAGTCGGTCGCGCGAGTGCCCTCGTCGACCGCGTCCTGCTCGGGGCGCTCTTCGCTCATGACGCACTCCTGACTACGGTTCGTCTCTCCGACGTTACCCGAACGGGGGTACGTGGTTCACCGCGCCCGTGGCCACAGTTCCGGATCCGGTGCGAACCGGACGCGCAGCTCGCCCTCGCGCAGGGCGGCGCCGTCGACGGTGCAGCGGCGCAGGGCCGACGGCAGCGGGACGATACGGCGGAACTGGCCGGTGGTGACGACGAGCTCGTCACCGCGGCGGACGAGGTCGAGCTCCTCGCGGGTGGCGCCGGGGAGCGGGACGCGCCAGATGAGGACGCCGTCCTCGGCGAGCCGGTCGGTGACGGGCCACTCGACCGGGGAGGTGCCCGGGTTGACGCCGGGGACGGTGAGCGCGGTGAGGTCGTCGGCGCCGCGGGGGTCGCGGCCGAGGTGGGCGACGGCACGGACGTCCTCGTACTCCTCCTCCCACTGCGCCAGGACCTTGCGCTGCTGGGCGACGAGTGCGGCGAGCCAGGTGCCGGTCCCGTCCTCGGGCAGGACGCGGTTGGCGACGAGGGTCTCGGTGCGCAGGCCGCGCAGGGCGAGGCCGAGGGTGGCGGTGCGTACGGCGTCGGCGCCGGCCGGTCCCGGTTCGGCGACCAGCCGTACGAGGGTGCTGCGGTCGGTGACGACGGCTTCCACCGCGGCGAGTTCCAGGTCCCAGCGGGCCGCCGTCTCGTACAGCCACTCCGAGGGCATGGGGACCCCGGCGAGGCGTCCCAGGACCGGGCGCAGGGCGCGGGCCGCCTGCCGCTCGGAGGGGAGCAGGCGGCGCAGGTAGCGGCGGAGCTCCTCCGGGAGGGAGAGGAGGGTGAGGGCGTGGGGCGTCGGCGGCAGGTCCACGACCAGGAGGTCGTGGGCGTCCGAGAGCGCGGCGTCCCTGATGGCCCGCAGGAGAGCGAGTTCCTCCGCGCCGGGGAGGGGGGTGACCTCCTCGGGGTCCAGGCGGGAGGCACCGAGCAGGTCGAGCACGGAGGTCGCACGGTCCTGGAACGCGGCGAGGTCCTCGCGGAACGCGGCGGCGGCGTCGGGCCGCCAGGCCGTGAGGCGTTCCGCGACCGGGGTCGGCCCGGCCCCTGTCGCCACCCCGAGGGCCGCGCCCAGTGTGTCGGTGCGGTCGGCACTCAGGACCAGCGTGCGAGTGCCCTCACCGGCGGCCCGCAGAGCAGTCGCCGCGGCCACGGTCGTACGACCACTGCCGCCCGGGCCGGTGATCAGGATGGTGCGCATGAGGGTGAACGGTAGTGGACGCCGGGGTTGTCGCCGGTTGCCAGGTGCCCCGGCGTCGGTGCCGGGCCGGTCGCGCAACCCGGCGCCTACGGGTTGCCGCCGCGCCCACCCATCGCCCCAGCGGCACGACTGCCCGCGGCTGGACTCGCCGAAGACGGCCTACCGGCCCGACTCCACCCGCTTCTTCAAGCCCGCCAGTGCCCGGTCGATGATGACCTTCTCCGCCTTGCGCTTGATCATGCCGAGCATGGGGATCTTGACGTCGACGGTCAGCTGGTAGGTGACCTCCGTCGCCCCCGCACCCGCCGGCTTCAGGAGGTACGTGCCGTCCAGCGACCGCAGCATCTGGGACTTGACCAGCGTCCAGGAGACCTCGTTCTCGCCGGTCCACGTGTACGCCAGCGTCTGGTCGTCCTTGATCGCCCCCGCGTCCATGACGAGCCGGACCTGCTCGGCACGCCCCTGTCCGTCGGTCTTGAGGACCTCCGCCTCCTTCACCTCGCCCGTCCAGTCCGGGTAGCGGGCGAAGTCGGAGATCACCTCCATCACATCGGCCGGTGCCGCCTCGATCGTGATGCTCGAGCTGGTGTATTCCGCCATCGCCGTGGCTCCTCCAGATGCGGGCCGCCAGTAGATCCTCGTGCGCACGTGTGTGCAGCGTGAAGGCTACCGCGCACAGCCCGCCCCGCCGTCACCGCTACCTGCGCCGTCTCACCATTCCAGCGCCCACGGCCGCCCCGAGCCCGCGAAGTGCCCCACGTTCACGCACTCGGTCGCCCCGATCCGCATCCGCCGTACCAGCGGCTGGTGGACATGACCGAACAGCGCGTACCGGGGCCGGGTCCGACGGATCGCGTCCAGCAGCGCGCGGCTGCCCCGTTCGAAGCGGCGCGCCACCGTGTCGTAGACGAGTTCCGGCACCTCCGGCGGGATGTGCGTGCACAGCACGTCCACCTCGCCGACCGCCTCGATCTTCGCCGCGTACTCCTCGTCACTGATCTCGTAGGGCGTGCGCATGGGGGTACGGAGGCCTCCACCGACGAAGCCGAAGGTGCGGCCGCCTATCTCCACCCGTTCGCCGTCCAGCACCGTCACGCCCGGTCCGGCGTACTCCCGCCACAGGGGCGGCATGTCCACATTGCCGTAGGTCGCGTACGTCGGGGTGGGGAACGCGGCGAACATCTCGGCGTACTGCTTGCGTACCGCCCGCTCGATCACCGTGGCCCGGTCGTCGCCGACGCCGGCCCACAGCCGTGCCCCGAGGTCCCGTGCCTCCGCGAAGCGGCGGGCTGTGCGCAGTTCCACGATGCGGTCGGCGTTCTCGACTCCGAACAGGTCGGGGAAGATCCCGCGGGAGTGGTCGGCGTAGTCCAGGAACAGCACCAGGTCGCCGAGACAGATCAGCGCGTCGGCGCCGTCGCCGGCTTTGGCCAGGTCACGGGCGTTTCCATGGACGTCACTGACCACGTGGACGCGGGTTCTGCGGCGGGCGGGGGGTGTGAGGGCCATGGCGATCAAGGGTAGGTGGAGCGATGCACTTGTGAACAGTGGCGGCGCTACCTGCGGTTACTGGCTAGTCAGTAAGTGCGTCGACTACTGTGCGGGCAAGAAACACCAATCTGTGTGACGCAGCGAACATCTCGCCGGGACCCCCTGTCAAAGAAGCCATACCGGCGGGTAACGTCCGGGCAGTCCAGTCGTGCTCAGGATTTCAACCAGTGGTCCCATCGGTCCCTGGGAGCCCCCGAGCACCTGCCCGAGCCAGCCTTGGACCGACCGTCGCAGCACACAACGTCGTGGCGCCGGCGCCCTATGAGGAGCAGCAGTCTTGCGCGAGTTCAGCCTTCCGGCTTTGTACGAGGTCCCTGCGGACGGCAACCTGACCGACATCGTCCGCAGAAACGCCGCGCAGCATCCCGACGTCGCCGTGATCGCCCGCAAGGTGGGTGGCGCCTGGCAGGACGTGTCGGCCGCCACGTTCCTGGCCGAGGTGCACGCCGCCGCCAAGGGCCTCATCGCCTCCGGCGTACAGCCCGGTGACCGGGTCGCCCTGATGTCCCGTACCCGCTACGAGTGGACGCTCCTCGACTTCGCGATCTGGAGCGCGGGCGCGGTCACCGTGCCGGTGTACGAGACCAGCTCGGCGGAGCAGGTGCAGTGGATCCTCTCCGACTCGGGCGCCACGGCGGCGATCGTCGAACTCGACAACCACACGGCCGCCGTCGAGTCGGTACGGGACACGCTGCCCGCCCTCAAGCACGTCTGGCAGATCGAGGCCGGGGGCGTGGAGGAACTGGTGCGGCTGGGCCGGGACGTGTCCGACGCGACCGTCGAGGAGCGCGGCTCGTTCGCCAAGGCCGACGACCCGGCGACCATCGTCTACACCTCCGGCACGACCGGCCGGCCCAAGGGCTGCGTCCTCACGCACCGCAACTTCTTCGCCGAGTGCGGGAACGTGGTGGAGCGGCTGCGCCCCCTGTTCCGTACGGGCGACTGCTCGGTGCTGCTCTTCCTGCCGCTGGCCCACGTCTTCGGGCGGCTCGTGCAGGTCGCGCCGATGCTGGCGCCGATCAAGCTGGGCAACGTCCCGGACATCAAGAACCTCACCGACGAGTTGGCCGCGTTCCGCCCGACGCTGATCCTGGGCGTGCCGCGGGTCTTCGAGAAGGTCTACAACTCGGCGCGCGCCAAGGCGCAGGCGGACGGCAAGGGCGCGATCTTCGACAAGGCCGCGGACACGGCGATCGCGTACAGCAAGGCACTGGACAGCCCCTCGGGCCCCTCCATCGGCCTCAAGGTCAAGTACAAGGTCTTCGACCGGCTCGTCTACAGCAAGCTGCGCGCGGTCCTGGGCGGCCGTGGCGAGGCGGCCATCTCCGGCGGCGCCCCGCTGGGCGAGCGGCTGGGCCACTTCTTCCGCGGCATCGGCTTCACGGTCCTGGAGGGCTACGGTCTGACCGAGTCGTGCGCCGCGACCGCGTTCAACCCCTGGGACCGGCAGAAGATCGGCACGGTCGGCCAGCCGCTGCCCGGCTCGGTGGTCCGCATCGCCGACGACGGCGAGGTGCTGCTGCACGGCGAGCACCTGTTCAAGGGCTACTGGAACAACGAGGCCGCGACCGCGGAGGCGCTGGCCGACGGCTGGTTCCACACCGGGGACATCGGGACCCTCGACGAGGACGGCTACCTCAAGATCACCGGACGCAAGAAGGAGATCATCGTCACCGCGGGCGGCAAGAACGTCGCCCCGGCCGTGATCGAGGACCGCATCCGCGCGCACGCGCTGGTCGCGGAGTGCATGGTGGTGGGCGACGGGCGGCCGTTCGTGGGCGCGCTGGTCACCATCGACGAGGAGTTCCTGGGCCGCTGGGCCGCCGACCACGGCAAGCCCGCGGGTTCCACCGCGGCGTCGCTGCGTGAGGACGCGGACCTGCTGGCCGCGATCCAGACGGCTGTCGACGACGGCAACGCCGCGGTGTCGAAGGCGGAATCGGTGCGGAAGTTCCGCATTCTGTCCTCCCAGTTCACGGAGGAGACGGGCCACCTCACGCCGTCGCTGAAGCTCAAGCGCAACGTGGTGGCGAAGGACTACGCGGCCGAGATCGAGGCGATCTACCAGAAGTAGCCCACCCCGGCCCACGACGGAGCGTGGCGACGGCTCATGGCGCGGTGTCCTCCACGAGGACCCGCGCCATCGTCCGTTCGGCGAGCGCGGTGATCGTCACGAACGGGTTCACGCCGATCGACCCGGGCACGAGCGAGCCGTCGGTGACGTACAGCCGCGAATAGCCCTTCACCCGGCCGTAGCTGTCGGTCGCCCTGCCCAGCACACAGCCGCCCAGCGGGTGGTACGTGAAGTCGTCGGCGAAGACCTTGTTGGACGAGCCGAAGAGGTCGTACCGGTAGATGGTGGAGTTGGCCGCGTTGATCCGGTCGAACAGTTTCTTCGCCATGGCCACGGAGACGGCGCTCTGGGCGGCGCTCCAGCCCAGCGCCAGGGAGCCGTTGGTGTACGAGAACGACGCCCGCTCCGGGTTCTTGGTGATCGCCAGATAGAGGCTGACCCAGTGCTCCAGCCCCATCGGCAGCGGGGCGATCTCGGCGAAGACGGGGTTGGCGGTGTTGGCCCAGTCGTCGATGCCCATCACCGGCATGGTCGACTGGTTGGCCCCGACGGTGTCCCACAGGTGGTTGGCCCGCCCGAGCATCACGTTGCCGTTGGTCCCCCACCCCGCGCCGACACTCGCGTCCAGCGCGGGCAGGGTGCCCGTCTCCCGGGCGCGGACGAGGAGTTCGGAGGTGCCGACGCTGCCGCCGCCGAGGAAGAGGTAGGTGCAGCCGTACTGCCGGGTCTCGACGACCTTCCCGGTCACGTCGATCCGGTCGGCGGTCAGCACGTACGTGCCGTCGGCGGCCCGGCTGATCCCCCTGACCCGCTCCAGGGTGTGGATGGTGACGTTGCCGGTGCCGAGCGCGGAGGCGAGGTAGGTCTTGTCGAGGCTGCGCTTGCCCTGGTTGTTGCCGTAGATGACCTCGCCGGCGAGCGCGGACTTCGTGGCCGTGCCGGCGGCCTCGCGCTGCATGTAGCCGAAGTCGTAGACGTTGGGCACGAAGGTGGTCTTCAGGCCGGCCTTCTCGGCGTGCTTGCGGGAGACCCGGGCGAAGCGGTACCACTCCGTGGACTCGAACCAGGCCGGGTCGACGGTGTTGACGCCGAGCATGGAACGGGCGCGCGGGAAGTACGTGTTGTACATCTCGTCGGCGTCGACGGTGGGGAACTGCTCCGCGAAGTACGACCGGAGCGGGGTGACGGCCATGCCGCCGTTGACCAGGGAGCCGCCGCCGACGCCTCGGCCGACGTACACCGACATGTGGTCGAAGTGGACGCGGTCGAGGACGCCGGGGTAGGAGCCGATGTTCCGGTTGACGAGGTCCAGCCACAGGAAGGTGGCGAGCGGGGCTTCGGTGCGGGTGCGGAACCACATGGAGCGCTCGTCGGGGGCGCTGGTGGAGCAGAAGAGCTTGCCGTCGGCGCCGGGGGTGTTCCAGAGGCGGCCCATCTCCAGGACGAGGGTGCGGATGCCGGCCTGGCCGAGGCGGAGGGCGGCTACGGCGCCGCCGTAGCCGGAGCCTATGACGATCGCGTCCGCGTATTCCGTGGTGGCGGGTTCGGTGGCTTGGGCGGAGGTGAGGTGGACGCGGGTGAAGCCGAGGGCTGCCGCCGTTTGCAGGGCTGCCATACCGAGGATCTGACGTCTTGTCAGCTGACGCTGCATCAGGTTTGCTGTCATTTTCGCAGCATGGGCGGATTTTTCGGTTCCGGCTAGGGGCTCCGCCGGCTTTTGGGGTGCCATCCGGGGTGGGGGGTTCTCCATCGGGCGGCTGCGGGTTCGTTGTGGCTTGTCGCGCAGTTCCCCGCGCCCTTCAGGCCTGCTGCACTACAACAAAGCCTTCAAGTGGTCCGCCAGCAGGTCCCAGCGCCACTTCTCCTCCACCCACTGACGGCCCCGCTCCCCCATCCTGTGGCGCAGTTCGGGGTCGCCGAGGAGGGTGATGATGCGGTCGGCGGCGTCCGCGGGGTCGCCGCCCCGCACCACCCAGCCCGTCTCGCCGTCCAGTACGGCGTCCGGTGCGCCTCCGGAGTCTCCGGCGACAACCGGCAGGCCGGTCGCGGACGCCTCCAGATAGACGATGCCGAGGCCCTCCACGTCGAGGCCGCCGCGGCGGGTGCGGCAGGGCATGGCGAAGACGTCGCCGGCGCCGTAGTGGGCGGGGAGCTCGGACCAGGGGACGGGGCCGGTGAAGCGTACGGAGTCGGCGACGCCGGTGTCGTGGGCGAGCTTGCGCAGGTCGCCCTCGTAGGGGCCGCCGCCGACGATCAGCAGCACGGTGTCGGGCTCGGCGGCCAGGATCCGGGGCATGGCCTGGATCAGGGTGTCCTGCCCCTTGCGCCGGACCAGCCGGGAGACGCACACGACGACCGGCCGGTCGGTGAGGCCGAGCCGGGCCCGTACCTCGGCGCCGCCCGAGCCGGGGTGGAAGGTCTTCTCGTCCACGCCGGGCGGCAGCTGCACCATCCGGTGCGCGGCCCGGGGGGTCAGCGCGGTCGCGATCCGCGAGCGCGTGTACTCGCCCAGGTAGGTGATCGTGTCGGTCGAGTCCCCGATCCGGCGCAGCAGCTGCCGGGCGGCGGGCAGCTGGGCCCAGCCCGCCTCGTGCCCGTGGGTGGTGGCCACCAGCCGGGTCGCGCCCGCCTTGCGCAGCGCCGGTGCCATCAGGCCGAGCGGCGCCGCCGCCCCGAACCAGACCGACGCGCACCCGTGCTCCCGCAGCAGGCCGACGGCGCGCCGGGTCGCGCCCGGCGTCGGCAGCAGCATCGTCGTACGGTCGCGTACGACCGTGAAGGGCTGCTCGGCGTCGAAGGCGGCCGTCGCCTCGACGCCCTCCCGGCTCCGCTTCCACGTCGACGCGTAGACGACGAGCTGCTCGGGGTCGAGGCGCAGCGCCATGTTGTGCAGGAACGCCTGGATGCCGCCGGGCCGGGGCGGGAAGTCGTTGGTCACGATCAGGGTCTTGTGCATCGCCGCAGACCTTATCGAACCCGCCCCTCGTCGTTTATGGCACGCTCACAGCGGGGCAGGACATCATGTTCCCCTCAAGAGATGACCGAACGGCAGGGGATCACGTGAAGACGACGGGCGCGAGGCGGTCACTTCCGTGGCTGCTGGGGACCTGGGGCGTGACCAGGCTGTTGCTGCTGCTCTTCGTCTTCAAGGTGTACCTCTTCCCGGGCCCGGACGTCACCAGCGACGTCTCGGTCATCTACCACGGCTGGTACGACGTCCTGAGCAGCGGAACGTTCCCCCAGAAGGACGTCACCTGGCAGTACCCGCCCGCCGCGGCGCTCGCGATCCTCTCCCCCGGTCTGCTGCCGTTCCTCGACTACGCGTCCGCGTTCTTCGTCCTCGCCTTCGTCGCCGACCTGGTCGCGCTGTGCCTGCTGCTGTACGCGGGCCTGCGCCCGGCGAAGTCGCTGCGCGGTGCCTGGGTGTGGGTGGTGGGCGTGCCCCTGCTCGGCCCGACGGTGTACGCGCGCTACGACGTGATGGTGACCGCGGTGGCGGTGGCAGCGCTGCTCGCGGGGGCCCGGCATCCGCGGCTGATGGGCGCGCTGACGGGCTTCGGGGCCATGCTGAAGGTGTGGCCGGCGATGCTGCTGCTCGGGGCGGTGCGGCGGCGGGCGTGGGGTGCGGCGGTGGTGTCCGCCGCCGCGGTGGCGGGACTGTTCGCGCTGGCGATGCCGGGCGCGTTCGCCTTCCTCACGTTCCAGCGCGAGCGCGGCACCGAAGTGGAGTCGCTGGGCTCGCTGGTGTTCCACATCGCCCGGCACTTCGGCTGGGAGGGCCAGGTGCTGCTGAACTACGGCTCGGTGGAATTCCTCGGGCCGTACGTGGACTGGGTGAGCACGGGGGCGCTGTTCCTCACCGGGGCCGCGTTCGGCTGGCTGGTGCTGTGGCGGCTGCTGGCGAAACGGTTCATGACGCACACCCTGTCGGACGCGGCCTTCGTGGCGGTGCTGATGTTCACCGTGACCAGCCGGGTGATCAGCCCCCAGTACATGGTGTGGCTGGTGGGTCTGGCCGCCGTGTGCCTGTGCTTCCGGACGACCCGGATGGGCCTGCCCGCCCTGCTGGTCCTGGCGGCCTGCTTCGTGACGGTGCTGGAGTTCCCGGTCTACTTCGCCAACGTCGTCGCGAGCGACGGCCTCGGCATCACCCTGCTCGTCGTCCGCAACGGTCTGCTGGTCGTCGCCTCGGTGATGGGTGCCGTACGCCTGTGGCGGGCGACGGTGCCACCGATCCCGGGCCCACCGCCCCTGCCGCCTCAGACCGCTCGCACCCAGGAAACCCCCGTCTCCTCCTGACGCCGGGCCCGACGGAAGAGCAGGCCCACCGACGCGCACTGCAGCCCCATCGCGAGCGCCAGAGCCAGGCACACCCCGGGCAGGCCGAGCCCGGACAGCGCGAGGGCGAGCGGCAGCTGGACCGTCGTGCCGAGCAGCGTCACCCGCAGCAGCGCCGGCGCCCCGCCGCCGCCCTCGAAGACCCCACCGAGCGCGATGAAGCAGGCCATCAGCAGCAGATAGGGCCCGACGCAGCGCAGGAACACCACACCCGCGTGGGCCACGGCGGGCCCCGCGCCGAAGGCGGCCATGATCCAGGGTGCGGTGGCAGCGAGCAGGACGGCCGCCGGGAGGCCGACGGCCCCCGAGACGAGCACGGCCTGCCCTCCGATCGCCCGGCGCTCGTCCCTGCCCTCCCCCAGCGTGTGGGCGGTGTGGATGGAGGCGGCCTGGCGCACCGCGTAGAAGGCCATGGTCGCCACGTACATGACCTTGTAGGCGATGGCGTACGCGGCCACCGCCGCCACCCCGAGCCGCGCGACGACGGCGACCAGCGCCAGTGCCCCGGCCTGCCGCACGGTGAAGTCGGCGGACATCGGCAGCCCGGTCGTCAGCGTCCGGCGCAGGGCGGCCCCCGCCCCGTGCGTGGGGCGGACGCCCGACGCGGCCCTGAGCAGTGCGTTGCGGCGCAGGGCGAGCAGGCCCGCCGCCAGGGCCACGCACCGGCACAGCACGGTGGAGGCGGCCGCGCCCTGGACACCGTAGCGGTGGATGAGGAGCGGGTCGCAGACCAGGATCAGACCGTTGGCGAGAAGGGCGAGGCGCAGCGGGGTCCTGGTGTCGCCGGCGCCCTTGAGCATGCCGTCGACGAGGTTCTGCGCGAAGAAGACGGCCAGGCCCGGCATCGAGATCGCGAAGTAGCCGACGGCGAGCGGCAGCGCGGCGCTCCGGTCACCGCCGAGGACCAGTCGGGCCAGCGGCTCGCGCAGCAGGAACCCGGCCACGACGACCACGGGCGTGACCACCGCGCACAGCGCCCAGCCGCCCCGCACGGAGGCCCGCACCGCTGCCGGGTCCCGCGCGCCCCTGGCGTGAGCGACCAGCACGGTGGTCCCGGAGGCGAAGACCAGGGCGACCCCCAGCAGCACGTTCTCGGTGTTGGTCGCCACCGCCACGGCGGCCACGGCCGGTCCGCCGAGCCGTGACACCCAGACGGTGTTGATGATCCCGGCGGCCACGGAGGCGAGCAGGGAGAAGTAGACGGGGTGGGCGAGTGCGACGAGCTGTCTCCGGTGGGCGTTCACAGGGCCTCCTGTCGTAACGATACCTCTAATCGAGGTAGCTCGATAAGAGGTATCATCGTGTCACGACCATCACAAGGGGGTCCGATGCTGGAGCTGTCGATCCTCGGCTTCCTCGCCGAACAACCGCTGCACGGTTACGAGTTGAAGGAACGGATCAAGGCACTCAGCGGCCATGTCCGGCCGGTCAGCGACGGCGCCCTCTATCCGGCGATCACCCGTCTCGTCACGGCCGGCAAGCTCGACCAGCACACCGAGCCGGGCACCGCCGCCGCCCCGCGCCGGGTCCTGTCCCTGACCGCGCGGGGCCGTGAGGACCTCCTGGAGCGGCTGCGTCACCCCAAGCAGGCCGAGGTGACCGACCAGGTGCGTTTCAACACCGTCCTGGCGTTCCTGCGGCACCTGCCGGACCGCCACCAACAGGCCGCGGTGCTGCGGCGCCGGCTGGAGTTCCTGGAGACCCCGTCGAGCTTCTTCTACCGGGACGGTGAGCCCGTACGGGCCGAACAGGCCGACGACCTGTTCCGGCAGGGCATGCTGCGGGTGGCCCGGGCGACGGGCGAGGCGGAGCGGGAGTGGCTCAGGGAAGCCATCGCGCGGTTGGATCAGCCGAGTTGAGCCTTCAGATACGTCCGCCACCGCGCGGTGAAGTCCGCCAGGGTCGTCCCGAGCACGTCCTTCAGCGCGCCCTCGACCGCCCCGGTCCGCTCCTTGTGTGTGCCCACCGCCAGGTAGAACTCGCGCAGGCGGACCTCGCCCCAGTGGTCGGCGATCATCCGGCAGGCCATCCAGCCGCCCTCGTACGCCTGGGCGAGCCGGGTGGCGTCGCCGCTGAAGCCGAAGTCGCGGTCGGTCGGCAGTGCGGTCGGCGGGTCCCCGGCGGCCAGGGCGCGCCCCAGCTCGGGTGCGGCCTGGGCCGGGGTGCGCCCGCTGCCCAGGTAGCCGATCCAGTCGGCGTACCCCTCGGACAGCCACAGCGGGGTGGCGGCGTTGGTGCGGGCGCGGGTGGCGACATGGGTGGCCTCGTGGGTGAGCACGACCTGCTTGCCGAGCGGGCCGAGCATGCTGTATGCGTCGGGGTTGACGATGACCCGGTCCGCGGGCGCCCTGGCCGGGGCGCCGGTCTCGCCGGTGGTGACCGCGGCGATGCCCCGGTAGGAGGAGGCGGGCGAGCCGAGCAGTCTCGCCATCCCGTCCAGGGAGTTCGGTACGAGCACCACGATGTGCCGCGCCCAGTCCGTGCCCCAGGCCTGCGACACCGCGGGTACGGCGCGGTCCGCGAGGTCGGCGAAGGAGCGCAGCCGCTCGGTGGACTGGCCGACGCCCATCACGATGCTGTGTTCGCCCCGGACGACCGCCACCGTGCCCTGGTCCCACAACTGGGCGCCGGTCTTCCGCGCGGGCCGGTCGGACGCCACCCGCCACGGCCCGTCCCCGGCACGGGTCAGGCGCAGCGCGCGGCCGACGGTGACCGGGGCCGTGTCGTAGCCCCGGACGCGGTAGCGCAGTTCGGCGTCGGCGGTCGCGGTGCCGCCGTCGGCGTGCACGGCGGTGACCCGGTACGACCAGTCCGCGAACGGCACCGCGCGCAGCCGCGCGTACTCGGTGGCGGTGCCGGTGGCGCGGAAGGCGCCCTCGTCGTGGGCGAGGACCGCGGTGGCCCGCCGGTCCAGGACCCGCTGCACCTCGGCCCGCGTGCTGTCGGTGACGGGCCCGCCGCCGCACGCCACCAGGGAGACGAGCAGCAGACAGAGCACCACCACGGAGGAACCCGACGCCCGCCTTCGACCAGCCACCTTGCCGATCGTACGGGGGCGGCGCGTCCTTGGTCAGACCCCCGCGGTCGGGCCCCCGCCGTCAGACCCTCGTGACCGTCGCGCCCGGCATCATGCCCACCGGGTCGTAGCGCACGGGCGCGCCCGGGTAGGGGGCGTGGATGACCTGGCCGTTGCCGGCGTACATGCCGACGTGACTGGCGTCGGAGCGGTAGGTGACCAGGTCGCCGGGCTGCGCCTGGGAGAGCGGGACCTGGCGGCCGGCGTACCGCTGGGCCTGCGAGGTGCGTGGCAGGGCGACGCCGGCCTGCGCGTAGGACCACTGCATCAGGCCCGAACAGTCGAAGCCGGAGGGGCCGTTGGCGCCCCAGACGTACGGCCTGCCGAGCGCGGAGCGGGCGGCGGCGACCGCGGCGGCGGCGCGTCCGGAGGTCGGCAGGGCGCCCCCGAGGTCGGGCAGGTCGTCGCGGCCCGAGCGGGAGCTCCGGTCGTAGCCGGCGCGCTCGTCGTCGGGCAGGGAGTTGAGCAACTGCCGGGCCTCGGCGAGCTTCTTCTCGACCGTCCGCTTGTGGGAGGCGACCGCCTTGCGGCTCTTCTCCAGCTCGCCGAGCTTCTTGGTGGCCTCCGCGCGCTCCTGGGCGAGTTGGCGCATCACGTCCTGGAGGTCCTTGAGTTCGCCGGCCTGGTGGCTGCTGATCCGGTCGATGGCGGCGGCCTTGGCGAGATAGTCGTCCGGGTCGTCGGAGAACAGCAGGGCGAGCGTCGGATCGAGTCCGCCGGAGCGGTACTGCGCACCGGCCAGCGAACCCAGCTGTTCCCGCATGGAATTGAGGCGTTCCTGCTGCCGGGCGATCCGGTCCTGGGCGTCACCGACCTGCCCCCGCAGGACGTCGGCGCGCTCGTCGGCCTTGTTGTAGGCCTCGGTGGCCTTCTCGGCCTCCTCGTAGAGGCGGTCCACCCGGGAGCGGGTGTCGTCGTGCGGTGCGGCCACCGCCGGTACGGTGCCCAGGGCCGCGGCCGCGGCGGACAGCACACCCAGGGCGGCGGCGGCCCCCCGGTCGAACCCGGACGGTACAAGGCGGCGATGGGACCCCACGAAAGCCGCGCTCCTTCCACTGGCGGACACTGGCAGACCCGGCAGAACACCGGGAGACACCGGCGAACGCCGGCGGACCAGGAAACGCGCCAGACAGTAGCCGCGCCAGGGGGTGCCGACCAACGACCTCCGTGGGCACACAACGTGACGCCCCGCCGCTGACGCAGGTCACCGGCGGGGCGTGGGGTCATTCGGAGTCATCGCAATTCGCCCGTTCGGGCGGTGCGCCGACTTGATCTTGGGGCGTCCCGGGTCAGACCCTGACGCCGAACATGAAGGGTCCGCCGATGGTGCTCATCGACTCGTAGCGCACGACCGTACCGGTGCGCGGGGCGTGGATGATCTGGCCGTTGCCCGCGTAGAGGCCCACGTGGTGCAGGTCGTTGAAGAAGAAGACGAGGTCGCCGACCTGGAGCTGGCTCTCCGAGTAGATGCGGGTGCCGATCTGGGCCTGCGCCTCGGAGGTGCGCGGGATCTGCACGCCGGCCGCGGCGTACGCCCGGGAGGTGAGGCCGGAGCAGTCGTAGGAGCTGAGGCCGGTGGCGCCGTAGACGTACGGCTTGCCGAGCTGGCTCTGGGCCCAGGCGTAGGCCGCGCCGGCCCGGCCGGAGGCGGCGGTGGAGGAGCCGAGGACGTCACGCTCGCTGGCGCGGCTGGAGCGCTCCTGCTCGGCGGCGAGCGCCGCCTTCTCCTTGGCCGTCAGGGTGTTCAGGAGCTTCTGCGCCTCGGCGAGCTTGCCCTGGACTTCCTTCTTCTTCTTGCCCAGCTCGGTGCGGGTGGAGGCGAGGTCCTTGAGCTTGGCGGAGGCCTCGGAGCGCTCCTGCGCGAGCTCGCGCTGCTTCTCCTGGATCTTCTTCAGCGCCTCGACCTGCTGGGCGCTGAGCTGGTCCATGGTGGACGCCTTGTCCAGGTAGTCGTCCGGGTTCGACGACAGGAACAGCTGGACGGAGGAGTCGATGGTGCCCGTGCGGTACTGCGCGGCGGCCGCCAGACCGATGCTGTCGCGCATCGCGTTGAGCTCGTCCTGGCCGCGGGCGACGTTGTCCTGGATCGTGGAGATCTCCTTCTGGAGCTTCTCCTGCTTCTCCTTGGCGCCGTTGTACTTCTCGGTCGCCTGCTCGGCATCCTCGTAGAGCTTGTCGACCTTCGCCTTGACCTCGTCCTTGCTCGGCTTCTCGCTCGGCGCGGCGTTGGCGGCCTGCGAACTCAGGGCTACGGCAGCAGCGGCGGCGGTCGTGAGCACGGTCACGCGCGCTCGGCTCGGCTGCTTGGGTCGACGGTGGGACGCCACGGAGGTGAACTCCTTCTTCTGAGTGATCACCCGCTCGGAGGTTCGATGGCAGACCCTAGTGACCTACTCGTGATCAGTTCAAATCCTGATGCTCAAATTATCAGCTACGCAATGCATTCTTTGCCTGGAACTCACCTGCCGTGATGCGCGGTTGACGCTACGTTGCGTGACAGTTCCGTCAATTCGGTCATTCGGCGAGGAGGTTGACCTAAGGGACAGCGACTTCAGGACAGCCGCTTCAGGAGCATCGCCGACGCCACCGGCCGCGCCCCGGCCCGCGCCACCCCGTCGGCCACCTCACGGTCGGTGGAGGCGACGATGACCGGCCGGCCCGGGGGCTCGGCGCGGACCAGCTGACGGATCAACTCGTCCGCGGTGACCCCCGGCTTGGAGAAGAGCACCCGCACGCCTCTGGGTGGCGCGAGCAGCACCGGAGCGGCCAGTTCGGCCCCGTCGAAGACACAGGTGACCTCGGCGCCGGTCTGGGCGGCGAGCTGCGAGAGCTGCCCGAGCAGCCTGAGACGCTGCTTCTCCAGCGGCATCTGCGGATAGCCGGTCTTGGTCACGTTGTAGCCGTCGACGACAAGATGCGCCTGCGGCAGCGCGAGCAACTGGTCGAGGATCGCGGGATCATTTTCGGACAAAGCCCGGGCAGCGATGTCCTTCGGAGTCATTCGTCCCGGTTCGACCGCGTCCACGGTCTCGGCGGGCCGCACGGACACCGGCGGCAGGGCCAGCTCCCGCCGCAGCCCCTGGGCCGCGTCCAGCACGGTGTCGAGCAACAGCCGTACGCGCATGTCCTCGACGCTGCGCCCCTCACGCGCCGCTCTGCGGGTGGCCTCCAGGGCGGCCTCCGCCTCCCCGAGCCGCGCCTTGAGCCGCCTGCTCTCGCTCTCGGCGGCGGACACCTGGGCGTGCCCGTCCGCACGGACGGCCTCGATCTCGCCGTGGGCCTTGCGCAGGGCCGCCTCGCCGCGCTTGACGTCACTGAGGGCCGCGCGCAGCTTGCGGTGAAGCGATTCCGCTTCCTTCTTCGCCGCCTCCAGCTCGACGCGCAGCCCCTCGGTCTCCGCGCGGGTCTGCTCACGGGCGTGCGCGAGCTGCTCGCGCAGCCGCTCCAGCTCGGCCCGGCTCTCCTCGTCGGCGCGCTCGGCGTCCGCCCGCAGGGCCTCCTCACCGGCCGCGGCGACCAGCTTCACCCAGCCCGGGGGCCGCAGTACGTAGGCCGCGGCCGCCACGTCGAGCGGGTCCGCGGCCGGGGGCGGCGAGCCGGAGTCCAGAGCGCCGGCGAGCTCCGGCTGGGCCTCTCTGAGCTTCTCCCCGATGCGCTGTCGGAACAGCGGGTCGGTCTCCAGCGCGGCCGCCATCGCGTTGCCCGCGAACTTGGCCCGCCGGTTGGGTGCGAAGCGGGCGTACTGCCGCAGCTGCGCGGGCAGTTCGGCGACGGTCAGGCCGCCGAAGCCGTCCGAGACGATCTGTACGACCCTGCGCCGTACGCCGTCGGGCAGCGGACGGTCGAGCACCTCGGCGGCGCCGTCGCCCGGCCCCCCGCCCGTGGTCTCCGCCATCCGTCACACCCCAATGCCTGTGCGGGGCCGCTCCCAGTCAGGAGCCGGCGCCCGGCCTGTCCACGAGTTCCACCTGGTCCACGGCGTTGCACCAGCGGCACCGCACCGACTCGATGGTCTCACTGACCACCTCGCGCTCCTCGACCTTCGGCTCGCCCGCGAGGTCGAGGTGGACGTACTCGACGACCTTCGACGAGCGCGTCACGTCGAACCGGGTGAGGTTGCCGCAGAGGGTGCAGCGCCACCGCGTGGTGGCGGTCGGCAGGGGAACCGTCATCGTGACTTGTCCGCTTCCTTCTAGTGTCGTCGTTCTAGTGTCGTCGTTCTCGCGGTGTCGGGTCGCGCCCAAGGCTCCCCGGTCCGTGTGGCTCGTAACCCTACGGCCTGGCGGGTACTCGCCGCTCGGGCGTCCACGGCGGCGAGGCGGTCTGTGCCCGCGCGTCCGTTACGTCATGCTCTGTGGTCATGATCAGCAACAGGAGCGTCACGCTCGGCAGCACGACCAAGGCGATCAGGGCGGTTCGTCGGACATCCACGCCGGTGACGTACGCGCTGATCGTCGTGTGCTGCGCGGTCTTCCTGGTCGGCCCGGCCTCGGGGCTCAACCCGGCGTACGGCTCCGGCGAGGAGCTGCTCCTGGCGCAGCGGGCCTATTTCCGGCGCTGGGGTGTGATCCCCGCAGAACTGTTCGAGGGTTCCCCCCGAGCGGCCCTGACCCCCGCCACGGCCCTCTTCGTCCACGGCAGCTGGGTGCACCTGCTGGGCAACATGCTCTTCCTCTACGTCTTCGGCGCGATGACCGAGGAACGGATGGGCCGCGTCCACTTCACCCTGTTCTACGTCGGCTGCGGCTCCCTCGCCCTGCTGGGGTACGCGGTCGCCAACCCCGGCTCCGAGCAGTCGCTGGTGGGCGCGTCCGGGGCGATCTCCGCCGTCCTCGGTGCGTTCCTGTACCTCTTTCCCCGGGCGCGGGTGACCAGTCTCCTGCCGTTCCTGTTCTTCCTGCCCCTGCGCCTCCCCGCGTGGGTCGTGCTGCCGTTCTGGGTGGCCGTGCAGTGGCTGGCGGCGGCGCGGGCCGGTCAGGGGCCCGGGGTGGCGTACCTGGCGCACCTGGTGGGCTTCGGGCTGGGCTTCCTCTACGCGTGGGCGTCCTTCAGGTCGACGACTAGAGTGAGGGCCGCCCCAGCTCCGGCCCCCGAGGGAGAGAACCAGCCGTGATCACCGCGATCGTGCTCATCAAGACCAGCGTGGACCGGATTCCGGAGATCGCGGAGTCGATCGCCGCGCTGGAGTCCGTCAGCGAGGTCTTCTCCGTCACCGGCACGTATGACTTGATCGCCATGGTCCGGGTGCGGGCGCATGAGGATCTGGCGGATGTCATTCCCGGGCGGATCAGCAAGATTCCCGGGGTGGAGGCCACGGACACGCATGTGGCGTTTCGGACGTACTCGCAGCATGATCTTGAGGCGGCTTTCGCCATCGGGCTGGACTCCTGACCCCCTGAACACCGCCAACTGGCGAACGCCCGTCACACCGCCGGGACGCAGCGGCCCTCCTCCGTGCGGTACTGCCACTTGGCACCGTTGCTCACCAGTTCCCGGACCGCGCTCACGAAGCGGTCCACGTGTTCGTCCGGGGTTCCCGCGCCGAAGCTGACGCGGATGGCGTTGAGGGACTTCTCGCCGGGGGCCGCCTCGGGGGCGCCGCACTCGCCCTGGGTCTGGGGGTCGCTGCCCAGGAGGGTGCGGACGAGGGGGTGGGCGCAGAAGAGGCCGTCGCGGACGCCGATGCCGTACTCGGCGGAGAGGGCGGCGGCGAAGTGGGAGCTGTTCCAGCCGTCGACGACGAAGGAGATCACGCCGACGCGGGGGGCGTCGTCGCCGAAGAGGGACAGGATCCGGACCTCGGGGACCTCGGCGAGGCCCGTGCGGACCTTCTCGATCAGGTACTGCTCGCGGGCGACCAGGGTGTCGAAGCCGGCCTCGGTCAGCGCCTTGCAGGCCGAGGCGATGGAGTAGGCGCCGATGACGTTGGGTGATCCCGCCTCGTGCCGTGCGGCGCTGTCGTGCCACTCGACGTCCACTCCCCCGTCCTCGCGCCGGGTCACCTTGCGGCTGGCGCCGCCGCCCGCGAGGTAGGGGTCGGCCTCGCGCAGCCAGTCGGCGCGGCCGGCGAGGACGCCGGAGCCGAACGGGGCGTACAGCTTGTGGCCGGAGAACGCGACCCAGTCGACGTCGAGGTCCTTCAGTGACACCGGGTGGTGGGGGGCCAGCTGGGCGGCGTCCAGGACGATACGGGCGCCGTGCGCGTGGGCGGCGGCGGCCAGCTCCTGTACGGGCCACAGCTCGCCGGTGACGTTGGAGGCGCCGGTGACACAGACGAGGGCCGGGCCGTGGGGGGCACGGTCGGCGAGGGCGCGCTCCAGGGTCGCCACCGCCTGCCGCGGGGTGCGCGGGGCGTCGAGGTAGGTGACCCGGGCGTGCTGCCAGGGCAGCAGCGAGGCGTGGTGCTCGGTCTCGAAGACGAAGACCTGGCAGTCGGCGGGGAGGGCCTGAGCCAGCAGGTTGAGGGAGTCCGTCGTCGAGCGGGTGAAGATCAGCTGGTCGTCGGCTCGGCAGTCGAGGAACTCGGCGACCGTCCTGCGGGCGTTCTCGAAGAGGTCCGTCGACAGCTGGGAGAGGTAGCCGGCACCCCGGTGGACGCTGCCGTAGTACGGGGCGTAGGCCGCCACGTCGTCCCAGACCCGCTGGAGGGCGGGGGCGCTGGCGGCGTAGTCGAGCGCTGCGTAGGTGACTTCGCCGCCCGTGACGAGCGGGACGGTGACATCCCGGCCCAGAACGGGCAGCGGGGCACAAAGGGGCTGGGTGGAGACAGCGGTGGAGGCAGCACTGAGGACAGACATGACGGAACTCCCGTGAGAGGAAGGAGGAGAGTGAAGACGGGTGTGCGGAGGCGGGGCTCGACGCCCTAGCGCATTCGCTTGCTCACGGAAGGCTCCCTCGATGACCAGGATCCCTGGTGTATGAGGGATCCGCGCTTGCCGTAGACCTCACTGCCTACGGCCTGGTCCTCACCCGGGGCACCCCGCCACGGACGGAGGGTTGCCGGACAGTCGGCCGGGGCCTCATGACTGTCACTCATGACCTGGACAGGAACGTACGTGAAGTGATCGCGGTCCCGCAACCCGTGTCCGGATCGCGGGACCGCACGTCGGTTTCCAGCGACCTGATCCGCCGGACAGGCCCTAGGCGTTGCTCGCGGCCACCCAGCGCTCGAGCGAACGCTTCGCCGCTCCCGAGTCGATCGACTCGGCGGCCTTGGCCATGCCGGCGCCGATCTGCTCGGCCAGCGTTCCGGGGCCCGGGTCGAGCGCCACGAGCGCCGCCGCCGAGTTCAGCAGGACGGCGTCGCGGACCGGGCCCCTCTCGCCCTCCAGCAGCCGTCTGGCGACCTCCGCGTTGTACGACGGGTCGGCGCCGCGCAGCGCCTCCACCGGCACGAGCTCGATGCCGACGTCGCGCGGGTCGAAGGTCTCCTCGGTCACCTTGCCGTCGCGCACGACCCACACCCGGGAGGTGGCGGTCGTGGTCAGCTCGTCGAAGCCGTCGTCACCCCGGAAGACGAGGGAGGAGTTGCCGCGCTCGGCGAGGACGCCGGCGATGAGCGGGGCCAGACGCGGGTCGGCGACGCCCACCGCCTGGGCCTTCACCTTCGCGGGGTTGGTGAGCGGACCGAGGGCGTTGAAGGTCGTCCGGATGCCCAACTGTCCACGGGCGGCGGCCACATGACGCAGCGCCGGGTGGAACTTGATGGCGAAGCAGAAGGTGATCCCGGCCTCCTCGGCCACCTCGGCCACCCGCTTCGGGGTCAGTTCGAGGTTGACGCCGAGCTTCTCCAGGACGTCCGAGGCGCCGGACGCGGAGGACGCGGCCCGGTTGCCGTGCTTGACGACCTTGGCACCCGTGCCGGCGATGACGATCGAGGACATCGTGGAGATGTTCACCGTCTTCGCGCCGTCGCCGCCCGTGCCCACGATGTCGACGGTGCGCCCCGGCACCTCGATGACGTTGGCGTGCTCGTACATCGTCCGGACGAGCCCGTTGATCTCCTGGACGGTCTCGCCCTTGGCGCGCAGTGCCACCGCGAACCCGGCGATCTGCGCGTCGGTCGCCTCGCCGCGCATGATCAGGTCCATCGCCCAGGCGGTGTCGTCCGCGGTGAGGTCGTGGCCGTCCAGCAGGCCGTTCAGCAGCTTGGGCCAGGAACGGCCCGCCGCGGTGTCGCCTCCAGCGGGGGTCACAGCGCTCATGGGGCCGCTCCGGGGTGTCGTAGAAGAGTGTGAGCCCACCCTATCCAGCCGGAAGGCACGGCGAAGGGCCCCGTCCGAAGACCGGACGGGGCCCTTCGCTGGTGGCGTGGCGACGCCGCGACGATCAGTGGTGGCCGTGGCCGCTCGTGATCTCCCTGTACTCCTCGGCGGTGGGCTTGGGGATCTGGGACTCCTCGCCGTAGTACGCCTCGCTCAGCTTGGCGCGCAGCTTCTCGGAGCCCTTCACCTTGCGCTCGACGCCGTTCTCGTCGACCGTCGGGCCGATCTCGACCGGCTTGTACTGCTCGTGCGCCGTGAGGGTGTGCAGGGCCTCCTGGCTCAGCGGCTCGTGGACCTCGATGAACTCACCGTGCGGCAGGCGCTTGATCGTGCCGGTCTCGCGACCGTGCAGGATCTTGTCCTTGTCGCGGCGCTGGAGACCCATGCAGATCCGCTTGGTGACGACGAAGGCCAGGACCGGTCCGGCGAAGAAGCCGATCCGGACGAACCAGGTGACCGCGTTGATCGACAGATGGAAGTGGGTGGCGAAGATGTCGTTGCCACCACCGATCAGCATGATCATGTAGCCGGTGACCCAGGCGACACCGAAGGCCGTACGGGTCGGGGCGTTGCGCGGCCGGTCCAGGATGTGGTGCTCGCGCTTGTCCCCGGTGATCCAGGACTCGATGAACGGGTACAGCGCGATCACGCCGAGGAACAGACCGAAGAGCACCAGCGGGATGAACACACCCAGGACGAGCGTGTGACCCCAGAGGTTGATCTCCCAGCCCGGCATGGCACGGATGAGACCCTCGGCGAAGCCCATGTACCAGTCGGGCTGGGCGCCCGTGGACACCTGGTCCGGCCGGTAGGGGCCCATCGCCCAGATCGGGTTGATGGACGCGATGCCGGCGAGGGCCGCGATGGCGCCGAAGACCAGGAAGAAGAAGCCTCCGGCCTTGGCCATGTAGACCGGCAGCAGCGGCATGCCGACGACGTTCTTGTTGGTGCGTCCGGGGCCCGCGAACTGCGTGTGCTTGTGGTAGAAGACCAGGATCAGGTGGCCGACCACGAGACCGAGCATGATGCCCGGCAGCAGCAGGATGTGGATCGAGTAGAACCGGGCCACGAAGTCGTGACCGGGGAACTCGCCGCCGAACAGGAACATCGAGATGTACGTGCCGACGATCGGCACGGACAGGATCGCGCCCTGGGTGAAGCGGACACCGGTGCCGGAGAGCAGGTCGTCCGGGAGCGAGTAGCCGGTGAAACCGGTGAACATGCCCAGGACGAACAGCAGGAAGCCGAACAGCCAGTTGACCTCGCGCGGCTTGCGGAACGCGCCGGTGAAGAAGACGCGCATCATGTGCACGAACATGCCGGCGAGGAAGATGACCGCCGCCCAGTGGTGGATCTGCCGGATGAGCAGACCACCGCGGACGTCGAAGGAGATGTGCAGCGTGGAGCTGAACGCCTCCGACATCAGCTGGCCCTGCAGCGGGACGTAGCTGCCGTGGTACTCCACCTCGTTCATCGACGGGTGGAAGAACAGCGTCAGGTACACACCCGTGAGGATGATGATGATGAAGCTGTAGAGGCAGATCTCACCGAGCATGAAGGACCAGTGGTCCGGGAAGATCTTGCGCATGTTGGCCTTGGCCAGGGAGTAGATCCCGAGCCGGCCGTCGGCCCAGTCGGCGACGCGCTCGCCGGCCGGGGCCTTCCCGCGTGCGCGGGACTGCGTGTTCTCGTTCGTGCTCATCCGCGCTCCCAGAAAGCAGGACCGACGGGCTCTTCGAAGTCGCCGAGCGCCTCGAGGTAGCCCTCGTCGTTCACGCCGATGCGCAGCTGCGGCAGGGCGTGCCCGGCGGGGCCGAAGATCACTCGGGCACCGTCGGAGAGGTCGAAGGTGGACTGGTGGCAGGGGCACAGCACGTGGTGCGTCTGCTGCTCGTACAGGGAGATCGGGCAACCGACGTGGGTGCAGATCTTCGAGTACGCGACGATGCCCTCGTGCGACCACTCGAGCTCGCGCTTGTCCTTGATGTTGTCCGGCTGGAGCCGGACGATCATCAGGGCCGACTTGGCGATCTCGTTCTGGAAGTCCTCGTCGTGCTCCTCCAGGCCCTCGGGCTTGGCGAAGGTGAGCGAACCGACGGCGACGTCCGAGGGACGCAGCGGCTCGTCCGTGTTCATGTTGACGAGCAGCTTGCCCTTGGCCCACAGCGTGTGGCGCAGCTTGTCCTCGGGCAGCGGGCCCAGGTCGCGCAGCAGCACGACGCCGGAGAGCGGAACCAGCGTCAGCGCGCCGAACAGGGTGGTGCGGATCAGCTTGCGACGGCCGATCGCCGACTCCTTGGCGCCGTCCCGGAAGTCCGAGAAGACCTTCTCGCGGACCTCGGGGGACGCCTCGATCGCGTGCCGGTCGTCGGCGATCTCCACGTCGGACATCAGGGTGCGGGCCCAGTGGACCGCGCCCGCGCCGATGCAGAACAGCGCCGCGCCGAGCGTCAGGCCCAGCGCGAAGTTCAGCGCGCTGATGTGCCCGAGCGGGAAGACGAAGATCGACTTGTCGGCCGGGATCGCGACGTACGAGGCGATGAAGCCGATGGTGGCCAGCATCGACACCGTGAACAGGAAGGCGACGGCACGCTCGGACCGCTTCGCGGCCCGCTCGTCGATGTCCTGGACGCGGTGCTCGTGGGGCGGCAGGCCCGGGTCGGCGAACGGGTGCTTCTCGTCCACCACCCCTACGCCGCCGTGGGCGTTGTCCTGCTCAGCGGGCAGGTTCTCTTCTGGAATGTCTTGGCTACTCATGACTTCTTGGCCTTTGCGGTCCGAGCGGCGACCCACACGGCGATGGCGATGAGCCCGCCGAGACCGAAGATCCAGCCGAACAGACCCTCGCTGACCGGCCCGAGGCCGCCCAGCTCGAGACCGCCGGGGCTCTCCGTCTCATCGCCGTTGACCGCGTTCAGGTACGCGATGATGTCCTTCTTGTTCTGCTCCGACAGCGTGGTGTCGGGGAAGGAGGGCATGTTCTGCGGGCCGGTCTGCATGGCCTCGTAGATGTGCTTCGGGTCCACGCCTTCGAGGGTCGGCGCGAACTTGCCCTTGGTCAGGGCGCCGCCCTTGCCGGTGAAATTGTGGCACTGCGCGCAGTTGGTGCGGAAGAGCTCGCCGCCCTTGGCGATGTCCGCGCCCTCGGGGCCGTACTCGGCCTTGGTGGGGACGGCCGGGCCGGCGCCCAGCGACGAGATGTACGCGGCCAGCTGGTCGATCTGCGCCTGCGTGTAGACGACCTTCTTCTTCGGCACCTGGGCGCCCTGGGAGGTCGCCGCCGGCATACGGCCGGTGCCGACCTGGAAGTCGACCGCCGCGGCGCCCACGCCGACCAGGCTCGGACCGTCGGACGAACCCTGACCGCCGGTGCCGTGGCAACTGGCGCAGCCGACGGCATAGAGCTTCTTGCCCTCGTCGATGGCTAGGGACTGGGCAGTGTCATCGGCCTTCGCCTTGCTCGCGGGCGCGAACGCGGCGTACAGCCCCCCAGTGCATGCCAGCGCCAGGAGTAGGACGACGAGCGCCGCCAGCGGATGGCGTCGTCGTGCGGAGAGCTTTTTCACGGATTACCCCGGTGTCAGGATCTTCTGCGTCGATGCTTCGGGAATGTGCGGGTGAGCGCGCTTGGGAACGGGCCCGGCTACTTGATCAGGTAGATCGTGGCGAAGAGGCCGATCCAGACGACATCGACGAAGTGCCAGTAGTAGGACACGACGATCGCGGCGGTCGCCTGCTCGTGGGTGAACCTCTTGGCCGCGTACGTACGCCCGAGGACCAGCAGGAAGGCGATGAGACCGCCCGTCACGTGCAGTCCGTGGAAGCCGGTGGTCAGGTAGAAGACCGAGCCGTACGGGTCCGAGGAGAGCGAGAGCCCGTCCTTCTTCACCAGCTCGGTGTACTCGTAGATCTGACCGCCGATGAAGATCGCGCCCATGATGAACGTGACGATGAACCAGCCCCGGAGCTTCTTCACGTCACCGCGCTCGGCGGCGAACACGCCGAGCTGGCAGGTGAGGGAGGAGAGCACCAGGATCGTGGTGTTCGTCGCCGAGAACGGAAGGTTCAGGGCCTCGGCCATTTCCTTCCAGTGATCGGGTCCCGTGACCGATCGCAGGGTGAAGTACATCGCGAAGAGGGCCGCGAAGAACATCAGCTCGGAACTCAACCAGATGATGGTTCCGACGCTGGTGAGGTTCGGCCGGTTGACCGACGGGTGCGCGTGCCCGGTTTCTACTGTCGTTGCTGTCGCCACGACCGACATTATGTCGGTCGCTTATCCAGCCCTCACCCCGGGGGGTCCCGTTCGGAGTGTCCGTACCGTGTGCAGTGCCCGTATGGCCCATCGAAGTGCTGTTCGCGCAGGTGTTGACGCGGTGTCCCAGGGGGTAGCATCCGCCGCATCGGTCCTGTCCGTACGACGCTGACGTCTCGGAGGAACAATGCAGCCGACCGCCACGGTGCTGGTCTACAGCGACGACTCCAACACCCGCGAACAGGTGCGGCTGGCGACGGGCCGCAGGCCCGCTCCGGACGTGCCCCTGGTGGAGTTCGTGGAGTGCGCCACGCCCGCCGCCGTGGTCCGGGAGCTGGACCGGGGCGGGATCGACATCTGCGTCCTGGACGGCGAGGCCGTGCCCATGGGGGGCATGGGCCTGTGCCGGCAGATCAAGGACGAGATCTTCAACTGCCCGCCGGTGCTGCTGCTGATCGCGCGCCCGCAGGACGCCTGGCTGGCCACCTGGAGCCGTGCGGACTCGGCGGTGACGCTCCCGGTGGACCCGGTGGAGTTCGCGGCGGCCCTGGCCGCCCTGATGCGCCGGAAGAAGCTCGCGAGCGCCTGAGGCGGGCTCCGGGCTCTGCGGCAGCTCTCCTGGGGCTGCCCCCGCCTCTCTCGCTCTCTCCCGGGTACTCAGACGCTCTGGGGCCGCAGCCGGGCCCGGTCCGCCGGGCTGGGCGCGTTCGGCGTGCCGGCCACCAGGGCGCTGCCGGTGCGCCAGCTGTCCCAGGCCAGGTTCCAGTCGCCGAAGCCGTTGCCGAACGGCTCCATCGTGTGACCCGCGCTGTTGACCACCTGGACGATGTCGCCCTCGCGGATGTTGTCGAAGAACCACTCGGCGTTCTCGGTGCTCATGCCGGTGCAGCCGTGGCTGACGTTCGCCGAGCCCTGGGAGCCCACGGACCAGGGGGCGGCGTGGACGTACTCGCCGCTCCAGGTGACCCGGGTCGCGAAGTAGACGGGCAGGTCGTACGAGTCGGACGACCCCTCGGCGATGCCCACGGTGCTGCTGCGCATCCGTACGAAGCGTTCCTTGCCGAGGACGACCTTGACGCCGTTGCGGGTGTCGAAGCCGGGCTTGCCGGTGGTGACCGGGATCTGCTTGATCTCCGCGTCGTTCTTGTAGACCGTCATGGAGTGCGCCGCGGCGTCCGTGACGGCGATGACCCGGTCACCGGTGGTGATCTTCAGGGACTTGGCCTTGCCGCCCCACAGCCGGTCGCCGACCTTTATGCCCTCCAGGTTGCTGCGCACCTGGATCGTGGCGTTGGTGGGCCAGTACTCCTGGGGGCGGTAGTGGAGCTTCTTGTCGTCCACCCAGTGCCAGGAGCCCTGTACCGCGGGCGTCGAGGTGACCTTCAGGGCGCGTTCGACGACGGCGCGCTGGGCGGCGTCCTTGACGGGCTTGTTCAGCTCGGCCGTGATGGGCTGTCCGACGCCGTACGTGCCGGCCTTGGGGCCGAAGGTGACGTCCAGGGTCTTCTTGGTGGTCGGCTTGCCGGTGTGGAAGGTCAGGACGCGGCGGCCGGGGGCGCCGTCCTCGTCCTCCGTGCTCACCCGCACCGTGTAGTGGGCGTTGGCGGCGAGGGGTTCGGTGCTGTGCCAACGGGCGCCGTCGGCGGAGAGTTCTCCCGCCACGTAGCGACCCGTGGCGTCTATGGCCGTGACATCCGTGATGCGCCCGTCGGAGTCCTCGGAGGTGACCTCCAGGGGTTTGTCCGGGTCGGCCTTCTTCCCGTCCCCTGAGGGGGCGTTGAAGGCGATCTGGTCCGACGCGTCGTACGGCGCGGCCGCCAGCGGGTTGCCGTCGCTGCTGCATCCGGGGACCGCGGTGGTGAGGGCGACCACGAGCAGGGCGCAGCCGGCGGCGATGCGGGGACGAGGTGTGTGGCTCATGGTTCGACGCTAGGAACGTTCGTCAAGAGCGGCGCGCCGGGTAACCCGTACGAGGGATCGTTCTTGCGGCAAACGCAGGAGCCCGGACTCTCCTGTGCGGAGGGTCCGGGCTCCCGAGGCGCTCGGCGCGTGTTACTGGGTGCGGTTCTCACCGCGGTAGTACTCGAAGACCCAGCCCCAGAGGCCGATCAGGATCAGCGGGGCGGAGAAGTAGAGCAGCCACCAACCGACCGCGACACCGAGGAAGGCGAAGGCACCGCCGATGCCCAGCGACAGCGGCTGCCAGCTGTGCGGGCTGAAGAAGCCCAGCTCGCCGGCGTCGTCCGCGACGTCCGCCTCCTTGTTGTCCTGGGCGCCCGTGTCGACCCGCTTGGCCGTGAAGCCGAGGTAGAAGCCGATCATGATGGACAGACCGAACGCCAGGAACAGGGCCGTCGTACCGGCGGGCTCCTTCGACCACACGCCATAGACGATCGCCATGACGAGGATGAAGACGCTCAGCCAGATGAACATCTTGCCCTGGATCTTCACTTGCCGGCCTCCTTGCCGCCCGCGATGGCGCTCGCACCCTGGTCGCTGTGCTCCAGCTGCTCGAGCGCGGCGATCTCGGGGTGGTGCAGGTCGAACGCCGGGGATTCGCTGCGGATCCGCGGCAGGGTGAGGAAGTTGTGCCGCGGGGGCGGGCAGGCGGTCGCCCACTCGAGCGAACGGCCGTAGCCCCACGGGTCGTCGACGCCGACCGGCTTGCCGTACTTGGCGGTCTTCCAGACGTTGTAGAAGAACGGCAGGATCGACAGGCCCAGCACGAAGGAGCTGATCGTCGAGATCGTGTTCAGGGCGGTGAAGCCGTCGGCCGCGAGGTAGTCCGCGTAACGACGCGGCATGCCCTCGGCACCCAGCCAGTGCTGGACCAGGAAGGTGCCGTGGAAGCCGACGAACAACGTCCAGAAGGTGATCTTGCCGAGACGCTCGTCGAGCATCTTGCCGGTCATCTTCGGCCACCAGAAGTGGAAGCCGGCGAACATCGCGAAGACGACCGTTCCGAACACGACGTAGTGGAAGTGGGCCACCACGAAGTACGAGTCGGAGACGTGGAAGTCCATCGGCGGCGAGGCCAGGATGACACCGGTCAGACCACCGAAGGTGAAGGTGATCAGGAATCCGACGGCCCAGAGCATCGGTGTCTCGAAGGACAGCGAGCCCTTCCACATCGTTCCGATCCAGTTGAAGAACTTCACGCCGGTCGGTACGGCGATGAGGAACGTCATGAAGGAGAAGAACGGCAGGAGCACTCCGCCAGTGACGTACATGTGGTGCGCCCACACCGTCACGGAGAGACCGGCGATCGTGATCGTCGCGGCGATCAGGCCCATGTAACCGAACATCGGCTTGCGGCTGAAGACCGGGATGATCTCACTGATGATGCCGAAGAACGGTAGGGCGATGATGTACACCTCTGGATGGCCGAAGAACCAGAAGAGGTGTTGCCACAGCAAGGCTCCGCCGTTGGCCGCGTCGAAGACGTGGGCGCCGAACTTGCGGTCCGCCTCCAGGGCGAACAGCGCGGCCGCGAGGACCGGGAAGGCCAGCAGGACCAGGACGGCGGTCAGCAGCACGTTCCACACGAAGATCGGCATGCGGAACATCGTCATGCCCGGTGCGCGCATGCAGATGATCGTGGTGATGAAGTTGACCGAGCCGAGGATGGTGCCGAAGCCGGAGAAGGCGAGGCCCATGATCCACAGGTCGGCGCCGATGCCCGGGCTGCGAACCGCGTCCGACAGCGGGGAGTAGGCGAACCAGCCGAAGTCGGCCGCACCGGACGGGGTCAGGAATCCACCGACCGCGATCAGCGAGCCGAACAGGTACAGCCAGTAGGCGAACATGTTCAGCCGCGGGAACGCCACGTCGGGCGCGCCGATCTGCAGCGGCATGATCCAGTTGGTGAAGCCGGCGAACAGCGGCGTCGCGAACATCAGCAGCATGATCGTGCCGTGCATCGTGAACGCCTGGTTGAACTGCTCGTTCGACATGATCTGCAGACCCGGACGGGCCAGCTCGGCGCGCATGAACAGCGCCATCACGCCACCGATGATGAAGAACGCGAACGACGTGACGAGGTACAGCGTGCCGATCGTCTTGTGGTCCGTGGTCGTCAGCCACTTGATGACGACTTCACCGCGGCGTTGGCGCCGGACCGGCAGCTCGTCCTGGTAGTGGGACCCTGCTGCCGCGGCACCCTGGGGTTCGTTGAGGATGCTCACAGGTTGTTCGTCTCCCGGTTCTTCTCGTGGCTCGTCTGCTCGATGCCCGCGGGAACGTAACCGGTCTGCCCCTTCTTGGCGAGGTCCTTGAGGTGCTGCTCGTAGCGCTCGGGGGAGACGACCTTCACGTTGAACAGCATCCGGGAGTGGTCGACGCCGCACAGCTCGGCGCACTTGCCCAGGAAGGTGCCCTGCTTGTTCGGGGTCACCTGGAAGGCATTGGTGTGGCCCGGGATGACGTCCTGCTTCATCAGGAACGGCACCACCCAGAAGGAGTGGATGACGTCACGCGAGGTGAGGACGAAGCGGACCGTCTTGCCCTCGGGGAGCCAGAGGGTCGGGCCCGGGTTGTTGGTCTGCGGGTTCCGCTCACCGGGGGTTCCGCAGGTGTAGACGCCGCCCGCGTCGGCCGGGAAGTCCTTCTTGAACCGGTCCGGAATCGCGGCCAGGTTCTCGTCGGTCTTCGCGTCACCGGTGGAACCGTCGACGTTCTCGATGTAGTTGAAGCACCAGCTCCACTGGAAGCCGACGACGTTGACCGTGACGTCGGGCTTCTTGTCGAGGCTCAGGAGCTTCGACTCGTCGCGGGCGGTGAAGTAGAACAGCACCGAGACGATGATGATCGGAACGACCGTGTAGAGCGCCTCGATCGGCATGTTGTACCGGGTCTGCGGAGGGACCTCCACCTTGGTGCGGCTGCGCCGGTGGAAGATCGCACTCCACAGGATCAGGCCCCACACCAGCACGCCGACGGCGAGCGCGGCAGCCCAGGATCCCTGCCACAGGGAGAGGATCCGCGGAGCCTCTTCCGTGGTGGGGGTGGGCATACCAAGGCGGGGGAAGTCCTCCCATGTGCAACCGGTGGCGGTCGCCAGGACCAGGCCCGCGGTCATTGCCTGCAGCAGCTTCCGCCGCATCGGGCGCCGCGGCGAGCGGTCGGAGCCGTTGGGACTCACGTAGCGCCTTCCCGAGAGTCTCGCCCGCGCGGATTGGCTGCGGCCTTCTCGCTGGTCGGTCGCCGCCCTGCGTCGGGCAGGGGTTTGGATGTTTATGCGGACCAAACCCTACTGGACGCGTTCCGGGGGTTCGCGGGGAGGGGTGCCTAGTGAGCGGAGTGGTTCGCTTGTTTGGCGGCCGCGGCTTCTTTGTGGCTCGTCGCGCAGTTCCCGGCGCCCCTTGACGCGTTGCGGTGACCGGCGGTCTAGCGTTGCCGTGTGGGCTACTTCGACGCTGCTTCCAGTGCTCCTCTCCATCCCGTTGCCCGGCAGGCTCTTCAGGCCTCACTCGACGAAGGGTGGGCCGACCCTGCCCGCCTGTACCGGGAGGGGCGCAGGGCCCGGATGCTGCTTGACGCGGCGCGGGAAGCGGCCGCCGATGCGGTGGGATGCCGGGCGGACGAGCTGGTGTTCACCCCGTCCGGTACGCGGGCCGTGCACAGCGGGATCGCCGGGGCGTTGGCGGGCCGTCGACGGAGCGGACGCCACCTGATCGTGTCATCCGTCGAACACTCCTCAGTGCTCCATTCGGCGGAGTCCTTCGAGGCGGACGGCGGGGCCGTGACGCGGGTGCCGGTGTCGCGGACGGGGGCGGTCGCGGTCGAGTCGTACGAGGAGGCCCTGCGGCCCGACACCGCGCTGGCCTGTCTCCAGTCCGCCAACCACGAGGTGGGGACGGAGCAGCCGGTGGCGGAGGTGGCCGCCGTGTGCCGGGAGGCGGGCGTGCCGTTGCTGGTGGACGCGGCGCAGTCGTTGACGTGGGGCCGAGTGGAGGGCGATTGGTCGGTCTTGACGGGGAGCGCCCACAAATGGGGCGGGCCGTCAGGAGTTGGGCTGCTTGTTGTGCGCAAGGGTGTTCGGTTCGCGGCGCAAGGGCCCGTGGACGAGCGGGAGTCGGGGCGGGCCGCCGGGTTCGAGAACATCCCGGCGATCGTGGCCGCGGCGGCCTCGCTGCGGGCGGTGCGCGCGGAGGCGGCCGCCGAGGCGGTGCGGCTGCGGGAGCTGACGGACCGGATCCGGGCGCGGGTGCCGGAGTTGGTCGCGGACGTGGAGGTGGTGGGCGACCCCGTACGGCGGCTGCCCGGGATCGTCACCTTCTCCTGCCTCTACGTCGACGGGGAGACCCTGCTGCACGAGTTGGACCGGGCCGGCTTCTCCGTCTCCTCCGGGTCGTCGTGCACGAGCAGCACGCTGACGCCGAGCCATGTCCTGAAGGCGATGGGGGTGCTGAGCGAGGGGAACGTACGGGTGTCGCTGCCGCCGGGGACGCCCGCGGAGGACGTCGAGCGGTTCCTCCCGGCCCTCGCGGACGCGGTGACGACGGTGCGGGAGAAGCTCGGCGCGCCGGCACCGGCCGCGGTCGTGCGGGAGGACTCCCTCGTCGTGGACGCGCTGGGCAAGCGCTGCCCGATCCCGGTGATCGAACTCGCCAAGGTCATCGGGGACGTGCCGGTCGGCGGCACGGTCCGTGTCCTCTCGGACGACGAGGCGGCACGGCTCGACATCCCGGCCTGGTGCGAGATGCGGGGGCAGCGGTACGTGGGTGAGGAACCGGCGGACCAGGGTTCGGCCTACGTGGTCCGCCGGGTGTCCTGATCAGTTCAGGTGCTTCTTGACCTCGGCGGCGGCCTCGTCGCCGTAGGCCTTGGCGAAGCGGTCCATGAAGTGGCCGCGGCGCAGCTGGTACTCCTGGGTGCCGACCGTCTCGATGACGAGAGTCGCCAGCATGCAGCCGACCTGGGCGGCGCGCTCCAGGGAGACGTCCCAGGCCAGGCCGGAGAGGAAGCCGGCACGGAAGGCGTCGCCGACGCCGGTGGGGTCGGCCTTGCGCTCCTCGTCGGGGACACCGACCTCGATCGGGTCCTGGCCGGCCTGCTCGATACGCACGCCGCGCGAGCCGAGGGTGGTCACCCGGTGGCCGACCCGGGAGAGGATCTCCGCGTCGGTCCAGCCCGTCTTGGACTCGATGAGGCCCTTCTCGTACTCGTTGGAGAAGAGGTACGTCGCCCCGTCCAGCAGTATCCGGATCTCCTCGCCGTTCATCCGGGCGATCTGCTGGGAGAAGTCGGCGGCGAACGGGATGGAGCGGGAGCGGCACTCCTCGGTGTGACGGAGCATGGCCTCCGGGTCGTCCGCGCCGATGAGGACCAGGTCGAGGCCGCCGACGCGGTCCGCGACCGTCTTCAGCTCGATGAGGCGGGCCTCGCTCATCGCGCCCGTGTAGAACGAGCCGATCTGGTTGTGGTCGGAGTCGGTGGTGCAGACGAAGCGCGCGGTGTGCAGCGTCTCGGAGATACGGACCGAGTCGGTGTCGACGCCGTGCCGGTCCAGCCAGGCGCGGTACTCGTCGAAATCGGCACCCGCGGCGCCCACCAGGATGGGCCCCGTGCCCAGCTGGCCCATGCCGAAGGCGATGTTCGCGCCCACGCCGCCCCGACGTACGTCGAGCTGGTCGACCAGGAACGACAGCGAGACCGTGTGCAGCTGATCCGCAACGAACTGGTCGGCGAAGCGGCCGGGGAAGGTCATGAGGTGGTCGGTGGCGATGGAGCCGGTGACTGCGATGCGCACGGCGTGGACTCTCCTGGGGGGAGACGGATTGACAGTTCACGCTACCGGGTCGGCGCCGGGCTCTGAAGCAGGCAAAACTACCCGATAGTAGATCTTTCTTCGCAGGCTTTCGCGTGCATACGGTGCCGTCATGACGAACCTTACGGTCCATGCCCCCGCTCCGGTCGACTTCGAGGTCGATCTGGCCTCGTTGCGCGGTGACTGCGCCAGGATGGCTCCGCACTGGGCGGCCCCCGACCGGATCGCTTCCGCTCCGGTCTCCCCCTCGCTCATCCACGGCGTGACCGTGCCGTCGTCGTCGGCACGGCTGCTGGACGCGATGTCCGACTACGGGGACTGAGCCGACCCCCGCTCCGAGGGCACGGGCGCGCTCAGGGGAACCGTGCGCTCCCCCGCTGCGTCCCATCGCTGTCCCCCGTAAAGAGGATGCGGGATACGACAGCAGTGCAGCCGAAGGAGCGATGCGGTGAACACCGAGCGACCCGAGAACGACGACTCCACGGGCGCCTCCGGCGACGTTCCGGAGGAAGCCCGCGAGGAGAAGGGCGCAGTCGGCTCGGGACAGGTCGAGGCCGGGACCGGGGCAGAGGGCGAGGCCGGCGCCGAGCCCGCGACCACGGTCGAGGCGGAGACCGAGGACGAGGCGGAGACCAAGGCCGGGGCCGAGGACAGGGACGGCGCCGGGACCGGGGTGGACGCCGGTGCCGGGACCGGCGAGGCTTCGGCGGCCGAGGAAGCCGGTGCGGCCGCCGGGGCCGAGGCAACCGACATCACGCCGGACGCCGAGATCGCGCCTGAGGCGCGGGAGGCTCCCGCCACGCCTGACGCGGACGCCACGCCTGATGCCGAGAAGGCCCCTGCCGCCGTGGACGCCGAGAACACCTCCGGCATCCCGGACGCGGCAGGCCTGGCCGCTAGCGCCGACGAGTCCCCCGCCGCTCCCGGCACCGCCACCGAGCCGGACCGGACCGGAGCCGACGCCGGGCCCGACCGAGCGCCCGCCAACGAGCTCGACCAGGCCCGCGCCACCGCACAGCCCGAGCACGCACGCGCCTCCAGTGAGCCCGACCGGGCCCGCTCCGCTGCCGAGCCCGACCAGGCGCACGCCGCTGGTGAACACCCGACCGTGTCGGACGGTGACGAGCCCGGGCCGGCTGACCTCGGCCGGGACGGGGGCGCCTCCGAGCATTCCGGCCGGCGGCGGTCGCCGTTGATCATCGCGTCTGTCGCTGCGGCGGTGTTGCTCGTCGGGGGCGGTGGCGCGTATCTCGCGGCGAACGCGTCCGGGGGGTCCGGGGGGCGGGCGGAGTCGGGGGCGTCCGGTGGGGACGGGGCTCCGCCCGCGCTCGCGCTGGACGGGTACTCCGAGACGAGTCCGAGCGGGGGCGGCAACGGGATCGCGCCGGGTGAGCCGAACCCGTACGGGCAGACGTACAAGGTGGACGGCGAGCTCCCGGACGGCCCGGGCTCGGCGCCCGTGTACTGGGCGAAGGGCCAGGTCGGAAAGGCCGAGGTGGCCTCTCTCGCCGAGGCGCTCGGGGTCGACGGGACGCCGGTCGCCGAGGGCGGTGTGTGGAAGGTCGGTCCGGCGAAGGCCGGCGAGGGGCCGACCCTGCAGGTGGACCGGCAGGCACCGGGTGCCTGGACGTTCACCCGGTACACGCCGGGCACGGACGACTGCAAGGGCGGCGCCGCCCTGTGCAGGAAGGATCCGATGGCACCGGCCGTCGACCCGGTGAGCGTGGAGACCGCCAAGAAGGCGGCCGCGCCGATCCTCAAGGCACTGGGCCAGGACGACGCGAAGGTGGACGCGAGCCAGGTCATGGGCGCCCAGCGGGTGGTGAACGCCGACCCCGAGGTCGACGGCCTGCCCACCTACGGCTGGACGACCGGGCTGACCGTCGGCGCGCAGGGCGAGGTCGTCGGCGGCAGCGGCCAGCTGGACGCGCCGGTGAAGGGAGCCACGTATCCGGTGCTGAGCGCGCAGAAGACGCTCGACCTGATGAAGACGGCACCCGGGGGCGACCACCGGATGGGCATCGGCGGCTGCGCCAGTGCCGTACCGCTGAAGGACCGGCTGGAGGCCCCGTGCGGGAAGTCGGCCGACGCTCCCGCGACGGAGCCCGCCACGATCACGGACGCCGTGTTCGGGCTGGCCTCGCACACCGCGCGGGGACAGCAGACGCTGGTGCCCTCATGGCTGTTCGAGGTGCGCGCGCCGGGGTCCGAGGACGTCTACACGATGACGTATCCGGCGGTCGACCCGAAGTACCTGACCTCGACCCTCCCGAGCGAGCCGTCGGCGCAGCCCAGCCCGCGGCCGAGCAGCCCCGGCGACGAGGCGACGGGAGCGCCGCGTGACGTCAAGGTGGACGGTTACACCGCCGAGGGCAAGGAGCTGACCGTGAGCTTCACCGGCGGGGTGTGCGCCGATTACAGGACGACGGCGAAGGAGAGCGGGGACAAGGTCACCGTCACCGTGACCGAGACGCCGTACAAGAACAAGGTCTGCATCATGATCGCCAAGGTCTTCCACCAGACCGTGCAGCTGGACGAGCCGCTCGGCGACCGCAAGGTGGTCGGCACCCAGGGCAAGGCGGTCCCGCTGGAGAAGCCCGGGGCGCGGCTGCCGGAGACATCGGCGCGATAGTCCCCGGTACGCGCACGAAGGCGGCGGCCCCTCCCAGGAGGGGCCGCCGCCTTCGTTCGGGTTCGGCCGACGCGGTCGGCTAGCTGAAGGAGTCGCCGCAGGCGCAGGAGCCCGTCGCGTTCGGGTTGTCGATCGTGAAGCCCTGCTTCTCGATGGTGTCCACGAAGTCGATGGAGGCGCCACCGAGGTACGGGGCGCTCATCCGGTCGGTGACGACCTTGACGCCACCGAAGTCCTTGACCACGTCACCGTCGAGGGAACGCTCGTCGAAGAACAGCTGGTAACGCAGGCCGGAGCAGCCGCCGGGCTGAACGGCGACGCGCAGCGCCAGATCGTCACGGCCTTCCTGGTCGAGCAGGGCCTTGACCTTCGCCGCGGCGGCGTCGGACAGGATGATGCCGTCGTCGGTGACGGTGCTGGTCTCGTCCGATACGGACATCTACATCTCTCCCGGGTTGTACGGAGACTGCTTGCCGACGGTTGCAACCGACGGGGCCGCGGATTCATTCCGGGCCGAGGACTTGTTTCCCCTTTTCCCTTTCATGCTCGCACACGCGCGGGGGAGCAAAAAGGCGGCACCGGGATTCATGTCACATCGACGCAATGGCCATCGTCAAAGTGACGTGAAGCGGTTATGATAGATAACGTCAATTCGACGAAAAGTAGAAAGGGTGCGTGTCGTGACCACCGCCCCCACCCAGGAGCTCGACGTACAGCCGACGCCCCTCGCCCTGCTCCTCCTCGGCCGTGAGGCCGACCCGAAGAGCGAGCGGGGTGTGGAGTGCCCCGGCGACCTCCCCTCCCCGTCCGACCCGGACCTGGTCGAGCGCGCCCGCGCGGCCAAGGAGAAGCTCGGGGACAAGGTCTTCGTGCTCGGCCACCACTACCAGCGCGACGAGGTCATCCAGTTCGCGGATGTGACGGGTGACTCCTTCAAGCTGGCCCGGGACGCGGCCGCACGGCCTGAGGCCGAGTACATCGTCTTCTGCGGTGTGCACTTCATGGCGGAGTCCGCGGACATCCTGACCGGCGACGACCAGAAGGTCGTCCTGCCCGACCTGGCCGCCGGCTGCTCCATGGCCGACATGGCGACGGCCGAGCAGGTCGCCGAGTGCTGGGACGTGCTGACCGAGGCCGGCATAGCCGAGCAGGTCGTGCCCGTCTCGTACATGAACTCGTCCGCGGACATCAAGGCGTTCACGGGCAAGCACGGCGGCACCATCTGCACGTCGTCGAACGCCGAGCGGGCCCTGGAGTGGGCCTTCGAGCAGGGCGAGAAGGTCCTGTTCCTGCCCGACCAGCACCTCGGCCGCAACACCGCGGTGCGCGACATGGGCATGTCCCTGGAGGACTGCGTCGTCTACAACCCGCACAAGCCGAACGGCGGGCTGACGGCGGACGAACTGCGCGCCGCGAAGATGATCCTGTGGCGGGGTCACTGCTCGGTGCACGGCCGCTTCAGCCTGGAGTCGGTGCACGACGTGCGCGAGCGCATCCCTGGCGTGAACGTGCTGGTCCACCCGGAGTGCAAGCACGAGGTGGTCGCCGCCGCGGACTACGTCGGTTCGACCGAGTACATCATCAAGGCGCTGGAGGCGGCCCCGGCCGGTTCCAAGTGGGCCATCGGCACGGAGCTGAACCTGGTCCGCCGTCTGGCGAACCGTTTCGCTCCCGAGGGCAAGGAGATCGTCTTCCTCGACAAGACGGTCTGCTTCTGCTCCACGATGAACCGCATCGACCTGCCCCACCTGGTCTGGACCCTGGAGTCCCTGGCCGAGGGCAACCTCGTCAACCGCATCGAGGTCGACAAGGAGACCGAGGCGTTCGCGAAGCTGGCGCTGGAGCGGATGCTGGCGCTGCCGTAGCCCCGGCTTCCCCCCTCCCTCACCCCGAGGCGGTCCTGCGCTCGGGGTGGGCGGGGTCGAGGCCGAAGACCGTGCCGTCCGGGGCCAGCACCACCAGGGCGCCCTCGTCGAGGAAGACCTTCGACGCGAAGGGAACGCCGACGACCTGTCCGGCCCGCGGGGAGGACTCCCACAGCAGGGTGCCCTCGCGGGCGTCGAGGGCGGCGACGCGCCCGCTGGCGCTGGCCACATACACGGTGCGCCCCTGCTGATCGGCAGTCGGCGTGCCGGGCTGCTGCAGGGTCGTCGAGGTCTCCCACAGCAGCTTGCCCGTCTCAGGCGAGACGGCGGTCATCCGACCGCTGGAGGAGGCGAACAGCAGCACGCCTTGGGCCAGGGCCGCCTCACCGCGCGGGCCGCCCGACAGCTTCTTCTTCCGTACGGTCCCGGTGTCCGGGTCGACCAGCAGGACGTTCACGTACTCCGTCTCCGCGACGCTCGAGGAGTCCCGGTCGGCGTACTCCGCGAGGACCAGATCACCGTCCAAGGCGCCGAGGATGTCACCGTTGACGTCCGGAATCTCCACACGCCGCGTCGAACCGTCGGCCGGGTCGACGGCGACGAGCACGTTGTCGGTGGAGTTCTCCCTCGTGTCGGCGCATGCGGCGTACGGGCGGCCGTCGACCTCGTGGAACTCACAGCCGTAGCCGGAGGGGAGGGTCGCGGTCCAGCGTGCCGCACCGTCGCGCGGCGACCGGGCGGTGACGCGGTCACCGTGCGGGATCAGCAGCAGCCCGCCGACAAGGGCCCCTTCGGAGCTGTCCGACTCCAGCGTGCGCGACCACAGCCGCTCACCGCTGTCGGCGTCGAGGGCGACGACAGCCACCTCGTCCCGCTCGTCGCCCGTGATTCCCTGGCGGTAGAGCAGGACATCGTCGAGCAACCCGAGGATCGTGCTGCCGTAGACCTCCGGCGCCACCCCGGAGGGCTGCGAGTCCGACCGCCAGGCGATCCTGCCCGTCCGGCCGTCCACGCGGACCGGCAAGGTGCCGCTCCCCCCGCAGTAGAGGGAGCCCTCGCCCATGGAGCAGGACAGCTCACCGTAGCCCGCCCTGCCGGGGCCGTCCTCCAACGGCTTCCTGACGCCGCTCGCGGCGGCCCCGTACAACGTCGTCTGCCAGGGTCGCCAGCCGTCCGGCAGCGTCCCCCACCGGGAGGACACGGACCGGGACGAACCCGATGCGTCGCCGGAGTCGGAATGTCCTGGTCCGAACAGCAGATAGGTCATCAGGCCCAGGGCGAGCGCGCCGACCGTGCCGGTCGCGGTCAGCAGGCGGATACGGCGGCGGCCGGAGCGGGCCGTGTGCACAGGGCCAGCGGCCCTCGGGCCGGGTTCCGTCGAGTCCGGTGGGTCCTTGCGCAACGTCACCGTGGGAGGCTCGCCCGGGCCCGGTTCGGGCAGGGCGGCCGCGAACTCCCCCGCCAGCTCGTCGAGTCCGGGCCGCTCAGCGGTCTTCTTGGCCAGGCAGCGCTCCAGGATCTCCCGCAACGGCTCGTCCACCCCGTCCAGCCGGGGTTCGTTGTGGACCACCCGGTAGGCCGTCAGATAGGGGCTGTCCGCGTCGAAGGGGCCCCGTCCGGTCGTGGCGTACACCAGCAGCGCGCCGAGCGAGAAGACGTCCGAGGCCGGGCCGACCGTACGGGCGTCGGTGAGTTGCTCCGGCGACATGAAGGGCGGGGTGCCGATCATCTGGCCGGTCTCGGTCAGGGTGTGGTTCTCCGCCGCGCGGGAGATGCCGAAGTCGATGACGCGGGGGCCGTCCTCGGCCATCAGCACGTTCGCCGGTTTCAGGTCCCGGTGCACCACGCCGACCCGGTGGATGTCCCGCAGCGCCTCCACCAATCCCAGGGCGAGGCGCCGCAGTTCGGGTCCGCGCAGCGGGCCCTGGTCGCGCAGCCGCTCGGCGAGGGAGCGCCCGGGCACGTACTGCGTGGCCATCCAGGGCCGCACGGCCTCCGGGTCGGCGTCGACCACCGGGGCGGTGAAGGCGCCGCTCACCTTGCGGACGGCCTCGATCTCCTGCCGGAAACGGGCGCGGAAGACGGCGTCCTGTGCGTACTGGGCGTGCACCATCTTGACGGCGACGTCACGTCCCGACCGCGATCTGCCCCGGTAGACGACGCCCATGCCGCCGGCTCCCAGCCGGTCGACCAGCTTGTACCCGCCGAGCGACCTCGGGTCGTCCCTGTGCAGCGGCACGGCCCGAACCCCCTTCCCCCGTGAAGCAGTTCGAGGGCCAAGGATACGTAACACACGGCGGCGGCCGGTTCCCGGACCTGTCGAGGTCCGGGAACCGGCCGCCGTGGCTCACAGGGCGCCGGGAACCGGCCGCCGTGGCTGACGGGCCGTCACACGCGCGCGTGCTCCGGCTCGTCCGAGGCCGATGGCGCGTCGGCGGTCCCGCCCGCCTGCTTCGCCCGCTTCGCCGACCGCTTCTTCGCGCGGCGCTCCTTGCGGAGCTCCAGCATCGCGTAGAGCGTCGGTACGAGGAGCAGGGTCAGCAGGGTCGAGGTGATCAGGCCGCCGATCACGACCACCGCCAGCGGCTGGGCGATGAAGCCGCCCTCGCCGGTGACGCCCAGCGCCATCGGGAGGAGGGCGAAGATCGTCGCCAGGGCCGTCATCAGGATCGGGCGGAGCCGGTGCCGGCCGCCCTCGACGACCGCCTCCACGACGCCGTAGCCCTGCTTGCGGTACTGGTTGATGAGGTCGATCAGCACGATGGCGTTGGTGACCACGATGCCGATCAGCATCAGCATGCCGATCATGGCCGGTACGCCCATCGGGGTGCCCGTGGCGACCAGCAGGCCGATCGCGCCGGTCGCCGCGAACGGGATGGAGACCAGCAGGATCAGCGGCTGGGCCAGCGAGCGGAAGGTCGCGACCAGGAGCATGAAGACGATCGCGATCGCCGCGAGCATCGCCAGGCCGAGGTTCGCGAACGCGTCGTCCTGGTCCTGGGAGACCCCGCCGATCTCGGCCGTCGCGCCCGCCGGGAGCTTCAGGGCGTTGATCTTGGCCTGGAGGTCCGTGCTCACCGCGCCCGTGTTGTCGCCGGTCGGCTTCGCGCTGATGGTCGCCGCGCGCTGACCGTCGATCCGGGTCATCGACACCGGCCCGTCCACCAGCTTCACCGTCGCGATGTCACCCAGCTTCACCGGGCCCAGGGGCAGGTCCTTCAGCTGCTGGAGCGTCTTCGCCGGCTTGGCCGAGGTGATGACGACGTCCCGCTCGGTGTCGTCGAGGATCGCCTTGGCGGTGGTGGTGCCCCGTACCGCCTGGGTCACCGCGGCGCCCAGCGTCTGGTCGTTGAAGCCGGCCGCGGCCGCCTTGTCGTTGGCCTTGACCGAGATGCGCGGCACGCTCTGGGACAGGTCGCTGGTCACGTCGGTGACGTGGTCGAGCCCGGCCACGGCGTCCCGGACCTCCTGCGCCGCCTCGCGCAGCACACCGGCGTCGGCCGCCTTCACGACGACGCTGAGGTCCTGGTTGCCGAAGCCGTCACCGACGCCGACCGTGGTCGTGCCGATGCCCTTCAGCCTGCCGAGGCCCTCCTCGATGCTGTCCTGCACGTCCGCGGAGGACGCGGAGTCCTCCAGCATCACCTGGTACGAGGCCTGGTTGGAGTCCGTGCCGCCGCCGAAGGCGGCCAGGAAGCCGGAGGAGCCGATCGTGACCTGGTAGTCCTTGACGCCCTTGGTCTCGCCGAGCAGGGCCTCGACCTTCTTGGCCTGCGCGTCCGTCGCCGACAGGCTGGTGCCGGGCTTCAACTCCTGCTTGACGGTGAGGACCTGCTGCTCGCCCTGGTCGAAGAAGTTCGTCTTCAGCAGCGGCGCCATGCCGAAGGTGCCGACAAGGACCACCACGGCGATCGCCACACTGGTCAGACGGCGACGGGTCGCGAAGCGCAGGACGGGGACGTAGACGCGCTGGAGGCGGCTCTTCGCCTCCTTCTCCTCCGCCGCGCGGCGTGCTTCCTCCGCGTCCTCGGGGGTGCTCTTCGGGGCGCGCAGGAACCAGTACGACAGGACGGGGACGACCGTCAGCGACACCAGCAGGGACGCCAGCAGCGCCGCCGTGACGGTGAGGCTGAAGGAGCCGAACAGCTCGCCCACCATGCCGCCGACCAGGCCGATCGGCAGGAAGACGGCGACCGTGGTGAGGGTGGAGGAGGTGACCGCGCCGGCGACCTCGCGGACCGCGGTGAGGATCGCCGACTCGCGCTCCTCGCCGTAGCCGAGGTGGCGCTTGATGTTCTCCAGGACGACGATCGAGTCGTCGACGACCCGGCCGATCGCGATCGTCAACGCGCCCAGCGTCAGCATGTTCAGGGACAGGTCGCGCGTCCACAGGACGATCAGGGCGAGGACGACCGAGAGCGGGATGGACACCGCGGTGACCAGCGTGGAGCGGACCGACGCCAGGAAGACCAGGATGACGAGGACCGCGAAGAGCAGGCCGAGTGCGCCCTCCGTCGTCAGGCCCTCGATGGACTTCTTGACGGCCGGGCCCTGGTCGCTGACCACGGTGACGGAGGCGCCGGCGCCGAGGTCCTCGCGCAGGTCGGGCAGCTTGTCCTCGACCGCGTCCGAGATGGCGACCGCGCTGCCGTCGTGGTCCATGGTGACCGCCACGGCGAGGCTCGGCCTGCCGTCGGTGCGGGTGATCGAGTCGGCCGGGGCCTCCCGCTGCTCGACCTCGGCCACGTCACCGAGACGCACCGGCTTCTTCTTGCCGGTGATCATCAGGTCCTGGATCTGCCGCAGGGAGGTGAAGCCGCCGCCGACCTGGACGGTGCGGTTGGCGCCGTCCTCGTCGAAGGAGCCCGCCGGGACGGTCGCGCCGCCCGCCTGCAGGGCCTGCGAGAGGTCCTGCGTGGTCAGGCCCGCCTTCGCCAGCTTCGCCTCGTCGGGCGTGACGGTGACCCGCAGGTCCCGTACGCCGTCGACGGTGACCTGGCCGACGCCGTCGATGTCCTTCAGGCTCGGCACGACGGTCCGGTCGAGCTGGTCGGCGAGGGCCTGCTGGTCCTTGTCCGAGGTGACGGCGAGGACCACGGTGGGGATGTCGTCCGTCGAACCGGCGACGACCTGCGGGTCCACGTCGTCCGGGAGCTGGACGCGGGCCCGGTTGACGGCCTGCTGCACGTCGGAGACGAGCTGCTTGGTGTCGTTGCCGTACTCGAAGGACGCCATGATCACGGCGTTGCCCTCGCTGGCCGTGGAGGTGACGCCGGAGATGCCGTCGACGGCCTCGAGCATGTCCTCGATGGGCTCGACGACCTGCTTCTCGACGACGTCCGGCGAGGCGCCCTGGTAGGGGGCGATCACGGAGACCACGGGCAGTTCGATGGTGGGCAGGAGTTGCTGTTTGAGCTGGGGTATCGCGATCGCCCCGAAGGCGAGCGCGATGATCGACATCAGGCCGATCAGGGCCCGTTGTGCGAGGCTGAATTTTGACAGCCAGGACATGGGTCAGGGTCTCTCTTCTGTGAGCGGCAGAAGCGGCAGCGGGCGCACAGATGAGCACCCGCTTCTACACCCTGAGCCATCGGGGAAGGCCGATCCCTAGCCCCCAGGTCCATTTCCTTACGCGGCGCATACTCCGGCCGCAGTACGGGCGGGTAGAGGTCACTCCACCCTTGGGCGTACCAGGCCGGACTCGTACGCGATCACCACGAGCTGGGCCCGGTCCCGGGCGCCCAGCTTGGCCATGGCCCGGTTGACGTGCGTCTTCACCGTCAGCGGGCTGACCTCCAGGCGTTCGGCGATCTCGTCGTTGGAGTGGCCGCCGGCGACCTGGACGAGCACCTCGCGCTCCCGCACGGTGAGTGCGCCGAGTCGTTCGGCGCGGGCCGGGTCGCGCTCGTCGTCCGCCGCGTCGCCCTGGGCGAGGAAGCGGGCGATCAGGCCCTTGGTGGCGGCCGGGGACAGCAGGGCCTCGCCGCCCGCCGCGACCCGGATGGCGCTGAGGAGCTCGTCGGGTTCGGAGCCCTTGCCGAGGAAGCCGGAGGCGCCCGCGCGCAGCGACTGCACGACGTAGTCGTCGACCTCGAAGGTCGTCAGGATGACCACGCGGACCTGGGCCAGGGCGGGGTCGGCGCTGATCAGGCGGGTGGCGGCGAGCCCGTCCGTGCCGGGCATCCGGATGTCCATCAGGACGACGTCGGCGTTCTGTTCCTTCGCGAGCCGGACCGCCTCCTCGCCGTCGGACGCCTCGCCGACCACCTCCATGTCGGGCTCGGAGTCGACGAGCACCCGAAAGGCACTGCGGAGCAGCGTCTGGTCGTCGGCGAGCAGGACACGGATCGTCATACGGGATCCTTCGCGGCGGAGGTGGTCTTGACGGGCAGGATCGCATGCACACGGAAGCCGCCGCCGTAGCGGGGACCGGTGGTGAGCGTGCCGCGCAGGGCGGTGACGCGCTCACGCATGCCGAGCAGGCCGTGGCCGCCGCCGTCCTCGGGGCCCTCGTCCGTGCCGGGGCGGCCGTCGTCGAGGACGGTGACCTCGATGTTCGGTCCCACGCGCACGACGCTCACCTCGGCCTTGGCCTCGGAGCCCGCGTGCTTCTGCACGTTGGTGAGGGCCTCCTGGATGACGCGGTACGCGGCCAGGTCGACGGCGGCCGGCAGGGTGGTGTCGTGATCGGCGCGGGCCACCTCCACCTGGAGGCCGGCGTTGCGGAAGGTGCCGGCGAGTTCGTCGAGGCGGTCGAGGCCGGGGGCCGGCTCGGTCGGCGCCTCCGGGTCGCCGGACTGACGCAGCAGACCGACCGTGGCGCGCAACTCGTTGAGCGCGGAGCGGCTGGCCTCCCGTACGTGGGCGAGGGCCTCCTTGGCCTGGTCGGGCCGCTTGTCCATGACGTGCGCGGCGACGCCCGCCTGGACGTTGACCAGGGCGATGTGGTGGGCGACGACGTCGTGCAGGTCCCGGGCGATGCGCAGGCGTTCCTCGGCGACGCGGCGGCGGGCCTCCTCCTCACGAGTGCGTTCCGCGCGTTCGGCGCGCTCCCTGATGGCGTGGATGAAGGCACGGCGGCTGCGGACGGCGTCGCCAGCGGTGGCGCCGATGCCGGTCCAGGCGAAGATTCCGAGGTTCTCCTGGGCGTACCAGGGCAGGGGCCCGGCGAGCATGGCGGCGCCGGTGAGGACGGTCATGGTGAGCAGCCCGACGCGCCAGGTGGTGGGGCGGTCGGTGGTGGAGGCGACGGTGTAGAGGGCGATGACCGCGGACATCGCGACGGGGGCCCGGGGATCGCCGGTGACGGACTCGATGACGGAGAGGGTGCCGGTGAGGGCGAGGACCGTCATGGGGGCGCGACGGCGGAAGATCAGCACGACGGCGGCGAGGGTCATCAGGAGCAGGCTGAACAGGTCCGGCGTGCGCATGCCCCAGGTGACGCCGTCCTCCCCGTGCGGGTCCACGAACGAGCCGGCCACCATGCACGCGAGGACGGCTGCCGCCAGGGCCGCGTCCAGGGCGAGGGGGTGGGCCTTGGCCTGGCACCGGGCGCGTTCGAGTGTGCTCACGGTTGATTACGGTACGGGGCACTTGTCATCGCCGGAACCGGTGTGTGCTGGTGCGGTGGGTTGCGCCTCGGCTGGGGGCTGCCGCCCCCAGGCCCCCGCTTCGGCCTGAACGGCCTCGTCCTCAAGCGCCGGACGGGCTGGAGTGCCGTGACCGGCGCTGAAGAAGTACTGGGGCCGACGCTGAAGAATGTGCCGTGACCGGCGCTGAAGAGAGCGATGTCCCGGGCCGCGGTGGCCCGTCACCCCGGGATCAGGCCGTCGTCCCTGAGGAGTTCCCGGACCTCCTCCAAGGTGGCGTCCGGGGACGGGAGGATGAGGTCCGAGGGCTCCAGGGAGTCGTCGGGGAGGGGTTCGCCCAGGTCGCGGACCTTGGTGAGCAGGGCCTGGAGGGTGCGGCGGAAGCCGGGGCCGTCGCCGTTCTCCATCTCGGCCAGGAGTTCGTCGTCCAGCTTGTTCAACTCGGCGAGGTGGCCGTCGGCCAGCACCACCTGCCCCTCCCCCATGATCCGTACGATCATGTCGCCTCCTCGGCGTGGGCCCGTGCTGCTTGTCTACAGCTCGACTACTGCTTGTCGAAGCGCGGGGTGTCCTGCGGCTGCTGCTGGGGCTGCGACTGGCCGTTGCCGCCCTCGATGGCCTGCTGCCCCGCGGACGAGCCTCCGGCAAGCTCCGCCTTCATGCGCTGCAACTCCAGCTCTACATCCGTACCACCGGAGAGCCGGTCCAGCTCGGCCTGGAGGTCGTCCTTCGCCATGCCGGAGGGGTCGTCCAGGGCACCGGAGGCGAGGAGCTCGTCGAGCGCGCCGGCGCGGGCCTGGAGCTGGGCGGTCTTGTCCTCGGCGCGCTGGATGGCCAGGCCGACGTCGCCCATCTCCTCGGAGATGCCGGTGAAGGCCTCGCCGATACGGGTCTGGGCCTGGGCAGCGGTGTAGGTCGCCTTGATCGTCTCCTTCTTCGTACGGAAGGCGTCGACCTTGGCCTGGAGGCGCTGGGCCGCGAGGGTGAGCTTCTCCTCCTCGCCCTGGAGCGTCGAGTGCTGCGTCTCGAGGTCCGTCACCTGCTGCTGGAGCGCGGCGCGCCGGGAGAGCGCCTCGCGAGCCAGGTCCTCGCGGCCCAGCGCGAGCGCCTTGCGGCCCTGGTCCTCCAGCTTGGACGACTGCGACTGCAACTGGTTCAGCTGGAGTTCCAGGCGCTTGCGGGAGGTCGCCACGTCGGCGACGCCACGGCGGACCTTCTGCAGGAGCTCCAACTGCTTCTGATACGAGTAATCGAGGGTCTCGCGCGGGTCCTCGGCCCGGTCAAGGGCCTTGTTCGCCTTCGCGCGGAAGATCATCCCCATACGCTTCATGACACCGCTCATGGGCTTCGCGCGCCCCCTTCTGACGTCCAGCTCCAGCTCTGCGACAAGACCCACAGTACGGGCCCTGCATCCATTGACGCACTGTTCGGGGACGGATGCGCTCATCCCCAAGGACGAGTACGTACGCACCCGCTCCGGCACAGGGAGTAGGTGGTCCCCGGGGTCTCCCGCCGTATCCTGCCCTTCGCCGGGGGTGTCCACGAGGTGTGCGCAACGTCCCCTCTGTCCCCCTACAGGACGACTGGTGTTGCCGGATCGTTCCCCGCCGGGCTGGGGTCCATGCCCCCGACCCCGTACCCTTGGGTTTTGTGTTCCGTAGCCGTGCCAAGGAAGAGAAGGCCCCGAGCGACAGCGCTCCGGTGACCCTCTCCAAGCAGACCCGTGACCCGCAGGCCAAGAAGGGCAGGCCCACGCCCAAGCGCAATGAGGCCCAGTCCCAGCGCCGCAGCGTCGCCAACACGTCCCTGACGCGCAAGGACGCCGCCAAGCGGCAGCGCGAGGAGCGTCGTGCCGCGATGGAGAGGCAGCGCCAGGCGCTGGCCGGCGGCGACGAGCGGTTCCTGCCCGCCCGGGACAAGGGCCCGGTCCGCAAGTTCGCCCGCGACTTCATCGACTCTCGGTTCAACGTGGCGGAGTTCTTCCTGCCCATGGCCGTGGTCATCCTCGTGCTGAGCATGGTGCGGGTGGGCGCGCTGCAGAGCATCGCGCTGCTGCTGTGGCTGGTCGTGATCGTGCTGATCGTGCTCGACTCGTTCGCCACGGGCTTCCGGCTGCGCAAGCGGCTCACCGAGCGCTTCCCCGACCAGAACCGGCGTGGCGCGGTCGCCTACGCCCTGATGCGCTCGCTCCAGATGCGTCGGCTCCGGCTGCCCAAGCCGCAGGTCAAGCGCGGAGAGCGGCCCTGAGCACTGCGTCTTTCTCCGGGGGCGCGGCCAAGGCCTGGCTCGGCAAGCTGGGCGCGCTGCGTGACGTCGTACGACAGGAGCTGGTCTCCCGCCAGCTCGAAGAGCAGATAGTGGGCCGGTATCCGGTCGGGCAGCGGCTGCGGGTGCTCGACGTGGGGATGGGCCAGGGCACGCAGGCGCTGCGGCTGGCCCGGGCCGGGCACCAGGTGACCGGTCTCGAACAGGACGCGGAGATGATCGCCGCGGCCCGCGAGGCCCTCTCCGGTGAGCCGGAGGGCATCCGGGAGCGGATGCGGATCATCGCGGGCGACGGCCGCGACACCGGCGTGCACTTCCTGCCGGGCAGCTTCGACGTGGTGCTGTGCCACGGCGTCCTCATGTACGTCGAGGAGCCGGACGCGCTGCTGGCCGGGCTGGCCCGGATGCTCGCCCCGGGCGGGCTGCTGTCCCTGCTCGTGCGCAACGGCGACGCGCTGGCGATGCGGCCGGGCCTGTCCGGCGACTGGACCGGCACCCTGGGCGCCTTCGACACGGTGTCCTACACCAACCGGCTCGGGCTGGACGTACGCGCGGACCGGCTCGCCACGCTGACCGCGACGCTGGCCGGGATCGGGGCGCCGCTCCAGGCCTGGTACGGCGTGCGGATCTTCACCGACACGGCGGCGGACGACGCGGAGCTCCCGGCGGACCTGGACGCGCTGCTGGCCGCGGAGGAGCGGGCGGGACGGACGGATCCGTACCGAGGGGTCGCGGCGTTGCTGCATCTGTGCGGGGTGCGGGGCTGAGGCCCCTGAGCACGGACATGAAGGACATGAAGGAGGGGCGGCCCGGTGCGGGCCGCCCCTCCTTGTCGTACGGGTGGTTCGGGTCGGTTACGACGCCGGCTCTTCGGCGTGCAGGCTCATCGGGCCGTAGATCTCCGTGACGTCCTCGAACAGCCGCACCTGGTCCGTGCCGCCTTCGACCAGGGCCTTCCACTGCTCCCCGATCCACGACTCGGCGTCTCCCTGTGTCGTGAACTCCTCGGGCTGCACCGCGGGCTGGACCTCCGTCCCGTCGGCCTTCTCGAACCGCCACGTCCATGCCGCCATGTACGCCTCCCAGATGTGAACAGGTGCAGGGAAGAGCGTATGCGCTCCGCCGGGTGCGCCGTGAAATTCCGGCCCACGTGTGTGACAGCCCCGCGCCCCTTGGGGGGGTGTCCGGTGCGCGTGTTGTGTCGTGGACGGCGAGAATCGGTTCGTGGAAGTGACTCTGCTTGGTACAGGTGCCCCCGCCGGCCTCCCCCGGCCCGACTGTCCCTGTGCCGCCTGTGCGGTCGCCGTAGGGGTGGACGCCCGGACGGCGACAGCGGTGCTCGTGGACGGGGCGCTGTTGCTGGATCTGACGCCCGGTGCGGCGTTCGCGGCGGCGCGGGCGGGGCATTCGCTCGGGGGTGTACGGCAGGTGCTGCTGTCGCATCCGCACGACGGGCCGCCGGTCGAGGTGCCGGCCGGGCTGCCGCAGCCCGCGCGGGTGCCGGACGGGCGGGAGTTGACGCTGCTGACGGGGCATCGGGTGCGGGCGGTGGCGATGGACGCGCCGGGCACGGGGTACGCGGTGACCGGGCCGGACGGGCAGCGGTTGCTGTATCTGCCGCCCGGGGGCGCGCCGGCCGGGCTGGAGGAGGGCGGTGACGCCGCCGCCGGGTACGACATGGTGCTCCTGGACGTCGTGGGGCGGCCGGACGCGTTGGCGAAGCTGCGGGCGGTGGGCGCGGTCGGGCCGACCACGGATGTGATCGCCGTTCACCTCGACCACGACGTGCCGCCCGGCGCGGAGTTGCGGCGGCGGCTCGCGGCGGCGGGGGCGCGGGCGGTGGCGGACGGGTCCACGCTGGTGGTGGGGGCGTACGAGGAGGTGCCGGACGTACCGCGGCGGACGCTGGTGCTGGGCGGGGCGCGGTCGGGGAAGTCGGTGGAGGCCGAGCGGCGGCTGGAGTCGTTTCCCGAGGTGCTGTACGTCGCCACGGGGGGTTCGCGGGGCGGGGACACCGAGTGGGCGGCCCGGGTCGCCGTGCACCGGGAGCGCAGGCCGGGGTCGTGGCGGACGGTGGAGACGTGCGACCTGGTGCCTCTGCTGGCGGAGGAGGGCGCGCCGCTGCTGATCGACTGTCTGTCCCTGTGGCTGACGGACGCGATGGACTCCGTGGGGGCGTGGGACGACGCGGTGTGGGCGGGCGGGGGTGAGCGGGCGTTGCGGGCGCGGGTCACGGAGTTGACGGCGGCGGTGCGGGCGGCTCGGCGGACCGTGGTCGCCGTGTCGAACGAGGTCGGTTCGGGGATCGTGCCGGCGACCGCGTCCGGGCGGCGGTACCGGGATGAGCTGGGGCGGTTGAACGCGGCGTTCGCGAGTGAGTGCGAGCAGGTTCTGCTGGTGGTGGCGGGGCAGGCGTGGGTGCTGCGGGGTTAGGGCCAAGGACCCCTTAGGGGTGGGCCTGGGTGACGCGTTCAGCCCTTGCGGGCGATCACCCAGTAGGCGTTGGAGAAGGCGGTGTGGCGGAGTACCGGGGCCAGGGCGCGGTCCAGGAGGGTGGCCGTGGCGGTGAAGGGGGCCGTCGCGGGGGCGGGGAGGGCGCGGGAGAGGGCGTGGGTGGTCGCCCTGGCCAGGTCGGTGGGGGTGTGGGGGGTGTGGCGGTCCAGGGTGACGATCGTGCAGCCCTCGTACTCCAGCTCGACGAGGAGGTTGGCCGGGGGGATCAGGTGGAGGTGGGTGGGCTGGGTGTGGGGGTGCCACCATCTGCCCAGCAGGGACGCGAACACGCTTTGGGGGTTGGTGAGTTCCAACAGGAGGTGGCCGCCGGGGCGGAGGGCGGCGAGGCCGGCGTGGAGTTCCGCGCGGGGGTCGGGCGTGTGCTCCAGGTGGTGAAGCATGCTGACGACGTCGTAGCGACCGCGCAGGCGGGCGGCGATGTCCGGGGCGGTGAGGTGACCGATGTACGCCTCCTCCACACGCTCGGCCGCCCAGGCCCGTTCCACGCGGCGGGTGGGGTCGAGGCCGTCGAAGGACGTGTAGGGGAAGACCCTCTTCGCCGCGACGGGGAAGCGGGCGGTGCCCGTGCCCACGTCCAGCCAGCTCTCCGGCTCGGGGAACGGCAGTATGGCGCGGGCGACGGCCCGCAGGTGCCGGAAGGTGGGGGCGCCGGGCGGGGCCGCGGCGGCGCGGCGGTGGTACTCGCGGCCTTCGGGGGTGAGGCGGGGGTTCTGGAAGGCGTGGCCGCAGTCGACGCACTCGTCGATGGGGAAGGTGTCCCGTTTGCGGGGGCGCAGACGCGTCGCGCCGCACCAGGGGCAGTCCGGTCGGCGCGGCTCGTGGAAGTGTTCGACGGGCAGGGCCAGTTGGGTGGGTCTGGGCTTGGCGGGCACGGGCGGCTCCCTACGGAGGGGCGTTACGACAATCCGCTGCAAAACGGAACGTATGGGATCAGACCCTCGGGTGCAATGACGGCACGGGGGTGTGGTGGCCATGTGGCGCGGCCCTGTTCGACCGGTGCCGGTACTGTTCGGCGAATGAGCTCGCTTAATCTCGACGACTTCTCCGATCTGATCGAACGCCCCGACGGCGGGGTCCGCCGTGACGCCGAGGCGCGCCGAGAACGTCAGATCGTGCCGCCCGGATCGCTGGGGCGCCTCGACGAACTGGGTGAGTGGCTGGCGGCGGCGCAGGGCGCCGTGCCGGTGCGGCCGGTGGAGCGGCCTCGGGTGGTGTTGTTCGCCGGTGATCACGGCATCGCCGAGCTGGGTGTCTCCGCGCGGCCCGCGGGCAGCGCCGGGGAGCTGGTGCGGGAGGTCCTGGAGGGCGGCCGGCCCGTGTCCGTGCTGGCGCGGCGGCTCGGGGTGCCGGTGCGGGTGGTGGACATGGCGCTGGACTGCGACCCGCAGACGCTGCCGGAGGACGTCGTACGGCATCGGGTGCGGCGCGGCAGTGGCCGTATCGACATCGAGGACGCGCTGACCCTGGAGGAGGCCGAGGCGGCCTTCCGGGCCGGGGTCGCGGTCGCCGACGAGGAGGCCGACTCCGGTACGGATCTGGTCGTGCTCGGCGATGTGAGCGTGGGCGGGACCACGGTGGCGGGTGTGCTGGTCGCCGCGTTGTGCGGGACCGACGCCTCCGTGGTGACCGGGCGGGGCGGTCTCGCGATCGACGACCTGGCGTGGATGCGCAAGTGCGCGGCGATCCGCGACGCGTTGCGGCGGGCCCGGCCGGTGCTCGGGGACCAGTTGCAGCTGCTGGCGACCGCGGGCGGCGCCGATGTCGCCGCGATGACGGGGTTCCTGCTGCAGAGCGCCGTACGGAAGATGCCGGTGGTCCTCGACGGTGTCGTGGCCGCCGCCTGTGCGCTGGTCGGGCAGCGGATCGCGTTCCGGGCGCCGGACTGGTGGCTCGCGGCCCACAACAGCGGCGAGCCGGGACAGAGCAAGGCACTGGACCGGATGGCGCTCGAGCCGCTGCTGGACCAGGGCGTGAAGGTGGGCGAGGGCGCGGGCGCCCTGCTGGCCCTGCCCCTGGTGCTGGCCGCGTCCGCGCTGGCGGCGGAACTGCCGGAGAGGCCCGAGGCTTCCGAGGCGGCGGAGCCCGAGAAGCCGGAGACGGAGAAGCCGGAGACGGAGAAGCCGGAGACGGAGGAGTAGTCCGGCCGGTTCGGCACCGCCGGACGAGGCCGTCGGGACCATATGATCCCAACTCATGGGATATGCCCGATTCGCCGTCTGGTATCTGCGTCTCGTCGCGTTCGTCAACTTCCTCAGTGCGCTGTGGGTGTCCCTGGGGCAGGACGTGCGACGGCACAACCAGCAGGACTTGTTCACGCCGTATCTGCTGACCGCCGGCTTCGCCTCCGGGGTCTTCACGGTGTTCCTGGCGGTCACCATGCGGCGTCGCAAGCGCGCCGCATGGATCCTGAACCTCGGGCTCAGTGGGGCGTTCCTCGCGCTGTTCACGTTCGCCATGGCGTTCCCCGAGATCCGGCGGCACCCGCAGAACTGGGTCTCACTGGGCCTGACCGCCGCCTTCGTGGCCGCGCTGGTGCTCGGACGGCGGGAGTTCTACGCCAAGGGCGACCGGGCCAACCCGAAGCTCGCGGCCGTCGTGGGCGTGGGCGGACTGCTCGCGTCGTCGCTGCTCGCGGCGCTGCTGGTGACGGCGACCAACCAGGCGCGGGCCGCGTCCACCTTCGCCGAACGCTGGCGCTACGGCACGCTCCGGCTGGTCTCCATCTCCGACTTCCGCTCCCCCGGCATCACCACGCCGAACTGGGTCGACGTGGCCGTCAACGTGCTCAGTACGGCCCTCGTCCTCACCGTCCTGTACGCCGCCTTCCGCTCCCGGCGGGCCGTCGACCCGCTCACCGAGGACGATGAGCGGCGGCTGCGGGACCTGTTGGAGCGGCACGGGGAGCGGGACTCGCTCGGATACTTCGCGCTGCGCCGGGAGAAGAGCGTCGTCTGGTCCCCCACCGGCAAGGCGGCCGTCGCCTACCGGGTCGTCGGCGGGGTGTCGCTGGCCTCCGGGGACCCGCTCGGGGACCCGGAGGCGTGGCCCGGGGCGATCGAGCCGTGGCTCGCCGAGGCCCGTGCGCACGGCTGGATCCCGGCGGTGATGGGAGCGAGCGAGGAGGCCGGGACCGTGTACGCCCGGCACGGCCTCGACGCGCTGGAGCTCGGCGACGAGGCTGTCGTGGAGGTCGCCGACTTCACCCTGGAGGGGCGGGCCATGCGGACCGTACGGCAGGCGTACAACCGGGTGCGGCGGGCCGGGTACACCGTGCGCGTACGGCGGCACGAGGACGTTCCGGCCGACGAGATGGCCGCTCTGGTGCGGCGCGCGGACGGCTGGCGCGACGGGGCCACCGAGCGGGGGTTCAGCATGGCGCTGGGGCGGCTCGGGGATCCCGGGGACGGGCGGTGCGTGATGCTCGAGTGCGCGGACGCCCACGGCGAGGTGAAGGCGCTGTTGTCCTTCGTGCCGTGGGGGCCGAAGGGGCTGTCGCTGGACCTGATGCGGCGCGACCGGGACGCCGAGAACGGCCTGACGGAGTTCATGGTCATCGAGCTGTTGCGGCGCGCCGGGGAGATCGGGATCACCCAGGTGTCGCTGAACTTCGCGATGTTCCGCTCGGTGTTCGAACGGGGCGCCCGCCTGGGTGCAGGGCCGGTGCTGCGGCTGTGGCGGTCGCTGCTCAGCTTCTTCTCGCGGTGGTGGCAGATCGAGTCGCTGTACCGCGCCAACGCGAAGTACCGGCCCATCTGGGAGCCGCGCTTCCTGCTCTTCGAGAAGAGCGCGGACCTGCCCCGCATCGGTCTCGCGTCGGCCCGCGCGGAGGGGTTCCTGCGATGAGCACCCTCGCCGGCTGGGCGCGTGCGGAGTGGGGGGCGCTGTACGCGACCGCGCGCGAGCCGCTGCCGGCGCGGCGCGGGCGGGCGGTGGCGATGACGCTGGGGGCGGTGTGTCTGGCGGCGGCCCTGCACATCGTGCACCACCAGTCCTGGGGTTACCGGTTCGTTCAGGACATCGGTGCCGTACGGGCCGAGGACCCCCTGTGGCTGGCCCTCCTGCGCACCCCGCTCTCGCTCTTCGTGCCGGCGCTGGACCTGCCCGTGTGGGGCGCGCTCGTGCAGGTCCTGCTGGTGTTCGGGATCGCGGAGCTCTGCCTGGGCCGGTGGCGGACCCTCCTCGTCGCGTACGTCGCCACTGTCGCCGGCACCCTCTACGCCCGCGTCGGCATCGCCCTCGGCCCCGGCGGCCCGCTGGGCCTGCCCGCCTCGGACGCGCACCTCGTGGACACCGGCCCGTCGGCGGCCGTGGTGGGCCTGGCCGTGTTCCTCGGCCTGCGCTACGGCGCGTACGTCACCGCGGGGGCGGTCGTCCTGGCGATGGTCGTCGAGGTGATGCTGAAGGGGAACCTGGCCGGCAAGGAGCACCTGGCGGCGATCGCGGGGGTGCTGGTGCTGTGGGCGGCCTCGGCCTGGCGCGTGGGTCAGCGGCCGTCGGGGAGCTGTGCCGGGTCGGGTTTGCCGCCGAGCCAGTCCTCGAACGCCCGGCGGGGGCGGGACCAGCGGCGGTCGTGCCGGTAGGCGCGCAGCCCGGCCTTGGCCCGGGCGCGGGGGCGGTTGCGGTAGAAGCGGCGGGCCCATTTGGAGCCGGGGCGGGCCAGGCGGATGGCGCCGACCAGGGCGATGAAGGGGATGATCACACCGAAGACGGCGAGGCGGGCCTTGCCCTTGAAGAGGCAGATGAGGGCGAAGAGGAAGTTGACCCCGATGGTGCCGAGGGCCGTGCCGCGGTTCTCGGCTTCGGTCCCGGAGAGGTCGTTGACCCCGAAGGGGGCGAAGCCCAGCAGGAGCAGGCCCACCAGGGCCGCCGTGACCACCACGACCTCGACGCTCTTGCGGCCCTCCTCGGTCCAGTAGACGTCGTCGAGGTGCAGGATCAGCGCGAACTCGTCGAGGACCAGCCCGGCGCCGACGCCGAACAGGACCCCGCACAGGGCGGAGCCGAAGCCGAACCGGCTGCTGGCGACCGCGCCGAAGCCGCCGATCAGGGTGAGCAGGATCCCCGGGACCACGTGGTGGATGTGCACCCCGCCCGTCGACTCGACGTTGCGGAACGGCCCCTTGCCCGCCCGGATGAGGCGGGTGATGACCCGGGTGATCACGAAGGTCAGGATCAAGGAGGTGAGGGCGAGAAGGAGCGGCAGTTTGCCCGGTTCGACGATGTTTCGCTGCAACCAATCTCCCATATGCGCACTTTATCCCCGCCCCCCTCGGTCGCTCTTCCGACCGCCCGGTAACCTGCGCCGGTGCCCGACTCCTCCACCGCCCCCTGGCCGGACGGCCTCCGGTTCGCCTTCGGCACCCTGACCGTGCTGCCGGTCGAGGTGACCCGCTGGGACCGCGAGGCGGCGCGCGGCGGCATGCTGTGCGCCCCGCTGGCCGGGCTGGTGATCGGCGTGTGCGCCGCCGCGCTGGGGCTGCTGTCGCTCTTCCTGGGCGCCGGGCCCCTCCTCGCCGCCGTCGCCTCCACCGCCGTACCCGCCGTGCTCACCCGTGGCCTGCACCTCGACGGGCTCGCCGACACCGCGGACGGGCTCGGCAGCGGCAAGCCCGCCGAGGACGCGCTGCGGATCATGAAGCAGTCGGACATCGGACCGTTCGGCGTGATCACCCTCGTGTTCGTCCTGTTCGCCCAGGTGGCAGCGCTGGCCCAGGCGTACGGCGACTCCTGGGCCCGGGGCGCGGTGGCCGCCGTCGTCTCGGCGTCCGCGGCCCGCCTCGCGCTGACGCTGGCCGCGCGCGCCGGGGTGCCGGCCGCCCGGCCGGAGGGGCTGGGGGCCGCCGTCGCCGGGGTGGTTCCGGTGGGCGGCGCGGCGGTCGTCGCCCTGGCCGTCACCGGATTCGCCGCGGCCGTGGGCGCCCTCCTCGGGCCGTACGGCCTCGTCCGTGCCGCCCTGGCGGTGGTCGTCGCCGCCGTCGTCGCCGAACTCCTGCTGCGGCACTGCACGCGTCGCTTCGGCGGGATCACCGGCGATGTGTTCGGGGGCCTCGCGGAGACGGCGGCGACGACGGCGCTCGTGGTGCTGTCACTCGGCGTCTGACGTCAGCACGCCTGTCGCCAGGCCCCCAGTTCGTACTTCTTGAGCATGGAACTCAGCTTCAGGCGGCGGGACTCGGCGCAGAAGCGGTCCGTGGGGAGTTCGTACTCGACGTGGAAGACCGCCTTGCCTGCCTTGATGAACGGCTCCATGGTGGCGCACTCGTCGTACTGGGCGCACTGTTCGTTGACCGCGAAGTCGAAGTCGCCCACCAGCTCGGGGATCTGGTCGAGGTCGTTCTTCAGACCGACGGACATCCCCCGCTCGTGGGCCAGGCGTGCGACGAGGCGGTTGTAGCGGAGCTGGTCGGCCGCCTCGAGGGGGAAGCCGGTGGTGTTGTCGTAGCCGTCCATGTTGTCCGGCTCGACCGCGTCGAAGCCCTTCTCGCGGCACATGTCGAGGCGGGCCGCCATCAACGGTTCCAGGACGTCGGTGCGGCGGATGTCGAGCCAGCGCTCGCCCTTCCAGCCGTTGCCCTTGCCCACCACGGCTTTCGGGAACTTCCCCGCGTCCGGACGCCAGTCCTCCCAGGCGCCGGTGGAGAGGTAGCAGATGACCTTGCGGCCCTTGGCGTGCAGGGCGGCGACCGTGGCCCCGGACTGGTCGAAGCCGTCGATGTCGTAGACCGGCACGTCGACGGAGGTGTCGAGGCGGCCGCTGAGCTGCCACTGCCAGGCCACGCCGGGCTCGGGCCGCCAACGCCCGCCGCTGCCGGAGGTGTCGCCGGGTTCGTCGTCCGGAGCGGAGGTGCAGCCCGCGAGCAGCAGAAGTGCGACGAGCAGGATCGGACGTTTCACCGGGCGGTCTCCAGGCTGTGGGGCGACGTACATCAAGGATGATCTCCGACAGGTGACCACCCACAGGAATGAGCGAACGCACGCACGCGCGTAGGCTCGTCCCGGGTCCTCCGCACCGGTTCGCCGCGCCGGTGAGCACCCCCGACGGAAACCGCACCCTCGGTCCCGATCTAGGGTCGGCGGTCGGGGCCGGTCGACCCACACAGTTCGGCCAACGGAACTTCACACCGGAAGCGAGAATTCACCACCGTGACTGCTCTCACTCTCAGCACCGCCGCGGCGCCCGGCCTGCGCGCCGACGCGATCGTCGTCGGAGTCGCCAAGGGCACCGCACCCAAGTCCGCGAGCCTCGTCGTCGCACCCGGCGCCGAGGCCGTGGACAAGGGGTACGACGGCCGCCTCGCCGCCGTCCTGGAAACCCTCGGCGCCTCCGGGGCCGAGGGCGAGGTGACGAAGCTGCCCGCACCGGCCGGCTTCAAGACGCCGCTCGTGGTGGCGGTGGGGCTGGGCGCGGAGCCCGAGAAGGACTCCTCGTACGACACCGAGGCGCTGCGCAGGGCGGCCGGCGTGGCCGCCCGGGGTCTCGCCGGGTCCAAGAAGGCCGCCTTCGCCCTGCCGCTGGCGGACGCGGCTGCGGTCGGCGCGGTCGCCGAGGGCGCGCTGCTCGGCGCGTACTCCTTCGACACGTACAAGGACAACGGCAAGGACCCCAAGGCGAAGAACGGCAAGGCGCCGCTCGCCGAGGTCGCCCTGCTCGGTGCCAAGCCCCGCGACAAGGAGCACAAGGCCGCGGTCGTGCACGCGACCACGGTCACCGAGGAGCTCAACCGCGCCCGCGACCTGATCAACACCCCGCCGAACGACCTCACCCCCGAGGCGTTCGCCGCGATCGCGCAGGCCGCGGCCAAGGAGCACGGCATCAAGGTGCAGGTGCTCGACGAGAAGGCGCTCGTCAAGGGCGGCTACGGCGGCATCCTCGGCGTCGGCGGCGGCTCGGCGGCCACGCCCCGCCTGGTGAAGCTGTCGTACACGCACTCCAAGGCGAAGAAGCACCTCGCCTACGTCGGCAAGGGCATCACCTACGACTCGGGCGGCATCTCCCTCAAGCCCGCCGGGCACAACGAGACGATGAAGTGCGACATGAGCGGCGCCGCCGCCGTGTTCGCCGCGGTCGTCGCCGCCGCCCGCCTCGGCCTGGAGGTCAACGTCACCGGCTGGCTGGCGCTGGCCGAGAACATGCCGTCGGGCTCCGCCGTGCGCCCCGGTGACGTGCTGCGGATGTTCAGCGGCAAGACGGTGGAGGTGCTCAACACCGACGCCGAGGGCCGGCTCGTGCTGGCCGACGCGCTGTGGGCCGCGTCCGCGGAGAAGCCGGACGCGATCGTGGACGTCGCGACCCTGACCGGGGCGATGGTGCTCGCGCTGGGCAGCCGGACGTTCGGGATCATGGCGAACGACGACGCGTTCCGCTCCGCGGTGCACGAGGCGGCGGAGGAGGTCGGGGAGCCGGCGTGGCCGATGCCGTTGCCGGAGCACCTGCGCAAGGGGATGGACTCCCCCACGGCCGACATCGCGAACATGGGTGAGCGGATGGGCGGCGGGCTGGTGGCCGGTCTCTTCCTGCGGGAGTTCGTGGGCGAGGGGATCACGTGGGCACACCTGGACATCGCGGGGCCCGCGTTCAATGAGGGCGGGCCCTTCGGGTACACGCCGAAGGGTGGTACGGGGTCGGCCGTGCGGACGCTGGTCCGGCTCGCCGAGCTGACGTCCGCGGGCGACCTGGGCTGAGTTCCCTGGGGGAGCGGGGTTCTGTGCGCCATATCACTCGGGCCGATCCGCGGTACGGCGGGTGCGGCTCGTGTGGGGCTGGTCGCGCAGTTCCCCGCGCCCCTGGAGGGCGCCTCGGCTGATCGCGCCCGCGCGGCGGAGCCGCATATCGGCACAGCCCCGCGCCCCCGAGTGGGAGCAGTCCCCTCCTCACAAGTGAGCGTGGGGTGTCTCACACCCCGGCCCCGCGTCTCGGACGCCCTCGACAAGTGCGAAGATGGGGCTCGGCAGGACAGGGCCCCCACCACAGGGCCGAAGAAAGAGCGGCCGGACACCAGCCGCCGCCCGGTCACTGGAGACCGGCGTACGGCGCACATGCATGGAGGACGTGACGTGGCGAACGACGCCAGCACCGTTTTCGACCTAGTGATCCTCGGCGGTGGTAGTGGCGGTTACGCCGCGGCCCTGCGCGGGGCGCAGCTGGGCCTGGACGTCGCCCTGATCGAGAAGGACAAGGTCGGCGGCACCTGCCTGCACCGGGGTTGCATCCCCACCAAGGCCCTGCTGCACGCGGGCGAGATCGCCGACCAGGCCCGCGAGAGCGCGCAGTTCGGTGTGAAGGCCACCTTCGAGGGCATCGACATCGCCGGGGTCCACAAGTACAAGGACGGGGTCATCTCCGGCCTGTACAAGGGTCTCCAGGGACTCGTCGCCTCCCGCAAGGTGACGTACATCGAGGGTGAGGGCCGACTGTCCTCCCCGACCTCCGTCGACGTGAACGGCCAGCGCGTCCAGGGCCGTCACGTCCTGCTGGCGACCGGCTCCGTGCCGAAGTCGCTGCCGGGCCTGGAGATCGACGGCGACCGGATCATCTCCTCGGACCACGCCCTCGTCCTGGACCGCGTGCCGAAGTCCGCGATCATCCTGGGCGGCGGCGTCATCGGCGTCGAGTTCGCCTCCGCGTGGAAGTCCTTCGGCTCCGACGTCACGGTCATCGAGGGCCTGAAGCACCTCGTCCCGGTCGAGGACGAGAACTCCTCCAAGCTTCTTGAGCGCGCGTTCCGCAAGCGCGGCATCAAGTTCAACCTGGGCACCTTCTTCTCGAAGGCCGAGTACACCGCCGACGGCGTCAAGGTCACCCTGGCCGACGGCAAGGAGTTCGAGGCCGAGGTCCTGCTCGTCGCGGTCGGCCGCGGCCCCGTCTCCGCCGGTCTCGGCTACGAGGAGCAGGGCGTCGCCATGGACCGCGGCTACGTCCTGGTCGACGAGTACATGCGCACCAACGTCCCGACCATCTCCGCCGTCGGCGACCTGGTCCCGACGCTGCAGCTCGCGCACGTCGGCTTCGCCGAGGGCATCCTGGTGGCGGAGCGCCTGGCCGGCCTGAAGACCGTCCCGATCGACTACGACGGCGTCCCGCGGGTGACGTACTGCCACCCCGAGGTCGCCTCCGTGGGTATCACCGAGGCCAAGGCCAAGGAGATCTACGGCGCGGACAAGGTCGTCGCTCTGAAGTACAACCTGGCGGGCAACGGCAAGAGCAAGATCCTGAACACCTCGGGCGAGATCAAGCTCGTCCAGGTCAAGGACGGTGCCGTGGTCGGCGTCCACATGGTCGGTGACCGCATGGGCGAGCAGGTCGGCGAGGCCCAGCTGATCTACAACTGGGAGGCGCTGCCGGCCGAGGTCGCCCAGCTCGTCCACGCCCACCCGACGCAGAACGAGGCGCTCGGCGAGGCCCACCTGGCCCTGGCGGGCAAGCCGCTGCACTCGCACGACTGACCCCTCGGTCGACGAAGCGACTCCGCTCACAGCGACGACACAGACTTCCGCAATTCGTAAGGAGCAACCGAAACCATGGCGGTTTCCGTAACCCTTCCGGCGCTCGGCGAGAGCGTCACCGAGGGCACCGTCACCCGCTGGCTGAAGGCCGAGGGTGAGCGCGTAGAGGCCGACGAGCCGCTGCTCGAGGTCTCCACCGACAAGGTCGACACCGAGATCCCCGCGCCCGCCGCGGGCATCCTGGCGTCCATCAAGGTCGCCGAGGACGAGACCGTCGAGGTGGGCGCCGAGCTGGCGATCATCGACGACGGCACCGGCGCCCCGGCCGCTGCTCCGGCTCCGGCCGCCGAGGAGGTCGCCCCGCCGGCTCCCGAGCCGGCCCCGGCCGCCCAGCCCTCCACCGAGCAGGCCGCTCCGGCCCCGGCTCCCACCGCCGACGCCGCCGCCGGTGCCGGCAGCGCCGAGGGCACGGACGTGGTCCTGCCCGCGCTCGGCGAGTCCGTCACCGAGGGCACCGTCACCCGCTGGCTGAAGTCGGTCGGCGACTCCGTCGAGGCCGACGAGCCGCTGCTCGAGGTCTCCACGGACAAGGTCGACACCGAGATCCCGGCGCCCACCTCCGGTGTGCTGCTCGAGATCACCGTCGGTGAGGACGAGACCGCCGAGGTCGGCGCCAAGCTGGCCGTCATCGGCGCCCCGGGTGCGGCTCCGGCCGCTGCCCCGGCCCCGGCCGCCCCGGCTCCGGCGCCCGCCGCCGAGGCCCCCGCCGCTCCTGCCCCGGCCCCCGCCGCTCCGGCTCCGGCCGCCCCTGCGGCTCCGGCGCCCGCTCCGGCCGCCCCGGCCCCGCAGGCGCCCACCACCCCGGCCCCGCAGCAGCAGACCACCCCGGCTCCCGAGCCGGTCCCGTCCGCTCCGGCTCCGGCGCCCGCCCCGGTCGCCCCGGCGGCTCCGGCTCCCGCCGCCCCGGCCGGTGACGACGGCGCCTACGTGACCCCGCTGGTGCGCAAGCTCGCCGCCGAGAACGGCGTCGACCTGGGCACCGTCAAGGGCACCGGCGTCGGCGGCCGTATCCGCAAGCAGGACGTCATCGCCGCCGCCGAGGCCGCGAAGGCCGCCGCTCCGGCTCCGGCCGCTGCCGCTGCCCCGGCCGCCAAGAAGGCGCCCGCCCTGGAGGCCTCCCCCCTCCGTGGCCAGACCGTCAAGATGCCGCGCATCCGCAAGGTCATCGGCGACAACATGGTCAAGGCGCTGCACGAGCAGGCCCAGCTGTCGTCGGTCGTCGAGGTCGACGTCACCCGCCTGATGAAGCTCCGTGCCAAGGCGAAGGACTCCTTCGCGGCGCGCGAGGGCGTCAAGCTCTCCCCGATGCCGTTCTTCGTCAAGGCGGCGGCCCAGGCGCTGAAGGCCCACCCGGTCATCAACGCCAAGATCAACGAGGCCGAGGGCACGATCACCTACTTCGACACCGAGAGCGTCGGTATCGCGGTGGACTCCGAGAAGGGCCTGATGACCCCGGTCATCAAGCACGCGGGCGACCTCAACATCGCCGGTATCGCCAAGGCCACCGCCGAGCTCGCGGGCAAGGTCCGGGCCAACAAGATCACCCCGGACGAGCTGTCCGGCGCGACCTTCACCATCTCCAACACCGGTTCGCGCGGTGCGCTCTTCGACACGATCATCGTGCCGCCGGGCCAGGTCGCGATCCTCGGCATCGGTGCCACGGTCAAGCGTCCGGCCGTCATCGAGACCGAGGAGGGCACGGTCATCGGCGTCCGCGACATGACCTACCTGACCCTCTCCTACGACCACCGCCTGGTCGACGGCGCCGACGCGGCCCGCTACCTGACGGCGGTCAAGGCGATCCTGGAGGCCGGCGAGTTCGAGGTAGAGCTGGGCCTCTGATTCGCTGATCAGGCAGTACGGCGCCCCGTCCGGATCTTTCCGGGCGGGGCGCCGCTTTGCAGCGGGGCCGACTGCAACCCCCCAGGGGCCCGGGGCTGTATCGATATGCGGCTCCGCCGCGTGGGCGCGACCAGCCACACACAGTCCGCGCCCGCCGAACAACGGACCGGCCCGAGCTCCGCCGCGCCGCAAAACACCGTGTGCGCCTCGTCTCACCTGGGCAAAAGCACCCTCACGCCCCCTCCCCGCGGAGCGAACCGGCCGTATTGTCTAAACGTCGAACGCCCCCGGGGCCGAGGGGCGGCCCCTCCCTAAGGAGCCCTCATGACCGCGCCCGTCGTCCACTCGCTGCGCGAACAGATCCGCGAGCACATCGTGGAAGGGATCGTCAGCGGGCGCTGGAAGCCGGGCGAGCGGATCGTGGAGCGCCGTATCGCGACCGAGCTGGAGGTCAGCCAGACCCCCGTGCGCGAGGCCCTGCGCGAGCTGGAGTCGCTGCGACTCATCGAGTCCGCCCCCAACAAGGGCGTCCGGGTCCGCAATCTGACCGCCGCCGACCTGGAGGAGAGCTACCCGGTCCGGGCCGGCCTGGAGGCCATCGCGGCGGAGCTGGCCGCGGAGAGGCTCGCGGGCGACTGCTCGGCCCTGGAACCGCACGTCGCCGCCCTGTACGACGCCGACCGGAACTCCGACGGCACCGGCCAGGTCCGGCACACCGTCGGCTTCCACCGGGAACTCGTGCGCGCCGCCGGCAACTCCGTGCTGCTGCACACCTGGGAGGGCCTCGGCATCGAGGTGTTCACGGCGCTGTCCATCCGCTGGCTGGGGACCGTGCAGCAGTCGTACGCCGAGGAGCACGAGGAACTCGTGGCGGCGTTCCGGCGCCGGGATCCGCGGATCGCGGACATCGTGAAGGCCCACGTACTGGGCTGCGCACCCCGTGCCTGAGTCGGTCGACGCCTTGAGCGCCCCCTCGCTCAAACGTCTCCCCACCTGCGAAAACCATGCGAAAACACGGCACGGGGTGCCTGTAACCGAGGCACCCCGTGCCGATTTTCTCGTGATCAAGAGGTTTTGCCCCTCAACCCTTTGATCGATCATCGATCAATGGTTACAGTCGCCGACGGGCCGCGTAACGGCGTCGTGAACCGACACCGAACCCAGGCCCTCCGCCCTGTCCTGCCAAAGACAAAGGGCACCCCCGAACCCTGATGAGGGAACCCCCTTCGACTGAGGAAGGCGGCGACATGACCGACCCCAACGCCATCCAGCCGAGCGCGCTCGACCAGCTCCCCGACCGGGACCCGGAGGAGACCGCCGAATGGCAGGCCTCCCTGGACGCCGTCGCCAAGGCGGCCGGGCCGCACCGTGCCGCGTATCTGATGCGCCGTACGCTGGAACGCGCCGAGGGCGCCGGCATCGCGCTGCCGAAGCTCCTCGAGACGGACTACGTCAACACCATCCCCACCTCCGCCGAGCCCGCCGTGGACGGCGACGAGGCGATGGAGTCCCGGATCACCGCCTGGAACCGCTGGAACGCGGCCGCCATGGTGACCCGGGGCAGCAAACACGGCGTCGGCGGCCACATCGCCACCTTCGCCTCCGCGGCCTGGCTCTACGAGACCGGCTTCAACCACTTCTTCCGGGGCAAGGAGGCCGACGGCTCGGGCGACCAGCTCTACATCCAGGGCCACGCCTCCCCCGGCATCTACGCCCGCGCCTTCCTCGACGGCCGCCTGAACGAGACCCACCTCGACAACTTCCGCCAGGAGGCGGGCGGCGACGGCCTGCCCTCCTACCCGCACCCGCGGCGCCTGCCCTGGCTGTGGGAGTTCCCGACGGTGTCGATGGGCCTCGGCCCGCTGTCCGCGATCTACCAGGCGCGCTTCAACCGGTATCTGACCGCGCGCGGCATCAAGGACGTCTCGGACTCCCACGTCTGGGCCTTCCTCGGCGACGGCGAGATGGACGAGCCGGAGTCGACGGCCGCACTCGCGCTCGCCTCCCGCGAGGGCCTGGACAACCTGACCTTCGTCATCAACTGCAACCTGCAGCGCCTCGACGGTCCGGTCCGCGCCAACTTCAAGATCGTGCAGGAGCTGGAGGCCCAGTTCCGCGGCGCCGGCTGGAACGTCGTCAAGAGCCTGTGGGGCTCCGCCTGGGACGAGCTGTTCCAGCTCGACACGACCGGCGCGCTCGTACGCCGGCTGCGTGAGGTGCCGGACGCGCAGGTGCAGACGTACCAGACGCGCGACGCGGCCTACATCCGCGAGGACTTCTTCGGCAAGGACCCGGCGCTCGTCGAGATGGCGAAGCTGCTGAGCGACGACAAGATCCTCGAGTGCTTCCACCTCTCCCGCGGTGGCCACGAGTCCCGCAAGGTCTACGCGGCCTACAAGGCGGCCCTGGAGCACAAGGGCGCGCCGACCGTGATCCTGGCCCAGACCGTCAAGGGCTTCACCCTCGGCGAGGGCTTCGCGTCGAAGAACGCCAACCACCAGATGAAGAAGCTGACGGTGGACGAGTTCAAGAAGATGCGTGACCTGCTGGAGCTGCCGATCTCCGACAGCCAGTTCGTCGACGGGGTCGTCCCCTACGGCCACCCCGGCGCCGACTCCCCCGAGGTCCGCTACCTCCAGGAGCGCCGCGCGGCCCTCGGCGGCCCGGCCCCGGCCCGCCGTGTCCACCCGGTGGCGCCCCTCCCCGCCCCCGCGGAGAAGGCGTTCGCGTCCTTCGACAAGGGCTCGGGCTCGCAGAACGTCGCCACGACCATGGCCTTCGTCCGTCTGATCAAGGACCTGGTCCGCGACAAGGAGACGGGTAAGCGCTGGGTGCCGATCGTCCCCGACGAGGCGCGCACCTTCGGCATGGAGAGCCTCTTCCCCTCTCTCGGCATCTACTCGCCGAAGGGGCAGACGTACGAGCCGGTCGACCGTGACCAGCTGATGTACTACAAGGAGGCCACGAACGGCCAGATCCTCAACGAGGGGATCACCGAGGCCGGTTCGATGGCCGACTTCATCGCCGCGTCCACCGCGTACGCGACGCACGGCGAGGCGATGATCCCGTTCTACATCTTCTACTCGATGTTCGGCTGGCAGCGCACGGCCGACCAGATGTGGCAGCTCGGCGACCAGCTCGGCCGCGGCTTCCTCGTCGGCGCGACGGCGGGCCGCACCACGCTGACCGGTGAGGGCCTCCAGCACGCGGACGGCCACTCCCCCGTGATCGCCGCGACCAACCCGGCCGCGCTGACGTACGACCCGGCGTTCGCCTACGAGGTCGCGACGATCGTCAAGGACGGCCTGCGCCGCATGTACGGCGAGGCGGCCCCGGGCGAGGACCAGAACGTCTTCTACTACCTCACCGTCTACAACGAGCCGCTGCCGCAGCCGGCCAAGCCCGCCGCCCCCGGCATCGACGAGGGCATCGTCAAGGGCCTGTACCGCTTCAACACGGCGGAGTCGGCGGGTCTGTCCCCGGCGGCCAACGCGCCGCGGATCCAGCTGCTCGGCTCCGGTACGGCGATCCACTGGGCGCTCAAGGCGCAGCAGCTGCTGGCCGAGGAGTGGGGTGTGGCCACGGACGTCTGGTCGGCCACGTCGTGGACGGAGCTCCGCCGTGACGCGCTGGAGGCCGACGCGGCCCTCCTGCGCGGCGAGGAGCGCGTCCCGTACGTCCGGCGGGTCCTGGACGGCGCCGAGGGCCCGGTGCTCGCGGTGTCCGACTACATGCGCCAGGTGCCCGACCAGATCGCGCAGTGGGTCGAGCAGGACTACTCCTCCCTCGGTGCCGACGGTTTCGGTCTTTCCGACACCCGCGAGGCCGCCCGCCGCCACTTCGGCGTCGACGCGGAGTCCATCGTCGTGGCGGCCCTGGCCCAGCTGGCCCGTCGCGGCGAGGTGAAGGCGACGGCCGTCAAGGAAGCGCGGGAGAAGTACGGCCTGTAAGTCCTCTGAGGGCAGACGGGCGGTGAAGCGGTGAAGGGGTACGGCGGCAGCCGTGCCCCTTCGTTGTCAGTGGCCCCCGGCATCATGAACCCATGCGTGCCGCCCGGCTCATCAAGATGGTGCTTCTGCTGCAGTCCCGGCCCTCCATGACGGCCGCCGCGCTCGCGCGGGAGCTGGAGGTGTCGGAGCGGACCGTGACGCGGGACGCGCAGGCGCTGTCGGAGGCGGGGGTGCCGGTGTACGCCGATCGGGGGAGGGCCGGGGGGTACCGGCTGGTCGGCGGGTACCGGACGCGGCTGACCGGGCTGGCGCGCGGGGAGGCCGAGGCGCTGTTCCTTTCGGGGGTGCCGGGGGCGCTGCGGGAGATGGGGCTGGAGGACGCGGCCTCGGCGGCCCGGCTGAAGGTGTCCGCCGCGCTGATGCCCTCCCTGCGGGACGCCCCGCGGACGGCGGCGCAGCGGTTCCATCTGGATGCGCCGGGCTGGTTCCAGGACCCGGAGGTGCCCGCGCTGCTGCCCGTCGTCGCGGACGCGGTGTGGGACGACCGGCGGATCCGGGCCCGCTACCGGCGCGGGGAGGCCGAGGCCACCCGGGAGCTGGAGCCGTACGGACTCGTGCTCAAGGCGGGCGTCTGGTACCTGTGCGCGCGGGCGGTCGACGCCGGGGCCTTCCGGACGTACCGCGTCGGCCGGTTCGTCGCCGTCGAGGCGTCGGAGGGTCCTGACGGGCGGTTCGAGCGGGACGAGGCCTTCGATCTGCCGGGGTTCTGGGGTGAGCAGGCCGAGCGGTTCGCGCGTTCGATTCTGCGGGCCGAGGTCGTCGTACGGCTCTCGGCGGCCGGGGTGCGCGGGCTGCCGCACGCCGTCGACGCGGTGGCCGCGCGGGACGCCCTGGCCGCGGCGGAGGAGGCCGACGGGGAGGGGTGGGTGACGGTGACGCTGCGGGTGGAGTCGGAGGAGGTCGCCCATACGCAGCTCACGGCACTGGGGCCGGAGGCCGAGGTGCTGTCCCCCGCGACGCTTCGCCGGCGGTTCGCCGAGGACGCGCTGCGGCTCGGGCGGCTGTATCGCGTGTGACTTTCCCGTGTACTCCGGGGTGCGCACCACCCCCGGAGGTCCGATGCTGGACCCGTGATGGACGAGACGGAGTTCTGGGAGCTGGTGGACGCGAGCCGGGAGGCCGCCGAGGGCGACCCGGAGGAGCAGGCCGACCTTCTCGTGGAGCGGCTGCTCCAGCTGGACCCCGAGTCGGTCCTCGACTTCGCCCGTCACTTCGAGGCCCGCTACAACCGGGCGTACACCTGGGACCTGTGGGGCGCCGCCTGGGTGCTGCTCGACGGGGCCAGCGACGACGCCTTCGACTTCTTCCGCTGCTGGCTGATCGGCCAGGGCCGTGAGGTGTACGAGGGTGCCGTGCACGACCCCGACTCGCTCGCCGATCTGCTGGACGACTTCGACGAGGACGTCGACGGTGACGGCGAGGAGCTGGGCTACGCGGCGGACGAGGCGTACGAGCAGCTCACCGGCACCGTGGCGCCCGATCTGGGCATTCCGCCCGCGGCCTCGGAGCCCGAGGGCACGCCGGTCGACTTCGAGAACGAGCGGGCCCTCGCCGAGCGGTACCCCAAGCTGTGGGACCGCTTCCGGGAGTGAGTCGCGCGGCTCCTCAGGGGTCCTTGCACTATGAGCGTCCGATGAGGTCGCGTGGTCTGGTGCCGTGCATCGCAAGGCGCCGGAAGGTCCTCGTAGCGGAGCTACTAGGGCCTTTCGGCAACGCGGCGAGGCGCGGTGCCAGGCCGCGCGACCCGGGCGGGCATAGTGCAAGGACCCCTCAGGCCGCGGCGCGCCTGCGGACGGTGTCCGAGGGGAGGTAGGCCTGCGCCGGGTCGGCCCGCACCGCGTGGTGCATCGGCGCCGCGTTGGCCTGGTCGAGGGCGAACGCGATGACCGCGGCCGGGCCCAGCACGACCGTCGCGACCGCGCAGACGACGGCCCAGGGCCCGCGGGCGGTCCGGGTCCAGCCGCCGGCCGCCTTCTCCGTCGCGATCGTGGTGTGCGTACGGCTGCTGCTCATGATCCCCACCTCCGGTCGGCTTGTGTTGTCCATGACCGTAGGGCGCGGGGATCTGAGGGGCCTGCGTGCCGCCTATGGCGTTCCTGTGGACGTCCTGCCCTGGAGGCGGGCCGCACGCTCCCTGATCTCCGGGAGGCGGGCGCTGAGGGCCGCGCCCGGGCAGCTCGTCATGTAGCCGTCCTTGTGGCCGGCCAGGGTGGGCAGGGTGACGGCGCGGCCCGCGGCGTAGCGGCTGCCGCTGTTGCTGGAGGTCAGACGGACGGTCGTCCGTGGGTCGATATCGGCCAGGCCTAGCTTCCACGCGGCCAGCGCGGCGATCGCGTCGGTCATCTCCCGGGGGACGGGGACACCGGCCGTGAAGGTGCCGATCGCGGCGATGCCGACGGTGCGGTGGTTGAAGCCCTGGGTGTGGGCGCCGGTGACGGGGCGGTCGACACCGCCCGCGCGGCCCTCGTAGATCGTGCCGCAGCGGTCGACGAGGAAGTTGTAGCCGATGTCGTCCCAGTCGCGGGCGCCGGTCTGGCCCGTGTAGAAGCCGCGGATGATGCGCGGGACGTCGGCGCAGTCGTAGCCGTTGGGCGAGTCGGTGTGGTGGACGAAGACGGCGACGACCTCGTCGTCGTAGCGCGGCGGCGGCTGCGGGCGGGCGGCGTCGCCCAGCCAGGACGTGCGGGGCACCACCGGCGGCTTCACGGCCCGGTGGTGGACGGTGGCGGGGCGGGCCGTGCGGGGCCGGTGGGCCACGGCGGCCGTCACCGTGCTGTCGACGCCGTTCGCGCACAGCACCAGCGCGGCGACGGCGGCGAGGCCGGGCAGACAGCCCAGGAGCACGAGGGCCGGGCCCGGTATCCGTACCGGGCTCCGCCTCCGTGCCCCGCGCGCTCTTCGGAGGACACGCATGGTCCCACTGTCGGTCCGATCCGCTCCGCCCGCGATGTGTGGTGTGCCACCCGGTGGAACCAACGTCCTGGTCCGCGACGTTTTCCGGGGTACACGCACGCGTGGCGGGTTCCGGCCGTCACGCGCGCGTGGCTGATCACTGGGCCTCTCCCCCACGTATGAAGGGGTCCAAGAGAAAGGCGGCTCCGTGGACCTGCTCGACATCCTGCTGTTGCTGGTGATCCTGGCGTACGCGGGCTCCGGCTACCGGCGCGGACTGGTGGCGGGCTGCGTCTCGCTCGCCGGGTTCGTGGGCGGCGCGGCGGTCGGCGTGTGGATCCTCCCCTGGATGATGGACCTGGTGACACCGGGCACGACGGCGGCGACGGTGACGGCGGTGCTCACCGTGCTGGTCCCGGCGGCGGTCGGGCACGAGCTCGCGGGGCGGCTGGCGCTGCGGCTGCGGCGCGAGCTGGACCGGGGGCCGCTGCGGGTGGCCGACGGGGTGGGCGGGGCCGCGGCGAACGCGGTGGCCGTGCTGATCGTGGCCTGGGTGGCCGCGAGCGTGCTGGGCGCGTCCTCGTCGCCGCTGGTGACGTCCGCGATCCGCGACTCGAAGCTGCTCGGGGCGGTGCAGGAGGCGATGCCGGAGACCACTCCGGCGTGGTTCTCCGACGCCACGTCCGCGCTCGCCCAGGCGGGCTTCCCGCAGGTCTTCAACCCGTTCGAGAACGAGTCGACGGCCGAGGTCGCCAAGCCCACCGGCGACAGCGTCACGGCGAGCGCCACGAACGCCGCCAAGCTGAGCACCGTGAAGATCGAGGGCGTCTCGGGCACCCAGGGCCGCGAGGGCAGCGGCTTCGTGTACGCCGCCCAGCACGTGATGACCAACGCCCACGTGGTGGCCGGCATCGACGACCCGACCGTGCGCATCGGGGGCGTCGGGCGGTCGTACGAGGCCCGGGTGGTGCTCTTCGACCCGAACAAGGACGTGGCCGTGCTGTACGTCCCCGAGCTGCGCGCCCCCGTGCTGCGGTTCGAGGACGAGGCCAAGCGCGGTGACAAGGCGGTGGTCGCGGGCTATCCGCAGGACGGCGACCTGAACCTCCAGGCCGCCACGGTCGCGGTCCGGGTGAAGGCGACCGGCCAGAACATCTACAACGACGCGACGGTCACCCGCGAGATCTACTCGATCCGCTCCACCGTCCGCCCCGGCAACTCCGGCGGCCCGCTGCTGACCACCGACGGCCGGGTCTACGGCGTCGTCTTCGCCCGCTCGACGTCCGACGACGAGACGGGCTACGTCCTGACGGTGAACGAGGTGGCCTCCGACGCCGAGCGCGCGGCGAACGCGACGGCGCCGGTCGACACGGGCGACCTGATCACGTCGTGAGGGAGCCTGGTCGCCTCACACCAGCGAGCGGCCCATGAACACGTCGTCGACGTACTCGCCGGCCAGGAGGAACTCCTCCGGCAGGACCCCCTCCACCACGAAGCCCTCGGCCTCGTAGAGCCTGCGCGCGGGGGTGTTGTGGCCGAGGACGCGCAGCGTGAGGCGGCGGGCGCCGCGCCGGCGGGACTCCTCGACGGCCGCGCGGATGAGCGCCCGTCCGACACCGCGCCCGCGGGCCTCCTCGGCGACGGCCAGGCCCTGGATCTGCCGGACGTGCGCGTTGCAGGCGAGCCCCGTCGGGAAGGCCAGCCGGACGTAGCCGACGACGCGGCCGTCGAGTACGGCGACCAGGTGGTCCTCGGGGTCATGGCGTTCGTCGAAGAAGGGCGAGTACGGCGGCTGCGGCTGGGGCGAGACGGCGTGCAGCGGGGACCAGGTGGCGCGGTCCAGTGAGGCCAGCGCGTCCTCGTCCGCGAGGCCGGCGACGCGTATGCGGGGTTCCTCGGGTTCGGGCATGGAGGTCACCCTAAGCACAACCACCGGGGTGCCCCTACGGGATTTCGCGGGGCTCGCCCAGGCAGGATGGCCCTCATGGAACTCAGGAGAATCGCGGTGGCGGGCGCGTCCGGTCTCATCGGCAGCGCACTGGTGCGGTCACTGACCGCGGACGGGCACGAGGTGGTGCGCCTCGTCCGCGGTGCGCCCCGGGGCCCGGACGAGGTCCGGTGGGATCCCGAGCGCGGGTCGGTGGACGCGGCCGGGCTCACCGGGTGTGACGCCGTGGTCAATCTGGCGGGGGCCGGCGTGGGCGACCGGCGCTGGACCGAGGCGTACAAGAAGCGGGTCCGCGACAGCCGGGTGCTCGGCACGGCGGCGCTCGCGGGTGCGGTCGCCTCGCTGGACGAGCCGCCGCGGGTGTTCGTGAACGGCAGCGCGATGGGCTTCTACGGGGAGACCGGGGACCGGGAGGTCGACGAGAGCGCGCCCCCCGGGGAGGGTTTCCTGCCCTCGCTGTGCGTGGAGTGGGAGGGTGCCGCGGCGCCCGCGCGTGAGGCGGGTGCCCGTACGGTGTTCACACGGACCGGGCTGGTGGTGGCGCGTGGTGGCGGGGCCTGGGGGAAGCTGTTCCCGCTCTTCCAGGCGGGACTCGGCGGGCGGCTGGGTGACGGGCGGCAGTACTGGTCGTACATCTCACTGCACGACGAGGTCGCGGCGATCCGTCATCTCCTGGACCGGGACGACCTGTCGGGGCCGTTCAACCTGACCGCTCCGCGGCCGCTGACCAACCGTGAGATCACGGAGGCGATGGGGCGGGTGCTGCACCGGCCGACGCTGTTCGCGGTGCCGGCGCCGGTGCTGCGGGGCGTGCTCGGGGAGATGGCCGGGGACGTGCTCGGCAGTCAGCGGGTGCTGCCCACGCGGCTGCTGGGGTCCGGGTTCACTTTCGCGTTTCCGGGGATCGAGGATGCCATCCGGGCGGCGTGACAGCCCCTGCGACCATATGCGACCGCCGTGCGACCGTGCCCTGTCGATGCGCGACTGCATCTGACCGATCACGGCCCTAACCTCGATCCGAACTCGGGTATCCCGGACGGCTGTTGGGGGCATCACGTCCCCACCTGCCGCGCAACCTCGAGGAGGGGCACGTGCTTGAGCCCGCGTACCAGGCAGACGTCGTCATCGTGGGAGCCGGGGTGGCCGGACTCTCGGCGGCGCATCGGCTGAACAGCGCAGGTGTGACAACCGCCGTCCTGGAGGCCGCCCCTTACGTGGGCGGCCGGATGGCGACCGAGAAGGTCGACGGCTTCCGCCTCGACCGCGTGGGCCAGCTGTTGTCCACGTCGTATCCCGAACTACGCCTGGCCGGGGGGCTGGACGCGCTCGTGCTGCGTCCCTTCGCGCCAGGAGTCCTCCTTCACAGCGACGGACGCCGGCACCGCGCGGGTGCGCAGGTGCCCGGGCGGGGTGCCAGGGGCGCACTGCATGCGGTGCGCGCCCTCGCAAGCGCCCCCCGTTCGGCGCAGCGGCCCCGGCCGACCTCGCTGACCAAGGCGGCCCGTCCGGCGCCTCCGTGGGGCACCGCCGTCGACCAGGCCCGGCTCGGTGCGGCGCTCGGCCGGATCGCGGCCGTGCCCGTGGAACGGCTGCTGTCCCGCCCGGAGTCCTCCGCGCGGGAGGCGCTGGCCGCGCGTGGCCTGCCCGCCCGTACGGTCGACGGCTTCCTGCGTCCGCTGCTCGCGAGCCTGCTGTGCGACCCGGATCTGACGACATCGAGCCGGTGCGCCGACCTGGCCCTGCGCGCCTTCGCCTCGGGGCGGCTGTGCGTGCCGGAGGGCGGGGCAGAGGTGCTGCCGGAGCTGCTCGCGCGGACGCTGCCGCATGGCACCGTGCACACCGGGGTGCGGGTCACCTCGGTCGCCACGACCGCGGTGACGACCGCCGAGCACGGCGAGTTCCGCTGCCGTGCCGTGCTCGTGGCCACGGACGCGCGCACCGCCGCGACGCTGCTGCCGGGCCTGCGCGTGCCGGACTTCCACCCCGTGACGGTCGTCCACCACACGACGGACGAACCGCCGCAGACGGGCGCGTCGCTGCTCCTCGACGCGGACCGCGGCGGCCCCGTGGCGCACACCACGGTGGTCAGCCGGGTCGACCCCACCCGGGCACCCGCCGGCCGGGCCCTGGTCTCGTCGACGGTCCTGGGCGTGCCGCCGACCGAGATCGACACCGCCGTCCGACGGCACCTCTCCCGGCTGTACGGCACCTCCACCACCCGCTGGGAGACCCTCGCCGTGCACCACACCCCCGAGGCCGTCCCGGCGATGCGCCCACCGCACGACCACCGGCGTCCGGTACGCCTCCTGGCGGGCCTGTACGTCTGCGGCGACCACCGCGACACCAGCACCGTCCAAGGCGCACTGCACTCGGCCCACCGCGCCGCCGCGGCGATCCTGGCGGACCTGGGAGCGGCGGGTTCGATGCACGTGGCCGAGCCCCCGAGGAGTGTCCCCAGGGCAGCATGAACACAACCCGGCCCCGACCGGTTCAACACCGCCGGTCCCCGCCGCGGTGGCTGGGCGCCGCCGCGGCGGAGAGGTGCTTCGCGGCGGCCGGGGGTCGCGGCGCCCAACCACCCGACGCCCCCGGCGAGTTCGGCACCGCCGGCCCCCGACGCCGTGGCTGGACGCCGCCGCGGCGGAAAGGGAGCTTGCGACGGCCCGGGGTTGCGACGCCCAACGGCGCACCGGTTGCTACGGCAAGGAGCGGCACACGGGCGGCGCGGCGAGCCCACACCACCCACCCGACGAGCTCCCGGCACGTTCGGCACCGCCGGACCCCGCCGCCGTATCGGAGAGGAGTCACGGGCGACGCGGCGCGAGCCGGCGCCGCCCGCCCGGCGCCTCCGGCGAGTTCGGCACGCCGTCCCCGCCGCCGTGGCCGGCCGCCGCGGTGGCGGAGACGGGTGGGGCAGCGGGGAACCTCACCCGGTGCGGGAGTCGATCACCCCAGCGCCGCCACCTTGTCCCGGTATCCCCGTACCGGTGCCGCGTCCTTGTAGGGCTCCAGCCTGCGTTCGAAGTCGCGGACGTACTCGATCGCGCGGACCGAGCGCATCTCGGCGGCCTGGCCGGCGGCCTCCGCGCCGAGTTGGCAGGCCTGGTCGAGTTCGCCGAGGCCGAGGCGGGCGGAGGCGAGGACGACACGGCAGAAGAGGCGGCTGCGGGCGTAGCCGGGGGCGCGCAGCTGGAGGGAGCGTTCGGCGTGCTGGGCGGCCGCGCGGAACTGCTGGAGGTCGCGGTGGCAGTGCCCGAACTCGTCGGCGAGCTGCGCCTCGTCGAAGCAGCGCCCCCAGTACGGCACCTCGTCGCCGGGCCGGGCCACCTCCAGGGCGCGCTCGGCCCGTACGAGTGAGGCGGTGCAGGCCCGCACCTCGCCGAGCACCCCGTGCCCACGTGCCTCCGCCGCGTGCAGCAGCGCCTGGACGACGGGCGGGGCGTTGGTGCCGACGCCCTGCTGGGCCACGCGCGCGAGCTGCACCGCCTCGCGCCCGTGTCCGAGGTAGACGGCCTGGCGGCTCATGGTGACCAGGACGTAGGAGCCGTACGCCCGGTCCGCGGCGGCCTGGGCGAGCCGCAGGGACTGGACGAAGTAGCGCTGGGCGAGGCCGTGCGCGGCGATGTCGAACGACGTCCAGCCGGCGAGCCGGGTGAGGTCGGCGGCGGCCGCGAACAGGCGGCGGCCCGTCTGTTCGCCGTAGGTGCCGCGCAGCATCGGCTCGCACTCGTGCTCCAGGTAGCGCACGAGGGCCTGGCGGGCGTGGCCGCCGCCGTAGGCGTTGTCGAGGGTGCGGAACAGCTCGCCGACCGAGCGCAGCGCCGCGATGTCACCACCGGTGACCTTCTGGCCGGGGCCGCGCTCGGCCTGCCCGCGCTGTCGCGGCATGGCGGGCGCCCCCTGTTCGGGCACCGCCGGGAGCCTGGGCGCGAGACGCCCCTGGGCGGGCACCCTGGGGGCTGTCGACTCGGGCGCGGCCAAGGGCTTGGCGGAGGCCGCCTCGCCGCGGGCCACCCGTTCGTCGGCCCGCCCGATCAGCCAGTCGCGGCTGGGGACGACGAGCCCGGCCGGGGTGAACGCGATCTTGCGCAGCTCGGCGTGGCTGCCGGAGTCCTTGCGCCACAGCCCGCTGACGATGTCGACGGCCTCCTCGGGGGTGGCGGCGAACTCCAGTCCCGCGTAGACGGGCGCGCACGCGTCCAGGCCGAGGTCCTGGGCGGTGAGACGGCGGCCGAGGCGGCGGGTGAAGACCTCGGCGATGAGGGCGGGGGTGGTGCCCCGGGGCTGTTGTCCGCGCAGCCACCGGGTGACGGACGTCTTGTCGTATCTCAGGTCCAGCCCGTGTTCGAGACCGAGCTGGTCGACGCGACGGGCCAGACCCGCGTTGGAGAACCCGGCTTCTGCGATGAGCGCGGCGAGCTGGCGGTTGGGGGTGCGCTGCGCGGGTCGTTCCGTCATGGTGCGGTGCGGTCTCCTGCCTTCCGGGCTCTGAAGTGCCCGGATTGCCTGTGAGCAGCCCTTATGGCCTCGTGAACGGCGCGAATGTAGCTGAGCGTAAGCAGTCGATCGCACACTTCGACGTTCATTCATCCGATCGTGTGAGGATTGCCCCCGACGCTGACGCGCGAGGGCCGGACGTACAGTGGCTTGGGCGCGCTACGTGCCTGACACACCCGTCGCGAGGGAGGGGCTTGCCGTGAGTGAGGTGCGGTTCGTCCGTATGGGGTTCGGATCGGAGCTCGTCGAGTACCAGGAGGCGTGGGACGAACAGCGCCGGGTGCACGCGGCGCGGTTCGCCGACGAGATCCCCGACACCGTCCTGCTCCTGGAGCACCCCCCGGTCTACACGGCCGGCCGTCGCACCACCGACAGCGAGCGCCCTCTGGACGGCACCCCGGTCGTCGACGTGGACCGCGGCGGCAAGATCACCTGGCACGGCCCGGGCCAGCTGGTCGGCTACCCCATCCAGAAGCTCCCGCGCCCGGTGGACGTCGTGGCGCACCTGCGCCGCCTCGAGGACGCGATGATCCGCGTCTGCGCGGAGTTCGGCGTGGAGACCAGCCGGGTGGAGGGCCGGGCCGGCGTCTGGGTCCTCGGCGACCCGGTGGAACAGCGCCCCGCCCTCGGCGGCCTGTCCCTCGACTTCGACCCCCGGCTGACCGACGACGAGTTCGACCCCCGCCTCAACGGCCCCGAGTACGCCCCCTCCAACGCGGGCCAGCGCCGCGAGGACCGCAAGATCTGCGCCATGGGCATCCGGGTCGCCAAGGGCGTCACCATGCACGGCTTCGCCCTGAACGTGAACCCGGACACATCCAACTTCGACAAGATCATCCCCTGCGGCATCCGCGACGCGGGCGTCACCTCCCTCTCCCACGAACTGGGCCGCGAGGTCACCATCGAAGAGGTGCTGCCGATCGTCGAGCGCCACCTGGCCGACGTCCTGGGCAACGCGGACCTGCAACCGCGGGTGATCGAGAAGACACCGGCGACCGTCAGCCCGTCCGGCGTTTGAGGACGAGGCCCGTTCAGGGCCGAAGCGGGGGCCTGGGGGCGGCAGCCCCCAGCAGGGCCAGCACCGACGCCGGGCATTCAAATCAACGGGCGTACCCTTGACCACGCCGAAGAATCAATCGCTAGGGAGCCGGTCGTGTCCGCAGTCGCACCCGACGGACGCAAGATGCTGCGCCTGGAGGTCCGCAACAGCCAGACCCCCATCGAGCGCAAGCCCGAGTGGATCAAGACCCGGGCGAAAATGGGTCCCGAGTACACCGCCATGCAGAAGCTCGTGAAGAGCGAGGGGCTGCACACGGTCTGCCAGGAAGCCGGCTGTCCCAACATCTACGAGTGCTGGGAGGACCGCGAGGCGACCTTCCTCATCGGCGGCGACCAGTGCACCCGGCGCTGCGACTTCTGCCAGATCGACACCGGCAAGCCCGAGGCGCTCGACCGTGACGAGCCGCGGCGCGTGGGTGAGTCCGTGGTCACCATGGACCTCAACTACGCCACCATCACCGGCGTCGCCCGCGACGACCTGGAGGACGGCGGCGCCTGGCTGTACGCCGAGACGGTCCGCCAGATCCACCAGCAGACCGCGGGCCGCGAGGGCGGCCACACCAAGGTCGAGCTCCTCGCCCCCGACTTCAACGCCGTGCCGGAGCTGCTGGAGGAGGTCTTCGCCTCCCGCCCCGAGGTCTTCGCGCACAACGTCGAGACGGTCCCCCGGATCTTCAAGCGCATCCGCCCCGGCTTCCGCTACGAGCGCTCCCTGAAGGTCATCACCGAGGCCCGCGACTACGGCCTGGTCACCAAGTCGAACCTGATCCTCGGCATGGGCGAGACCCGCGAGGAGGTCAGCGAGGCGCTGAGGCAGCTGCACGAGGCGGGCTGCGAGCTGGTCACCATCACGCAGTACCTGCGCCCCTCCGTGCGCCACCACCCCGTGGAGCGCTGGGTCAAGCCGCACGAGTTCGTGGAGCTGCAGCAGGAGGCCGAGCAGATCGGCTTCTCCGGCGTGATGTCCGGCCCGCTGGTGCGTTCCTCGTACCGCGCGGGTCGCCTCTACCGGATGGCCATGGAGAAGCGGGACACGTCCGTCGCCGCTCAGGCCGTGTGACCTGCCCGACAAAGCGTCACCCGCCCTGCCCAACCACGCGTGCGACAAGCGTGTGAATTCGCGCACAAGCCCCTACTCGCCAGTAGTGTCCGATTCGACGCGGTCCCGACCGTCCTCGCAGATGAGGACATACGTCGGGGCCGCGTCCGGCGTTCAGGACTGTCAAATCAAGGCTTCATGGGTGTTTGACCGGTCGGTCACGCCCTGGTAACACCAATGAGTGACGCTGAACTCACAGCACGTACTCCCGTCCCAGGGCTGACCGAGGGGGACCACCACCATGCAGGCCGCGCCCGTTCGCGCCACCGCGATCCCGTCCTTCACCACCGCACTCCGCGCCGTCGAGTCGCTGCTCATGAGCAGCGGCCAGGCCACCGCCCGCCGCAACGCGTGGACCTCCGTCCTGGAGGACCGCCGCCGCGCCAAGGACAGGGTCGAGGCGCAGCGCGTCCTCGACCAGGTCCAGCTGCTCGACGCCCGCCCCTGAACCCCTCCTCCGCCCGCCCCGCGGGCACTGCCGTCGTCGGCACTTGTGGGGCCACGTAGACTTCGTGGCATGGCGAGGAAGGACACGGCAGCGGACGCTGCGAACCCTGGGCGACTCAAGCAGATCGCCCTGACCTACAAGATGACCCGCAAGGCCGACAAGAAGATCGGTCTTGTACTCGCGGCTGTCGGAATCGTCACCTTCGGTGTCTTCCTCGCGATCGGTTTCTTGATCGGTCACCCCATCTATCTAGGCATCCTGGGCCTCCTGCTCGCCTTCCTCGCGATGGCGATCGTGTTCGGGCGCCGGGCCGAGCGGGCCGCCTTCGGGCAGATGGAGGGCCAGCCGGGCGCCGCTGCGGCCGTGCTGGACAACATCGGCCGGGGCTGGACGACGACCCCCGCGGTGGCGATGAACCGCAGCCAGGACGTGGTGCACCGCGCCGTCGGCAAGGCCGGCATCGTGCTGGTCGCCGAGGGCAACCCCAACCGGGTGAAGTCCCTGCTGGCCGCCGAGAAGAAGAAGATGGCCCGTATCGTCTCGGACGTGCCGGTGCACGACGTGATCGTCGGCACGGGCGACGGGCAGGTGCCGCTGAAGAAGCTGCGCACGACCATGCTGAAGTTCCCCCGCGTGCTGAGCGGCCCGCAGGTCACGGTGACCAACGACCGGCTGCGCGCCATGGGCGACCTGATGAGCAACATGCCACTGCCGAAGGGCCCGATGCCCAAGGGCATGCGCATGCCGCGCGGCGGCCCGAAGACGCGCTGACCTTCCTCGCGAGACAGAATCCTCGCAAGACAGAAAGAGGGCGCCCGGATCACTCCGGGCGCCCTCTTCTACGTATGCGCTGGAACTTCTACGTATGCGCTGGAACTTCTACGTATGTGCTGATCCGCTTCCAGGTATGTGCTAGACCCGCACTTCCACGGTCCGCGCCAGCCGGTCGTGGAGACCTCGGCCGTCGCGGTCCCAGATCAGGGGCGGGATGGCGAGGAAGAGCAGAACCGTGCGCAGCAGGGCGCGCAGCGGGTTGACCGTGCCGGTGTCGAGGGCGACCACCCGCAGGCCGAAGAGGCGCTTGCCCGGGGTGAAGCCGATCGTGCCGACGGTCAGGACCATCAGCACGAAGAGGATGATCGGCGCCCAGACCTGCGCGGCGTCGTGATAGCTCTGGGTGATCAGGCCGTATGCGATCAAGAGGCACAGGCCCCAGTCCACGGCCAGGGCGCCCAGCCGACGGCCGGGACGGGCGATCGAACCTGGTCCCTCCTCCGGCAGACCGAGCTGCTCGCCCCGGTATCCGAAGTCGGCACCCGCCTCTTCCGCGGCCGCGCGGGGCCCGGAAAGCCACGATCCGATTGCTTGCCTGTTGTCCACCCGTCCAAGGTACTGCGCCCGTATATGCCCCTGGGAAGGCGGGGTACCCAGGGGCTACGGTGGAACGAAGCCGGTTAACTTCTGCGAAACAAATGAGTCACGCCCGAGAAACCACCCGTCCCTAGGGTCGGGGTCAGCGTGTGCCACCGCACTGGCCGCACGAACGAACTACCACCCCGGCACGGGAACGGCCGGGAGTAGGAGGAGCTGGATGTTCCAGAACGCCGACGAGGCCAAGAAGTTCATCGCGGACGAGGACGTCAAGTTCATTGACGTCCGCTTCTGCGACCTGCCGGGCGTGATGCAGCACTTCACGGTGCCCGTAGAGGCGTTCGACCCGGACGACGAGCTCGCCTTCGACGGATCCTCGATCCGTGGTTTCCAGGCCATTCACGAGTCCGACATGGCGCTCCGCGCGGACCTGTCGACCGCCCGCGTCGACCCCTTCCGCCGGGACAAGACCCTCAACATCAACTTCTTCATCCACGACCCGATCACGGGCGAGCAGTACTCCCGTGACCCGCGCAACGTGGCCAAGAAGGCCGAGGCCTACCTCGCCTCCACCGGTATCGCCGACACGGCGTACTTCGGTCCCGAGGCCGAGTTCTACGTCTTCGACTCGGTCCGCTTCGCCACCAGCGCGAACGAGTCCTTCTACCACATCGACTCCGAGGCGGGTGCCTGGAACACCGGCGCCCTCGAGGACAACCGTGGTTACAAGGTCCGCTACAAGGGCGGCTACTTCCCGGTCCCGCCGGTCGACCACTTCGCGGACCTGCGCGCCGAGATCTCGCTGGAGCTGGGCAAGGCCGGTCTCCAGGTCGAGCGTCAGCACCACGAGGTGGGCACCGCCGGCCAGGCCGAGATCAACTACAAGTTCAACACGCTGCTCGCCGCCGCCGACGACCTCCAGCTCTTCAAGTACATCGTGAAGAACGTCGCCTGGCGCAACGGCAAGACCGCGACCTTCATGCCGAAGCCGATCTTCGGTGACAACGGCTCGGGCATGCACGTCCACCAGTCCCTGTGGAGCAGCGGCGACCCGCTGTTCTACGACGAGGCCGGTTACGCGGGCCTGTCGGACACCGCCCGCTACTACATCGGCGGCATCCTCAAGCACGCCCCGTCGCTGCTCGCCTTCACCAACCCGACGGTGAACTCGTACCACCGTCTGGTCCCGGGCTTCGAGGCGCCGATCAACCTGGTGTACTCGCAGCGCAACCGCTCCGCGGCCATGCGTATCCCGATCACCGGCTCGAACCCGAAGGCCAAGCGCGTCGAGTTCCGCGCGCCCGACTCCTCCGGCAACCCGTACCTGGCGTTCTCCGCGCTGCTGCTCGCGGGCCTGGACGGCATCAAGAACAAGATCGAGCCGGCCGAGCCGATCGACAAGGACCTCTACGAGCTGGCTCCCGAGGAGCACGCGAGCGTGGCGCAGGTCCCGACCTCGCTCCCGGCCGTCCTCGACTCGCTCGAGCGCGACCACGAGTTCCTGCTCGCCGGTGACGTCTTCACGTCCGACCTGATCGAGACGTGGATCGACTTCAAGCGCGCGAACGAGATCGCCCCGCTGCAGCTGCGTCCGCACCCGCACGAGTTCGAGCTCTACTTCGACGTGTAGGCCCTAACTAGGCTCTGAGCTGCCCGGACTCTCTGCGGACTCTCCAACAGTCCGCAGAGGGTCCGCAGCGTTAGCGATCAAAGGTCCCATGGCGCGCTCGACAGCGGCCCTCGTCGACTGGTCCGAGTCGGGCCAGAGGTGACCGTATGTGTTCAGCGTCGTCGTGGCCTTCGAGTGCCGCAGCCGCTGCTGCACCACCTTCACATCGGCGCCGGACGCGATCAGCATGCTCGCGTAGTAGTGCCGCAGATCGTGGAACCGGAACTGCGGAGACAGCCCGGGGACCTGCTTGCGGATCCGGCGCATGTGCCGCTCGACCTTCCACGGCCCCAGCTGGGTGCCATCGCCGTCGAGCAGGACCCACTCACCCGCGCGCCCGTCGAGCAGCCGCTTCAGCTCCCCGACGAACACGTCCGGAATCGGCACGGACGCCATGCTCGACTCGGTCTTCAGCGGCTTCGCCGGGTACTGCACCGCTGGCGTCACCGTCTGGGCGTCGAGATCGACGTCGACCAGGCGCAGCCCACACGCTTCCGCCGTGCGCAGGCCGGCGAACGCCCCCAGCAGAATCGCAGGCCGGTACTTCTCCTCGGCCGCCTCGTACAGCTGCCACAACTGCGCGTCCGTGCAGACATAGGGCCGCTGCTTACCCCCGCCCGGTGAGGTCTCCCGTGAGCACGGGTTCGCCGTAATCTTCTTCGCCCGCACCGCGGCCCGCATCACCTGGGACAGTCGACTGTGCAGGGCGAACCGGTAGGACTGAGAGACGCCCGCCCGCAGCAGCCGGGCCATCCACCGCTTCACGGCCATCTCGTCGACCGCCATCAGCGGCAGCTTGCCGAACTCCTCGCGGATCTGCGCCAGGTGTACCTTCGCCTGTCGCACCGTCGACTCGCGTTTCGCATAGGACTCGATCCACAGGTCGCACCACTGGTCGACCGTCAGCTTCTTGTCCTTGGGGTCGACGTAGTCACCCGTCACCAGCGCGGCCGTGACCTCGTCGAGCCACCGCTCGCCGTCGATCTTCCGGTCGAAGTGCCGCGCATGCTCCTTGCCGGCGAGGTCCCGATACCGGGCCCGCCACTTACCGTTCGGCCTCTTCTTGATGCTCTTGCTCGCCATAACCGTTCCTTTCGGCGCGCCTTGATGGACTCGCGCCCGCTTTCATGCTGCTGATCTGGCGCCTGACGTGCAGGCGTTCGCCGTACACTCCCCGCCATGGAGGGGTGGAACTTCTGGTGGGGTGTTGCCGCGTTCTTTCTCGGCGGCCTGGCAACGCAGTTGAACGGCTGGCTGGCCTACCGTCGGCAGCGCAAGGACCGGGCTGACGACGCTGCCGACGCTCTGAGGCAGCGGCGCGAGGAGTTCGAGCTGCAGCACCTGGTGGCGTTCAACCAGCTTGTGCGAAACGCCGTTGACAAGCTCTACGACTACAACGGCGCAGTGCGTTGGGACATTGCCACCCAACGGAGCACTGCTCGGGACCATGACACTGCTCAGCGGCGTGTGGAAGCCGGCGAGGCCTTCCAAGTCGAGATGTCGAAGGTGACTGCCGAGCTGGGTTTCATCCTGGCTGACGACATCAGGGAAGCTGCCGCGGCCCTTGTGGGCTACATGGCGGAGAAGTCTGCTCTCCTGCACGCCAGCAGCCAGATTCACATCATCGAGCTGGCACACCAGGCCGATTTGGTCTACGTGCCGCTCGGTGAACGGATCCGGGACATCTACGCCGGCCGCGCGGTGACCTGACCGGCCCGGCCAGTATCGCCGCTGATCAGAATGCTCCAATTGGCGCTGCCACGGATTTCCCTCCCCCGCGGTCCCGTGTGCGCGCAGGCGGGGGTGCGCCCCCACGGTCAGGCATCCGGGCGGCGTAGGACGCGGTGCGGCTCCTGCTGCTCGATCCGCTTGAACTCGTCGTGAGACAGACCGCGCATCCCCCACACGACCAGGCCGCGCTCCTCCAGCCACGCATCCCGCTGCCCACGCCAGCGGCGCCGAGCAGCCACCAGGGCCGCCACGGTCGCGTCCTCGCCCGTACACGCCCGCTCGTCCACCCAAGCCTGCGGCGAGAAGCGCCACAACCACTCCGGAGGTGACTCCTCGACCGGCGGCCGGCCCATCCCCGCGCGCGCCGCGCGCCGCTGCGACACCATCAGGAAACCTCCGGCCGGAAGCGGTTATACACCTGCTGCAGAGTCTCGTAGCCGCGGTCGTGCATCCAGTCGCCCCTCTCTCTGTGCCACAGACTGCGGGCCTTGTGCACCTCGGTGAAGTCCAGCGGATTCGCCTTCGACGGCGGACCGGAGAAGCCCCAGTCCGTCCAGCGGAACCGCCAGAACCAGGCCGGGGGCGCGTCATCACCCGAGGGGACACGGTCCAGGCCGGCGCGCGCCGCACGCCTCGCCGACACCATCAGGCACCCCGCAGCGGCACGACAGGCGCCGGATCCGACGGCGCCAGCTGCCAGCCGAGCGCTGCCATGCCCTGCGGCGTCAGGCCGAGACGGTCGCCGAGGTGCCGCGCCTCCTGGGCGTGCCAGGCCGTGGCCCGGGAGCTCAGCACGGCGAACGTGTGAGACACGTACATCGCCACGGCCATGATGAACGAGTCGTCCCACTCATTGGCCTGCGGGCCCGTCCACAGCGTCTCCCACATGTCCCGCTCGGCATCCGTCCACTCCCGGCCGGGCGGCAGATCCGGCACAGGGTCCGAGCACACCGGGGGCAGGACGATGACGCGGCGGCTACGGGCGGCCTGCTCGCTGCCACGGCTGGCCGTGTAACGGGACCGCTCCTTGGCCGGGTTGGGCAGAGGTCCGGGCATCCGGCACACCTCACTTTCAGTGACTGATCGGCCGTCCGGCCGAGGTGATCTTGAGTCCATCTGGGATCGCGGATACCGAGCCACCTCCCCGGCGGTCCGGCTGAGATCTTGGACGGGGGGTCTCCCCCTGGGGTGGCGTTGCTGCTGGTCACGTTGTGTGTTGGCGGCCCGCGGTGCTCGGTGAGCTCGCGCGGGCCGCCGTGGCGCTGGCCGGGTCTCTGCGAGGGAAAGGAGAAGACTCGCTCTCCTGCCATGGCTCCCGACGCGGGTAGGCCTACTGCGCCCGCGCCGGGTGACCTTGACGCCAGTCCGTGGGTCAGAAGCCGGCTGCTCGCTTCATGGGGTTGCCGAGGTGCGCCTCGGCGTCGACGGCCTTGGCCTGCTCGTCGGGCGTCGGCAGCCACAGCTGTCCGCCGTTCGCGGCCATGTAGTCGAGGTACTGGCGCGTGGTCAGTCCGTGCCATGGCGTGCGGACGTTGGCCCATCGGGTGGCGTGCAGCTCGTGGTAGTTGCGGATGAGCGTGTACTTGCCGTTGGGGTCTGCCTCGCACCTGATCGCGAGCGTGATCCACAGGTCGCCGCGTGCGGCGGCGATGGCTTCGTACCGGGCGGCGAGCTGGTCGCAGGTGTCGGAGGCTTTGCGGACCTTGGCTGGTGCGTTGAGCAGGCGCCGCGGCTCGTGGTCGCCGTGCTCGGCGAGGATGCGGTGCGCGTCCTTGTACGCCTTCCACGTCTCGTCGAGGGCGGGGCGCAGGGACCCGGTGAGGATGGCGGGGGCGTGGGTGCGCAGGGCGGACTTGACCCGGTTGCCGGTGGTCTCCAGCACGGCGCCCATCATGTCGACGGCGTCCTGGTAGATGCGCTCTGCCTGGCGGGCCTGCTCGATGAGGGCGACGTCGGGGAGGTCGGTTCCGTCGCGCAGGGCGTCGGCGGTGGCTACGGCGACGTCTTGGACGGTCTCCCAGCTGTTGCGGGGCGGCTGGGGGTAGGGCATGGCGACGGCGGCGGTGTGGGTGTCGCGGGCCTTGATGACGTCGTCGGGCAGGCTGTAGTGCCCGTTGTCGTGGCCGGTGAAGAGCTGGGGGCAGGGCAGGCGGTCAGTCACGGCGGGTCTCCTTGTCGGTGGTCTTCTTCCAGGCGCCGCGGATGACGTCGCCCATCTGCCGCCGGGTGGTGCGGCGGGGCGCTTCGCGGATGAGCCGGTTCATGAGCTGGCTGGGGGTTTCGGGCTGGGGCTGGTCGGTCATGTGGTCGCCTCCTGGGCGTACTTGTCGCGGTGCTGGCGGGTGCCTCGCTTCGGACTGCACGTAGAACAGACGGCCCTGTTGCCGGCGTACTGGCGGCAGAGGCGGCAGGTGCGTCCGCTCCGCTTCTTGTCCTGCTTGCGGCTCACTGTCGGTTACTCCTGTACGTGCCGTGCTGAGAATTCGGGCTCTCTGTTGGGCAGAACTGCGTAACCCTCCATGCGTGCCTGTCGCGGCGCTGTGACCTGCAGATTTTGCGGCGGTGAGGGTTACGCACGGCTGCGTAACCCGGCTCGGTCGGGTCCGGGGTTACGCACGGCTGCGTAACCCGGTGATCGGTGCGCTGACCTGCCGTTTTGTTGGTGGGATGGTGAGTTACGCAGTTGGGCGGAAGAGAGGGGGGACTTCTCTGTGACGAGAGGGGCATCTGTCACTCCCCGTCGTCAGGGTCGACTTCTGTGCTGACGATCTGGCCCGGTGTGAAGACGAGCATCCGGGCGAGGCGACCGTCGAGCTTCTTGGGCACCAAGTGGGCTGGCCGGGTCTTCGTGTTCTTCACGAGGACGTTCGCCTCGAGCCAGCTGGGCAGGACCGCGTCCAGGTCGTAGTTCGCGCGCTGGAGGATCTCCCGAAGGCGCTGCGGTAGCAGGGCCACCGTGGGCGTCTTGTCGATCTGCAGGTCGCGCCCGATCCATCCGCTGAACGGTGCCTTCTCCTTGGTATGCGGGCTCCACAGTTCTGCGCCGTGTCCGGCCACGTACTCCCGGACGACGTCCAGGGCCATCTCCCCACGGTTGTCCGTCTGATCGGAGACTGCGAACAGTCGTTCCCACACGGGCATCTGCGGAGCCTTGAAGGGGACGATGTCCCATGCGTGGGCCAGTTCGGCGGCGAGCGCCAGACAGGCCACCATGGGCGCCCTGCGGGCCGACATGTCGCTGTCGTACCGGTGCGCTTCGGTGAGTTCCTTGTGGCGGGAGACGAGCCGTCGCTTCCCGCTCTCGGCCAGGAGCTCGGACAGCTGCTCGATGTACCGGGCGCCGGCCGTGCCGTAGTTCTCGCTGCAGCCGTCGCGTACCTCGATGGCGGCGGCCGAGGAGTCGGCGCCGTCGGTGCCGAACGGTGCTTCCTTGACCGTGAGGACGCGGGCGCCTGCGCCCTGATCGGTGGTGAACGTGAGGACCGACTGTTCCCCAGTGGAGATCATGACGGTTCGCCAGGGCAGGCCGGACGGCCAGCCTCCGCCGCGGGCCTGGCCGTGGTTCTTGGGGATGGAGTAGAGCAGGGCGTGCACCATCTCCGGGTCGCGCACCAGCTTCGTCTCGTCGAAGACGACGGGCAGGCCGTTGACCAGGTTCAGGCGCTTCTCGGCGGCCAGCATCGTGGTCCGCCACGAGTACATGCCGTCTGCCTTCTCGCTGGGGTCTGCCCAGACGCTCATGCCTGCCATGGCGGCCGTGGTCTTGCCTCGGGTCGACCGGCCGCTGATGTCGACGGTGAAGGAGTTCACACCGACGATCTGCAGCAGTGGAGCGGCGAGCGACGCATACAGGGCCATCTGTGCGGCTGGGTACTCGGCCATGCGCTTGATGGCGGCCTGCCAGCTGTCGAAGGTGCCTGCCGAGCCGTGCGCCGCGAGGGCTGGCTTCTGCTCGTCGTACTTCACCTCTACGCGGTGCGGGGTGTCCTGGGCGAGTACGAAGGTGCCGTCCTCCTGCCAACCCAACTGCCGGGCGAGATGGACCCGCGGGATCTCCTTCTGGTTGATGGACTCGAAGGCGGCCAGGTAGCGCTCGGCGAGCTTGGCGTCAGCCTCGATGACGGGAAGGCCGGCGTCGCCGAGGGTCGCGACCAGGATGCGGCCACGTCGCACAACCGACCGCGGCACGATCCGGGTGACGAGCCGGCCGCCGTCGAGCCAGGCCAGCTCGACGGCCTGGTCCCCGGCCGGGTCGATGTAGATGGAGCGCACAACCAGGGGCGCCCATGCCACGCGGACGGGAATGACGATGTCCTTGACCTGCTTTTCTCCGTATACGCCGCTGTAGTTGATGACGTAACCGGACGGCCGGCGAACGTTCTCGGGGAGTAGTCGGCTGTCGCTCCACTCCTTGGGAGCCTCCGTGGCGTCCTGGGCAGCCTCGGCGGCCTCTTGGGTCATGGTGTCGGTCACGAGACGGCCCTTACGGTGCGGCGTGCGGATTCGATGGTTCGGCGGGCCTCTGCCTCGGCCAGTCCCCGGCTGACAGCCGCGTCAACGAGGGCCGTCTCGACGTCGAGGGCGCCGAGATGTCCGTCTCCTACGTGCGCCCACGCCTTGGCTGCGGCCCAGTACAACTTGGAGTTGCGCTCGCCCTCCTGGGCGCCGACGACTACCCGCACAAGGCCGTCGAGAGCAGCGCTGCGGGTGCGCAGTAGCGCGGGCTCACGACGTGGCGGAGGCGGCGGGGGAAGGATCAGCTGCAGCAGCCCGTGCGGTGCGGGCTGGGGCGGGGCGTAGCCGAGTTGGGGGTGAAAGACGTACTCGCCGTTTTTCCCCGCGCTGCCTGGGCCTACGAGATACCCGCGGGTGCCGCGCACGTCGACGCCGGGCCCTAGCCGTCCCACCGAGTTCGGTACGTCCGCGCCCTCGGGAGCGGTAAGGCCGATATGGAAGCCACCGGACGGGGTGCAGGTGGTCCAGGTGTCCAGCGGGATGGTGAACCCGTTCTCAGCGGCCAGGCGGTTGATGGTGGCCACTCCGTCGACGCCGTTCTTTCGGTCGAGGTCCAGGCCGATGAGGCGGAGACGGCCGCCGCAGGCGACCCCGTACCCGGACGCGCGTGGTGCGTGGTCAAACAGGAGACGGACATCAGCGGCATCGGTGGTGGCGTCGCCGACGCCGTGGCCGGGTGCACCGCAGGTGGTGAATCCTGGGCACTTGTGGCCGCGGACGTGCGGCGATGGGATGGCCGGCACCTTGTTTCGGGAGAGAGGGAACACGGGGTAGCCGAGGGCTGCGGCCCGCAGCGCGTTGTCGAGGGCGCTCCGCCAGGGGCTCATGCGGCGGCCCTCTTACTGGCGAACTCAAGCCGATAATGGGCGCCACAGGGGGCGTCCTTAGGTCCGAGCCCGACGTGTCGGTGCCATGCCTTGCACTGAGGACAGCGAACGGCGAACTCCAGCCGCCCGGACGTCTCCATGGGGACGGGACGGGCCACGGGCAGGGGCGGGTCGGCGGGGAACAGACCGGCCTGCTGCGTACTGCTCGGGCCGTGTGGCAAGCTGGGGACAGACCTGCTGCCGCCCGCTTGCTGGTCGTGACGGTCCCGAGGTGATGTCAGCATCTCGGGACCGTTTTCGTTTGTGGTCATGCGGCGGCGCCTCCGGCCTGCTTTGCGTCCCACTGGTCGAGGACGTCGGGGTCGTACAGGACGCGCCGGCCGCGCTTGACGCCGTCGGGCAGGTAGCCGATGTGCCGCCAGTAGCGGACGGTGCCCGCTGCCACGCGGTAGCGGCGAGCTACCTCTTCTGTGGTCAGGTACTTGTCGATGCGTTCCGCGAGGTTCATCTACGCCTCTCCAGACGTGTCGTGTCGCTTTCGTTCAATCACGACAACCACAGGTGTACAGGGTCGTGTCGTGTTTGCGCAAGGACGTCATCGTGTTTGTGCAGCCACGTTGACTGGCGTTGGTATCGGGCATACCGTCGGCCCCGTGATTACCGACAAGGACCTTCCGGAGCCGTGGCGCGTGGTCGCCTCCCCCATCGAGCAGGAGAGCTCGACGCAACTGGACGCCGTGGCCGGCCTGCAGACCGGCATCGAGGATCCGGTGTCATGGGATCTGATCGAGAACGCTGCGACCGGTCGGCGTCTCATGCTGCGGATGGGGTTCGACGAGAGCGGCATCGTGATCACCGGCGTCTACGTCCCCGGCCCTGGTGCGGTTGGCATTGGCGAGCTGCGCAACTTCCCGCTGGCCGCCATCGAGGCAGCGGTGCGGTCCCGGAAGGCTCACGCGAAGGCCACGATCAGTGCCGCCATGATGGCGGGGCCGGACGCTCATGAGGGGCCGCTCGGCAACCCGGAGGGACCGAACGACACTCGTTTCTACGCACGGCTCGCCCTGCGGTACCTGCGCGTCGCGGCCAGTTCCCCAAGGCCAGCCACCGACTTGGCGAAGGCGGAGGGAGTGACCCCTCGGACCGTCCAGCGATGGACGGCCCGAGCTCGGGAACTGGGCCTCCTGTCTCCCGGCCGACCGGGGCGAGCTTCCTGAGTGCCAGGAAGTGTCAGCCGCCGCAGTCAGGGCGCGCGGCACCCCGTCCTCGGGTCACTTCGGCAATTGGTTGCGGGTCTTTGCCCACACGCCGCGGGTGTTGGTCGTGGTGGTGCTGTAGTCCTGGTGGACGTTGCCCTTGTAGTGGTGATGGTGCACGGGCGGGGTGGCGTGCTTCGCCTTGCGGACCAGGCGGGCGATGGCCAGCACGAGAGCGGTGGGCGCGCCGAGGACGATGCCGCAGACGACCGGGTCGGCGTACTGGGACAGGTACATCAGGACACCGGCAGACACGCTGATCATGGAGACGGATCCCGCTCCGGCGAGCATCAGGACGCTGGCGTCGGTGGCGCCCTGGCTCATGGGCGGCCGACCGGGCTGGGGCACGGGCAGGGCGGTGCCGATGGAGGGTACGGGCGTCTCGTCGCGGAACGATGTGGGGATCTGGTCGAGGGCGGCGAGCAGGCGGGCGGCCTCGGCGCGGTCCTCGGGGGTGGGCTGCCCGACCGGGTCGACGGTGGGCTGCTGAGGGTCGGGCAGCTGGGTCACGGCGGTCACTCCTTGCAGGATTCGCTACGGCGGGTAGTTGTCAGAGTGGGGTGGGTCTGACTGTCAGAGGGGGTGTCAGACCTGGTGTCAGGGCCGAAGTCACGTGACTTCCCTATAGGCCCCCGGCGGGCCTGACTGTCGGAAGTCAGGCCGCGCCGTGACTGTCAGGACGTCACATACGGTGACGGCTAGGCGGGCTGGAGCGGGGAGGCGAGGATCGTGTACTCGCCGTGCCCGTCCCGGCGGATGACGCCCAGTTCGGCAAGCCGCTTCAGCTCGCCCTGGAGCCAGGGGCGCTTGCGGCCGGCCGCCACGGCGGCGGGGATCAGGTCGGCGGGCTCGAACTCCAGGCGCCCCTGCTGCACGAAGCCGTCCAGCTCCACGCAGAGGATGTGCCGGGCCTCCTCGGTCGACGGCCGGTCCTGGGCGTCGAACTCGATGTCGCTGTCCTCGTCGACGTCGGGCACGTCGTCCTCCAGGCGGAGGTGGGCGTAGTCGGCGTCGGGCTCGGGGTCGTCGGGGATGGCGCTCATGACCTCGTCGTAGGCGTCCTGGAGCTCCATGGCGGCGGCCTCCTCGATCTCGGACATGTCGGTGTCGTCCTCCAGGACGTAGGCGGAACGGACGGGCGCCGGGCCCGGAATCGCGGCCAGTGCTGCCGGAACGGCGTCGGCCGCGCCCGGAGTGGTGCGGTTGGTGCCCCGGTGGGAGCGCTGCGCGTACGCCTGGCCCAAGGCCTGCGCGGTGGTGTCGTCCAGCGGGTCACGGACGGCGGCGGCGGCCTCCACGAGCGCGGTCAGGTAGTCGCGGTCGGTCAGGGAGGAGCGCACCTCGGTGGTCCACCGCTCCTGCGGGATGCCCATGCCGGTGGAGAAGGCGTAGCCGGGCCGGAAGGAACCCCATGCCGGGATGGCGCCGGCCGCCGTGACGTGGTCGGGCAGGCAGAAGCTCGCGTCGCCCGGGTCGTCCACGCCGAAGCAGGCCGTGGCCTGGAGGTTGGCGCGCACGTCGGTGCTGAGGTTGGTCCAGGTGGCGCGCTGGAGGCTGATCACGAGCCAGATCCCGACCGACCGCGCCGCGCGGGCAATCTTGTTCAGCTCCTCGAAATCCGCCAGGTCGGCGGCCTCTTCCAGCCACACGCACACCGCGTTCAGGCTGGACTCGGGGCTCCACTGGTCCAGGCCCTCGTCGGCCAGGACGTTGCCGCGGGCGTTGATGGCGGCCGGGAGCGCCTTCAGCAGACGCTTGGCCTCCTTGGTCTCCGTGATGAACCAGTCCAGACCGGCCTTGATGTGACCGACCGTCTGCCGTCCCTTGGCGACGTCCACCAGGAAGATGCTCATCCTCCGGCGGCACATCAGGTGCGTGAGCACCGTGCGGCAGAACTCGCTCTTGCCCGCGCCGGTCACGCCCATCACCATCAGGTGCTGGAGGATGTCCGCCTCGAAGGGGTTGAGCACCCACACCTCGCCGTCGGCGTACAGGCCGACCGGGATGTCCTCGGTGGGCAGCAGCCCCAGACGCACCGGCGGGACGAACTCGACACCGTCCTTGAGCAGGTCGGCCACTCGCAGGGACAGCGATCCGTGCGCGCCGTTGTCCGGGTCGGGGGTGACGACCACGCCGGACGGCGGGACGTGCAGCACGGCGGCGGCCTTCTTCGTCGTCGCCTGCACGTCCTCGATCGTCGCGCCGCCGGTCACCTCCAGGTCCGCCTTCACGGTGCCCTTGCCGGAACCCTTGGCGTCCTTGACCTTGACCTTCTCCCAGCCGATCGCCTCCGCGAGCGCGCCCAGACCGCCCGTGTTCTCCTCGGCGACGTCGCCGGAGGCGCCGTTGCGCATCAGCTGGCGCACGTTCCACGACGCGGCGAACAGCCCGCCGCCGATCAGCCACAGGTCCACCAGCGGATGCCCGAAGGGACCGGCGGCCGTCGCACACGTCAGCCAGCCCATCCCGGCCGCCGTGGCCGCGGTCGCCTGCGCCCGGCGGAACGCGCCGAACTTCGTCGCGGCCGGAGTGGCCTTCCACGCCACCATCGACAGGCCGGCCCCGCCGACCGCCAGCGCGGCCGACGCCAGCCCCGCCGACATCGCCTCGCCGCCCCACATCGTGTTCGTCGCCCACCCGGCCAGCGGTGGCAGCGTCGCGGACGCGGCCCACGGCGACAGGTAGGGCAGCGCCTTGCCCGCCAGGTGACCGACGACGTGCCCGAGGAACCCGCCCCGGCCGACCGGCACGATGTCCGTCGACGTGTTCACCGGCGCCGCCGCAGCGGCCTGGGTGTTCTTCCGGCGCGCCATCAGTCCACCTCCACCGTGAACTCGCGGCTCTTGGGCTTGGTGCCGTTGCGCCGGGCCCGGGCCTCCTGCTCGGGCTTGATGAAGTGCCGGTTCATGGCGTACGCCATCTTCAGCGCGCCCACCCCAAGCGCCTTCGCCGCCTCCGCGCTGACCTTGAGGTGGGCGGAGACCAGACGGGCCTTGACGCGGCTGGAGGCGCCGAAGGTGTACCACTTGCCCTTGTAGGTGCTGAGCACCCCGTTGATCTCCTCCGCGCGCATCCCGAGGATCAGGTGCAGCTCACGCCCGAGGTGGTTGATCGCCTTGGCCAGCGCCAGGATGTCCTTGGAGTTGCGGATCTCGATCCGCTCCACGGCGTAGATCAGCCGGTCGCCCTGGTGCCGGTCGGCCGCACCGCCCGACGCACCCGCGCCGCCGCCGTTTCCACCGCCCCGGCCGCCGTTGCCGTTGCCGCCGCCGATGTTGACGGTGACCGGCGGCACGAACGAGCCGCCCAGGCCACCGAGGAATCCGCCGGCCGCAGCTCCGGCCGCCCCGGCCATCTCGCCCGCCCGGGACTGCCCGTTCCCGCTGTGCCCCCAGTCCCGCCGCGGGTCCTGCGGCGGCTCCTGCTGCCCGGTGCGCTGCGGCGGCGGGTCCTGGAGGAGACGGTTCGACGCGAAGTCCTCGTCGTCGTCAGCCCAGTTGTACGGGGCCTGGCCGTTGGGAGTGGTGGGGGTCGCCATCGTCAGTTCTCCTCGTGAAGAGTGGTGGTGCCGAACCAGATCGGCTGGCTGACGTGCAGAAGCTCGATGTCGGGGTCGTCGCCGACCAGGGCCTCGGCCTTGTCGAGCAGTTCGTGAGCGGCCATGAAGCGGGCGGTCATGGCGGCCGCGTACAGGTCGGTCACGCCCCAGCGGGTCTGTCGGGTGGTGAGGTGAACGAACAGGCGGGCGGCGCGGGTGACGCGTTCGGCGGCACCGGCCAGGTGCGAGATGACGGTCATGCGGCGGGAGCCGTACACGGGATGCCCCTCTCTCGTCAGATGCGGTAGCCGTCGGCGATGAGTCCGGCGGCGTCTTTGCGGTACTCGGAGGCGGTCGACTCGGACACTCCGAACGCCTCGGTGATGGCGGCCAGCGGCAGCGCGGTGATGTCGCCGGCGTACCGGGTGAGGGCGATCCGGGCGATCTTCCGGGCGGCCCGTTCCCGGGGCGTCAGCTTCAGCAGGTCTTCGGCTTCGACCGCGCGGAGCTCGATTTCGGCGGCGCGGGCCCGCGCTTCGGCCGCGCGCTGCTTCGCTTCGGCGGCGTCCTGCTCGGCGCGGACGCGCTCCGCCTCGAGGGCGGCGGCCTGCCGCTTGTTCTCCTCGTCGCGACGCCGCGCCAGGGACGTGGCCTCTTCCATTCCGGCGGCACGCTCGTTCACCTCGGCAGCACGGGCCCGCGCTTCGGCAGCGTCCCGCTCGGCTTCGGCAGCGCGCCGCCGGGCTTCGGCAGCGTCCGCCGACTCAACCGCACGGGCGGCTTCCTGGGCGACCCGGGCCTGCGCCTCGGCCGCCGCCTGAGCCTCCGTGACGGTCGCCTGAGCCTGCGCCGTGGCCGCGTTCTCCTCGGCCTGCGCCGCGATCTCAGCGGCACGGATGTCACTCTTCGTGCGGATGCTGGCCTTACGACGCTCCGCCGCCCGCTGCTCGGCACGCGCCTCGGCCTCGAGCTCCAGGCGCTCGTTCTCCTCGGCGCGCAGCTGCTCGGCTTCCTTCGCCTGCCTCGGCAGGTCGAGGGCCTCGTCGACTGTCAGACCGTACTTGGCCATTGTCAGGGGCAGCATCTCGTCAGCCTGTGCCCGCCGGAGCCAGCCACGGCCGTACTTGCGCTGAAGCATCGCCGCGTACACGGTGCGCTCCTGCTCGATCTTGACGGTCTCCAGGTAGGACCGCTTGTTCCACAGCTTCATGCGCCGCCACAGCGCCGTCGTGACGGTCGGCGACAGCACCCAGCGGGCCGCCGGGATCGTCTGACTGTCACGCCCAGCCTCAATGTCAGACGCCCGCACAACGAGCCGACGAGCGGCTTCCACGGCGGCGATGAACATCAGCGGGATCACTGCGTGCATGGCCGTGCCGATGGGGTCGGCGGACACCGGGCCCTCGGCGGCGGCCGCGTTGAACACGATCGTTGCGGCGGTCAGCAGGTGGGCCAGCGTCCGCAGCATCGGCCACGGTGTGTGACGTCGGATCAGGTACAGGTCCAGGGCGTACAGGACGACGATCCCGGCGTCCACGCCGATCGGGAACGCGTAGGAGAACTGCCCGAACCCGTGCTTGAAGGCGAGGTTCTTGAGCGTGTTGTAGGACCCGGTGAAGCCGATTCCGGCGAGGATCACACCGCCCACGGAGGACACGGCCGTGAGGGCGCGTCCGGAGCGGCGGGCCGCCTTGCCCGAAGCCGCGGCGTCCCCGTCCGAAGTCTCGGCGGGCGCGTCCGGAACGGCCGGGGTCGGAGCCGAAGCGGGACCCGGCGATCCCGGAACGGTCGCGGCCGGGGCTGCAGCAGGGGACAGAGTCGCGGTGCTCATTCGCCCACCTCCGGGGCGGCGGCGCGCACCACACGGTGCGCGGCAAGGCAGATGCCCTCTCGGTCGCTGCGGTCGACAGCGTCGACCAGGGCGGCCATCAGGGCGGGGACAGAAGCGGGGGGCCGAGCCGACCGGCACACCGCGCGCAGGGCGGCATGCTCGGTCGGCCGGCGAACGGGCCAGCGGGAGCTCACAGTTCGTCTCCCGTCAGCGACTCGGCGCACTTGGGGCAGTCGGGCGAGCACCGCTCGTCGTCTCCCTGCGGGCCGAGGATCCACCGGACGGCGATGACGCCCAGCCCCAGCAGGGCGAACACGTCCACCCATGCCTGGTCGTGCAGGACGAACTGGGCGACGCACTCAGCGAGCAGCAGGGGCAGGACCAGGGCGAGGAACAGGGATCGGGTCACCGCTGACCACCCCCGTCGCCTTCCAGCAGCTGCAGCCGCTCGACGAGCAGGTGCCCGGGGCCGACCGCCCAGGCGACGAGCGCGTCGAGCAGGCCGGCGAGGGACGCCGAGTCGTACTCGTGCAGCTCGTCGAACTCCACCGCGGCCAGGATTCGGGCGTCATACGGGGAGAACGGCCGCTGTACGAGGGAGGCCAGCGCGATACGCACCTCGCCGTGGCACGGCGTCGGCACGACGAGCGGGTACTCCTCGCCCTCGTGGGTGATGTCCGCCCGGTATCCCTCGGCGGGGTGTTCCCCGAGGCACCAGTGCGGCTCGTCGAGGGTCACGAGCCCGTGGTCGTCGGTCTGCACGGTCACCGTGCGGCTGGCGCTCACCGGTCCTCCCCAGCGGGGAGGGTGACGGCCTCGGACCAGGACTTGCCCTCGGCGAGCGCGGCGTGCGCCTGGTCGACCGTGACGTAGCCGGTGACCGGGTGCTCGGCGAGCCGCTCACGCAGGTACTTCGCGGTCCAGGCCGGGCCGAGGTCGGGGCCGTCGTCCAGCAGGTTCCGCAGGGCCACCCGAGCGTGCACCACACGGGCCGACAGCAGCCGGTCGTGCACCTCGGCGCCACCGGTCGTGGCCGGGTGCGGCAGGTCGATGGCCTCCAGGACCGCGGCGAACAGGTCGCGAACGTCGGCGTCCATGGTCACCACCCCCGGACGCGCATGGCGCGGCGGCGGGAAGCGGCCTTACGGGGCAGCGGCGGCAGGGCCGGCGTCTCCTCGATCCGTGTCAGGTCGACAGAGTCGATCGCCGGGTAGCGGCTGCGGTCCACGTTCTGGTTACGGCGCGGCATCAGACGGCACCCCCGACCGGGCGCGGGTTGACCTGCTGCGGCTCGCCGTTCTCGTCGAACTCGGAGAGCTTGTACGGGTCGGGGAGGTCGGGGAGCTCGACGTGGAGCGTCTGGCCGAGCATGGCCCGGACGACGATCTCGCGCTCGGCGTCCGGCCGTCCGGCGGGGAGCACGTACTTGATCTGGCCGCGCTTGATGTACGCGATGCCGGTGAACTCGGGCTCGTCGATCGCGACGATGGTCAACTCGATGTCGAACTCGGCGAGGAGCTCGTCGAGGGGCGCGTCCATGATGTGGTCGACGGACGGCCTCGCCACGGCGCGCGACTTGTCGGCGGCCGTCGGCTGCGAGGGGATGGCGGGAAGGGCGCCGGATAGAGCGGCGACGTGCTGGCTGATGGCGGAGTACGTCACAGCGCCACCGCCAGCTCGCTCGCGGGGATGCCGCGCTCGGCCAGGTACTTCGTGAACGCGGCCCGGGAGACACGGATGGTGCCGCGGCCCTGGCCGATCCGGTAGGAGGGCAGGCGCCCCGACTTGATCTCGGCGTAGACGGTGGCGTCGGTGACGCGCAGCGCTTCGGCGATGGTCTTGACCCGGAGCGGCTCGCCCACCGGGGCCTGCGCCTGGGCAGGCGTAATAAGCTCAGCGTGCATCTGAGACCTCGACTCTTGGATGCGAGGCCCTGGCGGGCTCGGTGCTGGAACACCGAGATCACCCCGTCAGGGCTTTGACATGACTGGCTCGCCCTGATCTGTCCTGCTGACCGGGCATGCACCTAGGATGTTCTAGAAGGGTTCACGAAGTCAACAAGCATTCCAGAACGTTCTAGAAGTCGGAGGTTTTCATGGTTCGCAACCTTGAGGGGTTGCCCCCCTATCAGCGCATCGCGGCGCAGATCATCGACCGCATCGAAAGCGGGGACCTGCAGCCGGGGGACCGCGTCCCCTCGGTGAGTCAGATCATGGAGACCGAACGAGTCAGCCGGGCGACAGCCGCGCGCGTTCCCGGCGTGCTGCGAGCCGAGGGCTACGCCACCGCGACGCCCGGCGTCGGGACTATCGTCACCAAGCCGAAGAAGCTCACTGCGGGCGCGGACCGCCTCGCCAAGCTGCAAGCCGGCCGGGCCACTCTCGGCGACAGCGAGCGTGTCGAGATCCTCGACGCCGTGAGGGAAGGGGCATCCCAGGAAGTTGCGGACGCCCTTGGCCTGGAGGTCGGCGCCGACGTTGCGCGGCGACGTCGGCGATACCTCGATGGCACGGGCGTAGTGACCGTGTCCACGACATGGATCTCTGCAGCCATCGCCGACCAGGCGCCGGAGTTCCTCGAGGTTGCACCGCTCCCCAAGATGACGTTCGGGCTGATCGAGGATCGCACGGGCCGTCGTGTCGTCCGACGTAGGGACACGGTGGCGCTCCGCGAGGTACCCGAGGAGGTCGCCGGGCCGCTGGAAGCCGAAGCGGGCACGCCAACCATCGTCGTGATCAACCACTACTGGGACCAGAACGGCGAGCCGACCGAGTACGCCGTCGACTACCTCGGCGTCGGCCGGGAGCTGTCCTCGGAGTACGACCTCAACGATCAGCTGCCCGCATAGTGGAGTCAGGCGGAACGCAGAAAAGGGCCCCTCGCCCGGTGAAGTCAGGCGAGGGGCCCTTTCGCGTGCAGTGCGACTGTCAGTGACGCTCGCGGTCCGCAACCAGTCCGCAGAACATTCCAACGTTCTTAGCGTTTACCAACGCGTGCCAACGGTCAAACATGCAGGTCAACGCACTGTAGGGGCTCCCCCGCAGGTAGCAGGAAGGCCGTTAGAGTTCGAGCTCTACTTCGACGTGTGATCGACCCACGCGTACCTCACGCGTGAGCCGTCCGGCGCCCCCGATTCCTGTTTCTCAGGGCGGGGGCGCCGTCGTATCGTCGTGCCACAACTGTTCGAGAGAGGTACGGGGATGTCCGAACGGGACGACGACGAGCGCGAGTTCGACCTCAGATGGGCGGCGGCCGCCGAGCACAAGGAGCCCTCGGCGCGGGCGCGGATGCTGGCCGCGCGGTGGAAGGAGAATCCGCCGCAGCCGCAGCCCTTCCGGGCCGACCCGGGGCCGGTGGGACCGCGCAGGTCGTCGTGGGTGTCGACGGCCCTGGTGCTGGGCTGCGTGGCCGCCGTGATCGTGTTGTTGGGGTACGCCGACTTCCGAGGGTCGTACTGAAGGGCATGAACGTCGACATCGGGTACGGGGACGCGGCGGCCGTGCGGCTCGCCGAGGGCGCGCCCCTGGGAGCGGCGATCGACACCGCGGATCCGGCGGCCTGGACGGCCCTGGACGCGGGGGTGCGCAGGATCGCCTGGTACACGGACGAGGACCACCAGCCGAACTGGGCCAGGACCGAGGGCGGGCGGTCCCTGACCGCGGCCCTGCGTCGGCCCGAGCGGCTGACCGAGGCGCGGCTGGCGATCGCGCTGTGCCACCGGGACGGGCGGATCCGACGGGGCGCGCTCGGTCAGGTCACCCGGTACCCCGCGCTGCTGCCGCTCGTCGTCATCCGGTGTGCCGACTGGGCCCCGCAGGTGCGCGAGCGCGCCCGGGAACGGCTGGCCGAGGTACTGGACGGCGGGAGCGCGATCCGGCTCGCCCCGCTGATCCTGCGCCTCGGGCGCCGGGGCCGGGGGGACTTCGCCACGCGTCTGACCGCCGAGGTGCTCCGCCGGGAGCCCGCCGAGCGGCTCACGCCCCTGCTCACCCACCCCGACCGTGACGTCCGCCGGTTCGTGTACGGGCTCGCCGTCGAGGACGGGACCCTCTCCCCCGCCGAGCTGGCCGACGCCGCCGCCCGGGACCACGACACCGTCGTCCAGCGCCTGTGCGCGGAGGCCGCCCTGGCCGCCGTACCAAGGGGTCCTTGCACCATGCCCGTCCGATCAGGTCGCGTGGTCTGGTGCCGTGCATCGCAAGGCGCCGGAGCGCCCACGTGGCGGAGTCACGTGGGCGTTTCGGCAACGCGGCGAGGCGCGGTGCCAGGCCGCGCGACCCGGGCGGGCATAGTGCAAGGACCCCTAAGGGAGGGCGGCCCGTACGACGACGTCCTGCTGCCGCTGCTCGGTGCGCGCAATCCGCAGGTCAGGTCGGCCGGGGTGACCGCGCTGCGGCGGGCGGGGCACCCGGAACGGGCGGAGCCCTTCCTCGCCGACCGGTCCGGGCTGGTGCGGGCCTGTGCGCGGTATGTCGTACGGCAGGGCGGCGGTGATCCACTGTCGTGGTACCGGCGCCGGTGTGCCGACCCGGGTGACCCGGGGCTGCCTCCCGGCGCGGTCGTCGGGCTTGCGGAGTGCGGGGGGCGCGCGGACGCCGAGCTGCTGTGGCCGCTGCTCGGGCACCCCGCGGCGGGGGTGCGGGCGCGGGCCGTGGCCGGGCTGCGGACCCTGGACGTCACGGATGTGGCGCGGCTGCGGTCGCTCCTCGACGATCCGGCGCCCGGGGTGGTGCGCGAGGCCACCGCGGCGCTGTTGCCCTCGGCGCGCTCGCTCGACGCCGACTGGCTGACGGAGCGGCTGGGAGCGGAGTGGCCTCGGCATGTGCGGGTGGCCGCGTTCCGGCTGCTCGACGCGCACGAGGGGCTGGTGCGGCTGCGGTCCGCCGTCGCGCTCGTCGACGACGAGGACGTCAAGCTGCGGCACTGGGCCCGGCAGTCCGTGCAGGGCTGGCGCCTCACGGCGGACGTGCCGATCGGGACGCCCGAGGTGGGCGAGCTGCTGGACCGGGGGCGGCATCTGTTCAGTGAGTACGTGCTGGAACGGCGCAAGCGGGAAGCCGGGATCCTAGGCGGAGCCGCGGAGCCGCGGAGCCGCTGAGGCCCTGAGGCCCTGAGGCCCTGAGCCTTTGCTGGTCCTAGGGTTGCTCGCGACCGCTTCATGGCGGGGCCGGGTGCACACTGGCAGTGGGACGGGTGCCTGACTGCGGGGTGGTGGTGCAGATGCGGAGCCGCTTCCAGAGCGACCGACAGCTGACCGTGCGGATGACGGCCACGCTGTTCCTGCTCGGACTGTTGTACGTGGCCTTCGTCGCCGCGTTGATCGTGTTGCTGAAGTCGTGGCTGCTGGTCGTCGTGCTGATCGCGGCGATGTTCGTGGCGCAGTTCTGGTTCTCCGACCGGATCGCGATGTTCGCCATGCGCGGGCGGGTCGTGGAGCGTGAGGAGTACCCCGAGCTGCACGCGGTGATCGACCGGCTGTGCGCGATCGCCGACATGCCGAAGCCGGTGGTCGCCGTGTCCGAGATGGACATGCCGAACGCGTTCGCGACCGGGCGCAATCCCGATCACGCCGTGGTCTGTGTGACCACCGGGTTGCTGCGCCGGCTGGAGCCCTCGGAGCTGGAGGGCGTCCTCGCGCACGAGCTGTCGCACGTGGCGCACAAGGACGTCGCCGTGATCACGATCGCGTCCTTCCTCGGCGTGCTCGCGGGACTGATCATTCGGTTCGCCTTCTACTCGGGGCTGTTCGGCGGGGGCCGCCGGGACCAGAACACCGCTGCCGTGCTCGCCGCCGTGATGGCCGTGTCGGCGGCCGTGTACGCGATCAGCTTCCTGCTCATCCGGGCGCTGTCCCGGTACCGGGAGCTGGCGGCGGACCGCGCGGCCGCGCATCTGACCGGCCGGCCCTCGGCGCTGGCGTCCGCGCTCACCAAGGTCTCCGGCGACATCGCCCGGATCCCGACGAAGGACCTGCGCACCGCCCAGGCCTTCAACGCCTTCTACTTCACTCCGGCGGCCGGCAAGGAGCCCGGCTTCGAGCGCTACTTCTCCACCCACCCGAGCCTGGAGCAGCGGCTCGACCAGCTGGGCCGCATCTCGGCGGAGCTGGGCGAGGCGGCGGCTCCCGGGAAGGCGGGCTGAGCATGGGGCTGCTCGACATCCTGCTCGGTCGTACGAAGCCGGTCGTGCCCGATCTCGACCAGCTGTTCGCGCTGCCGTCGGCGGCGGTGACGCTGGAGGCGGCGGCCGGATTCACGCCGACCGGGCAGGGCGCGGTGTGCTTCGCGACGGTCGAGGGCGCCGCGTTCGAGCAGACGCACCGCGAGGTCCAGGCCCTGCTCGACGCGGACGCCGACCGCACGGGCCCTCCGGTGGAGCTGACGCAGGACGGCTACGGCTACTCCTGGCTGGTCTCGCGCCGGGCGCCCGACGAGCTGTCGTTGCTGGTCAACGATCTGCACGCGGTGAACAGCTCGATGGAGGTCAACGGTTTTGGACCCCAGCTGCTGTGCTCGCTGGCGGGCTTCCGGGCCGAAGGGGGGCGCGGGCTGGCGCTGGTGTACCTCTACAAGCGGGGCACCTTCTACCCGTTCGCGCCGCTGCCCGGCGCGGGGCAGCGGCGCGACAACGCGCTGGAACTCCAGGTGAAGGCCGCTCTCGGGAACGACCTGCGGATCGAGCAGGACCTCGGCCGGTGGTTCCCCGTGTGGGGCGCCCCCGGTCTGTGAGGGGCACGCCCCCGGCCCGTGAGCTCACGACCGAGGGCGCCCGGGCCGGGATCACTCCCGGTCTCACCCGCTCTTCTCGCGCTCCTGACGCCGGGCCTCGAAGGGGCGCTCGCGCCGGTAGCGGCGCTCCCACTTGGCCTGGGTGTCCCGGCGCCGACGGTACGCCTCGTACGTGGTCGGGGCGGCTCCCGGCGCGGACGTCGGGGGCGTCGGGGACGCGCTGTGCCCGTAGCGCACGTACAGGAAGAGCACGGCGACGGCGGCGAGCCAGTAGATGTGGTTTCCGAAGCCCAGGACGACGAGGACGACGGTCCCGGACAGGATGACTGTGCCCATGACGGGTCTCCCTCCGCGGGCGTGGGGTGGGTGGGTGAGTGGTGGCGGACGGTGCCGCCGAGCGGGGAGTGGCCTGCTCCGTATCGCCTCTCCAGCGTAGGGAGACGCTCACCCGGAGTGCATCTCCTTTTCTGCTGAACAGCTGTGCGTGAATGGGGAGATGATTACTCTCTCCGGATTCGCTCCCGTCCCCTTCGCCCATGACCACGACGGTGAGCGCCTCAGCGGTGTGTACGGCGACGGAGGCGGGCCGGGAGCGGCCACCGCCGTGCTGCTGCACGGCGCGGGCAACGGCAGCAAGGAGCGACTGCTGCCGCTGCTCGGCGAGTTCGCGGCGCGGGGCTGCCGCACCCTCGCCTTCGACTTCTCCGGGCATGGCGAAAGCACCGGCGCGCTACGGGAGTTGAGTCTGCGGCGGCGCTTCGAGCAGGCGGTGGCGGTGATCGACGCGTACGTTCCGGTCGAGGGGCCGCTGGTACTGGTCGGGTTCAGCATGAGCGGTCAGACGGTGGCGGACCTCGCCGCCCACTACGGGCAGCGGGTGCGGGCGCTGGGGCTGTGCGCGCCGGCGGTGTACGCGGCCGAGGCGTGGGACGTGCCCTTCGGTGACGGCGACGGCCGCTTCAGCGCCGTCATCCGCAGGCCCGACAGCTGGCGCGCGGCTCCGGCACTGGACGCGCTGCGGGCGTACGAGGGCCGGGCGGTGCTCGCCGTCCCGGGCACGGACACGGTGATCCCGCCGGCCGTGACGGAGGCGGTGGGGGCCGCGCTCAGCAATCGAGCACGCTTCACGCGTCTCGAACTGCCCGATGCCGAGCACAGGTTGGGGCTGTGGTTCCAGGAACACGCGCAGGACCGCGCGGAGTTCGTGACGGCGGTGCTGGGCTGAACGCTCAGACTCCCGGAGTGGCCGTCACCACCCCCGCGTCGACCGCCGCGAGGAGGGTCTTGCGGTCGGCGGCGGTCCGGTCGGCGTAGTGGAGGGCGAACTCGGTGACGGCCCGGTCGAAGGTGTCGGCGCCGCCGAGGTAGGAGGCGATGGCGATACGGTCGCCGGAGCGGGCGTGGGCGCGGGCCAGGGCGGTGCCGCACAGCCGCCCGTACGCGCGCAGGTCGGCGGAGTTCATCCCGGCGACGTCGGCGCTGACCTTCATGTCGCGCAGTTGCCGCCAGTAGAAGGCGCGGCCCTGCGGCCCGGTCATCCAGCCGAGGAAGATGTCGCTGGCGGCCTGCGTCAGCCGTTGCCCGGCCACGACCCGGTGGCCGGGGTGGGCGAAGGGGCCGCTCGGCAGGTGCTCCTCCAGGACCGACTTGCGGGCCTCCTTGAGCTGGAGGAACAGCGGATCACCGTCGTCGCGGCCGGCGAGCAGCACGATGAAGCAGCGCAGACCGACGCTGCCGACGCCGACGGCCTTGCGGGCGGCGTCGACGAAGCGGTAGCGGTCGAGGAGCAGCCGGCGCTCCTCGGTGAGGGTGGAGCGGTAGTCGCTGAAGATCTTGCGGACGGCGGCCGCGTCGGAGGCACCGGCGGGTTCCAGGAGCGGCGGGTCCTGGATGATGCGGCGCCGTCCGTCGACCACTTCGGTCAGCTTGTCGAGGGCCCGCAGGCTGGTGCGGCGGCGGGCTCGGGTCAGGCTCGACTCGATGCGCCGGCGCCGGCGGTCGGAACGGGCGAGGGACAGCAGGTCGTCGGCGGCGATACGGGCGTACCAGACGTCGAGTTCACCGAGGCCGGCCATGCTCCGCATGGTGGTGCGGTACGCCGTCACCGCGTCCAGGGCCGCGCGCACCACCTTGGGCTCGGGGAGGCCGTTCTCGCGGGCGGCGACGGCGACGGAGGCCGCGAGCCGTTTGACGTCCCACTCGAACGGGCCGGGGTAGGTCTCGTCGAAGTCGTTGAGGTCGAAGAGGAGGGTGCGTTCCGGGGAGGCGTACAGGCCGAAGTTGAGCAGGTGGGCGTCGCCGCACAGCTGGACGGTCAGGCCGGTGTGCGGCTGGGTGGCCAGGTCGCCGGCCATCACGGCGGCGGCGCCGCGCAGGAAGGCGAACGGTGAGCCGGTCATCCGCCCGTACCGGATCGGCAGCAGCTCCGGCAGCCGGTCGCGGCCCTGCCGCTCCAGTACGGCGACGGGGTCGGGCCGGTCGACGGCGGGGGCCCAGCGGGCGTGAGCGGAGCGCGGCAGGTGCTTACGGGTCTCCTTGCCACGCCGGGCTCGGTCCGCGGGGGTGGTCATGTGCGGAGCCTGGGGTGGTGTCTGCGGTGCCTCTGGTGGTGTCTGCGGTGCCTGTGCATCACGGCCTCCTGTGCTCCCGGGGTCGCTCCACCTCCTGCTCGCAGTCAAGGGCCGGTGCGGGGGCGTGCGCATGCCGGGTACGGCGAACGGGTGACGGGGGCGTCCCGTCGCCGTCCTCCGATTGTCAGTGGCGTCGGGGAGGATGCCTTCAGGTGTGACCTGAGGGGCGGAGGCCGACGTGGGCGAAGGGCAGCGGTACATCGACGTGGCGGAGCGGCGGGCCCGGCTCGCGCTGCGGCACCGGCTGGCGGGTGCGGCACGGGCCGCTGCCCCCGAGGAGGTCGCCGACTCCCTGGTCGCGCTGCACGGCACGGACCCGGCGACGGTGTACCTGGCGGTGGGGGCGCGGCTCGCGGACCCCACGGGAACCGTCGTGGAGACGGAGCGGGCGCTGTACGAGGACCGCTCCCTGGTCCGTATGCACGGCATGCGGCACACGGTCTTCGTGTTCCCCACCAACCTGACCGCCGTCGTGCACGCCTCCACCGGTCTCGTCGTCGCGGCGCGGGAGCGGGCGAAGCTGCTGAAGGACATGGCGAAGGCCGGGGCGCCGGACGCGGCCTGGCTGAAGGAGGTCGAGGAGTCGGCACTGGCCGCGCTGGCCCGGCGCGGGCAGGCGACGGCCACCGAACTCGCCCGGGACGAGCCCCGCCTGCGCGAGCAGTTCGTGTACGCGGCCGGGAAGGGCTACGAGGGCATCCACACCGTCTCCACGCGCCTGCTGAAGGTGCTGGGCGTCGAGGGCAAGGTGGTACGGGGGCGGCCGCTCGGCTCCTGGACGTCGACGCAGTTCCGCTGGGCCGTGGCGCCCGAACACCCCGAACTGGACGTGGCGGGGGCCCAGGCGGAGCTCCTGCGGCGGTGGCTCGCGGTGTGCGGGCCGGCGACGGAGGGGGACCTGAAGTGGTGGACGGGCTGGAAGGTGACGGACGTCCGGCGTGCGCTGGCCGCGGTGGGGGCGCGGGCCGTGCGGCTGGACGAGGGCACGGGGTACGTCGTCGAGGGCGACGTCGATCCCGCGGCGGGGCCCGCCGAGCCATGGGCCGCGCTGCTGCCCGGGCTCGACCCGACGGCGATGGGGTGGCAGGAGCGGGACTGGTATCTGCCCCGGGAGTGGCGCCCGCTGCTGTTCGACGGGAGTGGCAACGTGGGGCCGACGGTGTGGCTCGACGGGCGCGTGGTGGGGGCCTGGGCCCAGCGCCCGGACGGGGAGATCGTCTGGCGCCTGCTGGACCCGGGCGGGGTCGGCCGGGAGGGCGAGGCACTGATCGCGGCGGAGGCCGAGCGGGTGCGGGGGTGGGTGGGGGCGACGAAGGTGACCCCACGGTTCCGCACACCGCTGGAGAAGGAGTTGGCGGCGGGCTGAGGGGACACAACTGGACGGATTCAGCACAGAGTTCCGCAGCGGGATGCACGCACCGCCCGCCCCCACGGCGAGGGGACGGGCGGTGCACAGGGCGGTCGGGCTCAGCGGCTGTAGCGGATCAGGGCGCGCACCATGTGGCACGTCGTGTCCGACGGCGGGTGGATGCCGATGAGTTCGGCCGTGCTGCGGATCTTCTCGTTGCGGGCCTGGTTCGGGACGTAGACGCCCGAGTCGAGGAGGGCGATGGCGAGGCGCATGGCCTTGAGGCGGCGGTTGTGCGTGATGTACCACTCGCGCGGACGCCCGGGCGGCAGCGGCCGCTTCGCCGTCGGCGCGTACGGCAGGTCGAGCTGGACGGAACGCTTCGCGGTGGACTGGGTCGGCAACGGCTTCTGCTTCAGGGCGGCAGCGGGCACAGGCATCCTCCTGTCGCGGTCAGGGCCCCACCGGAAACCCCGGTGACGCCCTCGAACACTGCTTCTATTCTACTGCCCACCACTGACAAAAGCCCCTGGCCACAAGGCTTGTGAGGGCCCAGTGACACAGGCGCCCAACGGGTTTTCGCGTACGGTGGACCGCATGGAGATCTGGATCAACCCGGCCTGTTCCAAGTGCCGCAGCGCCCTCACCCTGCTCGACGCCGAGGGCGCCGACTACACCGTCCGCCGCTACCTGGAGGACGTGCCGAGCGAGGACGAGATCAGGGACGTACTCGACCGTCTGCACCTCGAACCCTGGGACATCACACGCACCCAGGAGGCCGCGGCCAAGGAGCTCGGGCTCAAGGAGTGGTCGCGGGACGCGGATTCCCGCGACCGCTGGATCAAGGCGCTCGCCGCACACCCGAAGCTCATCCAGCGCCCCATCATCACCGCGGACGACGGCACCGCCGTGGTGGCCCGCACCGACGAGGCGGTACGGGACGCTCTGTCCCGTTGAGCAACGCCCCCCGTGTGGGTCAGGTCACTTCATTGACTCCTGTAAACCGCTGAGTAACCTCGTTCGGTATCTCGTACATAGCGGCGTACGCTCCCCTATCTCTCAGGAGGCGCGCATGTCGCGTAGGAGAAGGCTCAGTACGAAGAAGAAGGTCGCTCTGCTGGTCACCGCCGCGGCGGTGGCGGGAGGCGGTGCCTTCGCCATGGCGGCCACCTCGAACGCCGCGCAGTCCCCGCAGACCGCCGCGCAGTCGTCCGTCTGCCAGGGGCTCGCCACCGCCCTCGGCAACAACCAGAAGTTCATCGACGGGCAGAAGGCCGGTCCCGATGCGCAGTCGGCCGCCCGGATCGCCAACCGCGAGGCCGTCATCGCGCAGATCAAGGTCCAGCAGGAGGCGTCGGGGTGCGTCGTTGGGGAGTCGGCTCAGGGCTCCCAGGCGACGGCCCCGCAGCCTTCACAGCCCTCGCAGCCGGCGCAGAGCGCACCCGCCGACAACGCGGGCGGGACCGGTGACGGCGGCGGTGCCGCGGCCTCCGGTCAGCAGGTCTGCAACGGCTCCACCGTCACGCTCTCCGGCGAGGGCGGTGCCCCGGCCGCGTCCAGCAACCAGTTCCCGGCGGGTACGAAGCTGAAGGTCACCAACCTGGACAACAACAAGTCCACGACGGTGGAGGTCACTTCGGTCTCCGGTAGCTGTGCCCTGCTGAACAACGCGGCGTTCGAACAGGTCCGCGAGCCCGGCAAGTTCCTGATCCGCCGGGCACTGATCGAGAAGGTGGGGTGAGAATCGACCGGAGCCTCAGCCGGCGAGGAACTCGCTGAGGCGGCGGCCCAGTTCGGGGGGCCCGGCCTGCGGCAGGGCGTGATGCGAGACGTCGGGAAGGACGTCCGCCTCCACGCGCGGCAGCAGGCCGGCCGCCCTGGTCGCCACCTCGTACGTGATGGGGGTCCCCCCGCTCGAGCGAAGCCGAGAGTGGGGGAGGGTTCTGCTGCCCCCGGCCAGGAGCAGCAGAACCGGCACATCCAGGCCTCGCAGCGCGTCCGGCGCCGGGCGTGGGCCGGTCACCGGTTTCGGGGACGGGAATCCGGCCGCCGCCTCCTGGAGGCGGAGCCAGTCGGGGTCCAGGTCCGCTCCCCCGGTCTCCCACTCCAGGAAGGCGCGGACACGGCGGGGCGTGGGCCGCAGCAGCATCGGCAGGGCGTGCAGCAGGTACGTCGCCTTGTATCCGGCGAAGCACTGGGTCGGGTCGAGGAGGAACAGGCGGCGTACCCGAGCGGGGGCGCGCAGGGCGTAGTGCAGGGCGATCCAGGCACCGTAGGAGTGTCCGCCGAGGTCGGCCGCCCCGACGCCCAGGCCGTCGAGGAGCGCGTCCAGCCAGGCGGCCAGGTCGGCGACCGTGCGGGGGTGACGGTCGGCGGCCGGGACGCTCAGGCCGGGGGCGCCGATCAGGTCGACGGCGTACACCCGGCGCCGGCGGGCGAGGTCGTCCGCCTGGGCGTACCAGGACGCGGAGGTCGCTCCCCCGCCGCCCGGCAGGAGGAGCAGCGGGGGCGCGTCGGGCGGGCCGCACACGTTGACGTACGTCGTGCCGAACGGCGTCGGCACACGGACCGCCTCCCGCTCGGCGGGCCACTTGGCCATGACCTTGTCGTACACGGCCCGAAAAACTTCGAAGTCGTACGCACCGCGCATGCTCACCGCACCATCCATCCCGTCACGGGGCCTAATATCTCGCTCACCGAGATACTCGCCGAACGTGAAGATAACCGAAGGAGCACCATGCCGTCCCAGGAACCCGAGATGGAGATCGTCCACCTGCTGCGCGCGGTGACGGTCGAACTGGGCCTGCACAGCGCGCGGTTCGCGCAGCGCAACGGCATGCATCCGACGGACGTACGCGCCCTGATCGCCCTCATGGACGCCAGACGGGCGGAGGAGGAGATGACGGCCGGGCGGCTGGGCGCGGCGCTCGGGCTGAACTCGGCGGGGACGACGGCACTGGTCGACCGTCTGGAGCGGGCCGGGCACGTACGGCGGGTGCGCGCCGAGGGGGACCGTCGCAAGGTGCTCATCGAGGTGGACGAACGGGCGGTCGAGCTCGGCCAGGCCTTCTTCGGGCCGCTGATCGGCCGGGTGGTGGAGCTGGTGCGGGGGTACGACGAGCGGGAGGTCGCCGCGATCCGGGGGTTCCTGGGCGGGGTGCGGGAGGCGGCGGCCGAGGGCGAGTGACCCTCTCTACCCCGTCCCTGGGGCATACAGGCCGTGAGGTGCGCCACAGCACCCCCAGGTAACACGGGGTTCACACTCGGGCAATGACCGGGAAATCGCCTGTTGACAGGCTCGCGGGCAGCAAGCGGCGCCCCAGTGCCGTAGCGCCGCAGCACCCGCATACGCGCCGAGACCCACCCCCGAAGGATGTGGCCCGTGACCTTCAAGGCTGAGTACATCTGGATCGACGGCACCGAGCCGACGGCCAAGCTCCGTTCCAAGACGAAGATACTGGGCGACGACGCCAAGGGTGCCGAGCTGCCGATCTGGGGCTTCGACGGGTCCTCCACCAACCAGGCCGAGGGCCACGCCTCGGACTGCGTGCTCAAGCCGGTCTTCTCGTGTCCCGACCCGATCCGCGGCGGCGACGACATCCTCGTCCTGTGCGAGGTCCTGAACATCGACTTCACGCCGCACGCGACGAACACCCGTGCCGCGCTGACCGAGGTCGCCGAGAAGTTCGCCGCGCAGGAACCGATCTTCGGCATCGAGCAGGAGTACACGTTCTTCAAGGACGGCTACCCGCTCGGCTTCCCCAAGGGCGGCTTCCCGGCCCCGCAGGGCGGCTACTACTGCGGTGTGGGCGCCGACGAGATCTTCGGCCGTGACGTCGTCGAGGCGCACCTGGAGAACTGCCTCAAGGCCGGCCTCGCCATCTCCGGCATCAACGCCGAGGTCATGCCCGGCCAGTGGGAGTTCCAGGTCGGTCCGGTCTCCCCGCTGGAGGTCTCCGACCACCTGTGGGTGGCCCGCTGGCTGCTCTACCGCACCGCCGAGGACTTCGGTGTCGCCGCCACCCTCGACCCCAAGCCGGTCAAGGGCGACTGGAACGGCGCCGGCGCGCACACCAACTTCTCCACGAAGGCGATGCGCGAGGGTTACGACGCGATCATCACCGCGTGCGAGTCGCTCGGTGAGGGCTCCAAGCCGCTCGACCACGTCAAGAACTACGGCGCCGGCATCGACGACCGCCTGACCGGTCTGCACGAGACCGCGCCGTGGGACCAGTACTCCTACGGTGTCTCCAACCGCGGTGCGTCGGTGCGTATCCCGTGGCAGGTCGAGAAGGACGGCAAGGGCTACATCGAGGACCGCCGTCCCAACGCCAACGTCGACCCGTACGTGGTGACCCGCCTCATCGTCGACACCTGCTGCTCCGCCCTGGAGAAGGCCGGCCAGGTCTGATCCACGGTTCTGCCACGTTCTTCCAGGAAGGGGCGTCCGCCGTCTTGGCGGGCGCCCCTTCCGCGTATCGTGCGCCGTCATGGGGAACGACGGGGTGGAACAGGTGGCGGCGTACGGCTCGGCGGGGGACGTGTCCGGGCTGCTGCGGGCGATGGAGTCCGAGGACGCCGAGGTGCGCGAGGAAGCCCTGGAGTGGCTGGTCTCCGCCACGTGGCGCGGCGACGACCTCACCGTGGCGACCGCCCGTGCGGTGCCGGACCTGGCCCGGCTCGCCCTTGAAGGGACCGCCCATCGGACCGAGCTGCTGGACCTGCTCGCCTGCCTCGCGAACCGGAGCCGCTGGCCCGACGAGCTGGAGCCGGCGTGGCAGACGGCGACAGCCGCACTGCCGCCCCTGCTGCCCTTCGCCCACGACGCCGACCCGGGCGTACGCGAGGCCATGGTGCGGCTGATCGCCGCGTGCGGGCATGCCGAGACCCAGGGCGGCCCCGACACCCTGGCACTGCTGCGCACCCGGCTCGCGCGGGAGACCGATCCGCTGGTGCGTGCCCGCCTGGTCACGGCGCTCGGGCTGCTCGACCCGGGGGACGGCGAGTGGCGGCACGGTCTGTTGGCGGACCCCGAGCCCCGGGTCGCGCTCGCCGCCGCCGAGGATCTGCTGCGCACGGCCGACCTGCCCCTGCCCGGCGCCCTGGTGGACCAGTGCGCGCGGGCGTACACGGCCGACCCGCACGAGCCGGAACTGGCCCTGTGGCCCCCCGCCCACAAGCCGTACACGGAACGGCTCCTGGAGGACCCCGAGGCCGCGCTGCGGGCCGCCGCCGGGGGCGTGCCGCTCGCCTTCGAGATCACCGGGCGCTGGCGGGACCGCGAGGCGGACGTGCTGCCCTGGGCGCTGCGCGAGACGGGCGGCGAGAACTGGGAGCTGTACCGGCTGGCGCAGCTGACCTGCGCGCTGCCACCGGAGCTGCACACGCGCGTGCGCGACCACGCGCTGCCGTACCTGGCCTCCGGCCCGTCGGAGGCCAGGGCGGGCGCGATCGCCGTGCTCGCCCGCGCGAAGGTGCCGAGGGCCGTCGAGGAGGCCGTGCGGCTCGTGGAAGAGATACCCGGTTCGTACGACGCCGTCCGCGTCGCCCACGCGGTGGCCGAGGAGTTCGGAGCCGGGGCTCAGGCCGTGGCACGGGCCGTGGCCCGGCACTTGGGGAGCGCTCACTCGGAGCTGGTCGAGGTGCTGACGCGGTACCCGGACGTGGCGGTCGACGTCGTCGAGGAGCTCACCGAGCTGCTCGCCCGCACGGGCACCGGATACCCGCCGGTCGCGGTCGCCGTGCTGGACCGGATCGGTCCCGCCGCCGGTGACCTGGCGGAGCGGGCGCTGCTGGCCTGTGTGACCGAACGCGCCCACACCTCGGTCTCGGCGGTCGCCGCGGTCGCGTACCACCGGGTCAGCTGTGACCCCGAGCCGGCCCTGTCCTTCTTCCGTGAGGAGATGGACCGGTTCGGCCCCGGCCTGATGATGGACTGTGCGAGCCAACTCGGTCCCGCGGCCGCGCCCTTGCTGTCGTTCATCGAGCCCTGCCTGACCCGCGACGCCTGGCCCATGGCCGCGCTGGCCGTCTGGCGCATCACCGGCCGCACCGAGGACACGGTGGAGCCCTTGGCCCGGCAGGCGGTCGAGTGGGGGAGGTTCTACCCCCGCACGCCCCACCCCGTGCTCACGCTCACCGAGATGGGGCTCCTCCCGCGCTTCGCCGTGGACCCGCTGCGTCGTGGGGCCGAGGCCCGGCGCCGCGTCGTCCGCGACTTCATGTTCGGCGACGATCTCCACCCGGACTACGTCGCCCGAGCCGCCGTCCGGAACCTGCTGGAGACCGCGCGCATCGTCGACTGACGCCGACTTCACGCCAGGAAACGTCCAAGCAGTGAGAGGACTCTCCTGTCACGCGCGTGTGTCTGCTTCAATGGCCCCATGGCCAGCTTCCAGAAGTACTCCGCGACAGGTCGCCATGACCTCGAGCCCTTCTGGCCCTCCCGCCAGCACCACGACTTCGACCGGGTGTGTTGCCGCGCGACGAACGCGCCGGCCCTCTAAAGCCGTACACCCCGGCCTTCGGCCAGCGCGAACCGGCGTACGTCCCCCCGACGAACCTCTCGCGCGAAAGAGCTGACCTCTCATGGCGACCACTCGTTCTCTCTCCACCGCTGCTCCCCTCCCCGCGTCCGCCCGTCACCACCTGCGTGCCGTGGACCGCGACGAGGTGGCGACCGTCGCGGACTTCCTGCCGCCCGGTGCCACCTGGATGCCGGCGCCGCAGCACACCCTGCCCACGCTCCCGGGCCGCCCCCCGATGATCGGCTACCTGGTGCTGGTCCCGGCCGACCAGCAGCCGCCGTTCCTGCCGGTCGCGGTGCCGGACCGGCCCGCCTCGGACGACACCGCCGGCGGCGACCCGCTGGTGCGCATCGACCCCGTGCAGCGCACCGCCGAGCTGGACGGTCGTCAACTCGAGCTCACCTACCTGGAGTTCGAGCTGCTCGCGCATCTCGTCGCACACCCGGGCCGGGTGCACACCCGCGACCAGCTGGTCGGCACGGTGTGGGGCTACGGCCACGTGGGCGACGGCCGTACGGTCGACGTCCACGTCGCGCGGCTGCGCCGGAAGCTGGGCGCCGAGCACCGCCAGGCGATCCAGACGGTGCGCCGGGTCGGATACAAGTACGTCCCGCCCGTGGGACGCTGAGTCGGTTCCCCCCTCTGCCGTCAGCAGATCGCCGTTCCGTCCCGCCGCTCCGCCGGGCAGGGTCACCCGCATGAGACTTCTTGTGCTGGGTGGAACGGAGTTCGCGGGACGGGCCGTGGTGGAGGCGGCGCTGGGGCGGGGCTGGGACGTGACGGTCTTCAACCGGGGGCGGCACGATCCCGTCCCCGGTGCCCGGACGCTGACCGGCGACCGCACCTCACCCGACGGGCTCGCCGCCCTGGCCGACGGTGAGGACGAGTGGGACGCCGTCGTCGACACCTGGTCGGCGGAGCCGGTGGCCGTCCACCGCACCGCGCGGCTGCTGCGGGGCCGCGCGCGGCGGTACGTGTACGTGTCGAGCCGCTCGGTGTACACCTGGGCCCCGCCCGCCGGGTACACCGAGGAGGCGCCGCTGGTCGAGGGCGCCGAGCCCGACGCGGGCCACACCGACTACTACCGTGACAAGCGGGGCGGCGAGCTCGCCGCCGTGGCGGCCTTCGGGGCGGACCACTCCGTGCTCGTACGGGCCGGGCTGATCCTCGGTCCGTACGAGAACGTCGGCCGGCTGCCCTGGTGGCTGAACCGGATCGCCCGGGGCGGGCCGGTCCTGGCGCCCGGCCCGCGCGATCTGCCCCTGCAGTACGTCGACGTACGCGACCTCGCGGGGTGGATCCTCGGGGCGGTGGAGGGGGAGTTGAACGGCCCGTACAACCTGACGAGCCCCCAAGGGCACGCCACCATGGGCGAGTTGCTGGACGCGTGCCTGCGGGTCACCGGGTCTGCGGCCGAACTGCGCTGGGTCGCGCCGGAGGTGATCCTCGACGCGGGCATCGAGCCGTGGACTCACCTGCCCGTGTGGGTGCCGCCCGGCAGCGACATGCACGACGCCCTGCACTCCGCCGATGTCTCGCGGGCGGTGGCCACCGGACTGTCCTGCCGACCCGTCGAGGAGACGGCCGCCGACACCTGGACCTGGCTGCAGAACATCGGCGGTACGGCCCCCCAGCGTCCCGACCGGACCCGCGAGAGCCTTGACGCGGAGACCGAGGCGAAGGTGCTGGCCTCGCTGGGCAACGCGGCGGGAGGTGTACCTGGCACCACCCCCTGACCGGGGGCCTGAAGCCCATGCCCGCTGCCCCGCGGGTCGGCCAGACTGACACCCATGAACACCAACACGAAGAGTGACGGCGGCAGTTCGAGGGCGCGAGCGATGCTGCTGGCCGCCGGGCGGGGGTTCGTGCTGGCTGTGGTGTCACTGCCACTGGCCGTCCTGTGCCTCACCCTCACCGCCGTGTCGATCGCCCTCATCCCCCTCGGCATCGGGCTCGTCACCACTCCGTGGGTGCTGGCCGGGGTGCGCGCCTTCGCCGACCGTCGGCGGGTGCTCGCCGCCGAGTGGGGCGGGGTGCGCATCCCCTCCGCCTACCGGCCGATACCCGAGGGCGCCAACCCGTGGACACGCACCTTCGCGCTGCTGCGGGACCCGGCGACCTGGCGGGACCTGCGGTGGCTGCCGGTGGACATGACGGCGGGGTTCGTCACCGCGCTGCTGCCGACGATCCTGGTCTTCTACCCGCTGGAGGGGTTCGCGCTGGCGGCCGGGCTGTGGCGGGTCATGACGGGCGGGAAGTACGGCGAGTACGGGCCTTACTGGTACGGCTTCGTGCCGGTCAGCGGCCAGGTGTCCGCCCTCGGCGCCGGCGTGCTGGGCGCCGCCGTCCTCTTCGCCGCCTACCGGTACGCCCCGAGCGCCTTCCAAATGCACTTCCGTCTCACCCGTGCCGTCCTCACCCCCACTCAGGCCGAACTGGCCGAACGGGTACGGGTGTTGACCGAGACCCGGCGTGACGCCGTCGACACCTCCGCGGCGGAGCTGCGCCGGATCGAGCGGGACCTGCACGACGGGGCGCAGGCGCGGCTGGTCGCCATGGGCATGGACCTCGGGACCATCGAGATGCTCCTCGACAAGGACCCGCGGGCCGCCAGGCAGCTCCTGGCACAGGCCCGCCGGTCCTCCGTCGACGCCCTCACCGAACTGCGCGACCTGGTGCGCGGCATCCATCCGCCGGTGCTCGCCGAGCGGGGTCTCGGTGACGCCGTACGGGCATTGGCGCTGCGGCTGCCGGTGGCGACGGAGGTGACGGTGGACCTCGCCGGCGGCCGTGCGGACGCGCCGGTGGAGTCGGCGGCGTACTTCGCGGTGAGCGAGGTGCTCACCAACGCCGTCAAGCACTCCGGCGCCGAACGGATCTGGGTCGACCTGCACCACGCCGACGGCTGCCTGCGGGTGTCCGTCACCGACAACGGCAAGGGCGGCGCGGTGGTCGGGGCGGGTTCGGGCCTGGCCGGGATCGAGCGGCGGCTCGGTACATTCGACGGCGTCCTGGCCGTCAGCTCCCCCGCCGGCGGTCCCACCATGGTGACCATGGAGATCCCTTGCGCGTTGTCCTAGCCGAAGACCTGTTCCTGCTGCGGGACGGACTGGTCCGACTTCTGGAGGCCCACGACTTCGAGATCGCGGCCGCCGTCGAGAGCGGTCCGGAGCTGGACCGGGCACTGGCCGAGCACCGGCCCGACGTGGCGGTGGTGGACGTACGCCTCCCGCCCACCCACACCGACGAGGGCCTGCAGTGCGCGCTGCGGGCCCGCCGGGAGAGACCGGGCCTCCCGGTGCTGGTCCTCTCGCAGCACGTCGAGCAGTTGTACGCGCGTGAGCTGCTCGCCGACGGCACTGGCGGCGTGGGGTATCTGCTGAAGGACCGGGTGTTCGACGCGGAGCAGTTCGTGGACGCGGTACGCCGGGTGGCGGCGGGCGGTACGGCGATGGACCCCCAGGTGATCCAGCAGCTGCTGGCACGGCGGTCGGGCGAGGGCCGGCCGCTGGACCGGCTGACACCCCGGGAGCTGGAGGTGCTGGAGCTGATGGCGCAGGGCCGGTCCAACGCCGCCATCGCGGGCAAGCTCGTCGTCACGGAACGGGCCATCGCCAAGCACACCGCCAACATCTTCCACAAACTGGGACTCGAGGTCTCGGACGATGACAATCGGCGCGTGCTGGCGGTGCTGGCCCATCTGAACCGGGACCGCTGAACACAAAATCTTCGCAACCCAACTACCAGCGCCGATGAGGCAGTTGGGGACGAATTGTCTCGTCCCTTGACGCACCGGTCTCTCACCAATTCCTGAGACGGCTGAACACCTCTGGGACCACGTGCGTAAGAGAGGACGCCGCTTCACTCCTGTCGGGCGCCTCGATGCTGCCCCGCAAGGAAGTCAGAGGAGTTCCATGGGACGCAACACACGTAAACGCCGTTCGTCGATGGCCACGAAGGCCGTGGCAGCATCGGCGGCCCTAGCGCTCGGTGGGGGCGGGCTGATCTGGGCGAACTTCTACGCTTCGGCGCACGAGTCCAGCAACTCGGCGCAGAACCAGACCAAGGCCGCCGCCGCCCAGGTCGCGACCATCGCCTGCCCGGACGTGGGCCAGAAGCTCACCAACGTGCCGAGCGGGGCGCGCAACGGGGTGGCGAAGGAGCTGGCGCTCCTGGACAAGCAGATCACCGAGGCCTACGCCCGGCTCGCCTCCACGCGCCAGGCCCAGGCCGGTGACGCCGGCTTCGTCCAGAACGCGATCGTCGGTCCGCTGAAGGAAAAGCGGGCCGCGACGATCGACCGTATCCGGATCGACATCCAGCGCGTCGGCGGCCAGTTCAACAGCCAGCTGAGCCAGCTCGCCGCCTGCACCACGCAGGGCACCGCTCCGCAGACCAACGCAGGTCAGGCCAACGGCGGTCAGCAGCAGGGCGGCCAGCAGCAGAACGGCGGTCAGCAGCAGGGCGGCCAGCAGCAGAACGGCGGCCAGCAGCAGGGCGGCCAGCAGCAGGGCGGTCAGCAGCAGGGCGGCCAGCAGAACGGTGGCCAGCAGCAGGGCGGTCAGCAGAACGGTGGCCAGCAGCAGGGTGGCCAGCAGGGCAACGGTGGCCAGGGCGGCAACGGCCCGGTCGCGGCCGACTTCGTGGACATCACGAAGGTCCAGGGCAACGCCCAGCTGGGTGTCGGCCAGAACGGCCTCCCCGCCAACGGCAACAGCGGTTCCCGGGGCACCTTCACCTCGAACTGCGGCACCAACGGCAACGACAACCACAACACGGACAACGTGATCGTGGCCCCCGGTGTCACCAACGGCGCGCACCACCTGCACGACTACGTCGGCAACCAGAACAACAACGCCTTCGCGAGCGACCAGCAGCTGGCCGCCGCCGGCACCAGCTGCCAGAACCAGGGCGACAAGTCGTCGTACTTCTGGCCGGTGCTGCGTCTGCAGAACGGTCAGCAGGACTTCGACCAGAACAAGGACGGTGGCGGCAAGGAGGGCAACGTCGGCCAGATCCTTCAGCCGGCCCAGGCCCAGCTGAAGTTCGTCGGCAACAAGAAGGGCAACGTCGTCGCGATGCCGCAGGCCCTGCGCATCATCACCGGTGACGCTAAGGCCTTCGTCAACGGCAACGCCAACGCCAACGTGAACTGGTCCTGCACCGGCTTCGAGAACAAGGTGCAGCTGAAGGACAAGTACCCGATCTGCCCGCAGGGCAGCCAGGTCGTCCGCACGACCAACTTCCAGAGCTGCTGGGACGGCAAGAACATCGACAGCGCCAACCACCGTACGCACGTGGCGTTCGTCCAGGGCGACGGCAGCTGCGCCAACGGCTTCAAGGCGATCCCCCAGCTCCAGGTCCGTCTGGTCTACAACGTTCCGGCCCCCAAGCTGCAGAACGGCCAGGTCGTGAACCCGTACGCGGTGGACACGTTCCCGGAGAACCTGCACAAGCCGATCACCGACCACAACGACTTCATCAACTTCTTCAGCGCGAACACGATGAACCAGATGGTCAACTGCATCAACACCGGCAAGCAGTGCAAGTGAGCCACCCCCGGGTGAGCCACGGCAACTGAGCCACTGAGAAAGCCGGCGGTGAGGATTCCTCACCGCCGGCTTCTTCGTGCGCCGGGGCCGATCGGTGATCAGTGCGACCCCTGGTGCGCGGAGTGGTCCGCGCCCTCCTCGATGTCGCCGCCGAGCGTCTTGCGCAGTGCCGTCATCGTGCTGGTCTCGCCCACGGCCACCCACTTGCGGCCGACCAGGTAGTGGCCGCCGTAGTCCTTGGCACCGTTGATCCACTCGCGCTGGCCGCGGTCCGTGGCGAAGGTCGCCAGGATGAACTTGCCGTCGGTGTTCTGGCAGATGGCCTGGCGGATCTCGTCCGCGTCGGTCTGCATGTTCGGCTTGCACTTCACCTCGGCGGCCAGGTGCTCCAGGCTGCCGGTGGCCGCCGACGGGACGGCCTTCGTGTCCGTGTCGGAACCGGAGCCTGAGCCGCAGCCCGCCAGCGCCAGCACCAGTGCGGCGCCGCTCAGCGCGAGCATCGGTCGGGTCACCTTCATCTGTCCTCCCTGCGAGAGCCTCTTCCTGAGTACGGCTCCCGGGTGTGGAGCGCTCAAAATACAGGTCACCACGGGCACACCCGTGCGAAAGTGACCCGGTGAACCAAGACTGGGAAGACCGTGTGACCGCCGCCTGGGCGACCCTCGACGACTACCCCGAGGAGGAGGCGGCGACATTCCGGGCCGTGATCGACGCGCTCGTCGCCGAACTGCCGGAGGACAGTCCTCTCGGCCCGTTCGAGCAGGCGTGCGCCTGGGACTCGACGGGCCACTCGGACAGGGCCGCCCCGCTGTACCGGGAGGCGCTGGCGCGCGGCCTGAACGGCTACAAGGGCAGGCGCGCCAAGATCCAGCTGTCGAGCTCGCTCAGGAACATCGGGCAGGCCGAGGAGGGCGTCAAGCTGCTGACGCCGGAACTGGACGGGCCTTCCGACGAGTTGGACGACGCGGTACGCGCGACCCTCGCCCTGTGCCTGTCGAGCCTGGGTCGCGACCGCGAGGGGCTGTCGCTGGTGCTGGGCGCACTGGCGGCCCATCTGCCGCGCTACCAGCGATCGATGGCGAACTACGCGAAGGCACTGGTAGAGCCGGAAGAGTGAGTCTCCCGGGTGTCGGTGACCATCGACCGCATCGCTCGTTCTGCTGAACGTGCAGTCACAGGATGTCGCCCAGCACCCCTCTCCCACGCTCTCCGCCTCGCTCGAACAGGCCGAGGCCGCGCTCGTCGAGCACTATCCACGGCTCGTCCGGATCGCCTATCTGGTGCTGCCGCCGAGTCTCGGCCGGGGCCGGCGCGTCCTGACCGCCCACGCCCTCACCCAGCGCGCGCTGCCCCGGGGCCGGTCGTCCACGACCGTGATCCCGGCCCAGTCCAAGGGCGCCGACGCCGGCTACTCCTACGTCCGTCTCCAGGTGCTGCGTACAGCACTGGAGGCGGGCCTGCCGCTGACGCCGAGGGCCTGGCCCAAGCGCTCCCAGCTGCCGCCGCTGCTGCCCCAGGTGTGGGGCCTGCGCCTCTTCCCCCGTTCGGGCGGCGCCGACGAACTCGTCCTGGATCAGCGGCTGTCGGCACTCTCCGGCCCGGCCCGGGCCGCGTACGTGCTGCGCGGTCTCGAGAAGCTGCCCGACCCGGACGTCCGCAAGGTACTGAGCGCGGTCGGCGTCGACGACCCCACAGCCGCGCTGCGGGAGGCGGACGAGATCGACGCGCAGTACGCGCTGCTCGAGTCCGCCGAGTTCGACCCCTGCTCGCTCCAGGCCCGGCCCACCGACCTGAGGCGGCGCAGGCAGCACACGAAGGCGGCGCTCGCCGCCGCCGCGGCCCTAGCCGTGTGCGGCGCGCTGTTCGCCCTGCCCGGTGACGGCTGGGGCCCCGACGGCGCCGCCGCCCCGCCGTACGCGCGCAACGCCGCCGCCGAGGCCGCCCTGGACCCGGGCAGGTTGACCCGGGTCTCCTCCACCGCCTGGCGCACCGCCACCCGCAGGGACTTCTCCGTGTGGCCCGCGCGCGGCGCCCTCGCCGACGACTCCGCGCTGCTGCGCCGGGCGCTCGCCGTCTGGGCGCGCCCCGGCGGGTCCGTCAGCGTCGCGGCGACCCCGGGCACCCAGTCCGGCGGCCCCGCCGGACCGCCCCAGCTGCTGTACGCGGGCGACGTCGACAACGCGCGCGTGGTGATCCTCTACGACGGTCTGCGCGTCGCCCGGTACGCCGAGGCGAAGGACGGCACGGGCAGGGCCGCCCTCGACTTCGCGCGGGCCGACGGCGCGACCGGCGCCGAGGCGAGCGCGGTGGTCCTGGGCCGCTCCGACGGCAACGTCCGCTATCTCGTGGCGCCGTGGGTGAGGAAGGCGGCCGAGCGGGACCTGGCGAAGCCGGGCGCCGGTTCGATGGCCCTGACGGTGACCAAGGGGGCCACCTCGCCGCTGGCCAGCCCCGCGACCCGGACGAGCGCGTGTACGTCGTGGAACGTGCTCCAGGTGACCGACGCCTCCGGCACACGGCTGCTGAGCGACCTGGGCGAGCTGCTGCCCGCCCGCCTCTCCACCGGGCGGCCGGGGAAAACTCGCGAGGTGAGCGGGTCGGAGGCGCTGCGTACCTGGGCCCCGTTCGCCTGCTCGCTGGCGGACGCGCGCGGCCTGGGCGTGCGGTCGGTGAACGCGTGGAAGTACGCGAGCCAGCCGCTGCCCGACCGAAGCGGGTCCGGCACGTGGGTGTGCACGCGGGCGGAGACCTGGCGGGGCGAAGGGTCCCGGGTGTTCGCGCAGTTCGGGACACCGGGCGGAACCTACGGCGCGGTGGCGGCCAAGGCCGCGGACGTGCCGGCGTGCGGGCCGCGCGACCCCCATGTGCTGGCCGGGGTGCTGTGGAAGTCGGCCGGCGGGCACTGGTACCTGCTCGCGGCCGGCAGCAAGAACACGACGTCCATCACGGCGACCGGCGGGGTCACCGCCTCCGCGACGGGCCGGCTGCTGGAGGCCCGCGGACGGCAGGGAGCCCGGGCCGAGTTGAAGGGAACCCTGACGAACGGGCGGACGATCAACGGGCTGGGGTGAGTTGGGTCCCACCGGAAGTGGTCAGCCGTGCGCGAGTATGTGAACGTCCCCGACTGATCCGGTCGGTTCGCGGCTGGAATCGATCGGTAGAGTGTTCGCATGACTACCGGGGTTCGTCGTCGCATGAGTGTCGAGGAGCGGCGGCAGCAGTTGATCGGCGTCGCCCTCGAACTCTTCAGCCGGCGTTCGCCCGACGAGGTCTCCATCGACGAGATAGCGTCGGCCGCGGGCATCTCGCGCCCGCTCGTCTACCACTACTTCCCCGGCAAACTCAGCTTGTACGAGGCCGCGTTGCAGCGCGCGTCGGAGGACCTGGCGGGCCGGTTCGCGGAGCCTCGCGTGGGGCCGCTGGGCACCCGGCTGCTGCGAGTGATGCGCCGGTACTTCGACTTCGTCGACGAGCACGGGCCCGGTTTCGCGGCGCTGATGCGCGGCGGCCCGGCGGTGGGCTCCTCCACCACCAACGCGCTCGTCGACTCCGTACGCCAGGCCGCGTATGACCAGATCCTTTCGCACCTGGACGTGACCGAGCCGCCCGCGCGACTGGAGCTGGTGGTCCGTTCCTGGATCTCGCTCGCCGAGTCGACCGCGCTGATCTGGCTGGACGGCCGGCGCATCCCGCGCGCCGAACTGGAGGCCCAGCTCGTGCACGACTTCGCCGCGCTCACCGCGATCAGCGCCGCCTACGACGAGGAGATGAGCGCGATCCTGCGCGGCATGCTCAAGGACGAGCCGGCCGACGGTCCGTTCAGCGAACTCGTCGGCCGGCTGATCACCCTGGCGTCCTGAATCGTCTAGTTCTCGAACTTCCGGTACGACGGGTCGAGGTCGCGCACCTCCGCCGAGGCGTGCAGGGCGAACCCGTCCGACCGCACATGCTCGCGCAGCGCCTCCAGCACGGCCTCGGTGAGCCTCACCTTCGTCTCGTCGGTGCGCCCGGCGAGCAGTCCGATCGTCACATGGACGACCGCGTGTCCCTCGTCGTCGAGACCGACGGCCGTGAACTCGCTGGGACGGAACTGCGTCTTGCACGCCTCCGGCTTGGCGGCCGCGATCTCCACCACCCTGCTGTGCAGAGACTGCGCGAAGCCGGCCCGGTCGAAGGCGGCAGCCATCGTGGCGGAGTAGTCGACGGTGATCTGCGGCATGGGCACTCCTGTTCTAGGGCAACAGGGATCACCCTAGTTGCCGGAACACCGCGACGGTCCGGCCCGGCACCGCGAACGTACCGGTCTTCACCTCGTACGACGAGCGCTTGACCACCGGATCCGCGCCCGACGCCTGCATCGGATGCAGCCGGTAGCCCGTACCGGCGAGCGAGGCCACGCGCTGTTCCTGTGTGGTCGGAGTCGCGTTGAAGACGACGACCAGGTCACCGAGGCGCATGGTGATCACACCGGGCGTCTCGTCCTTCCCGGACAGCGGGAAGGACAGCCGGGACTGCACCCGGTCGGCCGTACCGAGGGAGAAGTCCTTCTCCGTCGTACGGATCTTCAGCAGGTCCCGGTAGGCCGCCGAGGCCCCCTCGATCTGCGCGCAGCCCACCGCGACCGTGCCGAGCAGAGGCTTGGCATACGGCCACTTGGAGGCGTTGTCGGCCGCCATCGGCAGTCCGCGCCCGAAGCCGTTGCCGTCCCGGCAGTCCCAGTGGATGGCGTTGAACCAGTCGCCGCTGTCGAAGGAGTTGCGGTCCAGGGACTTGGAGCGCAGCAGGTCGGTGCCCGCCTGGGACAGGGACGGGCCCTGCGAGAGGGTCGCCGTGGCCATGGCGAGGACCTGCATCCGGGCCCGGTCGGACGCGCTCACCGACGCGGGCAGCTTGTAGGCCAGCGCGTCGAACAGTGACTCGTTGTCGTGCGCGTCGGCGTAGGCGAGGGCGTCGCCGGGGGCGTCCGCGTATCCGGCGGGGGCGCCGTTGTAGTCGACCTCGGCGCCGGTGACCTCCTTGCCGCCGGTGTCCGTGAAGCGGTAGCGGGCGAGGTTGCCGGAGAGGCCGACCTTGATCAGGTCCTGGTAGTGCAGCAGGCGGGCCTTCTGCTCGGCCGAAGTGCCGTTGCCCGTGGAGGAGTTGGGCTCGGTGTACAGCCCGGACGCGAAGCCCTGGACGCCGGGGTCCTCGTCGAAGGGGCCGCCGCCGCGCACCGCGTCACGGGCGCGGTCGGAGAAGGTGGCGATGCCGGTGCCGGCCATGTTCTGCTGCGTGGCCTGGACGAACCGGGCGTCGTCGGCGACCTCGCCGAAGTTCCAGCCCTCGCCGTAGAGAATGATCTTCTTGCCGTCGACGCCGTCCTTCTCGGGGGTCAGCGCGTCGAGCGCCTTCCTCACCGCGAGGATGTTGGCCTTCGGGTGGTGGCCCATGAGGTCGAAGCGGAAGCCGTCGACCTTGTACTCCTTGGCCCAGGTGACGACCGAGTCGACGACCAGCTTGCCCATCATGGCGTTCTCGGTGGCGGTGTTGGCGCAGCAGGTGCTGTTCGCCACCGAGCCGTCGGCGAGGAGCCGCTGGTAGTAGCCGGGCACGATCCGGTCGAGGACACTGGTGTCCGCCTGGCCGCTCGCGGCGGTGTGGTTGTAGACGACGTCCATGACGACCCGCAGGCCGTCCTCGTTGAGCGCCTTCACCATCTTCCGGAACTCGACGGTCCGCCGCGTGCCGTCGGGGTCGGTGGCGTACGAGCCCTCGGGGACCGTGTAGTGGTACGGGTCGTACCCCCAGTTGTAGGCGTCCTTCGCGGCGATCTTCCCGACGCACTCCTGCTGCCGGTCGGAATCGGCCGGGTAGGAGGCGAGATCGCAGTCCGTAATGGCCTGGTCCGCCTTCTTCTCGGGGATCGTGGCGATGTCGAACGCGGGCAGCAGATGGACGTAGGACGTGCCGGCCCTCGCCAGCTCGCGCAGGTGCTTCGAGCCGTCACTGTCCTTGTCGGTGAAGGCGAGATAGGTGCCGGGGTGCTTCGCCGTCCGGTCCGCGACGGAGAAGTCCCGGATGTGCAGCTCCTGGATCTGGGCGTCCTTCAGCGGTACGGCCTTGGGCTTGGCGAGCCCGGACCAGCCGCTGGGCGCGAGGGCCCGGTCGTCGAGGTCCACGACCAGACTGCGTTCGGAGTTCCCGGTGAGGGCCACCGAGTAGGGGTCGGTGACCTTGTTGGTGACGACCTCGCGGACACTGGGCGCCCACACCTGGACGACGTACCGGTACGGCTTGTTCTTCCAGGACGCGGGCCCGGTGACGGACCAGACGCCGGTGGTGTCGTCCCGCTTCATCCGCACCGTGGAGCCGTCCAGCTCCAGCTTCACCGATTGCGCCGTCGGCGCCCAGACGGCCAGCGTCGGACGCCCGCCGCGGAACGTCGGCCCGAGCCGCGCCTTCGTGGCCCGCGGGTACAGATCGTCGAGTACGCCGGCGATCTGGACGCCGGTCGCGGCGAGCACCGCGCCGTTCACCGCCCGCTGGGAGGCGACGAGCTGCCCGCGCAGCGCCTCACGCACCCGGTCGCGGTCACGCGGGTCGACCGACCAGGCGGCGTAGTCCTTCAGGTGCGGGAACTTCGCCTTCTGGGCGTCCGTGAGGGTGGTCCTGGACAGCCGGATCCAGCGCTCGTCGTCGCTGGTCAGCGCACCGCCCTTCACCTCGATCGAGCCGTCGTGGGAGTACAGCAGCTGAGTGGAGGCGGCCGCGTCGGAGCCGTTCCAGGCCACGGTGTTCCGGTCGATCCAGACCGCCTTGGAGGTGGTCAGGTCGAGAGCGGCCGCGCTGCCCGCGGGCTGCGGCAACAGGTACTTCTCCTGGCCGTTCAACAGCCACACCTCATGGCCGTTCGCCGTGAGGTCCAGCGACTGGTCGGCGGGCAGGTCCTTCTCGTCACCCTTGTGGATGATGTAGCTGAGGCTGGTGGCACCCTCGGTGAGCGGCACCTCGAAGACAGCGCCATAGGCATCAGTCTTCACCGGCTTCAGCGGGTTCGACCACTCGGTGGGGTTCGCGGCGCCCGTCCAGACGTGCAGTCCCCAGCCGTCGTAGTTCCCGTCGGCGCGGTGGTAGTGCAGGACGGCCTTGCTCTTGTCCTGCGCGGGGTAGTCGGGCCGTTCGGTCCGTACGGTCTCCTTGCCGTGCTCGATCCAGACCTCACCCGTCCTGGTGACGTCGATCGTGCGCTCGGCCGAGACGTCCTTGTCGCCCTGCTGGTCGATGACGAGGAAGCCGACGTTCGAGGCGCCCGGCTTCAGCTTGACGTAGGCGAACGCGCCGTAGGCGTCCCGGCCGACGAAGGGGTGGCTGTCGGGCCAGTTCGTGGACTCGCCGTCGGCGAGGTCGCCCCAGGCGTACAGGCCCCAGTTCCCGTAGTCGCCGTCGGTGCGCTTGTAGTGCACGACCGCGTGGTCGCGGGAGGAGGCGGTGGGGGTCTCGGGAACGGGCGGGGTGCCCGTGAGGCTCTCCGCGGTGGCGCTCGACGCCCGTCCGGCCGAATCGATCACGACCGCCTTGTAGCGCAGGGCCGTGCCCGCCGGTACGTCCTTGGCGAGGGCCTGGGTGACCTTGTACGGGGCGTGGTCGGCGGAGCCGAGCGTCCGCCACTTGCCGTTGCCGACCTGGGCGGCGAAGACGACCCTGTTGAGCTGCCCGCCCTCGACGTCGGCGCTCAGCTCCACGGTGCCGGTGGCGCCGGTGGCGCCGGTGGCGCCGGTGGCGCCGGTGGCGCCGGTGGCGGGAGCCTTGAGGGTGATGCTGGGCCTGGTCGCGGGCTGGGCGAGCCTGCCCGCCGCCTTGAGGACGAGCGCCGAGCCGGCCGGGACGGTGACGGTGAGCTTGGTGTCGGCACCGGATCCGAGGATCTCCGTACTGCCGTAGATCCCCCGGAAGGCCATGCCCGCCGAACCGGTCGCGAACGTCGCCGACTTCGCGTCGTCGGCGTTGTTGAAGGCGACGACGTACTCGGTGCCGGTCTTCGCGTCGGTGCGGGAGAAGGCGTAGACGCCGGCGCCGTCCGCCGCGTACCGCTCGGTCTGCACTCCGTCGGTGAGGGCCGGGTTGGCCTTGCGGAGCTCGGCCAGGGCCGCGATCTGCCGGTACAGGGGTGCCCGGGTGTCGTAGGCGTCGCTCGCGTGGGTGCGGTCGGTGCCGATCTCGTCGTCGTCGAGGTAGTCGGCCGTGCGGGAGGCGAACATCGTCTGGCGGGCGTCCTTGTCGCCGCCGGACCCGGTGAAGCCCTGCTCGTCGCCGTAGTAGACGACGGGGTTGCCGCGGCTGAGGAACATCAGCTCGTTGGCGAGCCTGTCCTTGGCGAGCAGTTCGGCGTCGGTGGCCTTCGGGTTGTCCTGGTTCAGGAAGTACCCGATGCGGCCCATGTCGTGGTTGCCGAGGAAGGTGACCTGCTCGTACGCGTTGGCCTTGTCGGTCGTGTACTTGTAGTCGTCGCCGAAGACGCTCGCCAGCGTGCGCGCGCTGCCGCCCTGGGAGGCGTACTGCCGGGCCGCCTCCTGGAAGGGGAAGTCGAGGGTGGCGTCGAGGCGGCCCTGGGTGACGTACGGGGCGGTGATGTTCGTGTCGGCGGAGTAGACCTCGCCGAACATGAAGAAGTCGTCGCGCCCGTGCCTGGCCGCGTAGGCGTCCAGAGCCGTCGCCCACTGGGTCCAGAACTCCATGTTCACGTGCTTCACGGTGTCGATCCGGAAGCCGTCGATGTCGAAATCCCTGACCCAGCGCTGGTAGATCTTCTCCATGCCGCTGACGACCTCGGGACGCTCGGTCCACAGGTCGTCGAGCCCGGAGAAGTCGCCGTACGTGGTCGACTCACCGGCGTAGGTCGAGTCGCCCCGGTTGTGGTACATCGTCGGGTCGTTGAGCCAGGACGGGACCTTGTCGTTAGCCGTGACCTTCGGCGTGCGCGGGAAGGAGTCGGTGTCGACGGCCGGGAACCCGGAAGTGCCCGCGTAGTCGGCGTCGTCGAAGGGCTTGCCGTCCTTCGTCAGATAGGGGAAGGCACCCTTGGAGAGGTAGTCGTAGGACTTCTCCTCGTAGTCGACGACGTCCGCCGTGTGGTTGGTGATGACGTCGAAGAAGACCTTCATGCCCTTGGCGTGCGCCTTGGAGACGAGGGTTTCCAGGTCCTTGTTGGTGCCGAAGTGCGGGTCGACCTGGGTGAAGTCGGTGATCCAGTAACCGTGGTAACCGGCGGAGGCGTTGGCTCCCGTCCCCTGCACGGGGCGGTTCTTGAAGATCGGGGCCATCCAGATGGCGGTGGTGCCGAGGCCCTTGATGTAGTCGAGCCGCTTGGTCAGGCCCTTGAGGTCGCCGCCCTGGTAGAAGCCCTTGTCGGTGGGGTCGTAGCCGGTGGACAGGCGCGAACCCGTCAGTCCGCCCGTGTCGTTGGCGGTGTCACCGTTGGCGAAGCGGTCCGGCAGGACGAAGTAGAACTGCTCGCGCGTGTCGTCGTGCCGGGCGGGCTCGGCGGCGAGCTTCGCGTCGGACGGCGGGGCGGGCGGGGTGTCGGCCCGGGCGGCCAGGGGCTGGACGAGTGCTGCGGCCAGCGCGGTCACGGTGACCGCAGCGACCCGTCCGGCATGTGCGGTACGGCGCCTCGACGGCACCGGCCATCTGGGTATCACTGACGTGGACTCCTTGCGATGACGGCTCTGTTGGGTCCGACCCCGCGCGACCGTATCGCCGTGGAAACACTTACAGCAAGAGTCCTGAAATGATTGGAAAGAACTTTCAGCAGGCTGGTGCCTTGAGCGGGTTGGGACGGGTCCTAGCGCTTGATGGTGTAGGTGACCAGTGAGCGGGCCGGGACCGTGGCGGTCAGCGAGCCCCCGCCGACCGCGATGGCGGCCTGGCGAGCCGTACTGTGGGAGCCGTCGGTCAGATACGGCGTCGCCGTCCCGGTGGTGATCCCGGTGCTCCGCAGGCTGAAAGACACCTCCCTGGCGTCGGCCGCCGCGTTGAGCGCCACGACCGTCACCGTGCCGTCGGTGTCGCGGAACGCCGACAGCTTGAGGTCGGCGTCGGAGGTCGTGGCACCGATGCGGGTGGCGCCGGGACGGATGAAGCGGCTGTAGTTGGCCATCGCCCACAGGCGCTTGGAGACGTGGTGGTCGGCGCCGTCCATCCGGATCAGGCCGCGGGTCGCGCCCGTCGAGGCGCCGTACCAGTACACGTAACCACTCGTGTTGCCCTTGGTGAGCGCGTCGTGGATCGCGGAGGCGACGGTGAAGCCGTCGTAGCCGCTGCCGTCGTCCCAGTTCTCGTTCCACGTGGTGCCGTTGGGCGACCACTCCGACATCCAGGTGCGCTTCCGCGTCGGCAGCGGCCCGTCCACCGCGCTCGCGTAGGTGTGTCCGGTGTGGGTGGCGACGTACCCTCGTGCCGTCGCGTCGGCCTCGATCGCGCCGCTGTAGCTCTTCTGCTGGTTCCAGCCGAAGGAGTCGCAGCAGGCCACCTTGTATCCGGCGGCGTTCGCGATCGGCCCGAGGACCTTGGTGAACTCGACGGCCTGGGCCGGGGTGAGCCGCATGGAGTCGTACGTCGCGGTCCAGTCGGGCTCGTTGGTGAAGCCGAGGTCGGTGACCCGGACGCCGGCCTGACCGTAGAACTTGGCGTACTGCACCAGGAAGTTCGCGTACGCACGGCGCCAGTCGCCGCTGGGGCAGGAGGCGCCGGACAGACCGCACAGCGTGCCGCCGTCGGCATCCGTGCCGTTCGTCTTCATGTAGCCGGGCGCGGTCCAGGCGTCGGCGTAGAACCGGTTCACGCCGTAGGCCCTGGCCTGCTGGGCGAGCCACAGCTGGCCCTTGTCGTTGCCGTCCCAGACGTACTTGGGGGTGGCGTTCGGGCCGCCGGGGTCGGTCGGCTGGATGCCCGAGTCGATGCCGAGGCGCAGGATGCTCAGGCCGGCACCGGTGGTGCGGTTGAGCAGCAGGTCGAGGATCTCGCGTTGCTTCTGCGCGGGCAGGCCCTGTGAGCCGCGCATGATCTCGGCCCGCCCGAAGTGCTCGGAGAAACCGAAGCCGTCGATGGGCTGGTAGGTGGTGGAGCCGTTGATGGTCGCCGTGGTGGCGGCCGCCTCCGGCAGGGCGGCGGCGGTGACGCCGGTGGCCGTCAGCAGAGCCGCCACGGAGACCAACGCCCACTTTCGGAGTCTGCGCTGCATGTTGCTCCCTTCACGGGGAACGGCATGGGAGCGCTCCCATACACAGCAGGGAACGTAGGACGACACTCGATGAGCGTCAATCCCACGTGCCCCTACAGCTGTTCCCTGTCGCTCAGCAGCTGCTCCTGCCCGCGTAGATCGCCAGGGCGGTGTTCGCCCCGAGGGTCGCGGTGAACTGTCCGCCGGAGTTCACGCTCACCGTCGTGTTGTTCTGCACGTTGCAATACGTGCCCGCCGGGAGGGACGTCTGGTACGTCCGGCTCAGGCTGCTCGACTCGTGGTTGATGGCGACGTACCCCTTGGCACCCCGCCCGAAGGCGATCGCGTCGCCGCCGTTGTCCCACCAGTTGGTGACCGACTCGCCGCGCGTGGCGTTGCGGAAGGCGACCATGCGGAGGATCTCCGGCCAGGCGTGCTGGCACTTCCAGCCGTCCTGCCAGCAGGCGTTGACGGTGCCGCCGTTGGGCGGGCCCGCGTCCGTGTCGGACCACTCGTAGCCGGAGTTGATGTCCGGGGCGCCGTACGGGTAGGCCAGCATGAAGACGTTGGCCAGGGTGTAGTTGGCGCCGTCCTTGTAGTTGAGGGTGGAGCCGTTGCGCTCGGTGTCGTGGTTGTCCACGAACACGCCCGCCACCGAGTTGTTCAGGTAGCCCCAGCCCTCGCCGTAGTTCTTCAGGTAGGCGAGGTTCTCGTTGTTGAAGACGCGCTTGAGGTCGTAGGCGTAGCGGAACTCCTGCACGTCCCCGTTGCCCGTGTACTCGGTCGGCTGGACGGCCTCCCCGCTGCCGTAGATGACCTCCTGCTTCCAGTACGCGTTCGGGCTGGTCAGCCGCGACTTGATGTTGGCGAGGTCGGCGGTGTCGATGTGCTTGGCCGCGTCGATGCGGAAGCCGTCGACGCCGAGCGTCAGCAGGTCGTTCATGTAGCCGGCGATGGTCTTGCGGACGTACTCCTCGCCGGTGTCGAGGTCGGCGAGGTCCACGAGTTCGCAGTGCTGGACGTTCCGGCGGTCGCTGTAGTTGGAGACCCGGGACGTGCAGTCGTCGAAGTCGTAGGAGGAGTACAGGCCGGGGTAGTTGTACTTCGTGTACGACGAACCGCCGGTCCCCGTACCGCTCCCCGCCGACATGTGGTTGATGACGGTGTCGACCACGACCTTCACCCCGGCCGCGTGGCAGGTGTTCACCATGTTCTGGAAGGCCGTGCGGTCGCCGAGGCGGCCCGCGATCCGGTAGCTCACCGGCTGGTACGAGGTCCACCACTGCGCGCCCTGGATGTGCTCGGCGGGCGGGGAGACCTGGACGTAGCCGTAGCCGGCCGGGCCGAGGGTGTTGGTGCACTCCTTGGCGACCGAGGCGAACTTCCACTCGAAGAGGACGGCGGTGACGTCCTTGGTGCCGGGCGGGGAGGCGTGCGCGGTGGTGGCGGGTGCCATGAGGGCTGCCGCCGTGGCGGCGAGCGCGGTCGCGGTGACGGACCATCTCGATATCACAGGCGTGTACTCCTTGCGATGACGGCCAGGCGTCTTTGCCGGGCGCCGGCGTGAACGTACCGCAACGCAAGGTTTACAGCAAGGGTGTTGAAAACCGGAGCAAGCACTTTCACAGCAAAAGCACGGCCCGTCCCCCGGGGAGACCGGGGTCCGGGCCGCTCAGCGCTGTTGAACTCTCAGGCCGTCGTCCACCACACCGTCGTGTCCGCCGGCACCTTCGTCTCGCCGTCCGTCTCGGCGATGTCGCCGCTGGCGAGGAGGAGGCGGCCGTGGGCGGGAATCGTGACCGACTCGCCGCTGGTGTTGGCGACGCACACGAACTCGCCGCGTCGGAAGGCGAGGACGCCCTCGGGAGCCTTCAGCCACTCGACGGAGTCGCCCGCGCCGAGGTCGGGCTGTGCGCGGCGGACGGCGATCGCGGTGCGGTACAGCTCCAGGGTGGAACCGGCGACGCCGGTCTGCGCCTCCACGCTGAGCTCGCCCCAGCTCTCCGGCTGCGGCAGCCAGCTGCCCCCGCTGCCGAAGCCGTACGACGGTCCGGTGCGGGTCCACGGGATCGGCACCCGGCAGCCGTCACGGAAGCCGTCCTGGCCGGCGCCGCGGAAGTACGCGGGGTCCTGGCGCACCTCGTCGGACAGGTCGACGACGTCCGGGAGGCCGAGCTCCTCGCCCTGGTAGATGTACGCCGATCCGGGCAGCGCCAGCATGAGCAGCGTGGCCGCCCGCGCGCGCCGCAGGCCCAGCTCGCGGTCGCCGGCCAGACGGATCTGCGTGCCGAGGCCGGGCGGGTTGGCGAAGCGGGTGGCGTGCCGGGTGACGTCGTGGTTGGACAGCACCCAGGTGGCTGGGGCGCCGACGGGGCGCATGGCCTCCAGGGTGAGGTCGACGACGTTGCGGAGCTCCGTCGCGTCCCAGTCGGTGCTCAGGTACTGGAAGTTGAACGCCTGGTGCAGCTCGTCGGGGCGGACGTAGTTCGCGGTGCGCTCGACGGTCGGGGTCCACGCCTCGGCGACGAAGATGCGCTCGCCCGAGTACTCGTCGAGGATGTGACGCCATTTCCGGTAGATCTCGTGCACGCCGTCCTGGTCGAAGAACGGCATGACATCGTTGCCCAGCAACTTGAGCTGGTCGTGGGATCCCAGGTCCGGGAGGCCTTCCGCCTTCACCAGTCCGTGTGCCACGTCGATGCGGAAGCCGTCCACGCCCATGTCCAGCCAGAAGCGCAGGATCGAGCGGAACTCGTCGCCGACGGCCGGGTGTTCCCAGTTGAAGTCGGGCTGCTCGGGCGCGAAGAGGTGCAGGTACCACTCACCGTCCGCGACGCGTGTCCAGGCGGGCCCACCGAAGATGGACTCCCAGTCGTTGGGCGGGAGTTCGCCGTTCTTCCCCTTGCCGGGGCGGAAGTGGTAGCGCTCCCGCAGCGGCGAGCCGGGGCCGTCTGCGAGCGCCCGCTTGAACCACTCGTGCTGGTCGGAGGAGTGGTTGGGCACCAGGTCGACGATGATCCTGAGGCCCAGTTCGCGGGCGTCGCGGATCAGCGCGTCGGCGTCGAGCAGGTTGCCGAACATGGGGTCGACGGCCCGGTAGTCGGCGACGTCGTAGCCGGCGTCAGCCTGCGGCGAGGCGTAGAAGGGACTGAGCCACACGGCGTCCACGCCGAGGTCGCGCAGGTACGGGAGGCGGGATCGTACGCCTTCCAGGTCTCCCATGCCGTCGCCGTTGCTGTCGGCGAAGCTGCGCGGATAGACCTGGTAGATCACCGCGTCCCGCCACCAGTCGCGGCGCTTGACGACGGTGGCGACAGCGGAGTTCGGTGCCGGGTCGGCGGAGTGCTGGCTCATGGTGTCCTTGTGCTTGTGTGGCGTAACGGGGTCGACGTCATGGGGGCTTCTTCGAGGGGGCGGGTGACGAGGCGGCCGCGGTGACAGCGGGGTCGGAGGGCCACCGCGGCCGCCACCCACGCGGTTGCCGCGCGGGAGCTCTTCTTCCCTGGTGGGCGTCAGCCCTTGGTACCGCCCGCGGTGAGGCCGGTCACCAGGTTCTTCTGCACGAGGTAGAAGAAGGCGGAGACGGGTATCGCGATCAGCACCGCGGTGGCGGCCATGAGGTTGCGCTGGGCGTCGTGCTCGCTGACGAAGCTCTGGAGGCCGACGGCGAAGGTGTACTTCGAGTCGGACAGCATGAACGTCGAGGCGAAGGCGACCTCGCCGAAGGCGGTGAGGAAGTTGTAGAAGGCGGCGACCGCGAGACCGGGCTTGGCCAGCGGCAGGATCAGCCGCAGGAAGGTGCCGAACGGGCTGAGCCCGTCGACGCGTCCCGCCTCGTCGATCTCGAACGGGATGGTGTCGAAGTAGCCCTTGAGCAGCCATGCGCTGTAGGGCACGACGGTGGTGCAGTTGACGAGGATCAGACCGAGGTAGGTGTCGATCAGGCCGAGGTCCGACATGATCTGGTACATCGGCACGATCAGGACGGCGACCGGGAACATCTGGGTGACGAGGAGGACCCACATGAACTTCTTGTAGCCCGGAAAGCGCATGCGGGACACGGCGTAGCCGCTGGTGGCGGCGATGATCACGCCGATGGCGGTGGTGCCGAGGACGACGGCCATCGTGCTCTTCAGCCAGTCGAAGAACCCGGTGTGCTGGAGGACGAACGCGTAGTTGTCGAACGTCATCTTGTGCCAGATCTGCCCGGGGTGCAGATAGTCGTCCTTGTCCGGGCCGAGGGACAGGAAGATCAGCCAGGCCACCGGGAAGAAGGCGACGACGCTCGCCACGATCAGGATGCCGTGGGTGGTGAGGGTGGCGAGGGGCCCGCGCCGGCCGCGGCGGCGGGCGGTGCCCCGGGGGGCGGCGGCCTCGGCGGGCCGGTCGGTCTTCGCGACGGAGGTGGGGGCGGTGCTGGTGCTCATGGGGACTCCTGCCTCAGATCGCGAGCTGCTGGTCGTTGCGGCTCAGCCAGCGGCGGTAGAAGGAGGTGAAGACGATCAGGACGGCCAGCAGCAGGATGCCGTAGGCGGCCGACTGGGCGAAGTCACGCGGCTGCTGTCCGAAGCCGAGGTAGTACGCCCAGGTGACGAGGATCTGCGCGTCGGGGGCGGTGTTTCCGAAGAGCAGGAAGATGATGGCGAACTGGTTGAAGGTCCAGATGACACCGAGGAGTACCACGGTGGAGCTGACGGACCTCAGCCCCGGCAGGGTGACGTACCGGAACCGCTGCCAGGCGTTCGCGCCGTCCATCTCGGCCGCCTCGTAGAGCGAGTTGTCGATGGCCTGGAGGCCGCCGAGCAGCGAGAGCATCATGAACGGCACACCGCACCAGGTGTTGACCATGATCGCGGCGAACCGCTGCCAGAAGGTGTCCTCGAGCCACAGCGGCGAGGGCAGGTGCAGGGCGTCGAGCGCGCTGTTGACGATGCCGCCGTCGGCGAGCATGAACCGCCAGCCGAAGACGGTGACGAAGGTGGGGACGGCCCAGGGAAGCACCAGGATCATGCGGTAGACGGTGCGCCCGCGGAACTCCTGGTTGAGCAGCAGCGCGAGGCCCAGCCCGATGGAGTAGTGCAGGGCGACGCAGGCCACGGTCCAGACGATCGTCCAGATGAAGTGCGACCAGAAGCGGTCGTACGCCGTCGGGCCCCACAGGATGTCGGCGTAGTTGTCGAGGCCGATGAACTTGTACGTGGCGTCGATGTGGTTGACGCCGATGGTGCGGGCCGTGTTGAGGCTGTTGGCGTCGGTGAGCGTGAGGTAGAGGCCGTACACCAGGGGATACAGCACGAGCACGCCGAGGACGATCACCACCGGGGCGATCATCGCGTAGGCGTACCAGTGCTTCTGGTAGCCGTGCTTCAGGCGCCGGCCCAGCCCGGGCCGCGGGTCTCGCTCACCGCGCCGCTTGCCGGTCGCTCGGTCGATGGCGACTGTCATGGTTCGACACCTTCTGGGAAATCAGTGGGTGGGCTGGGCAGGCGCAGGCCGGTGGCCGCCGGATCCCTCCCCCGGTCTGCTGGGGGATCCGACGGCCACGCGGGGCTCACTTGCTGAAGTCGGGGACCAGCTTGGCGATCGCGAGTTCCGCGTTGCTCAGGCCCTTGTCGAGGGACTCCTTGCCACCGGCGATCTTGGGCAGCTCGGTGTCGAGCGGCCCCCACAGGGAGCTGTACTCGGGCAGCGCGGGGCGCGGCTGGGCGGCGGCGAGGACGCCCTGGTAGCCGGCGATGCCCGGGTCGGCCTTGACCTGCGCGGTGTAGGCGTCGTCGCGGGTCGGCAGCGTGTTGTTCTTCAGGGCGATGGTCTCCTGGGCCTTCGCCGAGGTCATGAAGTTGACGAACTTCAGCGCGGCGTCCTGGTGGGCCTTGTCGGAGCCGGCGTAGACGGAGAGGTTGTGGCCGCCGGTCGGGGCGCCCGCCTTGCCGGTGGAGCCGGCCGGGACGGCGGCGATGCCGAGGTTGGCCTTGTCCTTGAAGGCGGAGCCCTTGTAGAAGTTCGTGATCTCCCAGGGGCCCTGGACGATCGCGGCGACCTTGCCGTTGACGAACGCGTCCTGGATGTGGGCGTAGGCGTCCGCGGTGGTGTCGGCCTTGTGCAGGCCCTTGCCGTCGAAGAGGCCGAGCCAGGTGCCGTACGCCTTCTTCGCCTCCGGCGAGTCGACGGTGATCTTCTTGCCCTCGACGTCGACGGTGTCGGTGCCCTCGCCGTAGAGGAAGGACTGGGCGTAGTAGGCCTGGGTCGAGCCCCAGTAGCCGTCGACGCCGGTCTTGTCCTTGACGGTGGCGGCGGCCTTCTTCAGGTCGTCCCAGGTCTTGGGGGCTTCCTTGATGCCGGCCTTCGCGAAGAGCTGCTTGTTGTAGACGAGGGCGAGGGTGTCCGTGGTGAACGGCACGCCGTAGGTCTTGCCCTCGTACTTGGCCTGCTCGATCAGGCTGGGCTGGAACTTGGCCTGGTCCTTGAGGGCCTCGGTGCCGTCCAGTGGCGCGAAGAAGCCCTTCTTGGCGAAGGCGGGCGTCCAGCCGACCTCGGAGCGCAGCACGTCGGGGGCACCCTTGGAACCGGCGGCGGTGTCGAACTTGTTCTGCGCCTGGTCGAAGGGGACGTTGACGTACTTGACCTTGATGTCCTTGTTGGCGGCCTCGAACTCCTTGACCAGGGCCTGGTACGTCGGCGCCTCGTTGGTGGCGTTGGAGGTGTCCCACCAGGTGAGGGTGACCGGCCCGCCGGCCTTGCCGTCGTCGCTGTCACTTCCGCCGCAGGCCGTCGCCGCGAGGGCGAGGGACGCCACCAGCGCGGTGGCCGCTGTGCCACGCCGCATGAGTTCTCCTTGAGGGTGAAAGCCCGTCCGGCTCACAAGGGCGGCCCCGTCCGCCACCCTTGTCGACTTGCCGACTGTGCCGTTGGCCGCCGGGCGACGTGAACGTAACAGCGATGCAACCACGACGAAAGACCTTGCAGAAAAAAAGTGCAAGACATCGCTGAAGTTATCCGTGCGTGACCTGGAGGCGACCGCCGTGAGACCGTTGTTGGCGCGGTTCAGCCGCTGCAGAGCGGGGCAGGGGCGGGTTGTGCAAGACTCTGCAAGCTCTTGCCATCACTTTCATGAGGGAGCCCGATGACGCAGCAGCCCCGGGCGGGCCGTTCCACAGCTCGCACCCGGCGTCCCGTTGGTGTGCAAGGGGAGGCTTGGCCGGTACAGTCCCACCCTGTGACCACACGGCTTGCCGACATCGCTGCTCAGGCGGGGGTGAGCGAAGCGACCGTCAGCCGCGTCCTCAACGGGAAGCCGGGCGTCGCCGCCACCACCCGCCAGTCCGTGCTGGCCGCCCTGGACGTGCTGGGCTACGAGCGCCCGGTCCGCCTGCGGCAGCGCAGCGCGGGTCTCGTCGGCCTGATAACGCCGGAGCTGGAGAACCCGATATTCCCGGCCCTCGCCCAGGTCATCGGCCAGGCCCTCACGAGGCAGGGCTACACCCCGGTCCTCGCCACCCAGACACCCGGCGGCTCCACGGAGGACGAGCTGACCGAGATGCTGGTCGACCGCGGTGTCGCCGGCATCATCTACGTCTCCGGCCTGCACGCGGACACCACGGCCGACATGCAGCGCTACGAGCAGCTGCGCGCCCAGGGCGTGCCGTACGTCCTGGTCGACGGCTTCTCCCCCAAGGTCCAGGCCCCCTTCATCTCCCCCGACGACCGCGCCGCGATGACCCTCGCGGTCACCCACCTCGTCTCCCTGGGCCACACCCGCATCGGCCTCGCCCTCGGCCCGAAGCGCTTCGTCCCGGTCCAGCGCAAGATCGAGGGCTTCGTCCGCGCGGTCCAGGACCAGCTGGGCCTGACCGCGGAAACGATCGAGTCGGAACTCGTCCAGCACTCCCTCTACACCCTGGAGGGCGGCCAGGCCGCCGCCACGGCACTGATCGACCGCGACTGCACGGCGGTGGTCTGCGCCAGCGACATGATGGCCCTGGGTGCCATACGGGCGGCCCGGCAGCGGGGCCTCGAGGTCCCCCAGGGCGTCTCGGTCGTGGGCTTCGACGACTCCCCCCTGATCGCCTTCACCGACCCGCCCCTCACCACGATCCGCAAGCCGGTCCCCGCGATGGGCCAGGCCGCCGTCCGCACCCTCCTGGAGGAGATCGGCGGGACCCCGGCACCCCACAGCGAGTTCGTGTTCATGCCTGAACTGGTGGTACGAGGTTCGACCGCTTCGGCCCCTGGTGACCGGAATCGTCCGTAGGGTGGAGAACCAGCCCGTTTCCCCCGTGCCCCGGTAGGAGCCGCGGGTGTCTTCCCGCCGTACAACATGCGTCGGGAACCCGACCGGGGGATGATCGGTGGGGTAACTGTTTTCTGGCAGACTCTGTGCCTATGGGTGATACGACCGTGAAGCCGGTGGAAGGCCCCGAAGAGGCCGTTCCGCACCCTGTCACGGCTGAAAGCGACCCCACCCTCCTGCGCCGCCTGCGCACCCCGCGCCGCCCCCGCCTGTGGTTCGAGATCCTGCTGATCGCGGCCAGCTACTGGACGTACTCACTGATCCGCAACGCGGTCCCCGAGCAGCGCTCCGAGGCACTGCGCAACGCCGACTGGATCTGGCGGATGGAGCACCACCTCGGCATCGCCGTGGAGCAGTCCGTCAACCACGCCGTCAACTCGGTGACTTGGCTCGTCGTCGGCATGAACTACTACTACGCGACGCTCCACTTCATCATCACCCTGGCCGTCCTCGTATGGCTGTACCGCAGCCACCCCGGCCGCTACGCGGCGACCCGCCTGGTCCTCTTCGCCACCACGGGCGTGGCCCTGGTCGGCTACTACCTGTACCCCCTGGCACCCCCGCGCCTCATGACCGGCGGCCACTTCATCGACACGGTCATGGCCCACCAGACCTGGGGCTCGATGGCCTCCGGCGACCTCAAGAACATGTCCAACCAGTACGCCGCGATGCCGTCCATGCACATCGGCTGGTCCCTGTGGTGCGGCCTCACGATCTTCGCCCTGGCCAGGATTCCCTGGGTGCGGGCCCTGGGCCTCCTCTACCCCGCGGTGACCCTGGTGGTCATCGTCGCCACCGCCAACCACTTCTGGCTGGACGCGGTGGGCGGCATCCTCTGCCTCGCCTTCGGCTTCGCCCTGGCCCGCACCTGGTACGGCACCCTGCCCTACGCCCTGCCCCGAAGGGTGCCGAGCCGCCTACGCGCCGCCCACCACGTCCCGCAACGCGCCGACGAACGCCTCTAGGGAGGGCTGCGGCGGAGCCGTCTCCCGCACAGCCACGTAGATCGAGCGCACCGGCTCGGGCTCGACCACTTCCCGCACCACCACCCCCGGGTGCCGGCTCCCGAGCCCCAGCCGGGGAATGAGCCCCACCCCCAGCCCAGCCGCCACGAACCCCTGGGCGGTCACATAGTCCTCACTCTCCACGACGAACCCCGGCCGGAACCCGGCAGCCTCGCAAGCCGCCATCTGGGCATCCAGACAGGGTCCGGGCCACTCACTGCCGACCCACGGCTCCCCCGCCAACTCGGCCAGCCGCACCCGCGCCGCCTCCGCCAGCCGATGCCCGGCCGGCAGGACGACAAGGTAGGGGTCGTCCAGCAGATGACGAAGCCGTACGCCGTCATGGGCCCCCTCCACCGCCCCGACCACCAGAGCCAGATCCGCCCGCCCTTCCCGTACGTCGGACAACGGATCGGAATCGGCCAGTTTGAGGTCGACCCGCACCCCCGGATGGCCGGCCCGGAACCGCGCCACAGCCGGAGCGATCAGCCCGGCGCCCGCCGTCGCGAAGTACCGCACGGCCACCCGCCCCGTACGCCCCGCCAGCAGATCGGCGAGCGCGGCCTCCGCCTCGGCGACCTGCCGCCCGATGACCTCCGCGTAGTCGGTCAACAACAACCCGGCAGCGGTCGGCCGCACCCCCCGCCCCACCCGCTCCAGCAGCTCGGCCCCCGCTTCCTTCTCCAGAACCGCGATCTGCTGACTGACCGCGGACGGCGTGTACCCCAGCCGCGCCGCGGCCCCCGAAACGGACCCGCACTCCACCACGGCCCGCAACACCTGCATCCGCCGCACATCAACCATGTAGCTCACCTTAACAAGGAACCCAAAACCTTTCACTTGTCCTGACGCACGCGAGGCACCACCGTAGAGCTCATGCCACCCCTCGCCCCCTCGCTCCGCATGACCGCCCTGGCCCTCCTCTGGGGATCAGGCTTCCTCTGGATCAAACTCGCCCTCAACCACGGCCTCACCCCCACCCAGATCACCATCACCCGCTGCGCCCTGGGCACAGCCGTCCTCCTCTTCCTGGCCCGCAAGGCCGGCCAACGCCTCCCCCGCTCCCGCACCACCTGGGCCCACCTGGCCGTGGCGGCCCTCTTCTGCAACGCCATCCCCTTCGCCCTCTTCAGCCTCGGCGAGCAGACGGTCGACTCCGGCATCGCAGGCGTCCTGAACGCCACCACCCCCCTCTGGTCCCTCCTCATCGGCATCGTCCTGGGCACCGACCGCGCCCTGGGCCCCGTACGTCTGACCGGTCTCCTCCTGGGCTTCACCGGCACCCTGCTGATCTTCGCCCCCTGGCACCAGTCCGGCCTGCTGTCCTGGGGCGCCCTGGCCCTCCTGGCCGCCGCCGCCAGCTACGCCGTGGCCTTCGCCTACATGGCCCGCCACGTCACCACCGGCGACGCCCCCCTCGCCGTATCAGCGGCCCAGCTCCTGACAGCCACCGCCTGGACGACCCTGGCCCTCCCCACAGCCGGCCCCCTCCACCCCGACCCCACCGCCCTCCTGGCGGTCACCGCCCTGGGCGTCCTCGGCACGGGCGTCACCTTCTACCTCAACTACCGCCTGATCGCGGAGGAGGGCGCGACGAGCGCGGCAACGGTCGGGTATCTCCTCCCCGTGGTCTCAGTAGCCCTGGGCGCCCTGATCCTGGACGAGCAGGTGGGCACGCGGGTGGTGATCGGCATGGCCGTGGTCCTCATCGGCGTGGGCCTGACCCGCAAGAACATGACCCCACGGCCGAAGCCGACGCCCCGCACCCGCGAGACGGCGGGAGCGGGCCGTGGCGGTGCGTCGCAGCCCGTCGCTTAGCCGGTCCCGACGCCGCCCGACTGTGGCAGCACCAGAGGGGCGCGACCCGCGACGGGCTGGACGCACCGCCACGGGGGGCCCCCCCCCCCCCCCCCCCCCCCCCCCCGGGGGCCCGCCCCCCCCCCCCCCCCCCCCCCCCAACCCCCGGAACCCC
>NZ_JBICUX010000007.1:0-533327 GCF_043198595.1 Streptomyces sp. NPDC048751
CGGCTTCGCCGCCATGCAGGCCGAAGGCTTCGTCAACCTCGCCCTCCCCATGCCCCGCTTCCTGCGCCGCCGCAAAGCCACCCCACGCGCATGCGTCCACGGTCTCGCGGAAAGAGACGTCCGCGCGGCATGAGGCGGGCGCCCAGCCGGTGCGGGCCGCGACGTCGCGGCCCGTTGCTGGGCCTACGCTGAACGTATGAGCAAGCAGAGCGGACGCGGGCGCGTCGCGGGGCTTCCGGAGTGGGACCGCTGCGCGGTCATGGGAGTCGTGAACGTCACCCCCGATTCCTTCTCCGACGGCGGCCGCTGGTTCGACACGACGGCCGCCGTCAAGCACGGCCTCGAACTCGTCACCGAGGGCGCCGACCTCGTCGACGTCGGCGGCGAGTCCACGCGTCCGGGCGCCACCCGCGTCGACGAGGACGAGGAACTGCGACGCGTCGTCCCCGTGGTCCGCGGCCTGGCCTCCGAGGGCGTCGTCGTCTCCGTCGACACGATGCGCGCCTCCGTCGCCGAACAGGCCCTCGCCGCCGGCGCCGCCCTCGTCAACGACGTCAGCGGCGGCCTCGCCGACCCCGCGATGATCCCGGTCGTCGCACACACGGGCGCCCCCTTCGTCGTCATGCACTGGCGCGGCTTCCTGGAGGGCGGCAACGTCAAGGGCGTGTACGACGACGTCGTGGCCGAAGTCGTCGACGAGCTGCACGCACGCGTGGACGCTCTTCTGGACGGTGGTGTCTCCCCCGACCGGATCGTCGTCGACCCCGGCCTCGGCTTCTCCAAGGAGGCCGAGCACGACCTGGTCCTCCTCGCCCACCTCGACCGGCTGCGCGCCCTGGGCCACCCCCTGCTGGTGGCCGCGTCCCGCAAGCGGTTCCTCGGCCGCGTCCTCGCCGGCCCCGAGGGCGCGCCGCCGCCCGCTCGCGAGCGCGACGCCGCCACGGCCGCCGTCTCCGCGCTCGCCGCGCACGCCGGCGCCTGGGCGGTGCGCGTGCACGAGGTGCGCGCGACGGCGGACGCGGTGCGCGTGGCGCGCGCGGTGGAAGGAGCACGCCAGGGGGAAGAAGCCCGGTGAGCGCCCCTCACACCGATGTCGAGCAGGTGGAGGCCGCCAACACCGCCTTCTACGAGGCGCTGGAGCGGGGCGACTTCGAAGAGCTGTCCAGCCTCTGGCTCACCCCCGCCGACCTCGGCGTCGACGAGGAGTACCACGACCCGGCGGACGTGGGCGTGGTCTCCTGCGTGCACCCCGGCTGGCCCGTGCTCACCGGCCGCGGCGAGGTCCTCAGGTCGTACGCGCTGATCATGGCGAGCACCGACTACATCCAGTTCTTCCTCACCGACGTGCACGTCTCCGTCACCGGCGACACCGCCCTGGTGACCTGCACCGAGAACATCCTCAGCGGTGGCCCGCCGCCCGAGGGCGGCGAGGAGCTCGGCCCGCTCGTGGGCCAGCTGGTGGTCGCCACCAACGTGTTCCGTCGCACACCGGACGGCTGGAAGCTGTGGTCGCACCACGCCTCCCCGGTTCTGGCCGAAAACGACGAGTCCGAGGACGACGACACACCCGCCTGACGGGGTAGGTGCCCTACGGGGCCGCCCGGGAAGTGGTTGGAATCACGGGCCCTGGGGTAGAAGCGGCTACCAACCCGTGAGTCGCCGGATTCTCCAGGGGAAACACCCGATGAACCCTCGGTTGCGGGCCGCAGGCCCGCGCCCCCGCGGCCGGGCACTGTCAGTGTCCGCAGGTAGATTCGTTCGTGGCCGGTCCGTTCATGGCCGGGGTGCCGCCCCCCACGGTACGGACCGGCCGTCACCGACGATTGCAGGAGTGATTCGCGTGGATCGTGTCGCGCTGCGCGGCCTCAAGGCCCGCGGGCACCACGGTGTGTTCCCCAAGGAGCGCGAGGAGGGCCAGACCTTCATCGTGGACCTCGTCCTCGGCCTGGACACCCGTCCGGCCGCGGCCGACGACGACCTGGCGAAGACCGTGCACTACGGCATCGTGGCGGAGGAGGTCGTGGCCGTCGTGGCGGGCGAGCCCGTCAACCTCATCGAAACGCTCGCCGAGCGCATCGCCCAGGTCTGTCTGAAGCACGAGGGGGTCCGCGAGATCGAGGTCTGCGTCCACAAACCGGACGCGCCCATCACCGTCCCCTTCGACGACGTGACCGTCACCATCACCCGGAGCCGAGTATGACCGCGTCCTTCACCGAAGGTCACAGCGACCCGACCGTACAGCCGGTACCCGCCTCCGTCGTGCAGCAGGTGGACGCCGCCGACACGACCCTCTCCAACCCCAAACTCGCCGTGATCTCCCTCGGCTCGAACCTCGGCAACCGTCTGGAGACCCTCCAGGGGGCCGTCGACGCCCTCGAGGACACCCCGGGCGTGCGCATCAAGCACGTCTCCCCCGTGTACGAGACGGAGCCGTGGGGCGTCGAGCCCGGCAGCCAGCCGTCGTACTTCAACGCGGTGATCCTCCTGAAGACCACCCTGCCCCCGTCCTCCCTCCTGGAGCGGGCGCACGCCGTCGAGGAGGCCTTCCACCGGGTCCGCGACGAGCGCTGGGGAGCCCGCACCCTCGACGTCGACATCGTCGCCTACGCGGACGTGGTCTCCGACGACCCGCAGCTCACCCTCCCCCACCCGCGCGCCCACGAACGCGCCTTCGTCCTCGCCCCCTGGCACGACGTGGACCCCGGCGCCCAGCTGCCCGGCCGCGGCCCCGTCGCCGACCTCCTCGACACCGTCACCCGGGAGGGTGTGGCGCCGCGCAAGGACCTGGAACTCCGGCTGCCCGAGTAGTCGTTAAGGTCAAGACGGCAACCGTCCGGAAGACCCGGCGGAACGTGAAGGGACACCGTGAGAGAGCTGCGCATCCGGGTGCTGGTCGGCGTGTTCGTCGTCGCCGGAATCCTGTCCTGGGCGGGCGCCCGCCTCTGGAACTCCATCGGGACCCTCCCCAGCGTCCCCCTGGCCGCCCCGATCGTCCTCGCGGTGATCGCCGTGATCCTGCTGGCCACGGCCCTCTCCCTGCGTGCCCGCCTCAAGGCCCAGCGCGAACGCCGCCCCGAGGCCAAGGGCGTCGACCCCCTCATGGCGGCCCGCGCGGTCGTCTTCGGCCAGGCCAGCGCCCTGGTCGCCGCCCTCGTCGCCGGCATGTACGGCGGCACCGGCGTCTTCCTCCTGGAATCCCTCGACATCCCCGCCCGCCGCGACCAGGCCATCTACGCCGGCTTCTCCGTCGTCGCCGGCATCGGCGTCATAGCGGCCGGCATCTTCCTGGAACGCGTGTGCAGACTCCCGGAGGACGACGACCACAACACGGGGGCGGCGTCCGCGGTCTAGGACCTGTCCTACAGACAGGGACTAGCGGGCCATGATCAGGCTCATCGCTTCGTTACGGGTGGCTGAATCACGCAGCTGACCGCGCACCGCCGACGTGATGGTCTTGGCTCCCGGCTTGCGGACCCCCCGCATCGACATGCACATGTGCTCGCACTCGACGACGACGATCACGCCACGCGGTTCCAGGATCTGCATCAGCGAGTCGGCGATCTGCGTGGTGAGGCGTTCCTGCACCTGCGGCCGACGGGCGTAGACATCCACGAGCCGGGCCAGCTTCGACAGTCCCGTGATCTTGCCGTCGGTGGACGGGATGTACCCGACGTGGGCCACCCCGACGAACGGCACGAGATGGTGTTCACACGAACTGAGCACTTCGATGTCCTTCACGAGCACCATCTCGTCGTGGCCCAGGTCGAACGTCGTCGTCAGCACGTCCTCGGGCTTCTGCCACAACCCCGCGAATATCTCCCGATACGCCCGCGCCACCCGTGCCGGTGTCTCCTTGAGGCCCTCGCGGTCCGGGTCCTCGCCGACCGCGATCAGGAGCTCGCGGACGGCGTTCTCGGCGCGCTTTTCGTCGAACTCGCCGAGCGTTCCCTCGCCGTCCAGCGTCACGGGGTCGGTCATTGGTGCCTCGTTCCTGTGCGGGTCGCGCGTGTGGGCCACGCGCTTCATCTGCGGCTCTACGAACATGCCGCGCCCCCCAGGCTAGAACCTGGGGGGCGCGGCATTCATTCCGGGCCGAGCGTCAGCTCTCGGGGCGGTCCTCCGGGGCCGACTCCGTCACCGGGGTCGACTCCGTGGCGGTGGACTTGGCCGTGCTGATGGCCGGGCTCGCACCGTTGGCCCCGTTCGTCAGCGCGAGCTCCTTCGGGGAGAGCACCGGCGGGCGGGTGGACGGCGTGCGGCGCGAGGAACCGGTCCAGGCGGGCCGCGCAGGGCGCTTGACGATCTGGGAGAAGATCTCGGCGATCTCCTCCTTGCCGAGCGTCTCCTTCTCGAGCAGCGCCAGGACGAGGTTGTCGAGGACGTCGCGGTTCTCGACCAGGATCTCCCAGGCCTCGTTGTGCGCGTTCTCGATGAGCTTCTTGACCTCTTCGTCGACCAGCGCGGCGACCTCTTCCGAGTAGTCGCGCTGGTGAGCCATCTCACGTCCGAGGAAGGGCTCGGTGTTGTCGCCGCCGAACTTGATCGCGCCCAGACGCTCGGTCATGCCGTACTGCGTGACCATCGCGCGGGCCGTGGCCGTGGCCTTCTCGATGTCGTTCGCCGCGCCCGTGGTCGGGTCGTGGAAAACGAGTTCCTCCGCCGCTCGGCCGCCCAGCATGTAGGCCAGCTGGTCCAGCATCTCGTTGCGAGTGGTGGAGTACTTGTCCTCGTCGGGGAGGACCATCGTGTAGCCGAGGGCGCGGCCTCTCGACAGGATCGTGATCTTGTGGACCGGGTCGGAGTTGGGAGAGGCCGCCGCGACCAGGGCGTGACCGCCCTCGTGGTACGCGGTGATCTTCTTTTCCTTGTCCGACATGATCCGGGTCCGCTTCTGCGGACCGGCGACCACGCGGTCGATCGCCTCGTCGAGCATGTGGTTGTCGATGAGCTTCTTGTCGCTGCGGGCCGTGAGCAGCGCGGCCTCGTTGAGGACGTTGCTCAGGTCGGCACCGGTGAAGCCCGGCGTACGGCGGGCGACGGCCGTGAGGTCGACGTCCGGCGCGACCGGCTTGCCCTTCTGGTGGACCTTGAGGATCTCCAGACGGCCCTGCAGGTCCGGCGGGTCGACCGCGATCTGGCGGTCGAATCGGCCGGGACGCAGCAGCGCCGGGTCGAGGATGTCCGGTCGGTTCGTCGCGGCGATGAGGATCACACCGCCCTTGACGTCGAAGCCGTCCATCTCGACGAGCAGCTGGTTCAGCGTCTGCTCGCGCTCGTCGTGACCGCCGCCGAGGCCGGCGCCGCGGTGGCGGCCGACCGCGTCGATCTCGTCGACGAAGACGATCGCCGGGGCGTTCGCCTTGGCCTGCTCGAACAGGTCGCGGACCCGGGAGGCACCGACACCGACGAACATCTCGACGAAGTCGGAACCGGAGATCGAGTAGAAGGGCACTCCGGCCTCGCCGGCGACGGCACGCGCGAGCAGCGTCTTGCCGGTACCGGGACGGCCGTACAGGAGTACGCCCTTGGGGATCTTGGCGCCGACGGCCTGGAACTTCGCCGGCTCCTGGAGGAACTCCTTGATCTCCTGGAGCTCCTCGACGGCCTCGTCACAGCCCGCGACGTCGGAGAACGTCGTCTTCGGGGTGTCCTTGGTGATGAGCTTCGCCTTGGACTTGCCGAAGTTCATGACCCGGGAGCCGCCGCCCTGCATCTGATTCATCAGGAACAGGAACACGACGACGATGAGGACGAAGGGAAGCAGGGAGAGCAGGATCCCCACGAACGGGTTCTGCTTGGACGGCGAAACGGTGTAGCCGTCCGGAATCTGCTTGTCCTGGTACTTGGTCTGCAGCGTGTTGGCAATGGTCACGCCCTGGTCGCCGATGTAGCTCGCCTGGACCTTCGAGCTGCCCTTGACCTTTTCGCCGTCCTTGAGCTGGATCTTGATGATCTGCTCGTCGCCTGTGGTCAGCTTGGCCGACTCGACCTTGTTGTCATTGATCGCCTGGACGACCTGGCCGGTGTCCACCGTCTTGTAGCCGCCGGACGAGCCGACGACCTGCATCAACACGACCACGGCAAGGACGGCCAGCACGATCCACATGACCGGCCCACGGAAGTATCGCTTCACGTCCATCCATACGGAGCGGTGCCGCCCCGTCCCTCCTGCCATAGTGAGTTTGATAAGACAGTTCTTCTGACGGTACCCCAGCATTGTCGCCCGAAGCCGCACAGGATTGCTGCGTTCCCGTCTCTGCATGCTCCAACGGCGCGAAACCCGCTGGGGTTCCCGATCGTCTTACGGAGTCGGCCTCAGCCGCCGTAGACGTGGGGCGCGAGCGTACCCACGAACGGGAGATTGCGGTACTTCTCGGCGTAGTCCAGACCGTAGCCGACGACGAACTCGTTCGGGATGTCGAAGCCGACCCACTCGACGTCGATGGCGACCTTGGCGGCGTCGGGCTTGCGCAGCAGCGTGCACACCTTGAGGGAGGCGGGCTCGCGCGAGCCGAGGTTGGAGAGCAGCCACGACAGGGTCAGGCCCGAGTCGATGATGTCCTCGACGATGAGGACGTGCTTGCCCTTGATGTCGGTGTCGAGGTCCTTGAGGATCCGCACGACGCCGGAGGACTGGGTGCCCGCGCCGTAGGAGGACACGGCCATCCAGTCCATGGTGACTGGGGTGGACAGCGCCCGGGCGAGGTCCGCCATGACCATCACCGCGCCCTTGAGGACGCCGACGATCAGCAGATCCTTGCCCGCGTACTCCGCGTCGATCTTCGCGGCCAGCTCCGCCAGCTTCGCGTCGATCTCTTCCTTGGTGATGAGCACCTGCTTGAGGTCGGCACCCATGTCTTTCGCGTCCACCCGCATCACTTTCGGTCGTCCCACCGGCCGCCCGGGCTCCGCGGCCCACGTCTGCGGGCCGGTGGGAGGTCCGGTTTCAGCCTTGCCGAATGACCAGTCTGCCACCCTGCCGCTGTGCGACGACCTTGCCGGGGAGATTGATGGCTCCCTGACCGCGCCAGCCGGTGATCAGCCGGTCGACTTCCTCGATGTGCCGGGCGAACAGGGATCCGGCCGGGGCGCCCGCCTCGATGGCGGCGCGGCGCAGGATGCGGCGGCGCACGGCGGGCGGCAGGGCGTACAGCTTGGCGCACTCCAGGAGGCCTGCCGCGTCCCGTACGGAGGCCTCGGCCTGGCGGGCCCAGGAGTCGAGGGCGTCGGCGTCGTCGCGGGAGAGCTGGGCCGTACGGGCGAGGGCTTCGACGACGCCCTTGCCGAGCGCCTTCTCCAGGGCGGGCAGTCCCTCGTGGCGCAGCCGGGACCGGGTGTACGCCGGGTCGGCGTTGTGGGGGTCGTCCCAGACGGGCAGGGACTGGACCATGCAGGCCTTGCGGGCGGTCTGCCGGTCGAGGTGGAGGAAGGGGCGCCGGTAGCGGCCGCCGGCCCCGGTGACCGCGGCCATCCCGGACAGGGAGCGGATGCCGGACCCGCGGGCGAGTCCGAGCAGGACGGTCTCGGCCTGGTCGTCGCGGGTGTGGCCGAGCAGGATCGCGGCGGCGCCATGGCGTTCGGCGGCGGCGTCGAGGGCGGCGTAGCGGGCGTCCCGGGCGGCGGCCTCGGGGCCGCCGCCGCGGCCGACGGTCACGGCGGCGGACTCGACCGGGCCGAGGCCGAGTTCGCGCAGGCGCAGGACGACTTCCGAGGCGCGCAGGTCGGAGCCGTCCTGGAGGCCGTGGTCGATGGTGACGCCGCCCGCGCGGATGCCGAGCCTCGGGGCTTCGAAGGCGAGGGCGGAGGCGAGCGCCATGGAGTCGGCGCCGCCGGAGCAGGCCACGAGCACGAGCGGCGACGGGGGGCGCTCGTGGGGGGTCGCTTCGTGGGTGTGCTCGGTGAGGAGGTCGTGGAGGACGCGGCGGACCGCCAGGCGTATCGCCGCGACCGCAGGATGGGGACCCATGTCCGGTATCCCTTCATGAAGTTTTCGGGGGGTGAGCCCGAGGTCCGGTCACTCAGAGTGTGTAGATGGTGACAGAAACGGGCGGTTCCCCGAGCATTGCACGCCTACGCGGGGCTCACGGTCCCTCGGACGGGTGATTGCGGGGGCGTTCGCCTGCCGTCGGCCGTATGAGGTTCACGACCTCTCCACGCCTTTTCACGACTCGGCCCGGCGGTGCACCCGCGCGACCCAGTCCGCCGGTTTGGCGATCTCCGCCTTGGTCGGGAGCGTGTTCGGGGAGGTCCACACACGGTTGAAGCCGTCCATGCCGACCTGGTCGACGACGGCCCGCACGAAGCGTTCGCCGTCGCGGTACTGCCGGAGCTTGGCGTCCAGGCCCAGCAGCTTGCGCAGGGCGAGGTCCAGGCGGGAGGCGCCCTTCGCGCGGCGCTGCTGGAACTTCTCGCGGATCTCCGCGACGGTCGGTACGACCTGGGGGCCGACCCCGTCCATCACGAAGTCGGCGTGGCCCTCCAGCAGGGACATGACGGCGGTGAGGCGACCGAGGATCTCGCGCTGGGCGGGCGTCTGCACCAGTTCCACGAACGAGTGACCGCCGTCGTCCTCCTCGGCCTCGGGGCGCCCCCCGGCGAGGGACTGGGCGGCCTCCCGGATGCGCTCCAGGACGGTCATGGGGTCGACGTCCGTCTCCCCCAGGAACGACTGGATCTCACCCTCCAGATGGTCACGCAGCCAGGGCACCGCGGTGAACTGCGTGCGGTGCGTCTCCTCGTGCAGGCACACCCACAGGCGGAAGTCGTGCGGGTCCACGTCGAGTTCGCGCTCCACGTGGACGACGTTCGGCGCGACGAGCAGCAGTCGGCCGCCGCCGCCCTCGCCGGCCGGCAGCTCGCGCGTGGGCGGGGCGAAGGTCTCGTACTGGCCGAGGACGCGGGAGGCGAGGAAGGACAGCAGCATGCCGAGTTCCACGCCGGTGACCTTGCCGCCGACGGTGCCGAGGAGGGCGCCGCCCGGGCTGTTGCCGCGTCGCTCCTCCATCTTCTCCAGCAGGGGGCGGAGGATCTCCCGGAACCCGGCGACGTTCGCCCTGACCCAGCCGGGGCGGTCGACGACGAGGACAGGGGTGTCGTGGGTCTCCTCGGTGCCCATTCGGGTGAAGCCGCGGACGTGTTGCTCGGAGGCCTTGGCGTGGCGGCGCAGTTCCGCGACGACGGCGCGGGCCTCGTCGCGGCTCACCTCGGGGCCCGGCCTCACGAGCCGGGTCGCGGTCGCCACCGCGAGATTCCAGTCGACCATCCCGGAAGATGCGGCACCACCGATGCTCGTCATGCGTCAACCGTACGTGAGCGCTGCCGCTGGGGGCAGGGCGCGGAGCTTGGCGGGGGTGAGCGTTCGCGCCCACGGCCGGGACGGGACGGACTACTTGCAGCCGCACGCCGCCAGTGCCGTTGCCGCGTGGTCCAGCGCCGACTGCGCCGCTGTCGGGCTGGTCGTGTTCGAGGCCAGGAAGGCGAAGGCCAGGAGGCGGCCGTCCTGGGTGACGACTGTTCCCGCGAGGGCGTTGACGCCCGTGAGGGTGCCGGTCTTGGCGCGTACGACGCCTGCCGCGCCGTCCGTGTAGCGGGTGGACAGCGTGCCGGTGAAGCCGGCCACGGGGAGGCCGGTGAGGGCGGTTCGGAGCTCGGGGTGGTGGGGGTCGGCGGCCTTGGCGAGGAGGGATGTCAGGAGGTCTGCGGTGATGCGGTCGGCGCGGTCGAGGCCGCTGCCGTCCTCGAAGGCGGTGCCGGACAGGGGCAGGCCGAGTTTCCTGAGCCGGGCGCCGATGGCCTTGCCGGCGCCGGCGAAGTCGGCGCGTTCTCCGGTGGCGAGGGCGGTCTGGCGGGCGAGGGCCTCGGCGATGTCGTTGTCGCTGTTGGTCAGCATGCGTTCGATGACGGTGGAGAGCGGGGGTGAGGAGACCGTGGCGAGGGTCTTCGCGCGGTTCGTCGCCTTGGAGGGGCCCGGGGACGTGGTCTTGATGCCGTGGTCCTGGAGGAACGCGGCGAAGGTGCGTGTCGCCGCCGCGGCCGGGTCGGCGACGCGGGGCGCCGGTCCGCTGGTCGAGTCGTTCGTGCGGGCCTCGTCGGCCATCAGGGCGGTGACGGGGGCGAGGTTGCGGTCGGCCCCGATGGGGTGGACCTCGGAACCGGCGTACAGGGTGGTGTCGTAGGAAAGCGTGACCTGCGTGACGCCGTGCTTCCGCAGGGCCGCGGCGGTCCGGTCCGCCAGGGTGCGCAGGCTCGCCCAGCCCTCGGCGTCCTGGCGGGCCGTCAGCGTGGGGTCGCCGCCGCCGACCAGGACGAGTTCCCCGGTGTCGGGCTCCAGGGCCGTGCGGGTGGTGAGGCGGTGGTCGGCGCCCATCGCGGAGAGGGCCGCGACAGCCGTGGCGATCTTCGTCGTGGAGGCGGGGGTGAGGGCGTCGTCGGCGCCGGCCCCGTACAGGCGCCTGCCGGTGGCCACGTCGACGACGGCGGCGGTGTGGCGGGTGCCGAGGGCTCCGGTGTCGAGGAGGGGGCCCAGGACGGCGCTGAGGGGCTTTCCGTTCGGTGCCGACTTCGCGAGGCTCGTGGAGCCGCCGAGGGCCGTGAGGACGGACCTCGCGCTGGGGGCGGGCCTCGGGGCTCCGGCGACGGATTCGGAACTGCCGGAGGTGCGACCGTGATCTGCGCCACCCGTGTGCCCCAGGGCGGCGGCCCGGTCCCGCTCGGCCGTACGCTGACCCGAGGCGTCCCAGGGACCGGCCGCGGTCACCACTCCGGCGGCCAGCGCCAGTCCGGCGGTGGCGGCACCCGCGGAGTACTGCCAGGTCCTGACGGTCTTCGGCAACGTGAGCCGCGCGAGCTGCGGTTTCGCGGCCCGCGTGAGCCGCGCGACCCGCGGCCCGGCGGCCGCGGCGGCCCGCGCGAGACGCGGTCGTACGGCGGTCGCGACCCGCACCACGTGCGGTCTCGCGGCCCGCCAAGGCCTCAGCTCTGGCACGAACACCAGCCCCTTTCGCGATCACACACCTGCGTGAGGGACACTTAACCACCAGAACTATGTGTTGATCATGGAGGAGCCACCGGTGGAGTTCGACGTCACGATCGAGATCCCGAAGGGTTCGCGGAACAAGTACGAGGTGGACCACGAGACCGGTCGGATCCGCCTGGACCGTCGCCTCTTCACCTCGACCGCCTACCCGACCGACTACGGCTTCGTCGAGAACACCCTCGGCGAGGACGGCGACCCGCTCGACGCGCTGGTCATCCTGGACGAGCCGACCTTCCCCGGCTGTCTCATCAAGTGCCGCGCGATCGGCATGTTCCGGATGACCGACGAGGCCGGCGGCGACGACAAGCTGCTGTGCGTCCCGGCGACGGACCCGCGTGTGGAGCACCTGCGTGACATCCACCACGTGTCCGAGTTCGACCGCCTGGAGATCCAGCACTTCTTCGAGGTCTACAAGGACCTGGAGCCCGGCAAGTCGGTCGAGGGCGCCGACTGGGTGGGCCGTACGGAGGCCGAGGCCGAGATCGAGCGGTCGTACAAGCGGTTCAAGGACCACGGCGGTCACTGAGCACCCGCAGCTCGTCGCACTGGAAACAGGCCGTACGCGTGCGCGTGCGGCCTGTTCGTGTGTCAGTGGGTAGACGTGCGCATACTGAGGCCTGCTGGACGTGTCGTACAGGGAGCGTTGCGGAGTGACGGAGACGGAGTACCGCAAGCCGCAGTCGGACGAGGCGAGGAGCACGTTCGACTCCGAGATCACATCGGAGTTCGCCCTTCCGGACGGGCTCGCCGTCCCCAGGGCCGGGGGTGAGCCCGAGACCACCTCCGAGTTCGCCCTGCCGGACGGGCTCGACGTACCGCAGGCGCCCGCCGTGGAGCCGGAGGGATCGGCGTTCAGTCCGCCGCGGACCTACAGCGCCCGGCACGCCCCTCCCGCGTTCACACCGCCGGGCGGCGTTCCCATCGTCAGCCTGACCAAGGACCTCCCCTGGCAGGACCGGATGCGCACGATGCTGCGCATGCCGGTGGCGGAGCGGCCGGCGCTCGAGCTGGTTCAGAAGCCGGAGGAGGTCGGTCCCGCCGTCCCGCGCGTGCTCGACCTGACCCTGCGTATCGGCGAGCTGCTGCTGGCGGGCGGGGAGAACGCGGAGGACGTGGAGGCGGCGATGTTCGCCGTCTGCCGGTCGTACGGCCTGGACCGCTGCGAGCCGAACGTCACCTTCACGCTGCTGTCGATCTCGTACCAGCCGTCCCTGGTGGAGGACCCGGTGACGGCGTCGCGGACCGTGCGCCGGCGCGGGACCGACTACACACGCCTCGCCGCGGTCTACCAGCTCGTCGACGACCTGAGCGACACGGAGACCCACCTCTCCCTGGAGGAGGCCTACCGGCGGCTCGCGGAGATCCGCCGCAACCGGCACCCGTATCCCGGCTGGGCGCTGACCATGGCGAGCGGGCTGCTCGCGGGCTCGGCCTCCGTGCTCGTCGGCGGTGACCTGATCGTGTTCGTGGCCGCGGCGCTGGGCGCGATGCTCGGCGACCGGCTGGCGTGGCTGTGTGCCGGGCGCGGACTGCCGGAGTTCTACCAGTTCACGGTCGCCGCGATGCCGCCGGCCGCGATCGGGGTCGCGCTGACCGTGGCGCACGTCGACGTGAAGGCGTCCGCGGTCATCACCGGTGGGCTCTTCGCGCTGCTGCCCGGGCGGGCGCTGGTCGCGGGCGTGCAGGACGGTCTGACCGGCTTCTACATCACCGCCTCCGCACGGCTGCTGGAGGTCCTGTACTTCTTCGTGGGCATCGTCGTCGGGGTGCTCGTGGTGCTGTACTTCGGCGTGCAGCTGGGCGCCAAGCTCAACCCGGACGCGGCGCTGCACATCCCCGAGCAGCCGTACTGGCAGCTCGGCGCGTCGATGCTGCTGTCGCTGACCTTCGCGGTGCTGTTGCAGCAGGAACGATCCACCGTGCTGGCGGTGACCCTCAACGGGGGTGTCGCCTGGGCGGTTTACGGGGCGATGTACTACGCGGGCGATCTGTCGCCGGTCGCCTCCACGGCCGTCGCGGCGGGCCTGGTCGGGCTGTTCGGGCAGTTGCTGGCGCGGTACCGGTTCGCGTCCGCCCTGCCGTACACGACGGCGGCGATCGGGCCGCTGCTGCCCGGTTCGGCGACGTACTTCGGCTTGCTGTCGATCGCTCAGAACCAGGTCGACGAGGGGTTGGTGTCGCTGTCGAAGGCGGCGGCGCTGGCGATGGCGATCGCCATCGGGGTGAACCTGGGGTCGGAGATCTCTCGGTTGTTCCTGCGGATCGGGTCTACGGAGAAGCGGCGGGCCGCGAAGCGGACGCGAGGGTTCTAACGCCGGGCGCCCAGCGCCCCTGAAGGGGCGCGGGGCGTTGACTCAGTAGCCCCGGTTGTCGTACGGGTACTGCTGCTGGCCCTGGTGGCCCTGCTGGCCGCCGTAGGGCTGTTGGGGGTAGTTCTGGGGGTACTGCTGGGCGTACGGCTGCTGTTGCTGGGGCTGCTGGCCGTAGTACTCGTCGTACTGGCCGTACTGGCCCTGCTGGCCCTGCTGGCCGTACTGGGCGTTGCCCTGGTTGTCGCCGTAGTGCTGCTGGTCCTCGTGGGCCGGGGGGATGCGGCGGAGCTGGGTCGTGGCGTCGTCCATGGCCTGGGGGCGGGACGGGGTGGCGGGGGCCTCGGCGGCGGCCTTCTTCTTCTTGGAGCGCTCGCGCAGGTACTCGATGGCGATCGGCACCACGGAGACCACGACGATCAGGACGAGGATCGCCTCGACGTTCTTCCGGATGAGCTCGATCTGGCCGAGCCAGTAGCCCGCAAGGGTGACGCCGGTGCCCCAGGCGACGCCACCGATGACGTTGTAGACGAGGAAGGTGCGGTACTTCATGCGGCCGGCGCCCGCCACGATGGGGGCGAAGGTGCGCACGATGGGGACGAAGCGGGCCAGCACGATGGCCTTGGGGCCGAACCGCTCCATGAACTCGTGGGCCTTGTCCAGGTTCTCCTGCTTGAAGAGCTTGGAGTTGGGACGGCTGAAGAGCCTGGGGCCGAAGAACTTGCCGATCATGTAGCCCACTTGGTCGCCGAGGACGGCGGCGAACACGATCAGCGCGCACACCAGCCACAACGGCTGGCTGATGTACTGCCCCTGGGCCACGAAGAGGCCCGCCGTGAACAGCAGGGAGTCGCCGGGCAGGAACGCGAAGAGCCCGGACTCGGCGAAGACGATCAGCAGGATGCCGGGCAGGCTGAAGGTCGAGATCAGATAGTCCGGACTGATCCACTCGGGGCCGAGCGCAAGCGTGGTCACGGGGTTGTGGCTCCTGCTGTGGGGGTGCGGGCTGGGGCTGGCTGCCCAAACGTATCAACGCAGCCGTCGGGGCCCAGGTTCCAAGGGGCTCCCCAGGATGCACTGTGCGGTTCCTGGGGCAAAGCTGTGAACCATGGGCATCGAAGAATACGGCGGCGGCCAGGGCCCTCAGCCCGACGTGCTCGTCGTCACCACGAACGACGTACCCGGCCACCGCGTTCAGGAGGTCCTCGGCGAGGTCTTCGGACTGACCGTGCGCTCACGGCACCTCGGCAGCCAGATCGGTGCCGGTCTGAAGTCGATGATCGGCGGTGAGCTCAAGGGGCTCACCAAGACGCTCGTCGAGACCCGCAACCAGGCCATGTTCCGGCTCATCGAGCAGGCACGCGCGCGTGGCGCCAACGCCGTGCTGGCGTTCCGCTTCGACGTGACGGAGGCGGCGGACGTCGGCACGGAGGTGTGCGCGTACGGCACGGCGGTGGTCGTGACCCGGGAATAGCCCACTCCCGGGTCACGACCGCTCAGGCGCCGTGCCGGGCGGCGTTCGCCATGATCGCTTCTTTCAGGTGCTCGGCGAGACCTTGCCGCATGGAGTCGTAGTACGCCTTGAAACGCTCGTCGGCGACGTACATCTCCCCGAAGCACCGGTGCATCTCGTAGGGGCACTCGAAGTACCACGCGCCGATGTGCCGGCGGTGTTCCTCGGCCAGGTCCATGGCGTGCTCGCCGGTCGCCGGTTCGCCGGCGGTCATCAGGGCGACGTAGCGCTGCTCCCAGTCCTCGACCTCGGCCTTGATCCGCGTCCAGTCCTCCTTGGTGTAGGTGGCGGCGCGGCGCTGCGACTCGGCGTACACCTCGGTGCCGCCCCAGCGTGCCTCCGCCTCCTCGGCGTACTGCTCGGGGTCCTTGTCCCCGAAGACCTCGAAACGCTCCTCGGGTGTGAGGTTGATGCCCATGCTGCGTGCCTCCATGGCCTGCTCCACGGCCGCCGCCATCTTCTGCAGCCTCTCGATCCGGGCGGTCAGCAGGTCGTGCTGCCGGCGCAGGTGCTCCCGCGGGTCCGTGTCCGGATCGTCGAGCAGGGCGGCGACCTCGTCGAGGGGGAAGCCGAGCTCCCGGTAGAACAGGATCTGCTGCAGCCGGTCGAGGTCGGCGTCGCTGTAGCGCCGGTGGCCCGCGTGGCTGCGCTCGCTCGGGACGAGCAGGCCGATGTCGTCGTAGTGGTGCAGCGTGCGCACCGTGACCCCGGCGAAACCGGCGACCTGTCCCACGGAGTAGCTCACTTCCGCTCCTTTCTCGGTACGCGCTCCACGGTGGCGCCTCACGTGACGTGAGGTGCAAGCCGATGTCCTTGCGAATGTTGCACCCGGTTTCATCCTCTTTGTCCGCTTATCGTGAGCCCGTGGCTCAGGACATCGCGCGGCAGGCGCCCACCGCCCCGGCGACCCCGGCGCGCACCCTGCTGCCGTTGATCCTCCCCGCCCTCGCGGTGGGCGTGGCCGCGAGCCTGATCCTCGTCGGCGTGAGCGCGGGGGCCGAGGAGCTCCAGGACGTGCTCTGGGAGGATCTGCCGGACGCGCTGGGCGTCGGCCGGTACTCCGTGCTGTGGATGCTCGTGGTGCTCACCTCGACCGGCGTCCTGGTGGGCCTGGTGGTGTGGAAGGTGCCGGGACACGCCGGTCCGGACCCGGCCACCACCGGCCTGAACGCTCCCGTGCTCCCGCCCGCCGTGCTGCCGGGCCTGCTGCTGGCGACCGCGCTGATGCTGGCGGGCGGGCCGAGCCTCGGTCCGGAGAACCCGGTCATCGCCGTGAACGTGGGGCTCGCGTTCTGGGCGGGCCGCAGGTTGGTGCCGCGGGCGCCGGGAGAGCTGTGGGTGGCGCTCGCGGAGGCCGCGACGATCGGTGCGCTGTTCGGGACGCCGGTGGCGGCGGCGCTGGTCATCTCCGAGGCGCTGGTCGGGCGACCGGTGCGAGGGGCGCTGTGGGACAACGTCTTCGCGCCGCTCACCGCCGCGGCCGCCGGCGCCCTCACGGCCGACCTGCTCGCGCATCCCTCGTTCGACCTGCACCTGCCCGCCTTCGGCCGGCCGGGCTGGAGCGACCTGCCGGCGGCCCTCGTGGTGGCCTGCGTGGCCGCCCTGCTCGCCATGGGCGCCGTGCGCGCCTTCCCCTACGTCCACGGCGCCTTCGCGCGGCTGCGCCACCCGATGCTGGCGCTCCCGGCCGGTGGGCTCGTGCTGGGGCTGCTGGGGGCGCTGGGCGGCCATCTGACGCTCTTCAAGGGGCTGGACGAGGTCGCGGAGCTGGCGCGCGATCCCGAGGGCTGGTCGGCGGGGCAGTTCGCGACGATGACGGTGGTGAAGCTCGCGGCGCTGCTCGTCGCCGCGTCCTGCGGCTTCCGGGGCGGACGGATCTTCCCCTCCGTCTTCGTCGGTACCGCCCTCGGTCTGTGCGCGCACGCCCTCGTGCCCGCCGTGCAGCCCGCGCTGGGCGTGGCCTGCGGGGTGCTCGGCGTGCTCCTCGCGATCACCCGGCAGGGCTGGGTGAGCCTGTTCACGGCCGCCGTACTGGCCGACACACCCGCCATCGTCGCCCTGCTCTGCATCGCCTCGCTGCCGGCCTGGCTGCTGGTGACGGGGCGGCCGCAGATGCAGTTGCGCGACGACGGAACACCGGTCACCTGAAATTCCGACACCCCCGAGGAGAGACACCGTGGCCCTGCACGAAGGCATCCAGAAGTCCGACGAGCGCCCCCTGTCCGTCAACCCCTTCCACCTGGAGGCTAACCCGGTCGGCGACATGGTCGAGGCGCCGCCCAAACACCGGCTGCCCGACGGCCCGCTCCCGCCCTCGACGGCGTACCAGGTCGTGCACGACGAGCTGATGCTGGACGGCAACTCCCGGCTGAACCTGGCCACGTTCGTCACCACCTGGATGGAGCCCCAGGCCGGGATCCTCATGGCCGAGTGCCGCGACAAGAACATGATCGACAAGGACGAGTACCCGCGCACGGCCGAACTGGAGCGGCGCTGTGTGGCGATGCTCGCCGACCTCTGGCACGCGCCCGACCCCTCGGCCGCCGTGGGCTGTTCGACGACCGGGTCGAGCGAGGCGTGCATGCTCGCCGGGATGGCACTGAAGCGGCGCTGGGCGAAGAGGAACGCCGACCGCTACCCGGGGGCGCGCCCGAACCTCGTCATGGGCGTCAACGTCCAGGTCTGCTGGGAGAAGTTCTGCACCTTCTGGGAGGTGGAGGCCCGGCTGGTGCCCATGGAGGGCGACCGGTTCCACCTCGACCCGCAGGCCGCCGCCGAGTTGTGCGACGAGAACACCATCGGGGTCGTCGGCGTCCTCGGCTCCACCTTCGACGGGTCGTACGAGCCGGTCGCGGACCTCTGTGCGGCCCTCGACGTCCTCCAGGAGCGGACCGGGCTCGACATCCCGGTGCATGTCGACGGCGCGTCCGGCGCGATGGTCGCGCCCTTCCTGGACGAGGACCTGGTGTGGGACTTCCGCCTCCCGCGGGTGGCCTCCATCAACACCTCGGGGCACAAGTACGGGCTGGTCTACCCCGGGGTCGGCTGGGCGCTGTGGCGTGACGGGGACGCCCTGCCCGAGGAACTCGTCTTCCGCGTCAACTACCTGGGCGGTGACATGCCGACCTTCGCGCTGAACTTCTCCCGGCCGGGCGCGCAGGTCGTCGCGCAGTACTACACGTTCCTGCGGCTGGGCCGCGAGGGCTACCGGGCCGTGCAGCAGTCGACGCGGGACGTGGCCCGGAGCGTCGCCGAGCGCGTGGAGGCACTCGGCGACTTCCGGCTCCTGACCCGGGGCGACCAGCTGCCCGTGTTCGCCTTCACGACCGCGGACGACGTGACGGCGTACGACGTCTTCGACGTGTCCCGGCGGCTGCGCGAGAAGGGCTGGCTGGTGCCCGCGTACACCTTCCCGCCGAACCGCGAGGACCTGTCCGTGCTGCGGGTGGTGTGCCGCAACGGCTTCTCGGCCGACCTCGCCGACCTGTTCATGGACGACTTGACCGGACTGGTGCCGGAGCTGCGCCGGCAGCCGCATCCGCTGACGCGGGACAAGGACGCGGCGACGGGGTTCCATCACTGACCCGCGTCATGTCCCGAGGCGCGCGAACCTCCGCACCGCCAGCGGGAAGAACACCGCGAGCAGCGCCAACGGCCATACGACCGCCGCCCACAGGTGCCCCGGCTCTCCGCCGGGGCTGCCCAGGAGGTCGCGTACGGCCGTCGCGGTCTGGGACATCGGGTTCCACTCGACGACGGTGCCCAGCCAGGCGGGCATGGACTCGGGGGCGGCGAGGGCGTTGGACAGGAAGCCGACCGGCCAGACGAGGATCTGGACGGCCTGCACCAGCTCCGGCTTCCCCGCCACCAGACCCAGGTGGATGCCGATCCACAGCATCGCGAACCGGAACAGCAGCAGGAGGCCGACGGCACCGAGCAGGCCACCGAGCCCGGCGTGGGTGCGCCAGCCGAGGCCGAAGGCGACGCCGATCAGCAGGACCAGTCCCAGGAGTGACTGGAGCATGTCGGCGGCCGCGCGGCCCACCAGGACCGCGCCGTCGGCCATGGGCATCGAGCGGAAGCGGTCGATGACGCCCTTGTTGAGGTCCTGGGTGACGGCAAGCATCGTGCTCTCCAGACCGAAGGCCATGGTGAGCGCAAGCATGCCGGGCAGGAGGTAGTCGAGGTAGTCGCCGGTGACGCCCCGGCCGCCGCCGATCAGGTAGGCGAACATCAGCAGCAGCATCACGGAGAAGACCAGGCCGACGACCACCCGGACGGGCTGGCGTGCCCAGTGGGCGAGTTCGCGGCGGGTCATGGTCCAGGAGTCGGTCAGGGCGTACGTGCTCACGCTGTCTCCTTCACTCGGTGGTCCCCTCGGTGGTCTTCGCCGGTGAGGTGCAGGAACACCTCGTCCAGCGTCGGGCGGCGCAGGGCGATGTCCTCCGCCTCGATGCCGGCCTCCTCCAGGGCGCGTACGACGCCGGTGAGCGCGGCCATGCGGTCGGTGACGCGGGCGCTGAGCAGCCGGCGGTCGGTGTCCACCGAGACGTCCGACGCCGGGAGCGGCAGCAGGGCGACGGCCGCGCCCAGGTGGCCCGGGTCGCGCAGGACGACGTCGATGCGGTCCCCGCCGGTCAGCGCCTTGAGCTCGTCCGCCGTGCCGTCGGCGACGACCCGGCCGTGGTCGACGACCGAGATGCGGTCGGCGAGTTGGTCGGCCTCCTCCAGGTACTGCGTGGTGAGCAGGACCGTGGTGCCGCCGCCGACCAGGGAGCGGACCGACTCCCACACCTCGGCGCGGCCGCGCGGGTCGAGGCCGGTCGTCGGCTCGTCCAGGAACAGCACCTCCGGCTCGGTGATCAGGGAGGCGGCGAGGTCGAGGCGGCGCCGCATGCCTCCGCTGTAGGAGCGCACCGGCTTGCGGCCGGTGTCGGACAGGCCGAAGCGCTCCAGGAGTTCGTCGGCGCGCACGCGCGCGTGGCGGGCGCCCAGGTGGTAGAGGCGGCCGAACAGCTCCAGGTTCTGGCGGCCGCCGAGTTCCTCGTCGAGTGCCGCGTGCTGGCCGAGCAGGCCGATGCGGAAGCGGACCTCGCGGGCCCTGGTCAGTACGTCGTGCCCGGCCACCTCGATCCGGCCGGCGTCGGGCCGCAGCAGGGTGGACAGGACGCGGACCAGGGTGGTCTTGCCCGCCCCGTTGGGGCCGAGCACTCCGTGCACCGTGCCGCGCGCGACCGCGAGGTCCAGCCCGTCCAGTGCGTGTGTGGTGCCGTACGTCTTGCGTGCGCCTTCGACGGTGATCGCCGTGTCGGTCACTTGCCCCACTCTCCTCCCCCATCCAAGCTAGTCAAGTTTGACTACCTTCTCAACGTAACCCCCTCACGGAGATTGGTCAAACTTGATTAGTGAGCGTCCTCGGGGTGCACTTCATCCGTCGCGTACGGATTGCGCTGGTCGTCCGCGAGGATGCCGACGAACTGCTCGCCCTCACCGGCGAAGGTGTAGGCCCCGCCCTCGATGCGCTCGATCAGCCCCTGGATCCACTCGGACTCGGTGTCGGCCGAGTGGATCCAGAGGTTCATGATCTCCCCGATGTGGCCGAGCTGCTCGGGGCCGTCCTCGGGGACGTAGTGCTGGGTGACGGCCGAGCGCCACTCACCGATCCGCCGGGTCCGCTCCTTCAGGAGGGCGACCGCCTCGCCGCGCGGCAGGTCGACGATGAAGCCGATGGCCGCCGACTTGACGTCCATCTTCTGGTCGTACGAGGTCAGCGCCTCGCGCAGCAGCGCGAAGTACTCCTCGGTGCCCTTGTCGGTGATCTCGTACTCGGTGCGCGGCGGACCGCCGGCCGGGGACGGGGCGGTCTCATGGGCGTGCAGCAGGCCCTGCTTCGCCATCTGCTTCAGGGCGTGGTAGATCGAGCCGGGCTTGGCGTTGGACCACTCGTGCGCGCCCCAGTACTCCAGGTCGTTGCGCACCTGGTAGCCATGGGCCCGCCCGTGCTGGCGCACCGCGCCCAGCACGAGGAGACGGATCGTTGACATGCGGTCCAGATTATGGCCTCAGCTTTTTTCGGCGAGGGCGACCAACTCGAACGCCGTCTTCCCGTCCAGCGCCTCCCGGATGATGTCGGCGTGGCCGGCGTGCCGGGCGGTCTCCCGGATCAGGTGCAGGAGCACCCAGCGCACGGAGACGGACTCCTCCGGGAACCAGGGAGCCTTCGGGAGCGGGAAGCTGTCGTCGAGGCTGGGTACGGAGCGGGCGAACGCCTCCGTCTCCGCCGCCACCTTCTCCCAGTAGTCCAGCTGCGACGCGAGCGTCTCGCCGTCGACCAGCGCGAAGCACTCGTGCCAGTTCGACGCCTCCCGGTGCACGGCCGGCTCCTCGCCCTTGGCGCGGGCCACCCAGCTCTGCTCGACCTCGGCGACGTGCTTGACCAGCCCGGCCAGGGAGAGCTCGCTGGCGCTGGGGCGCGAGGAGGCCTGCTCGTCCGTGAGGCCGAGCACCGACCGCCGGATGCCGCCGCGCTGCTCGGCAAGGAAGGACAGCAGCGCTCCGCGCTCGTCGCCCTGGGCCTCGGCTCGCACGTGAGTGACCATGACCGGCCGCCTTTCGTCGGGTGTTACGGCTGCTGCCGCCTGCCACCGATGACGTTACGGACCCTTGCGGTCAGGTGCTGTCCTCAAGCACCCCGGGGACTTCAGAAGGGAAACGCGCTGCGCCCGTGCTGCACCGAGATCCACCGCAGTGTGGTGAACGCGTCCAGCGTGGTCTCGCCGTTCAGCCGGCCGATCCCGGAGTTCTTCTCGCCGCCGAAGGGGATCAGCGGCTCGTCGTGGATGGTGCCGTCGTTCACGTGGAACATGCCGGTGTCGACCTGCTGGGCGAAGGCGACCCCCCGCTCGACGTCGGCCGTGTGGACGGCGCCGCTGAGGCCGTAGGGGGTGTCGTTGACGATGCGGATCGCCTCCTCCTCGCCGTCGAAGGGGACGAGCAGGGCGACGGGGCCGAAGATCTCCTTGTGCAGCAGGGAGGAGTCGGACGGTACGTCCGTGAGGACGGACGGCTCCACCATGTTGTCGGTCGTCGTGCCGCGCACCAGGACGGTGGCGCCCTCGGCGACCGCCTGGTCGACGGCGGCGGAGATGGCGTTGGCCTGGAGGGAGTTGATGACCGGGCCGATCACCGTCTGCGGGTCGCGCGGGTCGCCGGTCTTGAGGGTTCTGACCTTGGCGACGAACTTCTCGGTGAACTCGGCCGCCACCGAACGGTCCACCAGGACCCGGTTGGCGGCCATGCAGACCTGGCCCTGGTCGACGTAGCGGCTGAAGACGGCCGCGTCGACCGCGTAGTCGATGTCGGCGTCGTCGAGGACCACCAGCGCGCTGTTGCCGCCCAGTTCGAGGACGGTGCGCTTGAGCTGCGCGGCGCAGACCGTGGCGATGTGCCGGCCGACCTTGTCGGAGCCGGTGAAGGTGATGACCTTGGGGATCGGGTGCTCGATGAAGGCGTCGCCTATCTCGGCGATGTCGGTGACGACCACGTTGAGCAGACCGGCCGGCAGGCCCGCGTCCTCGAAGAGCTTCGCGATCAGGGTGCCGCCGACGATCGGGCTGTCCTCGTGCGGCTTGAGGACGACGGCGTTGCCGAGGGCGAGGGCGGCGGCGACGGGCTTGATCGACAGCAGGAACGGCGAGTTGAAGGGGCTGATGACGCCGACGACACCGACGGGCACGCGGTAGAGGCGGTTCTCCTTGCCCTCGACCGGGGAGGGCAGGATCCGGCCCTCGGAGCGCAGCGTCAGCTGGGCGGCCTCGCGCAGGAACTCCTTGGCGAGGTTGATCTCGAAGCGGGCCTTCACATGCGTACCGCCGAGCTCGGCGATGATCGCGTCGAGGACCTCCTGCTCGCGTTCCTCGAGCAGCCGCAGGGCACGGTCGAAGATGTCACGGCGGGTGTAGGGATTGGTCGTGGACCAGTGCTTCTGGCTCCGGGCGGCGCACTTGTACGCCTCGTCCACCTCGTCGATGGTGGCGATGGTGATCGAGGCGAGCTTCTCGCCGTCGTAGGGATTGAAGTCGATGATGTCCCAGGAACCGGTGCCCGGGCGCCACTCACCGTCGATGAACTGCTGGGCCAGGTCGGTGAAGCAGGACGACATGTGATCCCTCAATCCCTTGCCCCGAGATACTGATCACACGTCATCGTACTTACGTTTTATGCGAGTTGGAGGCGTCACCTCGGGAAACGCAACACGCACACAGGAAAACCGAGGGTTATCCCTACGGCGTCTACGACAGGCCCTACGACAGTTGCAGGAGCCCGCGCAACAGGTCCCGGCTCTCGTCCGGACCGGGACTGTCCTGCTGGAGCTCCTTGAGCGCCTGTTCGTACTGGCCGACGTCCTCGCGCTTGTCGAGGTAGAGCGCGCTGGTGAGCTGCTCCAGATAGACGACGTCCGACAGGTCGGACTCCGGGAAGCTCAGGATGGTGAAGGCGCCGCTCTCCCCAGAGTGCCCGCCGAAGCTGAACGGCATGATCTGCAGCCGTACGTTGGGACGCTGGGAGAAGTCGATCAGGTGCTGGAGCTGGCCGCGCATCACCTCGCGGTCGCCGTACGGCCGGCGCAGGGCGGCCTCGTCCAGGACGACGTGGACCTCGGGGGCGTTCTCGGAGACGAGGTACTTCTGCCGCTCCAGGCGCAGCGCCACCCGCCGGTCGATGTCGGCGGCGCTCGCGCCCTTCATGCCACGCTTGACGACCGCGTGGGCGTACGCCTCGGTCTGCAGCAGTCCGTGCACGAACTGCACCTCGTAGGCGCGGATCAGCGAGGCCGCGCCCTCCAGGCCGACATAGGTGGGGAACCAGTTCGGCAGGACGTCCGAGTAGCTGTGCCACCAGCCCGCCACGTTGGCCTCGCGGGCGAGGCCGACGAGTGCCGCGCGCTCCGCCTCGTCCGTGATGCCGTACAGCGTCAGCAGGTCTTCCACGTCTCGCGTTTTGAAGCTCACCCGGCCCAACTCCATCCGGCTGATCTTCGACTCCGAGGCGCGGATCGAGTAACCCGCGGCCTCACGCGTGATGCCCCGTGCCTCACGCAGTCGCCTGAGTTGCGAGCCGAGCAGCATGCGCCGCACCACCGATCCGGGCTCTCCCGCGCTCACGTTCGCCAGCCTCCCCAACCGTCTTAGGGGCCGCAGTCTGCCACTAAAACACTCCGAGCAGTACTCGTCCGATTACAGAGACAGGAGAAAACCAAAGGTACGGGGCGGAAGGAAGCGCGGAGAGGGAGAGGAGAGGGAAAGGAACGGGCGAGCAGGAGACGTGAAGATGGCGGAAAAAATGGCCAAGAAGCGGTACGGGAAGGTCCATTTCGGTCACGTGCACGTGCATCTGCCCTTGCATCTGCTGTGCGCATCCGAAACCATGGTCCCGCGCCACCGCTGCTCGCAACGACCGCGAATTCCCGGGAGTGCCTCGCATGGGGACGAATGGATCGACCATGCTCGAGCCGTTACGGCAGGGCCTTCCGCCGCTGGATCCCGCGGCCGTGTCCAGCGCCGCCTCGTGCGCCCTGCCCGCCCGCTACGAAGCGGTGCGCGACGCGCGGCAGTTCACGCGCAGGACCCTCGACCAGTGGGACCTCGGCGACCGCTTCGACGACGTGTGCCTGGTCGTGTCCGAACTCGTCACCAACGCGCTGCGACACGCGCTGCCGGCGCCCGCCTCACTGATGCCCGAGCAGTGCCCGCCGGTGCGGCTGCATCTGATGCGCTGGACCGAGCGGCTGGTGTGCGCGGTGCGCGACCCCAGTCACGACAGTCCCGTCGCGCGGGCCACGGACGACTTCTCGGCGGAGTCGGGGCGCGGTCTGTTCCTGGTCGACTCCTTCAGCGACAGCTGGGGCTGGCACCCGCTGGCCGGCACGCTCAGCGGCAAGGTCGTGTGGGCGCTGTTCCAGCTGCGCTCCCCCGCCGAATGAACCACCGCGGCGCACACGGGCGCCGCGGTTCTACGCGCGTCACCGCGCCTGTGACAGCACTCTTCCGTGCGACACCGTTGTCCTGAGGCGGATGGGGATCAGCCCGCGACCAGGTGGTCGAACTCGCCGTCCTTGATTCCGAGCAGCATGGCCTCGATCTCGGCCCGCGTGTAGACGAGCGCCGGTCCGTCGGGGAACCGCGAGTTGCGCACGGCCACGTCTCCGCCGGGCAGCCTCGCGAACTCCACGCAGGACCCCTGCGAGTTGCTGTGCCGGCTCTTCTGCCAGGCCACCCCGTGCAGCTGTGTCGCCGTCATGCCGTTGTACACGTCGTACCCCCCGTCAACGTCCTGGTCCACAGGTAGCTCCCCGGTGGTGCACTGGCTCGAGTGGCCATTGGTGCCATGGTCAATTGACCCGGATCATAACCCCGTTCATGTGCAGATGCAGACGCAGATGCACGTGCACGTGGGGTGTTCCTGCGGTTACAGCTTCGACGCATGCCGTGCGTGATCGGTTCGATCGGTAAATGCTTCGCATTGTTTCGCCCTGTACTAGAAACAGACGCGTATGGGGCCCCTTCTGTTCCACCTCGGGGTAGGGCAAAACGCGACCAGCTCCGCCCGGTTGGTGCGTGCGGGCGGAGCGAAGGGTGGCCGGCCGGCGACCGCAGGGGGGCGAGCCTGACCTCAGCGACTGGAGTACGGCAGCAGCGCCGTCTCCCGTGCGTTCTTGATCGCGCGCGCCAACTGCCGCTGTTGCTGGGCCGAGATCCGGGTGACGCGCCGGCTGCGGATCTTGCCCCGGTCCGAGATGAACTTCCGCAGCAGGTCGGTGTCCTTGTAGTCGATGTACGTGATCCCGGCCTGGTCCAGCGGATTGGGGCGGCTCTTGGCGGGCTTGCGGTCGGTCTTGCGGGGCATGGCGGGGTCAGACCTCCAGAAGGGTGTCGAAGGCGGGCGGCAGCCGCTTCCAGGCGTCGCGCCCGGCGGCGTACTCGGCGTCGGTGAGCAGGCAGGACTCCAGCAGCCGCCCGAGCCCTTCGCGGTCGAGGCCGGGGGACGTGAAGACCAGGTGCTGGCAGCGGTCGCCGTGTTCGGGGTGCCAGTCCAGCGCGGCGGCGGCACGACGCAGCGGCGGAACCATCTCCCAGGCCGCGTCGGGCAGCGAGGCGAGCCACGGCCCCGCGTTCTCCACACACAGCGCCCCGCCGGCCGCGTCCCAGTGGAGCAGCGTGTCGGGCCGGTCGGCGAGCCAGAACCGGCCCCGGCTGCGGGCGGCGGCGCAGGTCAGGTCCTCCAGGGCCGCGTACAGCCGCTCCGGGTGGAAGGGCCGGCACTGGTGCCAGACGAAGGTGGCGACCCCGCAGGCGTCGGCCTCCGCGGGGAGCAGCGCGCAGGCGGGGTGCTGGGCGGCCGCCGCCGCTTCGACGTCGAAGCCGGCCAGGGCGGCTCGGGCGAGGGGTGACGCGAAGAGTGACGGTGCCCCCGCCCTGTCCCCGGCACCGATCGGGATGTGACGGGCCGTCGGGTGCAGCTGGGCGAGCAGTTCGCGGTCCTCGTCGTCGGCCTCCTCGGAGTCGGCGACGGCGAGGACGGGGGCGTACTCCACCTGGCGGGCGAAGGTGTCGGCGACCGTGCGCCGGTCGGTGGCGGCCGCGGCGAGACCGCGTTCGGCGAGGTCGTCGCCGTTGCCGAGGTACGGCAGGACCAGCGCCGGGTCGACGGCGGTGATCACGCCGGTGACCGTGAGGCCACCGGCCGCGACCACCTCGGCCATGGCCTTGGGCTCGACGGAGTCCCACAGTTCGACGACGGCGAGCCGGGTGCCCCCGGCCTCGGCGAGCCGCTTCAGCTCGGGCACCAGGTCCTCGCGCAGAGCACAGCAGGCACAGTCGTTGACCAGGGGGGCCTCGCCGGCGGAGAGGATTCCGCCGGCGTCCCGCACCGTCCGTACGACCGTGCCCGCCGCGGCCGTCGCCAGGTCGTGGTGGAGTACGACGCTTCCGGGCACGTCGGCGAGCAGGCGCGCGACCGCGGCGCGGCGCGCGTCGGCGTGCAGCCCGCCGACGATGACGACGGAGAGTTCGTCCACCTGGCTAGCCCTGCTTCCCGTACCGGCGCTCGAAGCGCTCCACGCGTCCGGCCGTGTCCAGGACGCGGGCGGTACCGGTGTAGAAGGGGTGGCTGACGTCGGAGATCTCGACGTCCACGACCGGGTAGGTGTGGCCGTCCTCCCACTCGATCGTCTTCTCGCTCGCCGTCGCGGAAAGCGTCGAGCGGGTCAGGAAGACGTAGTCGGCGGCACGGTCACGGAAGACGACGGGGCCGTAGGACGGGTGGATTCCCTTGCGCATGGTGTGTCAGCGCTCCTCTCGGAAGTCGACGTGGCGGCCGGCGGCCGGGTCGTACTTGCGCAGCGTCATACGGTCCGGGTCGTTGCGGCGGTTCTTGCGGGTGACGTACGTGAAGCCGGTTCCGGCCGTGGACCGGAGTTTGATGACCGGGCGGAGTTCGTTGCGTGCCATGCTGGTATCTTAATGAAAACGAATCCCATTTGCACTACTGCTCGAGGAGAGGTACGTCACTCGTGTCCGCGCACTGCATGCTGACCGGCGCCCGGCCCGGCTTCGGCAACCGCGTCTCCCACTCCCACCGGCGCACCTCACGCCGCTTCGACCCGAACATCCAGACCAGGCGGTACTGGCTGCCCGGCGAGGGCCGGTACGTACGGCTGCGGCTCGGCGCCAGGGGCATCAAGACGGTCGACGCCATCGGCGTGGAGGCGGCCGTGGCCCGGATCCGCGCCCGGGGAGTGAGGGTCTGATGGCGAAGAAGAGCAAGATCGCGAAGAACGACAGGCGGCAGGAGGTCGTCGGGCGGTACGCCGTACGGCGCGCCGAGCTGAAGGAGATCATCCGGCGGCCGTCGTCGCCGGAGGCCGAACGGGCCGCCGCCCAGCGGGAACTGCGCGGGCAGCCGCGCGACGCCAGTGCCACGCGGGTCCGCAACCGCGACCAGGTGGACGGGCGGCCGCGTGGCTACTTCCGGACGTTCGGCCTGTCCCGGGTGAGTCTGCGGGAGCAGGCGCACGCGGGGTATCTGCCGGGGGTGCGCAAGTCGTCCTGGTAGCTTGCTGCGAACCTTCCGGCCCGCGGGCCGACCGGCTACAGCTTGGGAGTTTGCAGTGACTTCGGCTACCTCCTCGCGCCCCTCGCGTGGCGCGTCGCGTCGGCGGGCACGGGTCGCGGCCGCGGCCCTGGGACTGGCGGGTGCGCTCGCGCTGACCGCGTGCAGCGACGGGGGCGACTCCGCGGACGACTCCCCGTCCAGCCCGGCCGCGAGCACGAGCGCCGACACCGGTGGCGGCTCGGGCGGCTCGGGCGGCTCGGCGCCGTCGGGCGGCATCCAGGGCAGCTGGCTGACCACCGCCGACGGTCACGCCGTCGCGCTGGTGATCAACGGCAAGGAGGCCGCGCTGTTCGCCACGGGCGGGTCCGTGTGCACCGGGACCGCGGGCGAGGAGGCGGGCATGCAGATGATCCACCTCAAGTGCACGGACGGCAAGAAGGACCGGGCGACGGGGATGGTCGACTCCGTGAGCAGGACGAGCATGAAGGTCACCTGGGAGGGCGGCACCGGCGCGGAGACCTACACCAGGTCGCAGGGCGGGAAGCTGCCCACCGGGTTGCCGACGGCGAGCCTCGGGTCGTAGGCGGGCGGTTCACGCCGACGACGTACGCGTGCGGCCCGGGCGGAGGGGGCCAGGGGCTCAGGTGGGGCGTGCGGTGGGGGCGCATGGTGGTGCGGGGTGGTCCTGAGCGTGGGGGTGCCCGGCGGGGCGGTGGGCTTGTGCGTGATGATCGGTGGGCACTGTCACGATCTCAGGGGACCCATCTATGCGCGCCGTTCCGCTCACCGTCACCGTTCTAGCCGCCGCCCTCCTGCTCACCGCCTGCGACAGCGGTGGTGACGAGTCCGGCGGTGGGTCCGAGAGCAGCTCCAGTGCCGAGGGGAAGAGCCCCGGCGGCGCCTGCGCCCTCGACCAGCTGGGCTCGGAGGTCGGCCCCGTCAACGCCGCCCCGGCCGCCGGGGACTCCGGCAACGTCACCGTCACCCTCACCAACAAGGGCGCCGAGTGCACCCTGGAGGGCTTTCCCTCGGTCGGCCTCGACGCCGGCAGCGTCTCCAGCAGCGTCGCGCAGGACAAGGCCGGCCAGCCGCAGAAGCTGACGCTCACGAAGGACGGCACCGCCACCTTCACCATCACCTACGCCCGGGGCGCGGGCGGCGACGCGAAGAGCCTCTCCGTCAAGACGGTCAAGTACGGTCTGCCGGGCGCCAAGGCCACCAAGAGCTTCCCGTGGTCGTACGGCGACATCGCACTGAAGGCCGGTACCGGCGACCCGGACGCAACGGTGAGCGCGTTCCAGCAGGCGGGCGACTAAGGCCCCTGTCCGGCGGATCGGGTCGGGGCGCAGGGAAGCGACGGCGCCCCGTCCGCGCGGGTGGGCGGGGCTTGGCACGTCCGTATGCGGCATGATCCGCCGGACCAGGCCCCAGGTCGGGACTGCAAAGTAGCGCCGCCTGCCCACGGGCAGGGCTGCCTCCGCCTCGCGAGGCGGAGGGGAGACCGCGTACAGGCCTGGCCGTGGGCGGGCGATCCCGCCAACGCGGCGGTGGGCCCTCCCGCGCGAGCGAAGCCGGGCGTCGGGCGAGCCAGGCCGGGCATCGCCTGCCGGGCCGGGCGTCGGGCGCTGAGCCGGGCATCGCGAGCCAGGCCGTCGGGTGAGCCAGGCCGGGCGTCGGGCGAGCCAGGCCGGGCATCGCCTGCCGGACCGGGCATCGCCGAGCGTCGCGGGCCGGGCGTCGCTGGCCGGGCAGGACTGTGAGGACACGACCTGTAGGGCCGGTGCGGCGGATCATGCCGGAGACTCGGGGGCCGGAACGCCCATCTGCGCCGACGAGGCACCGGGGCCTTCCTCCGGCTTGGTCCGCCGACCAGGCCAGGCCGTGTCAGCAAAGCCGCGCGAGCGAAGCCGGGCGCGGGCGGGCCGGGCGGGACGCTGCGGACGCGGCCCAGGGCTGTCCGGCGGGTGGGTCAAGGGAGGCGGGGGCGGGATTCGACTCGGGCCCGGTCCGCTGCCTCGGCGCCCTGCGTCCAGCCGGCCGCGTCGCTGACTCCGCGCAGGCGGGTGGTGACGGTCTGAGGAAAGAGGCGGTCCGTCGCCGAGGTGACCGCGACCTCGCGGGAGGCGAGGACGGGCAGCAGGTCGTCGCTCACCTCGACCTCGGCGGCGGTCGCGAGGCGGCTGCCGATGCGGTGGGCGTACGCGGCGAGGAAGGACTGCCGGAAGGTCTTCGTGCGTTTGCGGCCGCCCGCGCGCTGGGCGGCTTCCGCCTTCGTCATCGCGGTCGTGGCCTGGACGAGGAGCGAGGTGTAGAGGAGTTCCACCACCTCCAGGTCGGCCTCAAAGCCGACGACCGTGGAGAAGCCGAGGGGTTCGTTCCACACGGCCCGGCAGTGGTTGGCGTCGGCGACCGCGTCCAGCAGCACCGCCTTGGCCTGCTCGTACGGCGGCTCGACACCGATCCGGCAGGCGCCGGGCGCGTCCGGAGCCGGCGCCCGTGCGGCGAGCAGCGCCTCGTCGACGCTGTGCCGGGCCATCAGCTCCTGCGCCTTGGCCGTGAGCGCCTCCGCCTCCTCCGGGAACCCGGTCGCCTCCGCCTTGGCGAGCAGCGCGCGGATGCGGGTGAGCATGCGGGAGCCGGACCCGGGCCGGGCGGCGGGCTCTTCGAGGGGTTCCAGGGTGGGCAGGCGCAGCAGCAGGCGGTACAGCTCCAGGACCGCGGTGGCGTGCGAGAAGCGGTCGGCGCGGGGCGGCACGTCGCCGGCCTCGGCGGCCAGTTCCTCCAGTTGTGCCGCCCAGCGACGCCCGCGCGGGCGGTCGTCCCGCGCCTGCGCGCGGATCGACGCCGACACCAGGCGTACGTGGACGTCGTCCAGTTCGCGGCGCACGATCCGTACGACGTCCGCGGGCTGCCAGCCACGCCGCCACGCCGTCGCCACGAACTCCTCCCCGCGCCGCGCGAGCTCGGCGTCGGCCGCGGGGTCGGCGGCGAGGAGTGAGGCGCCGGTGTCGAGGGTGGTGTCGGTGGCGTCGTAGAGGGCGGCCTGGAAGGCGCGGTCGACGGTGCTTGGCGTACTGCTGCTCACCCGTCGATCGTGTCATGGGCGCACAAGCGGAAACGTACTGTCAACTCAAGGTTGACAGCCCCTGAGTGCCAACCTACGGTTGACACATGGCGAAGAACACGACCATCACGACATCCGTACGCCTCGACGACCTCATCGCGGCCATCAAGGGCGGCCACGCCGAGCCCCTGGAACAGCTCCAGGACGCGGTGATCGCCGGTGAGCACCTCGGCGAGGTGGCCGACCACCTGATCGGCCACTTCGTCGACCAGGCCCGCCGGTCGGGTGCCTCCTGGACGGACATCGGCAGGAGCATGGGGGTCACCCGGCAGGCCGCGCAGAAGCGGTTCGTGCCCAAGGAGTCAACCGACCTCGACCCCAACCAGGGCTTCAGCCGCTACACGCCCCGCGCGCGCAACGTCGTCGTGGCCGCCCACAACGAGGCCAAGTCCGCGGGCGGCACCGAAGGGCTCCCCGAGCACCTGGTCCTCGGTCTGCTCGCCGAGCCGGAGGGCATCGCCGCGAAGGCGTTCCTCGCACAGGGCCTCTCGCTCGACGCCGTCCGTGAGGCGGCGACCGCCGTGCTCCCGCCGGCCGCCGAGGACGCCCCCGAGCTGATCCCCTACGGCCCGGCGGCCAAGAAGGTCCTGGAACTCACCTTCCGTGAGGCCCTCCGCCTGGGCCACAACTACATCGGCACCGAGCACATCCTGCTGGCCCTGCTGGAGCACGAGAACGGCAAGGGCGTCCTCAGCGGCCTCGGCATCGACAAGGCGGGGGTCGAGGCCTACGTGACGGAGCTCCTGGCGGAAGTGATCAAGGACCGGCAGCAGGGGGAGGGGGACGAACAAGCACCGGAAGAAACCGGCTGACCTGTGGCTTCCCACGGCCGGAGGCCGTTGTCAGACCCCCCTGCCACACTCGCAGCATGACCGACCGGTGGGCGCTCGCTCCGGCCGAGGACGGTGGCGCGGAGCTCGCCCCCCTCGGTCCGGACGGGCTGCCCGCGGGGCCGGTGCTGCGGGAGGCGGACCTCGCCGAGGCGGTGCGCAGCCGGCCTCGGGTGAGCCGCTGGGTGTGGCGTTCGACGGCCGATGTGTATCCGCGTCTGCTCGCCACGGGGGTGCGAGTCGAGCGGTGCTACGACGTCGAGGACGCCGAGACGCTCCTCCTCGGCCACGAGGGGCGCCACGGCGAGCCACGCTCGGCGGCCGCCGCCCTGGCCCGGCTGCGCGGCGGTCCCGTACCGCCGGATCCGCCGCAGCGGTCGGCCGCACCGGGCGCCCAGTCCTCCCTCTTCGAGCCGGAGGGCATCGGGCTGCCCCTCGCGGACCTCGTCGAGGTCTACGCCGAGCAGCAGCGGCGGCACGACCGGGCCGGGCACCCCGACCGGATGCGGCTGCTGACGGCCGCGGAGTCGGCGGGGATGCTGGTGGCCGCCGAGATGAACCGGGCGGGGCTGCCGTGGAGCGCGGACGTGCACCGCGAGGTGCTGCACGAACTGCTCGGCGAGCGGTACGCGGGCGGGGGCGAGCCACGCCGGCTGGCGGAGCTGGCGGACGAGGTGTCGGCCGCCTTCGGGCGCCGGGTGCGGCCCGACCTGCCCGCCGACGTCGTCAAGGCCTTCGCGCAGGCCGGCATCAGGATCAGGTCGACCCGTCGCTGGGAGATCGAGTCCATCGACCATCCGGCGGTGAAGCCGCTGATCGAGTACAAGAAGCTGTACCGCATCTGGGTCGCGCACGGCTGGTCCTGGCTGCAGGACTGGGTGCGCGACGGGCGCTTCCGGCCGGAGTTCCTCGCGGGCGGCACGGTCACCGGCCGCTGGGTCACCAACGGCGGGGGCGCGCTCCAGATCCCCAAGGTCATCCGGCGGGCCGTGGTCGCCGACCCCGGCTGGCGGCTGGTCGTCGCCGACGCCGACCAGATGGAACCCCGCGTCCTCGCGGCGATCTCCCGGGACCCCGGGCTGATGGAGGTGGCCGGCCGGGAGACCGACCTGTACCAGTCGGTGTCCGACCGCGCCTTCTCCGGCGACCGCGCCCAGGCCAAGCTCGCCGTGCTCGGCGCCGTCTACGGCCAGACCTCCGGCGACGGACTGAAGAACCTCGCCGCTCTCAGACGCCGCTTCCCCAAGGCGGTGGCGTACGTCGACGACGCCGCCCGCGCGGGCGAGGAGGGACGGCTCGTACGGACATGGCTCGGGCGGACCTGCCCGCCGGCGGCCGGGGCGACGGAGGACACCGCGGAGGAGGCGGGCATCCCGCTCGGGGAGGACGAGACCGGGACTGGGTCCGGGACCGGGACCGGGACCGGGACCGGGACCGGGGCGGAGGCCGACGCCCGGCAGTGGGCTCCCGGCTACGCCTCCACCGACTCCCGCGCCCGCGGCCGCTTCGCCCGCAACTTCGTCGTCCAGGGCAGCGCCGCCGACTGGGCCCTGCTGCTGCTCGCCGCGCTGCGGCGGACCTGTGCGGACATGGCGGCCGAGCTGGTCTTCTTCCAGCACGACGAGGTGATCGTGCACTGCCCCGAGCAGGAGGCCGAAACGGTGGTCGCGGCGATCCGGGAGGCGGCGGACCTGGCGGGGCGGCTGACGTTCGGGGAGACACCGGTGCGGTTTCCGTTCACCACGGCGGTGGTGGAGTGCTATGCGGACGCCAAGTGAGAGGGGGGATCAGGTGGCGTCGGCCTCGTTGACCAGCCCCCGGAGTTCCTCCGTGAGCGCCTTCTCGTCCGTCCCGTCCAGTGCGACGAGGGCGGCGCGCCACTCCTCGTACGCCTCCTCGGGCCGCCCCGACTCGCGCAGCAGGAGTCCGTGCTGGTGCCGGGCCAGGCCGCCCATGTAACGGTCGGCCCGGGCGTCCGCGCGGCGGAGCAGTTCGGCGCACTCGCGCCGGGCGCGGTCGGCTCGGCCGAGCAGGCGCAGGGCGCGTACCAGTCCGAGCCTGGTCTGGGACTCGCCGTGCCAGTCGCCGTGGCCGCCGAGGATGCGCAGGCTCTCCTCGAAGTGGGGCAGGGCGGCGGCCGGTTCGCCCAGGGTGAGGTGGGCGTAGCCGATGTTGCAGTGCGCGGAGTGCCGCACGATGACGGCGCCGATCTCCACGCCGATGGCGAGTGAGCGCCGGTGCTGCTCGATGGCGGCGCGCGCGTCGGTGTGCTCGTACAGGTTGCCCAGGTGGCTGTGGGTGACGGCCTCGCCGTGCGGGTCGTTCAACTGGCGCGAGTACTCCAGGCTCTGCAGCAACGCCTCGCCCGACTCCTCGTACCGTCCGAGTCCTTCGAGCAGCAGGCCCCGGTTGTTGAGGCAGCGCCGGATGCGGGTCAGCCGGCCCCACCGCCGCCAGATCGACAGCGCCCGGTCGTTGAGGGTGAGGGCGTCGTTCAGACGGCCGGTCAGAAAGTGCACGCCGGCCAGATCGCCCAGCGCGTACGCCTCGGCCTCCTCGTCCCCGAGCCACCGCGCCACGCGCAGGGCGGCCCGCCCGAGCGTCTCCATCTCGGCGGCGCGGCCACTGCGCTGGACGTAGGGGAAGAGGAGACGGACAAGCGTCGAGACGTGCGCGGCGGTGCGGTCGTCGGGTGTCCCGGCGGTGCGCTCGACGAGGGTGACGATGTTCTCCAGCTCCAGCTCGCCCCAGGCGAAGGCCCGTTCCGCGCTGTCGAAGGGCGGCACGGCCCGCACGTGCGCCGCGTGGTCGGCGGGTTGCGCGGTGGTCGGGCGCCGACGGTCGTCCTGGTCGAGTCCGGCCTCGACGATGGCCGTGAGGGCGCGTTCGGCGACGGCGGCGTACCAGCGCAGGGTCGTTGTGGTGACGTCGACGGCGGGGTGGGGGTGCTGCGCGGGATCGACGGGTTCGGCGGTGTCGGCGGGTTCGCTGGTGCCGGCGGCACCCGTGGAACCGGCGGGACCAGCGAGATCGGCTGCACCCGCAGAACCGGGGGCACCGGCCGCACCCGCCGCACCCGCCGCACCCGCCGCACCCGCGACGGTCCCGGCCGCCCCCGCGGTTTCTGCGTCCTCGGCGCCCGCGACGGCACGGGAATCCCCAGCGGTATCGGGATGCACGGCGTTCTCGGCGTACCCGGCGCTCCCCGCGTACCCGGCGCTCCCCGCGTCCTCCCCCTCCGCCAGCTCGCGGGCGAAGTCGCGCACGAGGTCGTGGGGGGTGTAGCGGCCGTACGCCGTCTCCTCCAGGAGGGCCACGTCGACGAGGCGGTCGAGGGCTGCCTCGGCGCGGCGCTCGTCGGTGCCGGTGAGGCGGGCCAGCAGGGGTGCGCCGTACGCGGGCAGGTCGAGCGCGCCCATGCGCCGCAGCACGAGGGCGGCGTCCCGGTCGGCCTCGCGGTCGGAGGCGGCGAGCGCGTCGTGGGCGACGGCGAGGGAGCGGCGCACGCTGAGGTCGTCGTACTCGAGGTGGTGGAGCCGTCCGCCGCTGGCCGCCAGTTGTCCGGCGAGCACGTCGGCGGTCAGCGCACGGCGCGCGGCGAGCCGGGCGGCGACCACGCGCAGGGCGAGGGGAAGGCGGCCGGTGAGTTCGACGAGCGGGTGTCCGGCGCCGAGACCGTCCCGGCCCGAGACCGCGCGCAGCAGCGCCGCGCTCTCCTCGTCCGACAGGGGCGCGAGCGGGAAGCGGCGGACGCCGTCGAGCGCGGTCAGCGGCGAGCGGCTGGTGACGATCACGGCGCAGCCGGCACCGGCCGGCAGCAGCGGACGTACCTGCGCGGCGCTCGCGGCGTCGTCGAGCACCATGAGCGTGCGGGTCGGCGCGAGCAGGGAGCGCAGCAGGGCGGCGGCCGCGTCCGGGTGTTCGGGGACGCGGCGGGGCTCGACGCCGAGGTCACGCAGCAGGGCGGCGAGGGCCTGCCCAGGAGTGAGCGGGGTCATGCCGGGGGTGGCGCCGTGCAGATGGACGTACAACTGACCGTCGGGGAAAAGTTCCCGCAGGCCGTGCGCCCCGCGCAGTGCCAGCGCGCTCTTGCCGACGCCGGCCATGCCGCTGATGACGGCGACGGAGGTGGTCGGGGCATCGGTGGCCAAGGTCCGGTGCAGGAGGCGTAGGGCCTCGGTACGGCCGGTGAAGTGGGCGGGCGGTGGCGGGAGCTGGGCGGGGCGGGGGTTGGGCGGCGCGCCGGGGGCAACGAGGTGGTGGTCGCCGACGGGGGCAACAGGCCCGGCGGCGTAGTCAGCGGCCTCGGCGATGGCCTCGGACGCGCCGGTGTCGTCGCCGTCGGGGGCGGCACCGTGCTCGGGAACACCTCCTTCCGCCCCGTGAAGGTCGTCCTCGATCACGTCACCGCTGTCGGGCGAAGCCGCCCGCAGCACCTCCACGTGGGCCTCCCGCACCGCCGGCCCCGGCTCGATGCCGAGCTCCTCGACGAGGCGGGCGCGCAGGTCGCGGTGGACGGCCAGGGCCTCGGCCTGGCGGCCGGTGCGGTGCAGGGCGAGCATCAGCTGACGGTGGTACGTCTCGCGCAGCGGATGTTCGGCGGCCAGCGCCGCCAGTTCGGGCACGAGACCGTCGAGCCGCGTGCCGCCGAGGGCCAGTTCGGCGTCGTACCGCCACTCCAGCAGGAGCAGCCGCGCCTCGTGGAGGCGCTGGACGAACGCGTACCCGCCCAGCTCGGCGGGGAGCCCGCTGAGCGGTGCACCCCGCCACAGCGTGAGCGCGGCGGCGCACTCGCGCACCACGCGCTCCCAGTTCCGGGCGGCGTACGCACCGCGCGCCGCGGCGACGTGCCGCTCGAAGACATGGACGTCCAACTCGCCCTGTTCAACGCGGAGCACGTATCCGGGCGGCACCGCCCGCAACCGTTCGGGGTCGTCGAGGAGACGTCGCAGCCGGGCCACGTGGTTGTGCAGCGAGGCCTGCGCGGACGCGGGCGGCGCGCCGCCCCACAGCGCGTCCTTGAGCGAGGCGACCGGAACGATGCGTCCGGCTTCCAACAGCAACACGGCCAGCAGGGCTCGCACCTTGGGGCTGCCGACGGTACGGACTTCGCACCGGCCGCCGGGGCCCGCGTCACCGAGGCCGCCCCCGGCGCCGCCGTGAGCACCACTCCGGCTGTCGCTCTCGACGCCGTTCCGGCCCTCGTCGTCGTACAGGACCGGCGGCCCCAGCAGTCCGAACCGCAGCGCGCATCGCATCACGCCGCTTCACTGCCTTCCCGCGTGTCCACGCTCGACCGCGCTCCCTGCGGTCCCCGCCGCTTCTGGCGCGTTTCCGCCCACCTCAGGGCGGATTTCCGCCACCCACTTCCTGACGGTCCGCCGCCGGATTCCGCCGACTTCCCGCCCGTTCCCCGTAGCCGTGCGGCGACTTCAGGCCAGGTGACCAGCGGCCGCGCGGAGGACCGTTGGCCACATGTTAGCGATTCGTTGGTGTGACCTGATGTGATCACTACATCGGATCTGGCCCGACGGTGCGCGCGTACGACGCGTTGCTCGGGGGAGTGACGCCGCCGCGGCCGGATCCGGGGACGCGAGAAGGCCCCGGTCGGCGGAGGTGACCGACCGGGGCCTTCGTCCCGTTCTCAGTGCTCCCGACGATTCCGCACGGGTCGCCGGTCGCCGGTCAGATGACCGGCGGCCGCCCCAGCCGGGTCAGTCGCCACACCGTGCGCCAGCGCATGGGCCGCCGCTCACCGGCCGACTCGCGCACCCCTTCCGCGAACCCGCCGAACCACGCCCGCAGTCCGCCCAGCGACCGGGTGCGCAGGAGCGTGGCGAGGATCCACACCCCCAGGTGCACCGGGATCAACGGCAGCGGCAGCCTGCGCCGGACCAGCCAGACCCGGTTGCGGGCGGTCACGCGGTAGTAGATGGCGTGCCGGGCGGGCGAGGTCTTGGGGTGCTGGAGCAGCAGTTCGGGCGCGTAGAGGATGCGCCAGCCGGCGTCCGTGGCCCGCCACGCCAGGTCGGTCTCCTCGTGCGCGAAGAAGAACTCGGCGGGCCAGTCGCCGGTCTCGGCGAGCATGGCCATGCTCAGGGCGTGCCCACCGCCGAGGAAGCCGGTGACGTACCCGCCCTGCATCGGGTCGGCCGCCCCGACCCTGGGCACGTGCCGGCGCTGGGTCTCGCCGTGCTCGTCGGCGATGCGGAAGCCGACGATGCCGAGGCGCGGGTCGGCCGCGTACAGGTCCCGTACCCGGCGCAGTACGTCGGCGTCGACGAGCAGCCCGTCGTCGTCGAGTTCGACCACGACGTCGACGTCACCGAACTCCCGCAGCCGCGCGAGGGCGACATTGCGCCCGCCGGGGCAGCCGAGGTTCTCGTCGACCTCGATGGCGGTGACCTCCCCCGGCAGGGAGAGCCGGCGCGCGAACTCGGGCAGCGGGCACCCGTTGCCGACGATCACGATGCGGGTGGGCGCGAGGTCCTGCTTGGCCACGGACTCCAGCAGGGCGTCGACCTCGGCAGGCCGGTTCCCCATGGTCACCACGGCGACAGCGATCCTCGGCTCCACCACGTCCCTCACACCCCATCCGGCTTCCGACGTCGCGCACGCCTGTCCGCGCGACGCCCGTCGTTCACCAAGATGTTGCCTCACGTCCGAAGGTTGTCCTGGACACCGGCTCGCTTTGCGCCTGGTTTACGGCGATTTTCCCTGCGCCGAACGAATTTCAGCCCCGACCAGTCCTCCCCCAGCGCGGCGACCTTCACGTCGACGACCCCGAGCGGCAGGAACAGCTCCCGCAGCCCGTTCTCGGTGATGTCGCTGACATGCCCGGCGGCCTTTCTGGGCCAGGCGATCCAGAGCATGGCCTCGTCGGCGAGCTCCCGCACGAGCACGGGCGCCGCGGTGGCCGTCTCCCGCTGCTCCCGGAAGAAGGCGACGGTGACGTCGGCCCGTCCCGGCCCGCGCTCGACGACCTCGCACCCCTCGGGCAGCCCGGGGACGTCCCACCCGACCGGCGCCTCCAGGAGCCGCACCCGGTCCCCCGCCCTGATGCCGATCTTCTTGGCGAGCGGCGTACCGGAGTACCCATCGGCACCCGAGCCACCCGAGCCACCGGCTCCCCTCACACCCACCACCTCCGCTCCCCCGCTGCTCCCTCCCACTGTGCACCCCCGGAGGCCTGGATCCACCGGACCCGTCAGTCCGTGCCGCGCACGATGTGCGCCTCCGACGGGTCGTCGACGTCGGCATCGCGGTCGCGGTCGCGGTCCTGGTGGTGGTCGCGGTCCTGATCGTGGTCGTGGTCGTGGTCGTGGTCGGAGGGGTCGTTCCGCTCATCCGCCGACTCGTACGTCTCCACCGTCGTTTCCGGAGCCATGTCGCCACCTGTCTCCTTCGGGAGGGGCAAAGCCGTGTCCGCCGGTGTGTAGGTGAGGAGCATCTGATCGGGGTCGTCCGCGGGGACGAGGGTTTCGAGGCAGACCCGGAGGGTCCCGTTCCCGGGGTGCCGCAGCTCCCTGATGCCGTGGGGCCGTCTGCGGACCGTCTGGCTGGACCAGAGCCGCCCGAAGTGGCCGCTGCCGCGCTTGAGTTCGTCAACCAGCTCGGCCAGGCCGGGATCACCCGGATGCCGCACGGAGTGGGCGCGCAGGGCGCCCACGACCTCCTCGGCGGCCGCGTGGTCGAAGTGCGGAAAGCCTCCGGTGCCGCGGCCGAGGAAGACGAGCTTGGCGAAGTTGCGGCCGCCGGGCGGCAGCGCGGCGAAGTCGACGAGGACCGCGGCGGCACGGGCGTTCCAGGCCAGGACGTCCATACGGCGTCCGAGGACGAGCGCGGGCACCTGGTGCAGGCTTTCCAGCAGCCGCAGCAGCCCGGGACGGACGCGTTGGGGCGTGTCCCGGTCGGGTTCCTGCCGGGGCGGACGGCCGATGCCGTACAGGTAGGCCCGCTCGTCCGGATCGAGGCGCAGGGCGTCGGCCACAGCGTCGAGAACGCTGTCGGACACGTTGTGCGTACGGCCCTGCTCCAGGCGTACGTAGTAGTCGACGCTGATGCCCGCGAGGAGGGCGAGCTCTTCGCGCCGCAGACCCGGCACGCGCCGCCGGGGCGAGCCGGCCGCGAAGCCGAGGTCGGCCGGGCTGAGGGCGGCTCGCCGAGTCCGGAGGAAGTCTCCCAGGTCGGACGGCATACATCAGCTCCCTAAGCATCATCAGACGCCGAATAGTCATCAGCACCTTACCTAGGACGGCCAGTACCAGGAAACCGGCGCCCAGGGTCGAAGTGAGCCTGGATGAAGCCTCGTCGGTCCGGACGATGGAGTGGGAGCACAACCACACGCACCGGACGAAGGGAACCCTCGTGCGCCACACCACTCTCGGCCGCACCGGCATCACGGTCAGCCGGCTGGCACTCGGCACGATGATGCTCGGGGCCTGGGGAAACCCGGACCACGAGGAGGCCGTACGCCTCATCCACACCGCGCTGGACGCGGGCGTCAACTTCATCGACACGGCGGACATGTACTCGGCGGGCGAGTCCGAACACATCGTCGGCAAGGCCCTCAAGGGGCGCCGGGACGACGTCGTACTGGCCACCAAGGTCCACTTTCCGATGGGTGAGGACGCCAACCGGCGCGGCAACTCACGGCGTTGGATCCGCCAGGCCGTCGAGGACAGCCTCCGCCGCCTGGACACCGACCGGATCGACCTCTACCAGGTCCACCGTCCCGACCCCACGACGGACCTCGACGAAACCCTCTCCGTCCTCTCCGACCTGGTGCGGGAGGGCAAGGTCATGGCCATCGGCAGCTCGGACTTCCCCGCCGAGCAGCTCGTCGAGGCCCGCTGGACCGCGGAGCGGCGCGGGCACGTGCCCTTCCACACCGAGCAGCCGCCGTACTCCGTCCTCATGCGCGGAGTGGAGCGCGGGGTGCTTCCCACCGCGCAGCGCCACGGCGTCGGCATTCTCACCTGGAGCCCACTGGCGAGCGGTTGGCTGACGGGCCGCTACCGTCGCGACAGCCCGCTGGAGCTGAACGAGTTCCGGCAGAACCTGATCTCGCACAAGTTCGACCAGACACTGCCGGGCAACGTCCGCAAGTACGAGGTCGTGGAGGAGCTCCTCAAGCTCGCCGACGACGCCGGTCTCCCGCTGACCCACCTCGCGCTGGCGTTCGTGCTCAGCCACCCGGCGGTGGACAGCGCCATCATCGGACCGCGCACCCTGGAGCAGCTGACCGACCTGCTGGCCGCCGCGGACGTCACGCTGGACGACGCGGTGCTGGACCGTATCGACGAGTTGGTCCCGCCCGGCACCGACCTCAACCCGTCGGACGCCGACTACACGCCCCCACACCTCGCCGACGCGGCACTGCGCCGACGCCGATGAGTGCCGGGGCCGTACTGGCGGGGACCGTCCGGTGCGGCGGATGCGGCGAGCCACTGATCCACCGGGAGAGCCCGGCCGGGGCCTACACCTGCCCTTCGGGCTGCGGGTGCCCGGTGCCCGCCGCCGAACTGGAGCAGCGCGTCGGCCGGGCCGTCCTCGAGCGGATGTGGACGGCGGACAGGCTCGCCCGGATGGCCGCCGCCCAGGAACTGCTCGACCGGCTGGGATACGACCTGCCGCATCGCGTGCCCGTGTCGCTCAAGCACGCCCTGCACCAGTGGGAGTACGAGTTCGACGACGAGACGCGCCGTGCGCTGGTGCGGGACGCGCTGATCGCCGTCGTACTGTTTCCGGTCGCCCGGCCGGACTCGGACGACGAGCTCTCCCTCTGCTGGCGCCGGGTCGGGGCCGCCACGGCCGCAGGCCGGAAGGAGTGATTCCGGTCGCTTCCGCCGAATGTCCAGCAGAGGCCATACACCAATAAGAGATTTGCGGGTAACCTGCGGGACATGGGGCCGTCGGTGGAAGAACGCATGGGACATCGCATCAAGCGTGCTGAGCAGGAGTTGACCGCTGCCAAGCACGCCGCGCTGCGCCCGTTCAAGATCAATGTTCCGCAGTACACCGTGCTGCTCGCGCTCATGCTGGAGCCGGGCCTGTCCGGGGCCGCACTGGCCCGGCGTGGCATGGTCACACCGCAGACCATGTCCTCGGTGCTGTCGACGCTGGAGGGACGCGGCCTGGTCGAGCGTCGTCCGCACCCGATCCACAGCCACATCCTCGAAGCCCGCCTGACCCGTTCGGGTGGTGCGCTGATCCGGCGCGCCGACGAGGCGGTGGCCGAGGTCGAGAAGGTGCTGGCCGACTGCTTCGGGCCGGACGAGGCGGCCACGTTCCAGGCGCAGCTCGACCGCTGCTCGAAGGCACTGTCGGGCTGGAAGCCCGCGGACGGCAAGTAGCGACTCACGTAGGCCGTAGTCCCGGACGCTCCTTCCGGGACCGGTTCAACGCCTTGCAGATGTAAGACATCTTATGGAATGCTGATGACGAATACTCATCAGGGATGCGCGCCGCCAGGGGCGTGCCCACTCGACCCCGAGGTATCCATGTCTGCGAGCACCCCGAACTCCCTCGAGCAGGACCCGGCCTTCGTGCTCCACCGCGGCGGGAAACTGGCCGTGCGATCCACCGTCGCGGTGGACAACGCAGACCAGCTCTCGCTGGCCTACACACCCGGCGTGGCCAGGGTGTGCACGGCCATCGCGGAGCATCCCGAACTGGCGGACCTCTACACCTGGCGGTCGCACACGGTCGCCGTGGTCTCCGACGGCACCGCCGTGCTCGGTCTCGGCGACATCGGCCCGGCCGCCGCCCTGCCGGTCATGGAGGGCAAGGCGCTGCTGTTCAAGGAGTTCGCCGACGTGGACGCCGTACCGGTCTGCCTGGCCGCCACCGATGTGGACGACCTGGTGGAGACCGTCGTACGGCTCGCCCCCAGTTTCGGCGGCATCAACCTGGAGGACATCAGCGCTCCGAGGTGCTTCGAGATCGAGGACCGGCTGCGGGCCGCCCTGGACATCCCCGTGTTCCACGACGACCAGCACGGCACCGCGGTCGTCGTGCTGGCCGCGCTGCGCAACGCGGCCCGCCTGACCGGACGGTCCCTGGGTGACCTGCGTGCCGTGGTGGCCGGGGCGGGGGCCTCCGGGCTCGCGGTCAGCCGGATCCTGCTGGAGGCGGGCATCAAGGACCTCGCCGTGGGCGACAGCAAGGGCCTTCTGCACTCCGGCCGGGACGACCTGAACCCCTACAAGGCGGCGGTGGCACGGGACAGCAACCGCGCCGGGCACACCGGCTCCGTGGAGGAGGCGCTGCGCGGCGCCGATGTGTTCATCGGACTGTCCGGGGCGACCATCAGCGAGGGAGCCCTGGCCGGGATGGCGCAGGACGCGATCGTCTTCGCCCTCTCCAACCCCACCCCCGAGGTGGACCCCGCGGTCGCCGCGCGGCACGCGCGCGTGGTGGCCACCGGACGCAGCGACCACCCCAACCAGATCAACAACGTCCTGGCGTTCCCCGGCATCTTCCGCGGCGCGCTCGACGTGCGGGCCGGCACCGTCACGGAGGGCATGAAGCTCGCCGCCGCGGACGCCATCGCCGCCGTCGTGGGCGACGACCTGAGCGCCGACCTCGTCGTGCCCAGCCCGTTCGACGCCCGCGTGGCCCCGGCGGTGGCCAAGGCCGTCGCCGAGCAGGCCCGCCGCGACGGCGTCGCCCGCGGCTGACGCGCCGCCCTGCCGCACGCCCCGAAGCCACAGGAACGACCGGTCGGAACATCCGACCGGACAACAGCCACAACCACCGGCAAGAACAACCGACACGAAGAGGACTGCGACTTCCATGACACTGCCCACGACCCAGCTCGGCACCAGCGGGCTGTCCATCACGCGCACCGGATTCGGCGCCTGGGCCATCGGCGGCGGCGGCTGGCGCTACGCCTGGGGCGCCCAGGACGACGCGGCCTCCGTCGCGGCCATCCGGCACGCCGTGGAGTCCGGCATCAACTGGATCGACACCGCGGCCGTCTACGGCCTGGGCCACTCCGAGGAGGTCATCGCCAAGGCGCTGGCCGGCCTGTCCGAGTCCGAGCGGCCCTACGTGTTCACCAAGTGCGGCCTGGTCTGGGACGAGAACGACCCGTCCGCCGCACCGCACCGCATCATGAAGCCCGCCAGCGTCCGCCGCGAGGTCGAGGCCTCGCTGCGCCGCCTCAACACCGAGCGGATCGACCTGTACCAGGTGCACTGGCCGGACACCGGTGAGTCCCTTGAGTACGGCGGCCCGGAGGGCGAGGTCTCGCCCAACGCGACGCCGCTGGAGGAGTACTGGCAGGTCATGGCCGACCTCAAGGCCGAGGGCAAGGTGCGTGCCATCGGCCTGTCCAACCACTCGGCCGAGCAGCTCGCGGTCGCCGAGAAGGTCGCCCACGTCGACGTCGTACAGCCGCCGTTCTCCGCGATCAACCGTTCCGCCGCGGACCTGATCGCCCTGGCGCACGCTCAGGGGTCGGGCACCATCGTCTACTCGCCGATGCAGTCGGGTCTGCTGACCGGCGCGTTCTCCAGGGAGCGCGTGGCGTCCCTGGGGGCCGACGACTGGCGTGGTGGGCACCCCGACTTCACCACCGGCCTGGACGCCAACCTCCGGCTTGCGGCCGCGCTCGCCCCGGTGGCCGAGCGGCACGGCGTCTCCACCGGTGCCGTCGCCGTCGCCTGGGCGCTGGCCTGGCCGGGCATCACCGGCGCGATCGTCGGCGCCCGTACTCCGGAGCAGGTGGACGGCTGGATCGCCGCGGCCACCCTGGAGCTGACGGCCGCGGACCTCGCCGAGATCCGCGGTGCCATCGAGGCCACGGGGGCCGGCGAGGGCCCGTCCGCGGCCTGAGCGGCCGCACCACCGTCCGCACCAGCGAACCATCGGGGGACCGGTCCGACGACCGGTCCCCCGCTTCGTCAGACACCTCAGACACCTCAGACACGCCGTCAGGAAAGAGGGCTCCCGTGTACACCGTTGCCGTCTCCTTCACCGTCCCCGCCGACCGGCGCGAGGCGTTCGTCGCCGCCGCACTGGAGGACGGGCGCCGCTCGACCGCCGAGGAGCCGGGCACCCGCGCGTTCGACCTGATCGCCGACGCCGAGGACCCCAACCGCTTCTATCTGTACGAGGCGTACGACGACGAGGCCGCCTTCGACGCCCACTGCGAGGGCGAGCACTTCGCCCGGTTCTTCGAGGTCGTCGGCGACTGGGCCGACGGTCCCGCCTGGCTGCTGCGCGGTACGCGCGTCGCGGACCCGGCCACCGTGTGAGAGACGAACGCCGAGAGGGCGGCGGGCCTGTGCCCGCCGCCCTCTCGGCGTTCGTACCCCCTGCTCACCCCACCAGCTGTGCCAGCAGTACGCCGTTGATGGCGATCGCGGCCGCCGCCACGGCCGCGGCCGCGACGGTGGTGGCGCGGTGGTTGACCGCCGAGCCCATCAGGGACCGCCGGGAGGTGAAGACGATGAGCGGGACGAGCGCGAACGGGATGCCGACGGACAGGCCCACCTGGGAGAGCACGAGCAGCCGCGTGGTGTTCACGCCGACGGCGAGCAGGAGCACCGCGGGTGCCAGCGCGACCAGGCGCCGTACCCACGCCGGTACGCGGCGGTGCAGAAGATCCGACATGGCGATGTCGCCCGCGTGCGTGCCGACCGCCGTGGACGCGAGCCCCGAGACCAGGAGGGCCATCGCCAGGGCCAGCGCGGGAACGGCACCGAGCAGCGCGCCGACCGTCCCGTGGATCTCCTCCAGCTCCTGGGATCCGCCGCGCGGCAGGGCCGCCGCCATGATCAGCAGGGAGGCGTTGACGGTGCCGGCGACCAGCATCGCGACGACCACTCCGGAGCGGGTCGCCGACAGCGTCTCCCGCACGCGTCCCGCGGTGCCGTCCAGGTCGACCGGTGACCCGCCCAGGGCGCGGGCACTGTCGCGGCTCAGCGCGGAGTGGACGTAGACCGCGTGCGGCATCACGGTGGCGCCGAAGACGCCGGACGCGAGGAGCAGCGCCTGGCCGTCCGGCAGCAACGGGCGCAGCCCGGACGCCATGCCGCTCACCGAGGGCCCCGCGGCGATCATGCATCCGACGAATCCGACGGCGATCAGGGCCAGGGCGGCGGTGACGGCCACGGCGAACGCGTTGCCGCCGCGGGCGGTGCGCAGCCGTAACAGGAACGACGAGGCCACGGCGGTGGCGACCGCCCCCATCCACAGGGGCAGGTCGAACAGCAGGTGCAGGGCGAGCGCCCCGCCGACCACCTCGGCGACGTCGGTGGCCGCCGCCACCAGTTCCGCCTGCGCCCAGTAGGCGAGGCGGCCGGGCCGGCCGAGTGCCTCTCCCACGGACTGGGTGAGGGAGCGCCCGGTGCAGGCGCCCAGCTTGGCCGACAGGTACTGGATCACCCCGGCGGACGCGCCCGCGGCGATGACGACCCACAGAAGCGTGTACCCGTACCCGGAACCGGCGCTGAAGTTGATCGCGACGTTTCCTGGATCGACATAGGCGACCGCGGTCACCAAGGCCGGGCCGAAACCCAGGGAAGCCCTGGTCGCGGCGCGTACGGCCGGTCGTGAGGAGCGCGGCGGGGCAAGGACGTCGGACACGGCAGCCCTCCCAATTTCAACGATGCCTTATATGCATCAGATCTCTTATGGTTACATGGGATCGTACAGCCGGGGCCCACCCGGCGCAGCCGATCCCGCCAACCCCGCCAGAGGAGAGCAACGTGTGCGGAACCTGGGTGATGAAGGCCGTGTACGGCGACACGTACACGGAGGACCACGACCTGATCCACGCCCACAAGGCGTGCAACCCCGAGGAGAGCGTGCAGTCCGCCGGTGAGGTGCGCCGCGCCGCGGCGGCCGCCGCTCCCTCCCGGCGCCGGATGCTGGGTCTCGCCGGGGCACTGGGCGCCACGGTGGCCGGCATGGGCCTGCTGGACGCGAAGCCGGCCGCCGCCGCGCCCGCGGCCGGAGCGAAGAAGCTGTTCGGTACGGGCCGCCGCATCGTGGACATGAGCCACGCCTGGGGTGAGGACTTCCCGGTCTTCCGCCCCTTCGTCGAGCCGCCGAAGTTCACACAGGTCGCGTCCGTCGAGAAGGAGGGCTACAACACCCTCATGATCACGATGGACGAGCACAGCGGCACGCACATGGACGGCCCGAAGCACTTCGACAACGGCCAGCTCGCCACCGACGAGATCCCCGCGGAGAACCTCATAGCGCCGCTCGTGGTCGTCCGTATCGCCGACCGCGCGCAGAAGGACCTCGACGCGCTGCTCACCTACGACGACCTGCGCCAGTGGGAGAGCCGCCACGGCCGTATCCCGGACGGCGCCGTGGTCGCCATGGACTGCGGCTGGTCCTCGCGCATCAACGACCCGGACCGGATCTTCAACCGGGACGCGGACGGCAAGCCCCACTTCCCCGGTATCGGCTGGGACGCCGCCGAGTTCCTCGTCACCCAGCGCAACATCGTCGGGGTGGCCACCGACAGCCCGAGCCTCGACTCGGGGGCCAACAACTACCTCGACCCGCGGGCCCACAAGTTCCTGCTGCCCACGGGCCACTACGGCATCGAGTGGGCCGCGAACGTGGACAAGCTCCCGGAGTCCGGCGCGATGACGGTCATCGGCCTGATGAAGCACAAGGGCGGTTTCGCGGGCCCGGTGCGGATGTTCGGCATCTACTGAGTCGGTCGACGCGTTCCTGCGACGCCGACACACGAAAGCCGGTGTCCCCCCTGCGGCGACAGGGGGGACACCGGCTTTCGTGTGTCGGCCTCAGGCGCGTCGGCCGGGGTCGCGCGGTGGCGCCGACTCGGCGGGGGCGCCGCCCAGCAGCCAGGACTGCAGGGAACGCTCCGTCGCCCGGCGCAGATCGGCGCGTCGGCGGGCGGCGACATGCCTGCGGACGAGTTCCTCGAGTTCCGGATCGTCGATGCTCACCCCGCCCCCGTTCACCGAGCCGCCACCAGTCGCCGCTCGTTCTGCTCGCCGTCACGGGCGAACGCCGTCGGAGCCCACTGCGTCAGGATCGCGCCCACCGTCATCCCGCCGCCGAAACCGGCCATGAGCACGGTGTCCCCGTCGGCGAACTCGCCCCGCCGGTGCGCGATGTCGAGGGTCACCGGCACCGACGCCGAGCCGGTGTTCCCGTACCGCTCCAGAGCCAGATGCATCGTCGCCGCGGGCAGGCCGAGGGCCGGCCACACCTCGCCGAGCATCACGCCGTTCGCCTGGTGCGGCACGAAGTGCTGCACGTGATCACGACTCACGCCGGCCCGGTCGAGCAGCTCGTGGAGCGCCTCGGGGAGGTTCTCCTGCACGAAGGAGCGCACTCCTCGCCCGTCCATCCGGAAGTAGTGCGCCCCCTCCTCGACCGTGTGCTCGGTGGCGGGCAACCGGCTGCCGCCGGCCGGAACGCTGATGAGCCGGTACTGGTCGCCGCGGGTGAGCAGGCTGGTCTCCCGGATCCCACAGGTGTCCGGGACACCGCCCAGCAGGACCGCGCCCGCGCCGTCCCCGAACAGGATGGCCGTCTTGCGGTCGGAGTAGTCCAGGATGCGGGAGTAGATGTCGGCGCCGATGACCAGCGCGTACCGTCCCTCGCCGGACGCTCTCAGCAGTCGCTCGCCCACCGTGAGGGCGTACACGAAACCACTGCACACCGCGTTGATGTCGAAGGCCGCGGCGTTCACCGCGCCGATCAGGTGCTGGACGATGCTCGCCGTCGCCGGCTGGGGGTGGTCGGGCGTGGAGGTGGCGAGCACGATGTACGCCACGTCCTCGGCCCGGACGCCGGCCTGCTCCAGCGCGGCGCGGGCGGCGCGGGCGGCCAGATCCGACGTGGCGTCACGGTCGTCGGCGCGCCGACGTTCCCGTATGCCGGTCTTGCGCACGATCCACTCGTCGGTCACGCCCGCCCCGCGCGCGATCTCCTCGTTGGTGACGACCGTGCTGGGCAGGTAGGAGCCAGTGGCCAGAATGCCGATACGAGTCATGTGAGAACCTCCCCTTCCAGGGCGGGCCGCCGGATGCGACCCACGGATGTTTCCGGCCGACGCCCGACCGCCCGGACGACGACGACCGCACCCCGCCGCAGCCGCGACCCGACCACCGCCGCCCGCCGGCGGAGCAGCCGGACTGCGGCCGCCGTGGGGCGGTCGGACGTTCCTGCCCCGGTGACCGACGGCCGCTCCCACAGCGGCCGGACGGCAACGGCCGGCCGCCGCCGGGGCGGTGGGGCCTCGGTCTCTTCCGTGCCGGGCCCGGGTGCGGGGGCGGCGGCGGTCTTCCCGGCCTGCCTGAGCGGCGGCGCGTCGGTGACCGTGGCGCCCCGCGTGGTCGAGCGGGCCCCGTTCACCGTCTGGGGGCCCCGGTCAGGAGCCGGGACCAGCCCGAGCGCAGGGCGTGGGCGGTGAGTTCCCCGTCGTCGCCCACGGCGACGGGGTGTCCGACGGCCTCCAGCATCGGGACATCGCTGATGTGGTCGCCGTACGCGGAACTGCGGGCCAGGTCGAAGCCGCGCAGGGCCCCCGCGACGCGGACCGCCCGGCCCTTGGTCGCGCCGATCATGGGCACCAGGACCTCCCCGGTGAGCTCGCCCCGCCGGACGACCGGACGGGTGCCGAGCACCTGGTCGGCGCGGACGTCCTCGGCGATCGGGTCGAGGCAGGCGAAGAACGACCCGGAGACCAGGACCAGGGGCTGTCCCGCCTTCTGGTGCGTGTTCAGCGCCTCCTCGACCTCGGGCACGTACAGCCCGTCCGCCCGCTCCTGCCATTCGGCGGTGAACCACCGCCGCCCGGCCCGCGCGAGCCGCGTCGCCTCTTCGCCCCGGTACAGGCGGTAGTACCTGCGGTTGATCTCGCCGCGCGGCGCCCCCCGCAGGGCCGCGTCCCGCAGCTCACCCGTCAACCGGTCGTACGTGGCCGGGGGTTCGCCACGGGACCGCAGGTAGAACGCCAGGAACCGGAACATGCTCTTGACGCGGACCAGCGTCTCGTCCACGTCCGAGAAGACGGCGTACGAGGCCGCCTGGCCGCTCACGCCGTCATCCGGGCGAGGACGAAGGAGAACACGCACAGCGGCTCGCCCTTCTGCGAGGCCTCGACGCGCACGGGAAGCCGCGCCGACGGGCCGGACTCGTGCTCGGCGGGCAGCATGCCGCCGAGCGTGTAGAGCGTCGTCGAGCCGGCCGTCTCCCGCGGGTTGTCGACCCAGGCCGTCAGCACCGTGTCGTCCTCCAGCTCCCCGAAGCGCGTGAAGCGCACGTGCATCTCGGTGACGATGGTCTTGAAGGTCGACAGCCCCTGGACGTCGAGCGCGGCCAGCAGCGCGAGCTGCCGGGCACCCTCGGCGATGACCATGCCGGGCAGATGGTCCTGCGGATGGTCAAAGAGGCTCGCGTGCCGGGCGGGTATGCGCAGCAGCGCCTGCGCGGTGTTGTCCGTGACCGCCGCGTCGACCAGTACGACGTTCTCCGGGTTGGCGCGGCCGACCAGATGCGGGGCGACGGGCGCCCCGGGCGTACTCGTCGGGTAGGTCGCGGACGACGGCAGCGCGAACCCGTCGCGGTTGTTGAGCCGCAGGGTCAGATAACCGGTGGGCGTCTTGAAGCGGAGCCCGATGGACGCCTGCCCGATCACGGTCCCGTCGGCGATCAGGTCCATCTCGTAGTCCAGGCCCGTGACCCGGTCCTCGCGTTCTCTGCGGCTGACGATGCGGACGCGGAACGCGAACGACAGCGGCGAGGTGCCCACGACGACCATCTGCGGGTGGTCGAGGCGGAGGCTGAGGTGGGTGAGGATGAACTTGTTGTCGGACGGCACACCGAAGAAGCGGTGCGCGCCCGCGAGGGCGGCCTGCCGGCACGCCTCCAGGATCAGCAGCGGGTCGTAGCAGCCCGGGCGCAGCAGATGGTCGCCGTAGTAGGCGTGCGACCTGGGCAGCTGCGCGCCCGCGGCGTAGTGGTCCTCGTCGATGGGCTGCAGGTCCGTCAGGAACACTTCGCCCAGAGCGTCCCGGTGGACGAGCAGACGGTCCACGGTGCGCGTGTAGTCCAGCGGCGGTACCGCCGAGGCGGCATGGGGTGCAGTGGTCATGGATGGCCTGGCTTTCTGTCGTGGTGGTGGTGAGTTCCTGCTCGTGATCGGTGCGGAGAGAGGGATCGGCCGGCGAGCGGGCGGTGACAGGGCAGGACGGACGGGCGGAGGGACGACATGGGAGCGTCGTCCCTCCGCTGCTGTACCGGGGGGCCGCTACGGGCGGTCGTCCCCGAAGGGGCTCATGCGGGGTAGACGTCGCCCGGGAGCTTGCGGTCGGCGCCCACGGTGCCGATGTGCCAGTACGGGTACGGCGCCTCGGTCTCGCTGATCTTGTCCAGGCGGGCCAGCTCGTCCTCGGAGAGCGTCCACTCCATGGCCTTGAGGTTGTCGTCGAGCTGGTGCGGCTTGGTCGCGCCGACCACGGCGGAGGTGATGCCGGGCTTGGCGAGCACCCAGTTCAGGGCGACCTGTGCGACGGTCGCACCACGCTCGTCGGCGATCCTCGCCATCTCGTCGACGATGTCGTACGCCTGGTTCTCGTCGGTGAGCGGAGCGGACTCGGCGGGCGTGCGTTGGGCGAGGCGGCTGCCCTCGGGGCGGCCCTCGCCACGGCGGTACTTGCCGGTGAGGAAGCCGCCGGCGAGCGGGGACCAGGCGGTGATGCCGACGTTCTGGTCGACGGCGAGCGGGATGATCTCGCGCTCCAGGTCGCGGGCGCCGATGTTGTAGTAGCCCTGGTAGCAGACGAAGCGGCTGAGGTTGCGGCGGTCGGAGACGGAGAGCGCCTTCATCAGCTGCCAGCCGGCGAAGTTCGAGACGCCGATGTAGCGGATCTTGCCGGCCCGGATCAGGTCGTCGAGCACGCGCAGGGTCTCGTCCAGGGACGTGCGCGGGTCGAAGCCGTGGATGTGGTAGAGGTCGATGTAGTCGGTGTTCAGGCGGCGCAGGCTGTCGTTGACCGCCGCGTTCAGGTGGTGGCGGGTGGCGCCGATGTCGTTGGGGTCGTCGGTGATCCGCCAGCGGCCCTTGGTGCCGATGATGACGCGGTCGCGCACCTTCTGCAGGGTGCGGCCGAAGAATTCCTCGCCCATGCCGTTCTTGTAGACGTCGGCGGTGTCGAAGAAGTTGATGCCGGCGTCGAGGGCCTGGTCCATCATCCGCAGCACGTTCTGGTCGTCGACGGTGCCGAACTCCGACCAGTTGCGTTCGGCGTCTCCCAGGAAGCTGGCCCCGCCGCCGAAGGTCATGGCGCCGAAGCACAGTTCGGAGACGGACAGGCCGGTGTCGCCGAGGTAGCGGTAACGCATCTTCTCCTGCTTTCGGTTGAGGTGGCTGAGCTGAGTTGAGGTGGCTGAGCCGAGTTGCGCGTGGGGGTGCTGAAGGGAGACGAGGGGTGGGGGGGAGGGAGCGCCCGGGACGGGGGGCGGACCGGGCGCTCCCGGCTTGGGGCGGGCGGTCAGTTCGCCGCGTCCGCGAGCTCCTTGTCCTTGACGACGAGGAAGGTGGTGATGGCGCCGGCCGCCGCGAGCACGGCCAGCGCGACGAACGACACGTGCAGGCTTGAGGTCAGGCTGTGGGCCACGGCGTCGAGCGCCTCGGGCCGGCGCGCCGGGGGGACGGTGGCCAGCGCGGCGTCCACCCGGCCCTGGGTCGCCTCGCCGGCCAGCCGGGGCGCCTGGTCGGCGAACTGCGGTGACCGATCGAGCAGTTCACCTCGGGTGAAGGAAGAGAGGAACCCGCCCGCAGCGGCGACGGCCACGGTCTCGCCCGCGATCCGCATCGTGTTGAAGATGCCGGAGGCCATGCCCGCCCGTTCGACGGGTACGACGCTGACGGCGGCGTTGTCCATCGCCCCGAACGCCGAGCCGACACCGAGGCCGAAGATCAGCAGCGGGGCCACCACGGTGGTCCAGGACTGCCCGGGCTCCAGGACGATCATCCACAGCGAGCCGACGGCGATCAGCAGCGAGCTGACGGTCAGGAGCATGCGCGGGGTGACGCGGTCCGCGACGAGCCGGCCGATCAGCAGCGGCAGCACGAAGATCGGCAGCATCAGCGGCATGAGCAGCAGCCCCGACTCGGTGCTGGAGTAGCCCCCGACGCCCTTGAAGTAGGGCGGCAGGAAGTTCAGCAGCACCACGAAGCCGAAGGTGATGGTGAACGGCTGGCAGACCACGACCACGAAGGTGGGGTTGCGGAACAGCGACAGGTCGAACATGGGCCGCGCCACCCGCTGTTCGATCACCACGAACGCGGCCATGAACAGGGCGAAGCCCGCGAGTGAACCGAGGGTCGCCGGGTGCGCCCAGCCTCGCTCGCCGCCCTCGACGAAGCCGAGCGCGAGCAGGAAGAGACTGGCGCTGAAGGTGGCGAGGCCGGGCCAGTCCACCCGGGTCGCGTTCGGGTCCCTCGACTCCTTGATGCGCGGCATCAGGGCCAGGGCGACGGCGCCGACCAGGACGTTGATCCAGAACACTCCACGCCAGCCGGCCAGGCTGACGAGCGCCCCGCCGAGCACGGGCCCGAGGGCCAGGCCGGCGCCGAAGGAGGTGCCGAGGACGCCGAAGGCCTGGGTGCGCCTGCGTCCGGTGAAGGAGGCGGCCAGGATGGCGGCGCCGCTGGTGAGCACGCCGGCCGCGCCGATGCCCTGTAAGGCTCGTGCGATGTCCAGCACCAGGATGTCGGTGGACAGCGCGGCGACGACCGACATGGCCATGAAGACGACGGTGCCGATCGCCAGGATGCGGCGGCGGCCGAACTGGTCGGCGAGCGTGCCGGCCGCCAGCATGCAGGCCGCGAAGGTCACCCCGTACGCGTTCTGCACCCACTGGCCGCCGGCCACCGTGGAGTCGAGGTCGATGGTGAGGTCGGGCATGGCCACCGCGGGGGCGGTGATGGCAAGGGGAAGCAGCACGCTGGCCAGGGCGACCGCGATCATCACGCTGAGCGAGCCCGCGTCCTCCCGGCGCTCCGGCGCTGTCGTCCGGGTCTCGGTCTGGATGGTCATGACCCCTCTTCCTTCCGGTGTTCTCGGCTGAGGCCCTTATGTAAGATCTCGAATGACAATAAGATATCTGATGGCCCTCGTCAATGAGCGTCAAGTCAACGAGCGTCCATGAGAGACGGAGGAGCTCCATGTCGAACACCGCGCGACCGGCACCGGAAAAGACCGTGGCGGACCCGTACGACGTACTGATCGTGGGAGCCGGACCGACCGGGATGATGGCGGCCTGCGAACTGCTGCGCCGCGGGGTGCGCGTGCGCATCGTCGACCGCGCTCTCGAACCCTCGCCCTTCCCCAAGGCGCTGCTGGTCTGGCCGCGCAGCATCGACCTCTTCGAAGACCTCGGCGTGCTGTCCGAACTGCGCGGCACCGGCGTCCAGATCAACGCGTTCAGCTATTTCTCCGAGCGGCGGCGGCTGGCCAGCTTCGACTTCCCGCAGTCGCTCAGCCCGCTGTGCCTGCCGCAGAACGAGACCGAGCGGATCCTGCGCACCCGGTTGCGGGAACTGGGCGGCAAGGTGGAGCGAGGGGTACGGCTGCTCACCTTCGACGCCATGGACTTCTCCGGGCGCATCGACGGCGTCGACGGGGTGACCGCGGTTCTGGAGCACTCCGACGGCCGGGTGGAACGCACCCGGGCGGCCTTCGTCATCGGCACCGACGGGGCGGGCAGCGCGGTGCGCGGCCAACTGGGCAGCGGCTTCTCCGGCAGCACCTACGAGAGCGCGTTCGCCCTGGTCGACACGGAGATCAAGGGTTACCTGCCGCCGGACCAGGCGCTGTACTACCAGTCGGCGGCGGGCGCGCTGGTCGTGGTCGCCCTGCCGGGCGGCATCTACCGGTTCTTCTCCAGCATGGCCCCGGGCGAGAAGGTCAGCGTCGAGAAGATGCAGAAGATCGTCGACGAGCGGGGCCCGCGTGGGGTCACGCTCACCAAGCCGGTCTGGGAGTCGGAGTTCCGCATCCATGCCCGGCACGCCAGCGACTTCCAGCTCGGGCGGGTCTTCATAGCCGGCGACGCGGCTCACGTACACAGCCCCGCGGGCGGCCAGGGGCTCAACACGGGCATGCAGGACGCCCACAACCTGGCCTGGAAAATGGCCGCCGTGCTGCAAGGCAGGGCTCCTTCCCGGCTGCTGCTCACGTATGGACCCGAGCGGGCCGCTGTGGCGCGGCGCGTGGTCCGCGACACCGACCTCCAGACCCGCGGCTGGATGGTGCGCGGCTCCCTGGCGGTCAAGGCCCGGGACGCCGCCTTCCGTACCGCCGAACGCACCGGCCTGTTCCGCCTGTACGCCCCCGTCATGGCCGGTCGGCGACTGGCCTATCCGCCCGTCCGCGACACCCAGCTGCCGGGCGACCGCTCCGCGTGCCGACTCCGCTCGCGACTCCCCGGCGGGCTGGGCGTCGGCGCGGTCTTCCCGCGCGAACTGGCGACGCCGAACGGGTTCGCCGGGCCGCGCGCCGAGCCGCCCGGCTGGACGCTCGCCGTGATGTGCCGGGGCGAGGGGGCCGCCTGGCGCGAGCAGGTCGGCGGGCTGACCGCGGCGTGGCCCGAGGTGCGGGCCGTGCACCTGTCCGCCGGGTCCGCCCGCCCCGAGACGGGGTGCCGGCAGCAGGGCTACTACCTGATCAGACCGGACGGCCACATCGCCGCCCACGGCCACCAGGGGGACCTGGACCTGCTGCGTGCCGAACTGACCGAGTGGCTGGGGCCGGTGGCCACCACCGGATGACCCACGGCGCCGCGAGACGGCGAAGAGGGGGTGCGGCCCACGGGCCGCACCCCCTCTTTCATTTCGCCGCCGTTTCCGGGTCCTGGGCCGTGTCCGCAACGTGGCCAGGCGGGACTTCACGGATACGGCCCAGGTCGGAGCCCGCGCCACGTTCCCCGGTCGGATCAGCTCCCGCCGGGGACGCGGCGGGGTGCGGTGCCGGGCCGCGCGCCCCGGACCCGCACAGTGCCAGACCCCGCGTCTGCGGCGTGACCCGAACGACAGGCCCCAGGCCCCTCAGGCCGCGCTCGGCGCCGTCGCGGCGATGGCGCCCAACGAGAGTTCGCCGGTGGTCAACAGGTCGAGCAGCTGGGCGAGTTCGCGGTCCTCGGGGGTGGCCGTACGGAAGACGAAGTGGCGCAGACCGGCCTGCTCCGGGCCGCCGAAGAACCGGAAGAAGCTGATGTCGGCGGCGTGCGGGGCGAAGCTCTCGTAGAGGAACACCGTCCCGCAGTCCGCCGCCAGCCCCAGCCCGGCCGCGCTCACGTCGCCCGCGGCGGCCTCGTAGATGACGTCGAAGGACTCGCCGACGCCCTCCAGTCCGGCGACCACACGGGCCGCGCCCAGGTCGTCGACCTGCGCCCGCCGCGCCTCGTCCCGCACCGCGGCGGTCACCTCGGCGCCCAGTGCCGCGGCCAGCTCCACCAGCAGCCGGCCTATGCCCTGGTCCGCACCGGTGACCAGCACTCGACGGCCGGTCAACGGCCCCGCGCCGCGCACCAGCCGCAGGGCGGTCAGTACGGCCACCCGCAGCGCCGCCGCCTGCTCGAAGCTGACGTGGTCGGGAAGGACCACGGCGTACTCGGACGGCAGGGCCATGCACGAAGACCACTGCCTGCCGGTCGCCACACCCACGATCCTGTCACCGGGCATCGGGCTGAATCCCTCGGGGGCACCCCGGAGCACCACCCCGGCCACGTCCCATCCCGGCAGCCAGCCCTCCGGGAGCGGTTCGGCCTTGATCATCTCGTCGAGTTCGGGTGCCACCGCACGCACCGCGACGAGGATCTCGTCCTCGGCCTGTGCGGTGAACGCGTCCTGTCGGGAAGTGAGCTGCTCGGACATGACAAATCCTCTCGTACCTACGGTTGTTTCCTCAGGTGGCTCAGCCTCGGACCGCGCTTCAGTACTCCTCGCTCACCAGGACCGCCGCGGCCGGGTCCACGTCGTCCACCGCGACCACCTCGAACAGATCAGGCTGTTCGGTGACGCAGGCCGCGAGCGCGAGATGGCTCTCCAGCACCCGGAACCTGATCCAGGCGTGGGTATGGTGGTCGTCGGGCACGCCGGGAGCCAGCCGGACCCTCAACTGGATCCGCTGCTCCCCGCTCACCGCCACCTGGGCGGCGGTGACCTCCTCACCGGCGGTGGCCAACTCGACCAGTTCCCTGGCCGAGACGGCCCGGCCGTGGAAGCGGAAGAAGGGCGAGGCGGGCCCGAACACCCGCACCGCGGGACCGGACAGACCGCAGGTGCAGCGGGCGAACTCGCCGCGGTCCTGGGTCTGGTAGCGGATCAGCGGCGGGTTCCTGGACACGTCGAGCGTCGTCACCCGCAGCATGCCGTCGACGATCTCCACGTGCTGGTGCGGCAGGGGGTGGTACACGTCCGCCAGGCACTGCGGCCCCCGGTGCCCGGTCACCCAGGCGCCCGGTGACCCGTACAGACGCCAGACGTCCGTGTACGGAAAGCACTCGGCGATCTGCGCGTCCGCGGTGGGATCGCACGCCGCCCCGCCCAGCAGCAGGGTGCGCAGCCACGGCACCGGCCGGCCGGCCGTCGTACCGCCCAGCAGCCGACGGAGCGTCTCGGGAGGCGCGGCCACCGCGGTGACGTGGTGCCGGGCGAAGAAGTCCAGCCAGTCGTCGTGGTTTCCGTCCGGCAGCCGTCCGAAGGCGAGCGTGGTGGCGCCCGACTCGGCGGCGAACCGGTTGTAGAAGTAGTGATCCGGCCTCAGCTTCCCGGGTGGATGCAGATTGGCGAGGACGTCCGCGGGACCCAGCGGGCGCCACACCCGGCGGATCTGCGGGGCGAACATCCCCTCCGGCAGCAGGGTCAGCGCGGGCGAGTCCAGGGTCCCGCCGTCGGCCCACAGCTGGGCCGAGTCGCTCGCGCGCCCGAGTGTCAGCACCTCCTTCGTGGCACGGGCGAGTTCCGGCTGGGTCAGCACCGGAAGCGCGGTGAGCTCCGGTAAGTCGTCGGCGCCGACATGAGGCGCGTACTTCGCGGCCAGGGAGGGGATGCGCGCGGCGCGGCGCATCAGCTCGGGCAGCACCGACAGCCCGGCGGCCGCCTGTCCTGTCGACCGCCCTGCCCCGGACCTGTGCGGAACCAGCGGAACCAGCGGAACCATCAGAGCTCACCCCTCCAGCTCGTACACGGCCTCGACGGAAGCCGGGGCGCGACAGAAGATTAGTATCGCAGTACCTTCTTAGTCCAGAGTACGACTTTAAATCGTAGACCATGATTCGAACCAGCGTTCAGGATTTGGATGCACCTCCGGAACATACTTGTTCTCGAGTTTATTTTTAGACTAGGCTCGCTGGCGCAGTGAACCGTTGAACCCGGACTGAGGGGGGTCTCATTCGTATGGGTGCAGGACTCGGGGAGGGCACACCCATCGCGGTCGTGGCGATGGGGTGCAGGTTTCCGCAGGCGGGAAACGTCGAGGAGTACTGGTCCAACCTGGTGGGAAACGTCGATTCGGTGACACCGGTGCCGCCGGAGCGGTTCGACATCACGCCCCACTACGCACCAGCCCCGAAGACGCCCGGGCGTACGACGTCGCGGCACGGTGGCTTCCTTCCGGACGCCTTCTCCTTCGACACCGCCTTCTTCGGCATCTCACCGGCCGAGGGCGCCAGCATCGACCCGCAGCACCGACTCCTGCTGCTGGTCGTGCGCGAGGCCCTGGACGCGGCGGGTATCACGGCACCCGCGATCGCGGGCAGCAACGCGGGTGTTTTCATCGGCCAGGCCACCGCCGACTACGCGCACGGCGCCGAACTGGACAAGCACTCGCTGCGGGACGCCACCGGCAGCCACTTCCGGGCCATGGCGGCGGGCCGCATCTCCTACGACCTCGATCTGCGCGGCCCGAGCGTGATGGTCGACACCGCGTGCTCCTCGTCGCTGGTGGCCGTCCACATGGCACGGCAGAGCCTGCTGGCGGGGGAGACGGACCTGGCCATCGCCGGCGGGGCCAACGTCATCCTCTCTCCGCAGGACGCCATCGCCTTCTCCTCCGCGGACATGCTGTCCCCGGACGGCCGCTGCGCGTTCGGCGACACCAAGGCCAACGGCTTCGTCCGCAGCGAAGGCGTGGGCGTCGTCGTACTCAAGCGGCTGCGTGACGCCGAGGAGGCCGGCGACCAGGTCCTCGCGTTACTGCCCGGCAGCTCCGTCACCAACGACGGCCGGGGCAGCGGCTCCCTGATCAAGCCGGCCGTCGACGGGCAGAAGATGATGATCAGTGAGGCCTGGCGCAGCGCCGGAGTGGACCCCGACGAGCTGGACTACGTCGAGGCCCACGGCACCGGAACGCCGGTGGGCGACGGGGTCGAACTGCGCGCCCTGGCAGAGATGGTGCGGGGTCGGCGCCCCAACCGCGGGCGGCTGAAGGTGGGCTCGGTGAAGTCCAACATCGGCCACGCCGAGGCGGCCGCCGGCATCGCCGGGCTCATCAAGGCCGTCCTCGTCACCCGGCACCGGATCATCCCGGCGTCCTTGCACCTGACCGACCCGCAACCCCTGCTCGCCGACGCGGCCAGTCCCCTCGAAGTGGTCACCCGCAACGAGGAGTTGGACCCCGGCCGGACGGGCGCCGTGGTCGGCGTGAGCTCCTTCGGGCTGTCCGGCACCAACGCCCACGTCGTGGTCGCCGCAGCCCCGGCCCGCCGCGCCGAACCGCCCCGGGGCCGTACGGAACTGCCCGAGGGCCGCCCCACCCACCTGCTGGTCCTCAGCGCCCACAGCGCCGCGGCCCTGCGCCGTCTCGCGAACGCGTACGCGGACTTCCTCGCGCCGCACGGCGCGGGCCGTGACCTCCCCCTCTGGGACGTCTGTGCCACCGCGGCACAGAACCGCCAGGCCCACCCCTACCGGCTGTGGGTCACCGGAACCGACCACGACGAGCTGGGCGAAGCCCTGCGCGCGCTCGCGCGGGACCGGCCGACGGACAACGGCGGACTGGGCGAGGCCGGGTTCGACGGCCCGCGCCGAGCGGTGTTCGTCTTCCCGGGACAGGGCTCGCAGTGGTCCGGCATGGGACGGTCGCTGAAGGCCGCGTCACCCGCCTACGCCCAGGCCCTGGCGTCGTGCGACAGCCTGGTCCGCGAGGAGACCGGCTGGTCCGTCACGGATGTCCTGGCCTCGGCCGACGGCCCGTTTCCCGACCAGGTCGGCACCGTCCAACCCGTGCTGTGGGCGGCCGAGGTGGCACTGGCGGCGGTGTGGCGCGACATGGGCGTCGACCCGGAGGTGTGCCTGGGCCACAGCATGGGAGAGACGGCGGCCGCCGCCGTGGCGGGCGGGCTCACCCACGCCGATGCCGCCGCGGTCATCTGCCGCCGCAGCGCTCTCATGCAACGCGCCGCCGGACAGGGCGCGATGATGGTGGTGGACCTCTCCGCCGAGCAGGCGCAGGACCTCGCGGCCGAAGAGGGCGGCGGTGTGTGCGTGGCCGCGCAGAACGCGCCCACCTCCTCCGTCCTGGCGGGCGGGACGGAGGCCCTGCGACGCCTCGGGCGGCGGCTGGAGCGCGAGGGCGTCTTCCACCGCCTGGTCCAGGTCAACGTCGCCTCGCACTCCCCCTTCATGGACCCGCTGCGCGAGGACCTGCTGAAGCAGCTGACCGACCTGAAGCCGGCCCCGAGCACGGTTCCGATGCACTCCAGCGTGCTGGGCACCTTCCTGGAAGGCCCGGAGCTCGATGCCCGGTACTGGATGGACAACCTGCGCAAACCCGTACGGTTCCTCGACAGCGTCCGCTATCTGGCGAAGGAGGCCGAGAACGTCTTCGTCGAGATCAGCCCGCACCCCGTCCTGCTGGGCGCGATCGAGGACACCCTCGCCGACGCGGGCTGCCCGTCGGCCGTCGTCGCCTCCACCGACCGGCGCCGCCCCGACGAGGCGCTGGCGCTCGCCCGGTCCCTCGGCGCCTTCTTCACCCTCGGCGGCTCCGTCGACTGGCAGCGCTGGTTCCGCGGGCCGGCCCGCCGGGTCCCGCTGCCCGCCTACCCCTGGGAGACGGAGCCGCTGCGCCGTACGAGGCCTCCGGCCCGGTCCGCCGCACGCCACCGCACCGTCGACCTCGGCACCGACCTGAGCGGGGCGGCCGTCCGGCTGCGAGGGCTGACCCCGGTGCCACCGGCCGTCCAACTCGCCATGCTGCGCGAAGCGGTTCCCTCCGCCGGTGCCGGCACCGTCACCATCGAGGACATCCGCCTCGCGGACGAGCTGGTGGAGATCCCCCACGACGGCCGCGTGACGCTTCGCGTGCGAACAGAGGAGAAGGCGGGACCGGACGAGACAGAGGGGCCGGAGGACAGGGAGGGGTCGAAGGACTCGCGTGAGCGGACCGTCGTGGCCTCGGCCGAGGTCCACGCCGTGGGCGCCGTACCGGACCTGCCGAACATCCCCTGCCTGACGGCAACCGTGCGCACCACCGCGCCGAGGCGCCTCCGGTCCGGCCGCGAGATGCTCGACTCGGCGCTGGGCCGGTGCGGCACCCACCAGACCCCGGAGGTGTTCTTCGAAGGACTGGGCCGCCGCGGCTACGAGCCGAGCCCCGCGATGCGCGCCGTCCGCCACATCTGGCGTCGCGACGGCGAGTCGGTGGCTCTCATGCAGCGCCCGGACGTCCCGGCGCAGGCCGGGTGGGAGGCCGCGCTGCTGTCTCTCTTCGCGGCCCTTCCCGCCTCGCTCCCGGCCGATTCCGCCTACCGGGCGGCAGCGTTCGGCCGGGTGAGCTTCCACGGTGACCTGCCGGAGGAGTTCTGGCTGCACACCGCCCTGAACATCCAGGAGGCCGGCGCGGCGGCCCTCGTCGACGCCACCGTCATCGACCGGCGGGGGCACCTGATCGCCGAGTTCCACGGCATCCGGCTGGAGCGGTTGAGCGCTGACACTGGCACCGGCGGCACCGCGGGTACGTACGTCCGCGCGATCCTGACACAGATGACGCAGATGGCACAGATGACACAGGTAGCACAAATGCCACGCATCTCACAGATGTCACGGACGCCACTGTTATCGCAGATACCGCACATACCCGGGCGACTCCTGGGCGGGCTCGGCAAAGCCCTGAAGCCGCAGCCGCAGGAGGCAGGGACACCGGCACGGGGGAAGGCGATGGCGCCCCGTGCGCCGATGCCCCAGACGTCCGAGCCGGTCGGTGGGCTCGTCGGCGACGCCACCGACCAGGACCCGGCATCGAGGTTCGTGGAGATCGTGGCGGAACTGCTGGGCATGGACGCCGCACGCATCGACGTACGAAGACGACTCGGGGACTACGGATTCGACTCCCTCTCCGCCGCACAGCTGCGGGGGCGCGTCCGCGTCGAGCTGGGCCGTGACATACCGCTGTCCCGACTCCTCGGGAAGGAGAATGTGAAGACGCTCGCCGCGTCCTTGGTCGGCGCGCTCGCAAGCAGCTGACGTGCGGAGGCCCGGCCGGAACGGATTGCTCCACATCTGTTCCGGCCGACCCTCGGCACCAACCAAAGATGAACTACCACTCATTCATAGATCGTGATACACGTGTACGGAATGCAGGCACTTGCGGTCTGCCTCAGCCCAGCCGGGGACGACGCGGGCGCTGCCCCGTCCCACGACGTCGACCGCCGATGCGACCGGGGTTCAGGGACCGGCAGGCGCCGCACAGTGGGCGACAGGAGTTAGGCATGAGCGACACACAGACCACCACGGCACCCCCTCCGACCGGACGGCGCGAACGCAACAAACTGAAGGTGAAGAACCGCATCTACGACGCCGCCCTCGAACTGTTCACGCTCCAGGGGTACGACCAGACCACTGTGGACGAGATCACCGAAGCGGCGGACGTGGCGCGCGGCACCTTCTTCAACCACTTCCAGCGCAAGGAAGACCTCATCGCGGCTTGGGGGGAGAACCGTCGCGAGCAGCTGCGCCTGGGGCTCGCCGGGCTCGCCCCCGGGGACGGCACCCGGCAGACCTTGCTGCACTGCATGAGCGTCCTCGCGGAGATCAGTCTGCGCGACAGCGCCCAGACGCAGGCCATGCTCGCCGCCTGGGTCAAGGCGGGCTTCCCCCTGTACGAGCAGCCCTACGTCAGCCAGATGTTCGCCGAGTTCATCGAAGCGGGCCGCAGCCGGAGCGAGGTCCTCGACACCGTGGAACCGCACCTCGCCGGCCACATCCTGCGCGACGTGTACCTCGGCACGCTCTACCGCTGGGCCCAGCCCGACGCCCAGTTGGACCTCGAGGCCGAACTGCACGCGATCTGCCGGACGGTCCTTGACGGCGTCCTGACCCGATAAGCCCCCGGTACTCCCGAACGACTCCCTGTTCCGACGGGACCCGGGCCGGAGTACCGGACACCGCCATGGCGGGCGGGGCACCCCGCGCTCGGCGACACGCAGCCAACCCCAGGTCGTGGATCCGACCTGGGGCAATCGGCGTGGACGGTGACGCACCCGGGGCCACCGGCGCGTTCCCGCCCGGCGACCCGGCACCGGCCGTCGACTCCCAAGCCCTGGGACCAGTCGGCCCCGAGCAGAACCCCGCTTCACAGGCAACTCCGTGGACATCGCGCCTTACGCGAACGCGGGGGAACGTGAGCGGTTCCTCGCGGCCACCTTCGGCAGCCAGGATTGGCTGTGGGACACCCCTGACGTCCTCCGGTTCGACCCGGACAGCCGGAACCTGGTGGGGGCCGAGTTCCAGATGCCGTACGTGTCCTCTTACGCCGAGACCTCGGCCCGCGTTCCCGTCGTGCCCGCGGTACGGCCGGGCGGGCTCCGTGCGGACGAGGTCCGGGACTTCCGTCTGGAGATGTGCATGGTGCTGTGTCGCGCTTCCGGGGATGCCGCGCTGACCTGCCTGCGCGACCTCGACGTCCTCGACGAACCGCTGGAGGCCGGTATCGGCATCGCCCCGGACGTGGCGCTCCTGGTCAGCACGGCACCGTCGTCGGCTGGCGCCTCACCGATCCCGCGCGCTGTCTGACCACCGCCTACGCCACCCCCGACACCGCCCCGCCGTCCCCTGCCACCCGTCGGCTGTTCAGCGCCTGCCTGGACCTGATCTCCGATCCGCTGCTCGAAGAGGTGCTGAACTGCGAGCCGGACGCCCTGGCCCGGCTCCGACAGGTCGCCCAGGCCCTGCACGCACAGCGCGAGGACCGCCACCGAGCCGACGCCCTCCTCGCGCTCATCGGCAACCTGGTCGAGGACTACGCCGACCGCCCGCCGAAGCAGAACCCGTGACCCACCGGCATATCCCCGCCCAGGATTCCAAGGTCACCCCACGCAAAAAACCCCAAAAAGAACGACGCAGGTCAGAGGGAGTGGAGGAGTGCGAGAGTCTGCTTGAGTTCCTCCCTCAGCGCGTGTCCGGCCGCCTCGGCGTCTCCCTGCACGACGGCGTTCACCAGTACGGCGTGCCCCTCGTCGCCATGGTTCGGATCGTCGGAGCGGAGGCTGAGCAGCTCGACCAGATCCAGCAGCCGCCGTTGCAGCACGGGGACGAACTCGGTGAACAAGCCGGTGAGCACCGGGTTGTGCGCCGCGGCGACCACGGCCTCGTGCAGGGCGATGTCGGCCTCGACGAACTCGGCGTTGTCGCCGTTCGCGGCGTCACGGCGCCTGGCCAGGGCCTCATGGAGGGCGACGATGTCCTCTTCGGTTCGGCGCTGCGCGGCCAACTGCGCTGCTTCCACCTCGACGAGCATCCGGACTTCGTAGACATCGGTGATGACCGCCTGGCGGAGCTGGGTGGACCAGTCCTCCTTGGGCTTGGTCGCGATGACGAAGACACCGGATCCCTGGCGTGCCTGCACCAGCCCGGCGCCGGCCAGTGCGCGGAGGGCCTCACGGACGGTGGAGCGCCCCACGCCGAGGGTCTTGGCGAGGGAGGTCTCGCCAGGGAGCTTGGCCCCAACGGCCCACTCACCGCCGGTGATCTGCTCGCGCAGGTGTTCAGTGGCCTGCTCGACCAAGGGGGACGGCCGCAAGGCACCTAGTGACATGTGAGGTTCACCTTCCTACACCTCTCAGGTTGTCTGAGGAGCTGAGTTGTCGTTACTGTACCCACCATGCTGCTGCACGAGCTCCTTCTCCTCGGCTGCCGCTGCGGGGCCTGACATGACCGGCACCCCGCAGCGGGGTGCCGGGCTGCGCCGGTCATTCGGATGGCCGACTGAAAGAAGTTCCGCACGATGGCTTCCTCCTTCCAGAACACGGTGTTTCCCACCCTGCGCACGCCCTCCGGTGATGTCCCGGTGGATGCTCCGCGTTGGAACCCCCAGCGTCCGAGCGCAATGCCGCATCACCGCTACCAGCCCGCACACCAGCGAGTCGCCCTGCCACTGACCGACCGGACCTGGCCGTCGCGCCGGATCGAGCGGGCCCCGCTGTGGGTGCCGGTCGACCTGCGTGACGGCAACCAGGCGCTGGCCGAGCCGATGGACACCGAGCGCAAGCGCCGGATGTTCGACCTCCTGGTCACCATGGGTTTCAAGGAGATCGAGGTAGGTTACCCCTCCGCCAGCCAGACCGATTTCGACTTCGTACGGCACCTGGCCGACAGCGGCACCGTGCCCAACGACGTGACCATCTCCGTGTTCACCGCGGCCCGCCGGGACCTGATCGACCGGACCGTCGCATCCGTCGAAGGGCTCCCCCGCACCCTCGTGCACCTCTACACCGCGACCGCGCCCGCGTGGCGGGACGTCGTCCTGGGCCGCTCCCGCGCCGAAGTTCACGAACTCATCCGGGACGCCGCCACCTACCTGATGCGTCGTGCCGAAGAACGGCCGAGTGCTGACATCCGGTTCGAGTTCTCACCGGAGGTCTTCAACCTCACGGAGCCGGACTTCGTCCTGGAGGTGTGCAACAGCCTGACCGAGTTGTGGGAGGCGAGCCCGGACCGGCCGGTCGTCCACAACCTGCCGGCGACCGTCGAGATCGCCACCCCCAACGTGTACGCGGATCAGATCGAGTACATGGACCGCCACTTGGCGCGCCGTGAGTCCGTGATCCTCTCCGTGCACCCGCACAACGACCGTGGCACCGGCGTCGCCTGTGCCGAACTCGCCGTCCTGGCAGGGGCGCAGCGCGTGGAGGGCTGCCTGTTCGGCAACGGCGAGCGCACCGGGAACGTCGACCTGGTGACCCTGGCCCTGAACCTGTACGCGCAGGGTGTGAACCCGATGATCGACTTCTCCGACATCGACGCGGTGCGCGAGGTGGTGGAGTACTGCAACCGGCTGCCGGTCCACCCGCGCCACCCCTACGGCGGCGACCTCGTGCACACGGCCTTCTCCGGCACCCACCAGGACGCCATCGCCAAGGGCATGGCCCATCACGCCAAGCAGGCCGCCGAGAAGGGCGTCTCCACCGCGGAGGCCTCGTGGGCGGTGCCGTATCTGCCCATCGACCCGGGCGACATCGGCCGCACGTACGAGGAAGTCATCCGCATCAACTCCCAGTCCGGCAAGGGAGGCATCGCCCACCTCCTCCGCACCCACCACGGCCTCGACCTGCCCCGGACGATGCGCCCGGACTTCTCCCGAACGGTGCAGCACCTCACCGACGCCACCGGTCAGGAGCTCTCGCACAAGGAACTGTGGGAACTCTTCCGCACCACCTACATCACCCCTGCCCTGGACGGCCCGGTCACCCTGGCCGCCTGGAACACCACGGAGCCCGTACCGGGCGAGCACCAGTTCACCTGCACGCTGCACGCCGACGGGCAGGAACACTCCTGCCGGGGCACCGGCAACGGACCGCTGTCCGCCCTCGCCGATGCCCTCCGTACCGTCGGTTTCACCGTCGACATCCTCAGCTACACCGAGCACTCCACCGCCACAGGGCCGGGCAGTCCCGCAGTCGCTTACGCCGAGTGCCGCGTGGACGGCGTCACTTGCTGGGGCGCGGGCTGGGACACCTCGGTCCTGACCGCATCGGTCCACGCCGTCATGGCCGCCGTCAACCGTTCCGGACGGGCCTCCTCGTGAACGCAATCCCGGTACTCCGCGTGGAAGACGTGGACGTCGTCCGCGACGGCAATCGGATTCTGCGCGAAGTGTCACTGACCGTACGAGCCGGCGAGCACTGGGCATTGCTCGGCGCCAACGGGGCGGGCAAGAGCACCCTGCTCAGTCTTCTCGGAGCGCTCGCGCACCCCACCCGCGGCACTGTGGAGGTACTGGGCCACCACCTGGGAAGGGTCGACATGCGCCAACTGCGCTCCTACGTCGGCCACGTCAACCCACGGCACGATCTGCGCTCACCCCTCAAGGTCCAGGACGTCGTACTGACCGGGCTGACCAACACCATTGAGCGTGTTCCGCGCTGGAACCCGGCACCCGAACAGGTCGCCATGGCGGACCGTCTCATCGATCTGCTCGGCCTCAGCGATCGCCACGGGGCGCGGTGGCCGACCCTGTCCCAGGGGGAACGGGGCCGTGCGCTCATTGCCCGTGCGCTCATGCCAAGTCCGCGACTGCTGCTGCTCGACGAGCCCGCGACCGGTCTGGACGTCGCCGGCCGCGAACAGCTCATCGAGCGGATCGACGCACTGCAGCACACCTACCCGGCTCTCGCGTCCGTCCTGGTCACCCACCATCTGGAGGAGCTTCCTCCAGGGACGACCCACGTGATGCTGCTGCGTGACGGGCGCCGTCTGGCCTCCGGTCCCGCCGATGAGGTCCTGACGAGCGACCAGGTCAGCAAGTGCTTCGACCACCCCATCCGCCTCACCCGCGTCGACGGACGCTGGAGCGTGAGGGCCAACCGTCCGGTCAGAGCACAAGCCGGCTGAGGTGGTTGTCGCGGTGGTACGCGCCCACCGGCGTGCACCACCGCGACCAGCACCTCAGGCCGGCGACTTCTCCGCCTTCTCGACAGCGCCCTGTGGCCTGACCCCAGTCCCCGCCGAACTGGTCCTCGTTGCGGAACGGTACGCACTGCGATGCACAGACCGCTCGTGCCCGATTGGCCCGAATTCCAAGGTCACCCAAAACAAGAAACCCCAGGTCAAAGGCCCGACCTGGGGTTCACCATGGAGCCGCCTTCGGGATTCGAACCCGAGACCTACGCATTACGAGTGCGTTGCTCTGGCCATCTGAGCTAAGGCGGCACGCTGTCCGCACTATGGTGCGATCAGCAACGTCGGTAAGTCTACACAGTTTCCGGGGGCGCTCTGACCACGCCCCCGGAGCGACGCTGCGGGGCCGGCGGGAGGGGCTATGAGCAGCGCTTTCCCTTGGCCGGAGGTGGAGTGCCGCGCAGGAGGTACGTGTTGATCGCGGTGTCGACGCAGGCGCTGCCGCGGCCGTAGGCGGTGTGGCCGTCGCCCTCGTAGGTGAGGAGGCGGCCGGAGGAGAGCTGGTCGGCGAGGGACCGGGCCCAGCGGTACGGGGTCGCCGGGTCGCGGGTGGTGCCGACGACGACGATCGGGGCGGCGCCCTTCGCCTCGATGCGGTGCGGGCCACCCGTCGGCGCGACCGGCCAGTACGCGCAGTTCAGGGTGGACCAGGCGAGGCTCGCGCCGAAGACCGGGGAGGCCTTCTCGAAGGTGCGGAGGGAGTCGCGTACCTGCTCGGGTGAGGAGAAGGCGGCGGGCAGGTCCAGGCAGTTCACCGCCGCGTTGGCGAACATCAGGTTGGCGTAGCGGCCGTCGGGGTCCCGCTCGTAGTAGCTGTCGGCGAGGGCGAGCAGACCCGCGCCGTCGTTCTCCTTCATCGCCGAGGTCAGCGCCTCGCGCAGCTGCTCCCAGGCACCCTCGTCGTACATCGCCGCGATCACGCCCGTGGTGGCCAGGGCCTCGCCGAGGGTGCGGCCGCCCGGGTCCCTGGTGGGGAGGGGGCGCGCGTCCAGCTTTCCGAAAAATGCCTTGAGGTTCTTGCCGACCCGGTCGGGTGTCGCGCCCGCGCCGCCGAGCGGGCAGTCGGCCTGCCGTACGCAGTCCCTCGCGAACGAAGCGAACGCCGTCTCGAACCCCTTCGTCTGGTCCAGGTTCAGCCGACGCGCGGGCAGCGACGGGTCCATCGCGCCGTCCAGGACGAGCCGTCCCACCCGCTCCGGGAAGAGACCCGCGTACGTCGCCCCGAGGAACGTCCCGTACGACGCCCCGACGTACGTCAGCTTCCTGTCCCCCAGCGCCGCCCGGAGGATGTCCATGTCCCGCGCCGCCTCCACCGTCGACACATGACGCAGGAGACGGGGCGCGTCCGCCCCGCACCCCTCCGCGAACCTCCGGTACGACGCGACGAGCGCATCGGTCTCCCGCCGGTCGTCGGGCGTCACGTCCACCTGCGTGTACGTGTCCATCCGCGGTCCGTCGAGACACTGCACGGGCTCGCTGCGGGCCACACCCCTCGGGTCGACGGCGACCATGTCGTAGCGGGCGCGGACCTGGGCCGGGTAGCCGATGCCGGCGTACTGCTGGAGGTAGCCGACCGCCGAGCCACCCGGACCGCCCGGGTTCACCAGCAGCGAGCCGAGCTTCTTACCCGGCCCCGTGGCCTTCTTGCGGGCCACGGCGAGCCGTACGTCCCCCGCGTCCGGCCTGGCGTAGTCGAGCGGCGCCTTCATCGTGGCGCACTCGAAGCCGGGGACTTCGCAACCGCTCCACTTCAGCCGTTGCCCGTAGTACGGCGACAGCGCGGACGGCGTGGCACGCGGCAGCGCGGCCAGCGCCGCCTCGGCCGCACCGGCGGAACCCGTCTGCGCCCCGGAGGCGGAGCAGGCGGAGACGAGCAGTGCGGCGGCGCCGAGAAGGGCGACACCGGGACGGGACCTGCGAGGGGAACGCCTGAGGTACATCCATCGAGCGTAACTCTCAGCGACCGCATGGAAGCTCTGTGTGCGCGAAGTGCCACGGATGAGTTACGCCGTCAACGTGTCGTGATCGGGCCGCTCCCCCGGTCCCCACCCTCTCCCGGCTCCTTGGCCCCGCTGTCCCCTCTCCCCCTCAGCCCGCTCTCAGCGCCATCGTCATCGCCTCCACCGCCAGCAGCGGGGCCACATTGCGGTCGAGGGCGTCGCGGCAGGCGGCGATGGCCTCGATGCGGCGCAGGGTGGACTCGGGGGTGCTGCCGCGGGCGAGCCGCTCCAGGGCGTCCTCGGCGTCGCCGTTGGCGATCGCCACGCGCGAGCCGAGCTGGAGGGCGAGGACGTCCCGGTAGAAGGCGGTCAGGTCGGTGAGGGCGAGATCGAGGCTGTCGCGCTGGGTACGGGTCCGGCGACGCTTCTGCTTGTCCTCCAGGTCCTTCATCACACCCGCCGTACCGCGCGGCAGCCGGCCGCCCTGGGCCGCGCCCAGGGCCGCCTTGAGCTCCTCGGTCTCCTTGCCGTCCATCTCCTCGGCGAGCACCTTGGCGTCCTCCGAGGCGGCGTCCACGAGCTCCTGGGCGGCCTTGAGGCAGCCGCCGACGTCCTCGACGCGCAGCGGCAGCTTCAGCACGGCGGCGCGGCGCGCGCGGGCGGCCGGGTCGGTGGCGAGGCGGCGGGCCCGGTCGACGTGGCCCTGGGTGGCGCGGGCGGCGGACGCGGCGACGTCGGGCTCGATGCCCTCGCGCCGGACGAGCATGTCGGCGACGGCCTCGACGGAGGGCGTACGCAGGTTCAGGTGGCGGCAGCGGGAGCGGATGGTGGGCAGGACGTCCTCGATGGAGGGGGCGCAGAGCAGCCACACGGTGCGGGGGGCGGGCTCCTCGACCGCCTTGAGCACGGCGTTGGCGGACTTCTCGTTCAGCCGCTCGGCGTCCTCGACGAGGATGACCTGCCAGCGGCCGGTGGCCGGCGAGGTGAACGACTTGCGGACCGTGTCGCGCATGTCCTCGGCGAGGATCTGCGAGCCGACCGCGGCGACCGTGGTGACGTCGGCGTGGGTGCCCACGAGCGCCGTGTGGCAGCCGTCGCAGAAGCCGCAGCCCGGGGAACCGCCGAGCGCGCGGTCGGGGCTCACGCACTGCAGCGCGGCCGCGAACGCCCTCGCCACCTGCGTCCGCCCCGCACCGGGCGGTCCCGTGAACAGCCAGGCGTGCGTCATCTTCGACGTCTCCGGCGGTGGGGTGTTCGCGCCGGCCGCGGTGACCTGGGCATCGGCGTCCCGAGCGGCGGCATCGAGCTGCTCGCTCACCTTCTCCTGCCCCACCAGGTCGTCCCAGACGGTCATGCCGCCTCACCCCGCCCTTTCGTCACACTTCGCGCTGCGGGATCCATTGTGCGGGGAGGGACTGACAACGGGAGCCACGACCTGGGACGCAGGGTCACCTCCTGCGACGCAGCTGCGCCCCAGACCGAGCTCAGCCCCGCCGGCCCCGCCCCCGGCCACGCCCACCCCGGTCGTCGCCGCCGAACCCGTCCTCGTCCCCACGCGGGCCGAGCAGCTCGTCCGCCAACGTCGGCAGATCGTCCAACGGCGTCTCCTCCGCCCAGTCGGACCGGGACCGTCGCCTGGGCGCACCGTCCTCGTCGACCTGCGGCAGCTCCCGCGTGCGGTCGTCGGATCCGTCCGGTCCCGCCCCGGACCGCTCGTCGCGGAAGAACCCCGGCGGCACCCGGTCAGCGGGGTCATCCCCACGTACGGGCGGCAACACGGCCGTCTCATCGGCCGCCCCCGGCGGCACGGGCGGCAGCACCGCCGTCTCGTCCGCCGCCCCCGGCGGCACGGGCGGCAGCACCGCCGTCTCGTCCGCCGCCCCCGGCACCGGCGGCTGGGGCAGCTCCGTGGTGACCTCGGAATCGGGCCCACCGGGGGCCTGATCGCGGTCCGCCCCCTTCCGGTCCCGCACCGGCCGCAGCACCGCCGTGTCCTCCGCCGGGCCACCCGACGCGTTCTTCGGGGTCACGACCGGCGTCGGCACGGTCGCCGCGTCCGACGGAACCGCGGGCGCGGCCGGTGCGGTGGAAGCGGCGGGCGCCGCCGGCCGCGGACCGGCCTGCGCGGCCGCGGAGGCCTGCTCGGCGGCCCGGCGTGCCTCCTCGGCGCGCAGCAGCGCCTCCTCGGCCTTCCGCTGCTTCTCCAGGCGCAGCGCCTCGGCCTCGGCCCGCAGCCGGGCCTCCTCCTCGGCCTGCTTGCGGCGCCGCTCCTCGTCCGCCTTGCGGCGGGCCTCCTCCTCGGCTCGGGCCTTCTCCTCGGCGAGGAGCCGGGCCCGCTCCTCCTCGGCGCGCCTGCGCGCTTCCTCGGCCCGCTGCCGGGCCTCCTCCGCCTGCCGTTCGGCCTCGCGCCGCTGCGCCTCCTCCAGCTCGCGCCGCTTGCGCTCCTCCTCCTCGGCACGCAGCCGCGCGAGCTGCTCCTGGCGCTCGCGCTCCAGGCGCTCCTCCTCGGCCTTGCGGGCGGCCTCCTCCTCGGCCTTGCGGCGCGCTTCCTCCTCGGCCTTGCGGCGGGCCTCCTCCTGGGCCTTCACCTCGGCCTCGGACAGCGGCAGCATCTGGTCGAGGCGGTGGCGGACCACCGTCGTCACGGCCTCCGGTTCCTGCCCGGCGTCGACGACCAGGTAGCGGCCGGGATCGGCGGCGGCCAGCGTCAGGAAACCGGACCGCACGCGCGCGTGGAACTCGGCAGGCTCCGACTCCAGCCGGTCGGGCGCCTCGGTGAACCGCTCGCGGGCCGTCTCCGGGGAGACGTCCAGCAGGACCGTCAGATGCGGCACGAGCCCGTTGGTCGCCCAGCGCGAGATCCGCGCGATCTCGGTCGGGGACAGGTCACGGCCCGCGCCCTGGTAGGCCACGGACGAGTCGATGTACCGGTCGGAGATCACGACCGCGCCGCGCTCCAGCGCGGGCCGCACCACCGTGTCGACGTGCTCCGCGCGGTCCGCCGCGTACAGCAGTGCCTCCGCGCGGTGCGAAAGGCCCGCGCTCGACACGTCCAGCAGGATCGACCGCAGCCGCTTGCCGACGGGAGTGGCTCCCGGCTCACGCGTGAGCACGACCTCGTGGCCCTTGCCCCGGATCCACTCGGCGAGCGCCTCGGCCTGCGTGGACTTGCCGGCGCCGTCGCCGCCCTCCAGGGCGATGAAGAAACCGGAGGCCGCGGGGGCCTGCGCCGGGTCGTCGCCGCGCAGCAGCGCGTCCCGCAGGTCGTGCCGCAGCGGCACCCCGGAGCGGTCGTCGACCTTGGCCAGCACCAGCGCGGCCACGGGCAGCAGCAGCGCGCCGACCAGCATGAGCGTGAACGCGGCCCCGCCGTGCGCGAAGACGAACTTGCCGTTCTCCAGGCGGTGCGGGCCGATGCCCCCCGCCACCACGGGCGCCAGGAGCGCGCAGAGCGCCACGGAGACCCGTACGACCGCGTGCAGGTGCTCGGTCGTGCGCGGGCGGCGGAAGTCCTCGGCCTCCTGGTCGAGGAGCGTGTGCCCGATGTTGGCGGCCATGCCCGCGCCGACGCCGGCCAGGGCGTCGATGAGCAGCACCGTGGTGACGTCCGGGACCAGTCCGGCGGCCAGCAGGGCGACACCGGTGAAGGCGATCACCAGCGCCAGCAGCCGGCGGCGGGACAGGGCGGGCAGCACGGCGGGCGCCGTACGGATGCCGACCACGACTCCGCCGGTCAGCGCCAGCACCAGCAGCCCGTACAGCACCGGGCCGCCGCCCAGGTCCTTGGCGTGCAGCACCGACACGGCGACGGCGGCGGCGATCGCCCCGGCGACGGCCGCGCAGGCGAGCACCAGCAGCGGGATCGCACCCGTGCGGCCCTTGTCGACGCCCGAGCCCGTCTTGGGCCGGCGCAGGCCCTCCAGCGGCGACCGCGCGCGCGGGGTGCGCGCGTCGGGCAGTTCCAGGAAGGTCAGCACGGACAGGGAGGCGGCGAACAGCCCCGCCGCGATGTACGAGCCGAGGGCGGCCTGGTGCTGGTCGAACCAGTCGATTCCCGCGCCCAGCAGATTGTTGATCAGCGCCGCGACGACGAGCGCGGCGGCCGCGAGCGGGATCGCCATGAAGCTCGTACGCAGCGACAGGCGGCGCAGCGCGTCCATGTGGTCCGGCAGCGGCCGCACCGTCGCGCCCTCCGGGGGCGGGGCGGGCAGCAGCGCGGGGGCGGCGCTCTCCCGGGCGACCGTCCCGAAGCGTTCGGCGACACCGGCCACGAAGGCGGTGACGAGGAGGAAGGCCAGCGCGTCGGCCGGCGTCCAGTCGATCCACAGCGGCGCGATGATCAGCAGCACCGCGCGCACGCCGTCCGCGCCGACCATGGTCCAGCGGCGGTCGAGGGGGCCTTCCTGAGAGGTGAGCGAGGTGAGCGGTCCCAGGAGCACGGCGCCGAAGAGCAGGGTGGCGAGGACGCGCACCCCGAAGACCGTCGCCACTGCGAACGCCACGCCTCGATAGCCGCCCCCGAACGAGCCCTCCGCGATGGCCGCCTGGAGGGCGAGGAGGACCAGCACCAGCAGCCCGAGGGCGTCACCGATGCCGCCCACGAGTTGGGCGCTCCACAGCCGCTTGAGCTGAGGTTGGCGCAGCAGGGCGCGAACGGCGCGCTCGCGGGAGTCCGTCACCAGGGCGTCGTCGGGGGCCGGGTTGTGGGCCGTAGGCTGCTCGGCTCGCGTCATGCGTTCAGCCTATCGGGCAGCACCGACAGAGCGCGGAGCCCGTCCTGACGTGCGCACGCCCCGACACCAAAGCGATGCCGGGGCGTTCTTTTTGCGAAGCCGTCGTGGAGAAAGCGCGCAGGAAAGGTGCGCTCAGTCCTCCGCGGCCGAGTTCGCGGCCGTCGCCTTCTTGGCGGTCGTCTTCTTCGCCGCCGTCTTGGCCGTGGTCTTCTTCGCCGCGGTCTTCTTCGCGGCCGTCGCCTTCTTGGCCGGGGCCTTCTTCGCGGGCGCCTTCTTCGCCGTCTTCTTCGCGGGGCCCTTGGCCCGCTTCTCGGCGAGCAGCTCGAAGCCGCGCTCCGGAGTGATCTCCTCGACACTGTCGCCGGAGCGCAGGGTCGCGTTGGTCTCCCCGTCGGTCACGTACGGCCCGAAGCGACCGTCCTTGACGACCACCGGCTTGCCGCTGACCGGGTCGGCGCCCAGCTCCTTCAGCGGCGGCTTGGCGGCGGCGCGGCCACGCTGCTTGGGCTGGGCGTAGATCGCCTGCGCCTCCTCCAGCGTGATCGTGAAGAGCTGGTCCTCGGTCTGCAGGGACCGCGAGTCCGTGCCCTTCTTCAGGTACGGGCCGTAGCGGCCGTTCTGCGCGGTGATCTCCACGCCGTCCGCGTCCGTGCCGACGACACGCGGCAGCGACATCAGCTTCAGCGCGTCCTCGAGCGTCACCGTGTCCAGGGACATCGACTTGAACAGGGAGGCCGTGCGCGGCTTGACGGCGTTCTTGCCCGTCTTCGGGGTGCCCTCGGGGAGCACCTCGGTGACGTACGGGCCGTAGCGGCCGTCCTTGGCGATGATCTGGTGGCCGGTCTCCGGGTCGGCGCCCAGTTCGAAGTCGCCGCTCGGCTTGGCCAGCAGCTCCTCCGCGAGTTCGATGCTCAGCTCGTCGGGCGCCAGGTCCTCGGGGATGTCCGCGCGCTGGTGGCCGTCGGAGTCCTTCTCGCCGCGCTCGATGTACGGGCCGTAGCGCCCGACCCGCAGCACGATGTCGTTGCCCACGGGGAACGACGACACCTCGCGCGCGTCGATCGCGCCCAAATCCGTCACCAGCTCCTTGAGGCCACCGAGGTGGTCCCCGTCGCCGTTGCCGGCGTCAGCGGCACCGCCCTCGCTCGTGCCCTCACCGAAGTAGAAGCGCTTGAGCCACGGCACGGCCCGCGCCTCACCGCGGGCGATGCGGTCGAGGTCGTCCTCCATCCTGGCGGTGAAGTCGTAGTCGACGAGCCGCCCGAAGTGCTTCTCCAGGAGGTTGACCACGGCGAAGCTCAGGAAGGACGGCACGAGGGCCGTGCCCTTCTTGAAGACGTACCCGCGGTCCAGGATCGTGCCGATGATCGACGCGTACGTCGACGGGCGGCCGATCTCGCGCTCTTCGAGCTCCTTGACCAGGCTGGCCTCGGTGTAGCGGGCCGGGGGCTTGGTGGCGTGCCCGTCGACCGTGATCTCGTCGGCGCTGAGCGCGTCGCCCTCGTTGACCTGGGGCAGGCGGCGCTCGCGGTCGTCGAGCTCGGCGTTCGGGTCGTCGGCACCCTCGACGTACGCCTTCAGGAAGCCGTGGAAGGTGATCGTCTTGCCGGAGGCGCTGAACTCCACGTCCCGGCCGTCGGCGGCGGTGCCACCGATCTTCACCGTGACGCTGTTGCCGGTCGCGTCCTTCATCTGGGAGGCGACGGTCCGCTTCCAGATCAGCTCGTAGAGCCTGAACTGGTCGCCGGTCAGACCGGTCTCGGCGGGCGTGCGGAAACGATCACCCGAGGGGCGGATCGCCTCGTGGGCCTCCTGCGCGTTCTTGACCTTCCCGGCGTACGTGCGGGGCTGGGCCGGCAGGTAGTCGGCGCCGTACAGCTGCGTGACCTGGGCACGGGCGGCGGCCACGGCGGTGTCGCTCAGCGTCGTGGAGTCCGTACGCATGTACGTGATGTAGCCGTTCTCGTACAGCTTCTGCGCGACCTGCATGGTGGCCTTCGCGCCGAAGCCGAGCTTGCGGCTGGCCTCCTGCTGCAGCGTCGTCGTACGGAACGGGGCGTACGGCGAGCGGCGGTACGGCTTCGACTCGACGGACCGCACCGAGAACCGGGTGTTCTCCAGGGCGGCGGCGAGGGCGCGGGCGTTCGCCTCGTCGAGGTGGAGGGTGTTCGCGCTCTTGAGCTGTCCCAGGGAGTCGAAGTCGCGGCCCTGCGCGACCCGCCTGCCGTCGACGGTCTGGAGGCGGGCGACAAGGGACGAGGGGTCCGACGGGTCCCCGGCGCGGCCGGTGCCGAAGGTGCCCGTCAGATCCCAGTACTCAGCGGAACGAAACGCGATGCGCTCGCGTTCCCGCTCGACCACGAGCCGGGTGGCCACGGACTGGACGCGACCGGCGGACAGCCGCGGCATGACCTTCTTCCACAGGACCGGCGAGACCTCGTAGCCGTAGAGGCGGTCGAGGATGCGGCGGGTCTCCTGGGCGTCGACCATGCGCTGGTTGAGGTCGCGCGGGTTGGCGACGGCCTCGCGGATCGCGTCCTTGGTGATCTCGTGGAAGACCATCCGCTTGACCGGCACCTTGGGCTTCAGGACCTCGAGAAGGTGCCACGCGATGGCCTCGCCCTCGCGGTCCTCATCGGTGGCGAGGAAGAGCTCGTCGGAGTCCTTCAGCAGGTCCTTGAGCTTCTTGACCTGGGCCCGCTTGTCGGCGTTGACGACATAGATGGGCTCGAAGTCGTGGTCGACGTCCACACCGAGGCGGCGGACCTCGCCGGTGTACTTCTCGGGCACCTCCGCGGCGCCGTTCGGAAGGTCGCGGATGTGCCCCACGCTCGCCTCGACGATGTAGCCGGGGCCGAGGTAGCCCTTGATCGTCTTCGCCTTGGCAGGCGACTCGACGATGACGAGTCGGCGGCCGCCCTTCGCGGTCTCGCTGGTGGGGGACAACTTCGCTCTTCTCTCCGGTCGACGCTGGGGCTCCCCAGGATTCGCCCCGGGGCTGGGTCGTGGTGACGCTGCGGAGTGTGACGGTACATCCCGCCCCCGTGTCAAACGGGAAAAGCCCACAACGGCCACTCGAACGGTAACCCGACTACCGCCATTCCTGCCGCCCGGAGTGCCCACCAGGTCTTTCCGACCTATCCGGAGCGTGACCTCTCAATTACGGACCCGGTCTCCGGTTCCCGGTTCGAGAACCCCCTCCCGGGGCCACCGGCCCGTTTCTCAAAGGCGGGTGAAGCACCACGCTCCGAGCGCCAGCGAAGCCACCGAGGCCAGGGTGGCGAGAGTCGCCGATGCGACGGGGTTCACACCGAGGGCCACTGGCTCGCGATGCCGCACACGGGTCGCGGTCCACACCAGCAGCCCGCCCCCGAACAGGGCGAACACCACTCCCGCGAAGATCGCCGGTCCGCTCTCCATGATCGTCCGCACCCCTTTTGTATCCGCCCCCTGCGCGCTCGCCCCGGGAGGCTGACACGCGCGGACGGCGTCCAGGCGAACCGGAGGTGAACGCGGGGCCGACGGCACCACCGGACCCGGCCCACCCGTGTCCCGGCCCCCTCAGGTGGTGCCGGGCGTGCGTATCTTTCCGGTCGTCTTCTTGTTTTCGACCTGACTGACCGTGCACACGATCTTCGTGAAACCCGCCTTCCAGTCGTCCGCATCGGTCACCCAACCGATCACCAGGCGCTCCGATCCGGGCGCCCAAGTCGACTCGAACTTGTTGCCGCACAACTTGGTCGCATTGTCGGCGCCCTTCTTGTAGCTCATTTCGTCGGGAGCCTGAACGGTTCCGATCACTTGGTCGGTGTGCGGTTTGGCGCAGTCCGTGAGCGCTGCCTTGTACCCCTCGTCCAGTTCCTCGTAGACCCAGCAGTCGCCGATGCTCATCTGCCCCACCCAGAGGCTCGTGCCCGCGTCACGGAAGCGGCCCACCTCGCCGCCGATCGCGGCATGACGTCCGAGGACGAGACAGGCCGTGCCGCCGTTGGCCGCGGTGAAGCCCTCCTTCGTCGGCACGACGGCAAAGCCGCCCGCGTCGGGCAACGCGTCCACGACGTCCCTGCTCTGGCTCTCGCACCGCTTCGCGCCTCGGGCGCGGGCGTCCGCGTGGTCGGCGGCCGTGTCGACCGCCACCACCTGCCCGTCCGGCCAGTCGTCGACGCAGTCCACCACGCCCAGGTTCGGCGACGACCTGAACGGCGTCCCCGACCAGACCGCCTTCACGCAGTCCCCGGTCTCCAGCGGCTCCGTGAGCCCCACCACCTCGCCGTACGGGTACACCGGCCCGGTCGACGACTGCGACGCGCTCGGGGAAGCCGACTTCCGCGTCGCCGCGTCCTTTCCGCCGGCGCCGTCTCCCCCGGTCAGCGACACCGCCGCCCAGGTACCGCCCGCGATCACGAGCACGGCCGCCACGACGAGAGCGACGAGAGCGAGCCGCTTCTTGCTGCCGGGATCGTCTGTCGCGTACGGGGGCAGTGGGGCCCCGCTGCCCCCGTACCGCGGCGGGCTCCCGCTGCCCGGGGGCGGCGGCGGCAGGCTCCCCGGAGGGGGTGACTGGCCGACCGGGGCCGCGTAGGGACCGACCGTCTGCGCGTACGGGTCGCCCTGGCCGGGGCCGCCACCGCCCCCGGCTCCTGACAGCCCCGGCCCACCGGCCGGAGTGTGCGGAGTCGGCGGGGTGTTGGGGGTCGGAGACGCGCCCGGTGTCGGTGAGGGGCCATGGCCCGGCGTGCCGGGCGTCTGCGCACCGCTCCAGCCGACCGGCGCGCCCGGCGGTGACCCCGCGATGTGTCCTGGCGGCGCCCCCGCCACCCCCACGGCGAGCGTGCCGTACCCCTCGGGTGGCGGGCCGAAGACGCCCGCGAGCGCCCCTGCGGGCCCGGAGCGCCGCACGACCCGCTCCAGCCCCCTGGCCACCGTCTCCGGCGAGAACCTCCGCACAGGGTCCTTGACGAGCATTCCCATGAGCACCGGCGCCAGTTCACCCGCGCGGGTCGGTGGCGGTGGGTCCTCGCCGAGCAGGGCGGTGAGGGTCGCGTACTCGCCGGGGCGGTCGAAGGGGCCGCGTCCCTCGACGGCGGAGTACAGGGTGGCGCCCAGGGAGAACAGGTCGGCGGCCGGGGTGGGCGGCTCACCGCGGGCCCGCTCCGGGGCGAGGTAGCCGGGCGTGCCGAGGATGCCGGCGGTGGCCGTGAGCCGGGGCTCGCGCGACTCGGGCTGGAGCGCGATGCCGTAGTCGGTGAGCAGCACGCGTGCGTAGGCGTCGCCCGAAGCGTCCGGCGCGAGCAGGATGTTGGCGGGCTTCACGTCCCGGTGCAGGATGCCGATGCGGTGCCCGGCGGTGAGCGCGTCGAGGACGGCGAGCCCGACGCGGGCCACCTGTTCGGGCGGCAGCGGACCGGACCGCCGTACGACCGCCTGGAGGTCGACCGCGTCGGGCACGTACTCCATGACGATCCACGGCAGGCCCTCGTGCATCACCACGTCGTGGACCGTCGTCACGTGCGGATGGGCGCGCAGCCGTGCCGCGTGTCGCGCCTCGCTCCGGGCCCGCGCGATCCTCTGGGCCGGCTCGCCCGCGTCCGTCGGTACGTCCGCCAGCGCGATCTCCTTCACGGCGACCTGGCAGGCCAACTCCTGGTCGTACGCGAGCCAGACGCGGCCCATGCCGCCCGCTCCGAGCGTCCTGAGCAGCCGGTACCGCCCGTTGATGATCCGGCCCTCACCCTGGTCCGGCGTCTCCCCCGCCATCGCGCCTCCCCCGAGACAGCGCGCCTCCCCCGAGAACGCGCGAGGTTTGTCCCTCGAAGGTAGCTTCGCACCCACCACTGACAGGAGCCCTTTTCCGGGTAAATCCTGTCAGGTCGGGCACTTGGGTCACGGAAGCGTCGGCACGGCCCAGGCGTGACGGCCACAGGCCCTGGGCCGGACGTCCGCCGAACTCAGGTCCGTCGGCTCAGGCCCGTAGGGCTCAGGCCCGTCGGCTCAGGCCCGTCGGCTCAGGTCCGTAGGGCTAGGCCGGGTCCAGATAGCCCTGTTCCACGAGCAGCCGGATCTGCGCGGGCGTGCGGTCGCGCAGCATCACCGGGTCCTCGCCCACCAGTTGGGCGATCGCGTCCAGGATGCGCCCCGCGCTCAGGGATCCGTCGCAGACGCCCGCGAAGCCGGCGCCGACCGTGTCCACCTTGGTCGCCCGGCGCATGCCGCGGTGCTGGCGCAGCACGACGTGCTCCGGGTCCTCGGCGCCGGGCAGGCCGACCTGTTCCTGCACGATCTCGGCGGCGAGCCTGAAGTGGCCCTCCAGCAGGGCCGCGTCGTCGTGAGCGCGCAGGTAGTCGAGCCGGTCGAAGTGCGCCCGGACGGTGTCGCCGAGCGGCTGTTCGACCGAGTGCGGCCACTCCTCCACCGTGATGACGGGCTCGGCGGCGGCCGTCCTGCGCAGGGTGATCCAGCCGAAGCCGACGGCCCTCACCTTGCGCGCCTCGAACTCGTCCAGCCACGCGTCGTACCGCGCCTGGTACTCGGCCTGGTCACCGCGGTGGTCGCCGGCGTCCCTGAGCCACAGTTCGGCGTACTGCGTGACGTCCTGCACCTCGCGCTGCACGATCCACGCGTCACAGCCGCGCGGCACCCACGCCCTGAGCCTGTCCTGCCAGTCCTCCCCCTCCACGTGCTGCCAGTTGGCGAGGAACTGCGCGAACCCGCCCTCGTTGAGCCGCTCCCCCGACTGCTGAACGAGCGTGCGGCACAGATCGTCCCCGCCCATCCCGCCGTCGCGGTAGGTGAGTCGGGCGCCCGGCGAGATCACGAAGGGCGGGTTCGACACGATCAGGTCGAACGTCTCGTCGTCGCGGACCGGCTCGAACAGGGAGCCCTCACGCAGGTCCGCGTCCGGCGCGCCGGACAGCGCCAGCGTGAGCGCGGTGATGTGCAGCGCGCGCGGGTTGAGGTCGGTCGCCGTCACGCGCGTGGCGTGCTGCACGGCGTGCAGCGCCTGGATCCCGGAGCCGGTGCCGAGGTCGAGGGCGGAGGAGACGGGCGTCCGCACGGTGATGCCGGCCAGGGTGGTGGAGGCACCGCCCACGCCCAGGACAACCCCCTCGGCGCGGCTGCCGATGCCCCCGGCGCCGCCGACGGCGCACCCGAGGTCGGACACGATGAACCAGTCCTCGCCGTCGGGCCCGCCGTACGGCCGTACGTCCACGGTCGCGGCGAGCTCGTCGCCGCCGACGCGCGCCAGCCACCCGCTCTCCACGCACACGTCGACGGGCAGAACGCCCTCCACGCGCGTGTGCGGCACGGGCTGCTGGAGCAGGAACAGCCGGACGAGGGCCTCCAACGGCGTGTCCCCGCGCGTCGCCCGCAGGGCGGGGACGGTCTCACTGCGGGCGAGGGCCGCGTACGCGGGGGCACCGAGCAGCTCGAGGAGGCCGTCGGCGGTGAAGGAGGCCCCGAGCAGGGCGTCCCGCAGCCGCGCGGCGACGTCGGGGCGGTCGGAGGAGGGCAGGGGGGACAGGGTGGCGTTACTCACGCCCCCCATTGTGTCCCGCGACCGGCCGGGCGGGCGGAATCAGCCCTGGGTCGCCTTGGCCGATCCGGAGGCAGCGACCTTCTGGCAGCTGGGCTGCTTGGCCATCGCCGACTTCACGTCGCCCTGCTCCAGGTTCTTCAGCGCGGTGTTGCTGCTCTTGCTGAGCTTCCCGAGCTCGGTCGCGACGTCCTGCAGGCCGTCCGCGAACTTCCCCTGGTCCTTCGTGTCGAGCGCGTCCACCTGCTTCTTCAGGTCGGCGTACGACGTGGAGAGGGCGTTCAGCGCCTTGACGGCGTCCTGCTGCTTCTTGTCGCCCGTATCGACACCGGGGGGCGGCCCTGCCTGCTGGACGGCGGTGCCGAGCGCCTTGTAGGCGTCGGACATGTCCTGGAAGGCCTGCGAGTCGGTCTCCTGGACGGTCTTGGGCGACTTGTTGTCCGTGGCGGCCTGCTTGATCGCCTCGTTGGCCGCGTCGACCTTCGTGTCCTGCGCGGGCAGCGCGTCACAGACCTTCTTGGCCCAGGCGTCGAGTTCCTTGTTGCCGTCGTCGCCGCTGCTGCATCCCGTCAGCGCCACTACCAGTACCGCACCGCCGGACAGTGCGGCCGCGAGCTTCTTGTTCACCGGATCGGTCCCTTCCATGGCTCTCGGCCCCGGAACATACACGGCATGGGGGTGGCAGCTGTGTGACAGATGGCTGATTTGTTGGTTCTTACGACCATTTGCACCATGCGAGAGAAGGGTCACGATGAAGGCACGAACACGGACAGGGCGGGCGGACGACGCGACATGCGCGCCTCCCGCCCGCCCCGTGAGCTGGGCCTCGTGACGGCGATCTACGAAACCACCGCCGGATCGGCCGAGTTGGCGACCCGATCGGCGTTGTCCTCGTCACCCACGGCGATGCCGCGCCGCTTGGAGACGTAGACCGCGCCGACGATCACCAGGAGCGAGAGGATCGCGACCGTGACCCGTACGCCGATGCTCTTGTCGTCGCCGTAGCTGAACTTGATCACCGCGGGCGCGATGAGCAGGGCCACCAGGTTCATGACCTTCAGCAGCGGGTTGATCGCGGGCCCCGCGGTGTCCTTGAAGGGGTCGCCGACGGTGTCGCCGATCACCGTCGCGGCATGGGCCTCGCTGCCCTTGCCGCCGTGGTGACCGTCCTCCACGAGCTTCTTGGCGTTGTCCCACGCACCACCGGAGTTCGCGAGGAACACCGCCATCAGCGTGCCCGAGCCGATCGCGCCCGCGAGGTACGCGCCCAGCGCTCCGACGCCGAGGGTGAAGCCGATGAAGATGGGCGCCATGACGGCGAGCAGACCTGGTGTGGCGAGCTCGCGCAGGGCGTCCTTGGTACAGATGTCGACGACCTTGCCGTACTCGGGCGTCTCGCTGTAGTCCATGATCCCGGGCTTCTCGCGGAACTGCCGCCGCACCTCGAACACCACGGCCCCCGCCGACCGCGACACCGCGTTGATCGCCAGCCCCGAGAAGAGGAAGACGACCGCCGCGCCCGCGATGAGACCGACGAGGTTGTTGGGCTGCGAGATGTCCATCATCAGACTCATCGGCGCGCCCGCTCCGGAGAGCTTCTCGCCGACGTCCTGCGCGCCGGTCGTGATCGCGTCACGGTACGACCCGAAGAGCGCCGACGCCGCCAGCACGGCGGTGGCGATGGCGATGCCCTTGGTGATGGCCTTGGTGGTGTTGCCGACGGCGTCCAGGTTGGTGAGCACCTGCGCGCCGGCGCCCTGGACGTCGCCGGACATCTCGGCGATGCCCTGCGCGTTGTCGGAGACCGGGCCGAAGGTGTCCATGGCGACGATCACACCGACCGTGGTGAGCAGGCCGGTGCCGGCGAGGGCCACGGCGAACAGCGCCAGCATGATCGACGTACCGCCGAGCAGGAACGCCCCGTACACGCCGAGGCCGATCAGCAGGGCGGTGTAGACGGCCGACTCGAGACCGACGGAGATACCGGCGAGGACGACGGTGGCCGGGCCGGTCAGCGAGGTCTTGCCGATGTCCCTGACCGGGCGGCGGGTGGTCTCGGTGAAGTAGCCGGTCAGCTGCTGGATGACGGCCGCGAGCAGGATGCCGATCGCCACCGCGACCAGCGCGAGGATCCGCGGGTCGCCGTTCTTGCCGCTGATCGCCGTGTCGGTGACGCCGTCGAGGTCGGCGTACTTTCCGGGGAGGTAGACGTAGACGGCCAGCGCGACCAGCGCGAGCGAGATCACGGCGGAGATGAAGAAGCCGCGGTTGATCGCACTCATGCCGCTGCGGTCCGTCCGCCGCGGGGCCACGGCGAAGATGCCGATCATCGCGGTGATCACGCCGATCGCGGGAACGAGCAGCGGGAACGCGAGACCAGCGTCGCCGAAGGCCGCCTTGCCGAGGATCAGCGCGGCGACCAGGGTCACGGCGTACGACTCGAAGAGGTCGGCCGCCATGCCCGCGCAGTCGCCGACGTTGTCGCCCACGTTGTCGGCGATGGTCGCGGCATTGCGCGGATCGTCCTCCGGAATGCCCTGCTCGACCTTGCCGACCAGGTCGGCGCCGACGTCGGCGGCCTTGGTGAAGATGCCGCCGCCGACCCGCATGAACATGGCGATCAGGGCGGCTCCGAGACCGAAGCCCTCCAGCACCTTCGGCGCGTCGGCCGCGTACACCAGCACCACACAGGAGGCGCCCAGCAGACCGAGCCCCACCGTGAACATGCCGACGACGCCGCCCGTGCGGAAGGCGATCTTCATCGCTTTGTGCGAGACGGTGGTGAGATCCTTTTCCGGCTCGCCCTCCGCCGGAGTCGCTTCCCGGGCCGCCGCGGCGACCCGCACATTGCTGCGCACGGCGAGCCACATGCCGATATAGCCGGTGGCCGCCGAGAACGCCGCGCCGATCAAGAAGAACGCTGATCGCCCGGCACGCTGATTCCAGTCGTCCGCGGGCAGCAGCAGGAGCAGGAAGAACACCACGACGGCGAATACGCCGAGCGTACGCAACTGCCGGGTCAGATAGGCGTTCGCGCCTTCCTGGATCGCCGCCGCGATCTTCTTCATGCTGTCGGTGCCCTCGCCGGCCGCGAGCACCTGGCGCAACAGAACGCCCGCGACGACCAGCGCTGCCAGCGCGACCAGGCCGATGACCATCACGAGGACGCGGTTGCCGTCGGTCAGTACTGCTGCTGCGAGGGTTGTGTGCTGATCCAACTGATGAGGGGTAGAAAGCCCCGCCATTCGTCCTCCTTGACGCTTGGGCTGAGCTCAAGATGTGGACGGATTGTAGGTACCGGAACCTGATCAAAACAGGTGGCGGTAAACGGAATTAGCCTTCCCATACCCACCAGTGAACCCGAAAGCAGTAACGCCCTGAAGGCATTGACGCGCACATTGTTGCTTGATCAAATTATCGAGCACTGATCGTGAATTACTTCACTAATCCTGCGCGCGGATCTTATAAACACGAAAAGGCCCTGCTGAGCAGGGCCTTTCGGGTGATGGGGGGGGGTGGCGTCAGGCGGGCACGGGGGCCGACGGAGTGGTCGGCCAGGTCATACGGATCTGTCCGCCGTGTTCCCCGGTGGTGACCTCGACGTCGTCGACGAGACCACTGATGACCGCGAGGCCCATGTCGTCCTCCTCGGCCTCGACGTCGTCGACCGGGTCGCCGGGCGCCCGGTCGCCGGGGGCCGCATGCGGCGCCTCGTCGCCGACCTCGATGGAGAACTGTTTCTCCTCCTCGATCAGCACCACCTTCACCGGCTCGCTGACACCGCTGTTGCGGTGCAGTCCGACGGCACGGGAGCAGGCCTCACCGACAGCGAGCCTGACCTCGTCGAGGACGGCCTCGTCCACTCCGGCCCTGCGCGCCACCGCTGCCGCCACCAGTCGGGCGGTCCTGACGTGCTCGGGCAGCGCGCTGAAGCGGAGTTCGACGATGGCCATGCATCCCCCTCGGAACTACGGGCGTGCTGTCGGGGGGCCGGGCCGCCGAAGCCCGGACCCCCGCACTTCTTCACTTCTGCCGAAGCTCTGTCTTCACTGCCACCGAACTTCGGCCCGGCCCGGGCACTGGGCCCGGGACCGGTGGGTCAGTCGGTGGCCGCCACCGCTTCTTCGACCGAGGTGTGGATCGGGAACACCTTGGTCAGACCGGTGATGCGGAAGATCTTCAAAATGCGCTCCTGGTTGCACACCAGGCGCAGCGAGCCCTCATGGGCACGCACTCGCTTCAGGCCGCCGACCAGCACGCCGAGTCCGGTGGAGTCGAGGAAGTCCACGCCCTCCATGTCGACGACAAGGTGGAAATTGCCATCGTTCACCAGCTCGACCAGCTGCTCGCGCAGCTTGGGCGCGGTATATACGTCGATTTCGCCACCGACCTCGACGACCGTACGATCGCCGACGGTACGGGTCGACAGGGACAGGTCCACGGATCCTCCAGCACCTTGCTAATCGAGCGGTCGCCCCTCGGGACACCTCGGCTTGGAGCCCCCAGGACGGTTCGCCAGCCGCGATGGCATTCAATCACTTACCGGCAGGCGTGCACGACGCCTTGACTCCATTGTCCGTCACACCAGTGACACACTCGGTGCCGATGGCCAAGAATCACCGATCCGATCGACCCTCGACGGACACCGCATCCAGCCCCTCGCCGGGCACGGTCCTGGACCGGCTCGCCTCGGGGCCGAGCCGGGCATCGCGCATCACTCATACGGAGCACTTGCCCCCACGTGAGGGCCGCCATGCCCGCTGGCCGGACCGGATCCGAACCGAGATCGTCGCGGCCGTGCGGGGCGCGGGCATCGAGCACCCGTGGGCCCACCAGGCCCAGGCGGCCGCGCACGCCCTGGACGGCGATTCTGTGATCGTCGCCACGGGCACCGCGTCGGGCAAGTCCCTGGCCTATCTCGTCCCCGTTCTCTCCACACTTTTGGACGGTTCCGAGGCCCCCAACGGCCGCGGCGCCACGGCCCTCTACCTGGCCCCCACCAAGGCCCTTGCCGCGGACCAGTGCCGATCCGTGAAGGAACTTTCACAACCGTTGGGCCATTCGGTGCGCCCCGCGGTGTACGACGGCGACACTCCGTTCGAGGAACGAGAGTGGATCCGCCAGTACGCGAACTACGTGCTGACCAACCCGGACATGCTCCACCGGGGCATACTCCCGTCCCACCCCCGCTGGTCCTCCTTCCTGAAGGCGCTGAAGTACGTCGTCATCGACGAGTGCCACACCTATCGCGGTGTCTTCGGCTCCCATGTCGCCCAGGTGCTGCGCCGACTGCGCCGCCTGTGCGCCCGCTACGGCGCCTCCCCCGTGTTCCTGCTGGCCTCCGCGACGGCCGCCGAGCCCTCGGTGGCCGCCGGCCGCCTCACCGGCCTCCCGGTGGTCGAGGTCGCCGACGACGCCTCCCCGCGTGGGGAACTGGTGTTCGCCCTCTGGGAGCCCCCGCTCACGGAGATGCAGGGCGAGAAGGGCGCCCCCGTCCGCCGTACCGCCACCGCGGAGACCGCCGACCTGCTGACCGACCTGACCCTCCAGGGCGTACGCACGGTCGCCTTCGTACGCTCCCGGCGCGGCGCCGAGCTGATCTCGGTGATCACCCAGGAGCGCCTCACCGAGATCGACCGCTCGCTGGCCCGGCGTGTCGCGGCGTACCGCGGCGGCTATCTCCCCGAGGAGCGCCGCGCCCTGGAACGCGCCCTGCACTCCGGCGAGCTCCTCGGCCTCGCCGCCACGACGGCCCTCGAACTCGGCGTCGACGTGTCGGGCCTCGACGCCGTCCTCATCGCCGGCTACCCGGGCACCCGCGCCTCGCTGTGGCAGCAGGCGGGCCGGGCCGGGCGGTCCGGTCAGGGCGCACTCGCCGTCCTGGTCGCCCGCGACGACCCGCTGGACACCTTCCTCGTCCACCACCCGGAGGCCCTGTTCGACCAGCCGGTGGAGTCCACCGTCCTCGACCCCGACAACCCCTACGTCCTCGCCCCGCACCTGTGCGCGGCCGCCGCCGAACTGCCCCTGACGGACGAGGACCTGGCGCTGTTCGGCCCCGAGACCGAGGGCCTGCTGCCGCAACTGGAGGCCGCGAAGCTGCTGCGCCGCCGCGCCAGGGCATGGCACTGGACGCGCCGGGAGCGGGCCGCCGACCTCACCGACATCCGCGGCGAGGGCGGAAGACCGGTCCAGATCGTCGAGGAGGGCACGGGACGGCTGCTCGGCACGGTGGACGAGGGCGCCGCCCACACGACCGTCCACGAGGGCGCCGTCCACCTCCACCAGGGCCGCACCTACCTCGTCCGCTCCCTCGACCTGGAGGACTCCGTCGCCCTCGTCGAGGAGGCCAGCCCGTCCTACGCGACGGTCGCCCGCGACACCACGTCGATCTCCGTCCTGGAGACGGACGTCGAGATCCCGTGGGGCGACGGCCGCCTCTGCTACGGCTCCGTCGAGGTCACCAACCAAGTGGTCTCCTTCCTGCGTCGGCGTGTCATCACCGGTGAGGTCCTCGGCGAGACGAAGCTCGACCTCCCTCCCCGTACGCTGCGCACCCGCGCCGTTTGGTGGACGGTCACCGAGGACCAGCTGGACGAGGCCCGGATCAACCCCGAGATCCTCGGCGGCGCCCTGCACGCCGCCGAGCACGCCTCCATCGGCATGCTGCCGCTGTTCGCGACCTGCGACCGCTGGGACATCGGCGGTGTGTCCATCCCGCTGCACCCCGACACCCTCCTCCCGACGGTCTTCGTCTACGACGGCCACCCCGGCGGCGCGGGCTTCGCGGAGCGCGCCTTCCACACCGCCCGCGCCTGGCTCACCGCCACCCGACAGGCCATCGCGTCCTGCGAGTGCGACGCCGGGTGCCCGTCCTGCATCCAGTCCCCCAAGTGCGGCAACGGCAACGACCCGCTGCACAAGAGAGGCGCCGTGCGCCTGCTCACCGCGCTGCTGCGCGGGGCACCGGAGGAGAAGCAGGCGGAGGAGCGTTCGGGGGGAGGCGCCGCGGAGCTTCCGGAGGATCGCCCGCAGGCTCAGCGTCCAAAAAATCGCCCGCCGGCTCAGGAGGGGCCGTCGGCGGCGGCAGGGCCTGCGGAGCCGGCAGCGGAGGCGTAGCCTGCGGGCCCGTTGACGGCTCCGCAGGGCCCTGCGGAGCCGGCGCGGCAGGACCGGCCCGCGCCCTGACCCGGGCCTCCAGCGGCCCCACTCCGGCGGCCGCCGTCACGTCGGAGATCTCGCCCACCATCACGCACCGCACCAGTCGCGTGCCCTGGGCCCCCGCCACCCGGCCCGCCCGGGCGCACGCCGTCTCCTCCCCGTCCGCCCAGTGGTCGGCCGCCGCGAGCGCCGCGAGATCCGCACCCCCGGCCGCACGATGCCGGGCCACGACGGCCTGCCCCAGGGCGAGCACCGCGCCGAACACCACGCACAGCACGGCGATCACACCGAGGCTCCAGACGGTGGCGGATCCCCGGTCCGAGCAACGGCCTGTCCGACGCCCGTCCCGGCCGCCCGGCCGACACCCTCGCGTCGCCCCCTCACCTTCCGGCCCACGGCCACGTTCGCCCCCGTCGTCCCGCCCCGGCCTTCGCCCTCTCACGGCTCGCTCCCCACGCTCCGGCCCACGGCCCCTCACCACCCCACCGTCCCGCCCCGGCCTTCGCCCTCTCATGGCCCGCTCCCCACGCTCCGGCCCACAGCCCCTCACGACCCCACCCCTACCGTCTCCTCCGCCGACGCCACGGCCTCCTCCCGTACCTCGAAGGGCAACCCACTGACCACCGGCGGCTGCGCCACGACCACCACGCGGACCTGGTCCTCCTCGCGGCTGACCGTGACCTTCGCCCCGCGCGGGGCGGCCGCGCGGGTCACTCGGACCACCGCGTCGGCCGGATCCTGGCGGGCGGCCGCGCGGGCGCCCGTCCTGGCCGCGTCCACGCACTGGATCTGTGCGGCCACCACGAGCAGCGCCCACACCAGAGCCATCGCGAACCCCACCAGCACCGGCAGCACCACGGCCGACTCCGCCGTCACGAACCCCCTGTCCGACCGCCGCTCACATCCCCGCACTGAGCGCCCTCTGCACGATGGCCTGCAACTGAGCGGAGACCTCCCCGCTCGTCACCACCTTGTGGAGAAGCACCGCGAACCCCACCGCCGCGACGATCCCCATCGCGTACTCGGAGGTGACCATCCCCGCGTCCCTCCGCGCCGCCCGCGCCCTGCACACCAGGGCACACAACCGCGCCCGTACCGCCTTGTACATCTCAACCCCCTAAAGGTTCCGACCGTTTGGTTCCCACTGCTCGCTTGCTGTTCCGCGCGTGTCGTACGTCGTCACGCGCCCCGCACCGTCACCGGCCGCCTCCTCCCATCGCCTCGCCCGCGAGCCCGATCACCACGGGCAGGACGCCGACCGCGATGAAGGCGGGCAGGAAGCACAGCCCGACCGGCGCGGTGACCATGACTGCGGCCCGGCGTGCCCGTACCGTCGCGGTGCGGGCCCAGTCGGCACGGGCGTCCGCGGCCAGCCGGGCGACCGGTCCGGCCGCCGGTAACCCGGACACGTCGGCCCTCTCCAGCAGCCGCGCCAGCGCCCCCGCGCCCGGTATCGAGGCCAACCTCCGCCATGCCTCGCCGGGTTCGCCCCCGAGCCGGACCTCCGCCGCCCCGCGCGCCAGTCCCTCCCCCACGGGGCCTCCCAGGGCCTCTCCGACGGCCTGCGCCGCGATCACCGGTCCGGCGCCGGCGGCGATGCAGGCGGCCAGCAGATCGGCCGCCAGCGGGAGGTGCCGGGACGCGTCCCCGCCCTCGGCCTCACCGGCGAACCCGGCGGTCCGCCGCTTCAGCCGCCACCGCCACAGCCCCGCCGCGACGGCCATCCCCACCACGACACCGGCCACGCCTCCGACCATGACCCACCCGGCGACCGCGACCCCCGCCGGCGGCAACCACCGCCGGGCAGCGCTCCTCACCTCGAAGCGGGGCTTGGCGACGACGGCTTCCAGGGCGAGCAGCGCGGCCAACCGGTGCCTTGCCCTGCGCCGCTGTCGGACCGCCGCCGACCACCGCGCCGACCATCCGAGGAGGAGTACCGCCCCCACCGCCACCCACAGCCTGTGGACAACTTCCGCGCTCACGCCGCCACCTCCGCTCCCCGCACGATCCGCAGCGCCCACCACAGCCCCGCGCCCTCCAAGAGACCGCCGACGAGCAGGCAGCCGAGTCCCGCCCCGGTGTGCAGCAGGACGTGCAACGGGTCGGCACCCATCGCGGTGCCGAGCACGAGGCCCAGGGCCGGCAGACCGGCGAGCATGACCGCTGTCGAGCGGGCGCCCGCCAACTGCGCCCGTAGATCGGCGCGTTGGTCGCGTTCGGTACGCAACGCCCCTTCGAGCCGGTCGAGTCCGGCGGCGAGGCCCGCACCCTGGTCCACGGCGACGCGCCAGCACGCGGCGAGCCCCCGCAGCCCCTCGGCCCCTGGCTGCCGTGCCGCGGACGCCAGGGCTCCGGGTACGTCCCCGCCGAACCGCGCGGCCGCCAGCACCGCTGCCTGGGCGTCGCCGAGCCCCCTGGAGTCCCGTGCGGCCCGCAGCAGGGCCTCTCCCGGCTGCCGTCCGGCGCGTACCTCCCCGGCGAGCGCCGCACACAGCGCGATGACCGCGTCCCCTCGGCGCTCCCGCGTGTGCCGGGCCTCCCTGGCGAGCCGTACCCGTCGCAGCAGTGGCACTCCGGCGGCCCCCGCGACGACCGGCAGCACCGAGGCGCCCAGCACGGCCAGCGCCAGCCCGGCGGCCAACGACCACCACTCGACCCGCCAATGGCCCCGGGCCCACCGCAGTTCGTGGGCGAGCCGTTGCCAGGAGGGTGGCCCCGTGGCCACCGCTCCACCGCCCGCGAGCAGGAACCGGGCCCGCCGCGCACCGGAGTCCCACCCACGGAACAACCAGGCCGCCGCCCCGGCACAAGCCACGACCGCCCCCCACTGGATCTCGCCCGTCACCCGGCACCTCCTTCGCTCCCCAGCAGCTCCCGCAGCCGCTCCCACCCGCGCTCGTGGGCGAACGCCTCCGCGCCCCACCGCAGCGCGGGCACGGTCCGTACCAGTCCCGACGGGTCCCGCTCCAGCACATGCACCTCGGCGATCCGCCGCCGCCCGGTCCGGTCGCGCACCAGGTGGAGGACGACCGACAGCGCGGCCGCCAACTGGCTGTGCAGCGCCGCCCGGTCCAGCCCGGCCGCCGTACCGAGCGCTTCCAGCCGGGCCGGTACGTCCGCGGCCGCGTTGGCGTGGACGGTCCCGCAGCCGCCCTCGTGACCGGTGTTCAACGCGGCCAGCAGATGGACCACTTCGGGCCCGCGGACCTCGCCGACGACGAGCCGGTCCGGCCGCATGCGCAGCGCCTGGCGCACCAGGTCCTCGAGCGTGACGAGGCCAGCACCCTCCTGGTTGGCGGGTCTGGTCTCCAGCCGGACGACGTGCGGGTGGTCCGGCCGCAGCTCCGCCGAGTCCTCCGCCAGCACGATCCGCTCGCCCGGTCCCACCGATCCGAGCAACGCGCTCAGCAGGGTCGTCTTGCCGCTCCCCGTGCCTCCGCTCACGAGGAACGACAACCGTGCCCGCACCAGGGCCCGCAGAAGACGGTCCCCGCCCGGCGGCACCGTGCCCGCCGCCACCATTTCGTCGAGCGTGAACGCGCGCGGTCGTACGACGCGCAGGGAGAGGCAGGTGCAGCCGACGGCGACCGGGGGCAGCACGGCGTGCAGCCGGGTCCCGTCGGGCAGCCGGGCGTCGACCCAGGGCCTGGCGTCGTCCAGGCGCCGTCCGGCCACCGCGGCCAGACGCTGCGCGAGACGTCGTACGGCCGCCGCGTCCGGGAAGGACACCTCGGTCAGCTCCAGGCCACCGCCCCGGTCCACCCAGACCCGGTCCGGGGCCGACACCAGCACGTCGGTCACCGAGGGATCCGTGAGCAACGGCTCCAGCGGACCACTGCCGACCAGCTCGGAACGCAACCGCTCGGCCGCGCCGAGGACTTCCGCGTCGCCGAGGACCCGCCCCTGTTCCCGCAGCGCCTGCGCCACCCGCGCGGGTGTGGGCTCGGCCCCGCTCTCGGCGAGCCACTGCCGCACACCGTCGAGCAGACCACCGACGCCCGCCGCATCAACGCCGGCCGGCGCGCTCATACGCCACCCGCCTCGACGAGCGCCCGCTCCCAGAACTCCTTGCAGAAGCGGGCCAGCGGGCCGCGCGCGGCCGCGCCGGGCGGTGACTTGCCCTCGTTCGGGCGCAGCAGTCCCGACTCGACGGGCACCTCACCGGCCAGCGGCAGTCGGAGCAGTCGGGCGACCTCGCGGTCGTCGAGTCCGGGCGTGTACGGCCCCCGTACCGCCACGCGCAGGTCGCGCAGCACCATGCCGACGGCGGAGGCCACCCGGCCCGCCGCCGCGACGGCGCGCAGCTCCGCCGGGACGACGAGGAGGCCGAGGTCGAGTTGGGAGAGGGCCTCGGCGACGCCGTCGTCGACTCGGCGGGGAAGATCCACGACTACCGTGCCGCCCCGACGCCGGGCGGCGGCGAGCACCGCACGGACGGCCTGGGGCGGGATGGCGACGCAGTCGCCGCGGTCCCAGCTGAGCACCCGCAGAGCGTGCAGCTTCGGCAGCGACTCCTCCAGGGCGCCGCCGCCGACCCGCCCGCGCGAGGCGGCGAAAGCGGGCCAGCGCAGGCCCTCGACGGTCTCACCGCCGAGGAGTACGTCGAGTCCGCCGCCCAGCGGATCGGCGTCCACGAGCAGGGTGCGCAGTCCCTCCCGCGCGGAGGTGACGGCGAGGGCGCACGCGAGCGTGGACGCTCCCCCGCCGCCGCGCCCGCCGATGACGCCGACGGTGAGCGCGGGCCGGCCGACCCCCTCGGCGACGTCGGCGATCCGGTCGACCAGCCACTGCTCCCCGTCGGGAAGCACCAGGACGTGGTCGGCGCCGATCTCTACGGCCCGCCGCCACACCCCTGAGTCGTCCTGATCCCGCCCGACCAGCACCACTCCGCGTCGGCGCGCCGCTCCACGCACGCGTGGCGCGGCGTCGTCGCCGACGAGGACGAGCGGTGCTGCCTCCCAGCTGCCCCGGCGCTCCGGCACCCCGTGGTGCACCTCCGGTGTGGCGCCGGCCGCGGCGCACAGGCGCAGCAGATCGTCGAGGAGGTCGGTGTCCTCGGTGACGATCAGCGGCCTTCCCTGCCGCCCTCCGGTCGTGGGCGGCGGGTCGTGCGTGATGGTTCCGGCCACGGTTTCCATCCCCCTTCACTGCGTCTCGCGCAGCCTCTACGGCCCCGCGATTTCCCGAACCTGTGGAGAACCGGCAACGGGCCTCCTCTGAACGGCCGACAGAAACCGGCCAAACGCGCCCGACAAACCGAACCCGGCCATGAACTCGCCGCGAGCGGGACGCGTTGGAATCACGGTGCAGCGATCCCGGAAATGTTGTGGATCTTGGTCGATAACTGTGGACAACCAGCGGCCTGTGAATATCTCCGTCACCCGAACCGGTGATGCCCGCACCATCCCCTGTGCGACTTCCGCAGAGCAGTCCGACCGCTACCTACCGTGACAGGTCGTGAACATGCGAAAGAGGCGGCCGCAGCCGCCTCGACACGGCACCGCGGCCGCGAGAACAAGGGAAAAACCCACCCGGACATGCGACGACCCCCGCCGGGGGGGAGAGCGGGGGTCGTCTCCACGGCCGACTCGGGGGGGGAGGAGTCGGGCCGGGTTAGCACGGTCGCGAACGATCCGTGACTTCCATGGTGTACCCGAGAGGCCTCTCAGGCAAACCCACGCGGCCACCTTACGCCGAATGGGCTGCACCTATGCTCAAGGGCGTGGAAAACCACTCCTTGCCCCGCACAGCGGCCTTCTTTGACCTGGACAAGACGGTCATTGCGAAGTCGAGCACGCTCACCTTCAGTAAGTCCTTCTACCAAGGCGGACTGATCAACCGCAGGGCGGCCTTGCGCACCGCGTACGCCCAGTTCGTCTTCCTCGTGGGCGGCTTGGACCACGACCAGATGGAGCGGATGCGCGAGTACCTGTCCTCCCTGTGTCGCGGATGGAACGTCCAGCAGGTCAAGGACCTCGTCGCCGAGACCCTGCACGACCTGATCGACCCGATCATCTACGACGAGGCGGCCTCCCTGATCGAGGAGCACCACGCCGCCGGACACGACGTCGTGATCGTGTCCACATCGGGCGCCGAGGTGGTCGAGCCGATTGGCGAGCTGCTCGGCGCGGACCGCGTGGTGGCCACCCGGATGGTCGTGGGCGACGACGGCTGCTTCACCGGAGAGGTGGAGTACTACGCGTACGGCCCGACCAAGGCCGAGGCGATAGAGGAACTGGCCGCGTCCGAGGGATACGACCTCTCCCGCTGCTACGCCTACAGCGACTCGGCGACGGATCTGCCGATGCTGCGAGCCGTCGGGAACCCGCACGCCGTCAACCCGGACCGCGCACTGCGGCGCGAAGCCCTCGCGCGCGGGTGGCCGATCCTGGACTTCCACCGGCCGGTGCGACTGAAGAAGCGCCTTCCCACGTTCTCCGTGCCGCCCCGGCCGACGCTCGTCGCGGCCGCCGCCATAGGAGCCGCGGCCGCCACCGCGGGACTCGTCTGGTACGCCAGCCGCCGCCGCGCGACGGTCGCCTGACCTGCGTTTTCACCAGCCCCCGACATTAACGCCCGTTTATTGTCTGTTTGAGAGTAAAAGTAAAGAAGTGCAGCCAGGGCTTCCGGTTGTCCGGGTACTGGAGTACAAAGGACTCAACGGCCCGCGAGACCAAGGACATCCGAGAGGATCACCTTAATAACGCATTTGGCCCCACGGACCGAGCATGGACATCGAGCACCCACGCGACGTCGACCCGTCGATTACGGGCCAGCCGCACCAGGTGACGGGCCAAGTTCCCGACCTGATGGGCAATACATCGAGGACGCTTGGTAACCCGGTGAACATGCCAGCGGCGGTACGAACTCTCGTACCGCCGCAACCCTTTATGAAGCCCCTTCGGGGGCTTTTTCACGTGGGAGCCACCTCGCGTTACGCCGCCCCGCGCTGCAGCGCCTCGCACACCGCGGTCGACTCACGGGCCCCCAGCTCGACCGCCCTGCCGCAGTGGGTGATCCACGCCGCCATCCCCTCCGGAGTGCCGGAGACATAGCCCTCCAGCGCCCCCAGGTAGGCCGCGCGGCCCAGTGTGGCGTGTCCGACCTCCGCAGGACAGATGGACTTCGGGTCGAGGCCGCTGCCGATCAGCACGATGCGCTCGGCGGTGCGCGCGACCAGGCCGTTGTGGGAGGTGAAGGGGCGCAGCGCCAGGAGCTCGCCGTGCACGACGGCGGCCGTCACCAGGGCGGGCGCGGCGCTGCCGGCGATGACCAGCTCGGACAGCCCGTCCAGGCGTCCGGAGACCTCGTCGGCGCTCGGCAGCGGCAGCTCGATCAGCGGCTCGTCGACGCTCTCGCCCGCCTGACGCGGCCGCCCCACGTCGTCACCGGGGGTCGCGGCGGCCACCAGGTGCAGCCGGGCGAGCACCCGCAGGGGGGATTGCCGCCAGATGGACAGCAGCTGGCCTGCCTCGGCGGTCAGCCGCAGGGCGGAGCCCACCACGCGCGCCTCGTCGTCGGCGCCGAAGTCGGTGCGTCGGCGCACCTCTTCCAGGGCCCAGTCCGCGCCGGACAGCGCCGCCGAGCCGCGCGCGCCGCGCAGGGCCGCCTCTGAGGTGATCGCCGTGCTGCGGCGCCGCATGATCCGGTGCCCGTAGACCCGGTCCACAGCCTTGCGCACGGACTCCACGGACTCGGCCACGCCGGGCAGTGAACCCAGGGCCGCGAGCGGATCGGCGGTCGCGCCTGTCGTACTCATGAGTACGACACTACGCACCATGGGACCCGACCCCACGAGGGAGTGGTCTTCTTCACCACGCCTGCCACATACAGCTATGGCGCCACTACCCTTGGTGCATCGCCTTCCTCGGATCCGGCCCTGGGGCAACGAGCGCACCGGGGTCGACCTGGCGGCTAAGGTCGACCCCGTGTTCACGCTCGGCGAGAGCGTCGCCGCCTCGGTCTGAAGGCGTCACCCCCTCCGTCTGAGGGCTCCTGACCGCCGGCGCCCCCGGCGCGCCCCTCGGGGCCGGGGCCGGGCGGCCCGACAGGAAGGCCGCCCAGCCCTGCTTCGGGGACTCGCCGACGTCCAGCGTGCGCAGTCGCGCCAGCGTCCGCGGGTCCTGGGCGTCCAGCCAGTCGGCAAGTTGCCGGAAGGAGACGCACCGCACCTCCGGCTTGGTGCAGACGGACTCGACGACCTCCTGGACGGCACGCATGTAGGTGCCGCCGTTCCAGGACTCGAAGTGGTTGCCGATGATCAGGGGCGCGCGGTTTCCGTCGTACGCCCGCCGGAAGCCCCGCAGCAGACCGTCCCGCATCTGGTCGCCCCAGAACGCGCGTTTGGCCGGGTTGCCCTGGGTCGTGGTGCCGGACTGGTTGACCATGAAGTTGTAGTCCATGGTGAGTTGCTCGTAGGAGTGGCCGGGGAAGGGCACGAGCTGCATGGACAGATCCCACAGGCCGTCCTTCTTCTCCGGCCAGACCTGGTCGTTCACTCCGCTGGAGTCATAGCGAAAGCCCAGGTCGCGGGCGGCCTTCATGAAGTTCTTCTGGCCCTCCAGGCACGGGGTGCGGGCGCCGACGAGCTCCTTGTCGTAGTCGAAGGGGAGCGGGGCCGCCTGCTTCATCCCGGCGTTGGTCTTCCAGGACTTCACGAACTGCTTCGCCTGGGCGATCTCCTCCTTCCACTCCTCGACCGACCACTCGCCGACCCCGCCGTTCCCGCCGCAGAAGTGGCCGTTGAAGTGCGTACCGATCTCGTTGCCCTCCCACCACGCCAGGCGCAGCTGCTTCACGGTGTCGGCGATGCCCTGCTCGTCGTTGAAGCCGATCTCGGAGCGGCCCGGTGAGTGCTGCGGCGGCTTGTAGAGGTCGCGCTTCTCCTCCGGCAGCATGTACACACCGCTGAGGAAGTACGTCATGGTGGCGTGGTTGGCCCTGGCCACCTTGCGGAAGTGGGAGAACAGCTTCTGGCTGTCCTCGCCCGCGCCGTCCCAGGAGAACACCACGAACTGCGGGGGCCTCTCGCCGGCCTTGAGACGCTCCGGTCTGGGCAGGTGGGGCTGGGCTCCGGTGTAGGCGGTGGAGCCGTCGCCGATGAGCCGGACCACGCTCTTGGGCGCCGGGGCCTGCTTCGCCTTCCCCGGTCCGAGCGCCCCCTCCTCGGCGTCACGGGAAGCGCCGGCACCCGTCGTGCACCCGGCGAGCGACACGGCGACGGCCGCGACCACGGCACCCGCGGCGATTCTCTGGTTGGCGGCCATGTCCGCCCACCTACTTCCTTCTCTCAGACCGACGCCGACCAGGGCGCTTTCTGGTGATGTGCCGGAATGACCGGACAGCGCCGCCAAGGTCGCACGGAGCCGAGAAGGAATTAGTACGACAAGCCGATCAAATACTCAGTTCACTCATCGGGGTGATTGCTTACCCCATTTGCCCGTAATGCTCATGCTTGGCCTTTACTTTGCATTACGATTCATTTACCGAGAGTTGAATCATCCCGCCGCTGTACGCCGTGACCCACGGCCGCGACCCGCCCGCCGTCGAGCGGGCACCACCACTTCCGCGACCGCGCTGCCCCGGAGGAGACGGGAAACATGTCAGCTTGCGCACCCACCTGCCCGACCGACTCGACTCACACCGAACCTGTCGGCCGACCCCCTGGCCCGCCACCGCCCCAGCGGCGCCGTTTCCGTGTCGAGGGCGCCGACGTGTCGGCGTCCGTCGCGGTCTTCCTGATCGCGCTGCCCCTGTCCCTCGGCATCGCCCTCGCCACCGGCGCGCCTCTCCAGGCGGGCCTCGTGGCCGCGGCCGTCGGCGGCATCGTCGCCGGACGGCTCGGCGGCTGCCCCCTCCAGGTCAGCGGACCGGCCGCCGGGCTCACCGTGGTCACCGCCGACCTCATTCACCGCTACGGATGGCGTACGACCTGCGCCATCACCGTCCTCGCCGGACTCGCCCAACTCGGCCTGGGGTGCCTGCGTGTGGCCCGCGCCGCGCTCGCCGTCAGCCCCGCCATCGTGCACGGCATGCTCGCCGGCATCGGCGTCACCATCGCCGTCGCGCAGTTGCACATCGTCCTCGGCGGCAAACCGCAGAGCTCTGTCCTCGCCAACGTCCAGGCGCTGCCCGCCCAGTTGGCCGACCTGCACCCGGCGGCCATGGTCACGAGCGCCCTCACTCTGAGCGTGCTGCTGCTCTGGCCCAGGATCCCGGGCCGGGCCGGGCGCGTGCTGCGCACGGTGCCGACCCCGCTCGTCGCCGTGGCCGCGGCCACCATGACCGCCGCACTGGCCGGGCTGACACTGCCCAAGGTCGACCTGCCGTCGTGGAGCAGCCATGCGCTGGCCGGGCTTCCCGAGGGGCCGACGGCCGGCCTCGTCGCCGCCGTCCTCACCACCACCCTGGTGTGCAGCGTGCAGTCGCTGCTCGGCGCGGTCGCCGTGGACAAGCTGGTCGCCGGACGCCCCGGACTGTCGGCCCGCGTCGGACGCTCCCGCCTCGACCGCGAACTCCTCGGACAGGGCGCCGCCAACGTCGTCTCCGGCGCGCTCGGCGGACTGCCCGTCGCCGGTGTGGCCGTGCGGAGTTCGGCGAATGTACGAGCCGGTGCCGTGAGCCGGAACTCCACGATGTTGCACGGCGTTCTCGTAGTAGTCGCCGCGCTGCTGATGGTCCCGCTCCTGGAGCTCATCCCGCTCGCCTCGCTCGCCGCCCTGGTGATGGCCGTCGGCATCCAGATGGTGTCCCTGCACCACATCCGCACGGTGACCCGCCACCGCGAAGTACTGGTGTACGCCGTCACCACACTCGGGGTGGTCCTGCTCGGCGTCCTGGAGGGCGTGGCGCTGGGAATCGCCGCCGCCGTCGCCGTCGCCCTGCACCGCCTCACCCGCACCCGGATCACACACGACGAGAAGGAAGGAGTCCATCACGTACATGTACGAGGACAGCTGACGTTCCTCGCGGTGCCCCGGCTCAGCAGGGCCCTGCATCTCGTACCCCAAGGGGCCCGTGCCGTCGTCGAGTTGGACGGGTCCTTCATGGACCACGCGGCGTACGAGTCACTGCAGGACTGGCAGAAGACGCACACCGCGCAGGGCGGCTCGGTGGAGCTGACCGGCCGCCGCGCCGGCATCAGGATCGCCGAGCCGGGAATTCTCGCCGACCTCCACGCCGAGGACGGGACCACTGGGCCGACGTCCTCCGCCGAGTGCCGCTGCCGACCTTGGACGGCCTGGCGCAACCACCAGTGCGAGCGTCCACCGTCCGCAGCGACACCCGACCAGGACGGACACCTTGGCGCCCGGCCCGGAGACTCACCGGAAGGACAAGCGACCGGACGAGCGACCAGACAAGCGAAAGAACCAGCGGCCGACGACACGAACGGCCGACTCGACGCCCACCCCACCACCGCCACCACGGCACCGCGCGACACCGGCACCGGCCCCGGCACCGGCACCAGCCCCGGCGCAGACAGCAGCACAGGAACCAGCAACACAGACATCGGTGCCGGCGGCACAGCCCCCGGCACCACCACCGCCCCCGGCACCCTCACCGGCAGCCACCAACTCCTCCGCGGCATCAGCGCCTTCCAGCGCAACACCGCGCCCCACGTGCGGGGCGAGTTGGCCCGGCTGGCCCGGGAGGGGCAGCGGCCGGCCCAGCTCTTCCTCACCTGTGCCGACTCGCGCCTGGTCACCTCGATGATCACCTCCAGTGGTCCCGGCGATCTGTTCGTGGTGCGCAATGTGGGCAACCTCGTGCCGCTGCCCGGTGAGGAGAGCGGGGACGACTCGGTGGCGGCCGCGATCGAGTACGCGGTGGACGTGCTGCACGTACGGTCCATCACGGTGTGCGGCCACTCCGGGTGCGGGGCCATGCAGGCACTGCTCAACGCCGAGCCGGGCGGTGCCCGGACCCCGCTCCAGCGGTGGCTGCGGCACGGGGTTCCCAGCCTGGAGCGGATGGCCGACGACGGACGACCGTGGGCACGCCTGACCGGGCGGGCGTCCGCCGACACGGTCGAGCAGCTGTGCCTGACCAACGTGGTCCAGCAGTTGGAGCACCTGCGGGCGCACGAGTCGGTGAGCCGCGCCCTGGGCGCGGGGGCGCTGGAGCTCCACGGGATGTACTTCCACGTGGGCGAGGCGCAGGCGTATCTGCTCACGGAGGTGGAGGGCGAGGCAGTGTTCGAGCACGTGCGAGAGGTGGAGGCGGGCCTGTCCGCCTGAGCCGGTCCCCGTGAGAGGCGGCCCCCAGGGTGAGGGGGCCGCGCTCCGGGTCAGGACCAGGAGGCTTCCGGGGGACGGCCGCCACCCCCGAGACACGCGTCACTGCGTCAACATGGCGCCGTTGGAACCCTTCGAAGAGCTGTGGGTCGCGTGCCGCCTCAGTCGGCCCGCCGCGTATCCGTCCGCTCCCCGGCCCCTCTCCTTGACGGTCGCGTGGGTGGCGCTTCACCTGTCCTTGGGCCGGGATGTGAGAGGCGTTACAGGCGATGAACTGTGGGACGCCACCGCCCGTGGGAAGGGATGACCCGAAACCCCGCCCACAGGTCTAAACCAATTTTCCATCGGCCCTTGTCACTGGGCCCCTGGGTCTGATGAGCTGTGGCCTGGGACACAACGGACACCCTTCGAAAGGGAGATGTCGTGAGCAACGAAAGCCTGGCCAACCTGCTCAAGGAAGAGCGCAGGTTCGCGCCCCCCGCCGAGCTGGCCGCGGACGCCAACGTCACGGCGGAGGCGTATGAACAGGCCAAGGCTGACAGGCTCGGCTTCTGGGCCGAGCAGGCCCGCCGGCTGACCTGGGCCAAGGAGCCGAGCGAGACGCTGGACTGGTCGAACCCGCCGTTCGCCAAGTGGTTCAAGGACGGCACGCTGAACGTGGCGTACAACTGCGTGGACCGGCATGTCGAGGCCGGGCACGGCGACCGGGTCGCCATCCACTTCGAGGGCGAGCCCGGTGACGGCCGCGCCATCACCTACGCCGAGCTCAAGGACGAGGTCTCCAAGGCCGCGAACGCCCTGCTGGAGCTGGGAGTTCGGGCGGGCGACCGGGTCGCCGTCTACATGCCGATGATCCCCGAGACCGCGATCGCGATGCTGGCCTGCGCCCGTATCGGTGCCGCGCACTCGGTCGTCTTCGGCGGCTTCTCGGCGGACGCGCTCGCCACGCGCATCCAGGACGCCGACGCCAAGGTCGTCATCACGTCCGACGGCGGCTGGCGGCGCGGCAAGCCGTCCGCGCTGAAGCCGGCCGTCGACGAGGCGATCACCAAGGTCGACAACGTCGAGCACGTGCTCGTGGTCCGCCGCACGGGCCAGGAGGTCGCCTGGAACGACGGGCGGGACGTGTGGTGGCACGAGATCGTCGAGCGGCAGTCCACCGAGCACACGCCGGAGGCGTTCGACGCCGAGCACCCGCTGTTCATCCTCTACACGTCCGGTACGACGGGTAAGCCGAAGGGCATCCTGCACACCTCCGGCGGCTACCTCACGCAGACCGCGTACACCCACCACGCCGTCTTCGACCTCAAGCCGGAGACGGACGTGTACTGGTGCACCGCCGACGTCGGCTGGGTCACCGGGCATTCGTACATCGTGTACGGGCCGCTGGCCAACGGCGCGACCCAGGTCATGTACGAGGGCACGCCGGACACCCCGCACCAGGGCAGGTTCTGGGAGATCGTGCAGAAGTACGGGGTGACGATCCTGTACACGGCGCCCACGGCCATCCGTACGTTCATGAAGTGGGGCGACGACATCCCCGCGAAGTTCGACCTGTCCTCCCTCCGTGTCCTGGGGTCGGTCGGCGAGCCGATCAACCCGGAAGCCTGGATCTGGTATCGCAAGCACATCGGCGGGGACACGACCCCGATCGTCGACACCTGGTGGCAGACGGAGACCGGCGCGATGATGATCTCGCCGCTGCCCGGCGTCACCGCGACCAAGCCCGGCTCGGCGCAGACCCCGCTGCCCGGTATCTCCGCGACCGTCGTGGACGACGAGGCGAACGAGGTGCCCAACGGCGGTGGGGGCTACCTGGTCCTGACCGAGCCGTGGCCGTCGATGCTGCGCACCATCTGGGGCGACGACCAGCGCTTCCTCGACACCTACTGGTCGCGTTTCGAGGGCAAGTACTTCGCCGGTGACGGGGCGAAGAAGGACGACGACGGCGATGTCTGGCTGCTCGGGCGCGTCGACGACGTGATGCTCGTGTCGGGCCACAACATCTCCACCACCGAGGTCGAGTCGGCGCTCGTGTCCCACCCGTCGGTCGCCGAGGCGGCCGTGGTCGGCGCGGCGGACGAGACGACGGGGCAGGCGATCGTCGCCTTCGTGATCCTGCGCGGCACGGCGAACGCCGAGGACGAGCAGCTCGTCGCCCAGCTGCGCGACCACGTAGGCGCCACTCTCGGCCCGATCGCCAAGCCGAAGCGGGTCCTGCCGGTGGCGGAGCTGCCGAAGACCCGCTCCGGCAAGATCATGCGCCGTCTGCTCCGGGACGTCGCCGAGAACCGCCAGCTCGGGGACGTCACCACCCTGACCGACTCCACGGTCATGGACCTCATCCAGGCGAAGCTGCCCGCGGCGCCCAGCGAGGACTGAGAGAGGACTGAGATACGACGGAAGGGGCACCCGGCGACCAGTGCGCCGGGTGCCCTTTCGGCACCTAACGTAGGGATCGCCGGATTCCTCCCGGCGCCTGAAACCGCACACGTTAGGTAAGCTAACAAAACAGGTGCGCCGGGAAGTCTGGTCGGCATGTGTTCCGCCCTGCCCACCGACCGGAGGTCTCCCCCGTGACCGCGCCCCGCACCTCCACCCCCCGCAAGGTTCTCGACCGGCTGTCCCTGCCGGAGCGGACCTATGTCGCGGACGCGCTGCGCACCGAGACGGTCGGTGGTGTGCTGCTGCTCGTCGCCGCGATCGCCGCGCTGGTCTGGGCGAACGTACCGGCACTGCACGACAGTTACGAGAGCGTCAGCCACTACCACCTCGGCCCCGCCGCCCTCGGCCTGGACCTGTCGATCGCGCACTGGGCCGCCGACGGCTTCCTCGCCGTCTTCTTCTTCGTCGCCGGCATCGAGCTCAAGCGTGAACTGGTCGCCGGCGACCTCCGAGACCCCAGGGCCGCCGTGCTGCCGGTGGTGGCCGCCCTGTGCGGCATGGCCGTGCCGGCGCTCGTCTACACCCTCACCAACCTCACCGGCCACGGCTCCACCGACGGTTGGGCGGTGCCGACCGCCACGGACATCGCCTTCGCGCTCGCCGTGCTCGCCGTCATCGGGACGTCGCTGCCGAGCGCCCTGCGCGCCTTCCTGCTGACACTGGCCGTCGTCGACGACCTGTTCGCGATCCTGATCATCGCGGTCTTCTTCACCGACGACCTGAACTTCGCCGCGCTGGGCGGCGCGGTCCTCGGCCTCACCCTCTTCTGGCTGCTGCTGCGCAAGGGCGTACGCGGCTGGTACGTGTACGTCCCCCTCGCCCTGGTCATCTGGGGACTGATGTACAACAGCGGCATCCACGCGACCATCGCGGGCGTGGCCATGGGGCTGATGCTGCGCTGCACGACCCGTGAGAACGAGGAACACTCCCCCGGCGAGCGCATCGAGCACCTGGTGCGCCCCCTCTCCGCAGGCCTCGCCGTACCGCTGTTCGCGCTGTTCAGCGCGGGTGTCACCGTCTCCGGCAGCGCGCTCGGCGATGTGTTCACCCAGCCGGAGACCCTCGGAGTCGTGCTGGGGCTGGTCGTCGGCAAGACGATCGGCATCTTCGGCGGGACGTATCTGACCGCCCGCTTCACCAGTGCCTCGCTCAGCGACGACCTCGCCTGGGCCGACGTGTTCGCCGTCGCCTCCGTGGCCGGCATCGGCTTCACCGTCTCGCTGCTCATCGGCGAGCTCGCCTTCGAGGGCGACGCGGCGCTGACCGACGAGGTCAAGGCGTCCGTACTCCTGGGCTCCCTCATCGCGGCGATCCTCGCGACGGTCCTGCTGAAGCTGCGCAACGCCAAGTACCGCAGCCTGTTCGAGGCCGAGGAGCGCGACGAGGACCTCGACGGCATCCCGGACATCTACGAGCAGGACGACCCGGCGTACCACCTGCGGATGGCCGACATCCACGACCGCAAGGCCGCCGAACACCGCCGCATCGCCGAGCAGAAGGCCGCCGAGGCGGCCGGGCGGGAGGCTGCGACACGCCACGGGCTTGCCGAAGTACCGGGCGGGGCAGGCGAGGACAACGACGGTCCGGCATGATCTGACGGGACGGTACAAAGGACAGGACCGTTCAAACAGGCCGGTCGGACAGCAGTCGGACGGGCTGGGGTCAGGCAGAGTTCAGACGGAAGAGGGAGACACCGCGATGAGCGCACCCGACGGCAGCCCGGTCGGCGCCGAACGCAGCATCGGCCAGCTGTTCGCATCGGCGACGACCGAATTGTCGGCGCTGGTGCACGACGAGATCGCGCTGGCGAAGGCGCAGCTCAAGCAGGACGTCAAGCGCGGCGCGACGAGCGGCGGCGCGTTCTCGCTGGCCGGCGCGGTCCTGATCTTCTCCCTGCCGATGCTGAACTTCGCCCTGGCGTACGGCATCCGGACCTGGAGCGGCTGGAACCTCGCCGTCTGCTTCCTGCTGTCCTTCGCCGCCAACGTGCTCCTCGCGGGCCTGCTCGCCCTGATCGGCGTGGTGTTCGCGAAGAAGGCCAAGAAGAGCAAGGGTCCGCAGAAGGTCGCCGCGTCGATGAAGGAGTCGGCCGGCGTCCTGCAGAACGCCAAGCCGCACCCGCGTCCGGAGCTTCCCAAGGACCGCGTGCCGGAGGCCATCGAGGCTGTGGCACGCTCGTCGTCATGACGGACCCCGCCGCCCCTTCGGCGCAACCCGCTTCGGTCGTACGCCCGGACGGCCCCTGGACGCACCGGGAAGTCGCCGCGAACGGCGCCCGCTTCCACATCGCCGAGACGGGCGACGGGCCACTGGTGCTGCTCCTGCACGGCTTCCCGCAGTTCTGGTGGGCCTGGCGGCACCAGCTCGTGGCGCTCGCCGACGCGGGCTTCCGCGCCGTCGCCATGGATCTGCGGGGCGTCGGCGGGAGCGACCGCACCCCGCGCGGCTACGATCCCGCCAACCTCGCCCTCGACGTCACCGGCGTGATCCGCTCCCTCGGCGAGCCGGACGCCGCGCTGGTCGGCCACGACCTGGGCGGATACCTGGCGTGGACGGCGGCCGCGATGCGCCCCAAGCTCGTACGCCGGCTCGCGGTCGCCTCGATGCCGCACCCCCGGCGCTGGCGCTCGGCGATGCTCGCGGACGTCAAGCAGACGCGCGCCGGTTCCTACGTCTGGGGGTTCCAGCGGCCCTGGATCCCCGAGCGGCAGCTCACCGCCGACGACGGCGCGCTGGTGGGCCGGCTGATCAGGGAGTGGTCCGGGCCGCGCCTGCCGGACGACGAGGCGGTGGAGACGTACCAGCGGGCCATCTGCATCCCCTCCACGGCGCACTGCTCGGTCGAGCCGTACCGCTGGCTGGTCCGCTCGCTGGCGCGGCCCGACGGCATCCAGTTCAACCGGCGCATGAAGCGGCCGGTGCGGGTGCCTACGCTGCATCTGCACGGCTCGCTCGACCCCGTGATGCGCACGCGCAGCGCGGCCGGTTCCGGGGAGTACGTCGAAGCGCCGTACCGCTGGCGGTTGTTCGACGGGCTCGGACACTTCCCGCACGAGGAGGATCCGGTCGCTTTCTCCACCGAACTGATCAATTGGCTGAAGGATCCCGAACCCGATCGGTGACCGAATCGATGCGGCCGGTATCCACCACCTGAACACCTGTCCTACGAACAGCCAATTGCCTGGCGCATAGGCCAATTGGGGGGCGCGCGGGCGGTTATCGACCTTGGGGCCCGGGCAGACGTCCCGGTATGGGCTGGACGCACGACTACAGTGACGCAGCACGCAATCGCCGCTCGGCCTCAGGCCTGAGCTCCCACCAGCGAGGCGGTGCACCGCAAGAGGGCACGGACCTCAGGGTGGGCATCCCGCGCATCCTGCGCCGCCGGGCCCGTTGGGTCTCGGTCCGTCTGCGTCACCCTCGAGGCTGACGCCCCGCTCCTCTCCCGGCACGGAACCTTTCCCCGGCACGGAATTCAGAGGGCACAGCTGTCGCTGTCCACCTGCTGGTTCGCGGCACGCCCCTGGGTGATGGCCTGCTGGATCTCGTCCGCGGTGAGCGCGTAGCCGGTGTCGGCGTCGTCGAGGGACTTCGCGAAGACCACGCCGTACACCTTGCCGTCGGGCGTGAGCAGCGGGCCGCCGGAGTTGCCCTGGCGGACGATCGCGTACAGCGAGTAGACGTCACGGCGGACGGTTCCGCGGTGGTAGATGTCGGGTCCGTTGGCCGTGATGCGGCCACGCACGCGCGCGGCGCGGACGTCGTACGACCCGTTCTCCGGGAAGCCGGCCACGATGGCGCTGTCGCCGCTCGCCGCGTCCGTCGACGTGAAGTGCAGGGTCGGCGCTTTCAGGTTCGGTACGTCGAGTACCGCGATGTCGCGCTTCCAGTCGTAGAGGACGACGGTCGCGTCGTACTTCCTGCCCTCACCGCCTATCTGGACGGTGGGCTCGTCGACGCCGCCCACGACGTGCGCGTTGGTCATGACGCGGCGATCGCCGAAGACGAAGCCGGTGCCCTCCAGGACCTTGCCGCAGCTCTGGGCGGTGCCCATGACCTTGACGATGGAACGCTGGGCGCGGGTGGCCACGGGGCTGTTGGCGAGGGCCGGGTCGGGCGGCTGGACGTCCTTGATCGGCTCGTTGGAGAACGGGCTGAAGACCTGCGGGAAGCCGTTCTGGGCGAGGACGGAGGAGAAGTCCGCGAACCAGGTGTCGGCCTGGTTCGGCAGCGCGCGGGAGACGCCGAGCAGCACCTTGGAGCTGCGGACCTCCTTGCCGAGCGTCGGCAGGGTCGTGCCCGCGAGGGCGGAACCGATCAACCAGGCGACGAGCAGCATCGCGACGACGTTGACGAGGGCCCCGCCCGTGGCGTCCAGCGCACGGGCCGGGGACCAGGTGATGTACCGGCGCAGCTTGTTGCCGAGGTGGGTGGTCAGGGCCTGGCCGACCGAGGCGCAGACGATCACGACGACGACCGCGACGACGGCGGCGGTCGTGCTGACCTCGGCGTTCTCGGTCAGTGCGTCCCAGATCACGGGGAGTACGTAGACGGCGACGAGACCGCCGCCCAGGAAACCGGTCACCGACAGGATGCCGACGACGAAGCCCTGGCGGTAGCCGACGATCGCGAACCACACGGCGGCGACCAGCAACAGGATGTCCAGCACGTTCACCGCTTCAAGCCTCGCCTCATCATTTCGCGATCACCCGGTCGGGTCGGGGGTCCGGCGCGCCGCGCAGCGACACATCGGACACAGCGCTTCCCGGGTCGACACAGCACGGAGCTCACCCTGTCATGACCGCCAGTCGAGCGGGACCTGCTTGTCCCGGTCCCAGGGGCGTTCCCAGCCCGCGTAGTGCAGGAGTCTGTCGATCACTCCTGCCGTGAAGCCCCACACAAGGGCTGATTCGACCAGAAATGCCGGTCCTCGGTGGCCGCTGGGGTGGACGGTGGTGGCGCGGTTGGCGGGGTCCGTGAGATCCGCCACGGGGACCGTGAAGACTCGGGCGGTCTCGTTCGGGTCGACGACTCCGACGGGGCTGGGCTCGCGCCACCAGCCCAGCACCGGGGTGACGACGAAGCTGCTGACGGGGATGTACAGCTTGGGCAGCACACCGAAGAGCTGGACACCGGCCGGGTCGAGGCCGGTCTCCTCCTCGGCCTCGCGCAGGGCGGCCCGCAGCGGCCCGTCACCCTTGGGGTCCCCGTCCTCCGGGTCGAGGGCACCGCCGGGGAACGAGGGCTGACCGGCGTGCGAACGCAGCGATCCGGCGCGCTCCATGAGCAGCAGCTCGGGGCCGTACTCGCCCTCGCCGAAGAGGATGAGGACGGCCGACTGACGTCCGGCGCCGTTCGCCGGGGGCAGGAAGCGGCTCAGCTGGAGCGGCTCGACCGTCTCGACGGCCCGCACCACCGGGTCCAGCCAGGCAGGGAGCCCGTCCTTGCTGAGCGTCACCGGACCGCCCTGTGTATTGCTCGCGCGTGTCATCGCCACCCCCGTCGTCCTGCCGTACTCAACGCCCGACCTGCCCGAGATCGTTCCGCGGGGCCCGAACGTCCCGTCCGCGACCGTTTCGCCGGGCCCGCACGTCCCGTCATCCGGCCCCCAGCGGCGGCGCCGGTTTGCCGCCCGCGTCCAGGTACGCCTGCGGGGGCTTCAGGCGCTGGCCGGGGAAGCCGCCCTTTTCGTACTTGAGCAGCTTCTTCGCCTTCTCGGGGTCCGTCTCGCCCTCGCCGAACGCCGGGCAGAGCGGGGCGATGGGGCAGGCGCCGCAGGCGGGCTTGCGGGCGTGGCAGATACGGCGGCCGTGGAAGATCACGTGGTGCGAGAGCATCGTCCAGTCGCTCTTCGGGAAGAGCTCGCCGATCGCCGCCTCGATCTTGTCCGGCTCGGTCGCCTCGGTCCACCGCCACCGCCGCACCAGCCGCTGGAAGTGCGTGTCCACGGTGATGCCGGGGCGGCCGAACGCGTTGCCGAGGACGACGAAGGCGGTCTTGCGGCCGACGCCGGGCAGCTTGACGAGGTCCTCGAGACGGCCGGGCACCGTGCCGCCGAAGTCCTCGACCAGGGCCTTCGACAGGCCCATCACCGACTTGGTCTTGGCCCGGAAGAACCCGCACGGGCGCAGGATCTCCTCGACCTCCTCCGGGTTGGCGGCGGCCAGGTCCTCGGGGGTGGGGTACTTGGCGAAGAGGGCGGGGGTCGTCTGGTTGACCCTGAGGTCCGTGGTCTGCGCGGAGAGCACGGTGGCGACGACCAGCTGGAAGGGGTTCTCGAAGTCCAGCTCGGGGTGTGCGTACGGATAGACCTCGGCGAGCTCGCGGTTGATACGGCGTGCGCGGCGCACGAGGGCGGTGCGAGACTCGTCCTTGGGAGGCTTTCTGGCAGGGGCGACGGTCTTCTTCGCAGCCGCAACTCCGGGAGCGGCCTCCTTCGCAGCCGCAGCCCTCTTCGTCACCTTTGCCGTTTTCTTGCTGTCGCCGGAGGCTTGTTCGCCCACAGCGGAATCGCGACGTACAACCACCCGCGCAGCCCCCTTGGCCTGTGCTCTCACCGGCGATTTGGACACCCGGCCAGCCTAAAGCCAGGCACCGACATCCGCCCCGGACCCTGAAGATCGGCCCCCAATTGGACCCCTGCCGCTTACCCCGGGACACCTGTGCGGCATCCTTGTGACAGATCACACTGTTTGGACCGTCCGGCAGAATGGGCACCAGGGTCCCCTGGTACCAAGGGGAAGCAAGATCCCCTGAGCAGGTCGACAAGGAGAGAACTCGTGGACGACGTTCTGCGGCGCAACCCGCTCTTCGCGGCTCTCGACGACGAGCAGGCCGCGGAGCTTCGCGCCTCCATGAGTGAGGTGACCCTGGCCCGCGGTGACTCCCTGTTCCACGAGGGCGACCCAGGTGACCGGCTCTATGTCGTCACCGAGGGCAAGGTCAAGCTTCACCGCACATCCCCGGACGGCCGGGAGAACATGCTGGCGGTGGTCGGCCCCAGCGAGCTCATCGGCGAGCTGTCGCTCTTCGACCCGGGCCCGCGTACGGCGACGGCGACCGCGCTCACCGAGGTCAAGCTGCTCGGCCTGGGCCACGGCGACCTCCAGCCCTGGCTGAACGCCCGCCCCGAGGTGGCCTCCGCGCTCCTGCGCGCCGTCGCCCGTCGGCTGCGCAAGACCAACGACGCGATGTCCGACCTCGTCTTCTCGGACGTCCCCGGTCGTGTGGCCCGCGCCCTGCTGGACCTCTCCCGCCGCTTCGGCGTGCAGTCCGAGGAGGGCATCCATGTCGTGCACGACCTGACGCAGGAGGAGCTGGCCCAGCTGGTCGGCGCCTCGCGCGAGACGGTCAACAAGGCGCTGGCGGACTTCGCACAGCGCGGGTGGCTCCGCCTTGAGGCCCGTGCGGTGATCCTGCTGGACGTGGAGCGCCTGGCGAAGCGCTCGCGCTGAGGTCGGATCCGGATCCAGCCCAGGCGGGCTGTCGGCACTCGACGCACGCATGAACCGTCCAGGACTGGACTCAGAGGGGTACATCGCGCGCGAAGGCTCCGTCGCGCGCGTCCCCGCCCCCTTCCGCCCCGTCGTCGCCACCGTGCGGGTCCGGCTGGCGGACGTCTTCGGTGCGCGCATGCACAGCGCGTACCTCTACGGCTCGATACCGCGCGGCACCGCGCGCGTGGGCCGCAGCGACCTGGACCTGCTGATCGCCGTGCACGAGGAGCCGACCGACGCCGACCGGGCCGACGCCCGCGCGCTGGTGGAGGCCGTCGACGAGGAGTTCCCGCAGGTCGACGGGGGCGGGGCCCTGCTGTTCGGCCGCGTGCGGCTGCTCAGCGATCTGGAGAAGCACGACCTGGGCTGGTTCGTCGCCTGTCTGTGCACCCCGCTGCTCGGTGAGGACCTGGCCGCCTTCCTGCCGCGCTACAGACCGGACTCCCTGCTTGCCCGGGAGACCAACGGCGACCTCGCGCTGTACCTCCCACGCTGGCGTGAGCGGATCGCCGCCGCCGAGGACAGCGAGGAGGCACGGAGGCCGCTCGTACGGTTCATGTCCCGGCACCTGGTCCGCACCGCGTTCACGCTCGTCATGCCCCGCTGGAACGGCTGGACCAGCGACCTGCGCGAGATGGCCGACGCCTTCGCCACGTACTACCCCGCGCGGGCGGAGCAGCTTCGGGCGGCGGCGGTGCGCGGCTACGAGCCGACCGGGGACGCCGACGTGCTCAGGTCCTACGTCGACGACCTGGGGCCGTGGCTCGCCGAGGAGTACGCGCGCGTGCACGGTGTCAAAGCACCTCGGCCCAGCTAGGGCCTGTCGTTTGGATCAGGCCGGCCGTAAGGCTCGGTGCCTTGCAGCCGACCCGAGCGGGGTCTGGTGCGTGCAGCTGCAAGGCGGAGGAGGGCGTCAACGCGATGGGGGTCCCTCCCGCGCGAGCGAAGCCGAGCGTGGGGGAGTTGGCAACCGACGACAACGCGGCAGATGTGCGTGCCAGACCCCGCGACGCCGGGATGATCCAAACGACAGGCCCTAGATGAGCCCGTGCTCCTAGATGAGCCCGTGCTCCTCCAGGTAGTCCAGCTGGGCCCGTACCGACAGCTCCGCCGCGGGCCACAGGGAGCGGTCCACGTCGGCGTAGACGTGGGCGACGACCTCGGACGGGGTGCGGTAGCCGTCCTCGACGGCCGTCTCAACCTGGGCGAGGCGGTGGGCGCGGTGGGCGAGGTAGTACTCCACGGCGCCCTGGGCGTCCTCCAGGACGGGCCCGTGGCCAGGGAGGACCGTGTGCACGCCGTCGTCGACCGTGAGGGACCTGAGCCGCCGCAGGGTGTCCAGATAGTCGCCCAGACGGCCGTCGGGGTGCGCCACGACCGTCGTACCGCGGCCGAGGATCGTGTCGCCCGTGAGGATCGCCTGGTCGGCCGGGAGGTGGAAGGACAGGGAGTCCGCGGTGTGGCCGGGTGTCGGGACGACGCTCAGCTCCAGGCCGCCCACGCTGATCACGTTCCCGGCCGCGAGGCCCTCGTCGCCCAGCCGGAGCGCCGGGTCCAGGGCCCGCACCTTCGTACCGGTCAGTTCGGCGAAGCGTACGGCGCCCTCGGCGTGGTCGGGGTGGCCGTGGGTCAGCAGGGTCAGGGCGACGCGTTTGCCGGCCTTCTCGGCCGTGTCGACGACCGCGCGGAGGTGACCGTCGTCCAAGGGGCCCGGGTCGACGACGACAGCGAGCTCGGAGCCGGGTTCGGACAGGATCCAGGTGTTGGTGCCGTCCAGGGTCATCGCGGAGGCGTTGGGCGCGAGGACGTTGACGGCCCGCGCGGTGGCCGGTCCCGAGAGGACACCGCCGCGGGGCTGTCCGGGAAGGGCTGCTGCGTCCGTCATGCGGGGGCTCCGCCCGTGGGGATGTGCTTGGTGAACTCGTCGTGTCCCGGCCAGGTGAGCACGATCTCGCCGTCCTCGATGTGGGCCTCGGCCAGCACGGCGGTGAGGTCGCGCCCGGGGGCGGCGGCCAGGGCGTCGGCGGCCGTGCCGTACGCGCTCAGCTGGCGCAGGGTGGCGATGGTGGGCGGCATCATCAGCAGCTCGCCCTTGTCGTAGCCGACGGCCGCGTCCTGGGGCCGGATCCACACCGTGCGGTCCGCCTCCGTCGAGGTGTTGCGGGTGCGCTGGCCCTCGGGCAGGGCGGCCACGAAGAACCAGGTGTCGTAGCGGCGCGGCTCGAACTCCGGGGTGATCCAGCGGGTCCAGGCACCCAGCAGGTCGGAGCGCAGGACCAGGCCTCGGCGGTCGAGGAACTCGGCGAAGGACGTCTCTCGCGCGACGACGGCCGCGCGGTCGGCCTCCCAGTCCTCGCCCGTGGTGTCGCCCACGACGGAGTCCGGGGTGGGCCCGGCGAGCAGGACGCCGGCCTCCTCGTAGGTCTCCCGTACGGCCGCGCAGACGATCGCCTGGGCCGCCGTCTCGTCGACGCCGAGCCGGTCCGCCCACCACGCGCGCGTGGGCCCCGCCCAGCGGACGTGGCGGTCGTCGTCGCGGGGGTCGACGCCGCCGCCCGGGTACGCGTACGCGCCTCCGGCGAAGGCCATGGAGGCGCGTCTGCGCAGCATGTGGACGGCCGGGCCGGTGTCGGTGTCCTTCAGGAGCATCACGGTGGCCGCTCGCTTCGGGGTGACCGGAGTGAGCGTGCCGTCCGCGAGCGCCCGGATGAGGTCCGGCCAGTCCGCGGGGTACCACTGCCCATTCGCCATGGGCGCGAGGCTATCCCGTAGTGAGCGGATGTTCGAGGGGCAATGATCATCCGTCCGGGGCTCAGGGGTCCTGGCCCAGTGCAAGGACCGCTTACGCCTGCGTCAGCTCCACCTGGATCTCCACCTCGACCGGCGCGTCCAGCGGCAGCACCGCCACGCCGACCGCGCTGCGCGCGTGCACGCCCTTGTCGCCGAGGACCTCGCCCAGCAGCTCGCTCGCGCCGTTCAGCACGCCCGGCTGGCCCGTGAAGTCGGTCGCGGAGGCGACGAAGCCCACGACCTTCACCACGCGCGCGACACGGTCCAGGTCGCCCGCGACGGACTTGACGGCCGCGAGGGCGTTCAGCGCGCACGTACGCGCCAGCTCCTTGGCCTCCTCGGCGGTGACCTCCGCGCCGACCTTGCCGGTGACCGGCAGCTTGCCGTCCACCATCGGCAGCTGGCCGGCCGTGAAGACGTACGGTCCTGACTGGACGGCCGGCTGGTACGCGGCCAGCGGCGGGACGACCGCCGGCAGGGTCAGCCCCAGCTCGGCGAGACGGGCCTCGACCGCGCTCACGCCTGCTTCTCCCGCTTCAGGTAGGCCACCAGCTGCTCGGGGTTGTTCGGGCCGGGCACGACCTGGACGAGCTCCCAGCCGTCCTCGCCCCAGGTGTCCAGAATCTGCTTCGTGGCATGGACGAGCAGCGGCACGGTTGCGTATTCCCACTTGGTCATGGGGCCGACTGTATCCGCTGTCGCGGGTGGCACCGACGGACGCCCGCGAGCGCGGTTATCCACAGCCTGCCGATTGGTCGGGGCGCGGACTGGTTACGCTCGAAGACGTGAGCAGGCTCCAGGTCGTCAGCGGTAAGGGCGGGACCGGAAAGACGACGGTCGCCGCGGCCCTCGCGCTCGCCCTCGCCACAGAGGGGAAGCGGGCGCTTCTCGTCGAGGTCGAGGGCAGGCAGGGCATCGCGCAGCTCTTCGAGACAGAAGCGCTGCCTTATGAGGAGCGGAAGATCGCCGTCGCTCCAGGGGGCGGGGAGGTGTTCGCCCTGGCCATAGACCCCGAACTGGCCCTTCTGGACTACCTCCAGATGTTCTACAAGCTGGGGGGCGCCGGCCGGGCCCTGAAGAAGCTCGGCGCGATCGACTTCGCCACCACCATCGCGCCCGGACTCAGGGACGTACTCCTGACCGGCAAGGCGTGCGAGGCGGTGCGCCGCAAGGACAAATCCGGGCGGTTCGTCTACGACTACGTGGTGATGGACGCGCCGCCCACCGGACGCATCACCCGCTTCCTCAATGTCAACGACGAGGTCGCCGGGCTCGCCAAGATCGGGCCGATACACAATCAGGCGCAGGCCGTGATGCGGGTGCTGAAGTCGTCGGAGACGGCCGTGCACCTGGTGACGCTGCTGGAGGAGATGCCCGTCCAGGAGACCGCGGACGGGATCGCGGAACTGCGCTCCGCGCGGCTGCCGGTGGGGCGGGTCATCGTGAACATGGTGCGCCCCCAGGTCCTGGACGCGGCCGACCTGGACCTCGTACGGAGCGTTCCGCGCACCGCCGTGGCCAGGTCGCTGTCGGCCGCCGGGCTGGGCGGGGCGCGCCGCGGCGGGCACGCCGAGCGGCTGGTGGACCCGCTCCTCACGCAGGCGGAGGAGTACGCCGAGCGGTACGCGCTGGAGCAGGAGCAGCGCGCCGTCCTGGGCGAGCTGGGCCTGCCGTCGCACGAACTGCCGCTGCTCGCCGAGGGCATGGACCTGGCGGGTCTGTACGAACTGGCCACCGAGCTGCGGAAGCAGGGGATCGCATGAGTCCGGACGCGGCCCAGGACCACGGGCACCACCATCTGTCCCCCGCGCGTGTGCTCGACCTCGACCCGCTCATCGACGACCCGAAGACCCGCATCGTGGTGTGCTGCGGCTCGGGCGGGGTCGGCAAGACGACCACGGCGGCGGCCCTGGGCCTGCGGGCGGCCGAACGGGGCCGCAAGGTCGTGGTGCTGACGATCGACCCGGCGCGCCGGCTCGCCCAGTCGATGGGCATCGACTCGCTCGACAACACCCCGCGCCGGGTGAAGGGCGTCGAGGGGGACGGCGAGCTGCACGCGATGATGCTCGACATGAAGCGCACCTTCGACGAGATCGTCGAGGCGCACGCGGACGCCGAGCGGGCGTCGACGATCCTGAACAACCCCTTCTACCAGTCGCTCTCGGCGGGCTTCGCGGGCACGCAGGAGTACATGGCGATGGAGAAGCTGGGGCAACTGCGGGCGCGGGACGAGTGGGACCTGATCGTCGTCGACACGCCGCCGTCCCGCTCGGCGCTCGACTTCCTGGACGCGCCCAAGCGGCTGGGGTCCTTCCTGGACGGGCGGCTGATCCGGCTGCTCACCGCGCCCGCCAAGCTGGGCGGGCGCGCGGGGATGAAGTTCCTGAACGCCGGGATGTCGATGATGACCGGCACCCTCGGCAAGCTGCTCGGCGGCCAGCTCCTGAAGGACGTCCAGACGTTCGTGGCCGCGATGGACACCACCTTCGGCGGCTTCCGTACCCGCGCGGACGCCACGTACAAGCTGCTCCAGGCGCCCGGGACGGCGTTCCTGGTGGTGGCGGCGCCGGAGCGGGACGCGCTGCGGGAGGCGGCCTACTTCGTGCAGCGGCTGGCCGCCGAGGACATGCCGCTCGCCGGTCTGGTGCTCAACCGGGTGCACGGCAGCGGCGCCGACCGGCTGTCGGCCGAGCGGGCGCTCGCCGCCGCCGAAAATCTTGAAGAGGCCCGCATTGTGGATCAGGACGGCGGGAAAGCTGGACTTCGTAACTCTCCCGACACGTACGGCAGTTCAGAACCTTCCGCTTCCGGCGACGCAGAACCACCCGCTTCCGAGACCGACTCCCCCCGCGCGGATCAGGTGGTTCCGGGCGCCGATGAACTTTCCTCGGACGCCTCTGATGTCGACGGACTCACGGCGGGCCTGCTGAGGCTGCACGCGGAACGTATGCACCTGCTCTCCCGGGAGCAGCGCACGCGTGACCGTTTCACCGCGCTGCTACCCGAGGTGGCGGTGGCCGAAGTGGCCGCGCTGCCCGGCGACGTACACGACCTCGCGGGGCTGCGGGACATCGGGGACCGGCTCGCGGCCAACCGGCCGGAGCTGCCCGGGACTGCCGACGGCTGAGCGGGGGATGCCCCCGCGACTCAGCGTCGTATGGCGACAGTCGTGTGGTGACCGTGGCGTAGTGCACGTCGCGTAGTGACCGTCACGTAGTGAACGTGGCGTAGTGCACGTCACGTAGTGAACGTGGCGTGGTGACCGTCGTGTGGTGACCGGTAGGCCCCCCGTCAGCTCACCGCCGCGTAGTTCTCGTACACCTCGTCGCTGTCGAGGGGCACGATGCCCATCCCGCGCTCGTACTCCGTCCGCGCGGTCTCCAGCAGTCGGCGCCAGGAGGTCACGGTGGGCCGCCTGCGCAGCAGTGCGCGGCGCTCCCGCTCTGTCATTCCTCCCCACACGCCGAACTCCACGCGGTTGTCCAACGCGTCGGCGAGGCACTCCGTGCGCACCGGGCATCCGCTGCACACCGCCTTGGCCCTGTTCTGCGCTGCTCCCTGAACGAACAGTTCATCCGGATCGGTAGTGCGGCAGGCCGCCTGCGCACTCCAGTCGACTACCCAGCCCATACCGGCGCCGTCCTCTCCCGAATCGAGGCTCCCCCACGGCGGCAGCGGCATATTCACCGCCACCAGTTGAGGACGTTACGGAAGGTGGGCACAGCGCAACACCCCCTTCGGGCCCAATCTTGAATGGCCCGAACGGACTATGCGTAAGCGGCAGATCACCCGGGGGAGTGAGCCTGCGACATACATGACTTTCCCGGCAAACCGGGACAGTTCTGTTGGGTCACAAGGGACACCGACTGACACACAAGGCCGATTCGGGCACACCCCCACCAAAAAAGTTGGGGAACCTCCGGAACGATTCGGGGTCGCCGGACGTATTGATACGTGGCCCTACTGCTGTGACAGTTGAGAGCAGCTTAGGCCAATGCCTATACGCGTGTCCGGCGAATGAGAACGTAGGCTGCCCCCATGCCAAAGAAGCGCTCGGGCGGCGGTCTGACGGCGACGCAGCAGGCCGCCAAGTTCCTCGGTGTCAGTGTGCTCTCGGGAGCCGTCCTGGCCGGCATCGCGCTGCCCGCCGTCGGCGCGCTGGGCCTGGCCGCGAAGGGGTCGGTGGAGAGCTTCGACGAACTCCCGGCCAACCTCAAGACGCCCCCGCTGAGTCAGCGCACCACCATCCTCGACGCCGAGGGCGGCCAGATCGCCACCGTCTACTCGCGCGACCGCACGGTGGTCGACCTCAAGGACGTCTCGCCGTACATGCAGAAGGCGATCGTCGCGATCGAGGACTCGCGCTTCTACGAGCACGGCGCGGTGGACCTGAAGGGCATCCTGCGCGCGCTCAACAAGAACGCGCAGAGCGGCGGGGTGTCCGAGGGCGCGTCCACCCTCACGCAGCAGTACGTGAAGAACGTCAACATCGAGGAGGCCGGTGACGACCCGACGAAGGTCGCGCAGGCCACCCAGCAGACCATCGGCCGCAAGATCAAGGAGCTGAAGTACGCGATCCAGGTGGAGGAGGAGCTCGGCAAGAAGAAGATCCTCGAGAACTACCTGAACATCACGTTCTTCGGCCAGCAGGCCTACGGCGTCGAGGCCGCCTCCCAGCGCTACTTCTCCAAGCACGCCAAGAACCTGACGCTCCCGGAGGCGGCGCTGCTCGCGGGCATCGTCCAGTCGCCGAGCCGTTACGACCCCATCAACGACGAGGCCGAGGCCACCAAGCGGCGCAACACCGTGCTGCAGCGGATGGCCGAGGTCGGCGACGTCTCGCAGGCCGAAGCCGACGCGGCCAAGGAGAAGCCGCTGGGCCTGAAGGTCCGCAAGCCGAGGAACGGCTGCATCACGGCGGTCAAGGGCGCCAGCTTCTTCTGCAAGTACGTCGAGCGTGTCTTCCTGAGCAACCCGGTCTTCGGCAAGACCAAGGAGGCCCGGGCGAAGATCTGGAACCAGGGCGGCCTGACCATCCGGACCACGCTGGACCCGCAGTCCCAGAGGTCGGTACAGGCCTCGCTCAAGGACCACATCTACAAGTCCGACAAGGTCGCCGCGGCCGCCACCCTGGTCGAGCCCGGCACCGGCAAGATCCTCGGGATGGGCCAGTCGAAGCCGTACGGCTACGGCAAGAACGAGACCGAGATCAACTACTCCGTCGGCAACGACATGGGCGGCTCCAACTTCGGTTTCCCGACCGGTTCGACGTTCAAGCCGTTCGTCGCCGCGGCCGCACTGGAGGAGGGCCGGCCGCCGACGCAGGAGTTCTCGTCGCCGTACAAGATGGAGTACCCGAGCCCCGTCCAGACCTGTGACGGCAAGCCGTGGGTCAACACGGACGGCGCGACCGTGGAGAACGAGGACGAGTCCGAGGTCGGCCCGTACCAGATGAAGAAGGCGATGGAGAAGTCCGTCAACACCTACTTCGTCCAGCTGATCTCCGACATCGGTCTGTGCCCCGTGGTGAAGATGACCAACGCGCTGCACGTGGTGCAGGGCAACAACACCAAGCTCCCCGAGGTGCCCGCCATCGCCCTCGGCTCCAAGGGCATCTCCCCGCTGACCATGGCGACGGCGTACGCAGCCTTCGCCTCGCGCGGCATGTACTGCACCCCGATCGCCATCGAGTCGATCACCCAGAAGGTCGGCAACCAGCAGAAGTCGCTGGAGGTCCCCAAGTCGACCTGCTCCCGTGCCATGTCGGAGAAGACGGCCGACACCATCAACTCCCTGCTGGTGGGCGTGGTCGACTCCGGTACGGGCCAGACGGCCGGTCTGTCGGGCCGCCAGAACGCCGGTAAGACGGGTACGACGGACGAGCGCAAGAACGCCTGGTTCGTCGGCTACACCCCGAACCTCTCGGGCGCGGTCTGGGTCGGCAGCGCCACCCAGAAGGTCCAGATGAACTACATCCGCATCGGCGGCGTCTACCACGAGCATGTCTACGGCGGCGACACCCCCGGCCCCATCTGGCGCGACGCCATGACCGGCGCGCTCGACGGCAAGGAGGCCCTGCCGTTCAACCTGATCCACATCCCCGACCCGCAGCCGAAGGAGAAGGACAAGGGCAAGGGCGACGGGAACGGCCGTGGCAACGGCAACGGTGGTGACAACGGGGACAACGGCGGCAACGACCAGCTCATCGGCGGCAATGACGGCGGGACGTTCCCGACGCCCACGTTCTCGTTCCCGGAGAACCTCTTCCAGGGGCAGGGCAATGGGGGGAACGGGAACGGCGGGAGGCGGGGCTGAGGCAGTGAGGCGTTGAGCCACCGGCCGGCCTGACACTGGAACGGCCCCTTCCTTTCCGAGGTACATCGGAAAGGAAGGGGCCGTCCGGCTTACGCGGCTGTCAGCCGGCCAGAAGCTTCTTCACCGCGGCGGCGACGCGGCCGCCCTCCGCCTGGCCGGCCACCTTCGGGTTCACGATCTTCATGACAGCGCCCATGGCCCGCGGCCCCTCGGCCCCGGCCGCCTTCGCCTCCGCGACAGCCTGGGCGACGATGTCGTTCAGCTCCTCGTCGCTGAGCTGCTTGGGCAGGTACGCGGCGAGCACCTCGCCCTCAGCCTTCTCCCTCTCGGCCGACTCGGCACGACCACCCTGCGCGAAGGCGTCCGCGGCCTCGCGGCGCTTCTTCGCCTCCTTGGTGATCACCTTGAGAACCTCGTCGTCGGAGAGCTCGCGCTTCTCCTTGCCCGCGACCTCCTCGTTGGTGATCGCGGCGAGCGTCATCCGGAGCGTCGAGGAGCGCAGCTCGTCACGCCCCTTGATCGCGGCGTTGAGGTCTTCCTGCAGCTTCGACTTGAGCGTGGTCATGGGCTTGATTGTCGCAGGTGCGGCGGCCGGAACGCCCGTCATATTCGGGGAGGGGGCAGGGGACGGGTTCGGGACGTACATGGGGAGGGATCCAGGTGCTCGGGGAGGGACCAGGGGAATGACTTGAGGGCGGTCACGTGGAGGGCAGTTCGAGGGCGGAACGGCAGGCCGCCGGGCACGGGCACCGCTCGGGGTCTGACACGATGGTTGTATGCGCGCTCGATACGGAGTACCTCTGGGAATCGCCGCGGCCGGTGCCGCCGGTGTGGTGTACGCGGCGGGTTTCGAAGCCCGCTCCTTCCGCCTGCGACGGGTGACGGTCCCCGTCCTGCCCGCCGGGATGCGCCCGATGCGCGTACTCCAGGTCTCCGACATCCACATGGTCCGCGGCCAGCGCAAGAAGCAGCGCTGGCTGCGCTCGCTGGCGGGCCTGCGCCCCGACTTCGTGATCAACACCGGTGACAACCTGTCCGACCCCGAGGGCGTGCCCGAGGCCCTGGACGCGCTGGGCCCTCTGATGGATTTCCCGGGCGCGTACGTCTTCGGCTCCAACGACTACTACGGCCCCACGCTCCGCAACCCGGCCCGCTACCTGCTGGAAAAGGCTCGGGGCCACCACGGCCTGAACGGCAACCCGCCTGTCGTAGGAGCGGTCCACAACCCGTGGGAAGACCTCCGCGACAGCTTCGACGCGGCGGGCTGGCTGAACCTGACGAACACGCGCGGGACGCTGAAGGTCGACGGCGTGGCCGTGGAGCTGACGGGCCTGGACGACCCGCACATCAAGCGCGACCGCTACGAACGCGTGGCCGGCGGCCCGTCCGACTCGGCGGACTTCTCGCTCGGCGTGGTCCACGCCCCCTACCTGCGCACCCTCGACGCCTTCACCGCGGACGACTACCCCCTGATCCTCGCCGGCCACACGCACGGCGGACAGCTCTGCATCCCCTTCTACGGCGCCCTGGTCACCAACTGCGACCTGGACACCGACCGGGTGAAGGGCCTCTCCACGCACACGGCGGAGGGTCGCACCTCCTACCTCCACGTCTCGGCAGGCTGCGGCACGAGCCGCTACACCCCGGTGCGGTTCGCCTGCCCGCCGGAGGCGACGCTGCTGACGTTGGTGGGGCGGGACGGGCAGGACGGGCGGTACTGAGGTTCGGTGACCCGGGCGGGTAACCCACCCGGGTCACCCGCATCGCCCCTTTCGCCGGTTATGTCTAGCTTGAGGGCATGACCGCCCCGATACCCAGGGACATCCCGGACCTCCCCGCCATCCCGGGCACGTCTCCGCTGCTGCCCTCACGGGTCCCCGCCTCTGCCGTGGTGACCCCCGTCCGCCATCGCCTGACGGCCGTGTTCCGCCTCCTGACCGCCGCACTGGCGGCGGCGGGGGTGACGATCGACCTCCTCATCGGCAGCCCGCTCCTGGTTCTGAGCCACTTCGCGATCCAGAGCAGCATCCTGCTGGCCCTCGTCCTGACCGTCTCGGCCCGCCGCGCCTGGACGGCCCGCCGCCCGCTGCCGTCAGCCCTGACCGGCGCGGCGCTGCTCTACGCCATGATCACGGCGCTGGTGTACCACCTGCTCCTGGCGGACACGACGCCCCCGTTCTCCCTCACGGGCGCGCCCGCCTCCCACACGGTCTGGCAGGCGCTGGCCGGCCACCTCATCCACACCGCGGTCCCGGCGGCCGCCGTCCTGGACTGGCTGCTCCTCACCGCCCCCGACCGCCTCCACCTCCGCCAGGCCGCGACCTGGCTCCTCTACCCCCTGGCCTACCTGATCTTCACCCTCGCCCGCGGCGACCTGTTCCTTGCCCCGGGCACCCCCGGCCGCTACCTCTACCCCTTCCTGGACGTCGGCCTCCACGGCTACAAGAGCACCCTCGCCAACGCCCTCCTCCTCGGCCTCTCCTCCTACGCCCTCGCCCTCCTCCTCGTAGCCCTCGACCACACCCGCCCCAACCTGACCCGCCAGCACCGCCCCAAAACCGGATTTCGTCTCCAGCCACCAGTGGGCTAAAGTAAACGACGTCGCCGCGACAAGCAGGACCAGCAGCGACATCGGGGTGTAGCGCAGCTTGGCAGCGCGCTTCGTTCGGGACGAAGAGGTCGTGGGTTCAAATCCCGCCACCCCGACAGAGAAACGCCAGTTCAGGGCCGGTGCTGAGAGATCAGCACCGGCCCTGAACTGTTCTCCAGAGGCTCTCTGGAGAAATCCTGGAGAAGATCTTGGAAATCGTCTCCCGTCCAGCGCCCTACCCGCGAGCCCTCAGCAGCGCATCCAGAGCAGCCACGGGCGAACCGGGGCTCATCGCCCGGCGGGCGTCCAATGCCTCCTCCCACATTCCGGTGAGCGCGGTCATCAGCGCCTGCCGCATGCCAGCCGTGATGTGGTCATAGCGGGACTGCACCGAGCCGTCCTCGTGACCCATGCGTTCGTCCATCAGCTTCGGCGGGGTCCCCACCTCTCTCATCAGGGTCTTGTGCGTATGGCGCAGCCCGTGCGGCGTCAGCCCCGGGGCGATCGGTACCCAGCACGCCTCAGCCCGCTTGGAGGCCCCTCGCCCGCGTGCGGGAATCCCGGGCCACGGCTCAGCGACCACCGGCACGGGGTGCTCTTCCTGATTGCCGCGTCCGGGGTACCGTCCCGTGGCGGCAGGTCGAAAGAGCCAGGTGGCGAAGCCCGAGCGTCGCCAGTGTGCGGCCAGCTCCCCCGCTCCCGCGTTACGGACGTACCCGAGATCGGTGATGGCATCCAGCACCTTCAGGCGAGTCGGCTCCGCCACAGCGCCAGGGCGGTTGAGGACGTTGGACACCGTGCCTGTCGAGACGCCGGCGCGGCGAGCGACGTCGACCAGCTTTGCTCCCGGACGGCTCACAGAGCCATTGGCAGCGCCGTGGCCACGGAAGACGTAGGCCAGTCCGTGGCACTCACAAGGCTTCGGCTTCGTCCGGACGATGTGGCTCGCAACCAGTGAGGCGAGGAAATCCGGAGTGTCAATGTCCCGGTAGGAGTCGTCCTTGGGCGGGCAACGGTGCAGTTCGCCGGAGTCCAGCTCGTAGAGCTGCCACTCCACTCGAATGCTCTTCGGCCGGACGAACTCGGTCTCAAGGCCGACGATCTCGCCCCAGCGCATGCCTGTGTAGCCCTTGAGGATGCCGCCAACGAACTCATCGTCGCGGCCGGACAGCAGCGCCATCCTTTCAGCGAGCAGCAGAATGCCGAGTGCTGTGGTGACCGCCTTCTCTGGGCCACGGTTGCGGGAGCGGCCGGCGCGCTTCCCTCGGCCGCGCCGCTTGGTTGCCGGGTTGGAATCGCGCAGCCCCTCGTCAACGGCGTCGGCGAGGATCAGGTGCAGGGTCGCCCGCCATGTCTTGACGCTGGTAGCCGCGTAGGGAACGGCGCGTTCGCGCTTCTCCCAAGCGGCAATGTCGGCGCTCAGGATGTCGGCGATGGCGAAATCCTCGAACGCGGGGAGCAAGTGCTCTTCGATGTGCCGCCGGTAGTTCTGCATGGTGGACGCCGCCAAGTCCTGCGCGGCGTACCAGCGGTTCACGTAGGCACCGAAAGTGATCCGCTCGGGAGGCGCCTTCTTCGTTCCGGCCAGCAGCTTCGCTTCTTCGGCGTCCGCCGCCTTCTTTGCCGCTGCCTTGGTCCGGAAGCGGATGGCGTCACCATCGGCATCGCGCACTGTGGCGTACTTGCCGGGCGCGAGCTTGTACCGGCCGCGCCAGTAGCTGCCGAGGTTCTCGGCGTAACCCAACTTGCTCTCCCTATCGGCGGGGTTGCCGCCCGCCTGGAGGGCCGGGCGGCATACGGAATCAGGCTGCGGTGGACTGCGATTGGCCGTGTCGTGCCCTGCGCGGGGGCCTTGCCTTCAGCGAGGTGACGGAAACCGCGGTGGCCGCCCGGCGGCGCGCCGATTGTGAGACTGGTACGGCAGCGCTGCTGCTTCCGGTGGGACGGCTCTCGAAGATGCGCGTTATCTCTGCCACGTGCTCAGCCGTGAACCGGTAGCTGCCTCCGGGCTTGGTGAAGGGAATGCGTCCCCTGCGGGCCTGTTCCTTCACCCACCACTCGGAGCAACGGAGAGCTTGGGCAACATCCGCAGCGGAGTAGAGCTGAGGCAAGTCAGTGATCTTCTGACGCACTTTCATGTCTCCTCTTGGGCTCGCTTCGAGGGTTCCGACGCTTATACCTGTCCGAGGTTCGGATTTCTGCGTCACAGCGTCACGTGCGTCATCCAGGGTCCTGACCTGGGGGAATCCGTGACACAGCACGGCGGGGGTGCGTCATCGTGCGTCACCTGCGTCACGGTGGCGTGACGCAGGTGACGCACGATGACGCAGACGGATCGGCTCTGCGTCACGCTCCTTCCGGCTGGTCAGGGGCCGTTTTCCGTCGCGTGTGACGCAGGTGACGCAGCGTTCCCCTACTTAGGAAAAGAAGGGGGTGGTGTCTGTTGTTGTGCGCGGCTCAGAGCGCGAAGAAGGAGCCGCTGCGCGGCACGTCGTTTGGGCGGTGCTGCGCACCGAACAGCAAGAGGAGCACCCGCCGCCGCGTCGGCCCGGGTGCTCTTCTTGCTGTTGTGCGGTGACCTCGCGTTCAGAACGCGGGCTCCTGTTGCGGCCCGGGTGCCGGCGCGGGTTCGGTGAGCTCGATGTATCGGGCCTCGCGGGTGCGTCCCCAGTCCACGACCAGGCCGCGGGCGGCGAGGGTGGGCTGAAGGCGCTTGAGCCGGTCGGAGAGGACCTTGCCGGTGGTTGGCCACCCCTTGGGCAGCGGGCGGCAGTCCTCGCCGCTGTAGAGCCGGGTGAGGAGGTGCAGCCACTCCGCGGACGTCATCCGCTCCTGTGCCCCGGGTTGCATGCCGGCCGCGTACTGGAGCACGGTCTGCGCGAGCAGGTCGCCCTCGATGACGTCGTCGTTGAGGTCGTCCAGCCCGGCCCGGTAGGCCGCCAGCGCCCCGAGGCCCATCGCCTCGTCGAGCTGCGCGCACAGGTGGGCGAAGTCCGCCATCCGCAGGTCGGTCGGCGTCTCCGCGGTGGCGGCGCGGACCTTGACGGTCAGGTCCAGCAGGGAGCCGAGCATGACGGGCAGGGCTTCGGCGTACTCCGCCCACAGCTCCGCTTCGGTGCGCCGCACCTTCGGGCGTTCGAGCCGGAGCGGGAGGAGGCGTTCGGCGAGGTCGGGGCGGATGACGCCGACGTCGATGCCGGTGAGGAGCAGGGGGCGGCGGTAGCGGGCGCGGAAGACATCCCCGTCGGTGAACAGGGCCCGCTTGACGCTCTCGGCTCCGGTGACGATGCAGCACATGGCGTCGGACAGGTCGGGGGTCATGTGGGAGAGGTTGTCCAGCGCCGTGACCCATCCCGCGGCCACGGCCGCGATCAGGTTGTCCTCGTCCTTCGGGGCGCGGCGCAGGTCGCCGGTCATGCCCTCGATGAGCCGGATGAGCATCCGTCCGCCGGTGGACTTCCCCGCGCCCTGGGGGCCGGTGAGGAAGGGGGCGGGGACAGGCACGGAGGGTTCCAGGCAGCCGACCAGCCAGGCCATGGCCAGGCACTCGGTTTCGGCGTTGGCGAAGTTGCACAGCCTGAACAGCGCGTCGATGCCCTTGCCGTTGGTGTCCTTGGCAGGCAGCGGCAGTTCGCCGGTGAGCTGGGTGCGCCGCCAGCACACCTCGCTGGGGTCGGGGGTGCGGATGTCCCAGCCGGTGGGGTGGATGCGGACAGACTGGCCGTCGTTGCGGCCCAGGTCCAGCCAGGTGGCTCCGTCCAGGCCGGGGGCGACGCGGATGTGGACGGGCTGGACCTGCTCGGTGAGGGCGAGTGCTTCGATCAAGTCGAGTGCCTCCTTCATCGCGGTGCCGTTGAACGTGCCGAGCCCGTCCTTGAACAGGCCGACCATGAGTTCTTGGCGGTGGCTTCCGGTGGTGCCCTGGGAGCGGATCGGGCGGGCCACGGGGTGGCCCTTGCGCTGTGCGTAGACGGTGCCGTCCGCGGTGCGGAAGTAGCGGAAGCGCTCTTGCGCGTAGTCCGCGATGACCTTCCGGGCCGGGTTCTTGTCGTCGTCGTCCATGCTCAAAGCCCCAACGTGGTGCGAGCGTTGGTCCAGGCGTCCGTGCAGTGCCGGGCGGTCTCGCCCTTGGCCTGAGCGGCGGTGAACAGGCGGGCGATGTGGTCCTCGGTGAGGCAGCCGCACCGGCCGTGCGTCGAGAGCACGGCCAGGAACGTCCGGTACACGGCCCTGTGCACGCCGCTGGACGTCTCGGTGATGCGCTGCTCCGCCATGGCAATCCCGCGTTCGAGGTAGGCGGGGGTGCGGTGGCGGCACTCCGCGCCCCCGACCCCTGCGGGCGCGGTGACGGAAGGAGGCGCCAGCCGGGCCGTAGGCGGTTCCTTCACGGCCAGCGCACGGACAACGTCCGGCAGCTCGGCCATGCGGCCGGTGCCGGGGCCGAGGTAGCGGGCGTAGGCCATGGTGGACTTGATGTCGACGCCGGGCCGGACCGCATTGGCGGATTGCATCTGCCCCAGGTAGATCCAGTGCTCACCACGGGTGGTGGACACGGTCTGTGTGGCGGGGAGGTTTTCGCGTGCCCACGTCACTGCGTCGGTGTTGTCCAGGTCCACGACCGTCAGCCAGGCTCCGCCGGGGTGGTAGGCGACCGCGCTGGCGCGCACCCATGCGCGCTGCCAGACGTCGGAGTTGATGACGTCCGGGTCGGTGGTCGCGGCAGCCCAGGCGTGGCAGGGGCCGGGGCAGGCGCACGGTCCGGCGTTCTTCATGTTGGGCCGGCCGCCGCACGCGTTGTCCGCGCACCTGCGGCAGTTGCCGAAGGGGACCTTTCCCGCTCGCAGCGGCAGGACCGGGATCTGACAGGAGGCCAGTTCGAGAGCGGTGCGCAGGTGCTCGTTCATGCGGCTGCCTCCAAGACAGTGGCGTGCGCGGCGAGGAACGCACGGCCGATCCATTCGGTGTAGGCGGGTGGGAGGGCTTCGCGCAGCCGAAGGTGGTCGGTGGACCAGTCGATGCCCTTGGCGTCGCGGATCTCGGCGACGGTGGCTTTGCCTCCGCCCTTGCCGTAGGCGGCGACGTACGGGCCGTCGTGCCATTCCCCGTGCCGGTAGCCGCGCACCCTGCCGCGGTGACGGGGGTGGGCTGGCTGCACGGCCGTCCATCCGCCCAACTCGAAGTAGCGGTGCATCAGGACCCCGAGCCCGAACTGTTCCCCGCACAGCCGGATGTCCTTGCGGACCGCGGAGCCGGGCACGTTCTCGATCACGTACGGGCGTCCGGTGGTCTCCAGCGCGGCGCGGGTGGGGGCGATGAGGTGGGGATAGGTGCGGCCGATCGCCTTGTTGCGGGCGGCGTTGGTGCCCTTGGTCGGTGCGCCTTCGCCCTGGCACGGCGGGGACGCGTGGATGAAGTCGAACTCGTGGCCGTGGGCGCGGATGAACTCGATGGCGTCGCCCTGGTGGAAGGCGTCGCCCCGGTAGTCCGGCTGCGCCTGGATGTCGACGCCGGTGATGTGGCAGTTCTTGAACGCGCGTCGGTAGCCCTCGGTGCCGCCCCCGATGCACGAGTAGGCGTCCAGCACCCGAAGGGGTTCGATCCGAGAGAGTAAGGCGAGGGCTCGCCCGATGGTGGTGGGTTGCGTCATGCTGGATGACCTCCAACAGGTCTGTCGTGGACTGGTTGGGCAAGGGCGGCCCCGCGACTTTGGCGAGACGTGAGGGGCCGCCCTTGGCGTAGCTAGTGGTTCTTGCCGCGGGCGAGCTTGAGGGTGATGCCGCCTACGCCGATGGGCCCGGCGGCACCCGCGATCACGGTGAAGGTGTGGGCGGCGGCGTCGAGCAGGAAGCAGATGGCGGCGACCAGTCCCCAGCCGCCGGCAACGGTCGCCCCGGCGATGGCGAACGGCACGAGCAGGCGCCGCCACGGGACGCCGGTCGGGGTGGTGTCGTGGATGACGTAGACGACGGGCTGTCCGGTGGTCTGTGCGCGGTGGTAGAGGTCGGCGGGGATGTGCGGGGCGATGTGGCCGGGCGGGTTGGGCTGGTGCATCGGTGCTCCCCTCGGGTGTGCCGCGGGCCCGCACCTTGAGGTGGCGCGGGCCCGTGCGGGTGGGTGGTGCTTGTCGCGTTGCTTGTCGTGTGGCTTGTCGCCTTGCTTGTCTTGTCGCTTGTCTTGTCGCTTGTCGCCTCCCAGGTCAAAGCCCGTTTCCGACCCCCGGAAGGGCCGAAGGCGACATGTGTTCCGCTGGGGCGACAAGCGACAAGCGACAAGCGACAAGTGGTCAGTCCTGCGTGGGCGGTTCGGGGACGTGGGATCGGTGGACGTAGCGGGCTTTGGTGCCCTCCCCGACACGCACGGCGGTGCCGTCGTTGACCCACTCCTTGAGCCATCCCACGACCGTCTGACGGGTCGTACCGTGCTCGTCGGCGAGCAGGCGGGCGATCGCAGATGCCCCGGTCCCAGCCGGTCCGGCGGCGAGCAGGGCGGCGAGCGCGGCCCGCTGCGCGGGACTGTCCTGCTCCTGCTCGCCCCGCAGCGCCGACAGGTTCAGCCCGCCCGCAGCCGCGGCGGGCGGAGCAGTGTCGGGGGTGTGCGGATCGGATGCGGTGCCGAATTCGGCGTCGATCTGCTCTCGGAAGCGGCGGGCGAGTTCGTCTTCCTCCGACCCCGAACGGGTCGGCTCGCTCCGCAGGGCGGACAGGTTCAGCCCGCCCCCGGCCGGCCCCGGGCCGGACTCGTCGCCGGTGTCGCTCTCGGGATGGTCTCCCATCCATGCCGTGCGCTCGGCGTCCCACCGGCGGGCGTAGGCCGGCCCGGCGGCCTTGGCGGACACGGCGTCGAGGGTGGGGTGCAGTTCGGAGGTGGCGGCGGTGATCTCCCGGATCTGGTTGGGCAGGATCCGCCACGCCTTGAACAGTCCGGCCGGTGATTCCGGGGTGGCCATGAACCCTGCGCCCTTGTAGGGGGCCTGGTCGACGCGCAGCCCGCGGGTGCCGGGGAACATCTTGGACAGGTCCATGCCCTCGGTCTCGCCCCCGGTCAGGGCGACCCGGACCTTTGCCTCGCGGCGGATCATCAGGTTGCCCAGCACCGACCCGGTCGCCCCGAGCGCGGTCAGGACGGTGCGCACGCCCATGGCGCGGGCGATCCTGATGACTTCGAGGATCTTCTCTGCGAGCTTGCGGATCTGCCGGTCGGTGCTGACCAGGATTTCCGCACCCTCGTCGATGACCAGCATGATCTGAGGAATCTGCGCGCTCACCGGCAGAAGATCCGTGTTGGCCTTGGCGAGCAGGTCCTGATAAGCGGTCTTGCGGTGCTTGGCGACCCGCACGGCGGTGTCGAGCATGGTGAGGGCTTCGTCGTAGGTCCCGGCAAGCCAGTCCACACCCGGCCGCACCGGCTTGCCGTCCTCCCGGCTGAGCTGCCCGGTGAGTGCCGGGCGCACCCACGGCAGACCGGCGGATCCGGCGTTGAGGTCGATCACCCACGTGAGCACGTCCACGGTGCGGGCGAACCCGGCCAGGATCGTGTGGACCATGTTGGTCTTGCCCGACCCGGTCGGCCCGACGACCAGCGCGCACTGTTCGCGCAGGTAGACCAGGATGTCCTCGGCGTTCGTGCGGTAGCCCCACGGGATGCCCGTGAGCAGGGACAGCGGCGTGTAGTCCGTGGGGTAGGTGCGCTCTTCCATCAGGACGTTGACCGTGGTCACGTCGATGATGACCCGCCCCTGGTCGATGCCGGGCGAGGCGGCGACGGTGCAGCCGTGCGGCAGGCGCGCATCGGCGGACAGGCGGCCCGATTCGGCGGCGATCTTCTGATAGGTGGCGCCGCCGGCGGGGAGTTCGGCGTCGAGGGAGAACCCGGCGCCGGTCTCCCACATCTCGACCCCGACCACCCGCACGGTGATCGAGCAGACCCGCTGGATGCGGTCCACCCATTCCGCGGCGATCGCCCGCCGCTCCGCGGACAGCTCGGCGGCGATCTGCCGCTCCTCGGCCGCGATCGCTTCCTCCTCGCGGGCTTCCTCGAACAGGGCGGTGGAGCGGGCGGCGGCGCCGATCCCAACCCCGATGGCGGCGAGGGAGCCGAGCGCGGCCCAGGTGAGCGGGCCTTGGGTCATGGCCCACGTGGTCCAGCCCGCGCCGATGAGCCAACTGGCGGCGCGGGTGGCGAGGGTGCGGCCGGCGTTGCGCACGCGCAGACCGGCGACGGTGTGACCGAGCGCGCCGGCCGCGCCCACGGCCAGGGCCCAGCCGGGCGGCATGTGGGTGGCGGCGCCGGTGGTGGCGACGGCGAAGGCTCCGGTGGTGGCGGACAGGGCGCCGGTCACGGGTCCGTGACCGGCCGCCCAGTCCAGCACCGGGCCACTGCTCGCATTCTGGTTGGCGGTGGCGGTGCTGCTCATCTCAGACGTTCCAACCCTTCTCTGCCTCGGTGCCGTTGCGGGGGTCCTCGTGGCGGGCGATGTCCTGCTCGTGCACCTCGCGGAAGAGCGGGCCCATGTCCTCGGCGACCGCCACGGCGCTCATGACCGCGCCGAAGATGTCGTTGAAGCCGTCCGCGATCTCCTTTTCCAGCGGGAACTCCGAGTCGGAGCGCTCGGCGAGGATCTTCATCACGTTCGCCACCGACGTGAGGGCGGCGGGCAGGCCCTCGACCATGGCGAGGATCTCCATGGCGTTGTCGGGCTCGTAGGCGTTCGCGGCCTGCTCCATCTCCGCAGCGGCCTCTTCGAACCGGAAACCAGACACGTGCTCTCCTTCACTCACATCGGTGTTCGTACTGGTGGGAACCCGGCCCTCGGGCCGCTTGACGTGATCGGCGATGCCCTCGGTGCCGTCCTTGGCGGCCTCCGCATCCGCTTCCTTCTCCCGCTCGGCCTGCTCGGCGCGGATGTCGGCGTCGCGGTCGGCTCGCTCGGCGGCCGCGACCGCGAACAGGCGGGCGAGGAGGCGGCGGCCGGGGTGGATGAGCCAGGGCAGGTTGAACTTGCGGCCGATCGGGCTGGTCAGGAAGCCGAGCAGACCGAGCGGCAGGGCGAGCAGCGCGGCCAGCAGTCGGCGGGCGTGGAAGCGTGCTGCAGAACGGCGCAGTGCCCGCCGCGCCGCCCGCCGGGCAGGCGCCCTACGCACCGCGGCACGCTGCGCGGCCACCTGGTCGGCGTTCTTGCCGTCCCGCCGCGCGCGCTGCTTGGCAATGGCCGACTTCTGCGCGGCACGCGCCTTCCCCGCCGCGCCGCTCATGAGCCGACCGGCCACACCGCGACCGGCGCCCGAACCGGACTTGCCAGGACGGGAGCCGGGACGAGAGCTGGCATTGGGGGTGCGGCGGGTGTCGGCGACTGCACGGCGCGCGGCGGTGGTCTGCGCCCGCCGCTCCGCCCGCGACCCGGCCCCGGCCTTCTGCGCGGCCCGCAGCGCCAGGACCTGCCCCACGCGGCCCGCAGTCTTCGCCCCGGCCCCGGACACCGCGTTACGGGGGCTGGTCGCGTTCCTCGACGCTCCGGCCGCGCTCCGGCCCGTCTTGCTACTGGCCGTGCCGGTGCGGGGGGCGGTGTTGCGGCGGGACTGGCCAGGCACCCGCCCCGACCCGGCACCCGAGCGGCCCCCGCGACTGCCGGCGGTCCCGCCCCCAGCGCGCCCCCCGGCACTACGGCCTGCGGTGCGGGCGGCGGCGTTGCGGCCTGCGGTGCGGGCGGCGGCTCGGCGTGCGTCGCGGCGGGGGCTGGGGTTGCGGCTGCGGGTGGCGGCGGCTACGCCGAGGACGGCCATGCCGGTGGCGGCGACCGCCGCGGCGATGGGACCGCCGGCCAGGGAGGCGGCGGCGACCATGCCCACGGTCGTGTTCGTCCCCGACAAGGCCAGCGGCACGACGGGCCAGCCGCCGGGGGTGTGGTCCACCTCCGCCACCGCTGGTACCGGTGCAGGGGGAGGGCTCGGGGGCGGGGGCGGTGTGGTTGGGGCAGCCTCAACGGCTACCGGTTCGGTGCTGACTTCGGTCATGCTGCACGTACTCCTTTGTGGGAGTAGGGCCCGGCCGGGGCCGTGGAAAGTTGCCGGCCGGGCCTGCCAGTTGGGGTCAGGCGGCGCGCTGGCCGTCGGGGTAGGCGCAGGGCACACAGGTGCCGAGTGCGGCGGGGATGACGTAGCCCGCATCGGTGCGGCACTGCGGGCAGGTACGGCGCGCCTGGTTCGCCTTGGCCAGCGCCGCCCACTTCGCGGGGGTCATGGGCCGCACGGGCTTGGCGGCGTCGATGCGGTAGAGGTAGGCCACCAGCGGCCCGCGGCGGCGCCGCGGACGTTCGACCTGGGCGGCCACGTCCTGACCGCCCGGCCGCAGCCCGCTCGCGCGCAGCTGGCGGCGCGTGGCCAAACCGTCCGGTGCCAGGCGCCAGGGATAGACGGGGAGGGCGGCCATCAGTGGCTCGCGATCGCCAACTCCGCACCGCCCGTGCCGGGGTCGCGGTGCTCGGCGTAGCGGGCGGACACCCACCCCACCGACCAGCCGCACAACTCCGCCGCGGCCCGCACCGGCAACTCCGCTTCGAACGCAGCCGCCACAGTCTGGCGGGCTTCGTCCTCGCTCAGCTTGCCCGCGGCCGGACCGCGCTGAAGCAGCGCGGCGCGTTCACGCGCGGCCCGCTCCTCACGCTCACGCTGTTCACGTGCCCGCGCCATCTCCTGCTCGCGGCGCTCGCGCTCGGCCCGCTCGGCGGCCTCCCGGGCGAGGCGTTCACGCTCTTGCTCACGCTGTTCACGCTCGCGTTCACGGCGTTCACGCTCGGCCCGCTCCGCAGCCTCCCGGGCGGCCCGCTCCTCGCGCTCCTGGTGCCGTCGGCGCTCCTCGCGCTCGGCGGCCTCCCGCACCAGGCGGGCTTCGTGTTCACGCTGTTCACGCGCCAGGGCGGCGGCGTGCTCGCGCGCCTCCCGGGCCTCGCGGCGGGCGGCCTCAGCACGTTCACGGGCGGCCTGCTCGCGCCGCTCGCGCTCGGCCTGTTTCCGTGCCTCCAGCGTCGCCACCGCGTCGGTGATGGCGCGGCGGTAGGCGAGACCGGTCTCAGCGGTGACGATCAACAGCAGCGGCGCCACCGCATGCACCGCGACGCCGACCAGGTCTTTCGCCAGCGCGGAGTCGGCGATGTTCAGTGCCAGGGTCATGGCGCCGGTCATCCACCGCAGCGCGATCGGCCAGCGCCCGCCGTGCCCGCCCAGCCGGGCCAGCACGGAGTCGAGACGGACCACGATCACCACCGCGGCATCCACGACCAGCGGCAGGATCGGCGCCGTCCACTCCCATTTGGCCGGGGTGTGGGCGGACATCAGCGGGGTGACGGTGAGGACCGAGAACAACATGGCTCCCGACACGATTAGCCACGTGCCGACCGAGAGCGCGCGTTCGGCTGAACGGATCTGAACATCGTTCACGCGCCCACCCCCGTCCATGAACGCACCCGGACGGCGGCGATCAGGATCACCGGCGAGGCGGGGTCGTCGAGGTTCTCGCGGTCCTCGGTCCACTCCCAGCTCGCACCGGGCACCGGCTCGAACCCGAGGACGCTGAGCGCTTCCGCGCGTTCCGTGAACGTCGGCACCGGATGAGTGCGGTCGAAGCTGTGCTCAGGCCACCGCTCGGTCGTGTTCAGCAGCACCACATACAGCCGCCACCGGCCCGCCCGCATCGACATCTGCGCCGTGAACTCCCCCGCCATCAGGCCACCTCCGGCGCCCGGGCCACCACCGAGCGGAACCCCTTGACCGCCTGCTCGCGCACGAACGGCACCGACACCCATCGCACATGCGTGAAGGGGCGCTCCCTCACCGGCCCCCACGTGCCGAGGGGAGCACCGTGCTGGGCGGCGTAGGCGTAGGCGTCGTCGTGGCTGCGGTGGATGCTGTGCGGCTCGCCCCAGTGGAGCAGCAGCACCAGCGACCGCCCCTCCAACCGGGCCGCCTCCAGCTCTGCGCCCAGCAGGCGAATCCGCTCCTCACGCTCGCCCAAGTCGCTCTCCATGGCCGTGAGGGCGTCGTGCAGCCGGAAGCAGTCCTCCCGAAGGATCGCCGCGTCCGTCTGTTCCGACTCGGCGCGGGCGGTCAGCTCCCACACCTCACGGACGTGCCGGGCCCAAGCGGCATCCGCCTGACCCTGCACCTCCCGCGCCCGATCCCGGGCCCGCTCGGCGTCCTCGGTCAGCCGACGCAGACGGCCGGCGGTAACGATGCGGATCACGCCGCCTCCCCCGCGCCCGCACGGTTGGCGAGCGCCGCCCGCTCAGCCAGCACCCGGTGACGGGCCCGGCGCGCACGCCGCGACTCCAGCTCGCCCGGCGTCCGCTCCAGCAGTGCGATCTGAACGTCAAGCGTGTCGATGTCGGCGAGGATCAGCGGCATCTCCCGCTCGATCGCGTCCAGCTCCGCGTCGGTGGGCTCCTTCCAGTCCGCGAACGCGGTAACAGCGTCCTGAACAGTCACGATGTTCTTCATTGGGTCGTGTTCCTCTCCAAGGGTGAACGGCCCAGACAGCGGCTCCCGGTGTTCCAGCACCGGGGGCCGCGCGCCGTTGAAGTCGGAAGTTCCGGCTCCCCTCAGCCCCGCCCGTACGGCACCGCCAACAAGACGGTCCGGACGGGCGAGGGAGGCAACCGGCCGCAGCGCTAGCCGCTGCGATGGCAGGTAGAGGGCGGACCGGATTGGCCGCGAGCGCGAGTTCCGCTCACGAACCGGGGACGTCTCACCGGCGCCGCCGGCCGGTCCAACGCGGCGGCGCCCAACACTGTCTTCGAAGCACTGGTGCTCCCATCACTTGGTGATCAACAAGGGGTGTTGCACTGCAAGGGGGACCTCGTCCCCACTCTCCGGCCGTTGCTCGCGGTCACCGGGCCACCTCGCCAGTACGGGCCGAAACCCTGTTCTGCCTGGCCTTTAGCGGGATTGCAGCGTCCCCGCCTTCTGCGCATGCGGCATGAAGCCGCCTCCCGACCGAGGTGATGCGTTCGGTCGTTGCAGTACCTGTTTTACAGGTACTGCATGAGGATCCGTCAAGTATGACGCCGGAACCTCTTGGTCTTGCGCCGGGATTTCTTGGCGCACATTCAGAATCGCCGCAGGTCAGGGGAGTTGGGCACCTCGCACGTAGACAGCTAAGGGACTTCTCGTTACGGTCGAGAAGTCCCTAGACGTCCCAGCGGGGGTGTAGATGTCGAACGAGCGTTTAAGGTCCGCTCTCTTGGCCCGGGGCATGACGGTGCAGAGCCTCGCCGAAGAGATCAAGGTCAACCCCAAGACGGTCGAACGCTGGATCACACAGGGCAAGGTGCCGTACCGGCGTCACCAATACGCGACGGCGGCGGCCCTCAGGGTCGATGTGACGACTCTGTGGGACGACGAACGCAACGTCGACAGCGCGGCGGACCTGACCAAAGCCGAGATAGCGGCTGTCTACCCGCACCGGCACACGGTCCCATCGGGGCTGTGGCGCGAGCTCTACAGTCGCGCTGAGCGGAACCTAGACGTACTTGTCTACTCCGGGCTGTTCCTCTCCGAAGATCCGCTGTTCCACGATCTTGTGCGGGCGAAGGTGGAAGCAGGGGCCCAAGTCCGCATTCTGCTCGGGGACCCTGGCTGCGCTGCTGTCCGGCAGCGGGGCATCGACGAGGGGCACCAGATCATGGACGGGAAGATCCGCAACGCCTTGATGCTCTACCGCCCCCTCATGCGGAGTCACCCGGACATAGGCTTCCGGCTGCACGACTCGACCCTCTACAACTCCATCTACCGGGCCGATGACGAGATGCTGGTAAACCCCCACGTCTACGGCTTCGGGGCCTACATGGCGCCCGTTCTGCATCTACGCCGCTTGCCAGGCGGCGGGCTCTTCGAGACGTACGCGCATAGCATCGATTACACCTGGGAACACGCCCGACCGATCGCAGAGCAGGACATAGAGAGCATCACGGGAGCCTGAGTCATGGGACGCATCGACTACCTTCACGACCCCGACGCCCCGCCGGCCAACTCGGTGGTGCCCTCCGTCGTCGCGTTCGTGCAGAACGACTCAGGACAGGTGCTGATGATCCAGCGGTCCGACAACGGGCGCTGGGCACTGCCCGGCGGGGGGCACGACGTGGGGGAGTCGATCAGTGACACCGTCGTGCGGGAAGTGTGGGAAGAAACCGGGATCAAGGCTGAAGTGGTCGACGTGTCCGGGCTCTATACGGACCCCGGACACGTGATGCAGTACGACGACGGCGAGGTACGCCAGCAGTTCAGCATCTGCTTTCGCGCGCGGCCGGTAGGCGGCGAACTCCGTACGAGCAGCGAGACGACACAGGTCCGTTGGGTCGACCCGGCGGACCTGGTGGCGCTGGATGTGCACCCCACGATGCGGCTCCGTATCGAGCACGCCATGGATCGGGCGCGAACGGCTCCCTACATAGGCTGACGCTTGGCAGCGGCGACGCGTTCAAGGACTCGAGCCGTGCAGGCGTGGATTTCGGGTTCGGCGCGGCGGATGAACGTTCCGATCAGGCTGTCGGGCCCGTACCGTCCAGCGATCTCGTTGATCCGGTCGATCGGGTTCGTGGGCGTACCGTCCGGCGTGGTGTTCATGTCGCAGTAGCAGAGCGCATCGTTCAAATGCGCACTCTCGCGGGGGAACTCGCCCTCCAACTCTTCGCGCATGCCCCGCGCCTCCGCCTCCATCCAGGCGCAGGAGTGGTGAGCCACCAGGTTGATGACCCTTGCGTCGGCGCCGGCCACGTCCCGGAGGTAGCGCGCACCGTCCAGCGGGTGAAAGCCCGTCTTGGCCAGGTCCGGCGCGTAGCCGATGTCGTGCAGCACCGCCGCTGCCTCCAACAGGTCCGCGTCCTGGTCGAGAACGAGGGCGATCGTGCGCGCTCTCTCGGCGACCCCGAGGCAGTGTTTCCACCGCCGCGGCAGCGGTTCGGCAAGCAGGGACTCAGCCAGGGGATAAGCCCACTCGGTCAACTTCGGCAAGCTACGAACGCTCCTCTCGAACCGGCACGGCGCGGACCGTCCGCACCTTGCCCTGTCCACCGCCCGCCAACACTCCGGCAGCTTCCAGCTTCTCCAACGCCTTAGTCACCGTGGGGCGTGAGACGTCGAACCGCTCGGCCAGTGCGGAAGCACTCGGGAACGCTTCCCCGGCTTGGAGCCCGTCACTCGCGATGACCTCGGCAATCCGCTCGTGAAGAGGGCGTCGATCGACTTGCCCACCGGATCGAACGACGCGCCAGCGCGCACCTGGTGCAGGTTCGGCTAGGCCCTCCTGCCGCAGCACGTTGTACGCGCGGATGGCGACACCACGGGAAACCCCGTGTTCGCGCATCACCTCAGGCAGGGACGGCAGCTCAGTCATCTTGGGGTTGCCTTCGATCAGAGCCCTTACCGAGTCGGCAACCTTCAGGAAGGTTCCTCGTGGACTGGCCTCCTGAGACACGCCCTCTCCCCTCTTCCGCCGCATCTCCTCAACCAAGCCTCCCACTACCGGCGGGGCGTGTAGCGGGGGTGGTGGGTGCGGCATCACCGTCACGGGGGATCCTGTCATGCCTTCATCGTTTGACCCGCCCGCGGATGGCCAGCACTGCCAGACCGAGGAGAACCGGCTCAGAAATGCGCGAGGCCATTTCAATGTAAGTGCCAGTTGTGGTTAGATTTTGGCCCGAAGTGCGAAAGATTACGGAATTGATCACCACCCGCATCGAGCCTTCGAAGCGATCAGTCGACAGGCGCTCCTGCCACGGCTGGCTTGGGTTTACCGGGTCGGGTGTATCCACGGTCATTCTAATGTCGCGCCCCGCTATGATCCCAGTGCCAATCGACTTCGGATCGTCCGCAGGCAAGCCCCATAGCATCATCGTTAGTAAGGTGGCGATCATTGCTGCGAGAAGCCAGCCTAAGGCGCGCGAAGCTCGCAAGCCGTAACCGGATAGCGCCCAATAGGTGACCAACAGGGCTCGTTCCGCCCAAGGTATGTCGTCGGCGTGGCGGCGCATTTCCATTTCGCCATAGTAGAAGTCGGCGGCGCCAGGCTCGTGCTTACTGTCTTCGAAGCTTTTGCGGAGCTGTCGGTAGACCGGTGCCAGCTCGGCGGGCTCCAGTGCATCGCCCCCTTCTGGCGCAGGCTCCCAGCCGCTGTCTGCGAAACGCGAGGCGCGCCAGTGATGTTCTTCGGCAAGAGTCCGACGCCGTGTCCAGCGAACTGGTGTTATGCCGTGCCAGTGCAGCCCAGACGGAGCGGCAGCAAACGTATACCGTCCTTCCAGTCGTAGTTGGTCCAGTCGGAGGGTTCCAGCGAATCGGCAATCGGAGAGGTCGACGCCAGTGAGGACCAAGTGCGCAGCGTCTACTCCCTGCAGGGACAGGACTCGGACACGGGGATCCGTTAGGCCAGGCTCGGCAACAGCGTCTGACCCCCACGTGAATGGCCGCGAGCGTGCCGCAACACTCACTGGGTACTCCCAGACGGCGTCGGTCAGATCGATGGAGGCGTATCGCAGCCGTAGTGCAGCGGTTGCATCCCACTGTGTGCGTCGGCAGAGGACAGTCGACGCTGCGGCCTCAATCGTCACAGCGGTTCTAAACACCGCTTCCGATAGGTACAGTGTTTTTGCGCAGGCGAGGGGTCCTATCTTCGCATTACGCTCGAACTCTGCCATCGCAAACACGGCATCGTCGGTGAATTGAGTTCTAATGAATCGAGCTGAGTCTTTAAAAACTGCTCCGGTGAAATTTGACTTCCCGCTAAACAGGACGCCGGGGAACCAGGCTCCGCCACTGAAGGTGGCCCCAATGAAGCTAGATTCACGATTGAAGCGAGCGTCGGCGAAACGGGCCAGACGGTCAACCCTTGCCTTGTAAAAATCCGCGTTTCCGTCGAACCTTGCGCGGTGGAACCAAGCCTCACCGCGTATCTCTGCATCTCTGAACGAGGCATCACCCCTGATCCTCGTTCTCGCGAATCGGGCGTCTCCGTTAATAATGACATTGCGAAAAATGGCACCCCCAAGAAATCGCGTCCAATCGAAACACGCACCGTTGCCGAAGTGTGCTCCGCCAAATCGAACCGTCCCGGCAAATGTTGCTTGCTCAAATTGTGCGTGACCGAAGTGAGGGATGCCTGTGGATGGTTCCTTGAGGGCGGTGAGTAGCTCGTTGAATAGCTCTACGGTGAAGGACGTTCCCCGGTGATCGATGTCCGCGCCTGGTCCCAATCCCGCAAGGTAGGCAGCGCGCTCGGCGTCGTTCAAATGGGCCAGACAGGCTGTTTGGGAGGGAACTTGGATGCCGCGACAGCCACCAGCCCCAGTAGCGGGGTTGGTGCCGTAACCACACTGCGGCCAGTCTGCCGGCGGCAGCGTCGGCGAGAACGTTCTTGACAGCGACATAGCCTCAAAGACGTCCGATCACGGCCCGGCAGTTTCACCCGGGAGACTCACACGCGTCCCGAACGTCCGGGCCCCGTGACACTCATGGCTTGGTGTGAGGTGGTCCCCCGGAGGCTGGCCCGCTGCGGCAATCTGTCGTTCTGACCCCGCCGCCCGGGATCCGGTCTCAGTTGCGGGCTCGTTCGGCGCCCTGTCCGTGTTGGTCCGGCGCGGTCTTGAAGCGGCGATGACCGGGGTGATACCGGTTGCACGGGTTGACATGGACGTGCGTGCGACCAGGTCGGACAACTCGTAATGCGTGGGTCTCAGTCTTGGTTCGCCCGCTGGCTGTCAACCACAACGAGGGTGGACAGACAGAGCAAACCCAGGCAGCCGTCCCATACCTCCATGGAGAAAACCTGGAGATGATCTTGCGATAACTGCCCTGTGGTACCACCGGAGACCGACACATCCCGACGCTCTGACCTGTATCTTTGGCATGAATCCCAGGTTGGCGATCTTCCAGAGCCTAATTCGGGACGAAGAGGTCGTGGGTTCAAATCCCGCCACCCCGACACAGGTCAGAGGCCCATTCACGTGATCGTGAATGGGCCTCTGTCGTGCGTACAGCAGCGGAGTACAGCAACCGCTATGACTCTTGCTGGCCGTCTTGTCCGGCGGCTCTTCCTCTCGCTCTCGCTGCTTGCGCTTGCCCTTCTTTTCCTTCTTCTGCTTGCCGCCGCCCAGCGCCTTGCCGAGCTTGCGGAGGGCCCGGCGGGTATCGGCGGACGGTACGTGGGTGTAGACCTCCATCGTGACCGCGATCTCGGAGTGGCGAAGGATCTGCATCGCGATCCGCGGGTGGACGTCGAGCGCCGCCAGGAGCGAGGCGCAGGTGTGGCGGGTGTCGTGCACGCGGATGCGGCGGACGCCGGCGCGCTCGCCGTCTGCTGTTTCTTCTGGCGGAGCCGGAGGGCGATCAGGCAGATGCCCACCACTCGTTCCTGGCCCGCCTGCATCTGGACCAGTACGACCAGCTCACCGCCATGATCGGACGCCAACTGGACGAGACGATCGAGAAGGCGACGGCTCCCTTTCGAGGCGCCCTGGACCTGCTCGACACCATCCCCGGGATCAACCGGGCGGTCGCTGAAGTGATCATCGCTGAGACCGGAGGGGACATGAGCCGATTCCCCTCGGCCCGTCACCTCGCCTCCTGGGCCGGGGCCTGTCCCTCGGCGGCACCTACTTCACTCAACACGATCCCGAACGCGCCACCCGCCGGGCCATCAACCAGCTCAACCGGCTCGGCTACACCGTCATCCTCAACCCGATCGAGGACGCAGCCTGAACCGACAGGGCCAGACACCCGGCGACCACCACGGCCACCGGGCACCCAGACCCGCCCATCACTGACCTGACCTGCACCTATTTGCGCGTCAGAGCGTTGCGACCGTCGTGCAGGCTGCTCGATTTGTGGGGACGGTGGGGTCAGGAAGGCTTGACCGGCGAGACCGGGGTGACGGTCACCTTGTTGTCGCACTCGGCCCACACCCCGTCGTTCAGGGCGACCTGGTGCTTCCCGGAGTGCGGCAGCCCGATGACCATCGTCGGATACGTCACCGGGTCTGTGCCCGACACGCAGTAGCCGTCGGCCTCCCCCTGGACCTGGACGAAGGTCAGCTTCACCCACGCCTTGCCGTGCGGCCGGACCGTCACGGTGGCCTCTCTGCCGGTGCGGGTGACCTTGAGCGGGGTGTTGTGGGCGGGGGAGCCGTTGCCGGCGCCCGCGACCGTCGGATAGCCCTTCAGGACGCACGTCCTCCGGGAGACGTTGGTGAACTGCACGACCGCCGCCCCGGTCCCGGTCCCGACGGGCCGGTGGACGGCCTGCCGGGCGCTGACCTGGAGGGCGGAGGCCGGGCAGGCGGGCGGCGGGGTGGAGGTGGTGGTGCTCGCCGCCATGGCGGTGCCGGGCAGGATGCCGGTCACCGCCGCCGCGACGGCCGTGACCGCCGTCGTCGCCAGAGCCGCCCTGCGAATGCCGTTGCTGTGCCGCATGCTGTCGTCCCCCTGAGTCGTCTCGTCCGCGGGTTTCGGTCGTCGGTTGTTGCCCCGCGGTACGCGTGGTCGTGGTACGTGAGTGCAGACAGGGCGGGAGAGCGGCGGGTTCCGTGCGGCGACTACTTGTGACGGAACGGTGACGACAGGCTGCACCCGTGCAGATGGCCGTCAGGGCAGACAGAAGCACCTCCAGCGCGCCACGGGTTTTACCACGCCCCCGGCGCGCACCGAAGGTGCGTTGAGTCGCTGACCTGCACGATAAGCCTCCGCTAAGCGCTCTACGAAGGTTCTGGCCCACGCATGGCCCACGGCCCCTCAAGAACCGCCGTCGCAGCCGTCGTTGGGTACGGCTACTCGTCGTGGGTTCAAATCCCGCCACCCCGAACGCAACCTGAGATCGCGCTGCGCACGTCCTGCACGATCCGGCCCCGCATTCCCGTGAGGCCTGTTACCTGCCGTACGCCCGCTTCCAGCGTGCTCGGTGCCGGGAGTCGCCCTGCCCCCTGCCGTTCACCTCAGCAAGGGACAGCAGAGACGCCCCGCTGTTCCACAGCCCGAGGTGATCCCGGTGCACAGCGAGGATCCCGTGCTGTAGGGCAAACTTCTCCGAAGGACGGCTGAACCGCGTGGTCGTGACGAACACCGCCAGGTCGGCCCCGAAGTGCACCTTGGCGCCCAGCAGATCACGCAGTTCCCGGCTCGCGATCGTGCTGCTCGGCGTGTAGCGCTTGCACTGGATTACGACGCTCCGGCCGTCCGGGAGGCTGCCGACGACGTCGGCACCATTGTCGTTCGCGCCGCCCACCCGTCGGACATCGGTCCATCCGTCCCGTCGGCAGAGACCAGCGACCAGGCCCTCGAACTCGGTGCCGGTCATCGTGTCCACCTCGGCGAGTGTCCGGTGACCTGCCTTCACCGACTCTTCTTGCCGCCACAGTTGGTCCCGACCGCGCACTACGCGGTCCGTACGCCACAGCCACCAGGCTGCCGCTCCCAAGCCGCTGAGGATCAATGCGCCCATGAGGTACGGCCACACGATCGACCAGAACACCACCAGCAGGACCAGCACCAGGCCACCGCCGGCTGCCACCGCCTTCAGTCGCGCTGCCCGCCGCCTGCGTGCAGCAGCACCCCGCTTACGCCCAGCCACGATCGAAGCCCTCCCCCACTGGTCCGTAATACGGCAGTCTGAGCAGCCCGAGGTGGTCCGAAAAGGGCGCGAGTCGGCCATGTCCGGATCCGACGCCCAGACCGACTGGGTGAGGGTAACGGCTCGTCGGCCATCGGCCGTTGAGTTCGGCGCGGCGCGTTCGGTCGATCGCCTGGCCGGCGAAGGTGACCCGGTCGTCCTCCTCCATTGGGTCACCTCGTGGGTGATCGGCACACAGGCGAAGGCTCGAAGCTGAGTGGGGCCTGATCCGCGTTGCGGGTCGGGCCCCAGGGGGAAGGCGCCGCTTACCAGGAGTGGGCGACGTCCACCACGAGCTTGTCGGACAGTTGCGTCACCTTGAACGGCAGGCGGGCGCGCAGGCCCAGGCCGACCTGGGTGTAGCCCTCGAAGCTGGCGCCGAACTTGGTGTCCCGGAAGGTCTTGTAACCCGTCAGGTCAACGCCCGGCAGCGGCTGCTTGGCCTTGCCGGGGTAGGTCTGCTTGTGGTTCTCCAGGTCGTACGAGGCGGCGCCGGCGCGGATCTCCAGGATCGCGCCGCCGGACACCGGGATGGGGTCCCCGCTGCCGTCCTGCGCGAAGGTGTCGACGTACTGGACGTAGTAGCCGAGCTGTCCGGTGCTCCCGGCCGGGATGTCGAAGACGATGCGGTCGTAGCAGTCGTGGCTGCCCGTCCTGATGTTCGTCAGGTATGCCGGTGCGCTGGCGTGGCCCTCAGCCGTCTTCTGCTGGCTGCCCCAGCCCGTCGGGCAGGCGGCTGCGGTCGTGCCGGCGCTGTCCGCGGCGGACGCGGCCGGAGCCACGGCCAGGGACAGGCCCGCGACTGCGGTGGCGGCGAGTAACGCTGCTCCGCGTGATGCCTTGCGCATGAGTCCTCCAAAGGGCACTTGGTTGTAGTTCGGCGCCCCTTTAGACGACAAGAACAGTCACGCGGTTGACTCTGCAGTCACGTCAGGCACCCGCGACGGTTGAGAGCGTGCCTTCCGCGCGGCCGGCCGAGCCGGTCAGAGACGGATGATGACCAGGGCCGTGTCGTCGGTGTTGCCGGTGGGTGGGAGGAGGTCGGTCAGGAGGGCGTCGGCCAGGATCTCGGGGGCGGCTCGGCCGTGGCGGGTCAGGGAGGCGGCGAGGCGGGACAGGCCGGTGTCGATGTCCTCGTGGCGGCGTTCGATCAGGCCGTCGGTGTAGAGGACCAGGGTGGCACCCTCGGTGAAGGCGATGCCGGCTTCCGGTCGGGGGACGTGTTCGGGGCGCGCGCCCAGGGGTGGGTCGGTGGCCTGGTCGAGGAAGGTGACGGTGCCGTCGGGGTGGAGCAGGGCGGGTGGCGGGTGGCCCGCGCTGCTGTAGGTGAGGGTGTGGGTGTCCCAGTCGATGTAGGCATTCACCACCGTGGTCGACTCCGCGCCGTCGACATGGCGGGCGTACAGGCCGAGGGCCTCCAGCGCCCGGGCCGGGCCGTCGGCGACACGGGCGGCCGCGCTCAGGGCGCTCCGGAGCTGTCCCATGACGCCGGCCGCTTCCAGGCCGTGGCCGACGACGTCGCCGACGGCGACCGCGATCCGGTCGCCGGGCAGGTCGACCAGGTCGTACCAGTCGCCGCACACGTTGAGCGTGCCGACGGCGGGCCGGTAGCGGACGGCTGCCCTGTGGTGCCCGACCGGTGTGGGCGCGGGCAGCATCGCCGCCTGCAGGGCCAGCGCGACCTCGCGGTCGCGCGCGTGGGCCCGGCGCAGGCGTTCGTTGACGTCCTGCAGTTCGCGGGAGCGGGTGTAGAGCTCGGCCTCCAGCACGCGGGCCCGGCTGCTGTCGCTGCCCGTGCCGCCGCGGGCGCGGATGAGTTCGGTGACCTCCTCCACCCGGTGCGCGATCAGCACGACTCGCCCGTCCGGGTCCAGCACGGGTGCGTTGACCGGGCTCCAGAAGTGTTCCGCCCAGTGGCCGGGCCGCTCGGGGTCCTCGATGTCGTAGCGCAGCAGCGCCATGGTGTCGCGCTCGCCGGTGGTCACCACGCGCAGCATCGACGCCTCGGTCTCCCGCATGCCGGCCGCGGCGGGGTCGTTGGGGTTCTCGGGGAAGACGTCGAAGATGTAGCGGCCCAGCAGTTGCTCGCGGCTGCGCCCGGTCATCCGGACGAAGTCCTCGTTGACGTCGACGTACACCAGGTCCGGGGTGAGCAGGGCCACCATGCCGGGAAGGGCGCGGAAGACCGCCTCGTAGTCGATCTGCGGTTCCGTCATGTGCTGCCTGCCTCGGCGCCGACCGTCACTGTGCTGCTCCACGATAGGAGCGAACGCGCTGACGGGCCCGTAGCAGCGCGGCGAGGACACGCACAGGTGCGCGGTGATTCATCGGCGACCGGTCAGCGGTGCTCGGGGTTGTCCGCGCCCGGGCGGCAGCCGGCGTCCCACTCTGAGCGTTGGTTGCCGTGGGCCGGGATGCCTCCGGTGCGCTTCAGCAGGGCGGCGAGGTGCATCAGGTTCCAGGTCATGAAGGCGGTGTTGCGGTTGGTGAAGTCGTTGTCCGGGCCGCCCGAGCCGGGATCGAGGTACGACGGCCCGGGGCCGGCCGCGCCGATCCATCCGGCGTCCGCCTGGGGCGGGATCGTGTAGCCGAGGTGCTGGAGGCTGTAGAGGACGTTCATCGCGCAGTGCTTCACACCGTCCTCGTTGCCGGTGATCAGGCAGCCGCCGACGCGGCCGTAGTAGGCGTACTGGCCCTCGGAGTTGAGCAGCGACGAGCAGGCGTAGAGGCGCTCGATGACCTGTTTGGTGACGGAGCTGTTGTCGCCCAGCCAGATCGGGCCGGCCAGGACCAGGATGTCCGCCGCCATCACCTTCTCGTACAGCGCCGGCCAGGCGTCCGTGGCGAAGCCGTGCTCGGTCATGTCCGGATAGACGCCGGGTGCGATGTCGTGGTCCACGGCGCGGATCTGGTCCGTGGTCACGCCGACGACGTCCATGAGGGCCCGGCTCTTGTCGATGAGGCCCTGGGTGTGGCTGAGCTGCGGGGACGGCTTGAGGGTGCAGTTGACGTAGAGGGCGGTCAGGTCGTCGAAGCGGTAGGCGCCATCGGTGGAGGGTGAGGTTGTCATGAGGGCAGCGTCTCGCGCGGGACCCGATTTGTCCCGGTTCGACGCACCCGCCCATGCCTTGCGGAGTCATGACGCACGGGCGATGTCCCGTGGCGCGGAGCCGATGCGGCCCCAAGGAATGCGTGCGTGTACTGGTCACCGGCGGTGCCGGATTCATCGGGTCCATGTCGTCACCGCGCTCCGAAAGCGCGGGCACGAGCCGGTCGTGTTCGACGTGCGGCAGGATCCCGGCGCCGACGTGCGGCACCCCACGGCCCTCGGCCGCGCGTCGACCGGTGTGGACGCCGTGACGACGACGGGGACGCGTCTTCGACATGACCGGCCGCCCGACGTGCGGCTGGCTCGTGGTCGACGGCCCCGCGGTCGCGCAGGACGACACGCTCGACGCATGGGGCGACGAGGGCCGTGCCTTCGCCGCGAGTCTGCCGCCCAGGAGAGGCAGCGACGCCGGTGAGACACCGATGGTTGGCTAACCTTCAGGCGTGACCACCGAGTTGGCTCTGCTGTCCCGGGTCGCGTGTCGCGGGAGGGAGATCACCGCGCCGCGGCTGCGCGGGCTGCTCGCGTTGCTCGCGGAGGATCTGCGGGCCGGGTGCAGTACGGGGCGGCTGGTGGAGGGACTGTGGGCGGAGGAGTTGCCCGAGCGGCCCGGCAAGGCGGTGCAGATCCTGGTGTCGCGGCTCAGGGCGCAGGTGGGTGCCGAGCTGATCGTGAGCACGGCGACGGGGTACCGGCTGGCGCTGGACGGGACGCAGGTCGACAGCACCGCGTTGCTGCTGCACGAGGCGGCCGGCGCCGAGCGCGCGCGGGCGGGGGATCACGAAGGCGCCCTGGCGCGGGCCGAGGCGGGCCTGGCGCTCTGGGACGGGAGTGTGGGGGCGGGGGCGGGAGAGGACCTGCGCGATCCCGTGGTGGCGCTTCGCGCCGGTCGGGTGCGGACCCGTCGTTCGCTGGTCCGGACCCGGGCGCTCGCCCTCGCCCGGCTGGGGCGACGGGACGAGGCGGCGGGGCCGCTCGCCGAGCTGGCCGGGGAGCTGCCGCGGGACGAGGAGGTGCTGGCGGAGCTGCTGCGCTGCGAGGCCGCCACGGCGGGCCGGGCCGCGGCGCTGACCCGGTACGACACCTACCGCCGCGGGCTGCGTGACGCACTGGGTACGGATCCGGGTCCCCAGCTGAGATCCGTGTACCAGGAGTTGCTGAGCGCGGACGCGCCCCGGGTGCGCCAGGGGGTGCCGCACGAGCCCAACGCGCTGCTCGGGCGGGACACCGACATCACCGCCGTGGCCGGGCTGCTGCGCGAGGCCCGCGTGGTCACGGTCATGGGGCCCGGCGGTCTGGGCAAGACCCGTCTCTCCCACGCGGTGAGCCGCGCGGCCGAGCAGCCCGCTGTGCACTTCGTACCCCTGGCCGGTGTCACCGCCGACGACGACGTGGCCGGTGAGGTGGCCTCCGCCGTCGGCGCGGGGGAAGGCCTGCAGTTCGCCGGCGGCGGGGACGCGGTGGCCGGGATCGTCGCCACGCTGGGCAGCGGCCCCGCGCTGCTGGTGCTGGACAACTGCGAGCATGTGATCGCGGGCGCCGCCGCTCTCGTACAGGAGCTGGTGTCGCGGTCCAAGGAGCTGCGGGTGATGGCCACCAGCCGGGCTCCGCTCGGGCTGACCTCGGAGTCCGTGTACGCCCTGCCGGAACTGTCCCTGGCGACCTCGGTCGAGCTGTTCGGGCAGCGGGCGCGGGCGGCCCGGCCGGGCGTGGAACTCCCCGCCGGCACGGTGGCCGAGATCTGCCGCCACCTCGACGGGCTGCCGCTCGCCGTGGAGCTGGCCGCGGCGCGGGTGCGGGTGCTGTCCGTGGCCGACATCTCGCGCCGGCTCCGGGACCGCTTCGCGCTGCTGCGCGGCGGCGCCCGCGACACGCCCGAACGGCATCGCACGCTGCGGGCCGTGGTCGAGTGGAGCTGGAACCTGCTGGAGCCCGACGGCCGGGCGGCGCTGCGGGCGTTGTCGGTGTTCCCCGGCGGCTTCACCGAGGACGCGGCGCAGTGCGTCCTCGACGAGCCCGGGGACACGCTGGCCCTGCTGGAACAACTGGCGGACCAGTCCCTGATCAAGGTGGGCGACAGCCCTTCCGGGGTGCGCTTCCACATGCTGGAGACGCTCCGGGAGTTCAGTGCGGCCCGGCGCGTCGAGGCCGGTGAGGAGGAGACGGTCACCGACCGGTTCCTGTCCTGGGCGCGGGACTTCGGCCGCGCCCACCACGATGTGCTGTTCAGCGGTGAACCGCTGTCCTCCTGGGCCCGGATCCGGGACGAGCAGGACAACCTCGTCCTGGCGCTGCGGTCCGCGCTGGCCCGCACCGACGGGCCCACCACCGCGGCCGTCACCGCCGTACTGGCCTCCCTGTGGGCCACGGACACCAACTACACCCGGCTCGTCGCCCTCGCCGCCGAGACCGGCGGGCCGCTGTCCCGGTTCCGCCCCGGCCCGGACAGCCCCGAGGACGTGGAGACCGCCCGCAGCGCCGCGACGGCGTGCACGGCCAGCCTCTTCATGGGCCTCGGCCCGCACGCCGTACGCCAGCTGGTCACACTGCGCCGGCTTCCGCCCGCCCCGCCGGACACCGTGGTGCGGGCGCTGGCCGTCGTGCTGTGTGCCGTCCCGGACATGCACCCGCCCCGGTACGCGCGGCTCCAGGAGCTCTGCGACGCCGACGAGCCCCTGCTGGCGGCCGTCGCGGCGGCCGTCGCCAGCTACGTGTGGGAATCCGAGCAGGAGCGGGAGCGCGCACTGGAGTGCGCCCGCCGGATGCTCGACGCGCTGGGGCCGCTCGGCCATCCGGCCATGCGGCTGCTCAGCCATGCGCGGATGGGCGACCTGTGCCTCAAGTCCGAGCGGGGCGCGGAGGCGTACGACCATCTGCGGGCCGCGCTCGAGGCGCTCGACGCGCTCGGTGAGTTCGGCGCCCTGTCGGACTCGATCGGCGTCCGCTGGGGACTGGTGCTGGCGTGTCTGCAGCGCGGGGAGGTCGACGAGGCGGAGTACTGGCTCGGGCTCGCGGCTCTGGAACAGCAGCCGGAGACCGCCCAGATCTACGCCCCCGATCTGCTGGCCCGGGCGGAGATCGCGCTGGCCCGGGGGCTGACCGAGGTCGGGCTCGGGCTGTGGCGTCAGGCGGTGGAGCGGGTACGGGAGGACGGTCCGCTGCACGCCGGGGATCCGTTCATGGGGTCGTGGTCACTGGGGGTGCAGTCGGCCGCGCTGGTCGCGCACGCGCGGTACGGCCGGCTGGAGCCGGTGGCCGGGCTGGCCGGGCAGTTGCGGGAGCGGCTGCTCGGGATGCTGTCCGGCTCCTCGGGTGACGGGACGCCGGTGGAACTGCCGGTGTACGGCACGGTTCTGCTGGCGCTCGGCCTGGCCGGGCTGGCCCGGGGCGACACGGCGGCCGTGCGGCTGGTGGCGCTGGCGGAGCGGATGCCGGTGGTCCGGGAGTTCCCCACCATGTCCTCGGTCCGGTCCCGGCAGGCGGCCGAGAACGCCGACAGCGCGGCGTACGCCGCCGCGAGGTCGGAGTACGCCGCACTGGGGCGGGAGGAGTTGCGGGCCGCGGCACTGCGCGAGCTCAGCGGCGCGGCTCGCGGTTGAACCGCGCCTTGGACCACAGGTAGCCCAGCAGGGTCAGCCCCACGCACCAGGCGACGGTGAGCACCGCGTTCTTGGTGCCGATCCCGCTGCCCAGCAGCAGACCGCGCAGGGTCTCGATGGCGGGCGAGAACGGCTGGTACTCGGCGAACCAGCCGAACCAGCGCGGCATGGCGTCCACCGGTACGAACGCGCTGGACAGGAACGGCAGCATCACCAGCGGCTGTCCGATGTTGCTGGCACCCTCCGCGTTGGGGCTGATCAGACCGATGCCGACCGCGATCCAGGTCAGCGCGAGGCTGACCGAGGCCAGCAGCGCGGCCGCCGCGATCCACTCCACCGGTGTCGCGTCGGGCCGGAACCCGATGGCCAGCGCGATGGCCAGCAGCACGACCAGCGCCATCAGCGTCTGGATGACGCTGCCGATCACATGGCCGATCAGCACGGAGGCGCGGGAGATCGCCATGGTGCGGAACCGGGCGATGATGCCCTCGGTCATGTCGGTGGCCACGGACACCGCGGTGCCGAGCGAGGTCATGGCCACGGTCAGCAGCAGGATGCCGGGGACCAGGTAGGCGACGTAGTCGGCGCGGTCCGCCGGACCGCCGGTGATGCCGGCGCTCATCACGTCGCCGAAGACGTACACGAAGAGCAGCAGCAGGATGACCGGGGTGAGCAGCAGGTTGAGGGTGAGGGAGGGGTAGCGGCGGGCGTGCAGGAGGTTGCGCCGCAGCATGGTGAGGTTGTCGCGGAAGGCGTGGGGGGCGGCGGCGCTCATCGGACGGTCTCCTTGTCGGCGGGCTGAGTGGGTACGGAACTGCCGGTCAGGGCGAAGAACACGTCGTCCAGGTCCGGGGTGTGCACGGACAGTTCGTCGGCCTCGATTCCGGCCGTGTCGAGCCAGTCGAGGATGGCGCGCAGCTCGCGCTGGGTTCCGTCGCTGGCGATCTGCAGAGCCAGTGCCTGGTCGTCCCGGGTGGTCTCGCGCAGTGCGGTGGCCGCCCGCTCGTACGCCACCGGGTCGGAGAACCGCAGCCGTACGTGTCCGCCGGGGATGAGCCGCTTCAGCTCCTCGGCGGTGCCCTGGGCGACGAGTCTGCCGCCGTTGAGCACGGCGATGCGGTCGGCGAGTTCGTCGGCCTCCTCCAGGTACTGGGTGGTGAGGAAGACGGTGACGCCGTCGGAGACCAGTTCGCGGATGATCTGCCACATGGTGTGGCGGGAGCGCGGGTCGAGGCCGGTGGTGGGCTCGTCGAGGAAGATGATCCGCGGGCTTCCGACCAGGGTCATGGCGATGTCGAGGCGGCGCTTCATGCCGCCGGAGTAGGTGGAGGCGGGCTTCTTCGCGGCCTCGGTGAGGTCGAAGCGCTCCAGCAGCTCGGTGGTGACCCGTCGTCCCTCCTGCTTGGAGAGGTGGTGCAGGTCCGCCATGAGCAGCATGTTCTCCTCGCCGGTGATCAGGCCGTCCACGGCGGAGAACTGCCCGGTGACCCCGATCGCGGCCCGTACCGCCTGGGCCTGGGCGGTGAGGTCGTGCCCGGCGATCCGTGCCTGTCCGCCGTCGGCGGCGATCAGGGTGGACAGGATGTTGACCACCGTGGTCTTGCCCGCGCCGTTCGGCCCGAGCAGGGAGAAGATCGTGCCCGTCGGCACCTCGATGTCGATGCCGTCGAGGACCGTCCTGTCCCCGTAGGCCTTGCGCAGCCCGGTGGCCGCGATCGCGTGTTCTTCGCCTGTCGTCGTCATGCCGCAGAGCTTGCGGCCGACGCGGTTCAGGGTGGCTTCAGCGCGGTTTCAGCGACCCGGGCGCAGGTTTCACGCAAACGCACATGCCAACCCCACCCATCACAGTTATCGCTGATGCAGACCCATACCGCTATTTCACCTGGCATCTGCGGCGCTTATCATCGGCGCATGCATACCACCCGTACCGCGCGTCGGCACCGCCGAACCCTGCAGGTGACCGGTGCGGGCGCCGTCGCCGTGCTTGCTCTGAGCGCCTGCTCGGACTCCTCCGCGAAGTCCGGCTCCTCCGGCTCCTCGGGCTCCTCCTCGTCGTCGAAGGTCTCCGGCACGGTGACCGTGTTCGCCGCCGCCTCGCTGAAGGAGAGCTTCACGGCGCTGGGCCGGCAGTTCGAGAAGGAGCACCCCGGTACGAAGGTCACCTTCAGCTTCGGTGGCAGCGACTCCCTCGCCGCGAGCATCACCGGGGGCGCCCCGGCGGACGTGTTCGCCTCGGCCAGCCCCAAGACGATGAAGATCGTCACGGACGCGGGGGACGCCTCGGGCACGCCCGCCACGTTCGTCCGCAACCAGCTGGAGATCGCCACCCTGCCCGGCAACCCGGACAAGGTCTCCTCCCTGAAGGACCTCACCAAGTCGGACCTGAAGGTCGTGCTCTGCGCCAAGGAGGTGCCCTGTGGCGCCGCCGCGCAGAAGGCCCTCGACGCCGCCGGGCTCAAGCTCACCCCCGTCTCCTACGAGCAGGACGTCAAGGCGGCCCTGACGAAGGTGGAGCTGAAGGAGGCCGACGCGGCGGTGGTGTACAAGACCGACGTGCACGCGGCGGGTGGCAAGGTGGAGGGCGTGGAGTTCCCCGAGTCCGCCGACGCCATCAACGACTACCCGATCGTCCAGCTCAAGGACACGAAGAACGCCGGCACCGCCCAGGCGTTCATCGCGCTGGTGCGGTCCGCGCAGGGCCAGAAGGTCCTGAGCGGGGCCGGGTTCCTCAAGCCGTGACCTCACCCGGCAAGGCCGACGCCGCGACCGACACCCTTCGGGGCGGGCCGCGGCGTCGGCGCGTCCGGGCGGGCGTACCCCTGCCGCTGCTGGTCCCCGCGCTGATCGGCCTGGCGTTCCTGATCGTGCCGCTGATCGCCCTGCTCGTACGGGCCCCCTGGCGCGGCCTGCCCGAGCAGCTGACCAGCGCCGAGGTGTGGCAGGCGCTCCAGTTGTCCCTGGTGTGCGCCACCGCGGCGACCGCGGTGAGCCTGGTGCTCGGTGTGCCGCTGGCCTGGCTGCTGGCCCGGGTCGAGTTCCCCGGCCGTGGTGTCGTACGGGCCCTCGTGACCCTGCCGCTCGTGCTGCCGCCGGTCGTCGGCGGTGTGGCGCTGCTGATGGCGCTGGGCCGCAACGGCGTCGTCGGGCAGTGGCTGGACTCGTGGTTCGGGATCACGCTGCCGTTCACCACGGCGGGGGTCGTGGTCGCGGAGGCGTTCGTGGCCATGCCGTTCCTCGTCATCAGCGTCGAGGGCACCCTGCGTGCCGCCGATCCGCGCTACGAGGAGGCGGCCACCACCCTCGGCGCCTCCCGCTTCACCGCGTTCCGCCGGGTCACGCTGCCGCTGATCGCCCCCGGCATCGCGGCCGGCGCGGTACTCGCCTGGGCCCGCGCGCTCGGTGAGTTCGGCGCGACGATCACCTTCGCCGGCAACTTCCCCGGCCGGACCCAGACCATGCCGCTGGCCGTCTACCTGGCCCTGCAGAGCGACCCGGAGGCCGCGATCGCCCTCAGCCTGGTGCTGCTGGCGGTGTCGATCGCGGTGCTGGCCGGGTTGCGCGACCGTTGGATGGCGGCGGGATGACCGGGCTGCACGACGCCGCCCACGACGTCCGTCCCGGCCCCCTTGCGGACGGGCTCGACGCCCGCCTCGTGGTGGACCGCGGTGCCTTCCGGCTCGACGTGGCGCTGACCGTCGCACCCGGCGAGGTGGTCGCCCTGCTCGGCCCGAACGGCGCCGGCAAGACCACCGCCCTGCGCGCCCTGGCCGGGCTGACCCCGCTCACCGGTGGCCGGCTGCGGCTGGACGGCAGGGAGCTGGACCGTACGCCGCCCGAGGCCCGCCCGGTCGGCGTCGTCTTCCAGGACTACCTGCTCTTCCCCCACCTCACCGCGCTCGACAACGTGGCCTTCGGGCCGCGCTGCCAGGGCGCGACCAAGGCGGAGGCGCGGGCGCGGGCCGCCGAGTGGCTGGAGCGGATGGGCCTCGCCGACCACGCCGGCGCCAAGCCCCGCAGGCTCTCCGGCGGCCAGGCCCAGCGCGTCGCCCTCGCCCGCGCCCTGGCCACCCGCCCCCGCCTGCTGCTCCTCGACGAGCCGCTGGCGGCGCTGGACGCCCGTACCCGCCTGGAGGTGCGCGCCCAGCTCCGCCGCCATCTGGCCGAGTTCGAGGCGGTCGCCGTACTCGTCACCCATGACCCCCTGGACGCCATGGTGCTGGCCGACCGTCTGGTCGTCGTCGAGCACGGGCGGGTCGTCCAGGAGGGCGGCCCCTCCGACATCGCCCGGCACCCGCGCACGGACTACATCGCCCAGCTGGTCGGTCTGAACCTCTACCGGGGCAGGGCCGACGGCCACACCGTCCGGCTCGACTCCGGGCCGCCCCTCACGACCACGGAGGTGCTGTCCGGCCCGGTGTTCGTGGCGTTCCCGCCGAGCGCGGTCACCCTCCACCGCGACCGCCCGACCGGCTCCAGCGCCCGTAACCTCTGGCGCTGCGAGGTGGCCGGCCTGGAGACCCACGGCGACCAGATCCGCGCCGACCTCACCGGCGAACTCCCCCTCGCCGCCGACCTCACCACCGTCGCCGCCGCCGAACTCGACCTGCACCCCGGTGCGGAGGTCTGGGCGACGGTGAAGGCGGCGCAGACGCACGCGTATCCCGTCTGAGGGCGCGGGAAGTCTGAGGGCGCTGAGCCCGGTGCGTTCACGGACGCGCCGCATGAACGTTCCGCCACCTCACTGCTGCGCCGCTTCGGGTTCGTCCGCCGCGGACGGGTGGACGTACCTGCCTTCGTCGAACGGCGTGAACCACGACCCGAGCGCTATCAGCACCACGTCGGGAGCCGTGCCGGTGACTCCGTCCTCGGTGCCGTCCCCGACGCCGTTCTCGATGCCGTTCTCGATGCCGTCCAACGAGTCGTCGTAGAGCCACTCGTGGTCCATGTCCTCGTACACGTGGGCGGCGAACGCGTCGAGGGCGGCGGACACCTCGTCGTCGAGAAGGTTGTGCAGCTCGAGGGCCGTGGTCGCCGCGCCCAGCAGGAACCTCAGGGCGAGCTCCTCGGCCACGCAGCTGAGCCGTTGGAAGCTTCCGTCGGTGAGGCGGGTCGTCATGGCGATCACGGTCACCAGGAAGCGGCGGGCGAAGGGGGCGTCGTAGCGCAGGGCGTACCGGTCGGGCAGGCGTTCCAAGTGCCACAGGGGGCCCTCGCATTCGGCGACGTTGGTGTCCTCCTGGGTCAGCACCTGCACGTCTTCGAACAGCTCCTCCACCAGGTTGTCGGTCGCGTGGACCAGGGCGCCGGCGGCGAGTGCGGCGGCTTCCGGCGAGACGGCCTTCCCCGCGCGCGCGTCCTCGTCACCGAGGCCGTCGAGTACGCCGAACATCGCGGGGGAGAACGAGCGGAGTTGGGCCGCCGACTCCAGCATCCGGTTGCGGACGGCCGTGGCCTTCAGCTCGGCCTCGTGGCCCTCGTCGGCGCTCACGGAGGTCACGCTCGCGGTGTGCCGGGCCTTGCGGGCGGCCGGGTCGTCGGGCGGGGCGTCGGGGCCGTCGGCCGCGTCGAGGCTCACCTTGGCCAGGTCCTGGTGGAGCTCGACCTCGCACCGTTCGATCTTCCAGTCCGCCAGCAGTTCGGAGCGTTCCAGCAGCTCGTCGGCCAGCGCGTGCACCGCCTCCTCGGCGGCCTCCAGCGTCGGGGCGTCCACGACGACCTTCAGCAGGGCGCCGCCGGGGTGGACGGCCACCATGCTGTCGAGGAGATCTACTTCCACGCCGTCCGGCCCCTCGACGGACCTGACGGATTCGAATCCCTCCTCGATGAGCGCCACGGCGCCCGCTCGTTGCAGGGGGTCCATCTCCGGGGTGTCCTCCGGGATGCAGGTGTCCACGGTCACTACGTACGTCACGTACCCGAGCTTGGCAGGTGGCGACCCCTCCTCGGGCGGGAACGGTTGGGGCGACGACGGCCCGGACAAGATAGGGACTAAGCTCCCTTTACGGGATGAAGTCGGTCAGATCGAAGGAACCGAAGATGGATCTCGGTGCCGGCCTCCGGGTCGTGAAGCGCAGGTCCCTCGGCCATGTGTCTGTGGCGATCATGGTTGCCGCCGGTATCGCTCTGTCCGGGGCCTGCGGCGGGAACGACGGAGGCGGGGGCGGGGGCGGGGGCGGTGACGGCAGTCCCACCGTCGGGGTGCTGCTTCCGGGGGGCGGGGCCTCTCGCTTCGGGCAGTTCGACAAGCCCCTGATCGAGAAGAAGCTGAAGGAGCTGTGCCCGGACTGTCCGGCGGCGAGCGTCGCCGCCACACCCGACCCGGGGGTCCAGCGGCAGCAGCTCGAGGCCATGATCACCCGGGGCGTGGACGTCCTGATCATCGCCGCCATCGACGCCACGGCGCTGCGCCCGTCCGTCGAGGCCGCGCACCGGGCCGGTATCCCGGTCGTCGCCTATGACCGGCTCGCGGAAGGCCCGATCTCCGGTTACGTCACCTTCGACGGCGCGGTCGTCGGCAGGCTCCAGGGCGAGGGGCTCCTGAAGGCCATGGGCACCAAGGCGCGGGGCGGTCAGATCGTCATGATGAACGGCGCCACGATCGACCCGAACGCCGGCTGGTACAAGGAGGGAGCGCTCTCCGTCCTCAATGGCAAGGTGAAGATCGGCAAGTCGTACGACACCGTCGGATGGCGGCCGGAGAACGCCTACGTCAACATGACCGGCGCCATCGCCGCGCTGGGCGGGGGCGACATCGACGGCGTCCTGGCCGCCAACGACAGCCTCGCCGGCGCCGTGATCTCCGCCCTGAACGCCCGCCAGGTCAGACCGCTGCCCCCGGTCACCGGCCAGGACGCGGACCTCGTGGCCGCGCGGCGCATCGTCCGCGGCGACCAGTACATGACCGTGTACAAGCCCTTCAAGTCCGAGGCCGACGCCGCCGTCACGATGGCCGTCGCCCTGGGGCGCGGCCAGTCGGTCGACTCCATCGCCACCGACACCGTCGACAGCCCGACCACCAAGAACATCCCGGCGGTCCTGCTCCCGTCGGTCTCGGTGACCGCGGGCAACATCAAGAACACCCTGGTCAAGGACGGTGTGTACACCGTCGACGAGATCTGCGCCCCCAATCTCGGGTCCGCCTGCGAGAAGGCCGGACTCATCTGAGGACGTTTCCCCGACGGCCCGAGGAGGTGGCCCCGTGGTTCAGCCCCTGCTGGCGTTGCGCGGTGTCTCCAAGCGGTTCGCCGCGGTCCAGGCGCTGGTGGACGTCGAGCTGGAGATCAGGGCCGGGGAGGTGGTCGCCCTGGTGGGCGACAACGCGGCCGGCAAGTCCACCCTGGTCAAGGTGATCTCGGGGGTCGGGCCCGCCGACCGGGGGGTCATCGAGTGGGAGGGCGACGCCGTGCAGATCAGGCGTCCCCAGGACGCCCAGGTCCTCGGGATCGCGACCGTCTACCAGGACCTCGCGATGTGCGGAAACCTCGACGTGGTCGCCAATCTCTTCCTCGGCCGCGAGATCCACCGGTTCGGCATCCTCGACGAGGTCGAGATGGAGCGCCGCACCCGCGAGCTGCTGCGCACCCTGTCCATGCGCATCCCCGGTGTGCGGGTGCCGCTCGCCAACCTGTCGGGCGGCCAGCGGCAGATCGTCGCGATCACCCGTGCTTTCCTCGGCGCGCCCCGGCTGCTCCTGCTCGACGAGCCCACCACCTCCCTGGGCCTGGAGCAGACCAGTCAGCTGCTCGACCTCATCGAGGAACTGCGCGACCGGGGCCTCGGAGTGCTCCTCATCAGCCACAGCATGGGCGACATCAAGGCGGTCGCGGACCGGGTCGCCGTGCTGCGCCTCGGCCGTAACAACGGCCTCTTCGACGTGAACACCACCTCCCAGGAACAGATCATCTCCTCCATCACCGGCGCGGCGGACAACGCCACCGGCCACCGCCCGACCCGCCCGGAGGAGGCATGGCCGTGAGGGGGAGGCGGGCCCGGGCACACACCACGGGCGCCGCACCCACCACGGGCGCCGCACCCACCACGGGCGCCGCACCCACCGAGGGCGCCGCACCCACCGCCGACACTGCGCCCGCCTCCGACGGGCGCCCCGAGCCGTCCACAGGGCGCCGCAGGACATACGCCGGACGCCTCAAGCCCTACGCCGACGCGGTGCTGCGCAGACTGCACGAGGGGCAACTGGGCCCGGCCCCCGCCCTGCTCGCGCTCGCCGTGACCTGGATCGTCTTCCAGAGCCTCAATGACAACTTCCTCTCGCCGCGCAACCTGTCCCTCCTCAGCGTGGACATCGTCGGGACGGGCATGGTCGCCGTCGGCATCGTCTTCGTGCTGCTGATCGGTGAGATCGACCTGTCGGTGGGCTCGCTCGCCGGTCTGGCGGGCGCCTTGTTCGCGTCGCTGAACGTGAACCTGGGCATGCCGGAATGGCTCGCCGTGATCATCGCGGTGGCCGGCGGTGCGGTCGCCGGGGCCGTCCAGGGGTTCTCGTTCGCCAAGATCGGTGTCCCCGCGTTCGTCGTCACGCTGGCGGGCCTGCTGGCCTGGAACGGCCTGATGCTCTACCTGCTGGGGGCGGACAGCTCCATCAACTTCAGCGAGGACGGGCTGGTCGCCGACCTGACCAGCCGCTACTTCGGCGCCCCCGTCGTCACCTACGGCCTGGCCGCGCTCGGCACGGCCGCGTACCTCTTCGTCTCCTTCCACGACCGCAGGCGCCGCGGCGGCGCCGGGATGCCGTACCGGCCGGTGGGCGAGATCTGGGCGCGTACGGTCCTCCTCGCGGTGGTCGCGTTCACCACCGTCTCCGTCCTGGGCCGGTTCGAGGGCCTGCCGCTGGCGCTGCTGATCTTCCTCGGAGTCGTCGTCGTCTCGGACCTGTGTCTGCGCCGCACGCCCTACGGCCGTCAGGTCTTCGCCCTGGGCGGCGGCGCGGAGGCGGCCCGGCGGGCCGGCGTCGATGTGGCGCGCGTGCGGGTCTCGGTGTTCATGGTGTCGGGGACGCTGGCCGCGGTCGGCGGCCTGTTCATCGCGTCCCGGCTCACCTCGGCGAGCCAGGGACCCGGCTCCGGCATGCTGCTGATCAGCGCCATCGCCGCCGCCATCATCGGCGGCACCAGCCTCTTCGGAGGCCGCGGCTCCACCTGGTCCGCGCTGGTCGGTGTCCTCATCATCCAGTCGATCGGCTCGGGCATGGCCCTGCTGGGAGTCGAGCCCCCGGTCCAGTCCATGATCACCGGCGGCGTCCTCTTCACCGCGGTCGTCTTCGACTCCCTGGCCCGCCGCACAGCGGAATCACGCCGCCTGACCTGAACGACCGCCGGGCGGCGGGCCTGCGCTGCTCCGACCGGAGGTCGAGCCCGGCCGGCCCCTCTGACCTCCACGGCCGGACGCGTCGCCGTACGACATGTCCGCCACCTCCACGCCGACGGGTCGGACCCGCCCGCCCGGCGCGGCCTCCCGGCAGCGGCTTCGCCCCCCGCGGACGTCGACGGCGAAGACACCGTCCACCGCGGCCGGGCACCGGGCGGCGGGCCCGGCCTGCGCCCTTGAGGCGGGGCGGCAGCGTTCAGTCGCTGCTGGTCACCGCTGTCATAGCAGCGGCTACTATGACCGCCGCCATAGCCCAGGACCACGAGTGGACGGCGGTGCAGCGTGTACGTCGGTTTCGTCGGCCTCGGTGTCACGGGGCAGCCCATGGCGCTCAACCTCGCCCGCGCCGGTGCCCTCGTCGTCTGGAACCGCACCGTTCCTAAAGACTGAGTGGTAGTGAGTCCTGTTGCCAGGACTCATGCTCAGCCGGACGCCCCGAACGGTGTTGGGCGTCCTGGTCTCCCGCGTTCGCTCCGCGTCCAGCGCGCACGAATCGTGTCCGTGGTCCGGGGATGCGGGGGCGGGGTTCCTCACGCCCCGGGGTGCTCGGTCGGGCCTGGACGGTCCGATGCCCCTGCTCATCACGCCGGTGAGCAGGGGGCGGTGCCGTCCGTCGCCGGATCGGGTGCCCCAGGGCGCGCCTGCCGATCGCCACGGCCGCAGCATCGTGGCGCGTGGGCTTCCTCATCTTGCTGGTAAGGGGTTTGTGCCAGTGCTGGGCGCCCCAGCGGCTGGTGTAGGCGGGGTCGACGGCGACGATGGTGATACCGAGTTCGGCCGCCATCGACACCAGGCGGGCCCGCAGCCCGGCTACGGGCATGCCGGAGATCAGGTTGCGGAACTTCCTTCGGCGGCCGTGTTTCTCGCGGGTCTTCTCCGCCTGGAAGTCGAGGTCTTCGATCGCGATCGCGAGGTGGTGGCGCCTGGCCCAGTGCAGCAGGCGGATCAGGGCGTGCCGGATTTGGGCGTCGCGGTGGGTGGCGGTGCCGGACAGGTCGTAGCCGAAGCGGTGCGGCTGGCCGACGGGGTTGCCGTGGGTGTCGAGGCGCCAGGCGGCCAGGTGGTCGGCGTTGGTGTCGACACCGACCAGGCCGCCTGTGCGGGCCACGGTCAGGGGCACGGTCCGGACCGCAGGGATGGTCCAGGATGCGGTGAGGTACCAGCGCCCGCGTGCGGTGTCTTCGTGGATGCGGTAGGCGACGGCCCGGTTCGCGGCGACCCGATCGGCCCACTGCCCGCCCCGGTGTGCGAACGCCACCCGGGAGGCGAGGACGTAGCGGCCGTGCGGGGCGTTGGCCAGATGCGCGAGCGGGGCGGGGAGTTTGAGGGAGACCTCGCCGCCGGGGGTGACGCGGATGGTCTCGTTGCCGAACCGCTTACCGGACTCGCCATCGGCCTGAAGGAACCGGCGCCCGGCCTGCCACCGCGTGCGCCACCGCTCCTCGGTGAGCCCGGCGGCATCCAGGTGGTGGCGGGTGTTCAGCAGCCGCTTCCCGCCGCGCACCACCCGTACGACGCCGGCTTCCCAGTCCGCGCGCGCCGCCTGAAGCCGGTCTTCGAGCACGTGCAGGCGGCGGGTCTTGGCATGCCATTCCTGCCTGCTTGCGTAGCCGCCCGGAGCGCGCTTGCCGCCTTTCTCCCCGAGCGGCAGGGACAGCCGGTGCGCGATCGTGCGCACACCCGCGTCCAGGCTCTGGATGTGGGCGAGTTGCCCGCGCCGGGCCAGTGCCCACTGATCATGGGTGGCCTTGGTAATCGACCCGGCCCATCGGGAGGAGGACTCCTCGGTCAGGGCGCGCTTTCGCTCGGCCCACTGGCCGGTGTCATGGTCCAGCCGGGCCGTGCACCGTGCTTTCAGATCCCGGGAGACGAGCGAGCCGAGATGGTCGCCGACCAGACGCAGAACCTTCTCGTCCTGGGCAGTCAGGTGCTTGAGCCGGTCGCGGACCGCGACCCCCAACGGGCCGAGAGCGACGAACGGTGCCGCCATCTCCCGCAGCCCGCCCATACCCTTCACCCCAGTCCCACACCGGCCGAAAAACCCCTCACCACACCCAACGACCACCACCGGCAAAGGTCACGCATTCGACCAAGGAACTTTCGTTCACCTCCCATGGGGTCGCGCGTGCCACAGCCCGGAAACTCACTCATGCGTGCCAAAACACGCCTGTGTGCAGTCAATCGCCAGCAGTTCACAACCCCTCTCGTAGCCGAGGAACCCGCGGTGACCGTCCTCGGCCCGGCCCGCGTGCTGGGGCGCGACGCTCCTTCGCGCACCGCCGCCGTCCGCTGGGACGCGCTGTACTGGCTGGGATGCGCGGTGTTCGCGATGCTGCAGGCGCTGCTGACAACCCTCACCCCGCACCGGCTCTGGGGTCGGCATCGGCGTACTCCTGGAGGAGGGGAGCACCAATCTCGCGGCACGGACACGGTCGTCACCTCGGCCGATCGGCCACCGTTCTCCGGCCCGGGGCCGCGCGGGTCGGCCTTTCGGCCGACGTCCGCCCGTCACCGGTGTGGGGCCTGTTGAGCCAAGCCCGGGCGTGCCTCAGCCGACACCTGTAGAACTGAGGGAGGTGCATCCTCGTGCATCCTCTGGGGAGGGCAGTGTGATCGAACTCGCGGAGATGATCCGGCAGTTGAGGCATGAGCTGAACGCGGCGATGGCGGACGGGGCGGGCGGCCCGGTGCGGTTCGAGCTCGGGCCCGTCGAGATCGAGGCGACCGTCGCGGTCGACCGCAAGGGCGGGGCGGCCGGCAAGGTGCGGTTCTACGTGGTCGAGGCGGGCGCCGACGGCTCGACGGGAACCCTGCGCACCCATCGCGTCAGCCTCACCCTGCAACCGAGGCTGGTCGCCCCCGACGGCGTCCACCACACCGTGCTGATCTCCGGGGACGAGGCCGACGATGAGCGCTGACCGACGAGCAGTCCGGGCACCCGCACCGGCGTTACGCCCTCCTGACGTGGGGGTACGTCGGGCCGTACGCTGGTCCGCGCGGTCAGGACCGGTTCGATGACGGTCGCGGGCGATCGGGAGGTCACGGGGGTGGAGGGGCGCAGCCCTGCGCGGGTTCGCAACGAGCTGGTGGCCGAGGTCGTCGACGTGCTCCAGCAGTCGAACGCGATGCGCAACACGGCCGGCTCCGACCTGGTGCTGCGCATGCTCGGCGAGGAGCTGGGCGCTCCGGTGGAGCTCGAACGCAGCGGGATGCTGCGGACGGAGCTGCTCCAACTCGTCGAGCGCTGCGCGGGGTTCCCGGACGGGCTGAGCGTCCTGGTGCGGTGCCTGACATACGTGGAGCAGCAGTCGGCGGCCGTCACGGCGCTGCGGCGCCTGGTGGACGAGTGGGAGGCGGTGGACTTCTACGAAGGGGCCGACCTGCACCCGCTGCGGCCCGCCCTGCTGGAGATGCGGTCGAGGGCCGCCCTGATGGCGATGGCGCGCCGGGCGAGCCGGTCACGCACCCAGGAGCTGCCGGTGTGGTGCGACACGGCCTGGGCGGTGTTCCTCCGCCTGGCCGGTGACAACGCGGCGGCGAACGAACTGCCCGTGAGCATGGCGTTCCTGTCGCTGGCCGCCGACCAGCTCATGGAGGACGGCAAGGCCGAGGCCGCGGAGGAGCTGCGGCGCTGGAACCGGAAGCAGGCCCTCGCCCGGGGTCTGGAGGACCGGATGGCCGAGTGGCAGCACACCGGTGTGGCCCTGCCGCCGCCGTCACTGGTACCGGCGTATCTGATGATCCAGTTCGAGCCGGACGGCGTGGACACCGACCGCTACTTCCTCTCCCACTGGCGGCAGTCGGACGCGGAGGGCTGGCACCCCGTCCCCGGTGAGCCGGTGCACCTGCACCGCGACGAGCTGCCCTCCGAGGTCGAGCGGCTGGTCGAGCAGACCGAGGAGCGCTGGTCGGACCTGCGTCAACCGGTCGTCCTGGAGTTCATCCTGCCGTGGGAGTTGCTCGGTGAGCCGGTCGAGTGGTGGAACAAGGAGTCGGACTCCACGTCCCCGACGCCCCTGGTGCTGGACTACACCGTCCTGCTCCGCAGCTTCGAACGCCTGCGCAAGGCGTCCTGGCACCGGCCCTGGCACAACAAGTGGCGCCGGCTCAAGGAGCAGCCCGCGAACAGCAGTGCCTACCGCAACCGTCCGGGCAGCTCGCACTTCCACCTGGAGCGGGAGCTGAAGGAGGACGAGCAGGCCGTCTGCCTGGTGCTCAGCGAGCCGCCGGGCGGGGACTCCCCCACCAGCCGCCAGGAGTTCGAGGCGGGTCTGCGGGCCGGGATCCCGGCCATGATCTGGCACCGCGGCGACTGCTCCGATCCCGCGTTCCGGGAGGCCGTCGCGGACATCGTGCAGGACCGTGGACTGGGCAGCCTGCTGGAACGGACCGAAAGATGGCGCAGAGAGGCGCTGGCGGTCGGCCCCGAGGGATGGGACAACCACGTGGGACGCCACCTCGCGATCCTGCTCGACGACCCGGAGCGCAGACCCGGCCCGCCGGGCACCGACCATGCGCCGGTGCAGCGGTGAACCGGTCGGCCGGGTCACGGGGGCGCGGACCGTGGCCCGACGGCGAGAGGACGTGCCCCGCAATGACCCCATGTGCATCCACCGGCAGGTGTCGGTGCCGCGCCGGTCTTCCTGCCTCCGGCGTGCTTGTGCGCACCCTGTGCATGAGCCCCCGTACGTACTTGCCTCGGAGGTGGACGCACTGCAAGGCTTTGCCCGTGGATGTCACGCATGCCCGGGGTCTGCGCGACTCCGCGTCACTCTCGCCGTCCCCGCGACGCCTTGAGAGCTCCCATGCACGATGACGACGGTCGGCGACCGGCGCAGGCGGCGCGGGCGCGACGGGAGGCCGCCCACGTCCTGAGCAGGCTCGCGCAGCCGGACGGGCCCGAGCCCGCCGAGGCGGTCCTCGTCATCGACGCCCATCCGACGATGCGGGTGTGGGACCGGGCCGTCGACGACCTGGCCGAAGAGCTCCGCCAGGCGGGGGACTTCACCCGGGTGCGGGTGTTACGACTCCTGGGCACCGACGAGACCGACCCGGCCCGGGTGGCCCCGGAGGAACCCCTCGGTGCCCCGCCGGCCGACGTGCGCCGGGTGGTCCTGGTGCTGACCGACGCGCTGGCACTCGGGTGGCGGCTCGGCGCCGTGCAGCCGCTGCTGCGCGAGTGGGGGCGCGCCTGCCCCGTCGCCGTGGTGCATCTGCTCCCCCAGCACCTGTGGTTCCGCACCGGACTCGACGTGTACCGGGTCCGCATCCGCGCAGCCCGCCCATGGTCGGCCAACAGCGCCTGGGACTGGGCGGAGCGGGAGGTTCCGGCCGGGTTACGGGACGCGCCCGAGACACCCGCCCCGGAGGCGGGGGCCGACACGGAGGCCGAGGCCGGAGCCGGCGTGGAGGCGGGGGCCGGCGCCGGGACCGACGCTCCGGACGACTCCTCCGAGGCCGCGTCCGCCCCGGTCGTCGTCCCCGTCCTCGCCCTCACCAACCGCTGGGCCGAGGCCCTGACCCGGCTGGTGTCCGGGCGGGAGCCCGAGTGGCTGGACCTGGCCGCCATCCAGGCCAGGGAGTGGAAGCGCAGGCCCGATGCGGCACGCGGCCTGCCCTGGGCCGAGGACGTGCCCGACCCGCACAGCACGGTGCCCGCCGCCGAACGGGTCTCCGACTTCCGCGCCGCCGCCAGCCCCACGGCGTTCGCGCTCGCCACCCGGCTGGCCGCCGCGCCACTGAGCCTGCCCGCCATCCGCAGGGTCGTCGACACCACCCCGGAAGCGGGCCCCGTCCATGTCTCCGAGCTGCTGATGAGCGGACTGGTCCGGCCCACCCGTACGGAGGGCGAGGGCCCGGCGGACGTGACCTTCACGTTCGCCCCGAACACCCGGGAGGAACTGCTGGCGCTGGGCCGCCGCAGCGCCACCGCACGGGTACTTCACGACGTACGCGCGCTGTTCGCCGAACACCGGTCGAGCGGCGCGTTGTTGCCCTCTCCACAAGAACCGCTGGACACCCTGGCGATGCCCCGCGTCAACCGCCGCAACATCGCTTTCCTCCGCGTGGAGCTGACCGCTCTACGAGCCCTGTCGGGCAGGTACGCCCAGCGTGCCGCCATGTTGGCGAAGGTGCTGAGCTGGCACGATCGGCGATACGCAGTCAGCCTGGAGAAACCATCACGCATTCCGACGGGACCAGCGCCGTCGGGCCCGACCTCGGCGGCGGTCGGCCCCGAAGCGGCGCGCGCGTCCCGGACCGCTTCCGAAGGAGCCCCTCAGATGTCGACAACACCCCAGCGGACCGTGGAGGGGGACCGCACGGCACAACCGCGTGTCTGGGGGAATCTGCCGCCCCGCAATCCGAACTTCACCGGGCGCTCCGCCCTGCTGGAGCTGCTCGACCAGCGGCTGCGGGAGGGCACGACGACGGTACTGCCGGAGGCCATCCACGGCATGGGCGGCGTCGGCAAGACACAGCTCGCCATCGAGTACGCCTACCGCCACCAGAGTGACTTCGACGTCGTGTGGTGGATCCCCGCCGAGCGGCCCGGCCAGATCGGCCAGGCGCTGGTGGAGTTGGCGCAGCGGCTGGGCCTGGAGACCTCCCCCGAGGCGAACATCGCGGGCCCCGCGGTCCGGGAGGCGCTGCGGGAGGGACGGCCGTACTCGCGCTGGCTGCTGATCTTCGACAACGCGGACAACCCCGAACAGGTCCGCCACTATTTCCCCCAGGGCGGCAACGGCACGATCCTCGTCACCTCCCGCAACCGGCGCTGGGGACAGGTCGGCGGCTCCCTCGAGGTGGACGTCTTCACCCGCGAGGAGAGCAAGGAACTGCTGCGCCGCTCCGGCCCGCCCCTCCAGGAGGAGGAGGCCGACCGGCTGGCCGAGGCGCTCGGCGATCTGCCGCTGGCGCTGGAACAGGCGGCGGCGTGGCGCGCGGAGACCGGCATGCCCGCGTCGGAGTACCTCCGCCTCTTCGAGTCCAAGCGCATGGAACTCCTCGAGGTCGCCCCTCCGCCGGACTACCAACTCCCCGTCGCCGCCGCCTGGAACGTCTCCCTCGACCACCTGGAGACCCGCAGCCCCGCGGCGCTGCGGCTGTTGCAGCTGTGCTCCTACTTCGCGCCCGACCCGATCTCCCGCTCCATCTTCTCGGGGCTCGGGAACAGCAGCATCTTCCCCGAGCTGGACGCGGCGCTGAACGATCCGATCCGGCTTGCGCGTGCGATAAGGGAGGTGAACCGGTATTCGCTGGCGCGGATCGATCATCGTACGAACTCGATCGAGATGCATCGGTTGGTGCAGCTCGTCCTGAACAACCGCATGTCTCCCCAGGAGCAGTCCCGTATGCGTCATGGCGCTCACACCCTGCTGGCCGCCGCCGACCCGAAGACTCCCTCGAATCCCGGGAGCTGGCCCCGGTACGCGGAGCTGTACAGCCACGTCATCGCCTCCGACGCGATCAAGTCGGACCAGCCCTGGGTGCGCCAACTGGTCCGCAACGTCGCCGAGTACCTGTACTTCTGGGGCGACCACGACGTGTCGCTCGACTTCTCCGAGCAGGCCTGGGAGTCCTGGCTGACCATCTTCGGTGAGGAGGACCAGCAGACGCTGCTGATGGGGCAGTGGCTGTGCTTCATGTACTGGGTGGTGGGCCGCTTCGACGACGCCGCCCGGCTGGTCTCCCACCTCCGCGAGGTCTACGAGCGCACAGCCCCGCCCGACGGCGACGACGTCCGGGAGGACGCGCTCGACGCGATCCAGCTGGAGGCCGCCGTACGACGGGTCGAGGGCAGGTTCGCCACCGGCGCCGAGCTGGACAAGATCGCCTACGAACGGGCGCGCAGGGCGTTCGGCGAGGACGACCCGACCACCCTCAACATCACCCACAACCTCGGCGTGAGCCTGCGCCTCGCCGGTGACTTCCAGCAGGCCCTGGAGTTGGACCGGCGCACGCTGGGCCTGAAGCTGCGGCTGTTCGGACGGGACGACCGGCGGACGCTGATCACCGAGTACGCCATGGCCATCGACGTACGCGAGACCGGCGACTACGTGGGTGCGCGATCCCTGCACGAGGCCGTGCAAGGGGCGTACCGGGACGTGTTCGGCGTCGGCAACCCCGCCACGGTCGAAGCGATGCGCCAGCTGAGCGAGTCCTGCCGCAAGGAGGGCGACCACGCGCGCTCCCTGGAGCTGGCCACCGAGGCGCACGCCCAGTTCATCCGGCGCTACGGCGAGACCCACCCGCGCTCCCTGTCCGCGGCGCTGACGCTATCGGTGGCGCTGCGTCAGAACGGTGACCTTCAGGCGGCCCGGACGCGGGGCATCAAGGCGGCCGAGGGGTACCGGCAGATCTACGACCCGCACCACCCGCATGTGCTGTCCGCCGACATCGACCTCGCCGTGACCCTGCGGCTGCTCGGCCAGGCGGAGGAGGCGCGGCGGCTCGACGAGACGGCGCTCGGCTCCCTCACCGACCGGCTCGGCGCGGGACATCCCCTCGCTCTCGTCTGCGCCATCAACCTCGCCAGCGACCTGGCCGCGCTCGGGCAGCGCGAGGAGGCGCGGCGCCGGGGCGAGGACACGCTGGCGCTGTGCCGGTTGACGTTCGGGGAGGACCACCCGACGACGCTGGCGTGCGCCGGGAACCTGGCGTTGGACCTCGTCGCCACGGGCGCGGAGGCCCAGGCGAGGGCCCTGCGCGAGGACACCCTGGAGCGCATGGAGCGCGTGCTCGACGCTCCCCGCCTCCAGGTCGAGTCGGGCACACCGCATCCGGCGACGGTCCAGTTCCGGGCGGGCGAACGCGCCAACTGCGACATCGACCCGCTGCCGCTGTGAGGTGAGACGAGGCGAGGGGGCCTCCACCAACCGGCCCCCTCGCCCACGTCTACTTCGCCGTCGGCTCCCCGGCAGCCAGCCATGTCGCGAGCGCCACCGGGTCCGCGCCGGCGTCCGTGGTCGCCCGGAGGGCGTCCTGGACGGCGCGGGCCCGCTCCGGGAAGTCGCGGAGGAGGCGGGCGGCGGGGGTGTCGGCGGGGAGTGTGCGTCCCAGACCCACCCACGCGGCCACCGGGGCGCCCTTCGTGGCGAGGCGTGCGGTGAAGGCGGCGCGGGCGGCGGTGTGGTCGCCGCAGGCCAGCAGGACGTCGGCCGCGTCGGCGCCGTCGACGCCCCCGGAGTCGCCGTCACGGGAAGCGGCGTGGTCGCGCCAGTCGCCGTCGGGATCGGCGAGCCAGTGCCGGGCGAGGACGGCCGCGCCGTCCAGGAACCGCATCTCGGTGTCGGCAACGACCGCGGGCGCGGCGGCCAGGGCGGCGGGCGGCAGCGCGTCACCGCGCCGCCAGGCCCGTACCGCCTCGTCGACGGCCTCGGCGGGCGGCCGCAGGTGATGGGCGCGCCAGCGGGCCCGGTGGTCGGCGGCACACTCCAGGGCGAGGCGCAGCTCCCTCTCCGGCACCTCGTCCGTCATCCACTCCGCCAGCCGCTCCCCCAGACGGTCCAGGACATCGCGGCCCAGCGGTGTCAGCCGGGCGTGCCCGCGCACCGCGTTCAGCGTCGGCCACACCTGGGCACGCCACAGCGCGAACTCGAAGTGGGCCAGGGGCGCGTATCCCGGCTCGGCGGCGTGTCGGTGGGTGCGCCAGAAGCGGGTCACGCCGTGGAAGGCGTAGATGCCCTGGAGGAGGCCGCCGAGGGGGCGGGGGTCGTCGCGCCAAGGGGCGTAGAAGAGCTGCTCGGGCGTCTGCGGGTCGGCGGGCACGCTCAGCCGGCCCAGGTGCATCAGGCCGCCGAGCTTGGTGTGCTGGAACTCGTGGAGGAGGGTCGCGGCCAGCTGGGCCACGTCGTCGGGACGGGACGCGGTGACCCCGCCGAACGCGTCCCCGGCGGTGCCGCTGTACGGCCGAAACCTTTCTCTCCCCGGGGTCGGCGCGAGCGACTTCAGTCCTCGGCGCATCGCCCCGGCACTCTCCGGTTCGTCGCGCAGCAGCACTTCCCAGGCGCCCGCCAGCAGCGTCTCCCAGGATTCCGCTTCGTCCTCGGACAGCAGCCGTGGCTCACTCGGCCGGGGGAACGTGCGGTACGGGTCCAGCTCCTCCAGCACCATCGTCTTCGCCCGCTCCCCGGACCCCAGCGACAACCGGCGCACCGCAAGCCACCCGGGGCCGCCGCCACCGTCCGGGGCGACCTCGACGTCCCCGCCCCCCGCGCTGATCCGCAGCCACCCCTCGCGCGCCACGACCCGCGCCGTGCCCCAGTCCTCCGGGACCGGCAGCCGGGCGCAGCCCAGCGTCGGCAGGGGGACGAGGCCACGCCGCACCGGCACGGTGATCTCGAAGTCCAGCCCGGCCCGCGCTCCGGCGGCCGCGGCCAGCGCCGTCAGATGGCCCAGGACCACCCAGGTCGGCGCGTCCTCGTAGGAGCGGCCCCTGAGCCGACGCAGCGCCAGCGACACCCACATGCCGGTCCCCGGGGACATCAGCACGTCCTCGAACACCTCGGGCACCTTCTGCTGCACGCGCTCCAGCAGCGCCCACGCCTCGGCGTACGGCAGTGCAGGGCCCTCGTCCCGCGTGAGCGAGGCGAGTTCCCTGTCCAACGCGCGTAGCAACAACAGCCGTCGGCTGCGTTCGGCGTTCAGCAGCTCGTCCGTCACCGCCTCGTCGCCCTCACCGCGCGCGAGGGCCAGGGCGGCGGGCGCCGAGAGCCGGTGGAACGTCAGGTGATCCCCCGTTGTCGTGGCGTCAGCGGCCACGCGTCCTCCACAGCACCGTGCCGATCCCCTCGGTCGAGTCAGTCGAAGCGGGACGGGTTGTACGAGACCGTGATGGCCTGCGGGCCGTCGATGTGGTGCAGCAGCTGCTCCAGCGACTCGGCGACGGCCGTGTCGTCCATGGAGCGCAACGCTGCGAGAGAGACTCCCGAGAGATCCACGACAGCGGACTCGACGGCAGACATCGGTTCCTCCACGGCTGCCAAGTCCCCTCCCGTTAACGATGTGTCAGCGCTGCCGGTGCCTCAACCATCATGACCCAGCGGGCCACCCCGCGAAACCCCATATCCACGCCGCGCCCGCGAGATCAAGTCAGCTGTGGTGCCGGGACAGTTGGTCCGCGGCGGTGTTCACTCGTTCCACTTCCGTCGACGGGCCCTCCAGGAGTCGTACGGCTTCCAGGAGCTGGTCCAGGGTTCCGGGGTAGCTCAGGCAGGTGCGTACGATGCCGAAGACGTCGAGGCGCAGCCGGGGGTCGCGTGGGCTGTTGGCGGCGACCTGGGAGCTGATGCTGTCCAGGACGAGGGACACGCCGCCGGGGCCGCGCAGGGTCGGCAGGGCGGTCAGGGCGTCGACGAGGGGCGTCAGTTCGCGTAGGGACAGGTCGGTGGGGAGGCGCGCGAGGGAGCTGACCTGGTGGGTCTGGCCGGGGGCGCCGAGGGAGTCGCGCGGGGGCAGGCCGGCGTGGCGGGTCAGCAGGTCGAGTTCGATGGGCGACAGGGTGTCGTACCAGCGTTCCACCCGGCGGGCCGCCAGCCGCCCCAGGCCGTCGGCACGGTGGTGGGCGCTCACCACACCGATCACGGCACCCTCGCTCCACACCACGGCCCCCGACATCCCCGACCAGGGGGAGCGTTCCGGTTCGACCTCGGCGGGCGGGGCGACGACGGCCAGTTCGAGTGTGCCCTCGCGGCGGTTGGACAGCACGGAGACGGTCCCGGAGAGGTGGCAGGAGTCGCGGTACTGGCCCGGTGACGCGTCGTCGGGGAACGGCCTCGGCGTGTCCTTGCGCAGCTTGAAGCGGGGGAAGCCGACCGCCGTGAACGGCAGCACCACGTCGGCGTCGGGGACCGCGGCGTAGCGGGGCGGCGGGGCCTGGTCACGCCGGGCGGCGGGTACGTAGGACAGCTCCAGCAGGGCCACGTCCGCGGCCTCGGACAGCAGGACCACCCGGGCGTCGGCGCTCCACTCCCCCGGCAGGTCGGCGTCGAAGCGGACCTGTACCGACCGCACCGGGCCGCCCACGACATGAGCGGCCGTCAGCACGGACGTCTCGCCCACCCGGTAACCGGAACCGCGCGCTCCGGGCGCCCCGTCCGGCCTTCGCACCAGCACCTCGGCGACCCGCCCCGGCTCCAGTCCCTGCCCCGTTTCCCCCATGGAGCCCCCTTACCCGTTGCCCCACACGGGTACGCCGGTGTCAGTTGTTCCAGGTCTCGTCGTACGGGTCGTGCGGCACCGGTACCGGCTTGGCCGCGGTGACCTCGATGAACGGGATACGGCCGCCGTTGACCGGGTCCCTGGTCCGCCGGGCGGTGTAGGTGCCGGTCACCGTCAGCCAGGTGTCGGGTTGCAGCACCGGGGGGATGCGGCCGGTCAGGCCGACCTTGACCGGCTGGGCGTCCGCGGCGCAGCAGTTGAGGGCCATGCGCACCAGGTAGGGGGTGCCGGCGCGGTCCAGGGCGACGAAGCCGGTGATCTCGATGCTGCGACCGGCGAGGGAGCGGCCGTGGTCGTAGGCCGCGCGGCCCGCGTAGTCGGCCACGGCGAGGCGCAGGGGCCCCGTGGACGCCGGGAGGGAGGGGTAGGCGAGGGGCTCTTGCAGGGCCGTGCCCGTGCGGGTCGCGCTGTAGGAGCCGAGGGCGGGCGGGGCGACGAGGATGAGGGCGAAGAGGGGGAGGACGAGGAGCCAGGAGACGCGGGGTTCGCGGTGGCCCTCCGCGTCACCATGAGCGTGCTCGTCGTGGCCGTGCTCGGTCTCCCCTTCGCCCGCCCTGGTCCGGCGCCACTCGTACCACGCCGTCGCCAGCGCCGCCGCGATCAGTACCGCGCCGGACGCCAGGAGCAGGGGTTGCAGGCCCGCCTTGACGTAGCGCAGGTAGAGGTCGGTGAAGCCCGCGTGCAGCAGGGCCGCGCCGAGGAGGAACAGGACCGCCGCCTGTGCCTGGCGGTTCACAGGAGCACCGCCCCGGTCAGCACCGAGACGGTGACGGCGAGCACGAACGTGGCCGGGGCGAAGCGCACGGCGAAACCGCGGCCGAAGGTCCCCGCCTGCATCGCGAACAGTTTCAGGTCGATCATCGGGCCCACGACCAGGAAGGCGAGCCGGGCGGTGAGGGAGAACTGGGTCAGGGAGGCGGCGACGAACGCGTCCGCCTCCGAGCAGATCGACAGCACCACCGCGAGGATCGCGAGCGCGAGGACGGAGAAGAGGGGGTTGCCGGCCGCCGTCCGCAGCCAGCTCTCGGGCGTGACCGCCTTGAGGGTGGCGGCGGCCATGGCGCCGACGACCAGGAAACCGCCCGCGTGCATCACATCGTGCCGGACCGAGCCCCAGAACGCCGCGCCCCGGCCCTGCCCCTCGTAGGAGGAGTGCGACGGCGGGCGCAGCCAGTCCGTGCGGCCGAGCCGCTGCCACAGCCAGCCCATCGTGCACGCCACCAGCAGGCTGGCGGCGAACCGGGCCAGGACCATCTCGGGGTCACGGGGGAAGGCGACGGCGGTCGCGGTCAGCACGATCGGGTTGATGGCGGGGGCGGAGAGCAGGAAGGCGAGCGCGGCCGCGGGGGTCACCCCGCGCCGGACCAGCGCCCCGGCCACCGGAACCGACGCGCACTCGCAGCCCGGCAGCACCGCGCCCGCCACACCGGCCACCGGGACGGCCAGCGCGGGCCGTTTGGGCAGGGCGCGGGCGAAGAACGACGCCGGTACGAACACGGCGATCGCCGCCGACAGCAGGACTCCGAGCACCAGGAACGGCAGGGCCTGCACGACCACCGCCACGAACACCGTCATCCAGCTCTGCATCACCGGCGCGGACAGGGCGCGGCGGATCGGTGACTGGGCCACCACCATCAGCAGCATCACCATCGTCAGGACCAGCGGGGAGGTCAGGCGCCGGTTCTCCTGCCGCTGTGCGCTCGGTCCGGGCGGCCCGCCGCTGTGGTCCTGGTCCGCCCGCGGCGGGGCGTCGTCGGTGATGGCCACGGTCGGGTCCCTCCGCATTGCCGTGCTCTGCCTCCCCTTTCATACGGGACCGGGAAGCCGGGCGTTCAGTCGGCCCCGAGCCCCGAGCCCCGGGCTCCGGGCTCCGGTGCGGAGCGCCGTTCCACACCCCATCTGGAACGCCCCGTCCCGGTAAGGCAGTCTTCTCCCTCGTGGCAAGCGTTCCGAATCAAGGTCTGCCGACCGACGTCGGCGCGCACATGGTGGTGTGCGGCGACGACGGGCTCGCGCACCGGCTGGCCGCCGAGCTGCGCGGTGTCTACGGCGAACAGGTCACGCTGGTCGTACCGCCCAACGAGCGCACGGTACGACCACCCGTGGTCGGGCGTGCCCGGGCGGTGTCGGCGGCGCTGCTCGACCGGGTGGTGAGCGCGGCGGTCAACCGGGCGGCGGGCAACGGGAACAACGCGGCCGCCACCGGTGAACCCCCGGGCAACGAGCGGGTGCTGGAGGCCGGCGAGCCCACCGAGACCGTGCTCGCCGAGGCGGGTGTGGAGCGGGCGGCGGCGCTGGCGCTCGTGTACGACGACGACGAGACCAACATCCGTGCCGCGCTCACCGCACGCCGGCTCAACCCCCGTCTGCGGCTCGTGCTGCGGCTGTACAACCGGCGGCTGGGACAGCACATCGAGGAACTTCTCGACCAGGCGGCCGCGTTGGCGACGGGCGCCGAGGACCCCGCGGCGGGCGACGCCTCCACCACCGTCCTCTCCGACGCCGACACCGCGGCACCCGCCCTGGCGGCGACCGCCGTCGCCGGCACCACCAAGGTCGTCCACACGGACGGGCTGTTGCTGCGCGCGGTGGACCGGCCGCCGCCCGGGCCGGGCCAGGTCGCCGACCACGGGCTGGCCACGCTGGCGCTGCTGTCCACGACGAGCAACGATCCGGCCGGTGCGGACGGTTCGGAGAGCAGTGGGGAGCACGGGCCGCGGCTGCTGCCCGACGCGGCGGCGGTACGGGAGGCGACCGGGCGCGGGACCGTGGTCCTGGAGCAGGTGTCGTACTCCGCCGGGCCCGCGTTGTCGGCGGGGCGCGGGGTCGGGGTGGTCGTGCCGTTCGCCTCGCTGTTCTCGCGGCGACTGCGGTGGTCGCTCGCCGGGCTCGTGGTGTGTGTGCTGGCGCTCGCGGTCGCGTTGTGGCTGGCCACCGGGGTGCATCCGTTGGGGGCGCTGTATCTGACGCTGCTGGATCTGTTCTCCATCAACGATCCGGCGATCGGGGCGTCCACCGAGCGGCAGGTGCTTCAGCTGCTGTCCGGGCTCGTGGGGTTGCTGCTGCTTCCCGTGCTGCTGGCGGCTGTGCTGGAGGCGCTGGGGACCTTCCGGACCGCGGGCGCGTTGCGGAAGCCGCCTCGGGGGCTGGGTGGGCATGTGGTGCTGCTGGGGCTGGGGAAGATCGGGACGCGGGTGCTGACCCGGCTGCGGGAGTTGGACATTCCCGTGGTGTGCGTCGAGGCGGGGCCCGAGGCGCGGGGGCTGGCCACGGCTCGGCGGCTCAGGGTGCCGGTGGTGCTGGGGGATGTCACGCAGGAGGGGGTGCTGGAGGCCGCCAAGATCCACCGGGCGCACGCGTTGCTGGCGGTGACCAGTTCGGACACGACGAATCTGGAGGCCGCGTTGTACGCGCGGACGTTGCGGCCGGATCTGCGGGTGGTGCTGCGGCTGTACGACGACGACTTCGCGACGGCGGTGTACCGCACCCTGCGGGCCGCGCATCCGCATGCGCTCACCCGGAGTCGGAGCGTGTCCCATCTGGCGGCGCCCGCGTTCGCCGGGGCGATGCTCGGGCGGCAGATCCTGGGGGCGATTCCGGTGGAGCGGCGGGTGTTGTTGTTCGCCGCGCTCCAGGTGGGCGGGCACGCGCAGTTGGAGGGGCGGACGGTGGCGGAGGCGTTCCGGGCGGGGGCGTGGCGGGTGTTGGCGCTGGACCGGGGGTCCCTCCGGGAGGAGGGCGGGACGGGGCAGGACGCGGAGGACGAGGTCCGGGCTTCGGGGCTGGTGTGGGACCTGCCCGAGTCCTACGTGTTGCAGGGCTCGGACCGGGTGATTCTCGCCGCCACGCGGAGGGGGTTGGCGGAGCTGCTGGGGCGGCGGCCGCGGGAGCGGGCGGGCACGTGACCCCAGGGGGCTCCGCCCCCTGGCCCCCCGGCCTGTGCCCACCCACCACCCGACTCGGTCGGAAGAAAGGCTCAGGCCCCGGACAAATGCCTCTCCGCGAACTCCAGTTCCAGCCTCACCTGCTTGATCCGTTCGTCCACCACCAGTGAACCGTGGCCCGCGTCGTAGCGGTAGACCTCGTGGACGGCGCCGCGGGCCTCCAGGCGCTTGACGTAGTTCTCGATCTGGCGGATGGGGCAGCGGGGGTCGTTGACGCCGGCGGAGATGTAGACGGGGGCCTTGACCTGGTCGACGTAGGTGAGGGGGGAGGAGGCCTCGAAGCGGTCGGGGACCTCTTCCGGGGTGCCGCCCAGGAGGGTGCGGTCCATCGCCTTCAGGGCCTCCATCTCGTCGTGGTAGGCCGTGACGTAGTCGGCGACGGGGACCGCCGCGATGCCCAGGGTCCACGCGTCGGGCTGGACGCCGAGGCCGAGGAGGGTGAGGTAGCCGCCCCAGGAGCCGCCGGTGAGGATCAGGCGGGCGGGGTCGGCGAGGCCGGAGCTGATCGCCCATTCCCGGACCGCGGCGATGTCCTCCAGCTCGATCAGGCCCACGCGGTGCTTCAGCGCGTCCGTCCAGGCGCGGCCGTAGCCCGTGGAGCCGCGGTAGTTGACGCGGACGACCGCGTAGCCGTGGTCCACCCAGGCCGCCGGGCCCGCCGCGAAGGAGTCGCTGTCGTGCCAGGTGGGGCCGCCGTGGATGTCGAAGACGGTGGGGAGGGGGCCGGTTGCGCCCGCCGGCTTCTGGACGAGCGCGTGGATACGGCCGCCGGGGCCCTCCACCCACACGTCCTGCACCGGGACCGAGCCCGGCGACTTCATCCCGGGCGGGTCCAGGACGACCCCGCCGGTGGTCGAGCGGACCGCCGACGGCTCGGCGGACGACGACCACAGGTACTCCACGCTGCCGTCGGGTCGGGCGGTCGCGCCGGAGACGGTGCCCGCGGGGACCGGGACCTTCACGAGCTCGCGGGTCGCCAGGTCGTAGCGGAACAGCTCGCTGCGGGCCTCGAAGCTGTGCACGATCAGCAGGCCCGAGCCGTCCGGGTACCACTCGGCGCTCACGTCACCGGGCAGGTCCAGGGCGAGGTCGCTCTCCTCGCCCGTGGCGACGTCCCACACCAGCGGCTCCCAGCGGCCGCGCCTCTGGTGGCCGATGAGGAGGCGGGTGTCACCGTCGACCGGGGCGAAGCCCAGCACCTCCAGGCCGAGCTCCTCGGTGCCGCCCCGGGTGTCGTCGAGCTCGGCGACGGTCGTACCGTCCGGGCGCAGCACGCGCAGCGCCGAGTGCATCGCGTCGCCGTGCTCGGTGTGCTCGATCGCGATCAGCGAGCCGTCGTGGGAGAGGTCGCCGACGCCCGCCGACTCGCGGTGGCGGTAGACCTCCACGGGGGCCTCGCCCACGCGCGCGAGGTGGATCGTCGTACCGTCCTCGTCCGTGGAGCGGCCGACGACCGCCGTGCGGCCGTCCCGTCCCAGGGCCAGTCCGGCCGGGTAGGACGGGTCGAGGCCGGGGGTCGCGATCTCGTTCTCGCCGCCCTCGAAGCGCTGGCGGCGCCAGACGCCGAACTCGTCGCCGTCCTTGTCGTCGAACCACCAGATCCACGCGCCGTCCGGGGAGAGCACGCCGTCCGTCGTCCCGTTCGGCCGGTCCGTCGCCTGGCGCTGCTCGCCGGTCGACCGGTCCCAGGCGTACAGCTCGTACGTCCCCGTCGCGTTGGACACGAACAGGGAGCGCTCCGGCGCGTCCTCCGCCCAGTCGGGCAGCCACACCCGGGGCGCCCGGAAGCGCTTCTCCCAGTCCGGCGTGTCCGCGCCAGACGCCTGCTGTTCCCGGGAGTCGGACCCGTTGCTCTCAGTCATGACCCCATAGTGCCCGCCCGCGACGACGATGCGCTGGCCAGGTCCCCAACCTGTGGACAACCTCCACGCGACCGTCCACGGCGCCGACCCCGCGGGCCCGCGTCGCGACACGGCACCGTACCGTTGGGGTGTGTACCGGTTCCTGCTGACGCCCCGCTGGTGGGGGATCAACGTCTTCGTACTGTTGGCCATCCCCTTCTGTGTGTTCATGGGGTCCTGGCAGCTCGGGCGGTTCGAGACGCGCGTCGACGCTCACCGCGACGCGCAGGAACAGGTCACCACCGACGAGAAGGAACCGCCCCGGCCGCTGGCCCGGCTGCTGCCTGTGGACAAGGCGACCTCCGGCAAGCAGGCCACGGCGACCGGCCGGTACGACAAGCAGCTCCTCGTGCCCGACCGGGAGCTGGACGGCCGGAGCGGGTACTACGTGCTGACCCTGCTGCGGATCGACGGCGGCAAGGCGCTGCCCGTCGTCCGGGGCTGGCTGCCCGGCACCCCGGACGCGGCGAAGGCCCCGGCGCCGCCCTCCGGCGAGGTCACCGTCACCGGTGCGCTGCAGGCGTCCGAGACGCCCGGCGACAACGGGGTGAGCGCGCAGGGCGGGCTTCCGGCCGGGCAGACCGGGGCGATCAGCTCGGCGTCGCTGGTGAACCTCGTGCCGTACGACGTGTACGACGCGTGGATCACGCTCGACCGGGGCGACTCCGGGATGAAGGCGGTGCCGGCGAGCGCGCCGGCCGACACCGGACTCGACCTGAAGGCGTTCCAGAACCTCGGCTACACCGGTGAGTGGTTCGTCTTCGCCGGCTTCGTCGTCTTCATGTGGTTCCGGCTGCTGCGCCGGGAGGTCGAGATCGCCCGGGACGCGGAACTGGGCATCCTGCCGGAGGAACCCATCACGGACGAGGCGAGCTCCTCGGCCCAGGACCCCGCCGGCAGCGCCGTCCGGTAGTCCCAGGAGCCCGCGCGAGCAGACCTGTCCGGTCGCGTCGGCTCAGGTGCACGCGCGAGCAGCCCCGTCCGGTCGTCGGCTCAGGACCCCGCGAGCAGGCCTGTCCGGTAGATGGTCCCCGCGCAGGCGTTGGACACCGTCGCCGAGACCGTCGGTGAGCCCGTCGCCGCGGTGTGCGAGACGACGACGCTGCCGTCGACCGTGCCGTCCTCCCGCATCAGCTGGGTCGTCGTGCCAGTGTCGCCGCCGGTGGAGGAGCCCTCGGTGGCGGAGCTGTCCTGGCTGGGCGTCGGGCTGGGCGTGGGCTCGCCGGTGCTGCCGCCGTCCGTGCCGCCGCCGTTGTCGGTGGGGCAGGTCTCGGAGGGCACCCAGGCGAACTTCACGTCGTAGGCCGAGCCGGGCGCGAGGGTCAGCTGGGAGACGTAGAGGGCAGGGTCGGGCAGCGCGGCCGCCGCGTCCCCGGAGGCGTGCTGCACCACGGTGATCTTCGTGCCGTCGGCGGCACCCTGCGGGGTCGGGGTGACGGTGCCCTGCCCGGCGACGGTACAGGCGGTGCCGGAGACGTTGGTGACGCGGAAGGTGCCGTAGACGACGCCGGCCGAGTCGGGGACGTCGACGTTCGCGGTGGCGGCGCCGAGCTGGGCGGTGGTGCAGGCGGGGACGGTCGCGGGGCTGGACACCGTCGGGTCGGCCCCGCTGGTGGCGCCGGCGGTGGCGCCGGGTCCCTTGCCCTTCTCGTCGTCCTTCTTCTCGCCCTTGTCCTTGTCCTGGGTCTTGCCGGTGCTGCTTCCGGCGGTGCTCTCCCCGCCGTCCGGGTGGTTGCCCTGGCTCGCCCCGCCCTGCGCCTCGGAGCCGAGCCCCGCGACGGAGGGGTTGACCTCGGGGCCGGTGGAGTTGGAGACGTGCACCAGGGCGGGGATGGCGGTGCCGACGAAGAGGGCCGCGGCGGCCATGCCGACGACGGCCTGCCGCTTGCGGGCCCGCCGGGCGGGCACCGCACGCCTGAGGTGCTCCAGGGCACCGTCGCGCGGCTCCATCTCGTCGACCGCGTGGTGCAGCATGCGGCGCAGCGCCAGCTCGTCCGAGTCGAGCCCGCCCTGGCTCTGTTCGTCGAGGTGGTGGTTCACGGTTCCGTTCCCAGCGTGCGATTGCTTCGGCTCTTGTGTGTGCGGCAGCCCCGTCGGCTCGTGCCACTCGTATGGCTCGTGCCGCTCGCGGGAGTCCCGTCCCCCGGTGTCCGGTCCCCCGGTGTCCCGTCCGTCGGCCTCCCCGCTCACGCCGGTGTCTCCATGGCGGTGCGCAGTGCGGCGATGCCGCGGGAGCCGTAGGCCTTGACCGAGCCCAGCGAGATGCCGAGGGTCTCGGCGACCTGGGCCTCGGTCATGTCGGCGAAGTAGCGCAGGACGAGGACCTCGCGCTGGCGGCGCTGGAGGCCCTTCATCGCCTTGATCAGGGAGTCCCGCTCCAGCTGGTCGTAGGCCCCCTCCTCGGCGCTCGCCATGTCCGGCATCGGCTTGGACAGCAGTTTCAGTCCGAGGATGCGGCGGCGCAGGGCCGAGCGGGAGAGGTTGACGACCGTCTGGCGCAGGTACGCGAGGGTCTTCTCCGGTTCCCGGACGCGTTTGCGCGCCGAGTGGACCCGGATGAAGGCCTCCTGGACGACGTCCTCGCAGGAGGCGGTGTCGTCGAGGAGGAGGGCGGCGAGACCGAGCAGCGAGCGGTAGTGGGCCCGGTAGGTCTCGGTGAGATGGTCGACGGTGGTGCCGGCGGCCGCGACGTCCTCGGTGTGTTCGAGTCCGTCACGCTGGCCGGGTATGCGGGCGGGCCGCGCTGCGGGCATGGGCGCGATCACCGGCATGCCACCGGGCGTCCCGGCCGAGCGGGGTCGTACGGCCGGCCGACGGACCGGTCGTACCGCCGCACCGCGCGTCGCCGCACTGAAGTCGAGTACCTCTGCCACTGCCACGCCTGTTGGACACGCTCACCCCCGTCAGGGTTGTACGTGCCGAGCGTCACTTTCGCGTCAGTCCATCTGGCCGACAACGTTCTCGCGCCAGGCAGCACAACCGACGGCGTCTCACATGCCCTCATGCGTCCCGTTCTTCCCCTATGTCCCATATGAACGGGCGTCCCCACGCCCGGATCACAGCGCCCCCATGCGCCGGGATCATGCGTCCTCACGCCCCCGATAGGGCTACCGCAAAGACGCTCCCCGCCCTCCGCACGGTTGCGGAGGGCGGGGAGAAAATCTTCGGATGCCGACCGGGTCCGATACAAGTGGTCCGGACCATCGGTCGGCTCACACACGCTCGGCGCAAATCCTACAAATGTTTGCCTCTCCGGCCATGATGTTTCCGGCACACGGCTTGCTCATGAGTGGGTCATGCGAGCGTCATGCCCGGCTCACCGGAACTCGGCGGCCACCAGCTCCGCGATCTGCGTGGTGTTCAGCGCGGCACCCTTGCGGAGGTTGTCGCCGCACACGAAGAGCTCCAGCGCGGTGGGGTCGTCGAGCGCCCGGCGCACCCGCCCGACCCAGGTCGGGTCGGTGCCGACCACGTCGACGGGGGTGGGGAACTCCCCGGCGGCCGGGTCGTCGCACAGGACGACCCCGGGAGCCGTGGCGAGGATCTCGCGGGCGCCGTCGACGGTGACCTCGCCCTGGAAGCGGGCGTGGACGGTCAGCGAGTGCGTGGTGATCACCGGCACCCGTACACAGGTCACGGCGACGGGCAGCTTGGGCAGTCCGAGGATCTTGCGGGACTCGTCCCGCACCTTCATCTCCTCCGACGACCAGCCGTCCTCGCGCAGCGACCCGGCCCACGGCACGACGTTCAGCGCCAGCGGCTCCGGGAACGGTCCGGTGTCGTCCCCGACGGCCCGCCGTACGTCACCGGGGTTCGTCCCCAGCTCCGTACCGGCCACCAGGTTCAGCTGGCGCCGCAGGGTCTCCACCCCGGCCCGGCCCGCCCCGCTGACCGCCTGGTACGACGACACCACCAGCTCGCGCAGGCCGAACTCGGCGTGCAGCGCGCCCAGCGCCACGATCATGGAGAGGGTCGTGCAGTTGGGGTTGGCGATGATCCCGCGCGGCCGGTTGCGCACCGCGTGCGGATTGACCTCGGGCACCACGAGCGGCACCTCGGCGTCCAGCCGGAAGGCGCCGGAGTTGTCGACCACCACCGCGCCCCTGGCCGCGGCGACCGGCGCCCATTTCGCGGACACCTCGTCGGGTACGTCGAACATGGCGACGTCGACCCCGTCGAAGGCGTCCTCAGACAGGGCCAGCACCTCGACCTCCTCCCCGCGCACGGCCAGCTTGCGGCCGGCCGAGCGCGGCGAGGCGATGAGTCGGATCTCGCCCCAGATGTCCGCGCGCTGGGAGAGGATCCTGAGCATCACGGTGCCGACGGCACCGGTTGCCCCCACGACGGCGAGCGTCGGTCGCCCGGACCGCTCCATCAGCGGCCAGTGCCTCCGTAGACGACGGCCTCGTCGCTGTCGGAGTCGAGTCCGAACGCGGTGTGCACGGCGCGCACGGCCTCGGGCACGTCGTCGGCACGGGTGACGACCGAGATGCGGATCTCGGAGGTCGAGATCAGCTCGATGTTCACACTCGCGCCGGACAGCGCCTCGAAGAACGCGGCGGTGACGCCCGGGTTGGTCTTCATGCCCGCGCCGACCAGGGAGATCTTGCCGATCTGGTCGTCGTAGCGCAGCGACTCGAAGCCGATGCCGGCCTTGTTGCGCTCCAGGGCGTCGATGGCCTTGCGGCCCTCGGTCTTCGGCAGCGTGAAGGAGATGTCCGTCAGGCCGGTGGAGGCGGCGGACACGTTCTGCACGACCATGTCGATGTTGATCTCGGCATCGGCGATGGCGCGGAAGATGGCGGCGGCCTCGCCCGGCTTGTCGGGGACGCCGACGACCGTGACCTTGGCCTCCGAGGTGTCGTGCGCGACACCGGAGATGATGGCCTGCTCCACCTTCTTGTCCCCTTGCTCGATCGGCTCACTGCTGACCCACGTGCCCTGGAGTCCGCTGAAGCTGGACCGGACGTGGATCGGGATGTTGTAGCGGCGGGCGTACTCCACACAGCGGTGGAGCAGCACCTTGGAGCCGGAGGCCGCGAGCTCCAGCATGTCCTCGAAGGAGATCCAGTCGATCTTCTTCGCCTTCTTCACCACCCGCGGGTCGGCGGTGAACACGCCGTCGACGTCGGTGTAGATCTCGCAGACCTCGGCGTCGAGCGCGGCGGCGAGGGCGACTGCCGTGGTGTCGGAGCCGCCGCGGCCGAGCGTGGTGATGTCCTTCTTGTCCTGGCTGACGCCCTGGAACCCGGCGACGATGGCGATGTTGCCCTCGTCCACCGAGTCCTGGATCCGGCCCGGCGTGACGTCGATGATCCGGGCTTTGTTGTGGACCGAGTCGGTGATGACGCCTGCCTGGCTGCCGGTGAAGGACTGGGCCTCGTGGCCCAGGTTTTTGATCGCCATGGCCAGCAGGGCCATGGAGATACGCTCTCCCGCGGTCAGCAGCATGTCGAACTCACGGCCGGCCGGCATCGGGGATACCTGCTCGGCGAGATCGATCAGCTCGTCCGTCGTGTCGCCCATCGCGGAAACGACGACGACCACCTGGTGGCCGTTCTTCTTCGCTTCCACGATCCGCTTGGCGACGCGCTTGATGCCCTCGGCATCGGCTACGGAGGAGCCTCCGTACTTCTGCACGACAAGGCCCACGTGCGCTCCTCGCTCAATCCGTCTCTTTCCGCAGATACGCATATGCACTGCGGTCGGCTCAGTCTATCGAGCGCCCGAAATCCGCCTCCGCGGTATCGCATGGTGAGATCCCGGCCGCTCAGGTTCCAGGGGTGCACCTGCCCCCGGCCGAGAGAGACCACTCGGAAAGTGCCCGGCGTCACAAATCGACGTTCGCGTGAAGACGTGTGACGACGTGAAGACGTGTGACCAGTGTGAATTAAGTTTCAAGCATTAGGGTGCGACCTGTGCGCGTACTCCTGGTCGAAGACGATGAACCGGTCGCCGAATCGCTCCGGCGCGGCCTCAAGCGCTACGGCTTCGAGGTCGAATGGGTCACCACGGGCGCGGCCGCCCTGGCCCACACCGGCCCCTACGACGTCGTCCTCCTCGATCTCGGCCTGCCCGACACCGACGGCCTCGACGTCTGCAAGGCGCTGCGCGACCGCGGCGACGTACCGATCATCGTGATCAGCGCCCGCAGCGACGAGACGGACCGCGTGGTCGGCCTCGAGCTGGGCGCCGACGACTACGTCTCCAAGCCGTTCGGGGTCCGCGAGGTCATCGCGCGGATACGGGCCGTCATGCGGCGCGTCCAGCCCCGTACGGCCGAGGCGGCGGGCCCCGACCGCTACGGTCCCCGTCTGACCGTCGACCGCAAGGCCGCCCGCGTCCACCTGGACAGCGCCGAGGTGTCCCTCGCGCCCAAGGAGTACGACCTGCTGGCCTTCCTCACCGAGGAGCCGGGCGCGCTGATGACACGCGAGCAGATCATGGAGGCCGTCTGGGACGCCAACTGGTTCGGGCCGACGAAGACGCTCGACGTGCATGTGGCGGCGCTGCGGCGGAAGCTGGCGGGCGCGATCACCATCGAGGCGGTGCGCGGGGTGGGGTTCCGGCTCGTGGTGAACGAAGGCGGGAGCGACGAAGGCGGAGGCCACGAAGGCGGCAGCGCGGACGGCGGGAACGGCAGCGCGTCATGATCCGTCAGCTCATCCGCAGCTACGTGCTGCTGGTCGCCGTCGCCATCTTCCTGTTCACCGTGCCGGTCGCCTTCACCCTCACCTCCCAGCTGCGCGGGGACACCGAGCTGTCCGTCAAGCGCGAGGCGACGACCATGGCGCTGCTGCTCGGCAACGGTGACCGGGCGTCGTGCCAGGCGCTGGAGGAGATGGCCAAGGCGTACGCCGAGAAGACGCACGACCGGGTCGAGGTCACCGCCACCGACGAGTGCGCGGCCGACCTGCCCCGCCCGGCGAGGGACGCCGACCTGGCCAGGGCCGTGGACGGCGGCAGCACCCGCGTCGACTGGGGGTCGGACTTCATCTGGGGCCGGCACCTGGTGGTCACCGTGCCCGCGAGCGACGGGGGCCGGGTCGTCGGCGCGGTCCGGATCGTCTACTCCACGGGTGAACTCACCCACCGCCTGTGGACCATCTGGGGCTTCCGGGCGGGCCTCGCCGTGGCAGTACTCGGCGTGGCCGCGCTGATCGGCGCCGTGGTGGCCCGCCGCCTCACCCGCCCGCTGCGTCAACTCAACGACATGGCGAGCAGGTTCAGCGACGGCGACCTGACGGCCCGTTCCCCCGTGACGGGCCCCCAGGAGACACAGACACTGGCGCGCACCCTGAACCAGGGCGCGGAACGCCTGGAGACCCTGGTGGCCTCCCAGAGCGTCTTCGTCGCCGACGCCTCCCACCAGCTCCGTACCCCGCTGACCGCGCTGAGGCTGTCGCTGGACAACATCTCGGACGGCGTGGACGACGACTTCGTACGGGAGGACGTGGAGCAGGCGACCGCCGAGGTGGTCCGGATGAGCCGCCTGGTCAACGGGCTGCTGGTGCTGGCGCGGGCGGAGGCCAAGGTGTCCGTGGCCGAACCGCTGCCGTTGACGGACATCGTGGCCGAACGCCTGGCCGTGTGGAGACCGGCCGCCGACGAGCGCGGAGTCACCATCGCGCTCAGGGGGAGTGTTGTCGACGACCGGCCGCTCGTGTTGGCCAGCCCCGGTCATCTGGACCAGGTCCTGGACAACGTGCTCTCGAACGCCCTGGAGGTGTCACCGGACGGCGGCACCATCACCGTCCGGGTGGAGTCGAGCGCCGACGAGGTGCTGCTGTCGGTCCTCGACGAGGGGCCGGGCATGTCGGACGCGGAGAAGTCCCGCGCCTTCGACCGCTTCTGGCGGGGTCAGGGCCTGACCGGCCGCTCCGGCTCGGGTCTCGGCCTCGCCGTCGTCAAGCAGTTGGTGACCGACGACGGCGGAACCGTGACGCTGCGGGACGCTCCCGGGGGCGGGCTGTGCGTACGGGTCGCCCTGCGGGCGGCGCAGCGCACCGGGTGAGGATCAGCCCTCGGGCATCGCCGACGAGTGGTGGTTGACGATCTTCCACTCGCCGTGCCGCTTCTCGTACTCGTAGGTGTAGCGGGCCTTGGTGACGCTCTTCTTGCCGGTCTTCGGGTCGGTGAAGGTGAACTCGTAGACACCGGTGTCGATGGCGGAGTTGCCGTCGAGGACGTTGACAACCGTCTGGACCTTCTTGCCGACCGGCTTCTTCTGCAGGAAGTGCTCGAAGTAGTCGACGATGCCCGCGTGATCGGTGCGGATCTTGTTGGAGAGGGTGGGCAGGAGGACCGCGTCGTCGGCGTAGAGGTCGGCCACCTTCTCCGGGTCGCCGGTCTGCAGGGTGGCGTTCCACTTGTCGAACAGAGCGGTGACCTGCTTCTTCGAGGGCTTGGCGGGCCGCTCCGGACCGGCCACGCTCACACCGGCGGCGACGGTGCCGGTGGCCACCAGCGCGGCGGTGGCGACGAGGGCTGCGCGCTTGCGTATGGACGTGCCTGCGGGACGACGGGTCATCGCTACTCCTGAACGGTGCGGTGCGGTCTCCCGCGTTTCCTGTGCTGCGGGAGTGACTCCAGACTCGCTTTCCGCCGGTTAGGGCCCGTGCAGGCGTCGTACAGCGCACGTCCAGGGCGGACCCAATTCTCAGACGGACGCCCGCCGCAGCAGGCTGACCCCCGCCCCGAGGGACACGACCCCCATCCCGACAGCGGTCATCACCCCCTGCGCCCCGTCCACGACGAAGGGCGCCACCGCGGCGACCACCGCGTTGAAGAGGAACAGAAACCACAGGACGGGACGGGAGGAGAGCAGGGCCTTCATCACGGTTTCCTTTGCGCTGGGGCGGTCTCGGTGCCCGCGTGGGCTGACGAGATCAACCCTCCCGCCCCCGACCTGCGCAAACGAGGGAGCCGTCTCCCGAACCGGGGGTGTAGCGGGCTACACCATGGGGCCTGGCGACGACGGCCGTCCTCCTCGTCCTGCGCGGCGCCCGCGTCCCCGCCCTGCGCGGCACCGGGGGCGCGGTCACGGCCGGCGCCCTCGGCCGCTTCATGAACTCCGCCGCCTGCATCTTCAGGCTTGGTCGGTTGGTTGCTTTTCGAATTTCATGACCGTCCAACCGGTATGACGTGTGCGTCGACCATGTCCTTGGCCTAGGTGTCACCGCTCGTGCATCATTGACCCGGCCTTCATTCGAGTGGCCGTCCGATGACGACCGGCCGCCCGGCCGCGGAGGATTCATTGGTGACGCCTGTCCGCATCCACGTGATCTTCGTGCACGGCCTTTTCTCTTCGGCCAAGGCGTGGAAGTCGTTCACCGAACTCCTCGCCCTGGACGAGGAATTGCGGGACCATATCAACGTCCGCTGCTTCCCCTACAAGTCGCCGCGCATCCGATTAAGGCCGGACCGTCGCATCGCCGACCTCGACGACATCGCCGAGCGCCTGGGCACCTGGCTGCAGACCCACTGCACCGACGGAGCACCGGTCGTGCTGGTCACCCACAGCCAGGGCGGACTCGTCGTGCAGCGCCTCCTCGCCCGGCGGCTCTGGCATGGCCGCGGACGCGAACTCGCGCCCCTCAGGCACATCGTGATGTACGCCTGTCCCAACAGTGGCTCAGGTTTCTTCCTGTACCTGCGGAAGGCCCTGAAGTTCTGGAACCATTCGCAGGAGCGCGCGCTGCGACCGCTCAGCGACCGCGCGGTGCTGGAATCACTGCGCACAGTGCAGGAAAAAGTCGTACGGGCGGAGAAGATATCCGATACGGAGCGCCCGATTCCCATATCGGCGTACGGCGGGGAAACCGACAACGTCGTACCAGCCGTCACAGCCACAACTCCCTTTACAGGCAACGGCGTCGGTGGCGGTGTCATCGAGGGCGACCACTTCTCGATTGTCCGCCCCAAGGACAAGAACGCCGAGTCCTACTCCGTCCTGCGGACCGTGCTTCTGGATCTCGCCGCGGAAAGCCCCGCCGGCACCGAACCCGACCCCGACCCCGACCCGGAACCCGACCGCGATACCGAGGACCCCGACCTCGACGCCGAGTCCGCCCCGCACGCCGACCCGCCGGCCGATGACCAGGCACCGTTCTCGATCGCGCTGCCCCTCGTGGACGGCAAGCTGTACGGGGAGGAACGCAGACACATCACCGCCTCGGTCGTCTCGTCCGACTCGGGGGTGCACGTCCTGGCCGGCCCGGGCGGCAGCGGCAAGAGCCGGCTGGCCCTCGAGATCGCCACTCAGGCCGCACAGCGGGAACGCCGGGTGTGGTGGATCCGGGTCAATCAGCTCAGCGCGTGCATGCGCGCCCTGGCCAGGGAGCTCGACATCCCCGACAGCCAGGCGGACGTGGCATGGAAGCGCCGCAACCAGGCGGACCTCGTCTGGCGCTTCCTCAACGACTCCCCCGAACCCTGGCTGATCGTCTTCGACAACGCCGACCAGCCGCGGCGCCTCGGCCCGAGCGGTGGCGCCGTCAAGGACGGAACCGGGTGGCTGCGGCTTCCGCAGAGCAAGAACGGCCTGGTGGTGGTGACCAGCCGGGTCCACAATCCGGAGATCTGGGGGACGACCTGGACCAAGGTGCACGAGGTCCCCTGCCTGGACGAGGGCGACGGCGCCACCCTCCTCATCGAGTGCGCGGGCCCGGAGGCAGGCACCCGGGAGCAGGCCCGCCACCTCTCCCGGCAACTCGGCGGACTCCCGCTGGCGCTGCGCACGGCGGCGAAGTACATCCAGTCCGTCCGCGAGAACAAGGTCCCCATCGGCGCCGGGGACATCCGGGACTTCGAAAGTTACGGCAAGGCCTGGACCAAGCGGTTCGGCTCCCCCGCCGGCCTCAAGGACGGCGGGACCTCGCTGGGCCTGGACAAGATCGCCGACGCGGTGTGCGGCATCTCCCTGCGGCTGCTGGAGCGCAGCCTCCCCCACGCGGGGCACCTGCTGAAGGCGTTCGCCTGCCTGAACATCGCGCCGATCCCGTACCGCAGGCTGCTCAGCGGGAGTGCGGTCACCCGGTCCGCCCTGTGGAGCGAGTTCACGGTCGACCAGCGGAACGAGGCGATCACCGGACTGCAGGACCTCGGGCTGATCGAGCCGGACCGACTCAGTCCCGACTTCATCTCCCTGCACCCGGTCGTCCACGCGATCCTGCGCGACGACCCCGACGTCCACCGGCGCAGCGCCGACTACTACGACCTCGCCGTACGCATGCTGCTCGACGCGGTGCGCGACCAGGACCCCGACTACCCCGAGGCCTGGCCGGTCTGGGCCACGGTGACGCCGCACGCGATCGAGGTGACCCGCTCCGTACTGCGGGTCGACGGCCCGGTCGGCAACCGGAGCATGCTCGACTCCACGCTGGAACTGGCCCGCCTGACGAGCCGTTTCCTCCTGGTCAGTGGCCACCTCGAAGTCGCTCGCGACCTGCTGTTCCCCATCATCGACTCCTGCCGCTCCTTCCAGTGCGACGTGAACGACCGGGAGATCCTCGGGCTGCGTCACGAAAAGGGCCGCATCTTCCTCGAGTCGGGCGAGCTCCCGGCCGCCGAGGCCGAGCTGCGTGAGGTGGCCACCAGGCGTCGGGACATCTTCGGCGATCTCCACCACGACACCCTGGCCAGCCTGCACAAGCTGGCCAGGGCCATCCTGGAACAGCCGCGCCGCGCCCGCGAGGCGGAGGACATCCTGCGCAAGGTCGTCCGCGAGGAGCGGAGCGTAAGGGGCGAGGAGCACGCCGACACCATGGTCGTCCGGCACACCCTCGGTCGCGCCCTGCTGGCCCAGGGCCGGGCCGCCGAGGCGGAGGCCCACATGCGCGCGATCCTGGCGATCCGGCTGCGCAACTGGGCACCGGGCACCCCCGAGACCCTGCACGCACGGGACACCCTGGCCCGCACCCTGCTGCTGCAGGAGAAGGTCGAGGAGGCGGTCGCCGTCATCGACGCGGCACGACGGGACGCCCTGCAGCCCGAGGACTCCCACCCGGTGATGCGGCTGCGCTACTGCGCCGCCGAAGCCCTGCTGCTCCAGGGCCGGGTCGAGGACGCCGACATCGCCCTGTCCTCGCTCCTGGCCGACCAACGCCGGGTGCTGGGCGACTCACACCCCGAGGCCCGACTGACCCAGGACCTGCTCGCCAAGACCCAGGACCTGCTCGGCAGGACGGACGAGGCGCCCTGAGGGTGACGCTCGGGCCGCGCCGGATCACCATGAAGGTCTCTTCTGGATAATCCGTCTCGGATCGAATCATCCTAGACTGGCAGGCATGACCGCCATGACGCCCGCGCGCACCGAACCGGACCTGTCGTTCCTCCTCGACCACACCAGTCACGTCCTGCGGAGCAAGATGTCCGCCGCCCTCGCCGAGATCGGCCTGACCGCCCGGATGCACTGCGTGCTCGTCCACGCCCTGGAGGAGGAGCGGACCCAGGTCCAGCTCGCCGAGATCGGCGACATGGACAAGACCACGATGGTGGTGACGGTGGACGCCCTGGAGGAGGCGGGTCTGGCCGAGCGCCGCCCTTCCAGTACGGACCGGCGGGCCCGGATCATCGCCGTCACCGCCGAGGGAGCCCGCGTCGCCGAGCAGAGCCAGAAGATCGTCGACCGCGTGCATCGCGACGCCCTGGCCACGCTTCCCGGCGAGGACAGGGAGGCCCTCCTGCGGACCCTGAAGCGCCTGGCCGGCGACGGTCTGGCGAACCCTGTCGAGGCCCCGCGCACCGCCCGCCGGGCACGTCAGGCCAGGTAGGCAAGGAAGCCGAGAAGCGAGAGAAGCGAGACCCGAAAGTAAGACCGAAAAAAATAGTCTGCAACAAAACCATCTGCTACGGTCTCTCCTGTCGCCCAACTGACAGGAGAGACCGCATGTTTGCCACGTCCCGCTCCGCGCCATCGCCCGCCGCCCCGCACGCACGCCGGCTCGCCCTCGGAGTCGTCGCCACCGGGATGCTGATGATCATCCTCGACGGCTCCATCGTCACCGTGGCGATGCCGGCCATCCAGGGCGACTTGGGGTTCACCCCCGCCGGCCTCAGCTGGGTCGTGAACGCCTACCTCATCGCGTTCGGCAGCCTGCTCCTGCTGGCCGGCCGGCTCGGCGACCTGATCGGCCGCAGGCGCATGTTCCTGGCCGGCACCGTCGTTTTCACCGCCGCCTCGCTGCTGGCCGGCGTGGCCACCTCGTCCGCAGTGCTGATCGCCGCCCGTTTCCTCCAAGGCATCGGCAGCGCGATGGCCTCCGCCGTCAGCCTGGGCATCCTCGTGACGCTGTTCACCGAGCCCAGGGAGCGCGCCAGGGCCATCGCCGTCTTCAGCTTCACCGGCGCGGCCGGCGCATCGATCGGCCAGGTCCTGGGCGGCGTACTCACCGACGCGCTCGACTGGCACTGGATTTTCTTCATCAACCTGCCGATCGGCGTCGCGGTCCTCGCGGTCGCCGTGCGCGTCCTGCCCCATGACGTCGGCTCGGGCCTCAAAGCGGGCGTGGACGCGTTCGGCACGGCTCTGGTCACCGCCGGTCTGATGCTCGGCATCTACACCGTCGTCAAGGTCGAGGAGTACGGCTGGGCCTCGGGCCGCACCCTGGGCTTCGGTGCCCTCGCCGCCGTACTGATCGCCGCGTTCCTCGTCCGTCAGGCGACCGCGAAGAACCCCTTGATGCCGCTGCGCATCTTCCGCTCGCGCAGCGTCTCCGCCGCCAACCTGGTCCAGATCCTGATGGTCGCCGCGCTCTTCTCCTTCCAGATCCTCGTCGCCCTGTACCTCCAGAAGGTGCTCGGATACGGCGCCGCCGAGACCGGCTTCGCGATGCTCCCGGCAGCCGCCGTCATCGGTGCCGTCTCCCTGGGATTCTCCGCCCGTCTCAATGCCCGCTTCGGTGAGCGCAACGTCCTGCTGGCGGGCATCGTGCTCCTCATCGGCGTCCTCGGTCTCCTCACCCGCGTCCCCGTGCAGGCCAGTTACCCCGTCGACCTCCTCCCGGTCATGCTGCTCGCTGCGGGCTTCGGCCTCGCGCTGCCGGCGCTGACCGCACTCGGCATGTCCGGCGCGAACGAGCAGGACGCCGGTCTCGCGTCCGGCCTGTTCAACACCACCCAGCAGATCGGCATGGCCCTGGGCGTCGCGGTTCTGTCCACCCTGGCCGCCTCCCGCACCGAGAGCCTCGCGGCGGGCGGCCGGACAGCGGCCGAGGCGCTCACCGGCGGCTACCGGCTCGCCTTCGCAGTGGGCGCGGGGCTCCTCGTCATCGCCTTCGCCATCGCCTTCACCATGCTGCGCAGCCCCGAGCGCCAGGCCGCCGAGGAGCCGACCGCCGACACGCAGTCTCCCGCCCACGCCGCAGCCGTCTGACCCGATCTCCTCACCCCACCTCCACCCCGACCGCTGAAAGGCCGATCCGCATGAGCGAGAACACCTCCACCGAAACCCCTTCCGGCACGACCAAGAACGACGGCCCGGCCCCCCGGGTGCTCACCGACCAGGAGCTCTCCCAGCTGCTGCGGCAGCAGCAGTTCGGCGTACTCGCGAGCGTCAGGAGCACCGGCCACCCGCACCTGTCGACCGTCCTCTACGACTGGAACGCCGAGGAGCGCGTACTGAGAATCTCCTCCACCGCCGACCGCCTCAAGGTCCGCCAGCTGCGCCGCGATCCGCACGCCTCACTGCATGTCAGCGGTCCGGACGTCTGGTCGTTCGCCGTGGCGGAGGGCGAGGCGGAGATAGTGGACCCGATCGACGGGGCGGCCCCCGGCTCGCAGCCGCTGCCCGACCGGCGCGTGGTGATCCTGATCCAGGTGTCCCGCCTGTACGGGACCGCCCTGGACATCCCGTCTCACGACTGAGAATTCAGTGCGCGCAGCAGGGCGTCGGCCGACCGGGCGGCGCCCGCTCGTTCTTCCGAAGGGTCCTGGTGCAAGAACCCGTCAAAGACCACTCATCACGCCCCAACTTCCATGTGCCTGTGGTGTGTTAATGCTCAGAGTTGGCAAAAACACTGCCCGTATGGGGGCTTGCGCCCTAGCATCGTCAGCCCGCACTCTCTGAGTGCGGACCGTAACCGGACCGCGACGCACCATGCACCAGGAAGCATCAGGGGGGCCTGTGTGAATTCCTACGACGCCAGTGACACACCAGAGGTCGACGAGGTCTTACCCGGGGACGTGGAACGGGATGACGGGGACCACCCGAGCGAGTCGTCCCGCCGCGAGATCGCGCGACAGATCGCTCTCGAAGCCCTGCGAGCCGACCGCCATGTGCTGGAGATCAGCGCGGCCACGGCCTTCCGGGACTTCAGCTGTGCCCGACCGGCGTGAGTGAACCACCGGCCGTAGCGGAGCCAACGAGAGACGGGATGTTGTCATGCAACTTGCCGACTTGTCAGCTCATCCTCAAGCCGTACCGCGCGACCCGCACTTCCGCGTAGTCTCCGTCCCCGCCTTCACCCGCGACCGCATCGCCGATCTCGCGGTCGGCCGCTGTGCGGCCATCAAGGTGCCGGACTTCCTGCCCGCCGCCACCTGCGCGGAGATCCTCGGCGCACTGCAGAGCTCACCGTTCGAGTCGTACGGGAGGCAGCGCGTCCAGCCGCCCGTGATGCGGTTCGGCGTCGGAGTCAGCGACCACCGCCTCAGCGGCGCCATCGCCGACAGCTACTGGCCCGCGGCGGAGGCGAGCCGGGCGGCATGGCGCGGACTCGGACTGCCGTACGACCCGTTCGCACTGTGCCGGGAGGCGCTGGGCACCGACTGGCCCGGCGGGGTGTCGGTCGGGCGCAGCGGCGGGCGGGAACTGGCGCCGGGCGTCGCCCGCGAACCCAACCACGGCTTCCAGGTCCACTTCGACGAGGCGCTGCGCGAGTTCCACGAGGACCTGCTGGACGCGCCGCTGGTCGCCCAGTTCGCGTTCAACCTGTACCTCAGCGTGCCGGACACGGGCGGTGAGACGGTCATCTGGCGGCACCGCTGGCATCCGGCCGACGAGACCCACCGGCTGCCGCAGTCCTACGGATACGCCGAGTCGGTGGTGGCGGACGCCGAGTCGGTCGAGGTCAGGCCGGCCGTCGGCGAGGCCCTGCTCCTCGACCCGCGCAACTTCCACGCCGTACGCCCCAGCACCGGAGCCCGCCGCATCGCGCTCGGCTTCTCCATGGGGCTGAGTATCAACGGAGATCTTTTGACCTGGGGGTGACGATCCATCACGTGAGCTACGGTCTCCGAATGGAAATCCTGCGCTACGTGGCGTTCGCGACCGACCCCGCGGGCGGCAACCCCGCGGGCGTCGTGCTCGACGCCACCGGACTCGACGACGCGACCATGCTGGCGACGGCGGCCGAGGTCGGCTACTCGGAGACGGCGTTCGTGGTGTCGTCCGACGACGGTGTTCTGGGCGTTCGGTACTTCAGCCCGCTGGCCGAGGTGCCGTTCTGCGGTCACGCCACGATCGCCCTGGCCGTCGCCCACGCCGACCGGCACGGTGCCGGGCCGCTGCACCTGCGGACCAACGCCGGCCCGGTCCCCGTCACCACCTCGGTGGCCGACGAGGGGACGACGGTGGCCACACTGGTGAGTGTCGCGCCACGCACGACCCCCCTCGCGGAGGCCGACCAGGCCGAACTGCTGTCGGCCCTGCGCTGGTCCGCCGACGAACTGGACCCGGCGCTGCCGCCCCGGGTGGCCTACGCCGGCGCCTGGCACCCCGTCCTGGCCGCGGCCGACCGGAGCCGACTGGCCGACCTGGACTACGACATGCCTGCGCTGAGCGACCTCATGCGCCGCCGGGACTGGACCACCGTCGACCTGGTCTGGCGGGAGTCACCCACCGTCTTCCACGCCCGCAATCCCTTCCCGCCCGGCGGGGTCGTCGAGGACCCGGCCACGGGCGCGGCGGCAGCGGCCTTCGGCGGCTACCTGAGGGATCTCGAACTGGTCGGCGTACCGACAACCCTGACGATCCATCAGGGGGACGACATGGGCCGCCCGAGCGTCATCACGGTGTCGGTGCCCGGGGATCGGGACAGCGGCATCGGCATCACGGGCGCGGCCGTACGGATCTGAGGCCCTAGGGCCTGTTGCGAAAGTGGCGCCTACCGCGCGACGCCCGGCACGCACTCTCGCCGCACCGCCCGAAAGCCCGAGTACGCCCAGTACGAGGGCTTCCGGGCGGCACGCCGAGAGCACGCACCGGACGCCGCGCGGCCGCCCTTCGGGCGACGACGCCACTTTCGCAACAGGCCCTAGCGCTCAGTCGGCGTCCCGCTCGGCCACCTCGAAGAGGACGTCGATCTCGACGGGCGAGTCCAGCGGCAGCCGGGCGACGCCGACCGCGCTGCGGGCGTGCCGTCCGGCCTCCCCGAAGACCGAGAGGAAGAGCTCGCTGGCCCCGTCCACGACGCCGGGGAGCTGGATGAAGCCGTCGGCTGACGCCACGTATCCGACCACCTTCACCACGCCCACCACGGCCGCCCGGCCCGCCACGGAGTCCGCCGCGGCCAGGGCGGCCAGCGCGCACCGCCGACTGAGCGCGTACGCCTCCGCGAGGGTCACACCGTCCCCGACCCGGCCGGTGGCCACGAGCGTGCCGTTCGCGAGCGGCACCTGACCGGAGACCATGACATGGAGGCCGCTGCGCACCGCAGGGGCGTAGACGCCCTTGGGCGCGCTGACATCCGGCAGGACGAGGCCCAGCTCCGCCAAGCGAACGGTCAGAGCGGACAGAGCGGGACGTCCGGCGCTCATCGCCGCGCTCCGCCCGGCCTACTTCGCCTGCCCCAGCCTCCCGCCGATCTCCTCCGCCATCACCCTGCCCGCCTCGAACTCCAGCGTGTCGTCGCCGATGCCCTGGTCGGTGTCGAGGCCGTCGAGTTCCTCGAGGGGCTGGTTGAGGCGGACGTGGGCGAGGACGGAGTGGAGGGCGCGCAGAGTGGCCGAGGCGGTGGTGCCCCAGTTGGAGAAGTAGGAGAACTGCCACCACCACAGGGCCTCGGAGGTGCGGCCGGCGCGGTAGTGGGCCATGCCGTGGCGGAGGTCGGAGATGACGTCGGTGAGGTCGTCGGAGATGCGGGCCGGTACGGGGGCCTTGCGGGGCTCGTACGGGTCGAAGACCTCGGAGTAGACGTCGATCGGTTCCAGCAGGCGGGCGAGGTTCTCGCGGAGCTCGTCCACGTCCGCCTCCGGGCCCGGGTCGGGCTCGTAGCGCTCGTCGGGGACGATGTCCTCGTGGGCGCCGAGACGGCCGCCGGCCAGGAGGAGTTGGGAGACCTCCAGGAGAAGGAAGGGCACCGCCGAATCCGGCTCGTCGCCCTTCGCGATCTCGGTGACCGCTACCAGGAAGCTTTCGACCTGATCCGCGATCTGGACCGCGAAGTCGTCCGGGTTCCGCTCGGTCGCGTGCAGCGTGGCGTCAGACATCTAGGAGTCGTCTCCCCTCGAAGGCGCGGCCGAGAGTCACCTCGTCCGCGTATTCCAGGTCGCCACCCACCGGGAGGCCGCTGGCCAGGCGGGTGACCTTGAGGCCCATGGGCTTGATCATGCGGGCGAGGTACGTCGCCGTCGCCTCCCCCTCCAGATTCGGGTCCGTGGCCAGAATCAGTTCGGTGACCGTTCCGTCGGCCAGGCGGGCCAACAGTTCTCTAATGCGCAGATCATCTGGTCCTACACCCTCGATCGGGCTGATCGCGCCGCCCAGGACGTGGTAGCGGCCGCGGAACTCCCGCGTGCGCTCGATCGCCACCACGTCCTTCGGCTCCTCCACGACACAGATGACCGAGGGGTCGCGGCGGCTGTCACGGCAGATGTTGCACAGCTCCTCCTGTGCCACGTTGCCGCAGGTCGCGCAGAAGCGGACCTTCGCCTTGACCTCCATCAGGGCCTGCGCGAGGCGCCGTACGTCCGTCGGTTCCGCCTGCAGGATGTGGAAGGCGATCCGCTGGGCGCTCTTGGGACCGACGCCGGGCAGCCGCCCCAACTCGTCGATGAGGTCCTGGACCACGCCTTCGTACAACGGACTGCCGTCCTTCCTGAGGTTCCTTCAGTGCGTACCGTAGTTGGCCGACGGCCCTCTTAGAAAGGCAGACCGGGGATGCCGCCACCCAGCCCCTGGGCGAGCGGGCCCAGCTTCTGCTGCTGGAGCGTCTGCGCGTTCTCGTTCGCCGCCTGGACGGCCGCGACGACCAGGTCCGCGAGGGTCTCGGTGTCCTCGGGGTCCACCGCCTTCGGGTCGATCTGCAGGGAACGCAGCTCTCCGGAACCGGTGACGGTCGCCTTCACCAGGCCGCCGCCGGCCTGTCCCTCGACCTCGGTCCGCGCGAGTTCCTCCTGCGCGTTCGCCAGGTCCTGCTGCATCTTCTGAGCCTGCTGCAGCAGCTGCTGCATGTTGGGCTGGCCACCACCGGGGATCACGATCAGCTCCTCCGTCTGTACGGGTTTTCCCGTTCAGCACGAGCCTACGTGTTCGACGGAGCCGTCGCCCCGGCACTCTTTCGAGTGAGTCGAGCATCAGGACGTATACCCGACCAAGGCCCCCTTCCGGGCGGAAAAGCGATGAAAGCTACTCCTTCGCCACCCATTGGGCGGTAGGAAGGGTGCGGCGCATCAGCATCAGGCGTCACCGTGTGACGGTTCACCATGTGCACGGTGTCACGGTGTCACGCTGTTTCACGTTGTCACGCAGCGTGATCGGTCGGATCAGGTAGGGAGTGCCGGGTGGGTCAGCCGGAGATGCAGCCCGAGGGTCCACCTCAGGACGGGCGGGGTGAGGGTGCGGCCGGGCTGCGGCCGGGCGATCTGACCGGGCGGGTGTTTCCGCTCGGCGACTGGGCGGAGCCAGCGGAACGGCTGGACGAGTTGTACCGGTGGGTGGAGCGCGGAGCGCTGGAGACCGCGGCCTGGTACCTCGCCGACCGGGTGTGGAAGCGGCGGGGGGCGCGGGTCCTGCGGGGCGGGGCCGCGGCGGGCGCGGTGGCGGGGGCGTCACTGCCGTTGCTGGATTTGACCGGGGTGGTGGGCGGGGTCGCGCCCTGGGGGTACCTCGCGCTGATGACCGCCGTCGCCTGCATGGCCGTCGACCGGTTCTTCGGGGTCACGTCCGGATGGATAAGGGACGTCGCCACGGCGCAGGCCGTGCAGCGGCGGCTTCAGGTCCTCCAGTTCGACTGGGCGTCGGAGAGCGTGCGGGAGGTGCTGGGACCGGCGGAGGGCACCGCCAGCGAGGCGACGGAGCGGTGTCTCGGGGTGTTGCGCCGGTTCTCCGAGGACGTGACGGAGCTGGTGCGGGTGGAGACCGCCGACTGGATGGTGGAGTTCCGCACGGGGTGCGCGCCCATGGGCATCCAGGGCGCGCTGTCCTCCGGCGTACGGCAGGACACCGCGGGCGGACACGGACGGTTCTCCATTCCACCGGCCAACGGGGCCCGGCCGAACATGCCCCGGCAGCGACCGCCGGAGCCGCGCTGAGCGACGCCCGAGCCGGGGCCCGGGCGACCCGCCCGAAGTTCCCCGTGCGTTCACCGCCTGGTGTACGTCAGCTTCCCGGTGCCGGGGTTGGCGCGCTGGAGCCTGCCGTCGGGCAGCAGGGTGATTTCGGTGGGGGCGCCCGGGTTGCAGGAGGAGCGGGGGTGGCCGGAGGTGACGGTGGACGCGCCGATGAACAACGGGCCGTCGGCGGACGGTTGTTCGGCCAGAGTGGCCGTGAACTCGCAGTGGTAGGCGCCGCTTTCGGCCGAGCCGTCGGCCACCAGGGTGAGGACGGTCTCGCCCACCTTCCCCTGCCTGATGGTCAGTTGGCGGGTGTTGCTGCCGCCGCCGTTGTCGAAGGTCGCGGTCCAGGTGCCGAGGTAGGCGGCGGGGATCGTGACATCGGTGGGTGTGGGCGTGGGGGCCGGTTCGGAGGTCGTGGGGCCGGTTGAGGCGGACGGGTCCGTGTGCGGCGTGGGAGCGGTGGCCGTGCGGGGCGCGCTCGGGCCCGGCGCGTGGGTGGCGTCGCCGTCCATCAGCGCGTACACCGAGCCGCCGGCGGCGAGCGCGACGATCACGGCGGCGGTCACGAGGAACGCGGTGGAACGGCCGCTGCGGCGCTGGGGTTCCAGGGTTTCCGCGGGGCCGTAGTCCGTGGCGGGGTAGGGGGTGGTCAGGACGTACGGCGGATACGGCGGCGGGTTCCAGGCGTCGGCCGGGCCGGGCTGGTCGTTCCAGGACCCGATGGCGGGTTGCTGGGGGTGGCCGTTGCCACTCGGCTCACCCGGGGCGCTCGCGCGGCCGGGGATGGTGATGTCGTCGGAGGCGGGGGCGTGTTCCGGGGTGGCCTCGGGGGCCGGATCGTGCCCCGCGCCCTGCACGGCGGCGCCCGACTCTCCCCGCGCCCGCACCGCCTCCTCCACCCCCTCCCGCCGCTCCGGCCCCTCCGGCCCCTCCGTCTCCAGCAACCGCACCGCGTGCCGCCCCAGTTGGGCGACCAGCGCGCTCGGCAGCCACGGCTCACGGAAGCGGCCGTCGGTGGCCGTGTCCTGGGCGCCGGTGACGTCCAGGACGCGGGCGAGCGAGGGGCGGGCGGCGGGATCCTTGCGCAGGCAGGCGCGGACGAGGTCGGCGATGCCCTCGGGCACACCGGTCAGGTCGGGTTCCTTCTGCACGATGCCGAACATCAGGGCGTGGGCCCCGCTGTCGGGGGAGCCGAAGGGAAGCCTGCCGGTGGCGGCGTACGCGAGGACCGAGCCGAGGCAGAAGACGTCGCACGCGGGTGTGAGGGGCTCCCCGCGCACCTGCTCGGGCGCCATGAAGCCGGGCGAGCCGATCATGGCGCCGGTGTGCGTGAGGCCGCCGTCCATCAGGGTCTCCACGACCCCGTCCGTCACCGTCTCCAGCGCCCGCACGATGCCGAAGTCGATGACGCGCGGCCCGTCAATGGTCATCAGCACGTTGGACGGCTTGAGGTCGCGGTGGACGATCCCGGCGGCGTGGATGTCGGTGAGCGCGTGGGCGAGTCCGGTGGCGAGGATCCGTACCGTCCGCTCGGGCAGCGGGCCGTGGTCCTGGCCGACGACCTGCTGGAGGCTGGGCCCGGCGACGTACCCGGTGACGACCCACGGCACGACGGCCTCGGTGTCCGCGTCCAGCACCGGCGCCGTCCAGTGCCCGCCGACCCGTCGGGCGGCCCGCACCTCCCGGCGGAACCTGGCCCGGAACTCCTCCCGCTCGGCCAGTTCCGGGCGCACCAGCTTCACGGCGACGGTCCGGCCCCGCTCCGACCGGGCGAGGTACACCTGCCCCATCCCGCCCGCCCCGAGCCGCGCGAGCAGCCGGTACGCCCCGACGCGCTGCGGGTCCCCCGGCCCCAGCGCCCCCATGGCCATCCCCATCGCCCCGCCCTCTCCCCCCGCCCTCCCGGGCCTGGACGGACCGAGAATAATGCGGGGATCCTCGCAGGTGGACGCCGGTCTTCCTACGGTTCGGTAACGGGGGGCCCGAGCTCCTCCAGCACCGCCGACAGCCGCTCCAGCACCCGCACCGCCGCCGCGAGCTCGGCGTCGCCGAGCGCATTCCAGGCCGCCTTGTCGGACTCGTCCCCGCCCTCCTCCCCCGACTTCTCCCCGCACGCCTTCCCGTACGCCTCCGCGAGCCGGTCGGCGAAGGCCGCGTGCCCGGGGCCGATGCGGGCGACGGCGGCCCGGCCCTCCTCGGTCGGCGCGAGCAGCTTGGCGCGGCGGTGGGCGGGGTTGGGGCGGTACTCGGCCAGGCCGCGGTCCACGAGCAGATCGGCGATGCGCTGCACGCTCTGCCGGGTGATGCCCATGACCCGCGCGATCCCGGCAACGGACAGCGGCTCGCGCAGCACCGCGCCGAGCACCTGCCACCACGCGGCGGTGAGCCCGGCCGGCCGGGCCAGTTCCTCGGCGACGGCGAGGAACTGGCCGTTCAGTCGGAAGACACCGAGCGCGCTACGGCTGAACAGGTCCTGACGCTCACGGCTCACCGCCCGGCCACCTTTTCCAGTACGGCGCAGGCCTCCGCGTCGGAGTCGTGGAACAGCCGGTACCAGGCGTCCAGGACCTCACCGTCGTACACCCCGAGGAGGTGCAGGATCTCCCGGGCGAACGCGACGGGCTCGGTGGGCCCGGCGGTGATCAGGCCCCGGTCGCTCACGGCGTCCGCGTCGACGTACCGCTCGCCGCCGCCGTAGCCGTTCGCGGCCAGGTAGAAGGAGACCGCGCTGGTGTGGTCCCGGTCGTCGAGCAGGCCCTCGCGGGCGAGCCCGGCGGTGGCCCCGCAGATCGCGGCGACCGGGACACCGGCGTCGAGGAACTCCCGCGCCGTGCGCGCGAAGGGCGCCAACTCCTGCCCCGCGTCCCACAGATCGGCGCCCGGCAGGATCAGCAGTGCGCTGTCCTGCGGTCGTACGGCGTCCAGGGCGAGGTCGGGCTGGACGCGCAGGCCGCCGATGCTGCGGACGGGCTCGGTGGACGGGCCGACGGTGCGCACCTCGTACCCGGCGCGGGCGAGGTGGGCGGTGGCGTGGCCGGTCTCCCAGTCGGCGTAGGTGTCGTAGACGGCGTGATGGACGGGCTTGCGGATCATGACTGCCTCCTCGAACCTTCAACCCTCTTCCATTATGACAACACGCTGTCATTTCGACAGTAAGCTGTCAATGGCACAGCTTCTTCGACAACCTGTCGCGGAAACCCCCCACCCACAGACAGGACGCCGATTCCGTTTCCGCATCGCGGACATTTACGCTCACCCGCATGACCCCTCAGCCCAATCCCCAGGCCGGCGCCGCCGTGAAGGCCGCGGACCGTGCGCACGTCTTCCACTCCTGGTCCGCCCAGGAGCTCATCGACCCGCTCGCCGTCGCCGGCGCCGAGGGGTCGTACTTCTGGGACTACGACGGCAAGCGCTACCTCGACTTCAGCAGCGGGCTCGTCTACACGAACATCGGCTACCAGCACCCGAAGGTCGTCGCCGCGATCCAGGAACAGGCCGCGACGATGACGACGTTCGCGCCCGCCTTCGCCATCGAGGCGCGCTCCGAGGCGGCCCGGCTGATCGCCGAGCGGACACCCGGCGACCTCGACAAGATCTTCTTCACCAACGGCGGCGCCGACGCCGTGGAGCACGCCGTGCGCATGGCGCGGCTGCACACCGGGCGGGCCAAGGTGCTCTCGACGTACCGCTCCTACCACGGCGGTACGCAGCAGGCCGTGAACATGACCGGCGACCCGCGCCGCTGGGCCTCCGACAGCGCCTCCGCCGGTGTCGTGCACTTCTGGGCGCCCTTCCTCTACCGCTCCCGCTTCTACGCGGAGACCGAGGAGCAGGAGTGCGCGCGGGCGCTCGAGCACCTGGAGACGACGATCGCCTTCGAGGGGCCGGGCACGATCGCAGCGATCATCCTGGAGACCATCCCGGGCACGGCCGGGATCATGGTGCCGCCGCCGGGCTATCTCGCCGGGGTCCGCGAGATCTGCGACAAGTACGGCATCGTCTTCATCCTTGACGAGGTCATGGCCGGCTTCGGGCGGACCGGTGAGTGGTTCGCGGCCGACCTGTTCGACGTCGTACCGGACCTGATGACCTTCGCGAAGGGCGTGAACTCCGGCTACGTGCCGCTCGGCGGTGTCGCCATCTCCGCGGCGATCGCCGAGACCTTCGCCACGCGGCCGTACCCCGGCGGGCTGACGTACTCCGGGCATCCGCTGGCCTGCGCGGCGGCCGTGGCGACGATCAATGTGATGGCCGAGGAGGGCATCGTCGAGAACGCGGCGAGGCTCGGCGCGTCCGTCGTCGAGCCCGCGCTGCGGGCGCTGGCGGAGCGGCACCCGAGCGTGGGCGAGGTGCGCGGGGTCGGCATGTTCTGGGCGCTCGACCTGGTGCGGAACCGGGAGACACGCGAGCCGCTGGTGCCGTACAACGCGGCCGGTGAGGCGAACGCACCGATGGCCGCCTTCGGCGCCGCCGCCAAGAAGCACGGCATCTGGCCGTTCGTGAACATGAACCGCACCCACGTCGTACCGCCGCTCAACGTGAGCGAGGCGGAGCTGAAGGAGGGCCTCGCGGCGCTCGACACGGCGTTGTCGGTGGCCGACGAGCACACGGTGTAGTTGGCGGGTTCGGGGCGCAGTCGAACGCGTAAGGTGGCGTGCTCGTACATATGGATGTACGCCACCCCCTACGCGACGGGAGACGCCCCGACCATGCCCGGCTCCAGCGGCAACGGCGCCGTGACCCGCAGCACCCTGCGGCAGCAGATCGCCGACGCGCTCCGTGACGAGGTGCTGGCGGGGCGACTGAAGCCGGGCCAGGAGTTCACGGTGAAGGAGATCGCCGAGCAGTACGGCGTCTCCGCGACCCCCGTCCGCGAGGCCCTGGTGGATCTCTCCGCCCAGGGCCTCCTGGAGGCCGACCAGCACCGCGGCTTCCACGTGCACGAGTACTCGGTCGAGGACTACCAAGGCATGCTGGAGGCCCGCGACCTGATCATCGAGGGCATGTTCCACGCCCTGGCGGCGGGGCCCGAGCGGTTCCGGGACCCGGACGACCCCCGGATCGCCGCCGCCGTCGCGGGCGTGCGCCGACGCGGCGACGAGGCCCAGCGGGCCGCGGCGGCCGGCGACCTGACCGTCCTCATCGGCTACGACCTGCGGTTCTGGCGCGAGCTCGCCGCCCTCTTCGGCAACCCCTACCTCGCCGACTTCCTGCACCGGCTGCGCCTGCAGTGCTGGGCCTGCGCGGTGCAGCACCTGTGCCGCCTGACCGATCTGCGCGGCCACCTGTGGTCCGGCCACACCGAACTGGTCGACGCCCTGGCGGGCCGCGACATCCCCGCCGCCCGCGCGATCATCTCCGCGTACAGCGCGGAATCGCTGGCGCTGATCGAGCGGCTGGCGGCGGAGTGAGCGGGACGCAGTCGCCGGCCGAGAAGGCGGCCGGCGGGAGGAACATGCCCGGGACACCGAGCGTGAGCGTGTCCGGCGTATCGCGGAGGAGCGGGTCCGGCACGACACAGGCGAACGGATCCGGCACGACGCAGACGAACGGATGCGGCACGACGCAGACGAACGGGTCCGGCACATCGCGGACGAGCGCGTCCGGCGCGCCGCTCCCGCGCCCGCGCCCGTCCGACGCGCTTCGGACGAGTCGGTCCCGCGATTCGTGGCCGAACCTCTCCGGTGGGCGGCCCGCCGTCGACCTCTCCGTGCTCATCCCCGCCTACAACGAGGAGCAGCGGCTCGTCCGCACCCTCGACGCGGTCACCGCGTACCTGAACGACCACGCGGACCGCTGGTCCACCTGGGAGATCGTCGTCGCCGACGACGGCTCCACCGACGCCACCCGCGAGGTCGTCGTGGCCCGCCGCGACCCCCGCGTCCAGCTGGTCGTGAGCCCCCGCAACCGGGGCAAGGGCAGCGCCCTGCGCCGGGGCGCCGCCGTGACGCGGGGCCGCCTCCTGCTGGTCACGGACGCCGATCTGGCCGCCCCCATCGAGGAGTTGGACCAGCTCGACCGGACGCTCGCCGACGGGCACGCGGCGGCGATCGGCTCCCGCGCGATGCCGGGCGCGACCCAGGACAACCGTCAGCACCGGATGCGCGAGCTGCTCGGCCGGGCCGGCAACCTCCTGATACGCCGGACGGTGGTCCCCGGGTTACGCGACACCCAGTGCGGCTTCAAGCTGTTCGACGGCGACAAGGCCCGCGAGGCGTTCGCCGCCTCCCGCCTCAACCGCTGGGGCATAGACGTCGAGGTGCTGCACCACTTCCACCGCGCCGACTGGCCGGTCGCCGAGGTCCCGGTGCACTGGTCCCACCAGCCCGGCTCCAAGGTGCGCCCCTGGGACTACCTCCGCGTCCTCGCCGACCTCGCCCGCATCCGCATCCGCCCCCTCGGCCCGGCGGACCTCGTCGCCGCCGTGCTCTTCCTGCTGATGTCCGTGGCGCTGTACTCCGGCCGCGTCCTCGACCCGGACCACCGCTACCTGCCCGACTCCCTCCAGGACCAGAACCAGTGGGAGTGGTTCTTCGCGGTGACGGCCGACAACGTCGCCCACCTGCGCAACCCCTTCTTCACCGACCTCCAGGGCTTCCCGGAGGGCGTGAACCTCATGGCCAACACGGTCATGCTGGGCCTGTCCGTGCCGTTCACCCCGATCACGCAGCTCTTCGGCCCGGCGGTGTCACTGAGCCTCTGCATGACGCTGGGCCTCGCCGCCACCGCGGCCGCCTGGTACTGGCTGATCGTGAGACGGGTCGTACGACAGCGCGCCGCCGCCTTCCTCGGCGCCACGCTGGCCACCTTCGCCCCGCCGATGGTCAGCCACGCCAACGCGCACCCCAACTTCGTGATCCTCTTCATGGTCCCGCTGATCATCGACCGCGCCCTGCGCCTGTGCGAGGGCACCCGGGTGACCCGGGACGCGGTGATCCTCGGCCTGATGGCGGCCTACCAGGTGTTCCTGGGCGAGGAGACCCTGCTGCTGGCGGCGCTGGGGATGCTCCTCTTCGCCGTCGCCTACGCGGTCGTACGCCCCGAAGTGGTACGAGCGACATGGCGCCCCCTGCTACGCGGCCTGACCGTCGCGGCGGCGGTCTGCCTCCCCCTGATCTGCTACCCCCTCCTGTGGCAGTTCCGCGGCCCGCAGAGCTACGACGCGATCCTGCACGGCGACAACGCGGCCAACAGCCCGATGGCCCTGCTCTCCTTCGCCGAACGCTCGTTGCTCGCGGGCGACGCGCACCGAGCGGACGCCCTCTCCATCAACCCCACCGAGCAGAACGCCTTCTACGGCTGGCCGCTGGCCCTCCTCGCCTTCGCTATCACCGTACGACTGTGGGAGCGCACCCTGGTGAGGGCGCTGGCGTTCACGGCGGTCGGCGCGGCGGTCCTGTCGCTCGGCCCCCGGATCCCGGTCCCCCTCACGGACACCGTGCTGCCGGGCCCCTGGGCCCTGCTCGCCGACCGCCCCCTGTTCGAGTCGGTCATCGAGAGCCGGGTCGCGATGATCTGCGCGCCCGTGCTGGGCATGCTGCTCGCCGTCGCGGTCGGCCGGCTGGCGGCGACCCGGAAGCTGAGCACGCAGTACATCGGTCTGCTGGCCGTCTGTCTCGCCCTGCTCCCCCTGGTCCCCGCCCCGCTCAAGGCCGTGGACCGCGCCGAGGTGCCCGCCTTCTACGCCGAGGGGACCTGGAAGGGGTACGTCCGGGAGGGCGAGGCGCTCGTGCCGGTGCCGCTGCCCGATCCGGGCGCCGCGGAGGCCCTGCACTGGCAGACGGCGGCCGGCCTCGGCTTCCGTATGCCCGGCGGCTACTTCAACGGCCCCTTCGGCGACGACCGCACCGGCGTCTACGGCGCGCCCCTGCGCTACACCGCCGACCTGCTGCGGACCGTGCGCTACACGGGCGACGTCCCGGCGATCACCGCGAGCGCGCGGGAGGAGGCGGCCCGTGACCTCGCGCACTGGAAGGCGGGCGTGCTGGTGCTGGCCCCGCAGCCCAACGACGGGCCCCTGCGGGAAGTCGTACGAAAGCTGGTGGGCCGTCCAGGTAAATGGGTGGACGGTGTGTGGGTATGGGATCTGCACGAGGGGAGCTGATCCCGGGCCGCACCGACTAGGCTCTTTCCACCCGTTTCCAGGACCGTGCCGCGCGCTGAGTGAGGAGCCTCTTTTGGCCTGTGACCTGTGGCTGGTACCGCTCGTCGACGTGTTGTGCCACACCCCGGACAACCCGTTCGCCGAGGAACTCGCGCAGTACAACAAGGTGCTGGCCGAGGCGGGACTCCCGCCCGTGCCGGTGTACCAGTACATGCCGGGCCTCTCCGGCGACGTCGCCCCGGTGGCCGGCTTCGACTACGACGCCCTGCACTTCCTGCGCCGCGCCTATCTGCTCCAGGTGTGCGGGCTGCCGGTGACGCCGGTGGACGAGCTGGGCGGGGACTACGAACAGCTCCTGGAGATGTTCGAGTCGACGGCCCAGCAGTCCCACCTGGTCTGGCACTACGACCACGCGGGCGCGTACGTCCCCGTCGACTTCCCGCAGCCCCTCTCCAACGACGAACTCCTCGCGGGCGGCGGCCCACTGGGCTCGTCCCAGGCCCTGCTCCGGGAACTGGAGTACGTGGCCCAGTCGATCGGCATCGACCCCGCGAACCCCCCGGCCCCTCCGAACCCCCCGTCGGCCCCCACGGAGTTGGAGGAGCCGGCCGTCCCCGCCCCGTACGACCCCAGCCCCTTCGCCCGCGAACGCCACGTGTGGCTGGGACTGCACGCGGCGGCGACGCGGAGTCTGGCGCAGGGGTCGATGATCATCTTCAGCTGAGGGCTGCCGTCCGGTCAGCGGAGTTCGGCGAGTCCCCTCTGGAGGTCGTCGAGGTTCATGACCGGCGTGTAGTCGATCTTCGCCCCCATCTGCATGAAGAAGGGCTCGGCGATCGCCGGCATGGTGGAGGTGTCCTGCATGTCGAAGACGAAGAACATCGTGCGCTGTCCCTCGTCGACGGTGAAGTAGGAAGACTCCGGATGGATGTGCTCCATCGCCTCCTGGACGATCTGCGGCATCTTCCCATTGCGGATCAGGTCGTTCGTCTTCTCCGTGTCGAGCTCGGCCTTCATCATCACGCGCATCGCATCCACCCTCCTCGAACCGAGGCGGCAGGCTCATGGCAGGGCAGGGCCATGGCCTTCTAGGGCTTCAGAATATGCCTGTTTGTCGCGATTATCCCCGTGAGGGGAAGGTGAGGGGCGCTCGCCGGCCGGGCGCCCCTCACCTCCTTCGGTTCAGCGCTGGTGCGGCAGCCTGATCGTGCGCACGAGAGGCATGTCGGCGTACAGCTCGGGGTCGACGGTCACCACATGCCGCCCGTCCGGCCAGTCGACGGTCGGACGGGACAGGTGGACCGCATGGCCGAGCCGCCACTCCACCCCGCCCCGCAGCAGCGCACCCACGGTGGACGCACCGGCGAAGTCCAGCTCGACGATCTCAACGGCCGGCAGGGCGCCGACATGCTCCGTGAGCCCCTTGCGCATGCCGTCGGCTGCGGCCAGGCAGAGCGCGGGGACGTACACGTGCCGGGTCGGCCCGTGCTCGGTGTTCGCGACGAACTGCGAGGCGAGCGAGTTGCCCGAGCCCAGCGCCAGCAGCGCCGACTCGTCGAAGACGACACCGGTCGAGCCGGCCTTCCCGGCGCTCACAGGCTGTCCACGGGCCGACCGGCCTCAAGGTCCTGCCAGACCTTCTCCACCCGGTCGTGATCCTCGTCCGTGAGCGTCACCCCGAAGTGCGTCTCGCAGTACGCCTTCGTCGAGATCATGCGTCAGCAGTTGCTGCACCTCGCCGAGTGCGCACGGCGCCGCAACGTCACCCTTCAGGTACTGCCCTTGGACTGCGGGCTGAGCGGGGTGCACTTCGGGGACCGTGGCGACATGGCACTGGTGGAAACCCCAGAACATGAACGCCTCGTCCATCTGGAAGCCCAGGACGAGAGCATGCTGGTGGGGGACCCCGCAAAGGTGACGACATACGCACAGCGGTATGCGCAGATCCGCTCACAGGCCCTTGGCCCGCGCGAATCGCTGGGCCTTATTGAACAGTTGGCAGGAGGACACCAGTGAACAGCAACCTGCGCTGGTTCAAGTCCAGCTACAGCAGCAGCGCCGGCGGCGAATGCCTGGAAGCCGCCCACGACACCACCGACACCATCCACCTCCGCGACTCCAAAACCCCCGACGGTCCCACCCTCACCGTCTCCGGCGAAGCCTGGTCCGCGTTTCTCAGCGGGTCTGGGTCTACGCGCTGTTGAGTTCCCGGCCCGCGCCTACATGCCGATGTTCAGGGTGCCGATGTCCCGTCCCCGAAGAGTGGCCGTATGGGCGGTGTCTCCACTCCCCTACGCTTCCCAGTGACCGTGGGGGCCGCCCGCTTCTCTGCAAGTGTCGTGCTTCCACGCCCCGCCTCAAGGGCGCTACGCGTCGGCTGTCGCCGATGGCCCTCCGGGCCACCCTTGACCCGGGCCGCTCCAGCACGGGTGAGAAGCGAGCGAGCGGCCCGGAAAAACGGGTGGTCCAGCGGTGCCGCCCCCCTGGGTCGGTTGGGTTGTGGGCCGGAACAGGGGAGCGCGCTCGCACCTCGCATGGACGCCGGGTCGGCTCAGCGGCTTTCGGCCCGTGGGGGTCGTACGCACGGGCGGGTGGTGAGGCGCCGGGTGAGTTCAGCGGTGCGCCGCCAGCGGGCGCTGGTGTGGGGCCGGGGCCGGGGGCTAGCGGGTTTGCCTGCCTAGGGTGGCACAGGTCTGCCAATCGGTGAGCCGGACAGGCGTGTTGGGGCGGTGGGACGCCTCAAGTGGTCGGCGTCGGAGGGTTTGTGCCAAAGCACGTTGCCGGGAGCCGCCGAGTCGGCCGGTGTGCTGCCACCCTGCCGGCCCGCACCGCCCGCTGAGCGTGAGCCGCTGAGCCGGACCCGGCGTGCCGCCACTCGCACGGTGCGCCTCACTCCCGCCAGCCGCAGACGCAAAACCCACTCGGCGTCCAGACTGCGCGAGTGCGCACCACCCACCCACCGCTCGCCGCTGAGCCGACCCGGCGTGCAGGCGAGGCGCGAGCGCGCTCCCCAGTCCCGGTCCGCGACCCAACCAACTCAAGGGGACGGCGCCGCTCGGCCACCCGTCTTTCCGGGCCGCTCGCTCGCTTCTCACCCGTGCTGGAGCGGCCCGGGTCAAGGGGCGGCCGGAGGCCGATCGGCGACAGCCGACGCGAAGCGCCCTTGAGGCGGGGCGTGGAAGCACGACACTGGCAGAGAAGCGGGCGGTCCCCACGGCCACCTCACCAGTGGGCCATCACCCCGGCGCGGCGCCCTTAGAACATCAACAGGGCCTGACCTGCCGTGAGCGCGCGGATACGCTGAGTGGCGACTGGCCAGCCTTGGGGGAGAGGGCGCATCATGACGTTGATGGCTCAGCGACCGACGATGAGCAGCACCGAACCCCCCAGCTTCGAGGACCTGCTGAACGACCTCGACAGGCTGGACGTGCTGGACGGCTACAAGGCCGAGATCATCAGGGGGAACATCGTCATATCGCCGTGGTCGCAGGGGTACTACCTCGACGTCATGGATCTGGTCTGCGATCAGTTGCGACCCCATCTGCCCGAGGGGCAACGGATCACCTATGGTCCGTGCTTCTACGTCTTCCCAGGTGCAGAGCGCGCTTATGGCCCTGACATCCAGGTCGTGGACCGACAAGCCAGCCGGACCACAAGCAACCGCCTGGACGGCGAAGCCCTCACCTTCGTCGCCGAGCTGACCTCCTCCGCCACTCGCGACGAGGACCTCAGCGACAAGGTCGAGACCTACGCCAAGGCCGGCGTCCCCGTCTACCTGATCCTCGACATGCAGGAGGAGAAGGCCACGGTGCTCTGGGAGCCGTCCGCCGAGGGGTACAAGGCCCGCTGCAGCAAGCCCTTCGGCGAGAAACTCGACATGCCCGCCCCCTTCAGCTGCACCCTCGACACCACCGGCTTCCAGGCCCCCGCCAAAAGCTGACCCTCAGGTCGACTCCCGCACCACCAACCGGCACGGCACCGACCGCACCCCAGGGGTCGCGTCGACGTCCTCTATCGCCTCCAGCAGGCGCAGTGCCGCGATGCGGCCGATCTCCGCGAGGTTCATGTCGATCGTGGTGAGCGGAGGCCGGCTCGCCAGTGCCATCGTGTCCCAGTTGTCGTAGCCGACGATCGCGATGTCACCGGGTACGCCCACGCCGCGTTCGCGCAACACGTCGGCGACCCCGCGGGCTATCTGGTCGTTGCCGCAGAAGAACGCGTCGGTGTCGGGGGCCGTGCGCAGGACAGCGTCGGCGGCGCGGCGGCCCCATGCCTCGCTCCACTCGCCGTAGTGGACGCGGCCGGTGGACAGGCCGAGGCCGGACGCCTTCAGGTGGTCCACCGCGTGGCGGGCGCGGTCGCGGGCGGCGGCGTGGTGTTCGGGGCCGGTGACGTGGGCGATGCGGGTGCGGCCGGTGGACAGGAGGTGGTCCATGGCGAGTTGGGCGCCGCCCCTGTCGTCGGAGACGACCGAGGTGTCGGTGGGGTCGGTCGACGGGGACAGCGCGTAGACGACCGGGATGGATTCAAGGCCCGTGATGCCGGTCAGTGGCGGGCGGGCGTCCGTGCGGCGGCCGGTGACGATGATGCCGTCGACGCGCCGGTCCATGAGGTTGCGCAGGTGGTGCTGTTCGCGGATGGCGTCGCCGCGGGTGTCGCACAGCAGGACCGAGATCTTGCCGGCGCCGAGCGCGTCCTCGGCGCCGAGGAGGACCGGGGTGCTGAAGCGGCCGATGCCGTCGGTGGTCATCAAGCCGACCGTCCAACTGCGGCCGGTGTGCAGGCTCTGGGCGTGCTGGTTGGGGCGGAAGCCGAGGGTGGCCACCGCGTCCAGCACTCGCTGCCGGGTTTCCGGGCGCATCCGGCCGGCGCCGCTCAGCGCCTTCGAGGCCGTGCCCACACTGACGCCCGCGAGCGCGGCGACGTCGGCGAGCTTGGCCCGGCCGGTGGGGGGAGAGCCTGGAGCACCTGCGGCAGGGGTCACGAGCAAACCTTTTCCTCTTCGGCAATGGTGCGGCTCATCGTGACAGGCACCGCAACGGTGCGCCAGTCCCTGGGAAAGTCGAAAAATTCCTTGCCGCGACTCTTGACCGCAATGCGCCGCTGCCCTCTACTTCTCGCTCAGGAAAACGGTTGCTCAAACACGCTCCCCTCCCTCGGAGAACCATGTCCCACACCATCGGCCCCGTCCGCCTCGGCCCCGGCGCCCGCGCCGCCCTGCGTCCCGCCGTCGTCGGTATCGACGCGGGCTTCTGGCTCGACCGGCGTGAGGTCAACGCCCGCACCTCCATCCCCCAGGGCCCCGAACTGCTGGAGTCCGCGGGCAACTTGCACAACCTGCGGCTCGCCGCGGGCACGACTGAGGGTGAGTTCCAGGGCGCGTACCCCTTCGTGGACACGGACGTCTACAAGTGGCTGGAGGCCGCGGCCTGGCAGCTCGCGCAGGAGGCCGACCCGGACCTCGAAGCCCACGTCGACCGGATCATCGGCCTCGTCGCCGGCGCCCAGCAGCCCGACGGCTACCTCAACACCTGGTTCCAGCTGGTCAAGGGCGGTGAGCAGTACCAGGACCTGCGCTGGGGGCACGAGTTGTACTGCGCGGGGCATCTGATCCAGGCCGCCGTCGCGCACCACCGGGCCACCGGGCGGGACGAACTCCTCGACGTGGCCCGCAAGTTCGCCGACCAGGTCGACTCCGTCTTCGGTCTCCCCGGCAGCGGCAAGCCCCTCGACGGCATCGACGGCCACCCGGAGGTCGAGACCGCCCTGGTCGAGCTCTACCGGGAGACCGGCGAGCGCCGCTACCTCGACCTCGCCGCCTACTTCGTCGACCGGCACGGCCACGGCCTGCTCGGCGGCGAGGCCTACTGCCAGGACCGCGTCCCGGTGCGCGAGGCGACCGACGTGGAGGGGCACGCCGTACGGCAGTTGTACCTGCTGGCCGCTGCCGCCGACCTCGCCACCGAGACCGGGGAGGAAGAACTCCGCACCGCCTCCGAGCGGTTGTGGCACGCCATGACCACCACCAAGACCCACCTCACCGGCGGCCTCGGCGCCCATCACGACGAGGAGGACTTCGGGGATCCGTACGAGCTGCCCAACGAGCGCGCGTACTGCGAGACCTGCGCCGCCATCGCCTCCGTCCAGTGGAGCTGGCGCATGGCCCTGCTCTCCGGCGAGGCCCGCTACTCCGACCTGATCGAGCGGACCCTGTACAACGGCTTCCTCGCCGGCGTCTCCCTCGACGGCGAGCGCTGGCTGTACGTCAACCCGCTCCAGGTCCGCGACGGCCACACCGACCCCGGCGGCGACCAGTCGGCCCGCCGCACCCGCTGGTTCCGCTGCGCCTGCTGCCCGCCCAACGTCATGCGGCTGCTGGCCTCGCTGGAGCACTACCTGGCGAGCACCGACGCCGACGGCGGCCTCCAGATCCACCAGTACGTCAACGCCCGCTACACCGGCGCCCCGGGGGTGACCGTCCGCTGCGAGACCGACTACCCCTGGCACGGCACCATCGCCCTCACCGTCGAGGAGACCCCGGCCGAGCAGCCCTGGACCCTCTCCCTGCGCGTCCCGCAGTGGTGCCGGGACGTGCGGGTGCGGTGCGGGGAGGAGTCGTACGACGGTCCCGTGGAGGACGGCTGGCTGCGGCTGGAGCGGACCTGGACGCCCGGTGACCGGGTCGTCCTGGAGCTCGGGATGGAGCCGCGCCTGACCGCCGCCGACCCGCGCGTGGACGCCGTACGCGGTTGCGTGGCGATCGAGCGCGGGCCGCTCGTGTACTGCCTTGAGCAGGTCGACCACCCGGGTGGCGGCCTGGACGACATCGTCGTCGACACCACGCGCCCGCTCGCCGTGAAGCACCGGCCCGACCTGCTCGGTGGTGTGACCACCGTCGTGGCCGCCGGCCGCCGGCGTCACATCCCGGACCGCGGGTGGTGGCCGTACAGCCCCGTCGGCCCCTCCTCCGAGAGCTCTTCCGGCACCTCGGTCCAACAACACGGCGAGCCCGTCGAGTTGACCGCCATCCCCTACTACGCCTGGGCCAACCGCGAAGACGGCAGCATGCGCGTCTGGCTGCCCACGTCCTGACCCTCCTGACCCTCCCTCCTGACCCTCCTGCCCCTCACTCCTGACCCTCCTCACACCCTCGCCCTACGAACATCGAGGTCAGCCCCGTGATACCCACCCGCCGCACAGTCATCGCCGCGCTCACCGTCGTCGGCGCGCTCACCTCCCTCACCGCCTGTGGAGGCGGCTCCGACTCCTCGGGATCCACCGACGCGTCCGGAGGGACGTACACCTTCTGGGACCCGTATCCGCAGTTCGACGCCTCCTCCCCGTGGGGCAAGCGTGTCGCCGAGTGCGGGACGAAGGCCGGGGTGACGGTCAAGCGCACCGCCTACGACACCACCGACCTGGGCAACAAGGCGCTGCTGGCCGCCCAGCAGGGCAACGCGCCCGACGTGATGATGGTCGACAACCCGGTCGTCTCGACGCTGGTGGAGGCGGGGATCCTCAACAAGACGAGCGACCTGGGCCTGGACACGAAGTCGATCCAGAAGAACATCATCGGCGCGGGCGAGATCGACGGCTCCGCGTACGGGGTGCCGATCGGCGCCAACACGCTCGCCCTCTACTACAACAAGAAGGTGCTGTCGGCGGCGGGCGTCGACCCGGCGTCCATCAAGGACTGGAACTCGCTCACGGCGGCGCTGAAGAAGGTCAAGGCGGCCGGGAAGAAGGGCATCACCTTCTCCGCGATCAACACGGAGGAGGGCAGCTTCCAGTTCCTGCCCTGGTTCTGGGGCGCGGGCGGTGACCTCACCAAGCTGAACTCCGCCAAGGGCGTGGCCGCGCTGTCGCTGTGGAAGGGGTGGGTCGACGAGGGGCTGGCGCCCAAGGACGTCCTGCAGAACACGCAGACCACCAGCTGGCAGGAGTTCGCCACCGGCGACTACGCGTTCGGCGAGAACGGCACCTGGCAGCTCGGCAACGCCGACAAGACCGGCTTCGACTACGGCATCATCAACGTCCCGGGACAGAACGGCGGTTCGGCGCCGGTGCCGACGGGCGGCGAGTTCGTCACCGTGCCCGTGCAGAAGGACACCGCGCGCTACGACGTCAGCAAGAAGATCGTGACCTGTCTGACCAACGACGCCAACCTCCTGGCCAGCGACACCACGCTGACGTACGTCGCGCCCACCGCCGCCGTCCAGGCCGAGCAGGTCAAGCAGAACCCGAAGCTGAAGCCGTGGGTGGACGCGGTGGCCGCGGCCCGTGGCCGTACCAGCGGCGGGCTCGGCACCAAGTACCCGACGATCTCCCAGCCGATGTGGACGGCCGTGCAGGCGGCGCTCTCCGGCAGCAAGAGCCCGCAGGCCGCGATGGACACGGCGCAGGCGAGCGCGCAGAAGAACTGAGGCCGACACAGATGACCATCGCCCGCGTCGACCGTCCGCGGAGGGCGCACGCGGTGGCGAAGGCGAGTGGCCCCGACGCCCTGTCGCCGCACCGCAGGCAGCGGCGTCGGAGCCGGCTGACCGCGCTCGCCTTCGTCGCCCCGCTGATCGCCTACCTCGCCGCCTTCTACCTCTATCCCCTCTACCGCAACCTCGACCTGAGCCTGCGCGACTACACCGTCCGCTCCTTCGTGGCGGGGGACGCGCCCTTCTCCGGCTGGGACAACTTCCAGAAGGTCCTCGACGACCCGACGTTCGGTCCGGCGCTTCGCCACACGATGGTCTTCACCTTCGTGTCGATCGCCTTCCAGTACGTCATCGGTCTCGCCCTCGCGGTCTTCTTCAACCGGCACTTCCGGCTCGCCCCGACGCTGCGGGCGCTGTTCCTGATCCCGTGGCTGTTGCCGCTGATCGTGTCGGCGTCGACGTGGTCGTGGATGTTCAACAGCGAGTCGGGGGTGGTGAACTACTTCCTGCACTTCTTCGGGGTGGACGCGGTCGGCTGGCTCACCTCGCCGGACTGGGCGCTGACCTCGGTGATCGTGGCCAACATCTGGATCGGGATCCCGTTCAACCTGGTCATCCTCTACAGCGGGCTGCAGAACATCCCGGCGGAGCTGTACGAGGCGGCGTCCCTGGACGGGGCGAGCGCCTGGCAGGTATTCCGGCGGATCACCTTCCCGTTGCTGCGGCCGGTGTCGGCGATCACGCTGCTGCTCGGGCTCGTCTACACGCTCAAGGTGTTCGACCTGATCTGGATCATGACCAAGGGCGGGCCGGGGGACGCCTCCTCGACCCTGGCGACCTGGTCGTACCAGCTCGGGTTCGGCACGCTGCTGCCGAAGTTCGGCCCGGGCGCCGCCGTCGGCAATCTGCTCATCCTCATCGCCCTCGTCTTCGGCCTGCTGTACATCCGCGTCCAGAGGAGGCAGGAAGCGTGAAGTCGCCCACCGGTTCCCGCCGCTACACCGTCATCGGTCTCCTCCTCACCGCGCTGATGCTGTTCCCGGTGTACTGGATGATCAACGTGTCCCTCACCCCGCAGCAGGACATGCGCAAGAACCCGCCCGACCTGCTGCCGCTGCACCCGACCTTCGAGGGCTACCGGGCCGTCCTGGACGACCAGCTGCCCTATCTGGGGACGAGTCTGCTCATCGGTCTAGGCACGGTCGCGCTCACCCTGCTGCTCGCCGCCCCCGCCGGCTATTCGCTGGCGAAGCTGCGCCCGCGCGGCGGCGGTGCCCTCGGCCTGGTGCTGCTGATCGCCCAGATGATCCCCGGCATCGTCATGGCGATGGGGTTCTACGGCATCTTCCTCGACCTGGGCCTGCTGAACTCCTGGTGGGGCCTGATCGTCGCCGACTCCACGATCGCCGTGCCGTTCGGCGTCATGATCTTCACGGCGTTCATGTCGGGCATCCCCGGCGAGCTGATCGCCGCCTCCCGCATCGACGGCGCGGGCACGTTCCGCACCTTCTGGTCGGTCGTCCTGCCGGTGAGCCGCAACGCGCTGGTGACCGTCTCGCTCTTCAGTTTCCTGTGGGCCTGGTCCGACTTCGTCTTCGCCAACACCCTGGACGGCGGCGGCGACCTGAGGCCGATCACCCTCGGCATCTACAAGTACATCGGCAACAACAACCAGGAGTGGAACGCGATCATGGCCACCGCCGTCGTCGCCTCCGTCCCGGCGGCAGTCCTGCTGGTCCTCGCCCAGCGTTACGTGGCCGCGGGTGTGACCGCGGGCGCGGTCAAGGACTGACAGCCCCGCCCCTCCCCTCTCCATTGCCTCCCTCCGAGGAGAACTCCCTGTCATGAGCCGCACAAGATCGTCGACCGCCGTCCTGGGCGTCGTCGCCCTGGCCGCCACCGCCGCCCTCGCCGCCGGAGCCCCGGCCGAGGCGGTGCCCACCTCCTCCACCACCCTGGTCGTCAACGCCAACCAGACCCTGCGCTCGGTCACCCATGTCGGTACGGGCAGCCTCTACGGCCTCGCCGACAACAGCACGCCCGCCGACAGCCTGGTCACGCCGCTGAAGCCGAACACCTTCATACAGATGGCCCCGGGCGGATCCCAGCTGCCCAACGGTGAGCCCGCCCCCGCCGGTGACGCGCTCGTCGTGGCGCCGAAGGCGGCCCGCGCCGGTGCCAAGGTGGTCGTACGGATGCCGGACTGGTACCCGAACTTCCCCTACAAGTGGGTCAGCTGGAGCGACTGGCTGTCGGCGGTCGACAAGCAGGTCGCCTCGGTGAAGTCCTCCGGTGCCACCAACATCAGCGCGTACGCGCTGTGGAACGAGCCCGACTGGACGTGGGACACCACCAACGCGGGCGCCTTCGACGCGGGGTGGGCGCGCACCTTCAAGGAGGTCCGCTCCAAGGACGCCACCACCCCGATCCAGGGCCCGAGCTACTCGGTCTGGAACCAGTCCTGGATGAGCACCTTCCTCACCGACGCGAAGGCCTCCGGCACGGTGCCGGACGTCATCGCCTGGCACGAGCTCCAGGGCAGCAAGGACATCGCCGCGCACGTCTCCGCGTACCGCGCGCTGGAGTCGAGCCTCGGCATCAGCCCCCGCCCGATCGACATCGAGGAGTACGGCACGCCCTCCGAGATGGGCAACTCCGGTGCCCTCATCGGTTACGCCGCCAAGTTCGAGCGGGCGGGCATCCGGGACGCGGAACTCGCCTTCTGGAACCACTACGGCACCCTCGGCGACACCCTGACCGACACCGGCGCCTCGCCGAACGGTTCCTACTGGACGTACAAGTGGTACGGCGACATGTCCGGCAACATGCTCGTCACCACGCCTCCCGCCCAGACCGGCATCGACGGTCTCGCCTCCCTCAACGGCTCCGGCAACCAGATCAGCGTCGTCGCGGGTGGCTGCTCCGGCTCCTGCGCGGTGACGGTGAACGGCCTGTCGTCCCTGTCGGCCTTCGGCTCCACGGTCCACGTGAAGCTGGAGTACAGCCCGGACACCGGTCGTACGACCGCCTCCCCCGGCCCGATCACCATCTCCGACGCCGACTACACCGTCTCGAACGGCTCGATCACCGTCCCGGTGACAATGAACGCCAGCGACGGCTACCACCTGGTCGTGACCCCCAGCGGCACCAACACCTCGCTGGCCGGGCGCTACCAGATCACCAACAAGAACAGCGGCCTCGCCCTCGACACCCTCAACGCGGGCACCGCCCAGGGCACCTCGGTCGTCCAGGCCACGCCCACCACGGGCACGGATCAGAACTGGACGCTGGTCGCGGCCGGCTCCGGCCTCTACAAGATCGTCAACCAGAAGAGCGGCCTGCTGCTCGGCATCAACAACATGAGCACCGCCGACGGCGGCACCGCCCTCATCTGGGGCGACAACGGCACCGCCGACCACCTCTGGCAGGTCATCCCGGCCCGCGACGGCTTCTACAAGATCGCCAACTACAACAGCGGAAAGCTGCTCGGCGTGGACCAGATGAGCACCGCCTCCGGCGCCCAGGTCCTCCAGTGGACGGACAACGGCACCGCCGACCACCTGTGGAAGCTGACGGCGCGCTGATCCCGTAAAGGCACCTGTGCCCCTGGCGGATGTCGGCCGCCAGGGGCACAGGCATGCACCGAGACTACGTCCCGGGCCTAGATGAACGAGTTGATCTCGATCGTCTCGTCCCGGCCCGGGCCCACGCCGATCGCGGAGATCGGGGCGCCGGACATGTCCTCCAGCGCCTTGACGTAGTTCTGGGCGTTCTTCGGGAGGTCGGAGAAGGACTTGGCCTTGGTGATGTCCTCGGACCAGCCGGGGAGGGACTCGTAGACGGGCTTCGCGTGGTGGAAGTCGGTCTGGGAGTAGGGGAGCTCCTCGACGCGCTTGCCGTCGATCTCGTAGGCGACGCAGACGGGGATCTGCTCCCAGCCGGTCAGGACGTCCAGCTTGGTGAGGAAGAAGTCCGTCAGGCCGTTCACGCGGGTGGCGTAGCGGGCGATCACCGCGTCGAACCAGCCGCAGCGGCGGTCACGGCCGGTGGTCACGCCCTTCTCGCCGCCGATGCGGCGCAGCGCCTCGCCGTCCTCGTCGAAGAGCTCGGTCGGGAACGGGCCGGCGCCGACGCGGGTCGTGTACGCCTTGAGGATGCCGATGACCCGGCTGATCTTCGTCGGGCCGACGCCGGCGCCGGTGCAGGCGCCGCCCGCGGTCGGGTTCGACGAGGTGACGAAGGGGTACGTGCCGTGGTCGATGTCGAGGAGCGTGCCCTGGCCGCCCTCGAACAGGACGACCTTGTCGTCCTCGAGCGCCTGGTTGAGGACCAGGACGGTGTCGGCGACGTACGGCGCGAGCTTGTCGGCGTAGGTCAGCAGCTCCTCGACCACCTGGTCGACGGCGATCGCGCGCCGGTTGTAGAGCTTGGTGAGGATCTGGTTCTTGGCGTCTAGGGCCGCCTCGACCTTCTGCGTCAGGATCGACTCGTCGTAGAGGTCCTGCACGCGGATGCCCACACGGTTGATCTTGTCCGCGTACGTCGGCCCGATGCCGCGTCCGGTGGTCCCGATCTTCCGCTTGCCGAGGAAGCGTTCCGTCACCTTGTCGACGGTGACGTTGTACGGCGTGATGATGTGAGCGTTACCGCTGATCAGGAGCTTGGACGTGTCGACGCCGCGGTCGTTCAGTCCGCTCAGCTCGGAGAGCAGTACCGACGGGTCGACGACGACACCGTTGCCGATGACCGGCGTGCAGCCGGGGGACAGGATTCCGGAAGGGAGGAGGTGGAGAGCGTACTTCTGGTCGCCAACGACGACCGTGTGGCCGGCGTTGTTGCCGCCCTGGTACCGCACTACATAGTCCACCGAGCCACCGAGCAGGTCGGTCGCCTTTCCCTTGCCTTCGTCACCCCACTGAGCACCGAGCAGCACAAGTGCGGGCACGCGCGTACACCCCTTCCGGGCGGGGCATGTCCAAGGTCAGAGGTGGACATGGCACGAACATGCCTGGTACACCGGCGACCTTCGTTGGCCGCAACCCGTCGGACCGGATGCCCCGGAATAGACGAAGCCCCTGGCGCAATAGCGCAAGGGGCTCTTGCACAAAGATGCTACCCGAGGAAGCGAGGCATGGCCGAGGTGGCGACTTCCGCGACTTCCGATCAGCTGCTGCTGGTCATCGATCCGACCGCCCGCAGGGCGGACGCGGAGGCCGTACGGATCGCGAAAGACGTGCTCAGCGCGGGTGCGACCACGAAGGTCTGCCTCCCGGAGGGCCCGGAGGAATTCGCCCGGGCGCTGGTGCGGCGCGGCTCGCGGCGGCCGGTGGTCGTCGGCGACGACCGGGCGCTGCTGCGCGCGGTGTCGCTCTTGCACCGGCGCCGGGAGCTGGCCGGATGTGTGCTGTCGATGGTGCCGGTGGGAGTGCCGATGGGCGGCGGGCTGTCGCTGGCGGGGGCGCTGGGTGTGCCGACGGGGACGGTGGCGGCGGCGCGGGCGGTGCTCGACGGGGTCGAGCGGCGGATGGACCTGCTCGTCGACGACAGCGACGGGGTGGTGCTGGACGTGTTGCGGATACCGCCCGTGCACGCGGCGGTGGCGGAGGAGGAGCACGGGGCGCCGGGGCGTCCCTGGCTGCGTACGTGCCAGTTCCTCGTACGGTCGCTGGTCCCGGCGCGTCCCGCGCGGGAGCCCTCCGTACCCGTGCCCGGGCCGTCCCGGCTGCGGGTGGAGGTCGACGGGGTGATGCTGGTCGACCTGGACCAGCCGGTCGCGGCCGTCTCGGTGTCCGCGGAGGGCGCCGGGGCAGCCGCCGTCGAGGTGCGGCCGGCGTCCGTGGGCGCGGAGGCGTCGCCGCTGCGGGCGGCGGGCCGGACCATCACCGTGTCGGGGGCGGACTTCCGGTACCGGGCGGACGCGGTGGTGTCGGGGCCGGTGCGCAGGCGGACGTGGACGGTGTGGGAGGGGGCTTGGGGGCTGACGGTGCCGACGCCGGGCGGGCGTGGACACCGTCAGCCGTGATCACGCGCTCGCGCGCGTCCGGTCACCTTCAGCTGCCGACGGAGGTGACGCCGAACATCAGGGTCCGGCGGCCTACGTCGTAGTGCACGGTCTCCGTGTTCTGCAGCAGGTCCTGCAGAACGAGGTGATGGGCGTTCGAGCACGGCCCAGGGCCGGTCAACGGTCCCGTTCGCCGGTTCCGCCGGTCTCCTCGGTCTCGTCGGTGATGCTGGTCTCGATGCGCTCCTTGCGGATCTCGCCCTCGACCGTCTCTTCCTCGACGTGCTCCTCGGTACCCAGCCGGACCCGTTCGACGGGGACGGTCTCGGTCCGCGTCACGGGGCGCTCCTCGTGCAGGATCACCTCGTGCTCCGCCTCGGTGATCTCCGGCCCGGACAGCGCCGCGTCCACGTTGGCCTCGGTGATCGGCTCACGCTCGACCACCACCTCCTCGTGGCGAACGGGGACGGTCTGCTGGACCTCCTCGGTGACCACGTACTTGCGCAGCCTGGCCCGGCCGGTGGCCTGTCGCTCGACTCCGACGTGCATCCGCTCCTCGGAACGGGTCATCGCGTCGTCGCCGCCGGCGGTCCCGGTCTGCATGGCCGTGTCGGCGCCGAGGTCGGGTCGGCGGCCCTCGGCGGGTGCCTGCTGCTGCCAGGCGGCGTCCCAGTCGACGCCGTAGTGCTCGTAAAGACGGTGCTCCTCGTCCTCCGAGAGGTGATTACCGGCTTCGATGTCGACGTTCGGGGCGTCCTTCACACGGTCCTTGGCGTACGGCACCTCGAGGTGATCCCCCGCCATGGTGGCGTCGTGCATCGGGACGAACGACTCCTTGGTACCGAACAGGCCGGTCCTGACGCTGATCCACTCAGGTTGGCCGGTGGTGTCGTCCAGGAAGACGTGCTTGGCTTCGCCGATCTTGTTGCCGTGGTCGTCGTAGACGGGATGGTCGAGGACGGTGGGTATCTGCTCGCGGGTGATCACGTCACCCTCCTTAGCCTTCGGTTTTGAGCGTATGAGCCACCTGTCTAACCACCGAAAGGGGAAGGTAATCGAACAAATCGGATATAACAGAAATTTTCGTGAAAGCTGGGTGGCGTCAGCGGGTGCCGAAGACCTGCTCACGATGGATCCGCCAGCGCTCCATCATGGCCGCGATCTCACCCTCGACGAACTCGAAGAAGGCGAGGGTCTCGGCCATGCGGCGGCCCGCGGGGGTGTCGTCGCCGAGGCTGGTGACGCCCTCGCGCAGGGCGACCTCCCAGCGCTTGAGGACGCCCTCGCGGTTGGTCAGGGCCTCGTACCACTGGTTGCTGTGCACGCGGTAGCGCTCGCGCCGTGAACCGGGCTCGCGCTCGCGGGAGACCATGTGCTGCTGGGCGAGGTAGCGGACCGCGCCGGAGACCGCGGCGGGGCTGATGCGAAGCTGTTCGCCGAGCTCGGCGGAGGTCAGGGCGCCCTCGTCGGAGGAGAGGAGCGCGGCGAAGACCCGGGCGGGCATGCGCTGCATCCCGGCTTCGACGAGCTGCGCCGCGAAGGACTCGACGAACTTCGACACGGCCTCTGGATCCCGCCCGCGCTCGCTCATGCCCTCGCTCATGACGTCCATCCTAACGTCGGTTCACTGAGTTCCTTAACTTCACAAATTTCTGAACGAAGCGTACGTTCTGAAGCATGACCAAGGCCATCACGGTGTCCGGGCTGCACAAGTCCTTCGGCCGTACGCACGCACTCGACGGGCTCGACCTGGAGGTCGACACGGGCGAGGTGCACGGCTTCCTCGGCCCCAACGGCGCCGGCAAGTCCACCGCCATCCGCGTCCTGCTCGGCCTGCTGCGCGCCGACTCGGGCGCCGCACAGATCCTCGGCCGCGATCCGTGGAAGGACGCGGTGGAGGTCCACCGCAGGATCGCGTACGTCCCCGGCGACGTGACGCTGTGGCGCAACCTCTCCGGCGGTGAGGTCATCGACCTGTACGGCAGACTGCGTGGAGGTCTGGACGCACGGCGCCGTGCCGAGCTGGTCGAACGCTTCGAGCTGGACCCCACGAAGAAGGGCCGCACCTACTCGAAGGGCAACCGGCAGAAGGTCGCCCTCGTCGCCGCGTTCGCCTCGGACGTGGACCTGCTCATCCTGGACGAGCCGACCTCGGGCCTGGACCCGCTGATGGAGGAGGTCTTCCAGCGCTGCGTGCGTGAGGAGCGGGAGCGCGGGCGGACCGTCCTGCTGTCCTCGCACATCCTGAGCGAGGTCGAGGAGCTCTGCGACCGGGTCAGCATCATCCGCAAGGGCCGGACGGTGGAGAGCGGCTCGCTCGCCGACCTGCGCCATCTGACACGTACCAGCGTGACGGCGGAACTCGCCGGCCCGCCGAACGGGTTGGCCGGGATGCCGGGGGTGCACGACGTCGACGTCCAGGGACGACGCGTCCGGCTCCAGGTCGACACGGACCAACTGAACGGTGTACTGCGGTCGTTGAGCGAGTCGGGCGTACGGTCGCTGACCTCGACGCCGCCCACGCTGGAGGAGTTGTTCCTGCGGCACTACCAGGACGAGGTGGGAGCGCGATGACCACACTCGCCCCTCAACTCACCGGTACCGGACCACTGTTGCGTTTCGCTCTGCGCCGCGACCGGGTGATGATCCCGGTCTGGGTCGGGGTGAACGCCCTGATGGTCCTCTCCATGCCGAACACGCTGAAGGGCCTGTACGGCACGGCCGCCGAACGCGCCGACCTCCGGGCGCAGATGGCCACCAACTCCTCCCTGCGCGCCCTGGTCGGCCCGGTCTTCGACGACTCCCTCGGCGCCCTCACCGCCTGGCGCATCGGCGTCTACGCGGGCACGCTCGCGGCGGTGACGAGCCTCCTGATCGTCGTACGACACACCCGCGACGAGGAGGAGAGCGGCCGACAGGAGCTCATCGCCTCCGGCATGGTGGGCCGCCGGGCCTCCCTCACGTCGGCCCTGCTGGCGGCGGGCGTCGCCAACGCCCTGATCGCGGTGCTGGTCACGGCGGGGCTGGCCGGGCAGGGTGCCGCCGGCGCCCTGGCCCTCGGGCTCGGGCTCGCGGCCGTCGGGATGCTCTTCGCCACGATGGCGGCGATCGCCGCGCAGCTGACCGAGAGCGCGCGTCTCGCCCGGGGCCTCACCTCGGCGGTCCTGGGCGCGGCCTTCGTCCTGCGCGCGGCGGGCGACTCGGCTACGGACGACGGCTCGTCCCTACTGACGTGGCTGTCGCCGCTCGGCTGGCTGGAGAACCTGCGGCCGTACGCGGGCGAACGCTGGGGGGTGCTGGCGCTGTTCGCCGCGGCGGTGGCGACCCAGGCGGCCGTGGCCTATGCGCTGGCCGGGCGCCGGGACGTCGGCATGAGCTTCCTGCCCACCCGGCCCGGCCCCGCGACGGGCCGCCTCGGCTCGGCGGGCGCGCTGGCCTGGCGGCTTCAGCGGGGCGGCGTGCTCGGCTGGAGCCTCGGCTTCCTCCTCGCCGGGGTCGTCTACGGCGGGATGACAGACGGCGCGGCCGACCTGGTCGGCGACAACGAGCGGGCCCGGGAGATCTTCGCCCGCATGGGCGGCCAGGGCGCCCTCACGGACGCGTTCCTCGCCTCAATGATCGGGATGCTCGGGCTGGTCGCCTCGCTGTACGTGGTGGCGTCCGTGCTGCGCCTGCACGGCGAGGAGACCTCCGGCCGGGCGGAACCGGTACTGGCGAACGCGGTGGGCCGACTGCGCTGGGCGGCCGGCCATCTGGTGATCGCCTTCGCCGGCGCCGCTCTGATCATGCTCCTCGCCGGCCTCGGCTTCGCGGTCGGCTACGGCGAGAAGGCCGGGCCGATCCTGGGCGCGTGTCTGGTGCAGCTGCCGGCGATCTGGGTGGTCGGGGGGCTGGCGGTACTGCTGTACGGGGCGGCCCCTCGGGCGGCGATGGCGGCGTGGGGCGTGGCGGGCGCGGTCCTCCTGATCGGCTGGGTCGGGCCCGCGCTGGACGCTCCGCAGGCGGTGCTGGATCTGTCACCGTTCGGGCATCTGCCGAAACTGCCGGGTGGGGAGATGGCCTGGGGGCCGGTGCTGGGGCTGGCGGGGGTGGCCGTGGTGCTGGTGGCGGCGGGGATGGCCGGGTTGCGGCGGCGGGACATGACGACGTGAGCGGGCGGCCCGGGCCGACGTCCGGGCATGCGTCCGGGCCCGGGCCGGACCCGGCCCTGACCCTCGTCCCGGCCGTCGTCCCGGCCGTCGTCAGAGCGTGACGCTGAGCCCCTCCAAGCCTCGGATCACGAAGTTCGGCTTCCGTTGGGGCTCCGCCGCCAGGCTCAGGGTCGGGGCCTTCTCCAGCAGCGCCGTCATGGAGGCGGCCAGCTCGATACGGGCCAGGGGTGCGCCGATGCAGTAGTGGATGCCGGCGCTGAAGGAGATGTGGGGGTTGTCCGTACGGGAGAGGTCCAGGCGCTCCGGGTGGGCGAAGACCTCGGGGTCGTGGTTGGCGGAGCCGAAGAGCATGGCGATCTCCGCGCCACGGGGGATGACCGTGCCGTCGATCTCGATGTCGTCCAGGACCCAGCGCTCGAAGAGCTGGAGCGGGGTGTCGTAGCGCATCAGCTCCTCGACGGCGGAGGGGACGAGGGTGTGGTCGGCGCGGAGGGCGGCGAGCTGGTCGGGGTTGCGGAACAGGGCCCACCAGCCGTTCACCGTGGCGTTGACGGTGGCCTCGTGGCCGGCGTTCAGGAGCAGGACGGCGGTGGAGATCATCTCCTGTTCGGTGAGCCGGTCGCCCTCGTCGTGCGCCTCGATCAGCCCGGAGATGAGGTCGTCGCCGGGCTCCTTGCGGCGGACGGCGATCAGTTCGGTGAGGTACTCCGAGAACTCCACGGACGCCCGGACCGCCTTCGCCGCGGTCTCCTCCGACGGGTTCAGCTCGTACATCCCGCAGATGTCCGCGGACCAGGGGCGCAGGGGCGCGCGGTCGGCTTCGGGGATGCCCAGCATCTCGGCGATCACCGCGACGGGCAGGGGCTCCGCCACGTCGGTGAGCAGGTCACCCCCGCCCGCCTCGACGAGGGCGCCCACCAGTTCGTTCGCCAGCCCGTGCACATACGGCTTGAGCCGCTCCACCGTGCGCGGGGTGAACGCCTTCGACACCAGGCGCCGGATGCGGGTGTGGTCCGGCGGCTCCAGGTCGAGCATCCCGTGGTCGTTCAGCGTGTGGAACGGCTCGTGCTCCGCCGGCGGCGCCGTCCGCCCGAAGTCCTCGTGCGTGAACCGGTGCTGATACGTCCGCCCCAGCCGCCTGTCCCGCAGCAACGCCGACACGTCCGCGTGGCGCGGCACGAGCCACTGGTCGGTCGGCTCGAAACGGATCACGCGCCCTCGGGCACGCAGCTCGGCATAAGCGGGGTACGGGTCGGCGAGAAACGCCGGGTCCCAGGGATCGAAGGCTGCCATGAACGGACGCTAGCCCGGGTCAGCCCTCGCTGACCAGGGGATGTCGAGCTTCCTGGGTGGCCATGACGACGGCTGCCAGGTCCGCGCCCGCCCGGAGCAGCGCCACAGTCCGCGCGGCGATCTGGTCGAGGCGTCGTCGCAGGATGCGCTGGGTCTCCCCCAGGCCGTCGAGCCGGTGGAGGGAGCCCATGATCTCGCGCACGGCGGGAATGCCGTAACCGGTGCCGCGGAGGGCCGCGACGATGCGGGCCGCTCTGATCGCTGAAAGCCCGTAGCGGCGTGCTCGCAGTGACGTCACTCGCTCGGGGAGGACGAGCCCTTCCTGTTCCCAGAACCGCAGGGTGGAGGAACGTACGTCGAGTGCTCCGGCGAGCTCCGTGATCGTCATCGCGTCACTCTCCTGCTCGAACCCGGGTGTGTTCGTTTCCGCCTGGATCGCGCGCAGCGCCTGTTGGGCACGCAGAGCCTCGTCCCGTTCCCGTGCGAGCCGAACGTGCACCGCGTTGATCGCGGCGGCTGCCGCCTCGATGGTCTCCGTTCGCAGCTCGGCGAGCATGTGCCGGGCCGCCACCGGACCGACGGCGCCCGCGAGCCCGCGATAGGCGCGAAGAGCGTGCACATGAACCCGGGTGTAGGCGCGGTAGCCGTTGCTCGAGCGAGCCGCCGGGGGAATGACGCCCAGCCGCTCGAGGTCGCGGACCTGTTGCACCGAGTACCCGGACTCCCTGGCCACATCGACGGTTCTCAGCGGCACTCCTCGCGCACCACTCACCGGCTCGCCCATCGGCCAACCCCACATCAGCACTTGAAGGTGATGCTTGAACCATGAGTATGGAACAGATCATCGCGACCGTGCGAGGCTTCGACGGCGCACTCGTGGTCGTCACGGAACCGGGAAGCGAATTCCCGGAGCTCGCGTGGGGGGACGCGTTCTTCTACTACGCCCCCGACGGCCGGATGCCTCACAACGTCCAGCCGTACGGAACGATCGTGACCAAGAACTACCCCGACGACGCCGCTTCCGACCTCGATCCTCCGGACCGCTGGCGTGTCAACATCCATGTCGACCGTGCGACGTTCCGGAAACTCACCGGGAGGGAGCCTCGCGACGTCGGCCTCCCCCACGACTACGCGGCCGCTGACCACGTGATGCCGCATCCGGTCTACGGATCGCTCGGCTGGGTCGCGGTCGTCAATCCCGGCGAGAGGACGACGGAGACGGTTGTGCGGCTCCTGCGCGGCGCCCACGACGCCGCCGGCGTCCGGTTCGCGCGGCGATACGAACCGGGACAGCCACCGGAGAACGACTGACGCGCCGTCCTGGCGGCCAGGCTCCTCTACCCCGGCGTCACCAGGCGGGCCTCATAGGCGAAGACCGCTGCCTGGGTGCGGTCCCTCAGGCCGAGCTTGACCAGGACGCGGCTCACGTGGGTTTTGATGGTGGACTCGGCCACTACCAGGCGTTCGGCTATCTCGGCGTTGGAGAGGCCTTGGGCGATGAGGACGAGGACTTCCGTCTCGCGTTCGGTGAGGTCGCCGTAGGCCGCGTGGGCGGCGGCGGGGAGGCGGGGGGTGTCGGAGAGTTTGGAGAACTCCGTGATCAGGCGTCTGGTGACGGAGGGGGCCAGGAGTGCCTCGCCGGCGGCCACCACCCTTACGCCGTCCGCGAGTTGGCGGGCCGAGGCGTCCTTCAGGAGGAAGCCGGAGGCGCCGGCGCGCAGCGCCTGGTAGACGTATTCGTCGAGGTCGAAGGTGGTCAGGACCAGGACCTTCGCCGTGCCGTCGGCGGCGACTATCTCGCGGGTCGCCTCGATGCCGTTCAGCTCCGGCATGCGGATGTCCATCAGGACGACGTCGGGGGCGAGCTCGCGGACCCGGTCGACCGCCTCACGGCCGTTGACCGCCTCGCCCACGACCTCGATGTCCGGCATCGCGTTCAGGAGGACGGAGAAGCCCTCGCGGACCATCATCTGATCGTCGGCGATCAGTACACGGATGGTCATGCCGCGTCCTCGCTCACCATGGCGACGGGCAGGAACACCGTCACCTCGTACCCCCCGTCGTCCGTGCGGCCCGCCGTCATCTCGCCGTTCAGCATCGACACCCGCTCCCGCATGCCGGTGATGCCGTGTCCCGCGCCGGGCGACGGCTTGAGCAGGGAGAGCTCGGGGGGCGCACCGTTGACGACGCGCAGGCCGAGGCCGCCGAGGACGTAGCCGATCTCCACGCGGGCGCTCGCGCCGGGGGCGTGCCGCAGGGTGTTGCTGAGCGCCTCCTGGACGATGCGGTACGCCGACAGTTCGACGCCCTGCGGGAGTTCGCGGACCGCGCCGGTGACCACCTTGTCGACGCTCAGGCCGGCGTCGCGGACGTTGTCGAGGAGTGCCTCCAGGTCGGCGAGGGTGGGCTGCGGGGCGTCCGGGGCCTCGTAGTCCTCGGCGCGGACCACACCGAGGACGCGGCGCAGTTCGGTCAGGGCGGCCACCGCGTTCTCCCGGATGGTGAGGAAGGCGCGCTCCAGCTCCGGCGGCGGGTTCTCCACCCGGTAGGGCGCGGCCTCCGCCTGGATGGCGACGACCGACATGTGGTGGGCGACCACGTCGTGCAGCTCGCGGGCGATCGTGGTGCGCTCCTCCAGCAGCGTGCGCCGGGACCGCTCGTGCGCGGTCACCGTCTGCTGGGCGGTCACCTCCCGCCGGGCCTGCCGATGGGTGTGCCAGACGGTGACGCCGAGCAGCACGAGTGCGGATATGACCAGCAGGGGGGCGGTGTTCGACGCGTAGTGGCCGGCGCCGAGGACCATCTCCACGACGATGCTGTACGTCGCGGTCAGGGCCCACATCCACGCGGCGGCGCGGGGTCTGGTCCGCAGCGCCACCACCGCCAGCACCGCGAGGTGGCAGGCGAAGCTGCCCGCCTGCCACGGCCAGTTGTCCCAGCTGTCGCCGAGCACGGCGGTGACCGGGGCGGCCGAAAGGGAGAACCAGAAGGCGCCGACCGGTCGCACCAGCGTCAGCAGCACCGGGGCCAGCGAGAGGAAACCGATCAGCAGCGTGTCGTAGTCACCCCCGTAGCCTCCGTAGCCCGTCGACGAGGCGCCGATCATCATCGCCATGAGGCCCATGCACACGACGACGGCGTGCGGCGTCCACACCGCGTACTGCCGAAGGCGCGGGGACAGCAGCCTGATCAGGGGGCCGTCGGCCCGCATACGCGGGAACGGGTCGTAGGCGAAGGGGTCGTGGAACAGGTCCTGTCGCAGGCCGCGCAGGGCTTCCACCGCCACCCGGAACTCCGGGCTGCGCGGCCTGCTCCCGCCGTCCGGGGAGCTGAGGTGCGTCTGTGTCGTCTCGGTCACGTACAGAACGGTAGGCCGCGACCGGCGTCGCGGTCGTCACCAGTGAGGGGGGTCCTCCCGGGTCCGTCTCAGGTACTACGGGGTGGAAAAGGGGGCCCGGAGGTCCCCGTTCCCCGTCAGTACCCGGACGGTCTCACCAGTCCCGACTCGTACGCGAAGACCGCCGCCTGGGTGCGGTCCCTGAGGCCCAGCTTGACCAGGATGCGGCCCACGTGGGTCTTCACGGTCTGTTCGGCGACGACGAGGCGCTCGGCGATCTCCGCGTTCGACAGGCCCTGCGCGATCAGGGCGAGCACCTCCGTCTCCCGCTCGGTCAGACCGCCGACGCGTTCCTTGAGCGGGGCGCGGGGGCGGTGGTCCAGGCGGGAGAACTCGGCGATCAGCCGTCGGGTGACACCGGGCGCGAGCAGGGCGTCCCCGGCGGCCACCACCCGTACCGCCTCGGCGAGTTGGTCGGCGGAGGCGTCCTTCAGCAGGAACCCGGACGCGCCGGCGCGCAGCGCTTCGTACACGTACTCGTCGAGGTCGAAGGTGGTCAGCACCATCACCTTGATGTCGGGGCGCTCGCCGGTGATGCGACGGGTGGCCTCGATACCGCCGAGCTCGGGCATGCGGATGTCCATGAGGACGACGTCCGGGGCGAGTTCGGCCACCTTGGCGACGGCGTCGAGGCCGTGGACCGCCTGCCCGACCACCTCGATGTCGGGCTGGGTGTTGAGCAGCACGGTGAAGCCCTGCCGGACCATCTGCTGGTCGTCGGCGATGAGGACGCGGATGGGGCTGCTCGTCATGCGGTGGAGTCCTTCGGGTGGGAGGCCGGGGCGGCCGCGGGCGCCGCAAACACATGGTCGAGGCCGTCGGTGGGGACCTGCGCCGGGAGGAAGGCGGACACCTGGTAGCCGCCGTCCGGTTCCGGGCCCGCCCACAGGCCGCCGCCGAGCATCGCGGCCCGTTCCCGCATGCCCAGCAGTCCGTGCCCGGCGCCCGCCGACGGGGGCGCGGGGCTGGTCGGGCGTGAGTTGACGACCATCATGCTCAACCCGAAGGTGTGGTGCTCGACCATGACGCGGGCGGTCGCGCCGGGCGCGTGCCGCAGGACGTTGCTCAGCGCCTCCTGCACGATCCGGTACGCCGACAGCTCCACTCCGGGCGGCAACGGCCGCCGGTCACCGGTCACTTCGAGGGTCACTCTGAGGCCAGCGCCGCGGGTGTTCTCCACGAGCGCGTCCAGTCGGTCGAGGGTGGGCTGCGGGGCGTGCGGGGTCGCGTCGTCCTCGGACCCGGCCGCGGCCGGCGCCCTCGGCACGTCGAGCTGCTCCGAGCGCAGGACGCCCAGGACACGGCGCAGTTCGGTCAGCGCCTCCAGCGCGTTCTGCCGGATGCCGGCGAGGTTCTCCTTCAGCTCCTCGGACGGGTCCTCGACGAGGTGGGGGGCGACCTGGGCCTGGATGGAGATGACCGACATGTGGTGGGCCACCACGTCGTGCAGCTCGCGCGCTATCCGGCTGCGCTCCTCCAGCAGGGTGCGGCGGGCGCGCTCCTCGGCGGTGAGCGTGGTCTGCTCGACCAGTTGGGCGCGGGCCTCGCGCCGACCGCGCAGGGCGGTGCCGAGCACCACGACGACCAGGAACAGGGTGACGGCGGTGATCCCGGTGGGGGTGTGGTCCGCCGCGCCCCACTGCCCCTCGACGAGCCACGTCAGCAGCGCGGTCACGGCGAACGCCTCGGCGGCGACACGGGTGGGCACCCGCAGGGCGAGCAGCAGCAGGACGGCCATCTGCCCGATGATCCCGGCCGCCGTCCAAGGCCAGGTGAAGTCGTGGGCGCCCCCGGCCATCAGTTGGCGGCGCACCTCGACGGCGCCCACCAGCATGGCCACCGTCCCGAGCGACCAGGCGGGGACGGGACGCCACAGCGCGACCACCACCGCGCCGCCCTGCGCGAGCCCGATCAGGAACGCGATCTGTGGGTTCACCCCTCCGTCGCTCCCGAGCTGCCCCACGGCTCCGAACGTGACCCCGAACCCGACGACGCACAGCAGGCCGTGCGGCAGCCAGCGCAGCCACACGAAGGGCGGCAGCGGGTCCGCCCTGAACGTGAGCAGATCGTCGCGCAGCACCCGCGACCAGCGCAGCACGTACCGCCGGAGCACCCGCGCCACCCCCGATTCCGTCACACGGCTCACCTTAGAACTCCTCACACATGTCGCGCGCCCGCCCGTTCCGACGTCCGGTGCACACGGACCACCCGCGAGCGGCGTGGACGCTCGGTGCGCCCGCGCCCGCCCTGCTCGTGATGGCGGAACGCCGCCCAGCACACCGCGAGGACCAGGGCGAAGACCGGCAGCCACGCGAGGCGGGCCCACACCCAGGCCAGGTTGTCGGGGACGGTGTGCAGACCGGGGAGCCGGCCGGCGAGGAGTCCCGTGGCCGTGGTGGCCATGAGGGCGGTCTGGTGCCAGAGGAAGACGGTCATCGCCGAGAGGTTGACGAGTGCCACCGCCGCCCAGGCCACCGGTCGGCGCAGGGCTCGGCCCAGTCGGTCGCGCAGCAGCAGGGCGAGGCCGCACTGGGCCAGGCCGAACGTGACGGCGGCCAGCGTCGGCGGGTTGAGGTTGGAGGTCCCGGCGCCCGGGACCCCGACCATAGACGCGGGGTAGCCCGCGCCTACGACGAGCGCCGTCGTCATCGCCGTACCGCCTGCGAGCAGCAGCCAGGCGGCGCGACGGCGGTCCAGTTCGCCCCGTGTCCAGGCGGCGCCCAGGGTGTAGGGCACCAGCCAGCCCGCGGCCAGGTTCACCCAGCCGAGCCAGGACGGGCCGCCGAGGCCGAAACGCAGCAGGTCCACGTGGACGACGACGGCCAGCGGCCAGAGCGGGTTGAGCTTGGTCAGCAGCGGGGTCGCGGCCGTCAGCGCGGCGAAGACCAGCAGGAACCACAGGGGCGACAGCGCCAACTTGACCAGGGCGCGGACCGTTTCGAACTCGACGCCGTCGACGAGGAGTGCGAGCGCGGCCACCGTCCACAGGGTGAGGACGGCCGCCACCGGTCTGAACAGCCGGGACAGGCGGGCGGTCAGCCACACGCCGTACGTCGTGCCGCGGGCGCGGGCCGAGGTGTAGCCCTTGGTGGCCACATGACCGCCCACCAGGAAGAACACGGCGAGCGTCTGGAAGACCCAGGAGATCGGGGCCAGCCAGGGCATGTGCCGCAGCGGGCTCGCGGTGTGCAGCGTGCCGCCGTCCGCGACCAGGGCGGTCACCAGCCAGTGGCCGAGGACGACACCGAGGATCGCGAAGGCGCGCAGGGCGTCGACCGCGCGGTCCCGGTCGGCGGGGGTGGCGGTGGCGACCCGGTCGGCGCCCTGTCGTATGCCGGTGTGGAAGCGGCGCAGGGTGGTCTCAGGCACGGGTCACCTCCGAGGTGTCGCCGAGGACGATCCGGGCGAGGTTGGCCAGGGAGACCGAGCCCGGTCTGAAGTAGTCGCTGTGGCCGCCGTCGCCGGCGGCGAAGACGCGGGCGCCGAACGCCGGGGAGACCGGGTCGGTGCCGAAGCCGACGGTCGTGCCGAACAGGTCGGCCTTCACATGCGGGACCTCCCGCACCCAGTCGTCGGCGCCGCGGGCCGCCCAGACGCGGGCGCGGGTGCGCAGGGCCGCGGCGGAGTCGGCGCCGGTGCCGGGGCTGCCGATGAGGGCGATGTCGTCGACGTCGAGGTTCTCGGGGGCTTCCGCCGCTTCGGCGGCTTGGGCGTCTCCGGCGGCTTTGGCGTCTCCGGCGGCTTGGGTGGCTCTGGCGGCTTGGGTGGCTTCGGCGACTCCGGCGTCCTCGGCTGCTCTGCCGCAGACGACCGAGCCGTAGGAGTGGCAGAGGAGGGAGATGCTCGCCTTGTCGCCGACGATGCCGCGCAGGGTGTGGATGAACTCCCGCAGGTGTGGGGCGGCTTGTTCGGCCCGGTCGGTGGTCGTGACCGTCGCGCTGATCGTGCCCGGTGTCCGGTAGCCGAGCCAGGCGACGACCGCGATGCCGGTGCCCGCGGGGGCCTGTCGGGTCAGTCGCGCGCGCAGGGCGGTCGCCGTCGCGCGGAAGCGGCCGTAGGTGTCGAGCGAGGTGTCGGAGCCGGGGACGAGGACGGCCACCCGGTCGGCGTGGACGAGGTCGCCCAGCACCTCCGTGGCCAGGCCGGGGCCTCGGCCGTCGAAGGTGAGGAAGTCGCGGGAGGGGGCCGCCATGGCCCGGTCCGCCTCGGCACGGTCGTGGTCGCCGTGGGCGGCCGCCATACGGGACGCCTCGGCGGCGTTGGCCCGGTTGGCCGCGTACGCCTCTTCGAGCGTGGCCGCCGTCGGCGGAGCGAGGTCGGCGGGGGGCGGGGCGGGGATCTCTGGGTGCGCGGCGGCGGAGAGGGGGAGTACCAGGGCGGCGGTGATGAGGGCGGCGAGGGTGGCTCGGCGCCACTTGCGGTGGCGGTTCGTGGGGGTGTCGCTCACCGGCGCTTGCCGAGTGCCGCTGCGCCCACCCTCCCCCACTCTCGGCTTCGCTCGAGCGGGGGGACCCCCATCGCCCCAGCGGCACGACTGCCCGCGGCTAAACCAGTTGTTACCTTTCCCAACCCCCACAGCCCCGCCCTCCCCATCCGTCCGCCCGTTCATCGGGTGCGTCTGGAGGGGAAGTTACGGAGACGTGGGTGTCGTCCGCGTCACGCCAGGGAACTCAACTGCGAAGTAGCTCTCAGGTACTACGGGTACGACCGGGGGGCGATGACGAGGTCGCGTCTCACCAGGCCAGCTGTGCGATCTCCTCCACCACCACCGCGCACGCGTCGGCCGCCGGGTCGATCAGGGGGAAGTGGCCGACGTCCTCCAGCAGCGTCAGGCCCACCACTTCGCCGGCCTTCGCCGCCGCCTCCGCGTACGCGTCGGCGACGGCGAACGGTACGTCCACGTCCGCGCGGCCCTGGACCAGGGTCGTCGCGATGCCGGTCGGCAGCAGCAGCGCCGGGTCGGCGTACGCGCGGCGCTCCGCGAACACGGTCTCGTCGCCGCCCAGCAACTGGCGGGCCGCCCCTCCGCAGACGTCCAGCTTGTCGGCGACCGCGAGGTCGGCGATCGGGGCGAGTGCGACCACGCCCCGCAGCAGGGCCGGACCCCCGGTGCGCCAGGGGGCGTCGGCGGGCAGGACATGGCGGGCCGCGGCCCACAGGGCGAGGTGGCCGCCGGCCGAGTGGCCGGTGAGGACGGTGCGGCGCGGGTCGGCCTGCGGGAGAGCCTGCCGGACGAGGCCGGGCAGCGCGTCCAGGGCGGCCGCCACGTCGTCGAAGGTGTCCGGCCAGCGACCGGCGACCGGCTCCGACGCCCCCGCTGAATCGCCCCCGCGCCGGTACTCCACGTTGGCCACGGCGAAGCCGTGGCGGGCCAGGAAGTCCGCGAACGGGGTGATGTGGCGGCGGTCGTACGGGGCCCGCCAGGCGCCGCCGTGCAGGACGACGACCAGGGGGGCGGGGCCGCCCGGACCGGCCTCGGTGCGGGGGGCGTAGAAGTCGATCACCTGGTCGGGGTGGTCGCCGTAAGGGGCGGTGGTGTCGGGGTCGACCGCCGGGTGCGAGAAGGCCGACTCCTCTTCGGCGGCGGCCCTGGCAGCTGCGACGTCGTCCGGCATGCTCCAACCTCTCAGCGGTGAAACGGACTTCGATGGTACGGGTGTGGCGGACGAGGGAGGGGATTCGGCCGTTGGCGGGGACGGTACCAGGCGGGTGACGTGCGCGGGCACTCGGATGTGACGCTCGGTGAGGGCGGCACGTGGAGCGGCACGGCTGGGCGGCACAGGCGGCGGGGCGCTTGCCCGCGCTCGCGGGGTGCCGCCTGCGCCCACCCTCCCCCACTCTCGGCTTCGCTCGAGCGGGGGGACCCCCATCGCCCTGCGGCTCGACTGCCCGCAGGCTAGGAGCCCAGCACCTCCCCCAGCACCCTCGCCGCCCTTTCCACATCCGTGAACCCCACGTACAGCGGCGTGAAGCCGAACCGCAGTACATCCGGGTGGCGGAAGTCCCCCACCACTCCCCGCTCGATGAGCCGCTTCATGACGTCGCCCGCGTCGTCGCAGCGCAGGGCGACCTGGCTGCCCCGCTCCTCGTGACGCACCGGAGTCAGTGACTCGACGCGGCCCGTGGGGGCGTACTCCGTCACGGCGCGGAGGAAGAAGTCCGTCAGGGCGAGGGACTTCGTGCGGACCGACTCGATCGTGACGTCGTCCCACACCTCCAGGGCCGCTTCCAGGGCGAGCATGGAGAGGATGTCGGGCGTGCCGACGCGGCCACGCGACGCACCGGAAGCCGGCTCGTAGGCGGGGCGCATGCCGAAGGGCTCGGCGTGGGAGGTCCAGCCCGGCAGGGGGGAGTCGAAGCGGTCCTGGAGGTCCTGTCGGACGTAGAGGTACGCCGGTGAACCGGGGCCTCCGTTGAGGTACTTGTAGGTGCAGCCGACCGCCAGGTCCACCCCGTGTTCGTCGAGCCCGACCGGCAGCGCGCCCGCGCTGTGGCACAGGTCCCAGACCGCGACGGCGCCCGCCTCGTGCATCGCGGCCGTGAGGGACGGCAGGTCGTGCAGGCGGCCGGTGCGGTAGTCCACGTGGTTGAGGAGTACCGCGGCCGTACGCGACGAGAGGGCGCCCGGCACCTCCCCCGGCGTCACCGGGCGCAGTGTGCGGCCCGTCATCCGGGCCGCCGACTCGGCCATGTACCCGTCCGTGGGGAAGGTCGTCGCGTCGACCAGGATTTCGTCCCGGTCGTCCCCGGCCAGCCGTACGGCCGCCACAAGTGCCTTGAACACGTTCACACTGGTCGAGTCGCCCACCACGATCTGGCCTGCCGCCGCGCCGACCAGCGGCGCGATGCGGTCGCCGATCCGCTCGGGCGCGGTCCACCAGCCGCTCTCGTCCCAGGAGCGGATGCGCAGCCCGCCCCACTGGCGGTGGACGACGTCCGCCATCCGCCCCGGCACACTCGCGGGCAGGGCGCCCAGCGAGTTGCCGTCGAGGTAGACCACGTCGTCGAGGACGAACTCGGCGCGCTTGGCGGCGAGCTCGTCCGCCGCGTCCAACTTCTCTGCTGTCGACGCGAGTTCAGACATAGGACCGCGCCGTCCACAGCTCGGGGAACACGTTCTTCTGGGCGCGCCGCTCCAGCCAGGCCACCCCGGCCGAGCCACCCGTGCCGGGCTTCGCGCCCATCGCGCGGCGGGTGGCGACAAGGTGGTCGTTGCGCCAGCGCCACACCAGCTCGGCGACATCGGTCAACGCCTCGCCGAGGCGGGCGACCTCGTCGGCGCCGTCGCCCGAGTAGATCTGCGTCCACACCGCCTCGACCTCGGCGGAGGGCTCGTAGCGCTGTGAGAGGTCGCGCTCCAGGGCCGAGGCCGGGACGGCGTGCCCGCGCCGGGCGAGGAACCGCAGCACCTCGTCGTACAGGCTCGGCTCGTGCAGCGCCTTCTCCAGTTCCGCGTGGACGCGGGGGGCGCCCCGGTGCGGGACGAGCATGGACGCGGACTTGTCGCCGAGGAGGAACTCCATGCGGCGGTACATCGCCGACTGGAAGCCGGAGCCCTCCCCCAGCGCGTTGCGGTACGCGTTGAACTGGGCGGGGGTGAGCTGGCCGAGCGGCTTCCAGGAGGCGTTGAGGGCCTCCAGCTCCCGTACGGAACGCTTCAGCGCGTCGATCGCGACCGGCACGTCGTCGGAGCGCAGGGCGCTCGCCGCGGTCTCCCACTCGTGGACGATGACCGTGAACCACAGCTCCATCACCTGGGTCGTGACCAGGAAGACCATCTCTCCGGGGTCGTCGGAGAGGGTGTGCTGGAGGTGGGTGAGCACGTCCGCCTTGACGTAGTCCTCGTACGGCGTGGTGCCTTGGAAGTCGAGATGCGGGGTCTCGGGCTCCTGGGTGTGCTGAGCCTCGTGGGACATCGCTGTCTCCTGTTGTGTACTCCGGGTAGCGGTCCGCCCCTGCCGTTACCGACACGGGGGCCCCGGTCCCCACCCGCATCTTGCGCATCGGGCCCCCTCAGCGCAAGGCCCGTCTGCTCCGATCAGCAGACGGGCCCCCAGCGCGAAGGTCCTCAGGCGGCTCCGGCCGCCGCCCGCAGCAGTTCCGCGCGGTCCGTGCGCTCCCAGGTGAAGTCGGGCAGCTCACGTCCGAAGTGGCCGTACGCGGCGGTCTGGGCGTAGATCGGGCGCAGCAGGTCCAGGTCGCGGATGATGGCGGCCGGGCGGAGGTCGAAGACCTTGGTCACCGCGTCCTGGATGCGCGCGACGGGCACGGTCTCCGTGCCGAAGGTCTCGACGAAGAGGCCGACCGGCTCGGCCTTGCCGATGGCGTAGGCGACCTGGACCTCGGCGCGGCGGGCGAGCCCGGCCGCGACGATGTTCTTCGCGACCCAGCGCATGGCGTACGCGGCGCTGCGGTCCACCTTGGACGGGTCCTTGCCGGAGAAGGCGCCGCCGCCGTGGCGGGCCATGCCGCCGTACGTGTCGATGATGATCTTCCGGCCGGTCAGGCCCGCGTCGCCCATCGGGCCGCCGATCTCGAAGCGTCCGGTGGGGTTGACGAGCAGCCGGTAGCCCTCGGTGTCGATGTCGAGGTGGGCCAGTTCGGGCTCCACCACGCACTCGTGGATGTCCGGTACGAGGGTCGAGTCGGTGTCGGTGTCGGCGGCGTGCTGGGTGGAGACGACGACGGTGTCCAGGCGGACCGGGCGGTCGCCGTCGTACTCGATGGTGACCTGCGTCTTCCCGTCGGGCCGCAGGTAGGGAAGCGTGCCGTCCCTGCGCACCTCGGCGAGCCGGCGGGCCAGCCGGTGGGCCAGGGTGATCGGCAGCGGCATCAGCTCGGGTGTCTCGTCGCAGGCGTAGCCGAACATCAGCCCCTGGTCGCCGGCGCCCTGCCGGTCCAGCTCGTCGGTCTCCGCCTGCCCGTCGGCGGCCTGAGCCGTCCGTGCCTCGTACGCGCTGTCCACACCCTGTGCGATGTCCGGCGACTGCGCGCCGATGGACACGGAGACCCCGCACGAGGTGCCGTCGAAGCCCTTGAGGGAGCTGTCGTAGCCGATCTCGAGGATCTTGCCGCGCACCAGGGCGGCGATGGGGGCGTACGCGGTCGTCGTCACCTCGCCCGCGACGTGCACCAGACCGGTGGTGACGAGGGTCTCCACGGCGACCCGGGACGACGGGTCCTCCTTGAGCAGGGCGTCGAGAATGGTGTCGCTGATCTGGTCGGCGATCTTGTCGGGGTGGCCTTCGGTCACGGACTCCGAAGTGAACAGGCGACGGGACACGAATCTCCTCAGTGGTAGCGGCGCGAAATGATGTACGGCCTCTGTACGGCCTCTGTCAGTCCCCCGCCCAGACGTCTCCCCGCACCAGCAGCTCGCCCGCCACCGCCCGCCGCACCGCGAGGTAGACCTCCGCGGCCGGCACGTTCAGCAGGGCGCTCAGCTCGTCGCGCAGCAGCCGCAGCAGGCTGCCCACGGTCTCCCGCGGATAGCTCTCCTTGCAGGTGACGAAGCCGATCGGGGCGTACGGGCCGGACGGGCGCCGCCACTCGGCGCGGTGCGCCGCGTCGGGGTCGAGCCGCTGCCAGGTCACCCAGCAGTGCTCGGGCTGGATGCCGAGCAGTCCGGTGACCGCCTTGGCGAGCTGGGCCAGTACGGGGGCGCCGGGGCTCGGGTCGGGCGACATGAGGGTGATGACGGGCATGGGGCAGCGCCTCTCTGGGGTACGGGTTCTTGCCGACCGACGCGAAAGGGTTCAGGCCGGGAGCAGCGCCAGCAGCTCGGCGCGGTCGACCTTGCCGTTGGCGGTGACCGGGAGCCGGTCCACCCGTCGGACGACGTCCGGCACGGCGTGGGCGGGCAGCAGCCGGCCGAGGGAGCGGCGCAGCACCGAGGGGTCCTCGGTGTCGTCGTCGGCGGAGGTGTAGAACAGCGCGAGCCGGTCGTAGTTGCCGAGTTCTCCGGGCACGGGGACGGCCACGCAGTGGGTGATCCCGGGCAGGCCCGTCGCGTGGGCCTCGATCTCCTCGGGCTCGATGCGGTAGCCGCGGATCTTCACCTGGCGGTCGGTGCGTCCGGTGAAGTGGAGGACGCCGTCGGTGTCGCGGAGGCCGCGGTCGCCGGTCCGGTAGAGGCGCACGCCCGGTCCCCCGGACACGCCCTCCGGGAAGCGGGCGGCCGTCAGCGCCGGGTCGCCGAGGTATCCCCGTGCCAGACCGGCCCCGCTGACGCACAGCTCGCCCACCACGCCCGGTGGGCAGGTCCGGCCGTCGTCGTCCAGGACGTGCACCTCCGTGCCGGGGACCTCGCGGCCGATGGGTACGCCGTACCGCCCCTCGCAGTCCCGGGCGGTGATGGGATGGACCGTGGCGAACACGCAGCTCTCCACCGGCCCGTACCCGTTGAGCAGCCGGATGCCGGGGTGGCGGCCGAGGAACTCGCCGACGTGCGTGGTCGAGAGTTTCTCGCCGCCGATGCAGAGGCGGCGCAGGCCCTGGAAGCAGTCCGGGTCGATCTCGGTGAACAGGTTGAAGAGGGAGGCGGTCAGCCAGGCGGTGTTCACCCCGTGGGCGTCGATCAGGTGGCGCAGGGTGTCGGGGAGGAGGTAGTCCTCCCGGGCGGTGACGCAGGTGCCGCCGGTGGTGAGCATGCCCCACAGTTCGAGGGAGAAGGCGTCCCAGGCGGCGGGTGCGGCCTGGAGCATGACGGTGCCCGGGCCGAAGGCGAGGGGCCCGTCCGGGGTGAACAGGCGGGTGGTGGCCGCGTGCGGTGACACCACGCCCTTGGGGGTGCCGCTGGTGCCGGAGGTGAAGAAGACCGCGGCGGGCGCGTCCGCCGGGCCCTCGTACGCCCCGAACTCCTCGTCGTCCTCGTCGCCCGGGTCGCTTCGCGGTGTGAGGTCCGCCGGGGGCCGCCACAACGGCTGCCCCCAGAGCGGCTCTTCCCCGTCCGTCACCAGCACGGGAGCGTCCAACTGCTCCAGCACGCCGTCGATCCGCTCCCGCGGCCACCTGGGGTCGAGGGCCGCGTAACCGGCGCCGCACTTGAGCACCGCGAGCAGCGCGACGTACAGGCGGGCGGATCGCGGCAGGAGGACGGGGATCAGCGTGCCCGGTCCGGCGCCGGACGCCGCTAGCAGGCGGGCCCAGTCGTCCGCCGTGGCGTCGAGCGTGGCGTAGTCGAGGCGGAGGTCGCCGTCCACCACCGCGAGCGCGTCGGGCGCCGTACGGGCCCGGTGCGCGACGGCCTGGTGTATGAGCTCGTCCCCCATGGAAGGCCCTCCAGTTCTGCCGGTGGAAGAAGGTGCGGAAGAAGACCGGGCGACGGAAAGCGCGGCAGCCCTCAACCCAGATATACGGGCCCCTCATACGTGGTGTCACGTACCCGGTTCCGGGGACGGGGGCCGACGTTGACTTTCCGGCCAATCGGTCGTGAATCTTACTGGGGCCGCGGTCGCCGTATCTCGAAGGGGTTTTCCGATGAGGGCCTTCCCACAGGAAGCAAGAATTCTTCCCGGACCACTTCTTCCCCGACCACTTCTCGAGGGACACGACAGCAGCATCGAACTGCTGGACCACGACGTCGTCCCCGGCCTGCCCGGCGCCGGCGGGGCGCCGGGAAGCATGCTGCTGCTGCACGGCTTCGGCGGCGACAAGGGGCAGTTGCGGCCGGTCGGCGACGCGCTGTGCCCCGAGGGCTCGGTGGCCGTCCACCCCTCCCTGCGCGCCCACGGCGACAGCCACAAGCCCGACTGGGGCTATTCGGTGCTGGACTTCGCCGCCGACCTGCACCGCTTCGGCGACGCGCTGCCCGGCGACCTGCACCTGGTCGGCTACTCGTACGGCGGGCTGGTGGCGGCCGTCTCGGCGGTCACCTGGGCCGCCTCCCGGGTACGCAGCCTGGTGGTGATCGACCAGTCCTTCGACGCGCATCCCGACCTGCACGTGGCGGACGAGTGGGCCGAGGGGAGTCTGCTGCGCTGGACCTACGACTTCGGACACCTTCCCGATCTGCTGGAGCGGCTGGGAATTCCCGTCCTGGTCCTGGCGGCGGCCGACAGCCGGAACATCCTGGCCGACGAACGGGAACGCCTCTCACGCAGAAACAGCGCGTCCTTCCGCATGGAATTCATCAAGGGCTCCCACGCCGACTGCCTCGGCAATACCGACGAGATCACTTCAGCGATGCGCGATTTCTATCGGGACACGGTCCGCGAGGAGAAAGAAACCTCATGAAAGCCTCCTTCATCGAGCAGGGGCCGGCGCGCACCCTCGTGCTGGGGCAGCTCGCCAACGCCCTCGGAAACGGCGTCTTCCTGACGTGTTCCGCGCTCTACTTCGTCCGGATCGTGGGTTTCTCACCGGCCCAGCTCGGCCTCGGCCTCAGCATCGCCGGAATCGCGGGCCTCTTCGCCGGAGTCCCCCTCGGTCACCTCGCCGACCGCAAGGGCCCGCGCGGCACCTCGGCGGCGCTGCTGGCGCTGGCCGGCCTCGCCACCGCCGCGTACCTCACGACCGACTCGTACGCCCTGTTCGTCGTCATCGCCTTCCTGTACGCGCTGTTCGAGCGGGGCGCGCACGCGGCGCGGCAGGCGCTGATCCCGGCCGTGCTGAGCGGGGAGAGCCTGGTGCGGGTCCGGGCCAAGATCCGCGTGGTCACCAACGTGGGTGTGTCGGCGGGAGCCGCGCTGGGCGGTCTGGCCCTGCTGTGGGACTCCAGGACGGCCTATCAACTGACGTTCGCCGGAAACGCGTTGAGCTTCGTGGTGTGCGGCCTGCTGTTCCTGCGGCTGCCCGCCGTGCCGCCGTCGCCGGACCGTGCTCCGGGTGAGCCGCGGCTCGCGGTGCTGCGCGACACCCCGTACGCGGTCCTCGCCCTGATCAACATGGTGATGCTGCTGCACATCCCGATCCTGGAGGTGATCCTCCCGCTCTGGATCTCGCTGCACACCGACGCCCCGCACTCGCTGACCGCCGCGCTGCTGCTGTTCAACACCCTCGCGGTCGTCGCGTTGCAGGTGCCGGTCACCAAGAAGATCGACGCCCTGGAACCGGCCGTCCGTGCCTTCCGGGTGGCGGGCGTGGTCCTGCTGGCCTCCTGCGCGGCCTTCGCCCTGTCGGCCGGCCGCGGCGCGGTGACGGCGACGGCGGTGCTGGTGGTGGCCGCGGCGCTGCACGTCTACGGCGAGATGGTGCAGTCGGCGGGCTCCTGGCTGATCGGCTACGAACTCGCGCCCGCCGACAAACAGGGCCAGTACCAGGGCCTGTTCAACACCGGGATCGCCGCGGTCCAGATGTTCGGACCGGTCTCGCTGACCCTGCTGCTCATCGACTGGGGCACGCCCGGCTGGCTGGTGCTCGGCGCGGTGTTCCTCGCGGGCGGGCTGGCGATGGCACCGGCCGTGCGCTGGGCGCGGAGCCGGCAGGCAGGCGTGGCCGAGGCCGATCCGGCCCCGCTCACCGCCGGCTGAGGGCGGTTCGACGATCCCGGACCGACACCAGGGTCCGTACGACACCACCTGATGGGGGAAGACGATGGTCAACCGGGAATCCACCGTGCCGTCGAGCGGCGTCGGCCGCGACGGGGTGGAACTCCAACTGTGCGATGTGTGGCGCAAGTTGCTCAACCGCAGTGACGTCGGCATTCACGACGACTTCTTCTCGCTGGGCGGTCACTCGCTGCTCGCCATCAAGCTGACCGTGGAGGTGCGCAGGCTCTTCCAGGTCGATCTCACCGCCGCCGACCTGCTGTCCGCGGCGACCGTCGCGGAGCTCGCCGAGATCGTCCGCCGCGGGACGGCAGACCGTTCGGGCCAGTTGGTGCGGATCCAGGCCGGCTCGGGCGGCAGCCCGGTCTACGCGCTGCCGCCGGTGTCCGGCACGGTGCTGCTGTACCCGCCCATCGCCCGTGCCATGGGCCTCGACCAGCCGTTCTGGGCCGTGCAGTCGGTCGGGCTGCTGCCGGGCGAGGAGCCGCTCGCCTCGATCGAGGAGATCTCCGAGGCCTTCATCGAGCAGATGACCGCGGTCCACCCGGAGGGCGCCGAGTGGAACCTGATCGGCTACTCCATGGGCGGCCTCCTCGCCTACGAGACCGCCCGCCGGCTCAGGGAACGCGGTGAGCGCGTCGGACTGGTCGGGCTGCTCGACACCCGCATCACCGTCGAGCCCAGCGGCGACCCGGACTTCGCCCTGCGGGCCCTGCTGTGGCGAGGACTCAAGCTGGAGGTGGACATCGACTGGCTGCGCGGCCTCGACCCGGAGACCCGGGCGGCGGAGTTGGTGCGGCGCGCCGTCGCCGCGGGCACGATGCCGGCCGACTTCGACGCCGACCGGCTGCGCCGCATGATCGACATGTACGGGTTCAACCTCGACGCCCTCGCCGCGTACCGGATCAAGCCCTACGACGGCACGGTCACCGTCTTCCGGGTGATGGACCGCTCCATGGAGGACGGCACGCTCCCCGAGGACCTGGGCTGGGGCGAGGTCGCCGCCCGCGCGGTGGTCTGCGACGTACCGGGCGACCACTTCACGATGGTCGAGCCCGGCCAGGTCGAGGTCCTGGGCCGTCGGCTGCGGGAGCAGCTCGACCTGGTGAACAGCGTGGCCTCGTGAGCACGGGCGACGCGAACACCCCCGCCACCTACGGCTTCCGGCCGATCGGGGTCGTACGCTCCCCGCGCACCGTCCCCCAGCACGACCACTGGGGACAGGTCACCTCGCTCATCGAGCTGGACCCCGCCGTGCTGGAGCCCGAGGCCGTGACCGGTCTGGAGGAGTTCTCGCACCTCGAAGTGGTCTTCCACTTCCATCTCGTCCCCGAGTCCGACACGGTCACCGGCGCCGTCCACCCCCGGGGCCGCACCGACCTCCCGAGCCTGGGCATCCTCGCCCAGCGGCTCAAGGAGCGCCCCAACCGGCTGGGCGTCTCCCGCTGCGAACTGGTCCGCGTCGACGGGCTCACGCTGCACGTGCGTGCCCTCGACGCGCTGGAGGGCACCCCGGTCCTCGACGTCAAGCCGTACCAGCGGCTCTTCCAGCCGGACCCGGAGACCGTACGCGAGCCGGGATGGCTCCACGAGGCGATGTCCGCCTACTACTTCTGACGCTTCCGACCTCCTCCCCGCCATCCGGCCACAAGCCGGCACGGGGGCACCGTCCACAGCCAAGGAGACCCACCATGTCCATCCTCACCACCGGCAACGGCGCCACCCCGGTCGACCTCGAGCTCAACCTCGGCCGCCTCCTCGACCGCAACCCCCAGCTCCAGATCCCGCGCGACGAGTACAACATCAACGTCACGTCGAACGAGGGCGACCGGCTCAGCAGCGACGAACTCGCCGCCGAGTACGGCTCCTTCCCGGGCGCGGGCCACCCGGCGCACCTGTACTTCCACCTCCCGCTGTGCAACTACATCTGTCACTTCTGCAACTACGTGAAACGGCTGGTGCCGCGCGGCAAGGAGGACTCCGCGCTGCGCCTGTGGTCCGACCTGCTGATCGAGGAGTCCCGCCGCTACCTCGACCGCTTCGACTGGATACCGCGGGCCCGCATCGAGTCGTTCTACATAGGCGGCGGCACCGCGGCCCTGCTGCTCAACAGCCCCGAGTTCATCGAGCCGCTGGTGCGGCACGTGCGGGAGAACTACGAGCTGTCGGAGAACATCGAGTTCAACATCGAGGGCAACCCGGAGAACTTCCAGCACCACCACCTGGAGACCGCACGGGAGTTGGGCTTCAACCGGTTCAGCCTCGGTGTGCAGTCGCTGCAGGACGAGGTGAACGACTTCACCAAGCGCCGCCACTCCTCGGCGCAGTCCCTGGAGGCCGTGAAGAACCTCCTCGCGACCGGCTGCCCGTTCAACGTCGACATGATGTTCGGCCTGCCGTACCAGACCCCCGAGTCGGTGCGCCGCGACATGGAGATCCTCACCGGCCTCGGCGTCCCGACGATCACCATCTACCGGCTGCGCAACGCCGACCGCGAGGAGATGGGCATCGGCAACCGGGCGGTCTGGAACAACCCGGCCGTGCGCCAGCGCCTCATCAACGAGGGCCGCTTCCCCGACCTGGATTCGACGTACGCGATGCGCCAGGAGGCCGTGGAGGTCCTCCTCGAGCAGGGCTACTACCCGAGCCCGTGCGGCTGGTGGAGCCGCCCCGACACGTACGAGGGCGGGAACATCCCGCAGACGTCGAAGAACAAGTGGGAGCACTACAACACGATGATCGCGTACGGTCCCGGCGCCTACGGCTGGCTGACCGGCGACCAGGAGGAGTTCCTCCAGACGCACAACATCACCGACATCAGCAAGTACGTCTCCTTCATGCAGAGCGACGAGGGACTGCCGCTCAACTTCGGCCGGCGCCTGTCCGGGCACAAGGCCATCGGCACCGCGCTCGGCTTCAACTTCAAGGCCAACCAGCCGATCGTCCTCGACCGCTACAAGCAGCGCTTCGGCGCCGACCTGCTCACCATGGAGCCCTTCGCGTCCGCCTTCGCCGAGCTGCTGGAGCGCGGACTGGTCGAGAAGGTCGACGACGGAGCCGCGCTGAAGCCGACCCTGGACGGCGAGGCGCTGCACGAGGAGATCATCTTCCACTACTTCCACCAGCGCATCGGCCTGTCCGACGCGCCCGTGTGCCGGCGGTGACCGTGCGACAGACGACGACATCGACGACCACCACCGACTCCCCCACCGGTGGAGCCGCGCGCAGGGTCGAGGACACGTTCGCGGCCCTGCACGGGGCCGAGGCGGCGCTGCTGGTGCCCGGCCCCGTGGCCGCCACCACGGCCGTCCTGCTCGCCCTGACCAACCCGGGCGGCCACATCGTCGCCTCCGACCAGACCTGCGACCCGCTGCGTGCCGTCCTGACCGAGGAGCTCACCGGCCTCGGCCGCACGGTCACCTTCGTCGACTGCGCCGACATGGACGCCGTGACGGCGGCCGTGGAGCCCGCGACGCAGGTCGTGTACACCCAGTCCCTGAGCGATCCGCTGATGCGGCTGTATCCGCTCAACGACATCGCCATCCACGCCCAGATGAACGACCTGCTCCTGGTCGTCGACAACACCAACCTGTCGCCGGCCCAGCTGCGGCCGCTGGAGGCCGGTGCCGTGGTCGTCGTCGAGGACACCTCGCCCTACCTGGACGGCTGGGGCGAGGTCGGGGCCGCCCTGGTGACGGGCCTCGGCCGGTATCTGCCGCGGATCCAGGAGCAGTGCGCGCGCTTCGGCGGCGAGGTCGACAGCTGGGCGGCCCACCTGCTGGAACGCTCCCTGTCCACCCTGCACCTGCGCCTCGCAGCGCAGCGCGCCGGCGCCGAACGCGTCGCCGAGGCACTGCGCGCCCACCCCGCCGTGTCGGCCGTGCACCGGCCGTCGTTCGACGAGTCCCCCTGGGCCCTGGAGACCCACGAGGGCTTCGGCGGACTGCTGTCCTTCGAGGTCGGGCCCGAGATCCGCGACCTGTCGGCGGTGCTGGACGCCTGCCGCGGCGACGGCACACCCCTCGCCACGGCGGCCCGGCTGCCCGCCCGCACCACCCACGCCCACCTGAGCGAACGGGTGCGCCGGGAGGCGGGCGTGTCACGGCGGTTGGTGCGGCTCGCGGTGGGCGTGGAGGACTGTGACGCGCTGCTGCGCGGGCTGAGGCGCGCCCTGGACGCGTGCCTCGCGGAGAACGGCCTCGCGGAGAACGACCGTAACGGAGGAGCGCGATGCTGAACGGCGTCGATCTGCGCGCCAGACAGGCCCTGGCCGAGCAGATCCGTGAGGACTCGTGGGAGGCGCAGCTCAACATCGGCGTGGCGGCGCAGCCCACCTCGCCCGACCGGTGCCGGGTGCGCACCGAGCCGATGCGGCTGGGGTCCACCCGGGTCGCGCGGGCCTTCGGCATCGAGCAGCGCTGCACTTCGTCGGCCGGCGACGACTGCCTCGACCCGGTCGGCTCCCTGCTGGTGGCGCTCGGCGCGTCCGTCGCGGACAGCGTCGTCACCCGGCTGACCGGCGAGGGGTGCGGCCCGGCCCTGGTCGAGGTGGAGCCGTGCGTGGAGTTCGCGGCGGGCGGCCCGGCCCGGCTGTCGTACGAGGTGCGTGTCGAGGGGGACGTGTCCGTCGAGCAGGCCCGGCGGGCGGTCGCGGCGGCGGGTGAGCGGGGCAGCGCCCATCGCACGCTCGCCGAGCCCAACGAGATCAGGGCCGTCGTGCAGACCGCGCGGGACGTCCACCTCACCGGGAGTCCCGTGCCGGCCGGCACGGAGCCGTTCACCGCGGACCGGCGGCGGGCGGCCCGGGTGATGTGGGAGGTGGGCACCCATGTGCTCGCCGAGGTGGACGGGGTGCACGCCGAGTCCGACCAGCCCAAGCAGCTCTTCGGCGCCGATCTCGCGCCCAGCGCCCAGGAGTACGTACTGGCCGCGCTGGCGGCGGAGGCCCTCGGGTACACGGCCGCGGCCGCGGCCGCGCCCACCCCGGACGGTCCGCCCGTCTCCGTGCACAGCTCGGGGCGCATGGATCTGCGCGGGCCCTACTCCGCGCAGGACGCCCCGGCCGGACTGCGCAACATCCTGGTCCAGCTGCTGCCCGCGGATCCGTCGGCGGTCGGCGGCGAGGGAGCGGCCGACCCCGTGGCGGCGATGCGCCGGTGGCTCGCCGAGGGCGACGCCCTGCGGCTGGTCAGGGACGCCCACAGCATCGACGTCACCCTGGTGCTCGACGGTGAACGCATGAACGACCTCAGCGACAGCAAGGAGTAACACCATGCCCCGTGAATGGGACGCCAAGACGTACGACTCGCTTCCCCTGCCGCACCAGCAGTGGGGCAAGCGCACCCTCGGCCGGCTGAACCTCAAGGGCGGTGAGACCGTCCTCGACGCCGGCTGCGGCACGGGGCGTGACACGGCCGCGCTGCTGGACCTGGTGCCGGACGGGCGGGTCATCGGGATCGACGGGTCCAGCCGGATGCTCGACCAGCTCCGGGTGAAGCTGGCCGACCGTCTCGACCGGGTCGAGGTGGTGAACGCCGACCTCACCAAGCCGCTGCCGATCACCGGCCAGGTCGACGCCATCACCAGCGTGGCCACGTTCCACTGGATCACCGACCACGCCGCCCTCTTCGACAACCTGGCCCAGTACCTGCGGCCGGGCGGCCAGTTCGTCGCCGAGTGCGGTGGCCAGGGCAACGTGGCGCTGATCAACGCGGCCGTGGAGGAGGTGCTGGGCGCCACCGACGAGAAGAAGAAGGTCTGGTACTTCGCCGGCGTCGAGGAGACCACCGAGCGGCTGCGGAACGCCGGGTTCACCGACATCGAGGTCAACCTGCTGCCCGACCCGGCCCGCCTGGAGCCCGGTGAGCAGCTGTGGAGCTACCTCGCCACCGTGGTCCTCGGCTCCCACCTGGACCGCCTCCCGGAGGCCGACCACGAGGACTTCGTCCACTCGGTCGCCGCCCGCCTGCCCGAGCCGGTCGTCGACTACGTCCGACTGAACATCACCGCCCGACGCGCCTAGGGCCTGTCGTCTGGATCACGCCGTAGACGCGGGGCCTGGCACGCACCGCTGCCGCGTTGTCGTCAGTCGCCGACTCCCCCACGCTCGGCTTCGCTCGCGCGGGAGGGACCGGACCCCCATCGCGTCGACTCCCTCCTCCGCCTTGCAGAGGCACGCACCAGACCCCGCTCACCGGCGTCGAACAGCACCGTCGCTGCCCTGCGACCTGATCCAAACGAAAGGCCCCAGCAGCCATGGCCACGCTTCCCACGCTCCTGGTCCTGCACGACCAGGGTTCCGCGGGCCCCCTGCGCATCCTGTCGTCGGCCAGGGGGCTGTGCCGGGTCGTGTTCCTCTGCGAGCCGGAACACCCTTCGGTGGCGGCCGAGTTGCGCCAGGTCGCGGGGCACGCCGAGGTCGTGGACATCACGGGGCTCGATGCCGAGGAGGTGGGCCGGCTGGCGGCAGGGCTGTCCCCGGCCGGTGTCGTCACCTTCAGCGAGCACCGGCTGCGGCTCACCGCGGCGGTGGCCGCCCGGTGCGGACTGCGGTTCCACTCCCCCGAGGTGGTGGACACCCTGACCGACAAGTTCCGCCAGCGACAGGCGCTTTCCGCCGTGCAGGACACCAGGTGCGTCCTGCTGCGGCACCCCGACGAATGCGCCGCCGCGCTCGCCGTCACCGGCACACCCGCGGTGCTCAAGCCGCGCCACGGCGCGGGCAGTGTCGACACGTGCCTGGTCGGTTCCGTCGAGGAGTGCCGGGACCGGCTGGCGGAGTTCACGGAGGGGGCGGTGCCCAGGGACTTCGTGCTGGAGGAGTACCTGCGGGGCGACCCCGGGCTCGCCGGCTCGGGGTGGGGCGACTACGTGTCCGTGGAGTCCCTGGTCGTCGAGGGTGAGCCCCACACCGTCGCCGTCACCGGGAAGCCGCCGCTCGTCCCGCCGTTCCGGGAGACCGGGCACATCCTGCCCGCGCCGGTCCCGGCCGGCCTCGCCGCGGACGTCGTACGCCTCGAACAGGCGGCGCTGCGCGCCCTCGGCATCCGCCACGGCGTCACCCACACCGAGATCAAGCTCACCGCCGACGGGCCGCGGATCATCGAGGTCAACGGGCGGCTCGGCGGGTTCGTCGCCGAGATCGTGCAACGCCGTACGGGCTACGACATGGTGGCGGCGGCGCTGCGCATGGCGCTGGGGCTGCCGGTCACCGTGCCGGAGCCGTCGATGCCGGGCCGTGGGCCGGACACGGTGGTCTTCCAGTACATGCCGATCCCGCCCGCCGGCCCGCTGTCCCCGGGCCCGCTCTCGCTCCTGGAGACGCTGGAGGAGATCCCGGGGGTCGATCTGGTCGACGTCTCCGCGCCCGACGACCGGGCCGGCGACTGGCGCAGGGGCACCCTCGGTCAGCTCGGCGTGGTGTACGGGAGCGCCGCGGACCACGCCCAACTACAGGAAATCCTGCGGTTGTTGCAGGAACGCATGGAATTCTTCTGGTACGGCGCCACGGCCGCCCCTGAAGTACGCTCGGGCGCCGCGTGACAATTGATCTTTTGACGAAAGGCACGGCAGATGTCTGACAACAGCGCCTCGGCCGAGGTGGTCTCGATTCCGGTGGGCCGGGTGGTCGGCGGACGCGAGGAGGTCAAGGACGACGACTGGGGCAAGGTCGAGGCCGTGATCCGCCTGGACGCCGACCAGTTCGACGCGGACGCGCTGGCCGGCCTGGACTCCTTCTCCCACCTGGAGATCGTCTACCACTTCGACCGCGTCCCCGTGGCGAAGATCGAGACCGGTGCCCGCCACCCGCGCGGCAACACCGACTGGCCGTTGGTCGGCATCTTCGCCCAGCGCGGCAAGAACCGCCCCAACCGCATCGGCGTCTCCCGCTGCCGCCTCCTGCGCACCGACGGGCTCGACCTCCACGTCCAGGGCCTCGACGCCGTCGACGGCACGCCCGTCCTCGACATCAAGCCGTACATGAGCGAGTTCGGCCCCCAGGGCGGCGACACCACCCAGCCGGGCTGGGCCACCGAAATCATGCGCCACTACTACTGAGGAGACCCGTGTCCCGTCGGCAGTGCACTCCGGAGCCGGTGAGCGAGAACCCCCACCGGGTCCTCCTGCTGTGTCCGGACGCTGTCGCACGGGAGGCGGCGACGGCCGCGGGGTTCGACACCTGGTCGGTCGAGGGCCCCGCGGACACCGGGCGCTCCACCGCACGGCGGGTGGCCGTGGACCTCGCCGACCCGGGCGCCCTGCACACCACCCTGGTGGGGACCGCCCGTACGCACGGGATCCCGCACATCGTGTACCTCGGTGAGGCGGAGGCGCTGCACCTCGCCGCGGAACGGGCCCTGCGGGAACTGGCGCCGCGGCGGGCCGAGCCGCTGCGCAGGCTGCGCGATCCCGCGCTCATGCGGCGGATCCTCAACCAGGGCCGGGTGTCCGAGGTCAGGGCCCGGCCCGCCACGACCGCCGAGGCCGTCCGCGAGCTGGTCGAGGACTTCTCCCTGCCCGTGGCCGTCAAGGCCGGGCGCGCCTCCGGGACCACCGTCATCCGCAGCAGGGGCGACCTCGACCGATGGCTCGCCGACGCCCCCGCCGGGCCCCATCTGGTCGAGGAGTTCCTGACCGGACCCCGGGTCAGCGTGGACACGCTCACCTGCGACGGCATGCACGAGGTCACCGGCATGACCACACGGCGCGCCACCGACGCCGTGCTGCTGCACCCGGGAGCCCTGGCCGAGGCGGACCGCGTCGAGATCCGCGCGGCGGTACGGGCGCTGCTGGATCTGGCGGGCCTCCAGTCCGGACCCGCCCACACCGAGGTGGTCGTCACCGCGAACGGCCCCCGCATCGCCGCCTCCAGGGCACGGCTGGGGGCGCGGCCGATCCGGCGCCTGGCGCGGGCGGCGACCGGCCGGGCCCCGGAGGAGGACGTCCTGTCGGCGCTGGCCGGGTCCCCGCGGTGCCGTCCGGTGCCCGGGCGCTCGGCGGCCCTCGCCCGGCTGACGCTGCGCCGCGCCGGAGGGGACCTGGCGGCGGTCCTGAACGACATCGGCGGGATGCGTCACGTCGACGAGATCCGGGTGGTGGACGCCGACGCCGCCGTGCCCGAGCACGTCGAGGTCATCGTCCACGGCGGCTCCCACCAGGAGGTCGACGAGGGACTGGCCGCCGTACGGCGCCGCTGGGAGGGCCGTTCTCCGCACGGCGCGGGATCGGGACCGGGGACGCGGTAACGAGACGGGACCGGTACGGGAAGCGCCACGCCCAGTATGGCGTCACACCCCAGGCAGCACCGGTCACCAAGGAGAGACATGCGCAGCATGCTGGCCACCCTCATCGGCGCGCTCTGTACGACGGCCCTGGTCCTCGGCGTGGGCGCCACGGCCGGCTCGTCCGGCGGCCACACGCACAGCGCCCGTCACGTCGTCGCCGACAACCAGGGCCCGACCGTCGTCACACATTGAGGCGGCCGTCGACCAGAGGGACGGGACAGCCCATGGAGTCGAGCAGCGCCGTCGCCTGAGCGCGGTGCTCGACGGCCAGGTCGGTGTCCCCGAGCGCCTCCGCCGCGTAGGCCATCCCGCTCAGGGCCCGCGCCTTCTCCGCGCGGTACTCGATCGCGGTGGCCAGCTCATGGGCGTGCGCGTGGAGCGACAGCGCCCGCTCGTGCTCGTTCCTTCGCCGGCAGAACTCGCCGACGAGGTTCTCGACCTTCGCCTGCCGCGTCGGGCTGCCGCTGACCCGCGCGAGTTCCAGCGCCCGAACGGCGAAGCCCGCCGCCTCCGACCGCCGGCCCAGACACTCGGCGACCTCGGCGGACAGGGCCAGCGCCAGCGCCACGTCGCCCGGCGGGCTGGAGGAGTCGCACATGGCACGGGCCTCCTCCAGAGCCTGGTGGGCGTCCTCGTACTGGCCGAGGCCGATGTGCGCGAAGGCCAGATCGGTCAGCGCCATCACGTGGTTGTCGCGGTAGTCGAAGCTGCGGTGCAGTTCCAGGGCCTGCCGCGCCGCCGTGGCGGCCTCCTCGCAGCGGCCCCACTGCGCGTACAGCGTGCTGAGGTTGGTGAGCGTCTCGGCCTCGGCGCGCGGGATGTTCAGCTCCCGCTCCAGGCTGATCGCGCGCTCCAGATGCAGCAGCGCCTCCGTGTGCCGCCCGAGGACGGTCAGCAGCAGCCCGATCGTGGACTCGCCGTGTGCCTCGGTGTGCTGGTCGCGCAGGCGGACGGCGACGTCACGTGCCTCCGTGGCCACCGCGAGGCCCTCGTCGAAGTGCCCGAGCTTCCAGCAGGCGACGCCCAGGTTGGACAGGCTGACGCCCAGCAGCTCCACGTCCTGGAGCCGCCGCGCGGCCTCGACGGCGATCCGGCCGACGTCCCTGAACTCCTTGAACTGGCCGCGGGCGTTGAGCCGGAAGACGATGTTGCGGGTGAGGCACACCGTGTGCCGGTCCAGGCCGCTGCGGTAGGCGAGCGAGATGGCGGCGACCAGGTTGCTGTGCTCCCGGTCGAACCAGTGCGCGGTGCGCGCCGCGTCCACGAACACCGGCTGCTCCCCCCGGTAGGCGGGCAGCCCCGTGGAACGGCGTTTGCGTCCGCGGAAGAGCAGCTCGCAGGCCGCCTCGGTGGTGGTGACGTAGTAGTCCAGCAGGCGTCGTACGGCCTCGGCGTCGTCCGCGGCGGTGTCGGGTCCGCACTGGCTCTGCGCGAAGTTGCGCACCAGGTCGTGGAACCGGTACAGGCCGATGGCGGGCTGCTGCAACAGGTGCACGTCCAGCAGCCGTTCCAGGATCTGCTCCGCGTCGTGCCGGTCGGTGCCGAGGAGGGCGGCCGCCGCGTACACGTCGATCTCGGCACCGGGGTGCAGGCCCAGGATACGGAAGGCGACCCGGTGTTCCTCGTCCATGATCTGGTACGACAGCCGCAGCGACGCGGCGACGCTGCGTTCCCCCGCGCTGAGCTCCTCGAGCCGGCGGGTCTCGTCCCGCAACCGGTCGACCAGGTACTCCACGGTCCAGCGCGGCCGGTTGCGCAGCCTGGCGGCCACGATGCGCAGCGCGAGGGGCAGCCGGCCGCACAGGTGGACCAGTTCGGCCGTCGCCGCGGGCTCCGACGCCACGCGCGTAGAGCCCAGCACCTCCTCGATCAGCAGCATGCTGTCCTCGTGGGACATCGGCCCGATCGAGAACCATTCGGCCCCGTCGAGGTCGACGAGCCGCGCCCGGCTGGTGATCAGCACCAGACAGCCCTGCGAGGCGGGCAGCAGCGGCAGGACCTGGCCGACGTCCATGGCGTTGTCGATCAGCAGCAGCAGCCGGCGGTGCGCCAGGGTGGAGCGCCACAGCGCGGTACGGCCCTGGATGTCGTCGGGGATGCGGTCGCCCGGGGTGCCGAGCGCCCTGAGCAGGGCGTCGAGTGCGGTGGCCGGGGAGACCGGCGACTCCCCGGGGGTGAAGCCGCGCAGGTCGAGCTGGAGTTGGCCGTCGGGGAAGTCCGCGGCCACCTGGTGGGCCGCGCGGACGGCGAGCGAGGTCTTGCCGCTGCCTCCCATCCCGTCGATCGCCACGATCCTGCTGTGCCGCTGCCCCGGCCCGCCCCCGCCTCTGATGCACTCGACGAGCGCGTCCAGCTCCCTCTTGCGGCCGGTGAAGTCGGAGAGGTCGTACGGCAGGGTGCAGGGCGGCCCGTCCCGGTCGGCGGCCGGAGCCGGGGCCCGCGGGGCGGGCGATGGGGCCGGCTCGGGGAGGGCCGGCAACCGGAGCTTGGGGGCGGCCAGTTCGGGGGCCTCGCGCAGGATCGCGGCGTACAGCTCGCCCAGCCGGGGGCCGGGGTCGATGCCGAGCTCCTCCAGGAGCAGCCCGCGCACCTTCTGGTACTCCTCCAGGGCCTCCGCCTGGCGGCCCGTGCGGTACAGCGCCAGCATGAGGTGGCCGCGCAGGGTCTCGCGCAGGGGTTTCTGGGCGATGAGGTCGCGCAGGTCGCCGATGAGTTCACCGGCCTCGCCGAGACCGAGGCGCAGCTCGAAGAGCTGCTCGGCGGCCGCGAGCCGGCGTTCGTCGAGCGCGGTGCCGGCGGCCTGGATCACGGCGGTCCCGGTGTCCGCCATGACGGGCCCGCGCCACAGCGCGAGCGCCCGGTGCAGTGCCCGCACCGCCTCGCGGGGTGCGTTGTCGGACACGGCCCGGCCCGCGTCACGGATGTGGTCGGCGAACTCCGTCAGGTCCAGTTCGCGGGCGGCCACCACCGCCCGGTAGCCCGGCCCGTCGGTCAGGATCACTCCGCCGCCGCCCGGGATCCGCCGTCGCAGGTCGGCGACGGCCTTGCGGACCTGGTGCGTCGCGGTGGCCGGGGGATCGTCGTCCCATGCCGCCTGCACCAGGCGCGCCACCGGCACCACCCTGCCCGGTTCGAGCAGCAGGGTCGTCAGAACCCGTTCCTGGATCGCTCCGCCCAGGCGCAGTCGCGTCGACCCGGACCAGCCTTCGAGCGGCCCGAGGATGTTGAACCGTAGTGCTCCGTCTCCCTGTTCGGACATGGATGCCCTGTCCCCCCGTCATTCAGAAGGCCCAGGTAGGGGCCTTGCAGAAGGCCCGGGTAGGGGCCTCGCCTCGCGATCATAGGAGGTTTGCGGGGCAAACGGTACGGCGAAATTCACAGGGTTGTGCGGGTCGTTCACATGGGCATCAAGCCCAGTGCGATACGTGTCAGCTCCGCCTTGTTGCCCACGCTGAACTTCGACCGGACCCGCTTGACGTAGGTGTCGACGGTGTGGTGGCTGATGCCGATCCGGCGTGCCACCTGCCCGTGGGTCATACCCAGCGCGATGAAACGCAGCACCTCCTGTTCGCGCGGGGAGAGCGCGGCGGCGGCCACCGAGCGCTCCGTCCCGGAGGCGGCCGAGGGGTGCGCCACGGCCTCGTTCACGGACCGCAACACCTCCTCGGCCGTCGCGTCCGCCCGTACGACCACCGTGCACGGCCCCTCGCCCGCGTCACCGGGCCGTCTCCAGGACCCCGGAACCTCGCCCGCGAGGCTCTCCCCCATGACCAGGACGTCCACGTGGTCCCCCGGCTCGGGGAGCGCGTCGGTCGACGTGAACACCACCTCGTGGGACGACTGGGTGCTCAGCAGGTGTGCCAGGCCCATGAGCACCAACGGCCGCCGCTCGCATATCGCTGTTCGCATGCAGGGACCATCCACCCTGGCCTTCCCGAATCGATACCGGTGCGCTCCCGCCCCCGTCACGTCCCCGGAAACGGTGTCACCGGATCCTGCGGCATGCCCTCGCGCCCGGCCCCAACAACCATGGACGCCATGGTCGTTGATGTACGCGAGGTCTCTCGGCTGTATCTTCGCCGCGCCGATCCGGAAGAGGACTGGCTCCGTTCTCCCTTCCGGGCGTCCGCCGTTCCGGAACGCCTGGTGCGGAAGATCGCCCGGCGTTTTCACGAGCAACAGCACCTTCCCAACGATCCCGACGCCCGCGGCCAGTACCTGCGCATGGCCCTGGAGGCACAGGACCAGCTCGCCTGCATGACCGACATGGGCCTGAAGGTGCGCTTCTTCCGCGGTTCCGGGCAGCCCTACACCGCCTCCCGCGAGCTGTGCCGGGCCATGGACGCGGGCGAGGACCTGTATGTGTTCCCCACGGAGCACGGACACGGGCCGGAGGGCTACGAGGACCCGGACAACCCGCTCCTGTCGCCGTCGGGCATCGACATCGACGGGGCGCCGGCCCTCCACAACGACGTACTGCGTGCCACGCACGACTACTTCGGGCACTACCTCATGCGCGCCCCCTTCGACCTCCTCGGTGAACTGTCCGTGGCGTACGCGCATCTGCGGATGTTCTCGCCCGGCATCCACCGGGCGGTACTGAACGAGTTCGTCGGGCAGATCGCCTGGTTCTACTACGGCCCGCACATCGTCAGACCCGACGGCTCGGTCCCCCTGCGCGGCGACGACGACTGGATCGCCCCCGAGCAACGGCCCTTCGCCGACCAGAAGATCAACCTGATGCCCGCCGCGTGGGTCGAGGAGTTCCTGGCGTGGGGCAGCGGGGAAGCCGTATGAGCCGCCGTCCCCGGATCCTCGACGGCGGCACCGCCACCGGTCTCCAGGCGGCCGGGATCCCCATGCTCGAACCGTGGCTCACCAGCGCGCCGCTGCGGGACGCGGCCGGGACGGACGCGCTGGTGAAGGTGCACGCGGAGTTCCTGGAGAGCGGCAGCGACATCGTCACCGCCAACACCTTCCGCGCCAACGCCCGGGCCCTGACCCGTATGGGCGTCCCCGAGGCGGAGCGGGCCGCCTATGTGCGCCGGGCCGTGACGTGCGCCGAGCGCGCCCGTACGGCCGCCGGAACACCGCACGCCCTGGTGGCGGCCTCGGTCGCCCCCGTCGAGGACTGCTACACCCCGGCGCTCACCCCGGACGACGACACGCTGCGCCGCGAGCACGCCTGGATGGCCGGTGTCCTCGGGGACGCGGCGCCCGACCTCGTCCTCGTGGAGACACAGTGCACGCGCCGGGAGGCGGTGATCGCGGTGCAGGCGGCGGTGCGGCACGGGCTGCGCGCCTGGGTGAGCTTCGTCGTCACGGACGAGGCCACACTGCCCGACGGTGACGCGCTCGACGAGGCGGCCCGGGCCTGCGTCGACGCCGGCGCGGCCGCGGTGGCCGTCAACTGCCTGCCCCTGGCCGCCGTACCGCGCGCGCTGGAGCGGCTGACCGGCCTCGGGGTGCCCGTCGGGGTCTACCCGAACCTCGAGGACCGTACGGCGCTCGACCAGTGGGAGCACAGCGCGCACACGCTCCCCCCGGCCCTGTCGCCGTCGGCGTTCGCCGACCTGGCGCACGGATGGGCCGCCGCGTTCGGACCGGCCTTCGTCGGCGGCTGCTGCGGCACGACTCCCGCGCACATCGGCGCCCTGGCGGACCAGTGGAAGGAAGAGGCGGCATCGTGACGAAGCTTCAGGTACGGGCCACGTTCGGGTCCGCCCTCCTGCACATCGGCGGCCGCGACACCGACCCGGCCCTACGGACCCGACGCGGGCGGCTGCGGGCGGAGTTGGACGCGGCCGGATTCGAAGCCGTGGGCACGGTGCGCGCGTTCGGCGTGCTGGGGATCCTCGCACCGGTGATCACCGACGAGGACAACGACGTCGCCTACCCGGGCGACCCCATGGCCCTCTACTCGGCGCTCAGTTACCCCATGTCCCGGGCGACGGCCTCGTTCACCGACCCCTTCGGGCCCACCGACGTGTACAACGACCTGTGCCCGCTCTGGCCGCGCCTGCCCGGCAAGAAGGAACGGCCGGACGTCTCGCGCCGCCTGGAGACGGAGGTGCGGACCACCGACGACACGATCTTCGACCCCCGGACGTGGACCCCGCGCACCCGCGCCGACCTCGTCGGCCTGCTGCGCCGGCGCGCCCCCTCCGTCGTCCTGATCAGCGCGGTCTCGCCGGCACACCGCTACGCCCTGGAGATCGCCGCGCTGGTCAAGGAGGAGTGCCCCGGCGCCCTGGTGGTGATGGGCGGGCGGCACGCGGACGAGACGGTGCGCCACGAGCAGGCGGCCGAGGTGTATCTCGCGCCCAGCTCCACCGCCACGGCGGCCGCGCGTCCCGTCGACGTCCTGGTGAGCGGCGACGGCGGCCCCCTCCTCGACCTCACCCTGCGGGCCGTCGCCCGCGCCATGGACCTGTCGACGCGCAGGGCCACCGCCGGGGCGGTCGCCGCCGAGCTGGAGCGGATGGCGGGCGAGGGGGGCCAGGAGTACGGGCGCGGCAGCATCCTCGTCCGCGACGGCACCGGCGCCGGCTGGACCGCGTTCCGTGTGGAGGGCCCGCCCGTCCCGGAGGAGCAGTCCCCGTCGCCGTACGCCCCGTTCCTGATCCGTTCCCGGTTCCCGATCTTCACCCGGGACGACGGCACGGTGGCCCGGTGCGCGCATGTCCTCGTCTCGGGCACCTGCCCGATGCGGTGCACGTTCTGCTCGGAGTCGGCCCTGCTGGGCCAGGTGCGGCGCCCGACGCCCGGCGACACCACGATGATGGTGGAGCGGCTGCGGGAGTACGTCGAGTACGGCGCCGAGGCCGCCTTCTTCGACGACTCGATCTTCTGGTCCGGATCCTGGCCCCGCATCCGGCAGTTCTGCGCCGAGCTGGCCGAGGCACGGCAGATCGACCGCGGCCTGGCCGTCCTGCGCTGGGGCGCCCAGCTCACCGTCGACGTGCTCACCGGCCCGAAGCCCGAACTCGTGCGCGCGGGCCTGGCCGCGATGCGGGAGGCGGGCTGCACCTACGTCTACGTGGGCATCGAGAGCATGTCCGAGCAGGTGATGCGGCACGTCCACAAGAACGTCCGGCGCGGAACCCCCTGGAAGGAGCGGGTGCGCCTGGCGCTGGGCCTGTTGCGCGAGGCCGGGATACGGGTGGGCAGTTCGGTCCTCTTCGGGCTCGACGGCGAGGACGACGACAGCATCGCCGAGACCATCGAGGAGGTGGGCCGCCTCATCGACGACGGCTACCTCATGCTCGCCAGCCCCAACATCCTTACGTACCACCCCGGTACGGAGATCACCCGACGGCACGGCATGGAGGACCGGCTCGACTACGGTTCCGAGGGAATCGAGGTGCCCCCTCCGTACTCCTTCTTCGAGGAGGCGTATCCCGGTGTCGTCTCCCGTCTGCTGACGGAGGACAACATCTGGCGGATCCACCGGGAGTCGAGGGTGCGGTGGGGGCAGGTGCGCAACGGAGTGGAAGCGGTGACGATGTGACGGTCACGGAGTACGCGACGGCGGAGGGCCTGCCCGGCGAGTACTGGAACGCCGACCCGCCGGACCCCAGGTCCTCGCGGGCCTGGCTCACCGCGAACCGCTGGCCCGAGGACGGCGTCCGGTTCCTTGAGATACCCGGCGCCGGGGCCGCCTGCGCGGTGCGCGCCCAGGACGACCACTCCGGCTTCCCCCGGATGAACTGCACCGAGGTGACCGCGGGCGCGGGCCGTGACGTGGCCCAGCCCGAGGGCGACCTCGAGGAGGCCAGGGCGGAGGGGCGGCGCCAGCTGAACGTCTGCGCCCTCGGCTACGGACAGTCCGTCTTCCCCGCGGCCGGCGCGGAGTTCGACGCGGACGCACTGGTGACCGCGCTGGAGGAGTACGCCCGCACCCAGGGGCGGCTGCTCACCTTCCTGCACCTCGACGAGGACGACCCCGTGCTGCCGTGCCTGCGGGACCGCGGCTGGAGCGTGGGCGTCACCGACCACTACTTCCGCATCGCCGACGTCGGCGAGGACCAGGACGCCTACCTCGCGGGTCTGTCGGCGCACCGGAGGCGCAGGCTGCGCCGGGAGCTGGCGTCGCTGGACGAGGCCGGTGCGAGCGCCGAGATCCACCGGGGCGACGAGGTGACCGAGGAGATCCAGCGGGAGGTCGCCCGGCTGGAGGCGTGCTCCGACGAGAAGCACGGCATCCCCGGCGACCCGGCCCGGCTGCTGCGCGTGAACGAGCGCCTGCGGCTCGCCTTCGGCGCGCGCTACCGCGTCACGCTCGTCCGGGACCGGCACGGGACGGCCGTCGCCAGCTCCACCTCGGTCCTCGGCACCCGTGACGTGCTGCTGCGCATGGTCGGGCTGGGCCCAGGAAGCGAGGAGATCGGCGCGTACTTCCACGTCGCCTACCACCAGCCGGTACGTCTGGCCCGCGACACCGGGGCCCGCAGGGTGCTGCTGAGCACCGGAACCGCGACACCCAAGCTGCGCAGGGGCGCCACGGCACGGCCGCTGCTGAGCGCCGTACCGCCCGGCGCGCCCGCCCACACCGCGCTGCTGCGCCGCACGGACGCGGCGTTCGCCGCGCTCACCGCCTGAACCACCCATGAAGGAGCAGAGTGCGATGACCGCACGCCCCACCGTCCTGATCATCGGCATCGGCCCCCTGCGTGAACGCTTCTTCGCGGCGGCGGAGCGCAGAGGTGTCGACACGATCCTCGTCGACGAGACCGCGTACTCCCGCTACGACCGGCTGGCCACCGAGAACCACGCCTGGCGGCTGACGGACCACCAGGACCCGGGCCCCGACCTGGACCGCCTCAAGGCCTTCGAGGGCAAGGTCGACGGCATCCTCGCCTTCAACGACTGGGGCACCCGTATCGCGGCCCGCCTCGCGAAGGAGTGGGGCCTGCCCGGCGCCGGAGCGGCCGTCGCCGACGATCTCTCCCACAAGGCCGACGTACGGCGCCGGCTCGCCGGTACCGGTGCCGACCTGCCCTTCGTCCTCACCTCCGACCCGGCCGAGGCCGAGGCGCTCCTGCGCTCGGCACCGTCCGGCGAGGTCATCGTCAAGCCCGTCGACGGCGCGGCGAGCCTCGGCATCCGGCGCGTGTCCGACCCCGCCGACCTGCCGGGCGCCCTGTCGGCCGTGATGTCCACCACCGGCCAGCCGCGGGCGCTGGTCGAGCACTTCGTGCCGGGGCCCGAGCTGTCCCTGGAGGCCGTGGTCAGGGCCGGGCGCACCCTGTTCGTCGGGGTCACCGAGAAGACCTGCACCGCGCCGCCCTCCTTCGTGGAGACCCGGCACGTGATCGACCCCGCGGTGCAGCGCGAGCTGGGCCCGTCGGCCACCCGCTTCGTCGACAGCGTGGTCGAGGCGCTCGGCATCGACAGCGCGGTGCTCCACCTGGAGGCCAAGCGCGACGGCGACCGCTGGCACCTCATCGAGATCGCCTTCCGCCCCGCCGGCGGACTCATCAGCGACGTCCTGCTGCGCGCCACCGGACTCGACCTGTACGACGCCGCGCTCTCCGTCGCGCTCGGCGACGAGGACCCCGCCCGCACCCGGCCCGACGTCACCCCGCACGTCGCGGCGGTGGAGTTCGTCGCGGGCACCGGAACCGTCGCCGACGCCCCCACGATGGCCGGGGTCCGCGAGGGCCTGCCACTCGTCTCGCACGCCGAGCGCCTGCTGCCGCCCGGCTCGACCCTCGCGAGCGTGGACGCCAACTGGTGGCGGGCCGGCTACGTCCTGGGCAGCGGCCCGGACCGCGCCGAGACCCTGGCCCAGCTGGGCGAGGCCAACGCCCGGCTGCTCGACCTCCTGGGACTGACCAGGGTTCCCGACGCGTGAGCCGGACGGACGGGCCGCTGCCCCGGCTGTTCGTGTCGGCGATGATCGTCGACGCGGTCGGCTCGGGGATGTTCATGCCCTTCGCGCTGCTGTACTTCGTGCGGGTGCAGGACCTCGGCGTCGCGTCCGTCGGCACCACGCTCACCGTGGTGAACCTGGCGCTGATCGTGTCGAGCGCGGCCCTCGGACGTCTCGTGCAGTCCGTGGGCCACCTGCGTTCCCTCATCATCGGCAACGCCGTACGCGCCCCGCTGTTCGTGCTGTACGCGGTGACGCTGCCCGCTCCCCTGGCCGTGGGCGCGCTGGTCCTGTCCGCCGTACTCGACAAGGTGGTGTGGGTGTCGCTCGGCGCCACCATCGCCCGCCTGGCCCGCGGGCCCGCCTCCCGGCGCGCGTTCAGCACCGTGGGCTGGGCCCGCAACGTCGGCCTGTGCCTCGGCTCGCTCGTCGGCGGCGTGCTGGCCTCGGCGCACAGCTCGGCGGGCCTGCGGACGATCGCGCTGGTCAACGCGGCGAGCTTCGCCGTCACCACGGTCGTCCTGCTACGGCTGCGGGGGCAGGCGGCCCCGGAGGCCTCCGCCGGGACCTCCGGGGCACGGGAGTCCGACTCGGCCGGTACGTGGCAGGTGCTGCGCCTGCCCGGCTTCGCGCTGCTCACCGCCGCCAAGACGTGCTTCACGGTCTGCGCCACCGTCGTGTCCACGTTCACCGGTCTCTACCTGGTGGACGACGCCCGGCTGCCCGGCTGGGCCGCCGGCACCGTACTGGCCCTGAACGGCGCGCTGGTCGTGCTGTTCCAGCAGTCGCTGGTGAGACGCACGGCGGATCGTTCCGCCCCGCGGATGCTGGCCGCGGGCGGCGCGCTGTACGCGTCCGCCGGGCTGGGATTCGCGCTGATCTCCCCCCTGCGGGAGCTCCCGGCGGTCGCCGTCGCCGTGTCGCTCGTCGCGATGACCGTCTACACCCTCGGCGAGATCGTGATCGCCCCGACCAGCGACGCCTACGCCGCCGAACTCGCCGCACCCGGCATGGAGGCCCCCTGCATGGCGGTGTACCAGGCGTCCTGGTCCATCGCCTCGGTGGCCGTGCCGGTCGCGGGGGCCGGGTTGCTGCTCGCGTCGCCTTCCGCCCTCTGGACCGTCTTCGCCGCGGTGGCCGTCCTGGGCGCGCTGCTCAGCGCCGCGCTCGGCCGTGACCGGGTGGAGGAGAGTGGCAGACTGCACTCATGACGACGCACAAGAACCTGCTCGGCGGCCCCGACCCGACGCACCTGCCGGAGAACGAGGACGCCTATCGGCAGCTGGGCGAGGAGTCCCTGCCCCCGGCCCAGGTCGCGGCGGACCACCCCGAGTTCTCCCTCGCCTGGGCGATGCTCGCCGACGACGCCTTCGAGGCGGGGCGCGTGGTCGAGTCGTACGCCTACGCCCGCACCGGCTACCACCGCGGCCTCGACCAGCTCCGCCGCGCCGGCTGGAAGGGCCACGGCCCCATCCCCTGGGACCACCGCCCCAACCGAGGCTTCCTCCGCTGCCTCGCCGCCCTCGCCCGCGCCGCCGACACCATCAACGAAAAGCCCGAGGCCGACCGCTGCTGGCAGTTCCTCCAGGACAGCAGCGCGGAGGCCTACACGGAGCTGAAGCAGTAGCACCCATCCCGCGCGGCCGGGCCCGCCCCGGCCGCGCGCTCGGCGCAGGGCAAGTGCAACCCCCTGGGGGCGCGGGGAACTGCGCGAACAGCCACCGACAAGCCCGCAGCCGCCGACGCTCACCAGCCAGGCAGCCGACAACGCGCCCACCGCTCACTCAAGGCGCCCCCGAGTGGCCCGCCCCTCCAGCGGCGGCGCCGTCACAGAGCCATGGGTCCGACACTCAGGCCGCCGACAACCCGCCGGAGGCCGCTGTACCGTCGCGAAGGCGACCCCCGACCCCACCACCAGCACCCCCGCACACCACACCATCGCCCGCCCGAACGCATCGTCGAACGCCCCCGGCGACCGGTACGCCTCCTCCCCCATCCCCGCCAGCAACGGCAGCGCCGCCACGGCGACCAGCCCCGCCGCCCGCGCCGCCGCGTTGTTGATCCCGCTCGCCAGCCCGGCCCGGGAGACGTCCACGGACGCCAGCACCGTCGCGGTCAGCGGCGCGACCAGCGTGACCATGCCGAGGCCGAGGACCAGCAGCGCGGGCAGCACATCGGTGACGTACGAGGCACCGGGCCCGACCCGCAGCATCAGCAGCACCCCCACCGCGCACACCAGTGGCCCCACCGTGAGCTGCACCCGCGGCCCGATCCGCTCGCCGAGCGCCCCGGAGCGGGCGGAGAGCAGCAGCATCAGCACGGTGATCGGCAGCAGCGCGGTACCGGCACCCAGCGCCGAGTAACCGGCCACGACCTGGAGCTGCAGCGCGGCGAGGAAGAAGAAGCCCCCGAACGCCGCGTACACGCACAGCGTGACCAGGTTGACCGCGCTGAACTGCCGGGACGCGAAGATGCCGAGCGGCATCATCGGATCGGGGCTGCGCCGCTCGACCACCACGAAGGCGACGGCGGCGGCCAGCCCCAGAACGGCGCTGACGGCCACGACGACCGTGCCCCCGCGGGCCTCGATCAGGGCGTACGTGAGAAGCGCGAGGGCCAGCGCGCCCAGCGCGGCCCCGAGCACGTCGAAGTGCCCGTGCGCCCGCTCGTCCCGGGACTCGGGCACATGGCGTACGGCGACCGGGGCGCACACCAGCGCCAGCGGCACGTTGATCAGGAACACCCAGCGCCAGCCCGGCCCGTCCACCAGCCAGCCGCCCAGGAACGGTCCGACGGCCGCCCCGACCCCGCCGAACCCGGACCACAGGCCGACGGCGCGCCCCCGGTCGTCGGCGTGGAAGGTGGCCTGGATGAGGGCGAGGGAGCCCGGTGTGAGCAGCGCGCCCCCGACTCCTTGCAGGGCCCGGGCCGCGATGAGCACCCCGGCGTTCGGGGCGAGTCCGCACAGCAGGGAGGCGACGGCGAACCACACCACCCCGATGACGAAGACCCGGCGCCGGCCGTACCGGTCGCCGAGGGAGCCGCCGAGGAGGATCAGCCCTGCCAGCGTGACCATGTAGGCGTTGACGGTCCACTGGAGGGAAGCGAGGTCGGCGCCGAGGTCGCGGCCCATCCGGGGCAGGGCGACGTTGACGACGGTCGAGTCCAGCAGGGCCATGCTGGAGCCGAGGATCGTGGTGAACAGGATCCACTTGCCCTGGGGCGAGGCCAGCCTGACATCGGGCATCCCCCAGGTATACAGCGAGCCCGGCGCCAAGGGCAGGCGCCGGGCTCACGAGTTTCCCGAAAGGGTTCCCCGAGTAATTACTTGATCTTCGTGCCCGCCGAGCGCAGGTTCTGCGTGGCCTCGACGACCCGGGCGGCCATCGAGCCCTCGGCCAGCTTGCCCCAGGTGCGCGGGTCGTAGGTCTTCTTGGAGCCGACCTCGCCGTCGACCTTCAGGACGCCGTCGTAGTTGCGGAACATGTGGTCGGCGACGGGACGCGTGAAGGCGTACTGCGTGTCCGTGTCGATGTTCATCTTCACGACGCCGTTCTCCAGCGCGGTGCGGATCTCCTCCTCCGTGGAGCCGGAGCCGCCGTGGAAGACGAAGTCGAACGGCTGGCTGCCGGCCGGCAGGCCGAACTTGGCGGCGACGCCGTCGTTCAGCTCCTTCAGCAGGTCGGGGCGCAGGACGACGTTGCCCGGCTTGTACACACCGTGCACGTTGCCGAAGGACGCGGCCAGCAGGTAGCGGCCCTTGTCACCGAGGCCGAGCGCCTCGGCCGTACGGATCGCGTCGTCGGCCGTGGTGTAGAGGGAGTCGTTGATCTCGTGGGAGACACCGTCCTCCTCGCCACCGGTCGGGGTGATCTCGACCTCGAGGATGATCTTCGCGGCGCGGGCGCGCTCCAGGAGCTCCTGCGCGATGGACAGGTTGTCCGCGAGGGTCTCCGCGGAGCCGTCCCACATGTGGGACTGGAACAGCGGGTTGCGGCCGGCCTTGACGCGCTCCTCGGAGACCGCGAGCAGCGGACGTACGTACCCGTCGAGCTTGTCCTTGGGGCAGTGGTCCGTGTGCAGGGCGATGTTGACCGGGTACTTCTCGGCGACGATGTGCGCGAACTCCGCCAGGGCGACGGAGCCGGTCACCATGTCCTTGCTGTACTGGCCGCCCAGGAACTCGGCGCCGCCCGTGGAGATCTGGACGATGCCGTCGCTCTCCGCCTCCGCGAAGCCGCGCAGAGCCGCGTGCAGGGTCTGGGTCGAGGTGACGTTGATGGCCGGGTAGGCGAACTTGCCTGCCTTCGCCCGGTCGAGCATCTCGTTGTAGACCTCGGGGGTTGCGATGGGCATACGTCCGCTCCTTGAGTGTGCGGGTTGGCGTTGTGCGTTTTTACGGCCCTGACCTAGACCTTGGGGGCGACGTCATCGTCGTCCCCATCTTTCCAGACATGGGGCGACGATCAATGCGCCGCTCAGCCAGTGGTCAGTCGAGTCCCAGCTCGTCCTTGGAGTACGCGTACAGGTACGGCACCCCGGCCCCCGCCTCGATCTTCTCGGCGGCCCCGGTCGCCCGGTCGACGATCGTGGCGACGCCGACGACCTCGGCGCCCGCCTCGCGCACGGCCTCGACGGCGGTGAGCGGGGAGCCGCCGGTGGTGGAGGTGTCCTCGACGACGAGGACCCGGCGGCCGGCGATCTCCGGCCCCTCCACCCGCCGCTGCAGGCCGTGCGCCTTGGCCGCCTTGCGTACGACGAAGGCGTCCAGCTTCCGCCCGCGCGCGGCGGCCGCGTGCAGCATGGCGGCGGCGACCGGGTCGGCGCCCATGGTCAGACCGCCCACCGCGTCGAAGTCGAGGTCGGCGGTCAGGTCCAGGAGCACCTGCCCGACGAGCGGGGCGGCCTCGCCGTCGAGGGTGATGCGCCGCAGGTCGACGTAGTAGTCGGCCTCGAGACCCGACGACAGGGTCACCTTGCCGTGCACCACGGCCTTGTCCTTGATCTGCTGCAGCAGCGCGCTACGTGCGTCCGTCATGCCGAACAGCTTAGAGGCGGCGCCAGCTCCAGGTGGTGCTGGCCTCCAGCGGTTCGAGCGGTGTGACCAGGCGAGGGAGGGTGTTGAGCCCGTTGGGCGGACCGGTCTGCGGTTCCACGCACACCGCGGCCTCCTGCTCGTCGTACACGACGACCCACTCCTCGGGGCTGGTCACCTTCAGCTCCAGCTGCCCCGGCCAGGTGAGGGTGACGTCGACGCCGCCCGGCATCCCGAAGCAGTCGTCCCACGGCCCCGGCTTCGGCTCGATCCGGTGTCCCGTCGGCAGATGATCGTCCCCGCGCTCCTCCTGCCAGGCCGGTTGGAAATCGACGCGCACGTCGTCGCCCCCCACATTCCGCCGGAACCACGGATGCCAGCCGATCTGCGCCGGGAAGGAGGAGTCGTACGTCTCCACGGACATGGTGAGCGTCAGCGCGTCCCCGGTGAGGGCCACCACCTGCGTGACCCGTCCCGCGTAGGGCCAGGGCTCCACCAGGTCGTACGTGAGGACCGCCTCGTCGGCCGTGACGCGGGCGACCTTCCAGGCGCCGTCGCGGACCGTGCCGTGGATGGCGTGCGGCGGCGAGTTCAGCGGCATCTGGTGCACGACGGCTCCGTCCCGGAACCGCCCCTCCCTGGTCCGCCCGCACCAGGGAACCATCGGGAAGCACCCGAACCGCTCCCCCTGCCGCAGCAGTTCGACCCCACCGACCCGCACTCCACCGACCCGCCCGCCGTTGCCCGGCGCCACGGTCACCTCCGCGTCACCCGCGGTCAGCGTGATGTCTTCACTACTCACGAGAGCGACCCTACTGGCCCGATCAACCGATCAAGGGGGCACCGGCACCAAGAGGTCAGCGGCGCTTGCGCAGGGCCCGGCCCACGACGATCGCCGACGCCACGGCGAACGCGGCCGCGGGTACCGCCCAGCGGAGCACCGGGCTCGGGGAGACGGTCTGCGGCGCGGGCACCGGTGCGTACCGCCCCCGCGGCGGCGCGTGATCCACTTCCTCCGCGCTCCGCCCGATCATCGTCCGCCGCGCGTGCGCCGCCTCGGCCGGCGGTTCACCGACTTCCTCGAGGTCGTCGGCGGGCTCGGCCTCGGTGGGCTCGGGAACAGCGGCGTCCTCCGCGTCCGGCGCGGCCTCGACGTCACCGGTGGCGGCGGGCTCGAAATCCTCGCCGGCCTGACCCTCGACGGCCTCGGAACCGGCGGCCTGGGCGGTTTCCTGCTCCGCCTGGGCGGTCCCGTCCGCCTCGGGCTCCGGGCCCGGGTCCTGCCCCGCCCCCAGGTTCTCCGCGAAGCGGCTCAGCAGACGAGTGACCGCCGAGTCGACCGCGTCAGCCGACTGCTCGGTGATACGCCCGTCCGCGGAGGCCGTACCGGTGAAGGTGAGGGTGGAACCGTCTTCCGCTTCCGCCAGGCGCAGGGTCAGCGTGAGCTTCACCGTGCCATGGCCCCGGACCTCCGTGCCCTCGGCCTCGACGGCGTACGTGTCGTCGTCCCGCGCGGAGACGCGGACCGCGCCGCGGTAGGTGATGGTGTGGCCGCCGACACGCAGCTTCAGTCGCCCGGCGACAGGCTCGCTCCCGGCATCCTGCTGGAGCCCGGGGAGCGCCCGGGCCACCTGCGCGGGGTCGGCGAGCGCCACCCGCAACCGCTCGGCCGCAACCGGAACGAACACCTCATGCTCCATGTCAGCGGAGCCTACCCAGGGGGCGGCGCGAATACCCTCCCATCGGACGCCCGGACCCCCGCTCTCACCCCGACGGCGCGTTGACGGACACCTCCGCCCACACCGTCTTGCCCACGGGGCGCCGGGGCGCCGCCCCCCAGCGCACGGCGAGGGCGTCCACCAGGAGCAGCCCGCGACCCGACTCGCCCTCGGGGTACGACGAGGGCGGGGCCGTCGGCGGCCGCTTCGCGGTGGCGGCGTCCGCGACCTCGATCCGCACCAGGCCCACGGCCGCATCGAGCGCGAGCCGGAGACCGAACTCGCGTCCGGCCACCCGGCCGTGCTGTACGGCGTTCGCGGCGAGTTCGCCGACGACCAGCGCGACGGCGCACGAGGCGTCCGACGCCGGTGGGTGGCCCCACTCCTCCATGCGCCGGACGGCGAGCCGCCGGGCGAGCCGCGCACCTCGGGGTGAGGAGACGAACTGCTCCGCGAAGGAGTGGAGTTCGTCTCCCGGGGTGGTCGTTCCTGTCAGCACGGCTTGTCCGTCCTTGCCTTCTGTACGCACACGAATCGTCACGTTCCGTGCTCAAGCATCGTCCGGTCGCCCTACGCTCGACAGGTGCAACAGCCTTACATATCGGTCGGTAAGGAACGGAAGTGACGCTTTGGCCAACGGAATTGACCCCAGCACGTCGATGGCGGCGCTGTTCGGCTCCCGGGTACGCAGGCTCCGTACGGCCGCCGGACTGACCCAGGCCGAACTCGGCGCCAGAACACACGTGGTGAGCACACGGATCACGCAGATCGAGCGGGCGTCCGGAGCGAAGCCGACGCTGGAGCTGGCGCGTGCGCTGGACGCGGTGCTGGGGGCGGACAACCTGCTGGTGGAGCTGTGGCCGTACGTGTACCGGGAGGCGTTTCCTGACTGGTCACGGAGGTTCATGGAGTACTCGGAGCGGGCGGTGGCCATCAGGCAGTACGCGGCTCACGTGGTGCCGGGTCTGTTGCAGACGGAGGACTACGCGCGGGCGGTGCTGCGAGTCGGTCGAACGCTCGGCAGCAAGGAGCAGTTGGAGGAGCGGGTCGCCCTTCGTATGGGACGACAGGAGCGTCTCGGCACGCCCAATCGGCCCGAGTTGTGGGTGGTCCTCGACGAGTCGGTGCTCAGGCGCCCCGTGGGAGGTCACTCGGTGATGCGCGAGCAGCTGGCTCGTCTGCTCGGGACCACGACGGAACCTCACATCACCGTGCAGGTAATGCCGTTCGACCAGGGCGAGCACGATGTCATGGGCGGCTCGCTCACGGTTCTGACCATGCCGGACGGCTCGGAGATCGCCTACACGGAGGGCGCGCACCACGGCCAACTCATCGAGGATCCGGACGAGGTCAGGAGTTTCGCGCTGACCTACGATCGGCTGAGGGCGGCAGCTCTGCCCCCGCTCATGTCACTCGACATGATCCGATCCGTGATGGAGGACAACCACCGTGGAGCGAACGTCCCGTCCCGATCTGACCGGCGTCGCCTGGCGCAAGAGCAGCTACAGCAATCAGGAGGGGGGCGACTGCGTGGAGGTGGCCGACGGGTTCCGGGCCGTCGTCCCCGTCCGTGACAGCAAGGCCCCGCACGGTCCTGCGCTGTGCTTCGAGGCCGCCTCCTGGGCCGCCTTCATAGGCGGGTTGAAGGCCTGACGCCACCCCCCGGTTCCCAGGTCTTCCGGGCTCACCGGGCCCTTGCCCGCGAGGGCCCGGCGGGCCGCTGACCTCCCTAAAGAACCGAGGGAAAGAACTACCCGCCCACCCACCCTCCCCGGCCGCGAGGCCTGCGTCACCCGTCCGAGTGACCGGCTTGCAGGTGAGGGATACGGGCGGTTACGTTCGCCGCGACAAGCGCAAACAGATACGGCCCCCGGCCGGGACGGCAATCCCGAACGAGGGCCTGACCGATCAGGAAGCGAACCCTTCCCGATGGCTGACCCGCAGTCTAACGCGCGCCTGCGCGCCGACGCCGGAGCTCCGACCTCCGGCGTGATCCACGTACGCACCCGCCTCACGGCCGACTTCACCGTGCTCTCCAACGCCCTCGCCCAGCGACGCGGCAGCGCGGTCACGGTCGGTGTCGCGGCGTACATCTCCTCCCTGCCGGACGGCTCCCCCGTCACGATCACCGCCCTGTGCGAGCACTTCAGCGAGGGCGAGATCCTGATCTCGCGAGCACTCAGGGAACTCGAAGTCGCCGGATACCTGGAACGCCGCCGCGAGCGGACGCCCACCGGGCAGGTCCGCACCCGGACGTACTTCTACAACGTCCCCGGCGGCGCCCCGAACCCGGACGGCCCTGCGGGCCCACCAAAGCCACGCCGCCCCCGGAAGCAGCGCGCCGCCACGGTACCCACGCAGGCGGAGACCCAGGCGAAGGCGGGGGCGCAGACCCCGGCTCCCCTCTCAAAAGCCGACCCCCAAGCGATCGCCGTACTCACAGCGCTGCGCAGGGTGGATCCGCGGCTGATCCTCTCCGGCCAGGAGGCCGCCCGGCTGGCACCAGCCGTCACCGAGTGGCTCGCGGCGGGCGTCGGGGCCCATCAGATCACCGAGTACTTGACCGCCCGGCTCCCCGCCCAGTTCCTCGCCCGCCCCGCAGCCGTCCTCGCTTACCGGCTCAAGGAGACGCCCCTCCCCACACCGACCAGAAGCACAGAACCCCCAGCCCGTCCGGCAGTCGCCCCCATGCGCAACTGCGACGGCTGCGACCGGGGCTTCCGCGCGGCACACCCCGGCCGTTGCCGCGACTGCCGCTCCCAGGACCGACTCTGCGCGGCCGGCTGAACCGGTGGGCGGGTGTGCGGGCGGACCTCGGGTGGGAGTCTGGATGTGCGACGATGCGGAACCCGGTACCGGGCACGTCAGCAGGAGGAGGTGGGGCATGGTCGACAGGTTCAAGGACGGACTACTGACTCCCACAGAAACAGCCTCCTACCTGGAGATTCCGCAGTCGACGCTCACCTCGTGGCTGAAGGGCAGGGCCGCCGGGGCGCCTCTGGTCCACCAGGTGGATCCGCTGCGTAAGGGGCAGCCCTCGGTGCCGTTCATCGCGGTGGCCGAGGCGCACGTCCTTCGTTCCCTGCGCGCCCTGGGGCTCCGTATGAGCGAGATCAGGGAGGCAGCCGCCGCGGTACGGGACGCCTTCGCCACGCCCTACGGCCTTGTGTCGAGGCGGATCGCGACGGACGGGGTGGACATCTTCGTCGAGCACGGTCTCGGAGATCTCCGCAGAGCCCGGGACGGTCAGGCTCCCATCCACGAGGTGGTCTCCGGCTACCTCCGCTACCTGAACTGGGAGTCCGACGACGACTTCCCCTCCAGCCTGCGGCTCAGGCAGTACCCGGACTCCGTCCCCGTTGTGATCGACCCGAGATTCGGGCACGGCAGGCCGATCGTGGCCGCCAATCGCGTCGCGGTCAACGCCATCACCGACCTGTGGGAAGCCGGGGAGAGCGTCGAGGACATCGCGTACGACTTCGACATGACGCCCGAGCAGGTCGACGCGTTGTGCCGGGCAGTGGTGCGCCTTGCCGCCTGAGTTCTTCCTCGACCGCAACCTCGGGCGCCGAGTCGCGGAAGGGCTGAGGGCGTGCGGCTGGACCGTTCACCGGATCGGGGACGTCTTTCCCGACGACGGACAGGACGTGGCCGACGCGGAGTGGATCGCGCACGGTCTCGACCAGTCATGGGTTCCGCTCTCAAAAGACGGCCGAATCAAGAGCCGGGACCTGGAGATCCGGCCGGTCCTTGAACGCGAGGCGGTGCTGTTCTACCTCGACAACCAGCAGCTACGCAGTGTCGAGATGGTCGAACGGCTCGACGCACACCGCGAAGCGATCCACCGGGCGGTGGTAAAAGGCGGTCCCGCAGCTTATGCGGTACGACGCGACCGCATCGAGCGCACCTGGCCGCCATGACCGGCAGACGGCCCGAGTTCCGTCAGGGCCGTCAGGGCCGTCAGGATCACAAGGCCACGCGACTCGTCCAAGTGCCGGACTGGTAGCCGACGCATGTCACCGCTCTGGCGTTGTACCGCTTCGGGCGATGCGGTCGAGCAACTCGGCGAGGAGGGCGTGCTCGCCCGGTGTCAGCGTGCTGGTCTGCGGGAGGAGAGCGCGCAGGGTGAGTGCCGCACCGGCGGGGCCGGGGGGCGCCGGGGCGGGAGCGTCGGTGGTGATCGCGGCGATGACCGCTTCCCTCGCCAGATGGGACACCGTGAGGTCCCGGCGGTCCTCGGGGGTGGCGATGAGAGCGAGGGTGGTGCCGCCGCCGACGGCGTGGACCAGCTGGGTGGCGCGTGCTTCGTCGACCCGCAGTCGGCCGGCCTCGGCGATCCGATGGATATGGGCGCCGAGGACTTCCAGCGCGGCCAAGGCGGCGGGTGACATGGCGCCGGAGCGGGGCTCCGCGTACATGAGGGTGTACAGGGCCGGGTTGGCCAGACCGAATTCCCGGTTGAGGTTCCAGCCGGTGCGCAGGTCCTCGACCGGATCATCCGTCGGCTCGAGGTCGGCCTTCGCGCCGAGATGTGCCGCGAAGCCGTGCGCGGCGACCGCGTCGAGCAAGCCCTGTTTGTCGCCGAAGAGCCGGTAGATGGTCGGCGCCTGAACGCCTGCCGCGGCGCTGACCGCGCGGGTGGACACCGCTTCGCGTCCGCCTTCCGCGAGAAGCCGGAGGGCGGCGGTGATGATCCGTTCACGATTGCTCTCCGGCGGGGCGGAGCGGTCGACGTCCATGGTTTCCGATGATAACGACTCACTGTTAGCACTCTTTGGTTATCATCGGAAACGTACGGCAGTTAGCAACGGAAACAGCGGGCAATGCAAACGCACCACCTCAGGAGGCTTCCGTGATCGTCGTCACCGCTCCCACCGGCCAGATCGGCCACCAGGTACTCAACGCCCTGCTCGACAGCGGTCAGCCAGTCCGGGTGATCGCCCGGGACCCCTCCCGGCTGGCTCCGCGGACGCGCGAGCACGCCGAGGTCGTGCAGGGCTCGCACCGTGACCCCGTGGCCCTCGCTGAAGCGTTCGAGGGCGCCACCGGCGTCCTGTGGCTGGTTCCCCCGAACCCCCGCGCCGACGACATCCAGGAGCACTACCTCGGCTTCACCCGCCCGGCCTGCGAAGCCTTCAAGACCCAGGGCGTCCAGCGCGTCGTCGGCGTCACCAGCCTGGGCCGCGCCCACGGCAAGCACGCTGGACTGCTGTCGCCCGCGTTCGCCATGGACGACATGATCGAGCGAGCCGGGGTGAACTACCGAGCCCTGGCCATGCCGTTCTTCATGGAGAACCTCCTCAACCAGGTCGAGTCGATCAAGACCCGGAGGGCGTTCTTCCTGGCCAACACCGCCGACCGCCCACTGGCGACCGTCGCCACCCGCGACATAGCCGCGACCGCTGCCGCCCTACTGACCGACAGCGCCTGGAGCGGACAGGACACCGTCCGGCTGATCGGCGACACGTTGTCCCCCCATGACATGGCGCAGGTCCTGTCCGAGGTGCTGGAGCACCCGATCCGCTTCCAGCAGGTCGACGAACAGGCGTACAAGACGACGACGACGCGGTACGGCATGAGTGACGCCTGGGCGCAGGGCCTCGTCGACATGGCCGCCGCCCAGAACGACGGCATCTACGACGCCGAACAGCAGGCCCTGACATCGGCCGCCCCCACCGGCTTCCGCCAGTGGTGCCAGGAGGTGCTCAAGCCCGCTGTCCTGCGCTGTTAGCGGTCTCCCGTCGTGTCCTGTCCTCCCTAGGTCCACATGCGCGCCGCAGGGGATTGGTGTACTTCTCGAAGGGAGGGAAACGCACCACGCTCGGCCCGCCGGCGGCGTCCGGACGGCTCGCCCCGGACTCGTTCACCGTCATGTCCAGCCTCGTACGAGACGGAGGCCGCCGCCATGCAGCCAATCGTCACCGTGGGCCTCGACGGCTCACCAGAGAGTCTCACCGCCGCCCGCTGGGCCGCCGACGAGGCCGAGATGCGCAAGCTCACCCTTCGGCTGCTGCACGCGTGGCCGATGCTGGTGCCGGAACCGGCCCGCGGGCCCTTGGAAGTCGACCAGAACTACTGGGCGAAGCGTCTGGTCCACACCGCGCAGTCGGAGCTGCAGACACGCCATCCGGGCCTGACGGTCGTGGGCAGCCTGGTCGCCGAGGACGCCCGGGATGCCCTGCTGCGGGCGGCATCGGATTCCGAGATGCTCGTGCTCGGCTCCCGGAGGCTGGAGACCTTCTCCAGTTACTTCCTGGGCGACGTCAGCCTCCCGGTCGTGGCACGCGCCGACCGGCCCGTCGTCGTAGTCCGCACGGCCCCGGGAAAGGAGCACCCGCCTCCGGCAACCGGGAGCCGCGTGGTCGTGGCGGTGGAACCGCGCGGGTCCAGCGACGAGTTGCTCGACTTCGCCTTCCACACCGCCGCTGCGCGGGGCGCTCCCCTGCTGGCCGTCCTCGGCCGCAGCGTGCCGCTCCACGCGCGCACCCCCTGGGGTGTGGACCACGACGCCACCGAGGAGATGACGAGGAACGGCCAGAAGGAACTGGGCAAGGCGCTCCGCCCCTGGCAGGAGAAGTACCCGGGGGTGGACGTGTCCGACAGTGTCCGTCTCACGAGCCCCGCCAAGGCCGTCGTGGAGGCCACCGCGGACGCCGGGCTGCTGGTCGTCGGCCGGCGCGTGCACCGGCACGGGCACACGGGGCCGCTGCTGAGCCACGTCGCCCACGCCGCCCTCCACCACGGACGCTGCCCCGTAGCCGTCGTCCCCCATGACTGATCCAGCCACGAACGCCTCATGCCCTGGAACTACTTGTGGGTCTGCTCGGCAGGACCGGCGGGCGCCAAGGATGGAGTTCTTGGCCTCCGGGGGTAACGGTCTGGTGAGCCGTGTGTAACACGCGTTCACCAAGGCGACCCCACGTGATGGTGACCTGCGTCACATCCACTTTGCCCAAGCGAAGAACTCGGAGGGCTCGGGCGTGCCAGGTGCCGCCGAGAGTCGCCCCGCACTCCGCGTGAGTCCAACTGTCTTTCACAAACCACATGTGACGTGACATCAGATCAACCACTCAATGGCTGAACATGCACGCTCCGGGGGGTGCGCTCTTCGCTGGAAAGTGATGGTGACAGTGGAGATTTCGTGAACGTTCCAGGTGAATTCTGCGTTGCCGATGTGCCGAAGAGGCTTGATTCGGCCCTAGATTTCCCCGAGTAGACGGCGCACGCCGCACATTTCGCCCATGTTCATGGGTAGCGCTCCGGCTGGGGGGTCTGGGTTCGTGTCGGATTTCTTCGACGATTTCTGGTCATGGATAGTCACGGTGACCGCCGAGACGTCATGGCGCGAGCTGATGCCGCTGGGCATCGCCGGCGCCTTCGTCTGGGGCCTGTGGCTCTATCGGGCAGTGCTCTCCCGGTTCGCCAAGCCCGTGGTGAACGACTTCCGGACCACGGTCTCCGTGGTGGTCCCGGCATACCGGGAGGACGCGAGCATCCTGCTGGACTGCCTGGACACATGGCTGGCGCAGGATCCCACCGAGGTCATCATCGTCCCGGACGTGGAGGACACCGAGGTCCTGCGCCGACTGGCACAGGTACAGGACTCCCGGGTTCGGGTGCTGGCGTTCGAGCACCGGGGCAAGCGGTCGGCGCTCGGCGTGGGCATCCGCGCCGCGACGAGCGAACTCGTCGTGTTGGTGGACTCGGACACCCGCTGGGAGCCGGGGCTGCTGGCCGCCGTCCAGATGCCCTTCGTCGATCCCACGGTCGGCGGTGTCGGCACCCAGCAGAACGTCTACCAGCGGCGCACCAGCGTCTGGCGGCGCATCGCCGACTGGCTGGTCAACCTTCGCTACTACGACTACGTCCCGGCCATGGGCCGCGCGGGCGCCGTGGCCTGCCTGTCCGGTCGTACGGCGGCCTATCGCAGGGCCGCGATCGAGCCCGTGCTGGAGAACCTGGAGAACGAGTTCTTCCTGGGCCGGCGCTGCGTCGCCGGCGACGACGGACGGCTGACCTGGCTGGTGCTGGCCTCCGGATACAAGACCGTGCACCAGTCCTCCGCGCGGGCGATGTCGATGTTCCCGTCCTCGTTCCGCGCCTTCGTCAAGCAGCGGGTGCGCTGGAGCAGGAACTCCTACCGCTGCTATCTGACCGCCCTGTACAAGGGCTGGCTCTGGCGGGTGCCCCTGGTCACCAAGATCACTGTGCTGCAGATCCTGCTGACGCCGGTGACGATGGGCATGGCGCTCGGGTATCTGGTGTTCAGCCGCCTGGAACTGACCGGCCGGGGCGTGGTCCTCGTGCTGATCTGGCTGCTCGTGGGACGCGGCATCCGCGGGTACTCCCATCTGCGCAGGCATCCGCAGGAGGTGTTGCTGCTGCCGCTGCTCGCCCTCGTCGTCATCATGATCTCGCTGCCGATCAAGCTGTTCGCCTTCGTCACCATGAACAAGCAGGGCTGGCTGACCCGCACCAGCAACCGCATCGGTGGAGAGGGACAGGACTCCTCCTCCCTGGGGGGCGCGACGCGGGTCGCCGCGGCCTCGTGGCCGGAGGTGCAGCAGTCATGACGCGTCATCACCTTTCGTCCGTCCGGCGGACACTCCGGGGCGCAGTCGTGCTGCCACTTGCCGCCGGCCTGCTCTTCGCTTCCGCGGCCACCGCCCCGGCCGCCGACGGAGACGACAAGCAGCAGGTCAATGCCACTGATGCGGAGAACGAGACCGCGCTGGTGGCCGCTGAGGACCATCGTCTGGACCAGGTCCGCGCGGTCGCCGCCGTCGCTCCCCTGAAGGGCGGGGAGTGGAAGGCGCCGTACCGACTGGACACCGGGAGTGGCTACACGCTGGTCCTCACTCAGCGCAGTAACGCCTACACCGTGTCGGACCTGCTCGAACTGGCTCCGCAGACGTTCGTCCGCCAGCACGACGGCGCCTACCTGCTGACCGAGAACATCTATCTCAACGCGGGGGCCAAGCTGAAGCTGTCCAACCCGGGCGGACTGACGCTGCGGATGGCCAGCAGCAACAAGGGCTTCGTCAGCATCGTCTCCTTCGGCGGCCGGCTCACCCTGGAGGGCACCCCGCAGGCGCCCCTGCGCATCACCAGCTGGGACAACAAGAAGAACAGACCGGATACGGACGTGCGGGACGGCCGGGCCTACATACGCGCCATCGGCGGCCAGTACGCCATGACGTACGCCAAGGTCAACGATCTCGGGTTCTGGAGCGGCCGCACGGGCGGTCTGAGCCTCACCGGAACCGACCGCCCCGACACCGGCAACATCGAGGACTCGACGGTGTCGCCGGGCGCGAAGGGCGGCAGTGGCGGCGTGGTGGCCCAGCCCTCCGGCTCGCTGGCCACGCCCGACACCCGGTTCTCGGTGCCCAGCCTCTCGTACGTCTCGGCGGAGATCGGACACTCCACCCTCACGGGCAACGCCTACGGGCTGTTCCTCTCCGGCGCCAACGGCGTCAGCATCAGCGACAGCACGGTGCAGGGGAGCCTGGAACACGGTGTGGTGCTGCACCGGTTCGTCACCAACGCCGTGGTCGAGCGGACCGTCTCCAGGGACAACGGCGGAGACGGCTTCGTGCTGGCCCGTGCCACCGAGCAGGTCCGGGTCAGCGGTTCCACCGCCGAGGGCAACGGCGGCAACGGGTTCACACTCAGTGGCCGGCCGCTCGCCGACGGCCCCTCGGCGTCCGGCGAGTCCATCAGCAGTTACGGCTCCAACTCCGTGTCCGACAGCGTCGCCACGGACAACGGCCACTACGGCATCGAGATCTTCGGTGGCACGGACGTCGGCGTGCAGAACAACCGGGTCGAGGGCGGCGACATGGGCATCGTGGCCCGCAAGGACGCCACCAAGGTCGCCATCACCGGAAACCGGCTCAGCGGCCAGTCGCGGCAGGGCATCTCGGTGCGCGACGGAGTGACCGCCGCGACGATCACCGGCAACATCGTCGAGAGCACCGAAACCGGCATCTACGTACGGGACTCTGTGGGCGAAATCCGCGGCAACACCATCCAGGACGGCACCAACCACGGGATCTCCCTCGTCGGCGGAGTCGCCAAGTCGGTCATCACCTACAACGTCATCTCCGGGGTCGGCCCGAGCGCCGTGGACACCACCCGCGCCCACGGCGACATCACCGTCAGGCAGAACCAGACGTTCGCCTGGCGCGACACCAGCTCCTTCTGGATCAAGTTCCGGCACTACGCCAGCCCGATGACGCTGCTCTGGGCGTTCATGCTGCTGCTCATCCTGTTCTCGGCCGCTCTGGGCCGACGCCAGTACCGCAAGGGTCGCCGTCGTGGCGGACGACGCCCGGGCACACACCCGTACGAGGACAAGAAGCCGCTGGCCAACAGCGCGTCCGTGATCGAGGTCCCCGTCCGTCAGGCGCCCGAGCGCGATTGGTTCGCCGCGGACGACCAGGAGACCGCCAGCCTGCGCGTCCTCGCTCCCCAGTCCTCCCCAGCCGCCCTTCCGCCCCGATGACGACGCGTTGCCGCCGAACCGGAGTTGCCGCCCATGTCTTCCGCACAGACCAAGTCGTCCCCACCGCCCACCCCTCGGCGCGGTTCCTTCCGGCAGCCGACCGTCTGGCTGGCCGCGGGTGCGTTCCTGCTCGCTCTGACGGCGCTCGTCGTGGCGGTCGCGGGCGGCGGGGGATCGGAACCGAAGGTGACGGCCGGGGCCACCACCGCCGGGCCCAGAACATCCGCGTTGTCACCGACCACAGAGCCCCCGTCGCCCCTGCCGAGCCGGTCGGTCACCGAAGCGGCCCCGACCGCACAGGCGACCAGCGGCTCGGTGCCCGACTCCGCGGTCACCTGCCCGGCCGCGTCCGTCAAGGTGAGCGACACCGCCACGCTCGAACAGGCCCTCGCCCAGGCGCAACCCGGAGACAGCATCTCCCTGGCCGACGGCACCTACGCGGGCAACTTCACCGCCGAGATCTCCGGTACCGCAGCGAAGCCGATCTTCCTGTGCGGTGGTGCCGGAGCGGTCATCGACGGGGGCGACACGGCGGACGGCTATGCCTTCCACCTGGACCGCGTCAGCTACTGGCGGCTCATGGGGTTCACCGTCCGAGACGCTCAGAAGGGTGTCATGGCGGACGGCGTGGTGGGCACCGTCATCCAGGGTCTCACCGTCGAGCAGATCGGTGACGAGGCCATCCACCTGCGCAACTTCAGCTCGGACAACATGGTCCGGGACAACACCGTCCGCAACACCGGGCTGCGCAGCGAAAAGTACGGCGAAGGCATCTACATCGGCACCGCCAAGTCCAACTGGTGCACGGTCAGCGACTGCAAGACGGACACCAGCGACCGCAACGTGGTGCTCGGCAACCACATCAGCGGCACGACCGCCGAGTCCATCGACATCAAGGAAGGCACCAGCGACGGCAAGGTCATCGACAACACATTCGACGGATCGAAGCTGAGCGGCTCCCACAACAACGACTCCTGGGTCGACGTGAAGGGCAACGGCTGGCTGCTCCAGGGCAACACCGGGAGCCACTCCCCCGAGGACGGCTTCCAGACCCACCAGCTCGTCAGCGGCTGGGGTACCGGCAACACGTTCAAGGACAACACCGCGAACGTGGACGGACCCGGATACGGCTTCCACCTCACGTCCGACGGCAACGAAGTCACCTGCGACAACAAGGCAACCGGCGCGGCCGAGGGCCTCGCCAACGTCGACTGCACCTCCTGACACCCCGTCCCCATTGGTTCCGCAGGCCACCGCCGGCTCGTGCGGCGGGCCGACATGCCCCGACACACCCCTGGAGACCACCATGACCTCTTCGGACGACACCGACAGAAGCGCGCCCCGCCTCACCGTCATAGGCACCGGCTACCTCGGCGCCACCCACGCCATCTGCATGGCCGTCCTGGGCTACGACGTCCTGGGCGTGGACGTCGACCCGGTCAAGATCGCGCGGCTGGACTCGGGCGAGGTGCCCTTCTTCGAGCCCGGCCTTCCCGAACTGCTCGCGAAGGCCCTCGACAGCGGCCGGCTGCGGTTCACCACGAGCTTCGCCGAGGCCGGCGAGTTCGGTGACATTCACTTCGTCTGCGTGGGGACGCCCCAACAGCGGGGCTCGTACGCGGCGGACCTGCGCTACGTCGACAGCGCGGTGGGAGAACTCGCCCAGCACCTGCGCAGGCGCACCCTGGTGGTCGGCAAGTCCACCGTCCCGGTGGGCACCGCTGCCCGGCTGACGGACATCGTCCAGCGGACGGCACCCGCCGGGGCGGACGTCGAACTCGCCTGGAACCCGGAGTTCCTGCGCGAGGGCTACGCCGTGGACGACACCCTGCGGCCCGACCGCCTGGTCTTCGGCACCGCGTCGGACTGGGCCGAGGAACAGCTGCGCGCCGCGTTCGCACCTGTGATCGCCCAGGGCACCCCCGTGGTCGTCACCGACCTGCCCACCGCCGAACTGGTCAAGGTCGCCGCCAACTCCTTCCTCGCCACCAAGATCTCCTACATCAACGCCATGGCGGAGGTCTGCGAGGCGACCGGCGCCGACGTCACCGGTCTCGCCCAGGCGCTGGCCTACGACGACCGGATCGGCGGCCGGTTCCTCAAGCCCGGTCTCGGTTTCGGCGGCGGCTGCCTGCCCAAGGACATCAGGGCCTTCAGCCACCGCGCCGAGGAACTGGGCGTCGGCCAGGCCGTCTCCTTCCTGCGCGAGGTCGACGCCATCAACCAGCGGCGCCGGGCCCGCACGGTGGACCTGGTCCGCGAACTGGCCGGCGGAGAACTGGCCGGCGCCCGGGTGACCGCACTGGGGGCAGCGTTCAAGCCCAACTCCGACGACATCCGTGACGCTCCCGCCCTGGACGTGGCCAGAACCCTGCACCAAGCCGGAGCCCAGGTGACCGTCATCGACCCCGCGGCCACCGAGAACGCCCGCCGCGCCTACCCGGACCTGCACTACGGCACGGACGCCCTCACCGCGGCCGCCGGGGCCGACGTGGTGGTGCTGCTCACGGAATGGAGCGAGTTCCGGGAGATCGACCCGCATGCCATGGGCACGGTCGTGGCCCAGCGCCGGATCGTCGACGGGCGACACGCCCTCGACCCCGCACAGTGGCGCGCCGCAGGGTGGGACTACCGCGCGCTGGGCCGGCCCTGATCGCACATCCGGCGCGCGCTGCACAGTCGTTGTCGCGCTGAATCGCGGGCGCAGCCGGAGGCTGAGCAGCACCCGGCGTGTTTCAGCCCGCCAGCGCCTTCAGCCGTGTCACCGCTTCCTCCAGCACGCTCACCTGCTTGCAGAACGCGAACCGCACGAACGGCGCGCCCTCCTCCCGGTGGTCGTAGAAGACCGCGTTGGGGATGGCGACGACGCCCGCGCGCTCCGGCAGGGACCGGCAGAAGGCGAAGCCGTCGGTGTGGCCGAGGGGGCGGATGTCGGTGGTGATGAAGTACGTGCCGGCGGGGCGGAAGACCCCGAAGCCGGCCTCCGCCAACCCCGTGGCCAGCAGGTCCCGCTTCGCCCGCATGTCCTCGCGGAAGGCGGAGAAGTAGCTGTCGGGAAGGGCGAGCGCCTCGGCGACGGCGTGCTGGAACGGGCCGGAGGCGACGTACGTCAGGTACTGCTTCGCCGACCGCACCGCCGTCACCAGCTCCGGCGCCGCCGTGACCCACCCGACCTTCCAGCCGGTGAACGAGAACGTCTTGCCGGCCGAGCCGATGGTCACCGTGCGGTCGCGCATGCCGGGGAACGTCGCCAGCGGCACGTGCTCCGCCCCGTCGAAGACCAGGTGCTCGTACACCTCGTCCGTCACCACGAGCAGGTCCCGCTCGACGGCCAGCTCGGCGATCGCGGTCAGCTCCGCGCGGGTGAGGACCGTACCGGTCGGGTTGTGCGGGGTGTTGATCAGCAGCAGCCGGGTGCGGTCGGTCACCGCGTCCCGCAGCTCGTCCAGGTCCAGCCGGAAGCTGCTCTCGTTCGGCCGCAGCGTCACCGGCACCCGCCTCCCGCCCGCCATCGCGATGCAGGCCGCGTACGAGTCGTAGTACGGCTCCAGGGCGACGACCTCGTCACCGGGCTCCACCAGGGCCAGCAGCGCGGCCGCGATCGCCTCCGTCGCACCGGCCGTGACCAGCACCTCCGTGTCGGGGTCGTACGACAGGTCGTAGCGGCGGCGCTGGTGCTCGGCGATCGCGGTGCGCAGCTCGGGGACGCCCGGGCCCGGCGGGTACTGGTTGCCCCGGCCGTCGCGCAGGGCGCGCACGGCGGCCTCGCGGATCTCCTCGGGGCCGTCCGTGTCGGGGAAACCCTGCCCGAGGTTGATGGACCCGGTCGTCAGGGCGAGGGCGGACATCTCGGCGAAGATCGTCGTCCCGAACTCGGCGAGACGGCGATTGAGGATCGGGCGCGCGCTGGAGGTCATGCCGGTCATCCTGCGCCGAAGCCACGGACTCCTCAACCGACACCACGAGCTCAATCAAACCATGCGTCGTGTTTGTTTTTGGCCGGGTACAGATCGGTGATTACCGCCGTGAATGCTGTGCGGGAATGACAAAACGCCCACTAGGCCTGCGAGGCCCACCGGGAGTGCGTGAAGAGCCGGCGCCCGTGCTCGACGGAGAGATCCAGTCGCATCATCGTCTCCGGCGTGGCGATCGCCCGGACCATCAGCATGTTCAGCTGAGCGACTGCCTCCGGCAGCTCGTCGTACCGGTGCCGGTACCGCGCGTCGCGGCCGGTGTACCCGTCGACCCAACCGGTGGCCGCCTGGTGCGGGACCACCCCCGGCATGAGCTCGCCCCGGTCACGGGCCTCCGTCAACCACCCCTCCACCAGCGGAATGTACGTGTCCCACAGGAAACCGTAGAGCGGATGCCCCTGCTCCAGGGCGATCCGCATCGCCGCCCGGACCACGGTCACCCGCGGTGCGGCCACCGCGAGCAGGATCGCGGCATCGACCACGTTCTGCACACGAGGCCCGTCGGTCGACGGGAGGTCGTCCATGACGAACGACTCGGTGGCCACGGCATGGGCCACGTCCTGCTTGCCGCCCTTGAAGTAGTGGTAGATGGCGCCCCGGCTCACCTCCCCCGCCTTCACGATGTCCATGACATCGGTGAGTCCGTAACCGTTCTCCGCGAAGAGGCGCGCCGCGACGTCGAGGATCTTGTCCCTTGTGTCCTTGCCGCGCTGCTGGACCGGTTGCCGCAGCACCACCCTTATGCCTCCTGTTGTCCGCCGGGCATGCCGCCCGGTCCACGCTCCGAGGGTCGCAGCAGGTAAATCGTACGCAAGACCCCCACAAAAGCTCTTCCAGACACCGTGTCTGGAACTGATAGGCTCAAAATCACGAGGTCGTCCTCAGCGGCCCGACCGAGAGCTGTCATGCGCACCTCATATTCATGGGCCCGGGTCACCTGTCACCAGCACGAACGCACAGATCGGAATCCACGTGAGCATGCGCAAGACCCTGGCCGCCTCCGCCGTGGCGGTGTCCGTCCTCGGCGCGACCGTCGCGCTGGCCACACCAGCATCAGCGCTGTCCTGGAGCTGCAAGACGAGCAGCAAGTCGATCGACGACGCCGGCTACAGCGGCCCCTGGCCGGACAACTGGGACTTCAAGATCAAGGTCTGCGCCGCGCGATCCGGCGGCTACGGCTACGGCAAGGCGACCATCAGCTGGGACGCCCCGCCGTCCTATTCCGGAGTCACCACCACCTTCGACGCCGCGCAGCTTCGCCTCGTTCTCGTCCGGCCCGACAGCGGCGCCACGGTGAAGACCGCCGCGTACGACATCGAGTACAAGCTGGAGCACTCCAACTCCTCCGGGAACGGCTCCTGGACGACGCCGACGATCAAGTTCAAGACCAGCAAGCGCGTCTACGCCGACACCACCCTCCGGCTCAACTGGGACAACGACGGCAAGGACTACCGGAACTACGGGTTCACCGGCTCCCCCAGCGTCTGACCCACCTGCCCTTCAGGCTTCACCCCCATGTCCTGACCTCCAGGCGTCATCCCATTTTTGGTTCCTCAGGACTTCCTCAACTCTGCTTTGGCCGCGATCGCGGCCGGGCATCCCCCGTTCACGCAACAAGCGAGGCGCCCACGGGGGGCCGCTTCGGGGGAAACGGAAGGAGGGTGACGCCATGGGTTTCGGCATCATCCTTGCGGTGTTCGTGCTGTTCGTCCTGGCGGCGGTGATCACCGCGGCGCGCAAGGACCGGCGGGCCAAGCGGTACCGCGGCTCCCGGCGGTCCTACAGCGGGGGAAGCAGTTCCAGCTCCAGCAGCGACAGCGGCAGCAGCTGGTGGGTCGCCGGGGGAGGCGCCGCCGCCTCGTCGTGCGGCTCGTCCTCGGGCGGCCACCACTCCTGCGGCGGAGGCTCCTCGTCCTGTGGAGGCGGCTCCTCCTCCTGCGGAGGCGGCGGTTCTTCCTGCGGCGGGGGCGGCGGATGCGGCGGAGGCAGCTGACACGGGGCAGCCGAGCTCCGGCAAGGGGGGAACGCATCCGCAACGCGGGGCCCGTATCGACCACGGGCCCCGCTTCGCGTATGCCCTGCGCGTATGCCTGGTGCGCCCCGGCGTACGCCATGGTTGAACAGTTGAGCTGGGGAGCCCACTGAGGGGTGGAAATCCCGATAAGTTGGGTAAAAGCGCTGTGACGGCGCCACCGTTCATGATTCCCTCTCCATCACCAACGCAGCCCTCGGACGTCCAGCGGGACAGCGGGACGCCCTTCCGACCGGGCTGAGCGGGGCCGATCTCCCGGAGACGACCGGGGTGCGCGGGACCCACACCCCCTCCCCATCCTCATCTTTGTGTGCTTGTGGAGCCGATGCATGCTCACGACCCTGAACACCGCGTACACCGACACGCGCGCGGCCGACCTCGCCTGGGCCCTGGGGCGCGAGCCGCTCCCCGCCCTGGCCAGCCTGGATCTCGAAATGGCCGACACGAGACTTCAGTTGAGACTGCTCGGCGCGTCCCACCAAGTGCTCCTCGAGGAGGAGCGCGGCCGTTGTTCGGAGACGGTGGCGTGCATTCCGGGCAGCAGCACCCCGCTCCCGCTGGGCGTCGCCAAGCGGGTGGGCGACTGGGAGTACGAGTTCGCGGCCCATGTCGAGATCCTCTCGCCGGGCTCCTTCGCGGCCCGCGCCCAGGAGTTGCTCGCCCTCGTCGCCGACCACCCGCACGGACTCGCCGGCGTCTTCCCCGGCAGCCCGCACGCCTTCACCGCGCTGCTCGCCCAGCGCCACGACGGGCATGTGCACTGGCGGACCTGGCACGCGTACCCGCAGGACGGGCAGTTGGTGGCGACCAGGACCCGTGTGGGGACGCGGGTACCGGTGCAGCGGTTGAGCCCGTCCTGTGCCTGACTCGACGGGCGTCTGCGGCTGCCCCGAAGACGCCCGCACAAACGCATGGTGCTCCCATCGACCCCGAGTTCCACTCATGTGGGTGACGAAGCGTGCCGCACCCGTGACGTAACGTCGCAGTCGTGATCGAACCGCACGCGCCGGCCCCGCCGGGTACCCCACCGCCCTGGCGCGGCCCCGCGCGGCTCCCCGTCCGGCCGGACACCGGACGGTTCCTGGTGCTCGCGGGCGTGTTCGTGTGCGCGGCCTGCGGACTGGTGTACGAACTCGAACTCGTCGCCCTCGCCTCGTACTTGATCGGCGACTCGGTCACCCAGACGTCCGTCGTGCTGTCCGTCATGGTCTTCGCGATGGGCGTCGGTTCCCTCGTCGCCAAGCGGCTGCGCCGGCTCGCCGCGGCCGCGTTCGGCTCGATCGAGGCGACGCTCGCGCTCGTCGGCGGGTGCAGCGCGCCCGCGCTGTACGCGGTGTTCGCCTGGACCGGCGACTGGGGCGGCCTGTGGCTGGACGGCCCGCGCTGCCTCCTGGTCGTCTTCTCCCTCGCCATCGGCCTGCTCATCGGCGCCGAGGTCCCCCTGCTGATGGAGCTGATCCAGCGCATCCGCCGCCAGGACGCGGGCGGCGCCGTCGCCGACCTGTTCGCGGCGGACTACGTCGGCGCGCTCGTCGGCGGCCTCGCCTTCCCCTTCCTGCTCCTGCCGTTCCTGGGCCAGTTGACGAGTTCGCTGCTCACCGGCGCGGTGAACATCATCGCGGGCGGCGCCCTCGTCCTCGGCCTGTTCCGCCGCGACCTGACCGGCCGGGCCCGCCGTCTCCTCGTGGTCACCAACATCGCCGTGCTCGCCGTCCTCGCGACGGCCGCCGTCCTCGCCGACGACTTCGAGCGGGCCGCCCGGCACGCGGTGTACGGCGACGACGTGCGCGTGGCCGTGCACACCGACGTCCAGGAGGTCGTCGTCACCGGCGGCACGGACGGCCGCAACCTCGACCTCTACCTGGACGGCCGACTGAGCGTCGACGGCCACGACGAGCGCCCCTATCACGAGGCACTCGTCCGCCCCGCGATGCACGGCCCCCACGCCCATGTGCTCGTCCTCGGCGGCGGCGACGGACTGGCCGTCCGCGAGGTGCTGCGGAACCCCGGGGTCCGCCGGGTCGACGTCGTCGAGCTCGACCCGGCCGTGGTCGACCTGGCCCGCACCGACCCGGCCCTGTCCGCCCTCAACGCCCACGCCTACGACGATCCCCGCGTCCACATCACCACCGGGGACGCCTTCAGCCGTCTGCGCGAGGTTCCGGCGGCGTCCTACGACGTCGTCATCGCCGACCTCCCCGACCCCACGACGACGGCCGGCACCAAGCTCTACTCCCAGGAGTTCTACGGCCTCACCCGCCGCGCCCTGGCCCCCGACGGCCGCCTCACCGTCCACGCCGGCCCCCTCACCGCCCGCCCCCGCGTCTTCTGGACCGTCGAGACCACGATCCGCTCCGCGGGCCTCCACACCGTCCCCTACGCCGCCACCGGCCACGACGCCGGCTTCGTCCTGGCGTCGCCGGACACCCGGCCACGGCTGGACACGGCGGACATGAGAGAGCAGAGGGACGAGGAGTTCGGGGGGCTGCCGTCGTCGACGCTGGTGCATCCGCGGTACTGACACGACGGAGGTGGTGACACTGATCAGCGCCGGTCCAGGCATCCCAGCCCGTCCGGCGCTTGAGGACGAGGCCCGTTCAGGGCCGAAGCGGGGGCTCGAGAGCGGCAGCTCCCCGCAGGCCCGGCACCAGCGCATCGCGCCCGAACAGCCCAGCCCCACCTAAACGGCTCCCCCGGCTCGCGCCCCACGCCGTGGACCTGCAAGGTGCGGGAGTGTGAGCCACGCCAGCACCCTCACCCCCCGCCCCACCGTCGCCCTGTCCCGGCGGCGCCCCCTCGCGGCGGCACCCACCGCCCTGGGCCTCTTCGCCGCCGCCCGCCTCACCGGCGCGGCCGTCCTCGCGCTGACCGCCTGGGCCACGGGCAGGCAGCCCCTGGCACTGCTCGGCCGGTCCTGGGACTCCCTGTGGTACCTGGGAATCGCCGCCCACGGCTACGGCCACACCCTCACCTTCGGCCCTGGCATCGTCCACAGCGATCTGGCGTTCTTCCCGCTCTACCCCGCACTGGTCCGCGCGGTGGCCGAGCTCGGCCCGCTGAAGGGGGGCACCGCGGGACTCCTCGTGTCGTGGACGGCGGCCGCGGTGGCCGCCTGGGGGATCCACGCCCTCGGCGCCGCTCTGCACGGCCGGGCCGTCGCCACCGCGCTCGTCCTGCTCTGGGCGCTGCTGCCGCACTCCGTGGTGCTGTCGATGGCGTACACGGAGCCGGTGCTCACCGCGTTCGCCGCCTGGTCGTTGTACGCGGTGCTGAACCGGAACTGGCTGTGGGCGGGCACCCTGGCCGCGCTGGCGGGGCTCGCGCGGCCCAACGGGGTCGCGGTGGCGGCTGCGGTGCTGGTGGCGGCGGGGCAGGAGGTGTGGCGGGCGCGCGGCCGGGTTTCCCACAGGCTGTGGACGGGCGCGGCACTCGCGCCGCTCGGCTGGACCGCGTACGTCCTGTGGGTCGGTCACCGCAGGGACGACCTGCTCGGCGGGTACTTCGCCGTGCAGCGGCTGTGGGGCTCGCGCTTCGACCTCGGCCACGGCTCGCTGCACTTCGTCCGCCATCTGCTGCTGCACGCGCACCGGCTGGTCTTCCCCATGACGCTGGTGATCGTCGCGGCGGCCGTGCTGCTGTACGCGCTGCTGCTCGTGGACCGCGCGCCGCTGCCGCTGGTCGTCTACAGCGGGGTCCTGCTGCTGATCACGCTCGGCGGCTCCGGCTTCTTCGAGTCCAAGCCGCGGTTCCTGCTGCCCGCGTTCCCGCTGTTGCTGCCGCTGGCGCGGGCGCTGGTGCGGACGGCGAGAGCCCGGCCCTGGCACGCGACCGTGGTGGTCGCCGCCCTGGCCGGGCTCTCGTTCGCTTACGGCGCGTACCTGGTCGTCCTGGCGAACACGCCGCTGTAGCTCCGGCGGACCGGTGGATACGGCCCGTCCGGGTCCCGAGGACTACTCCTCGTCGTCCTCGGGCTTCTCCGCGTCGTTGACCTCCTGCTCGAGGCCGAGCTGCTCGACGAGCCACTTGTCGAACTCGATGGCGGCGCGTACCCAGCTGACCGTCGAGGAGACGAAGAACTCGATGTTGACACCGGCGCCGATCAGCATCTGCGCCTCGCCGATGAGGCGGACGGTGCCGTCGTCGTGGGTGTGGGTGTAGACCTTGGGCCACAGGGTGCGGCGGTTCCAGTCGTCGATCGACTCCAGCAGCTGCGGCTTCTCGTCGATCTTGTGGGGGCGGTCGTAGAAGGTCCGAACCGAGAAGACCGCCTGGTCCTCCTCGCCACGGAACATGAAGTACGTACGGAACTGTTCCCAGGGCGCCGCGAGGTCGCCCTCCTCGTCGACGACGTACTTCAGCTCCATCTGGTCGAGGAGCTGCTTCACGAGGTCCTGATCCGGGACGACGGGGCCCGCCGGTCCTTGGGGCTGCGGCTCGGGCTGGCCCCCGAAATTCGGAATCGAGGACGGGTCGATGGTCACCGTGATTTTCCCTTCGTACGGATCCTGCCATCCTCCCCCATCCGGGGAGGGGGGTGGCAACCCCGACGGGACGTGTCAGCCCAGGGCTGACATGATCCGGCCTGCCGCACACCGTGGGGCAGCAGGCCGGATCGGGGTCACAGCGCCTTGCCCGTGGCCGGGCCCACGATCAGCCCGTCACCGAAGGCGTCGACGCGGACCATGTCGCCGTCCTTGACCTCGCCGGAGAGGATCTCCTTGGCGAGGCGGTCGCCGATGGCGGTCTGGACGAGACGGCGCAGCGGACGGGCACCGTACGCCGGGTCCATCCCCTCGTCGGCGAGCCAGGCCAGGGCCGCGTCGGTGATCTCCAGGGTGAGGCGGCGGTCGGCGAGACGCTTGGCCAGCCGGTCGATCTGGAGCCGGGCGATCCGGCTCAGCTCGTCCTTGTTCAGTGCCGAGAAGACCACCAGGTCGTCGAGCCGGTTGAGGAACTCCGGCTTGAACGAGGCCCGTACGACCTCCAGCACCTGCTCCTTCTTCTCCGCCTCGGTCGACACCGGGTCGACCAGGTACTGGCTGCCCAGGTTGGAGGTGAGGACCAGGATCGTGTTGCGGAAGTCGACCGTGCGGCCCTGACCGTCGGTCAGCCGCCCGTCGTCGAGCACCTGGAGGAGGATGTCGAAGACCTCGGGGTGCGCCTTCTCCACCTCGTCGAGCAGCACCACGCTGTACGGCCGCCTGCGCACCGCCTCCGTGAGCTGGCCGCCCTCCTCGTAGCCGACGTACCCGGGGGGCGCGCCGACCAGCCGGGCCACGCTGTGCTTCTCGCTGTACTCCGACATGTCGATGCGGACCATGGCCCGCTCGTCGTCGAAGAGGAAGTCCGCGAGCGCCTTGGCGAGTTCGGTCTTGCCGACACCGGTCGGGCCTAGGAAGAGGAACGAGCCGGTGGGGCGGTCGGGGTCGGCGATACCGGCGCGGGAGCGCCGTACGGCGTCGCTGACGGCCCGTACGGCCTCGCTCTGGCCGATGAGCCGCTTGCCGAGCTCGTCCTCCATGCGCAGCAGCTTCTGCGTCTCGCCCTCCAGGAGGCGGCCCGCGGGGATGCCGGTCCAGGAGGCGACGACGTCGGCGATGTCGTCGGAGCCGACCTCCTCCTTGACCATGGTGTCCTTGGAGGCCTCCTCCTCGGCCTCGGAGGCGGCCTCCAGGTCGCGTTCCAGGGCCGGGATCTCGCCGTACAGCAGCTTGGACGCGGTGTCGAAGTCGCCGTCTCGCTGGGCACGTTCGGCCTGTCCGCGCAGGTCGTCGAGGCGTTCCTTCAGCTCGCCGACGCGGTTGAGGGACTGCTTCTCCTTCTCCCAGCGGGCGGTCAGGCCGCGCAGCTCCTCCTCCTTGTCGGCGAGGTCGCGGCGCAGCTTCTCCAGGCGTTCGCGGGAGGCCGGATCGGTCTCCTTGTCGAGGGCCAGCTCCTCCATCTTCAACCGGTCCACGGCGCGCTGGAGTTCGTCGATCTCGACGGGCGAGGAGTCGATCTCCATACGGAGCCGGGAGGCCGCCTCGTCGACGAGGTCGATGGCCTTGTCGGGCAGGAAACGGGAGGTGATGTACCGGTCGGAGAGGGTGGACGCGGCGACCAGCGCGGCGTCGGCGATCTGGACCTTGTGGTGGGCCTCGTAGCGGCCCTTGAGGCCACGCAGGATGGCGATGGTGTCCTCGACGGTCGGCTCGGAGACCAGCACCTGCTGGAAGCGCCGCTCCAGCGCCGGGTCCTTCTCGATCCGCTCGCGGTACTCGTCGAGGGTGGTCGCGCCGACCATGCGCAGCTCGCCGCGGGCCAGCATCGGCTTCAGCATGTTGCCGGCGTCCATGGCGGAGTCGCCGCCGGCGCCCGCGCCGACGACCGTGTGCAGCTCGTCGATGAAGGTGATGATCTGCCCCTCGGAGTCCCTGATCTCCGCGAGCACGGTCTTCAGGCGCTCCTCGAACTCGCCGCGATACTTCGCCCCGGCGACCATCGCGCCCAGGTCGAGGGCGACCAGCCGCTTGTCCTTCAGGGACTCGGGCACGTCGCCCTTGATGATCCGCTGGGCGAGCCCCTCGACGACGGCGGTCTTGCCGACGCCGGGCTCGCCGATGAGGACGGGGTTGTTCTTCGTACGGCGGGACAGGACCTGCACGACGCGGCGGATCTCCTGGTCCCGGCCGATGACCGGGTCGAGCTTGCCCTCGCGGGCGGCGGCGGTGAAGTCGGTGCCGAACTTCTCCAGGGCCTTGTACTGGCCCTCGGGGTCGGCGCTGGTGACCCGGCGCCCGCCGCGCGACTTCTGGAACGCCTCCAGCAGCTTCTTCGCGGTCGCGCCCTGCCGGGAGAGCACCTCACCGGCGGCGCCCCCCTTGGCGGCGATCCCGATGAGCAGGTGCTCGGTGGAGAGGTACTCGTCCCCGAGGTCCTTCGCCCTGGCCTGCGCGTCCGCGATGACGGTGAGCAGCTCGCGGTTGGGCTGCGGCGGCGCGACCGTCGACCCGGTCACGCTGGGCAGCGCGGCGAGGGCACGGTCGGCGCCCGCCCGTACGGATGCCTGGTCCGCGTCGACCGCGACCAGCAGGTCGATGATGTTCTCGTTGTCCTTGCCCTCCAGCAGCGCGAGCAGCAGGTGGGCGGGGGTGAGGTCGGCGTGTCCCTCGGACACGGCGCGGTTGCTGGCCGCGTTGATCGCGTCCCGGCTCCGGTTGGTCAGCTCGGCGTCCACGTTGCCTGTCTCCTCCTTGCGTCAGCCGTGACTCAATCAACATACGTAAAGTTGAGTCTATTCCACTCAAGGTAGGGATCCAAGGTAGGGATCCAAGTGGGGAGCGGGTATCCGGGAACGCCCGGAGATCCCGGGGTCGGCTAAATTCCGGGCCATGTCCGCATACCCTCAGGATCCCGGCGCACCCGACGCGCCGTATCTCGCCTTCTGGCGTGAACGCCACCTCTGCACGCTGACGACCCTGCGCCCGGACGGCAGCCCGCATGTCGTCCCGGTGGGGGTGACCTACGACCCCGAGGCCCGGCTCGCGCGGGTGATCACGAACAAGGCGAGCGCGAAGGCGGGCTTCGTGCGGGCGGCGGGCACGGAGGGCGCCAGGGTCGCCGTATGCCAGGTGGAGGGGCGCCGCTGGGCCACGCTGGAGGGCCGGGCCTTCGTCCGCACCGAGCCGGAGCGGGTCGCGGAGGCGGAGCGGCGCTACGCGGAGCGCTACGGGCGCACGCCCGCTCCGAACCCGGCCCGTGTGGTGATCGAGATCGAGCTGACGCGGGCGATGGGGCGGGGCTGACCCGTCCGGCCAAGACGGTTTCCGGCCAGTTGAGAACGTGGCGGAAACACGTCGAGAACAGCATGAATCCCCCGAAAACTGCAGCGGCGTCACCGTGTTCAGGTCACGGTGACGCCGCTGCGGGGGGAAGCGCCTGAGCGATCTGTTACGACGGGGGAATCGCGTCAGGCACTGCGGGGGGTGGCTGAGATGGTGCTGGGGGCGGCTTGGGGGGCCGACTCCGCGAGCTGGTGGTCGCGCTGGTCGAGGTTCACGAAGATCATTCCGTACCGGATGGCGCACCGCACTGGCTGCGGCGCCCCCCGAGGCCGTCGCAGGCACCGGTACGCCCGAAGGTCACCGTCCTCGTCGCGGGTGACGACCACCGGCTCTCCGAACACGGTCACCATCAACGAGTCACCACTGTGGGGGATGGCGGTGACCAGGTCGATGAAGTGCCAGCCGGAGCGATAGGCGGTCGCCATCTCGCGTCGGAACGAGCGGTCGTCGGGTGGGGTGGTCATGCGCTCTTGCCCGCCGGCGTCGACCAGCCGACGTCCTGAGCCTTGATCACCCAGCCGACGTCGTCCTGCGTGCCGTTGGTGTTCGCCGACGTGCTCGCCGCGTCGGAAGGGGTCAGCCAGCCAACGTCGAGAGAACCGGCCCCACCGAAGGCCAGCGCCAGAGCAACGACGGCAGTGGCAAGCACCGAGCGAAGCATTCTCTTATTCATGGTCGGCTTCGTCCTCACTTGATGGCTTCCTCTCCCCCGCGAAACAAGACGATGGCTCATTCAGGCACGTCAATGCCACACAGGAGATGCATCATGTTCCTGCACGTTCAGGACCCTGGGGGGTGGAGATTTGCCAACAAATCACACAAAGCCGACACATCCTCACAGCATCACCGAGTTGTGTGCCGAGGGAACGCGTCTCTACGCGAGTGCGCTCGGCTCCGGACGCATCTCCCGCGACGAGGTCGAGCCCGCTCCCTGTCTGCTGGAGTTCGCACTGCTCCACCCCGACCCGGATGATGCGAACTGGCTGCGTCCGGTTCCGCCCTCCATCGCGCTCGCCCAGCAATTGCAGCCCTTGGAACGGGAGATCCAGGACCGCCGCCGGCTCAGCGTGGATCTCACGGACACCTTCGAACCCTTCCTGGCCATCAGTGCCCAGAAACCGGCCACCACGCACGCGATCACCGTGCTGGAGGGTATCGACCGCATCCACGCCGCGCTGGACGTGGCGATCGCCGAGGCGCGCAGCGAGGTCCTCACCGTGCAGCCCGGCGGCAGCCGACCGGAACACATCCTGAGCCAGGCCCTGACGCGCAGCAAACCCCTCATCGAGCGCGGCATCTCCGTGCGCACCCTCTACCAGCACACGGTCCGCCACAGTCAGAGCACCTTCGCCTACGTGGACGGCATGGCGGGCGCCAAGGTCGAGATACGGACCCTGGAGGAGCTGATCGAGCGGCTCATCATCTGTGACACGACGGTCGCCTTCATCCCCGCGCAGGACGACCGGCAAGTGGCGCTGGAGCTACGGCACCCCGGGCTCGTCCAGTACCTCATCAGGGTCTTCGAGCAGCTCTGGCAGCGGGCCACCCCGCTCCTGGAGGAGGTCCCCTACGAGTCCACGCCCGAGGGCATCACCGGTGTGCAGAAGTCGATAGCGAAGCTGCTGATCGAGGGTCATGTGGACGAGGCCATCGCGCGGCGGCTGGGCATGAACGTACGCACCTGCCGCGCCCACATAGCCAAGCTGGCGTCGGCCCTGGGCAGCGGCAGCCGGGCCCAACTGGGCTTCCTCATCGCGCAGTCGGGGATGCTGGACCGGGACCACTGACGTGACCGCCGAACACCGGAACGGGGAGAAACCCGCGGGAGAGGGCGGGCCGGGGGGCGCGGCGCACGTGGAGCACGGCGTGGAGGAGCTGTGCGCCGCCGGGAGCCGCTTGTACGAACGGGCCCTGCGCGAGGGCCGGATCCCCGCCGCGGACGCCCAGGAGGCGCCCTGTGTGGTCACCTTCGGCCTGCTGCACCCCGCCGTGGACGACCCGGACCGGCTGGAGCCCCTCGCGCCCGCCGTGGCCCTCCACCGCCATCTGCGGACCTCGGAGGACCGGATCGCGCGGGAACGGCGGCGCGAGGCGCAGCTCGTCGACGTGTTCGAACCGCTGATGCGGCTCGGCGGCGACCGCACCCCGGCCGGGGGCACGCCCGCGATCAGCCTCCTCAGCGGCCGGGGTCCGATCAACCTGGCCATCACCGAGGCGATGGCGGACGCCTCCCACGAACTCCTCGCCATCCAGCCCCACATCAGCCACGCCGGCAGGCCCGCCGTGGTCCTCACCGACGCCATGGCCCGCGACCAGGACCTGCTCGACCGGGGCGGCCGTATCCGTACGCTCTACCAGCACACGATGCGGTACGCGCCCACCGTGCTGGCGCGCTACGAGTGGCTGCGCGGGGACGTGGAGGCGCGCGGCCTCGACGAGGTCACCGAGCGGCTGCTGGTCATCGACCGGACCGTGGCGTTCATCCCCGCGAACAAGGACCGCAGCCTCGCGCTGGAGGTCCGCCACCCCGCCCTCGTCGACTACTTCGTCACCACCTTCGAGCGGCTGTGGCGGCTCGCCACCCCCATGTACCCCGAGGCCGTCCGGCAGCCCACCCTGAACGGCGTCACCCCCCGCCAACGGGCCATCGCCGCCCTCCTCGTCGAGGGTCACACCGACACGGTCATCGCCGAACGCCTCGGCATGAACGTCCGCACCGCCCGCGTCCACATCGCCAAACTGGCGGCAACGCTGGGCAGCGAGAGCCGGGCCCAGCTCGGGTACCTCATCGGGCGCTCGGGGATTCTGGAACCTGAGGGATGAACGTTCGGGGCGGGCCGTCCAGGCCGGCCTGGGCTATGCGCACGCCGAGTTGGGTGCGGCTGGCGGCGCCGAGGGTCTCGGAGAGGCGGGCGATGTGGGCGCGGCAGGTACGGACGCTGATGCCGAGGCGTTCGGCGATGACCGCGTCCTGGTGGCCCTCGGCGAGGAGCGCGGCGATGGACTGCTCGCGGTGGGAGATGCCGTCGATGCCGGTGGCGGGGAGTGGTGCCGTCAGGGGGACGGCGAGCCGCCAGAGGCGTTCGAAGACGGTCACCAGGTAGGCGATCAGGGCCGGGTGGCGCAGCTCCAACGCCACGGTGTGCTCGGTGTTGGCGGGGACGAAGGCGACCGTGCGGTCGAAGAGGATGAGGCGGTCGATGACCTCGTCGAGGGTGCGGGCCTCGACCGCGTCCCCCATCAGCTCCAGGTAGTTGAGCAGGCCCTGCCCGTGCCGGGCCACGTGGTTGTACAGGTCGCGCATCCGCACGCCCCGGCCGCGCAGCGCCAGCGCCCGGTGCAGCCCCTCGGAGAGTTCGTGCTCACGGCGGATCCCGCCCGGCTGCACCGTCAGCACCTCGGTGGTGCACGCCTGGGTCGCCTCGTCCATCGCCGCCTGGATGCGGGTCAGCCCGTCCAGGACCCGGATCGCCGTGCCCTCCCAGACACCGGCCGCCGGGGGCCGGACGCCCAGACCGGCGTACCGCTCCACGGCCTCCACCGCAGACCCCACCCGCCGCTGACTCGCGCTGACCTCGTCGTGCACCGCGCGCAGCAGCCGGGTCATGACCTCCTGCGGGGACGTCGGCACCAGCCAGTCCATGTCGTCCGGGTCCGGGTGGAGCATCGCGAGTTCCAGCAGACACGGCACCGCTACGGCGTCGCCCCGCGGCACCCTGCCCCGCCGTACCGCCCGGGAGTACACGCGCTCCCCGGCCTCGCACAGTCGGTCAGCACCGTGGGGATGACCCCCCGTGCCGTGCCCGGCCATCGACCGTCCCACCCCCGGTTTCCGCCTCTTCCGCAGCGCCACTATGCGCGGCCCGGACCTGCTCCGCAACACGGCTCCCGTCCCGACGAGCGGAGAAAACCACCCGTACGTCCCGCTTCCTCCCGGCCTCCGTCCGGCACGTTGCAACAAGCTGATGGAGGGGGACCGTACCCGCCGGGAGGCCCCCGGAACCGGCGCCTTCCCCCCGACGGAAGAAGGGTCCACCCCGGGCCCCACGTGTCGGACGTGGAACCGGGGTGAACCCCTCTTCGCGCTGCTGCGGGCCTGCCTACTTCATCGCGCTGCCGCGGGCTTGCCTACTTCAGGCCGATCGCCGCGCAGGCGGACTTGTACTTCGAGGTGCAGATGTCGGACACCTTGTAGATGCCGTCCGCGACCACCGTGGACTTGATGTTGCTCTTCGTCAGCGAGACCACGGGAACCAGCTGCGCCGGGATGTCCTTCTCGGTGGGGCTGTCGACCTTCTTGCGGGTGAGGGCGTCGAACTGGATGTCCTTGCCCTGGATCTTGGCGACGGCCATCTCCGCGGCGGCCTCGGCCTCACCGGGGTAGGGCTTGTAGACGCTCATGTACTGCTCGCCGCTGACGATCCGCTGCACCGCCGACAGTTCCGCGTCCTGCCCGGTGATCGGGGGCAGCTCGCTCACGCCCGCCTTCTCGAAGGCCTTGATGATGCCGCCGGCCATGGCGTCGTTGGCGGAGTAGACGGCGGCGATGTTGTCCTTGCCGAGCTTGTCGATCGCCTTGGTCATGTTGGCCTGGGCGATCTCCGGGCTCCAGTCCGCGGTGTCGAACGACTCGGCGATCGTCACCTTGCCGTTGAGCTCGGACATCGCGCCCTGCTTGAACTGCCCCGCGTTCGGGTCGGTGGGCGAGCCGTTCACCATGACGACCTTGTCGGAGGCGTCGGCGGTACCGAGCGCCTCGATCAGGGAGCGGCCCTGCACCTCGCCGACGAGCTCGTTGTCGAAGGAGACGTACGCGTCGATCGGGCCCTCGGCCAGCCGGTCGTAGGCGATGACGGGGATGCCCGCGTCCTTGGCCTTCTTGACCATGTCCGCGATGGTGTGCGCGTCGACGGCGTCCAGCAGGATGACGTCGACCTTGTCGTCGATCATCTTCTGCATCTGCTTCACCTGCGTCGACGCCTTGGCGGCGGCGTTCGCGTAGACCGTCTTGCCCTGGTTCCTGGTGAGGGCGGCGACCTTCTTCTGGATGATCGGGTAGTCGAACTCCTCGTACCGCGTGTTCGTCTTCTCCGGCATCAGCACGCCCACCGTGATGTCGTTGCCCCTGGTCGGGCTGGCCGCGGCGCTGTCCCCCGTCGCGTTGAGCATGCCGCAGCCGGCAAGCGAGAGAGTCAACGTGGACGCTGCCACGGATATGGCGATACGACGCATGCGGGGCTCACTATCAGGTGCGTGTTCAGGTGCGTGTTCAGGTGCATGTTGTGGAGATCGGGTGCGGCATGTTGACCCAGTGTCTGAAAAGACAACGCGGCGGTGACCGTCGGAGTCAAGCTGTCCCACTTAACGAGATGACAACATCACCCTCCGCTTGTGGAGAAAAAGAGCCGAGGAGAAGTCGGGGAGACATCGGGGAGGAGCCGTACACCGGCCGTTCGACGTGAGTGGGGCCGGGGATCACCCCCGGCCCCACTCACGTTCCCGACAACCCCGCTCAGCGCGCCCCGGGGTCGTACTTCTTCAGTGACGCCTGCACCTCACCGGCGTACGGCCCCTCCCACCACGGGATCGTCTCGACCAGCACCGGCTTGGTGCCGGAGGCCAGGACCAGGGCCCGGCCCGGGGGCATCGCGCCGAGGTCGGACACCTGGAGCACGCGCTCGCGGCGCGTGGACTCACTCACCGTGCGGGCGCCGGACCAGCCGCCGAACTCCGACTCGCGGCTCGTCTGGAACTCGCGGAGCTCGAACTCGCCCGCCAGCTCGCTCAGATCGCCGAGGAAGCGGGTGTCGGAGACGCCACCGCCGTAGACGCGGACGTTCGCGGCCGACCACAGCTTCTCCATGCCGCGCTCGCCCCACACCTCGATGCCCTGCGCCCAGGACTGGAGGATCGTCATCAGGATGATGCCGCGCGACCCGTAGTGGGAGTACAGGTCGGGCAGGGAGCGCCAGCGGCAGACGTTGGCGGCCTCGTCGAGGACTCCGACGAGGGGCAGCGGGAGCCGCCCGCCGCGCTGGGTGGTGGCGTACTCCTCCGCCGCCTCCACGACGGCGACGGTGAGCGCGGTGACCAGCGGACCCGCGCTGTCCCGGCCTTCCCGCGACAGCGAGTACAGCGTGCCGCCCGTCCGCACGAACGCGTGCGGGTCGAACTCGGGGGCGTGCGGGTCGGCGGGCGGCGTCACCCAGCGGTTGACCTCGGGGTTGATCAGGCAGGACGCCATCTGCTGGGCCACGCCGTAGATGCCGCTGCGCTGCTTCTCCGGCGCGTTGATGACACCGGCGAGACCGTCGGCGGCCATGGTGTGCCCGGCGCCGCGCAGGATCCGCTCCGGGGTGTCGTCCTTGGGGTTGGACAGCCAGGAGTAGATCTGGGTGATCGGCGCCTTCGCGCAGGCCGCGGCGAGCAGCAGGTTGGCCAGCAGGTCCTGTCCGGCCGGGTCGAAGAAGGCGTCGGTGGAGGCGTTCGCGTCCCGCGAGCCGGACGCGAAGTGGTCGGCCATCTTGCGGGCCTTGGCCACGTCCGTGACGTACGACAACGGGTTCCACCACCAGGTGGGCGCCTCGGCGGCGACCTGCTGCGGGTCGAACACCCACACGGGCCCGCGCGCCGACCGCGGCCCGCGCGTGGCGTCGACGATGTCCCGCTTGTTGGAGGTGACGAGGACGGCCCCGGGCCCGTCGAGGATGGCGGGTATCGCCCGCCGGGTGGTCTTGCCCGTCCGCGGCCCCCAGATGTCGACGTGCATGTCCTCGTACGACCCGAACAGCGGCTGCCTGCCCTTGACGGACCGTCCGATGAACACACCGGGCGTCCGCGCCCGCACCCCGAGCCGCTCGGCGGTGGCCGCCGCGCCCTTCATGGTGAGCTTCCCGAGCTCCTCACCCTTGGCGAGGTGCTGGGCCGCCCCGTCCACCTTGGGCTTGTTCCGGATCCGCTGCCGTACGCGGTAGACGGCGAGCCCGAGAATCCCGAGCACCAGGGCCTCCCCCGCGGCCACGGCACTGGCCGCTGAACCGGGCCAGCTGTAGTCCCCCTTCACCACGGCCACGAGGAACGACAGCGGGTTCGACGGCGGCGCGGGCACGTCCGCGAAGGAGGCCCCCACCTTCGCCGCCAGCCAGGCACCGGCCCCGCACAGCAGGACGACCGCGACGGCGATGGCGATCTCGAAGGTCCAGTCGTCCTCGGCGCGGGGCTTCTTCTTCTGGTCTGCGGTCACCCGCGGGTCCGTCCTTTCTGGAATGCGCGTCAGGCCTTCTGCGCCGCGAAGGCGAAGAGGCCGTTGTCGGCGTGGACGAGGGTGTGGCCGTCGGAGGTGAACTCGCCCGGGACGTCCGCCGCCGCGGACCCGGTCGACAGCAGCTTCTTCGTCCGCGCGTCCAGGACGGCGTTCTCCGTGCCGTCGAGAGCGGCGTACAGGATCCCGCCGGGTGTGATGGACCGAGGCTCGATGTCCTTCTCGTCGGCCTTCTGCCGCCAGAGTTCGTCACCGGTCTGCGGGTCCCACGCCACCGCTCCCCCGGCGTACTGGAGGACGGCCGTCTTCCCGTCGGGCGAGACAACGGGCGGGCTCTGCTGCGGGAGCATGTCGAGCGTGACATGCGGTCCGGTGGCGAGGATCCGTCCGGTCGCCAAGTCGGCCGTGGTGACGACCCCCTCGTCCGAGCCACTGGCCGACCAGATGACGATCGCCCGGTCCCCGGCGAGGGGGTACAGACTGGCGTCCGCCTCGTCACCGCCCTTCAACTGCCGTGCGACGTCGGCGGGCGGGGTGGCGTCCGCGCTGCTCCAGGCAGTCCTGCCCGTGCTCCGGTCGATCACCGCCAGGGACCCGGTCGCCACTTCGGCGTCGACCGCGTAGCCCTGGCCGGTGCCGACGGGCGCGGTCTCCACGGTCTCCGCGGGCAGTTCCAGGTTCTTGCCGCCTCCGATCGGGGCGAAGGTCCGGGTGTCGGTGTACGACGACGCCTCCGGCAGCAGTACATGCCCCCGGACGACCGGGAGTTCGGCGTTCTCCTCGCCGGTGTAGGCCGAGCTGCCGAGCTTCGCTCCGCTGGGCGCGTACATGGTGTAGGCGGTCTTGACGGTGGCCTTCTTCAGGCCGCCCGCCTCGGTGTTCCGGCAGTCGCGGATCAGTACGGCCGGGCTGCCGTCCTTCCACTCGCCCACCTGGACCTGGGTGTCACGCGCGGGCGTGTAGTCGCCGGTGGGGTCGTAACCGCACTTCACGGTGAAGGAGGTGCGCTCCTTGCCGGTCGCCGCGTCGTAGAGGTGGGCGACGAAGCGCGCCGTCTGCGGCTCGGTCTCCCCCTCCGCGACCGGCGCGGACAGGTCCTGGACCAGCAGGAAGGCGTCGCCCACCACGCAGACGCCTTGCTCGTCCTGCTGATCGTGCGCGACGGCGGCGTCGCCACCGCAGTTGTACGGGGCGTCGCCGTCCTGCGCCATGCTCCACGCGGGCTTCGCGGCGAGTCCGGGGACGCGCTCACCGCCGTAGACGGGGCCGCCCGCCCCTGCGGACGCCGTGGCCGACGGGTCGCTCTTCCCGTCCCCGTGCGCGGGCTCCTGGTCCTCGCCCCCGCCGCAGCCGGCGACGAGCCCCAGCGTCAGGACGGTGCCGGTGATCAGGGCGGTGCGTGTCTTCTTCAACTTCCTTGCTCCATCGGATGGTTGTGGTGCCGCCGAGACTGACCGGCGGCAGCCCTTCAGGCGCCCTTCGCGCCGGACTTGCCGTCGCCCTCGACGGCGTTGGTGCCCTGGGGGATCGGGACGCGGTAGACGCCGGTGATCTCGTCCTGGACGTCCCAGGTGCTGAAGGAGACCGTCTTGCCGGGACGCGGGGCATGGATGATCTTGTGGCCCTTGGGGTCCCAGACCAGGCCGACGTGACCGGAGCGGCCGCTGCCCTCCGGCCGGAAGAAGATCACGTCTCCGGGCTGGGCCTGCGACAACGGCACCTCGTGCGCCTTGAGGTACGGCTCCTGCGTGTACGTCGTCGACCCGATGTCGATCTTCCCGCCGCTGGCCATGTAGTACGCCCACTGCGTGAAGCTGGAGCAGTCGAAGCTGGTCGGGTTCTCGCCCTGAAGACGCGGCGCGCCGAACACGTACGGGACGCCGATGCCGCGCTGGGCCCAGCCGAGCACCGCCCGGATGACCGGGTCGTCGGCGTCGGGGATCACACCGGAGGCACCCGCGCCGTCGGGGGCCACGTTCGCGCCGCCGTTGTCCTCGGCGCACTCGGCGTACTGCGCGTCCCGGCCGCCCGAGTCGGAGCCCGGAGTCGTGCCGTAGTCGGGGTTGGCGGTGATCCGGCCCTTCATCCAGTCCTCGGGGTCGACCATGCCCGGGCCCTGGTCCTGGCCGGCGACGAACGGGTTGTCGACGCCGGGGACGCGGACCTCCCAGTGCAGGTGCGGGCCGGTGACGTTGCCGGTCGCGCCGACGGTGCCGATCTGCTGACCACGCTTGACCTGCTGACCGACGGACACCTTGATCGAGGTCTGGTGGGCGTAGAGCGTGATGGTGCCGTCCGCGTGCTGGATCTCGGTCATGTTGCCGTACGAGCCGCCCGGGCCCGCGTGGACGATCTTGCCGTCGGCGGGGGCGTAGATCGGGGTGCCGGAGGGCGCGACCAGGTCGAGGCCGGTGTGGTAGCCGAGGCTCCACATGTTGCCGGTCTGGTGGTACTTGGTGCCGATGGTGTAGGTGCCCTGCTTCATCGGCCACTGCCAGTTCCTGCCACCGGCGGCGGGCTCCTTGGGAGCGCGCGGGAAGGCGGCGGGAGCCGCGAGAGTGGTGCCGGTGGTGCTCCCCGTGCCGGCGGTGCTCCCCGTGCCGGTGAGGCCGGTCGTGTACGCGGCCGGGGCCATGGCGGTGGTGGTGCCGTTCCCGCCGTCGTCCAGCGCCGGCGTCGACCAGGAGCGGGGCGCGGTCGCGGCGATGCTCAGCGCCGAGCCGGGCTGCGCGTTGTTGCCGACCGGCTCCGGGATGTCCGACTGCTGCCCGAGGGTGGGGAAGTCCGGGTTCTTCTCGATGGTGGCCTTCAGATGGGCGTACCAGCGCTTGATGAGCTCCTGGTCACCGGTGAGGACACCGCGGTAGCGGGCGGCCTGGGTGAGGACCACCCGCGGGTAGATCGTGTTGGAGGCCGTGGAGCCGGAGTAGGTCAGCAGCGCCTGCCAGGCGTTGGTCTCGGCCTTCTTGGCGTGCAGGAAGTTCGCGGCCGCCCAGGCGGCGTCGTCGATGTTGTACAGGTCCTTCTTGCCGTCGCCGTTGCCGTCGGCGCCGTAGTCCGTCCAGGCCGGGGTGCCGAACTGCAGGATGCCCATGTAGCCGAGGGAGTTCTTGCCACCGGGTGCGGCCGACTTGTCCTGGCCGTACTTGGTCTCCTGGTACATCTGCCCGACGATGAGCGTCCAGTCGAGGCCTTCGTAGCGGGCGGCGGCGCGCATCGCGGCGAGGATCATCTTCGGCGGGATCTCGTTGCGGGCCGTCTCGCTCGGCATGTACATCTTGCCGGCCGGCATGACCGGGTTGGTCGCCGCCGCGTCACCGGTGTTGCCCGCGTTGGCGTTGTCGGCGTAGTCGTCACAGGCGGCCTGTGCCATACCGGCGCCCATGCCGCCGAGGAGGGAACCCAGGAGGACCAGGAGGAGGGTGCCGATGCCGGCGAGGGGCAGGAAGCCGGCGCCGCCGGCGATCCACATCCACTTGCGGTTCTTCTTCTTGCCGCCGTCCTTGCCGTCGCCGCCACCGCGCTGGGCCGCCTGCTTCGCCGCCTTGGCCGCCTTGGCGACCTTCGCCGCCTTGCTGGCGGCGGCCAGTACCGCCGGAGCAACCATGCGGGCTCACACCCCCGAGTCGTCGGAGGCGCCCACGTCACCGAGGCCGAAGACGTCGAACCCGGAGACGAGCCACTGGCCGTCCTCCTCCTTGACGGTCACCAGCCACTGGTTGGACTCGGTGGTGCTCTCGCCGCCCGCGGTGTGCTGGGCGGTCACCTTGACCAGGCTGGACATCGAACGGCCGCTGTCGCGCACCAGGTCGTCGGAGACCAGGGCGTCGCGTACGACGACGGCGGCACCCTTGGAGGAGCACCGGTCGACCTGGCAGGTCGCCCACTCCTTGCCCGTGGGCAGGGCGGTGACCTGCTTCATCCGCGGGTCGTTCGTGGTGAGCCGGAGAAGGGGGGCGGTCCAGGCCGCGGGCCTGCTCGTGTGGTCGTACGTGGTGAGACCCGCCATGTACCGCGCCATGACCTCGTGGGCCTCGGCGGCCTCGGCGGAGGAGACGATCGGCTGGGCCGCGCCGCCCTTCGCGTCGTCGGCGCCGGTGTCCTGGTCGTCCTCGGCGCCCGAGCCGCCCTTCCCGGCGGTGGCTGTGGGCGCCGCGGAGGCGCCGCCTTCGTCGCTCTTCTCGCTCCCGTCGTCGCCGTTGAACACGGTGAAGACGGTGAGTACGGCGATCAAGAGGGCACCGAGCACCGCCAGCGCCAGCAGTGCCGTGCGCTTGTTCTCGGCAGGCAACTCCACGTTCCCGCGCCTCCCTTGTGCTGAGCCGGTCCGGCGTTACGGGGGTGACCGGGACACGGTAGGGGGAGGCGGGGTGGCCGGAGCTGCGGGAATTCCCGGCGGGGAAAGGGCCGGGCGGGGGCGGGAAAAGGGAGGAAAGCGCGGGCGCTTCGCGGGTGAGGTCAGCCGGCGCCCGGGATCAGTCCTCCGTCGCGGCCCACCGCACGGCGGTGCCGTAGGCGAAGTAACGGGGGTTGTTGGGAACGCTCGTCGGGGGCGCACCGGTGATCACGGTGCCCAGGACGCCGTCGGCGCCGAGAGCCCGCGCCCCCTCCTGCATGCTCACCAGCGCCTCGACCGGACTCGACCGCTCCTGTCCCACCACCACGCCGAGAACGGTGTGGGGGTAGGGGGGCGCGTCGACGGTCGCGGTGTAGAAACCGGTGCTGCGGTCGAAGGCGTCCTGGACCTGCTTCTCGCGTTTCCTCTGTTCACGGCTCACCGCCCCATCGTCTCCCACGCCCCGTGCCCCGCACCGGTCACTCCGGCCGTGCGTCCACCGGCAGCGGGTCGAACGGGTACGCCGTGTGGCCGTCACGCGGGGAGCAGGCCGCGAAGGGGCCCGTGTCCGCGTCCATCAGGAGGCGCAGGTGCGGGTCGGCGTGGTGCAGCCACCACGTCGACATGCCGAGGGCGGGGTCGTGCCGCAGGTGTTCCCAGGCCAGCCAGAGCGCGGAGAGGCGGGCACCGGCCTCGGGGTGCTCCCACCACTTGGGGCACCAAGTGGCCGACGTGCCGTTGACGCGGCGGCGGATCATCTGGGCGAGGTAGTCGGAGACGAAGACGTACACGTCGGCGAAGTAGAACTCCGGCTCCTCCGCGGCGGTTTCGGTGGTGGCGCTCATCGTTCCGCTCCTAGGTCAGGAAGACACCGAGCAGCAGGAGCCCCACCACCACCGCGCCCATCACGATCCGCGCCGTCGGATCCTCGCGCTCCCACAGGTCATGGACGACGGCCCACCCCGTCATCCGCGCCGCACGCCCGCCCTGGAGACGGTTGCCGACGCCCTGCTCGTCCTCGTCCTGCTCCTCGGCGCCGGGCCCGGACGGCTCGGGTTCGGCGTCCAAGCCGACCGGCAGCCCCTGCTGCTCCTGCGCCACCAGCACCATCTGCTCTAGGAGTTCGGGAATCGTGTTCGGCGTGAGGGGATAGGCGTACGTCCCGTACGGCGTCTGCACGCACAAGCGGGCCTGCCAGGGGTTGCCGGGCTCGTAGCCGTCGACCCAGGCGTGCTCGGCCTGGAAGACCTGGGGCGCCTGGGGGGCTTGGGGTACCCGCTGGACCGCAGGCGGCGCCTGCTGGGGTACCCCCCAGGTGCGCGGGTCGGGCTGCTGCGGATGCCCGTTCTCGTCGCTCAACTCTCGTCCTTCGCAGGGTCCGTCGGGTCCGTCGGGTCTCCAACTACGGGTACGTCGGACAGACGTGCCCCGCGCATTGTGGGCCGAGGCCCGTTCCGCGCACCTTCCCCCTGTCCCGCCATGTCCCCGCCACTTTTCCCGGCCGGATTCCCCTGGACGACCCCGCCGGGAATCCCCCGACTCCCGCCGGGAAAAGCGACCCCGGTCCCGTGACCGGTCTTTGTCACACTGCCAGCGCACCTGGCCGAGCCAGGGCCCGTCGTGCGGTGCGGTTCGGACCCGCCCAGGCGGACGGGGAACCGACTCGCTGGAGTAGCCGACTCGATGACAGACCACAACGGGCAGCCCGGGTCCTTCGGTCCTCCCCAGCAGCCGCAACAGCCGCAGCAGCAGGCGTGGCAGGCACAGGGGCAGGGGGGACAGCAGGCCCAGCAGGCCCAGGCGCAGCAGCAGCCCGCCACCCCGCAGCCGTCCTACGCCCAGCCCCAGCAGCTCCCCTCGGACGCGGCCCGCGCGCAGGTCGCCGCCGCCTGGGTGCGCAACGCGCCCGGCCAGGCCGCCGTACCGACGCTGCCGCCGCGTGAGACGGCGCGTCCGCAGGGCGAGTCGAAGAAGGAGAAGCGCGAGCGGGAACGCGCGGCGCGCAAGGCGGCGTACGAGCGGAAGAAGGCGGCGAAGGAGCAGCGCAAGAAGGGCGGCACGGCGACGGCGCCCGCCCCGACGGCCGCTGCCACCTCCTCCGCATCGGCCGCCTCCGCTCCCTCCGGCACCGCGTCCCCTGCCACCACCGCGCCCCCGGCCCGTCCCTCCCGCGACTTCGACGTCCCCAAGCCCGGTGGCCGCATCGCCCCCGGAGGCCGCCGTACCCACGTCGCCCTCCGCGCCACCCTCCTCATCACCACCTGCGTCTTCGCGCTGGGCTCGTGCGGTGTGATGGGCCTGATGGTCGGCAAGTCCTCCGGCCCCTCGACCGCCGGCCTGGACGCGGCCGACGCCGCCAGGTACCGGCTCACGGACTTCCCGACGCAGCAGGCGGCGTCGTTCGCGGAGCAGTACGCGCTGCTGTGCATGACGTACTCCCCCGAGAGGGCGTCCACGCGCCGCGAGAACCTCGCCCGCTACGCCTCCGCGGGCGTCGACCCGGAGTGCGGCTGGAGCGGCGAGGGCAAGAGCACCGCCCTCTCCGCCACCTGGGACGGCACCGCCGAGAAGCTTCCCGAGTACGGCGACAACGGCCGCTACATCGGAGTGCAGGTCCGCACCACCGACGGCGCGCTCACCACGCTCACCGTCCCCGTGTACGTGAAGGACCTCAAGACCGGCGAGGGCATGCGCGTCGCCGGTGACGTCGGGCAGATGCCCATGCCGGCCCGTGCGGACGTGCCGGAGGTCGACCAGGACAACGACGTCGTGGACGACGCCCTGTCGCAGCAGCTCCAGGAGAAGGTGCTGCCCGGCTACTTCACGGCCTGGGGCGCCTCCGACGCGACCGCCATGTCCCGCTTCACCACCACCGACGCGTCCCAGGCGGCCACGTCGGGCCTGGCGGGCCGACTGTCCGAACCCACCGTCAACGACGTGGTCGCGCTCGTCCCGGCGAGCGTCAAGGACACCGACCCGTACGCCTACAAGGAGGGCCAGTCCGTCCAGGTGCGCGTGATCGTCGACTGGGGCGACCCGAAGGGCGAGACCGTGCGCCGCTCGTACCGGATGACGGTGGTGAACACGGCCCAGGGCTGGTTCATCAAGGACATCCGCGGCGGTGTGCTCGACCCGGACGGCGGCCGGGCCGACAGCGACGACACGGACACCGCGCCCGGCACGGGCACCGGCGCCCCGTCGAGCGCCCCGACCGACCCGGCCGACCCGAACGCCTCGGGCCCTGCCTCCCCGTCCGCTTCCGCCTCCACGACCACCCAGTCGTCCAAGGGCCGGAAGCCCGGCAAGTCCTGACCGGGCCGGCGCCCGCCGATGGGCGCCGCCCCCCACCGCTTCTTCATTCACCACCCGAGAGGAATCACCGTGTACCTGGCAGCCACCACCATGGAGGACATGTTCGGAGAGATCGAGACGATCCTCCGCAACGCCGGCACGATGGTCGCCGTCATCGCCCTCCTCATCCTCGGCATCCGCATGCTCCTGTCGATGAAGCGCGGTGACGGCATGCGCGAGGCCTTCCAGGGCTTCGGCATGATCGCGCTCGCCGCCCTGATCATCGGCGGCGCCACCGGCCTCGCCGGTGTGCTCATCGACCTCGGCGGCCAGATCGGCGGCGGCAACGGCTGACCGGCCGTTCAGACCGACCGTCCTGACCATCCATAAGGGGGGAGTTCGCCGACATGAGTGCTGACGCTCCGGAGCCGTTGGTCGCGTACGACCACACCGACCTGGTCAACAGGCCGAAGCGGATCTGGAACTGGGGCAACATCCCGCTGCCCGGTCTGCTGCTGCCCGCGCTGGGCGCGGCCTTCGGCTTCGGGCTGCTCTGGCTGATCGCGCTGTTCTCACTGTCGGCGTTCCTCCCCTTCCTCGGCATGTCGATGTGGACGTCGGTCCTCTACTTCGGACCGCCGTTCGCCGTCTACTTCGTCTGGGGCCGGCCCCTGCCCTCCGCGCTCACGCTGAGCCAGCAGCTGGTGGTGTGGACCGACTGGTGGTTCCAGCCCAAGCGGCTGCAGGGTCTCGCCGCCGACCAGGAGCCCGAGGAACTGCACTGGCAGGTCATCCTCTTCACGCCCGGCTCCCCGCGCTGGCAGGCGCGTTACGAGGCCGCGCGCCGGGCGGCCGCCGAGCGCGGCAGCGCGTTCGCCGCCTCCCGCTGAAAACACCGCCTCCGCTGACCCACCGCAAACCGTTCTCGATTACCGCAGGGTGACTCCTCCATGTTCATGCTGATCCTTCTGGGCGGGGCGGCCGCCTTCTTCGTGGTCGCCATGATCATGGCCGCCTCGTCGAGCAAGAAGCAGGGCCAGGGCGGCCAGAAGCAGTCGTCCTCGTCGCGTGCCAAGTCGTCGAACTCCTCCGCCCGCCGCGAGGACCTGCGCCTCCCCTACCGCTACGCCGACGACATGATCTTCGTGCACGGCGACTCGGTGTGGACGGGCCTGGTGCTGCCCAACGCGATCGACGAGTACCTGAACGCCGGCGAGCTCCAGGCGATGGCCGAGGGCCCGGCCCGCGGCCTGCTCAACCTCGCGCGCGGTGACCGCAACGTCGAGTGCCACTACCGCAAGGTGTACCAGCCGATCACCGCGCTGACCTGGGCGGAGGAGCTGAACGCGGTCGCCTGGGACCCCACCGAGAACTACAAGGCGTACAACCTGCGCAAGGCGGACTACCAGGAGCGCATCGGCGCCAAGCGGGAGCGCAACATCCTGCTGGTGAAGCTGGGTTCGCTGAAGCGCACCAGCGGCGGGACCGGCGTGGTCTCCCAGGACGACGAGCCCTACGACGAGCCCGGCCTGCTCCAGGGCGTGCGCGGCGCCGCCGACCAGGCCGCCGCCACCGCGACCGGTGTCGCCGACGAGCACCTGTCCCCGCACGTCATCGCGGAGTGGGCGCAGGTCGCCAGCGAGGTCCACGAGAGCCTGGAGGGCCTCAAGGGCGCCCCGCTCACCCGCGAGGAACTGGTCTGGCTGATCCGCAAGCCGCTGCACGGCGACCTCCCGGTACCGCCGGAGCCGGTGCTCGGCTCGCGCGCCTGGGGCCCCAACCAGTTCGACCTGGTCGTCGACTTCTCCGGCGAGAACCGCAAGACCCACATCGTGCTGCACCAGTACGACGAGGTCACGGGCGAGCAGCAGACCAGCTACACCACCACCCTGGTCGCCGCCAACTGGCCCGCCGAGACCCGCTTCCGCCAGTCGACCGCGTGGGCGCGCTACGCCGCCCAGCACGTGGAATTCCCCGTCGAGATCGACATGCGGTTCACGCTCATCCCGTACCTGAGGTTCAAGGACCGTGCCGACAAGATCCGCGGCAACCTCGTCGACGAGATGAACGACATGGCCAACTCCGGCCGCACCCCCGACACCAAACTTGGCAGCCAGGTCACCCGTGCCCAGGAGCTCGTCGACGACATCGAGGAGCACAAGATGCCGGGCATGGAGGCGCAGATCCGCTTCACGATCTCCGCGCCGGACGTGAAGGAGCTGGAGCGCCGCCGCCGGATCCTGGAGATGCAGTTCAAGCAGGACCTGAAGGTCACCCTGCTGCGCCCGACCCGTCAGCAGTGGCGCCTGCTCCAGTCCCAGCTCCCGGGAGACGCCCCGAAGCTGCCCATCGCGCCCTACCTGCGCCTCCAGGAGGTCGAGCAGCTCGGCGCAGGGCTGCCCACCGCGGGCACCGAGCTGGGCGACAACCCCGAGCAGCGCTCCGGCAAGCGCCTGGGCTGGGTCGGCAACCTGGTCGGCTGGGCGGGCAAGATGCCGGTCCACTACTCGCTGCACGTGGGCCCGGCCCGCAACGACGGCGGTGGCCTGGCGATCGTCGGCGCGTCCGGCGGTGGCAAGTCCTCCCTCGCCCTGCAGAAGTTCTACGAGGAGTCGGAGTCGGGCGTGCGCTGCCTGGTCATCGACCCCAAGACCGACTTCGCCCAGCTCTGCTACTACCTCGCCTTCGGCTCCCAGGTGAACGACCCGGCCTTCGCGTCCGACGCGGAGTCGGGCATCCTCGGCACCCCGGCGAGCCGATTCCAGCCGGTGAACCCGGAGTTCTGGGCGGAGACGGAGGTCGTCGACCTCCTCAAGGGCCAGGCGGGCGTCCTGGACCCCTGGGTCATCGCTCGCGACGTCCCGGCCGGCCGACTCCTCGCCGAGTCGATGCTGCGAGGCTTCCTCGGCGACGAGGACTACCAGCGCGTGCGCCTCCCCGTCATCGAGGGGATGGCCACGGTCATCGGACGCTACAACTCCGCGATCCGCCAGGCGGTCGAGCAGGGCCTGACGGCCCGCGACGCCGAACTCACCGTTCCCCGGCCGACGTTGTGGCAGGTGGTCGACGAGGTCGTGGCGGCGTACGACCACGCGGTCGCGTCCGGCGACCGCGAGGCGCAGAAGGACCTCAAGCTCGCCCAGATGCTCCTCACGGAGCTGCGCACGCTCCCGTACGCCCGCCTGTCCTTCGCGGAGCGCCCGCAGCCGCTGTCCAGCATGCGCAAGCGCCGTACGGTCATCACCCTGCGCGGCTTCCAGTCCCCCGCGGCCTCCGACCCGCGCAACTGGAACCCGGCGGAACGCCTCGCGGCGACGGCGCTGATGGCGGTCGTGGAGCTGGGCAGCCAGATGCTCGACGTCGGCTACGAGAAGAACCCGGTGACCGGTGAGGTCGGCCTGCGCCCGAAGGCGCTCTTCGTCGACGAGGCGTACGTGGTCACCGCGACCGAGTCCGGCCGCGACCTGATGCGCCGCGCCCTCAAGCAGGGCCGCTCCTACCTCGCCGTCACGGTACTGATCACCCAGCAGGCCATCGACCTCGTCCAGATCGAGGACTCCGAGGCCCGCAGCGGCGGCGCCAACCAGATCCACACGGTCTTCGCCTTCAAGCAGAAGTCGGCCCAGGAGGCGTCCCTGGTCGCACCGTTGCTCGGCCGCCCCGAGAACGACCCGAAGGTCATCGCCGCCCTCCAGGAACTCCGCACCGGTGTCTGCCTCCAGCGCGACGCCGACAAGCGCGTCGGCACGGTCGCCGTCGACCTCGTCTTCCAGGAGATCCTCGCCGCCACCGACACCAACGGCACCACCCGCCCCGCCCGCCAGGGCATCGACCCGCCGGTCAGCGTCTGGGACTGGACCTTCCTCCAGGAGGCCGAGGAGGACCCGGCCCGCACGGCGTCGCCGGCCACGGCGACGGCCGCCGCATGACCCCCACGGAAACCGCCCAGCAAGGCAAGGACACCATGCGATTCAAGCGAGCACTCGCCACCTGCGCCCTCCTCGTCATGTCGACGTCGGTGGCGGCGTGCGGGAGCGGGGACGACGAGAGCAGGAACAGCGGCAGCGACGGCGACGGGAAGAGCGGAGGCAGCTCGCAGCCGGCCGCCTCCGGTCTGCCCGAGGCCAAGGACATGGCGTCCATCGCCTACTACCTCAACAAGTACGCCTCCTGCCTGGACCTGACGCCGGGCGCCGAGTACGACGACTCCGAGGACGCCGACAAGAACCCCGCCTGGGGTGACACCGAGGCCGAGGACCCTTCCTGGGGCATCACCGAGCGGGCCGTCTGCACGGACAAGTACAGCGACGCCATCGCCCTGCTCACCGTCCCGGACATGAAGAAGCTCCAGACGGCCGCCAAGAAGGACGGTCACGCGAGCTTCCTGGTCGGCAAGGACTTCGCGGTCGTCCCGGTCGACGACCGCACGATCGAGGAGCTGAAGGCGTCCGGCCTGAAGTACCTGACGTGCGATCCGGACGCCGAGATCCCCAGCGGCTTCGAGAAGCAGGCCGCGGAGGTCGACGGGTGCGTGCTGAGCGACTACTTCCCGTCCGACTACTGATCCGCCGAAGGACTCCCCATGCTGACCCGCAGCCGGCCACGCGCCGACCGTCCGGCGGCGCCCCGGACGAGGCGCTCCCTCCGCGAGAAACTGATCAGCACGGGCGTCGCCGCCCGCGCCGCCCTGTTCGTGGTGTTCGGGGTGATCGCGCTCTCGCTGTCCACCCCGCAGTCCGCCAAGGCCCTCTTCGACACCTGTGACTGGACGTCGCAGAGCATCAACCAGATGGCCGACATGCCCGGCGCCAACGCGGAGAACATCTTCCCGTCCGTGCAGCAGTGGGACGGCAAGCGCCAGCTCGTCTCCGGCGCGGTGAAGATGCCGGGCAGCGCGGGCGACTACACGCTCTACGAGATCGACGCCATGCGCGGCCTCAACTGGGCGTCCACCCAGGTGAGTCAGGGCCAGGCCAAGGACGGCGACTCCGCGGACGACGACGACTGCAGCATCCAGAACGAGATCAACAACACCATCGCCCAGATGGTGTTCGACCTCAGCAAGATCCTCAGCCGCGCCGCGATCAGCATCAAGGAGATCTCCTCCAACCCGAGCCCGCTCGCCGCGCTCTACGAAGGCACCGTCGAGGGTGACGACAGCGTCGTCGACCGCCTGAACAACGGTGTGTTCAAGCTCGCCGTACCCACCATGATCCTGCTCACCGGCCTGTGGGTGTTCGGCAAGTGGCGCAAGGGCGACATGCGCGAGGTCTGGGCCGGCGTCGGCTGGGCCGCGTTCGTGGTCGTCGCCGTCTCGGCGTTCCTGGTCAACGGCAACTACGTGGCCGTGGTCCAGACGGCCGACTCCGGTATCGCCCAGGGCAACGCGGCCCTCACCGAGGCCGTGCTCGACAGCGCGGTCGACGGCGTCGCCCCGCCCTGCGACCTGGACGACAACGAGCCGCAGCGCGGCATGCGGATCTCCAGCTGCGCCATGTACGACACGCTCGCCTTCCGCCCCTGGTCCATCGGCCAGTTCGGCGACGTCGGCAAGCAGCGGATCGAGTACAAGAAGACCGAGGACTGCGACTTCGGCAAGGGCGACCGCTGCACCGACCTGCGGGTCAAGCAGGTCGTCGTGCAGTCGGTGACGAACTTCGACTACTACAACGGCGACAAGGACATCATCAAGTCCAAGGAGAACAAGTACGGCGAGCTGCGCAAGTACATCGCCGAGAACGAGAGTTCCCGCTTCTACGAGCAGTGGAGCGGCCGCAAGCCGGCCACCCGCATCAGCATCGCGATCTACGCCCTGGTCGCCTCGCTGATCGTCGGCATCATGGTGATCGTGCTCAGCGCGCTGACCCTGCTGTGGCACGCGGTCACGCTCATCATGGTGATCCTGCTGCCCCTGGTGGCGATCATCTCGATCCACCCCACGCAGCAGAAGCTGCTCAGAGGCTGGTGGCAGACCTTCGTCCACAGCTTCGTGCTACGCGCAGGCTTCGGTGTGATCCTCACGATCCTGCTGCTCTTCTACCAGATGATCCTGCCGCTCCAGATCCCGCTGGGCATGCAGCTGCTGATGCTCCTGCTGGTCACCATCGCCGTGATCATGCTGCTGAAGAACCTGCTGTCCGGGAAGTTCTCCCCGCAGGTCGCGGGCGCCGACGACGCCCTCGGTGTCGCCGACGCGGCCGGCGCGGCCAGCGGCAACCTGGCCGACAAGACAGCCGGTGTGATCAAGCCCAAGGACGGCACGATGGGCCGGGTCGCCGGACGTGTGGCCGGCACTGCGGCCCGCAACATCGACCGGCGACTGCTGCGGGCGAAGTTCCAGCGTTCCGGACTCCTCCCGGTGGGCCAGCGCGAACAGCGGCAGGCCGCCTACGAGAACACCCGGGGCGCGCACAAGAACTACCGGAAGATGGTCGCGGACAACCAGCAGGAGCGTGAGCAGGCGGACGAGGACAGGCGCGCTCGGCGCACCGGCCGGGTCAGCTCGGCCACGCCGAAGACGGGCGCCGACCCGTCGGCGGCCCCCCAGCCCGGCCAGCAGCCCCAGCCGCATCCGCAGCCCCAGGCAAGGCCGGCGGCCCCCCAGCCCCGGCCGCAGGCCCCCCAGGCGGCCCAGCCACCGGTGCAGCAGCCGTCCGTCCCCCGCCCGGCGCCGGCGCCCCAGCAGCCGGCGCCCACGACACCCCCACCCCCACGGGACCCGCGCAACCCCAACGGCCGCGTCTGACCCCGTCCCCCGACCCCTGCAACCCCGAGGAGCCACCCCATGCCAGCCCTGACCGCCGACCGCACCCCCGACCAACTGGTCGCGGAACTCGAGCGGCTCATCGGCGTGGACTGGCCCACGGTGTGGGCCGGGGTCCCGGAGGACGAGGGCAAGCGCACGTACTGGTGCGCGGGCTTCGGCTGGCGCCCGCTGTGGTTCGAGGGCGGACTACGGGTCCGTACGCCCCAGGGCGCCCGCCTGCTCCTCGCCTCGGCCGCCCCCGGTCGCCCCGTCACCCGGATCGAGCACACGGCGTGGTCGGCCCGGGCTCGGGGCACGGACGAGAACCAGCGGGTCACCGAACTGGCGCAGGCCCGCTGGACGGCGTACCTGGACGCGCTGCGGGGCTTCATGGGCGCGCCTCAGTGGGACGGCACGTGGGACGCGCCGGACTTCCCGGAACTGCCCGGCCGCGGCCCCTGGTACAGCCCCGAGTGGCGCCTTCGGCACCGGGATCCGTACCGGGTCGCCGTGTGGTCGTTCCGTACGCCCGAGGCGCCCGTGATCGAGTTGCAGATGACGCTCGGGGCGGGTTCCGAGGCGGAGCCGGCGCCCGCCGATGCAAGGATCGCACTCAGTTGCCACGGCCCGGGGACCCCGGGGAGCAACGGGCCGGCCGACTGACACCGACGTACAGAAGACAGTAGCGGGAGCGCACATGCCGACATTCGCGATCGACGAGTCACCGCAGAAGCTGGGCAGGGAACTGGCCGGCCTCGAGTACGTGGACTGGCCCGCGATCTGGGCCGGGCCGCCCAACCCAGGCCAGGCCCTCGACGACTGGTGCGCGCTGTTCGGCTGGAAGCCGATCGCCGAGGACCGTGTTCTGAGCGTGCGCACCTCGACGGACGGCCGGCTGACCCTCACCCCCGTCGTCGAGGGCGGCTGGAGCCCGGTCAGGTCGCTCGGGTGGACCACCTGGCACCTGCGGGCCGACAGCTCCGACGAGAACGACCAGGTGCTGCAGACGGCCGCCGAGGCCTGGCCCCGGTACGAGGCGGCCGCCCGGGAGGTCCTCGGCACACCGGAGTTTTCCGGCTCCTGGGACTCCCCCGACTTCCCCGAACCCCACGGCCGCGGCCACTGGCTGCCCTCCCGCGAGCGGCGCCTGCGCAACCGCAACCCTTACCGGCTCGCCGTCTGGCGGGGCGCGAGTGCCGAAGAACCGGTGATCGCGCTCGAAGTGTTCAGCGGAGGAGTCACCCCCTCGGGAGCCGGCCTGCGGGGCGTCACCATCAACGTGAACTGCTACCCGCAGGAGACCGAGTGACCGAGGCCACCCTCGTCCAGACACCCGTACAACGGGCCCTCGCCCTCCAGACCGCGCACGGTGCCGCTCTCGAGGAGGGCGAAGGCGAGCGCATCGCCTACGAGATCATCGACGCGGCCACGGCGGCAGGGAAGACGGTCGAGGAGTACGTCGTCGAGTACGCCAAGGGACTCGATGTCGCCGCTCCCCGCGAGGGCATGAAGTCGGCCTTCTGGTCGTACGGGATACCCCACCCCGACCTGCCGGCGGACAAGGTGCTGAGCAGCCAGTTCCTCGCCGCCGTCTGGACCGACGTGGAGAACGAGAACGACCCGGACAGCGCGCGCTATCTGGAGGGCACACCGGGCGGGCAGGTTCTGGACCAGCTTCACTTGTGGAACCCCGACGTCTACAAGGCGCTCGGTCTCAACGAGCAGCAGGGCAACGCCCTGGCCCGCGAGGCCTGGAGCGCCCTGTCGGAGAACTACGCCAAGGCCACCGACGGTGAGGCGATCGTCTTCGGCGGCGAACTCGTCCCGTGGAGCGTCGCCTACGAGACGGAGATGCCCCAGCTTCGCCGGGGCACCGGGCCCGAGAACATCCACTTCATGTACGACCTGCCCGAGTCCGTATTGAAGGGGCTCCCGCCCGAGAGCCGGGAGTTGCTGTCCGAGGGGGCCGTACGGTCGCACGTGCACTTCAAGGCTCCCGATCCGGACAATCCGCCGACCCAGAAGTACTGGGAGGCCGGCTACCTGGACTTGGAGCAGCTGCGCTCCCTCCCCACCCCCGAGGCCCAGCGCGCCGCCATCCTCGAGGCGTGCGAGCGGGTGGCCCTGCTGGACACCCAGCAGACCGAGGCCGAAGCCGAGGCACAGCGGCAGGCTGAAGCGGGCGTGGCCATGGGCTCGGAGCAGGAGGTCGCCGCGCCGGGCGCCGAGGAGCGGCAGCCGTCCGAGATCACCGCTCCCCCTGTCAGCACGCACGGCGTCTTCCTGCCCGGCGTCACCGTCAACACCGGGGCGGAGTCGCGGCAGGCCGAGTCCCCGGTGAAGACCGCGGCCAGCGCGATCAGCACCCACGGTGTCTATCTGCCCGGCGTCAAGGTCGAGGCGAAGAGCGTCGTGACGCCGAGCCCCGAGAACGCTCCGGCGGCCCCCACGCAGGCCCCACCGGCCCCCGAGAAGTCCAACGACGCAGGCCTGGGAGTGTGACCTGCCCATGAGCCGCACCCGTCGCACCACCTCACCCGGCCAGGACTCGCGGCCCCCCGCCGGCACCCCTCTGCGCCGCCTCCTCCGCCTCATCCACCAGGACGAGGACGACCCCTGGGCCGTCCGTCTCCTCCCCCGCGTCGTCTTCGGTCTCGCCGCCGCCTACACGCTCGTCACCCTCGCCTCCCAGAGCGGCTCGTCCTTCCTGACCGTCTGCGCCCTGCTCGTCCTCGGCGCAGTCGTCTGGCTGCTGCGGCGCAGGGTCCAGCTGCTGCTGGCCCTCGGGTCGAGCATCCTCGCCGCCGCGTTCGCCGGCTACTTCTCGGCGGTGGGTGACGCGGCCCGCTGGAACACGGGCGCGGCGGTGAGCGGCACGGCCGCCTTCGGCTACTGGGCCCTCGTCGGCATGGCCCTCCTCGGCGCTTGGATGGTGAAGGACCACCCGGGCCGGCGCGGCGTCACCGTCGTCCTCGCGGATGTGATCCTCGTCATTGCCTCCGCCGTGGGGATGTTCGTCCCGGAGGCGGGTGTGCCGGTCGGATTCGTGGGAGTGATCGGGGTGTTGGCGGTGCGCGGCGGAGCCGTGAAGGCCATGGCCGGCCGGATTTCGACGCCCCTCAGTCGCCTGATCCGACGCAAGAGCCCGGGCCCGGTGGACAGCTGAGGCCGATGTGAATGTTTGGTCGCGTCACTGTGTCAGAACTGCACGCCCTTTGCAGATGCGTTGCACGGGGTTGACGAATTGCTTTAAAGTCCCCCGCGATCAAGGATCACCACGGGGGACATCACACATGCGTATGGCAAGCCATACGGCGCTGCTCGCGCGCTCGTCGCGCGGGCCGGTACGGGGGGCGCACATACCCGACGCCGCCCTGCCCTGCCGGCGCCGACCGGACGTCTTCCAGCACCCGCTGCTGGAGAGCGCGGACACCACGACGCTCACCTCACCCGAAAATCGCCGTCAACACCTGGTGCTGCAACGCACCGCCCGCGACCTGTGCGCTTCCTGCCCGTTCTGGGCGGAGTGCCTCCAGGACGCCGTGACCCACGCGGATCCCTCGGGCTACGCGGCCGCGACCACGCGGGAGGACCGGCGCTGGATCCGCCGCACCCTCGGCATCGGCGACGCCGACGGCGGCCTGCCCACCCGCACGGCTGACGGTTTCGGCTCCACCTCCCGCCGACTGACCCGCCTGCGCTCACGCACCGGAGAAACGGTCCTGCGCCACCCGGGCGAACAGGGCCTGCCCGAACTGGACCGGATCCTCGACGCGTTCGATCTGCGCCAGGACCAACTCGCCCAGCAGCACAGGGCGTTGCAGCAAACACAGCCCGACACACCGGAGCAGTTGCACGAGCACACCGGCACACAGCCGACCCACAGACAGTCCCCCACCCACGGGCCGACGGAAAGCAGGAGCGAGGACATGGCAGCGGCCGAGTCCGGGCAACGGATCGCCTTCTCCTACGAGGATCCCGCCCAGGCCGTACGACAGGCCCTGCTCGGCCCACTGGTCCGCTCCGCGCTGCCCGCGCTCACCAGCCTGGAACAGCTCGTCACGATGCTGATGAGCGTGCCCGGCGGCGAGGTCACCCCCGACACGGTGCACGAGGTGCACGCGGTGCGCACGGCCGTGGAGTCACTGCTCCCGGAGGGCACGGTGAGCCCTGAGGAAGCCGAGCCCTCCTCGCGTACCCTCACCGGCTCCGTCTCCCTCGAACTCGCCACCACCGACCCGGTCACCGCACTGCGCCGCGACTTCGTGGAGCCCCTGCTGCGCGAACTGGCCGCGTCCCTCGGCAACATCGAGAAGGTGGCGACCATGCTGGCCGCGACGTCCTGCGACAACGACGAGGCCCACCTGGAGGCCATCCGCACCGCCCTGCACGGCATCCGCGCCCACCTGCCGCACCCGGCGCCCGCCGGCAGGACGACCACCGCCACCGGCTCAGCCGCCGCCCCCGCCCGCCGTCCCGCCACCGCGCCCAGCATCCGCGCCGCCGTGGAGGCGGCCGTGGCGACCTTCCCCGGCCCCTTCTCCGCCCGAGACGTCCTACGGGCACTCCCGCCCGGCGTCTACGGCGACCCCTCGAAGACGATCAGCAACGTCCTGTCCACTCTGGTCAAGTCGGGCCGCCTGCAACGCCTGGCCCGCGGAACGTACGCCCGCACCGTCGACGCCCCCGACCACGCGAAGAGCGCCTGAGCCGGAAGGAACCCCGATGACCGAAGCGACCCCGTCCCCCACGGCACCCGGCGCCGAACTCGACGCCCAGGTCCACGTCTTCTCCCCCAACGCCGGCCTCATCGACGGCGTCCCGGTCACCGCCCCGCCGTACGGGGACATCCAGGACGTCATCCTCTCGATCCTCCAGCAGCGCGCCCAGCAACTCGGTGGCCCCACCCCCGCGACGATCAACGACAACCGCTACGGCGGCGCGATCCGCCTCCTGATCCACCCGGACGGCAGGACGGAACAGCTGGACTGAGGCCTGGGCGGTTCAGCTCCGCTTGGGCCCGGTGATCGCCTCACCGATGACGAATCCCTTGGCGGGGCCTTCGGGAATGGTCACCTCTGTGCCGTAGGGGACACGGTGGATGTCCTCCCAGTCGGCCTTCTCGGGGCGGGGCCCAGTGAAGAGGGTCACGGCGCCCTGGCCGTCGTAGTCGTCGATGAGGATGTAGACGGGGATACCGGCACGGGCGTATTCGCGACGCTTGCGGATGCGGTCGCGGTCCTGGTTGCTCTTGCCGGGGGAGACGACTTCGACGACTGTTGAGACAGCGGAAGCCTTGATCCCGAGCCCATCCTCTTCCTCGATAAGCTCCGCGTCCCGAGCAGCCACGAGCATGTCCGGAATCCATGCCCTACGTGCGTGGATCACGTTCGTGTCGTTCCAGGCACCGCACTCGCTGTCCTTCAAAAAGATCGCCAGAGCGTCCCGGAAGCGGTTGACGACCTGGGCATGTGCAAAGCGGCCGGTGGGCGACACCTCGATGGCTCCCTCAATGAGCTCAGCGCGGTAGCCCTCGGGGAGTTCCATGGCCTTCCATACCTGCCACAGGCCCTCGTCCGGGTCGGAAACGTTCAAGAAGTCAGCCTGCGCCTCGGACATGGTCTCGGGCCTCTCGTGTGCGAGAGCGGTCAAGGTGGCACCTCCTCCTCAAGTGTGGGCTGGGTGTGCGCAAGGCACAAGCAACGCGATCACGGTAGGTACGGCAATTGGGCTGACCAGGGGAAACCCCTCCAGTTCACCCGTTCGAGCGAGAGCGCAACAGCTCGAACCACACACCCTTCGCATACCGCCCCGCCCTCTCATCGGCCACCCCCCACCCGTCCGCCATCTCCTCGACCAGCGCGAGCCCCCTCCCCCAGCAGGCCACTGCCCCCGCGGCGGGGTACGCGACGACCGGCGGATCGGGACTCTCGTCGAAGACGCTGACCCGGAGGCCGGCCGGGGTGAGCCGGATGCGGAGCATCGCGGTGCCCTTGGTGTGCAGGTGCACGTTGGTGACGAGTTCCGAGGTGCAGAGGGCTGCGGGCATGACGAAGGGCTCCCGGTCGTGGGTGAGGAGGACGGCGCGTACGAAGTCCCGGCAGACCCGGGGCGAGGTGATGTCGGCCGGGGCGAACAGGCTGTACTCGTGAATGAATTGAGTGGGGCGGTGGGCGGCGAGGCGGGCGGGGTTCATGGGGTGGCTCCTGCGTATGCCCGGCGATGGCGTCGCCCACGGGGCGTGGGTGCTCTGTCGGCTTATGGGCAGGGGAGGTGAAACGGTTTCGGTGCGTGACCGACCCCGCACTCACAGTAGAGCAATAGGGCTTTCATGAACAACCCATCCACCCCTATTGATGGACCAACCGCCCCCAAACCGGGCAGACTTCAGGCACGCCGACAAGGAGAGACACGTGGGACTGCGCACGACCATCAGCGAGCGTCAGCGGCGGCTCGGCTTCGAACTCAAACACCTGCGCGAGCAGGCTGGATTGACGGCTGGTGAGGCGGCCGAACGGATCCGTATGGGCCGGGTTCAGCTGAGCCAGATCGAGACCGCCAAGACGAGCATCCTGACACCGCGGCTGCGTGAACTCTGCGACCTCTACGGTTGTACAGATAAGGCGTACATTGAATCCCTGGTTGCCTTGTCCGAGTCGACCGGCAGAGGTTGGTGGCGCACGTACCGCAAGCACATGGGGCCGGACGCCCTGAATCTGGCGGAACTCGAATCAGAGGCCGTGACCATCAGGACCCACGAGCCCCTGCTCGTTCCTGGCCTGTTCCAAACCGCCGACTACACGCGCGCCATCTTCACCAGCCCGGAGCTGGGCTTCGCCAACGCTGAGGCGGGGCTGAGGTTCCGCATGGAGCGGCAGCACATCCTGACGCGCGACAACCCGCCGGCCGTGCATGCCGTCATCCACGAGTCGGCACTGCACATGCGGTTCGGTGGGGACGATGTCATGCGGGAGCAGTTGCTGCGTCTGATCGAGCTTGCACGCCTGCCCAACGTGACCATCCAGGTATACCCATTCAGCGCCCAGGCCCAGGCCGCGCTCACCGGTAACTTCGCTCACATCGTCCCCGCCAACCCGAAGCTGGGCACTGTGGTGGTCGAACAGATCCTGGGATCCCACTACTTGGTGCACCGGCAGCAACTCGCGGAATACGACTCCCTCTTCGCGCGCATCGCGAAATACGCCCTCGCCCCAATCGACGTATCGTTGGCCCCCGAAGCACGCTCGGTGAAGGACTCGTTGGCCCTGATCCAGCACCTGCTCTACACGCTCTGAGGAGGCCCGGATGCCCGAACTGCACTGGCAGAAGTCGTCGTACAGCGGCGCCCCCGAAGGCAACTGCCTCTACCTCGCCCCCACCCCCGACGGAACGATCCGCCTCCGCGAGAGCGACGCCCCGGACGTCATCCTGACCACCGCCCGCGACGGCCTCGCCGCCCTCCTGCACCACCTCAAGACGCACGCCCGTACAACCAACCAGCCCCTCCACAGGTCCTGATCGTCAACGGCCCTTCCCCGGGCCGTCGCTGATCAGGACCAGGAGCCCATGACCCCCGCCAGACCCAAGACCACCGCGACCGCCGGCGCCGTCGTACTGACCATCGCGGGTGGCCTGCTGACCGCCACGGCCACCGCGGCGAGCGCGGCCCCGAACTGCACGTCCCCCACTTTCAAGCGGCAGTTCTACGCGAACACCAGCTTCTCGGGGACCCCGAGGAAAACGGACTGCGACAGCGCCGTCAGTGAGGACTGGGGCGCGAGGGCCCCCGCCTCCGGTCTTCCGACGAACAACTTCGGCGTCCGCTGGACCGTGGAGCGGGACTTCGGCTCCGGCGGGCCGTTCGCGTGGGCGGTGTCGGCGCAGGACGGCATCCGCGTGTACCTCGACGGCGTGCGCAAGATCGACGTCTGGAAGAACACCTCCACCACGACGTCGAAGACCGTCAACCTCACCATCCCCAAGGGCAAGCACACCCTCCGCGTCGACTACGTCAACTGGACGGGCAACGCGAACGTCAAGTTCGCCTACACGCCCCGCACTACGGCGACCGTCGACAAGATCAAGCCGCTCGTCCCCACGGGCACCGCCGTGACGTACGACGCCACCAGCGGCAGGGCCGGACTCACCTGGGCCAAGAACCAGGAGATGGACCTCGCGGGGTACCGGATCTACCGGCGGCTCAAGGGCGCCTCCTTCGACGGCACTCCCCTCGCCAGGACCGCCGCCACGTCGTACACCGACACGGCCCTGCCGCGGACGGGAGAGACGTACTACTACGAGGTCCGCGCCTACGACAAGGCGGGCAACGAGTCCGGCGGCACCGCCGACCAACTCGTCACCACCGTCGACAGGACACCGCCCGCCACGCCCGCGGGTCCGACCACCACCTCCGAGGCGGACGGCCTGCGGATCACCTGGAGCGGGAGCACGGGCGCGGCGACGTACCGCGTCTACCGGGCGGCGAGCGCGGACGGCACGTACACCAGGGTCGGCAGCACCAGCCGACTCTCGTACCTCGACACCTCGGCCGCGGGGGCCACGACCTACTACTACCGCGTGACGGCTGTCGACGCGGCGGGCAACGAGTCCGCCCGGTCCGTCGCCGTCAGCGGCACGCGCAGGGACCTCACCCCGCCGCCCGCCGTCACGGGCCTGACCGTCACCCCGACCCAGTACGGCTTCAAACTGAACTGGGACGCCAACCCGGCGGCCGACCTCAGCAGGTACGTCGTCTACAAGGGCGAACTCTGGGGCGACGAGGGCGACGAACAGGTCTGCGCCGGCAGCGCGACGAAGTACCTGTTCGCCGACACCACCTCGTACGCGTACACCACCCACCCCGACGGCGACGAGGTCTGCTTCTTCGTCGACGCCGTCGACGCCGCCGGAAACTCCTCCTTCAAGTGGACCGGCACCGCGCGCACCGTCACCGCGACCGAGCTCGACACGACACCGAGCGTGCGGACGCCCGAGGGGTCGCCGCTGCACCTCAGCGTGCTGGAGGCGGAGGGCGACGAGGGCAACCACCTCTCGTGGAGCGGGCTCGCCGAGGACGCGCCCGAGCAGGCGGGCGGCTACCGCGTCTACCGCTGGAACCCCGCCACCGCCACCTACGAGAAGATCGCCGAACGCGGCAGCGGGGCCTTCGAGTACTACGACACCGGCGCGAAGCGCGGCACGACCTCCTACTACTGGGTGACGGCCGTGGCCGGGGACGGCACCGAGTCCCTGCCGGCGGACGGCTGGGCGGCAACGGCGCCCTCCGACTGACGCGCACGCGAAAGAGGGGCCCGGAGGTTCGACCGAACCTCCGGGCCCCTCACATCGCTGACCGGTACAGCGGTCAGTCGGCCTGCTGCCGCTTGGGCCGCCAGACCACCAGCGCACTGGTCTGCTGGACCTCCTGGTACGGCACCAGGTCCCGGCGGTAGGACGCGTGCACCGCCGCCTCCCGCTGCTGCATTGCCGCGGCGGCGCCGTCCAGGGCGGCCTGCATCTCCGCGACGCGGGACTGCAGCGCCGCGACCTGGTTCTCCAGTTCGATGATGCGCTTGATGCCGGCCAAGTTGATGCCCTCGTCCTGCGACAACTGCTGGACAGTACGCAGCAGTTCGATGTCGCGGGCCGAGTAGCGGCGGCCCCGGCCCGGGGTGCGGTCCGGGGAGACCAGGCCCAGGCGGTCGTACTGGCGCAGGGTCTGCGGGTGCAGGCCGGAGAGCTGGGCCGCCACCGAGATGACGTAGACCGGGGTCTCCTCGGTCAGTTCATACGGGTTGCGTCGACGACCGTCCATCTCCATCAAGCTCCCTTCGCGGCCTCGAACAACTCCGCCCGCGGATCCTCGTCCGCGGTCGCCTCGCGATACGCCTCGAGTGCGTCACGAGCCTTCCCCGCCAGGTCCTTCGGGACACTCACCTCGACGGTGACCAGGAGGTCGCCGCGGGTGCCGTCCTTGCGGACCGCGCCCTTGCCCCGGGCGCGCATGGTGCGGCCGTTGGGCGTGCCCGGCGGCAGCTTCAGGGTGACCGGAGGCCCGCCCAGGGTGGGGACACGGACCTCGCCGCCCAGCGCCGCCTCCGTGAACGTCACCGGGACGGTCACCGTGAGGTTGTCGTCCCGGCGGCCGAACACCGGGTGGGCACTGACGTGGACGACGACGTACAGGTCGCCGGCCGGGCCGCCGCGCTCGCCCGGTGCGCCCTTGCCGCGCAGGCGGATGCGCTGGCCGTCCGTGACGCCCGCGGGGATGCGGACCTGCATCGTGCGGGACGACTTGGCGCGGCCGCTGCCCTTGCAGTCGGGGCAGGGGTGCTCGGCGATCAGGCCGCGGCCCTTGCAGTCGGGGCACGGGTCGGTGAGCGAGAAGCCACCGCCGCTGCCGCGCGCCACCTGACCGGTGCCGACGCAGGTCGGGCACACGCGCGGTGTGCCGTTCTTGTCGCCGGTGCCCGAACAGGCCTTGCACGGTGACTGCGAGGACATCCGCAGCGGGACCGTCGCGCCCTCGATCGCCTCGGTGAAGCTGAGGGTGACCTCGGACTCGATGTCCTGGCCGCGCCGCGGCTGGGTCCGCGTGCCGGTGCCCGTGGTGCCGCCACGGTTGAACAGGCCCCCGAAGACGTCACCGATTCCGCCGCCGAAGCCTCCGGAACCCCCGCCGCCCTGGGCGCCGCCTCCGAAGAGGTCGCCCAGGTCGAAGTTGAAGGAGCCGCCGCCCGCGCCCGGCCCCGGGCGGAACCCGCCGTTGCCGAAGAGGGCGCGCGCCTCGTCGTACTCCTTGCGCTTCTTGGGGTCACCGAGGATGTCGTTCGCCTCGGAGATCTCCTTGAAGCGCTCCTCAGCTTTGACGTTTCCCTTGTTGGCGTCCGGGTGGTACTCGCGGGCGAGCTTGCGGTACGCCTTCTTGATCTCGGCCTCGGTGGCGTCCTTGGGGACGCCGAGGACCTTGTAGTAGTCCTTCTCGATGAAGTCCTTGGTGCTCATCCTCGACGCCCCTCCTTCCTGATCGAGTGTCTCGTCAGTTCAACGTCAGCCCTCGTCCGGGCCACCGTTCTCCTTGTCGTCGCCGTCCGCCTTCTCGTCGGACCCCTCGGCCTTGACCGTCTGCGCCCCCGGCTGCGGCTCGGCCACGGCCACCCGCGCGGGGCGGATGGTGCGCTCGCCGATCCGATACCCGGGCTGCAGAATCGCCACGCACGTCGTCTCGGTGACGTCCGGCGCGTAGCTGTGCATCAGCGCCTCGTGGATCGTCGGGTCGAAGGGCTCGCCCTCCTTGCCGAACTGCTGCAGGCCCAGCTTCGCCGCGACGGTCTCGAGCGACTCACCGACGGACTTGAAGCCGCCGACGAGTTCGCCGTGCTCCCGCGCGCGGCCGATGTCGTCGAGCACGGGCAGGAGCTCGGTCAGGAGGTTCGCGATGGCGATCTCCTTGACCGCGATCCGGTCGCGCTCGACCCGGCGGCGGTAGTTCTGGTACTCGGCCTGGAGGCGCTGGAGGTCCGCGGTGCGCTCACCGAGCGCGGTGCGCACCTGGTCCAGCTGGGCCACCAGCCCGGCTGTCTGGTTCGCGTCCCCGGCCGGGGCCGCCCCCTCGTCGGAAGCGGCGGCCTTCGGCTCGGCGTCTTCAGGGGTGGCGCCGGAGGGGACGTCGGGCTTCTCCTCGAAGCCCGGGGTCTCCTCCGTCACGCGGCACCGTCCTTGCGCTCGTCGTCCACGATCTCGGCGTCGACGACGTCGTCGTCGGCCTTGGCACCACCGGCGGTGGCGCCTTCCGGACCACCCGCGGCCTGCGAGGCCTGGGCGTCGGCGTACATGGCCTGGCCCAGCTTCTGGGAGACGGCCGCGACCTTCTCCGTGGCGGTGCGGATCTCAGCTGTGTTGTCGCCCTCGGCGGACTCGCCCTTGAGCTTCTCCTTCAGCTCGGCGACGGCCTCCTCGACCTCGGTCTTGATGTCGGCCGGGACCTTGTCCTCGTTGTCCTTGAGGAACTTCTCGGTCTGGTAGACGAGCTGCTCGCCCTGGTTGCGCGCCTCGGCGGCCTCGCGGCGGGCGTGGTCCTCCTCCGCGTACTTCTCGGCCTCTTCGCGCATCCGGTTGACCTCGTCCTTCGGCAGCGAGGAGCCGCCGGTGACGGTCATCTTCTGCTCCTTGCCGGTGCCGAGGTCCTTCGCCGTGACGTGCATGATGCCGTTGGCGTCGATGTCGAAGGACACCTCGATCTGCGGGACGCCACGGGGCGCCGGCGGCAGACCGGTCAGCTCGAACATGCCGAGCTTCTTGTTGTAGGCCGCGATCTCGCGCTCGCCCTGGTAGACCTGGATCTGCACGGACGGCTGGTTGTCCTCGGCCGTGGTGAAGATCTCGGAGCGCTTCGTCGGGATCGTGGTGTTGCGCTCGATCAGCTTGGTCATGATGCCGCCCTTGGTCTCGATGCCGAGGGACAGCGGGGTGACGTCGAGCAGCAGGACGTCCTTGACCTCACCCTTGAGGACACCGGCCTGGAGCGAGGCGCCGATGGCGACGACCTCGTCCGGGTTCACACCCTTGTTGGCCTCCTTGCCGCCGGTCAGCTCCTTGACGAGCTCGGCGACGGCGGGCATACGGGTGGAGCCACCGACGAGGACGACGTGGTCGATCTCGTTGATGGAGATGCCGGCGTCCTTGATGACGTTGTGGAACGGCGTCTTGCAGCGCTCCAGCAGGTCGGCCGTCAGCTGCTGGAACTGGGCGCGCGTGAGCTTCTCGTCCAGGTGCAGCGGGCCCTCGGCGGACGCGGTGATGTACGGCAGGTTGATCGAGGTCTCGGTGGAGGAGGACAGCTCGATCTTGGCCTTCTCGGCGGCCTCACGGAGGCGCTGGAGGGCCATCTTGTCCTTGCCGAGGTCCACGCCGTGGCCGCTGGCGAACTGCTTGACCAGGTAGTCGACGACACGCTGGTCCCAGTCGTCACCACCGAGGTGGTTGTCGCCGTTGGTGGCCTTCACCTCGACGACGCCGTCGCCGATCTCCAGGAGGGACACGTCGAAGGTGCCGCCACCGAGGTCGAAGACGAGGATCGTCTGGTCGTCCTTGTCGAGGCCGTACGCGAGCGCGGCCGCGGTGGGCTCGTTGACGATGCGCAGGACGTTGAGACCGGCGATCTCACCGGCTTCCTTCGTCGCCTGACGCTCGGAGTCGTTGAAGTACGCCGGGACGGTGATGACCGCGTCGGTCACCTTCTCGCCCAGGTAGGACTCGGCGTCCCGCTTCAGCTTCTGCAGGATGAAGGCGGAGATCTGCTGCGGGTTGAAGGGCTTCCCGTCGAGCTCGATCTTCCAGTCGGTGCCCATGTGGCGCTTCACGGAGCGGATGGTCCGGTCCACGTTGGTGACCGCCTGGCGCTTGGCCACCTCGCCGACCAGCACCTCGCCGTTCTTGGCGAAGGCGACGACGGACGGCGTGGTCCTGGCACCCTCGGCGTTGGTGATGACGGTGGGCTCGCCGCCCTCCAGAACGCTGACGACGGAGTTAGTCGTGCCCAGGTCGATGCCGACCGCACGTGCCATGGTGATCTTCCTCCAGCTGACTTGAGTGGAACGGACTCAAGTGTGCATGACCGTCCCCGTGCGGTCAACAGACCTGAGTCGTACCGACTCAAGTCTTATCCGTTCCTTACACGCAACTGCGGCCTGACCTGCGGCGACGCCTGTGCCTGCGAGGAAATCCGCACCGGCATCCGCGTCGACGTCTGCACCGACGCCTGCCTCGACGCCTGCGCCGACGCCTGCGCAGACATCCGCGTCGACATCTGCTTCGGCCCGACCGGCCGCCGCACACGCGCGTGCCCCACCGGCACCCTCGTCAACCCCAGGACGACCGCCGGGGTCACGCCCGCCACCCACCACAGCGCCTGCGCGCCCCACCACCCCAGATGCACGAGGACCCCGACGAGTACCCCCGCGAAGGCCAGCATCCCGAGCAACACCGCCGCCCCCTGCCCGCTGAGCCCGAGCCGCCGCAGCCGGTGCGCGAGATGGTCCGGCGCCCGGCGCGGCAGCGGCCGCCCGGCCAGCCGCCGGGACAGCACGACCAGGGCGACGTCGGCCCCGGCGACGGCGGTGAGCGCGAACAGCACCCCGAGGTTCACACCCAGCCCGTGCCCCGCGCGGACGGTCACCGCCACCACCGCGAGCAGGAACCCCGCGAAGAGCGACCCGCAGCCCCCGAACGCCACCCGCGCGGGAGGCCAGTTGTGCAGCAGGAACCCGGTGAGGGCGGCGGCCAGCACACTGAGCAGCCCCGCGAGCCCGTCCATCACCTCGGCGGCGGCACAGGCCGCCACCCCGAACGCGGTGAGGACCCCCACGGTGCCCGCGAGCCCGTCGGCGTGGTCCAGGGACCGGAAGGCGAGGGCCACGAAGGTGACCCAGCCGGCGGCCAGCACCCCGCCCGGTACACCGAGATCGGCGTACGGCACCACCCAGGCCGCCGCCACCGCCGTACAGACGACAAGGAAGCGCGCCTTCAGCCGCCACACGTCCGCGGCCAGCCCGAGTACGGCGATCGCGGCACCCGCGATCAGCAGGTCCCGGACCTCGTCGTCGAGCGGGGCAGTGTCCAGCCAGTCCCCGGCGAACACGACCAGACAGGTGACGAGCACGACGGCCACTCCCCCGGACAGCGGCACCGGGCGCTGCCGGCGCCGGTCCACCAGCCCGAGACGCAGGGCCGGGACGCGGAACAGCGCGGCGAGCACCGCGGCGAGAAGGAGGGCGGTGGTGGCGGCAGCGATCCCGTAGAGCACGTCACCAAATTAAGACGGATGTAACGATATGCGGTGAATAACACGACCGACTCGGCGCGCCGCGTCCCGCCGCCGGTGAGGGCTGCCTCAGTAGCACAGATCACCGCGCCGCTGACTACAGTGCGGCGCAGAATGTGGGTAGTCTCAAGGGACTGCATAAGTTACCGCTTAGTAATCTCGCTCGTAGAACGCCTCGCAGGCCCGAGGAGCCCCTAAATGCAACTCGCCGCGATCATCGTGTCGCTGGTCCTGACCGTGGTCGGCGTCGCGCTGCTCGCACGCGCCATCGGCCAGTTCGTCAGGTATTTCAAGCTCGGCCAGCCCGTCCCCGCCGGCACCCGCACCGACAACCCCTACCAGCGCAGCGTGACGCTGGTGCGGGAGTTCCTCGGCCACACGCGGATGAACCGCTGGGGCATCGTCGGTGTCGCCCACTGGTTCGTCGCGATCGGCTTCCTGACGCTGCCGCCGACCCTGGCTCAGGCGTTCGGCCAGCTCTTCCAGGCCGACTGGACGCTGCCGCTGATCGGTGACTTCCTGCCGTTCGAGCTGTACATCGAGTTCATCGGCGTGATGACGGTCCTGGGCATCGCCGTGCTCATGGCGATCCGGCTGCTCAGCCTGCCCTCGCGCGCCGGCCGCAAGTCCCGCTTCGCGGGCTCCAAGGCCGGTCAGGCGTACTTCGTCGAGTACGTCATCCTCACCATCGGCCTCGCCATCTACGTGCTGCGCGGCCTCGAGGGCGCGCTCCACCACGTGGAGCACTACGAGGCCGGGTACTTCGCCTCGTACCCGCTGGTCCTGGCCTTCAAGGGACTGAGCGTCTCCACGCTGCAGAACCTGGTCTACCTGGTCGCGACGATCAAGATCGGCACCTCGTTCATCTGGATGATCGTGGTCTCGCTCAACACCAACATGGGCGTGGCCTGGCACCGCTTCCTGGCCTTCCCGAACATCTGGTTCAAGCGCGAGGCGACCGGCGGGACCGCCCTCGGCGGCCTCCAGCCGATGACGTCCGGCGGCAAGCCGATCGACTTCACCGACCCGGGCGACGACGACGTCTTCGGCGTCTCCCAGGTCGAGCAGTTCTCCTGGAAGGGCCTGCTCGACTTCTCCACCTGCACCGAGTGCGGCCGCTGCCAGTCGCAGTGCCCGGCCTGGAACACGGGCAAGCCCCTCTCCCCCAAGCTCCTGATCATGTCGCTGCGCGACCACGCGCACGCCAAGGCGCCGTACCTGCTGGCCGGCGGCGGCAAGACGATGGAGGGCGAGGAGAAGGCGTCCGAGGAGGCCCTGAAGGACGTCCCCGCGGCGGCTCTCGCCGAGGCCGAGCGCCCGCTGATCGGCACGGCCGAGGAGAACGGCGTCATCGACCCGGACGTCCTGTGGTCCTGCACCACCTGCGGCGCCTGCGTCGAGCAGTGCCCGGTCGACATCGAGCACGTCGACCACATCGTCGACATGCGCCGCTACCAGGTCATGATCGAGAGCTCCTTCCCGTCCGAGGCGGGCACGATGCTCAAGAACCTGGAGAAGAAGGGCAACCCCTGGGGCCTGGCCAAGAAGCAGCGCCTGGAGTGGACCAAGGAGGTCGACTTCGAGATCCCGGTCGTCGGCCGGGACATCGAGGACCTGTCCGAGGTCGAGTACCTGTACTGGGTCGGCTGCGCCGGCGCCCTGGAGGACCGCGCCAAGAAGACCACCAAGGCCTTCGCCGAGCTGCTGCACATCGCGGGCGTCAAGTTCGCGATCATGGGCGGCGACGAGAAGTGCACGGGCGACTCGGCGCGGAGGCTCGGCAACGAGCCCCTGTTCCAGGAGCTCGGCATGGAGAACGTCATGGCGCTGAACATGGCGTTCGGCGAGGAGATGGACGACGAGGGCAAGGTCACGCCCGAGTCGAAGAAGCCCAAGTCGGCGAAGAAGATCGTCGCGACCTGCCCGCACTGCCTCAACACGATCGGCAACGAGTACCCCCAGCTCGGCGGCGAATACGAGGTCATCCACCACACCCAGCTGCTCCAGCACCTGGTGGACGAGGGCAAGCTGATCCCGGTCACGCCGGTCGAGGGCATCATCACGTACCACGACCCCTGCTACCTGGGCCGCCACAACAAGATCTACACGCCCCCGCGCGAGATCATCGCCAGCGTCCCGGGCATCCGCAACGAGGAGATGCACCGCCACAAGGAGCGCGGCTTCTGCTGTGGCGCCGGTGGCGCCCGGATGTGGATGGAGGAGCGGATCGGCAAGCGCATCAACAACGAGCGCGTCGACGAGGCTCTTTCGTTGAACCCCGACATCGTCTCGACGGCCTGCCCCTTCTGCCTCGTGATGCTCACGGACTCCGTGAACGGCAAGAAGAACGACGGCAAGGCCAAGGAGTCCATCCAGGTCGTCGACGTGGCCCAGCTGCTGCTGGAGTCCGTGAAGACGCCGGTCGTGGACGAGGACGAGCCCCCGGCGGGTTCGTCGGAGTCGGAGAGCGAGCCGGAGCCGACGCCGGTGAAGTGACGGCGCGCCCACGGCGTCGCGTCGCCCCCTGCCCCTATGGGCGGGGGGCGCCGTGCTGTTGGTACGCATCCGGGGCAACTCCGTGACGTCCCTTAGGGGATGTCACAGCTCGGCCGCAAACCCCCCGCCAGGAGGGTGCGTCCCCCACGTCACTTGGCGGGACCAGGTACGTTCGAAGCGTGGCTGGATTCAGGATCGGACGCGGCGGCCGGGACGGCCGTGCCCCGCAGACGCGACCCCAACAACCTCCGTACGGACAGCAGGCGCCCCAGGGCCCGTCGTACGGCTACCCGCCGGCGCCGCCGCAGCCGTCGTACGGCCGTCAGCGGCCCCACCAGGGCGGCCAGCAGCCGCCGTACGGCGGTGGAGGCGGCGGCACTCCGTGGCCCCAGGCGCCGCAGGCGCAGGGCGGCGGTTACGGCGGTCAGGGCGGCGAGCCGGAGTACTTCGGCGGCGACGACCCGTACGGCCCCGGCCCCGGCGCCCCGGACCCGTACGCGGCCAACAACCCGGGCCACACCCAGGCGTTCTCGGTCGACGACCACGCCCAGTACGCGGACCCGCAGGGCTACAGCCAGGGCGGGACGTACCAGGCGGGCGCGGCGGCGGCTCCGTCGGGCCCGGTCGGCCCGCGCCTGCACTGGAAGGACCTGCTGAGGGGCATCGTCACGGCCCCCAACCAGACGTTCCTCCAGATGCGCGACTACACGATGTGGGGCCCGGCCCTGATCGTGACGTTCCTCTACGGCCTGCTCGCGGTCTTCGGCTTCGACGGCGCCCGCGCGGACGCGATCAACGCCACGCTCTCCAACGCGGTCCCGATCGTTCTGACGACGGCCGTGGCCATGGTCGTCTCGGCGTTCGTCCTGGGCGTGGTGACCCACACCCTGGCCCGTCAGCTCGGCGGCGACGGCGCCTGGCAGCCGACGGTCGGCCTCTCCATGCTGATCATGTCCCTGACGGACGCGCCCCGCCTCGTCTTCGCCATGTTCTTCGGCGGCGACGCGACCTTCGTCCAGGCCCTCGGCTGGGCCACCTGGGTGGCCGCCGGCACCCTCCTCACCATCATGATCACCCGCTCCCACGACCTCCCCTGGCCGAAGGCCCTGGGCGCGTCGGCGATCCAGCTGATCGCACTGCTGTCGATCGTGAAGCTGGGGACGTTCTAGCGCGTCGCCGACTGATCTCCGACTGATCGCCGAGTACGACGAGAAGGGCTCCCGGTGCGAACCGGGAGCCCTTCCGTCATCCCGACAGGCATCTCAGGCTTCCTTGTTTCCGCAGGTCGTCAGGGGTGGGACGTTCCACCGTCGCAGGTTGGGCGGCGGCTGTTGTCCCAGGCCCACGAGGCATCCAAAGCTGTGGCTGTCGCACCGGCCGGAGCAGTCGGCGGGTGCGGACTACCGGCAACGCCAAGTGTGCGGGCCATGTGGGTGCGCCATGTGGGTGCGGGCGCTCAACGATCAGAGAAGGAAACACGCAGATGAAGATGAAGTCCCTCGCGGGCCGCCGTGTGGCCGTGGCCGCGGGTCTCGTCCTGGCTCTCGGGTGCGGGGTGTCGGTGCAGGCCTCCGCCACCGTGCCGAAGACGGAGGCCTGCTCCCAGAAGGTCCTCGAGGTGTCCGCCGTGAAGGAGCCCGTGAACAGCAGGGACGCCAGGCACCTTCTCCTCACCGTCCAGAACGCCGGCGAAAAGGCGTGCATCCTCTACCGCTACCCCCTCGTGCGGCTCGGTGCCGACGCCCGGACCACGGTCCCCGTGATCAAGGAGAGCGACCCGGACCCGGGGGTGCCCGTCACCCTCGCACCGGGCAGGGAGGCATACGCCGCTCTGCTCGTCAGCGGCGGCGCCCGGGACGAGTACGAGGCGAAGAGCATCACCCTCGGCCTGCAGGGTCGAAAGCCCGGCAGCACCGCGGGCAAGCCGATCGATGTCCCCATGCCGGCCGACACGTTGTACGCGGACGACGGTCAGCTCGTCACCTACTGGACGACTGCCTCCGGTTTGGCCCTGGACTTCATCATGTCCAAGTGACGGACTCCGGGCGAGGCCGCTCCCCGGCGGCCGACCACCACAACACCTGACCAACCATGGGAGATTCGATGAAGTCCGTCATCCAGAAGGCCGCACGCTTCGCGGGGGTGGGCGTGGCCGTTGCGGCCATGTCCATGACCGGCGCATCCGCGGCTCACGCGGAGGCCCCCACGCAAGGCTGCCCCTACCCCTACGTCTGCTTCTACGTGGACGGCGACGCCTTGATCGCGGGCACTCCGCTCTCGAAGTACCGGGACGTCACCAGCGACTATCAGGCGGTCACGCCCCGGCCGCACTACGGGGTCCTGAACACCCGGAACGACGACGTGGTGTACCTGCGGCTCCAGGGCGGGGGTTCGATCTGCCTCGGACCGAACACCCAGACCGTGTTCGCCAACTCCTACAAGGTCAACGGAATCAGGATCTCCAGCAGTTCCAAGTGCTGAACCGCTGCGCCTGCGGCCTGTTGCCTCGTCAGCCGCCGGTTTCGCCGCTTTCTTACTCGGTTCCTTGCTCGGTTCCTTCCTCGTCGTAGACGGTGGTCATGGGGACCCAGCCGGCGGGGTGGCGGTACCAGTAGTGCGGTAGCCCCTTGATGCTGGTGGTGCGGAACGGGCGACCGTGATCGTCGACGCGGACCGTTCCGCTCCGGCCCTCCGAGGACCAGTCGAGGTCGAGGTACCAGTCGCAGGTGCAGGACTCGGTGTGCGCGGTGACCAGCAGGACCTCCGGCTCCCGCAGGGACACCTGGTAGGGGAAGTCGACCGCGGCGATCGGTTTGCCCGCGTCGTCGCCGGGCTTCGAACGGGCCAGGGGCCGGCGCGCGTCGAGGTTCACGGAGAAGTGGCGGGGGACGAGGATGGCGCCGCAGCCTTCGTACATGGAGTACGCGATGCCCCGGCGGACCGCGGGCGTGGTGCGGTTGACCAGGCGCACATGCAGTGCCTGCAGAACGACGGCGGCCGAGCCGCGTCCCTGCACCGAGATCCGCAGGTCGGTGGTGCCCCCGTGCACCGCCTGCTGCGACGCGGCCCACACCGCGGCGTCCGCCGGGGTCGGGGGCGGCGGGACCTGCTCCGGCGGCTTGGCTATGACGTAGTCATGAGCGCATTCGCTCTGCCAGAGCTGGGAGTCGGCCGTCCAGGTGAGCGGGGACGACGGCGGGGCCGTGCCGGCATCCGACCGGTCCTTCCGGAGCGGGCTGTCCCCGCTGTGTGGGGCCGGCGCTGAGGGTGTCGGTGTGGGGCGGGCGGAGTCCGAGGTCTCACCGCCACCGGACCGGGGCCCGGCAGCGGATCGCGGGCTGCCGCCGCTGTGCGTGGCCGGCGCTGAGGTTTTCGGAGTGGTGCGGGGGGAGGCCGACGACTCGACACCACCGGACTGGCGTCCGGCAGCGGACGCGGTGAGACCGGCGAGCGCTACGGCGAGCGAGGCGGCCAGCGCTGTCCATCTCAGGGGCCGTCTTCGGGGGCGCGTGGCGTGGGGACGCCGGTCGGCCGGCGAGGGCAGCGAGGGCAGCGCCGGACGCGGGTCGGTCGGCGAAGTCTGCGCCGGACGCGGGTCGGTCGGCGAGGTCGGCTCAGGTGCGTCCGACGGGCTCTCGGGTGCCTCGTCCGAAGGGCTCTTGGATGCCCCGTCCGAAGAACTGCTGTGGCTCGCGGCTGCGGTCGGTGCCGCGGTGCTCGTCCTGCCGTGGGGCGTCGGTGCCCGCCGGGCAGGGGAGGGGCGTGATCGTTGCCGTGCCGCGACTGCCAGGACCCATCGGCGGTGCAGCTCCACGCGGTCCTCGGGGGAGGCTCCGCAGAGCGCGGCGAACCGCTCGATGTCGGTGAAGTTCAGGGGAACCGCGTCACCGGCGCAGTAGCGGTGCAGCGTGGAGGCATTCATGCTCAGACGGCGGCCCAGCGCCGCGTAGCTGCGGTCTGTGCGCTCCTTCAGACGCGTCAGCAGTAACGCGAACTCCGCCACGTCATCGTGCATTGCAGCCATGTGGTCCGTACCCGCATCCATCCGTCGGCCTGTGCGGCCCGTCCCGTTTCGGGACGGCATCCCGGGGACTCCCCATACCTGCACGTCAATACGGCTGGGATGGTTCCACCCGCTCAGGACGAGCGCGTGAGGCCGGCGGTCAGAGTGCCTCGCCGGACGGCGTGATCGGCTCCCCCGACTTCCGTACCACGGGCAGGACGCTCCACGGGAAGTTGATCCACTCGTCGGTGCGCTTCCAGACGTACTCGCACTTCACGAGCGAGTGGGACTTCTCATAGATGACCGCGCTGCGCACCTCGGCGACCGTGTCGAGGCAGAAGTCGCGCACCAGCTTGAGCGTCTTGCCGGTGTCGGCGACGTCGTCGGTGATCAGGACCTTCTTGTCGGAGAAGTCGATGACGTCGGGGACCGGCGCAAGCATGACGGGCATCTCGAGGGTCGTACCGACGCCGGTGTAGAACTGCACGTTCACGAGATGGATGTTCTTGCAGTCCAGGGCGTACGCCAGACCGCCCGCGACGAAGACGCCGCCGCGGGCGATGCTGAGCACGACGTCGGGCTCGTACCCGTCGTCGGCGATGGTCTGCGCGAGCTCCCGCACGGCGGTGCCGAACTGCTCGTAGCTGAGGTTCTCCCGGCCCGGGCCCACGCTCACACCTGGGTCCGGTGGAAGTTCAGGTAGGAACGGGAGGCGGTCGGCCCGCGCTGGCCCTGGTAGCGGGAGCCGTAGCGCTCACTGCCGTAGGGGTGCTCGGCCGGCGAGCTCAGGCGGAACATGCACAGCTGGCCGATCTTCATCCCCGGCCAGAGCTTGATGGGGAGCGTCGCGAGATTGGACAGCTCGAGGGTGACGTGCCCCGAGAACCCCGGGTCGATGAACCCGGCGGTGGAGTGGGTGACGAGCCCGAGCCGGCCGAGGGAGGACTTGCCCTCGAGCCGCGAGGCGAGGTCGTCGGGGAGGGTGATGACCTCGTAGGTGGAGGCGAGGACGAACTCCCCGGGATGGAGAATGAACGGCTCATCGCCCTCGGGCTCCACGAGCCGCGTCAGATCGACCTGCTCGACGGAGGGGTCGATGTGGGGGTAGCGGTGATTCTCGAACACCCGGAAGTAGCGGTCGAGCCGCACATCGATGCTCGACGGCTGCACCATCGATTCGTCGTAGGGATCGATCCGTACCCGCCCGGAGTCGATCTCGGCCCGGATGTCCTTGTCTGAGAGAAGCACGCCCCGAGGATACGCAAGGCGCGCGGAGCCGCCACAATCAGGACGACTTCGCGCGCCAGGCCGTTTCTCTGCGTATTCCTACCGCTCCTGCGGGTATTCCTACCGCTTCTGCAGGGTCACCGGCACCGCACTGCGAAGCCGGGCACAGCGAGGACACCGGACGAGCCGTCCGGGACCGAGTCGCTCGGCCTGCTGCATCGGGAACGAAGCGGTGCTGAACACGTGCCCATCGGCACAGCGGACGACGGTGCGCTCCATCAAGTCCTAGAGTCCCTTCCCCAAAGAGCCGCGTCTGGCTGGGATGCCCTGACGACGAAGCGCCACATTACGGGACGATCAGGACGACCCTCCAGGCGGCACTCCGTCCACTCCGGACCCTCCCCAGCGCCTCCACGGTACGCCCCAACTCCGGCCCCGTGTACCCGGATCCCACCCCTCAAACGCACTCAGACCCCACGGGTTCCAGCACCGGGGGTCTGCCATGAGGTACAGTGACCGAGCGATCAGGCACCGGCTCCGGCCAGCGTCTTACGCGGGTGTAGTTTAATGGTAGAACATCAGCTTCCCAAGCTGAGAGCGCGAGTTCGATTCTCGTCACCCGCTCTTATCGAAGCCCCAGGTCAGCGGCCTGGGGCTTGTTTCGTTGGGGAGCCGTTGCTGCGTTTGCGCGTGCTCCTGCACCCCGAGATGGGGCACGCAGAGGGCACGCGCGCCTTTCGAAGGCGCCTCCATCGCATCGCAGCATGACGCTGACCTGCACTTTCACGTAGACGAGCCGGAGGCGAGCCCTCAGCCCGCTGTTCCTTGACGACGGTGGATGCCCGTCCTGCGCGGCTTCGTCGTGAGCGGTGCACAAGCCCCTTGCGAAATCCTCCCAAAGCCCGTCGCGCCTGGTGTCCCAGTGCGCCTTGGTGATGAACGGAGCCGCAGTGGCCACCCCGCCTGGTCCCCCCGCACCACGGCCGGCGGCCCATGGCGCCCGAGCTTCGGTGATCAAGGGGTGCCCCCAGCCCCAGCCGTTCCAGCCTGGCGGGGTCCTCACAGTGCGCGCTGCAGGCCGGGAAACCCCGGTCCACAGCAGTACGATCGCGTCCACCGGGCGCCGCCAATTCAGCGTTCGGCCTCGTGTACATCGCGGCGCTGACGGGGGCGTTTGTCGTACGCAGACGGGACAGCGGCTCTCCAGGCCGCCACCACTGTCCGCCGCCCCCCGCAAGCAAGTGGCTGGGGCCGGTGCCGTTGGCGGCCGAGCTGGGTCACATCGCGCGGGAACATCCGGCTACCTGTTCGGAAAACTTCCCCACCGGGCGGCGGAGCCCCCTCAGGCGCGCGCCGCGCACTCCGCAACGCCTCGGCCACCCCGCGTCAGCTCAGGAGGTATGCCTTCAGAATCGTCACCGCGTATGTGCTGCCGGTCGTGTCGGTCAAGGTGGATTCGAGGGAGACCGAGCGGGCGTTTGCCGGGTGGGTCAGGGTGAGGGTCCTCGTGCCGTTGGCGGTGGTCACCCGGGTGGGGGACCAGGTCTTGCCGGCGTCGTAAGAGACCTTCACCGTCAGGGACTTCAGGTGGGTGGCCGCCGGGCCCTGGAGGGAGAGCGGGATCGTGGTACGGCGGCCTGCGGGGGCCGTGCCGGCCGGGGTCAGCTTCGGGTGGAAGCGGACCGTGGAGAGGGGGAGGGAGCCGGAGTCGGACGGTCCGGACGTGAGGGTCCAGGCCGCCGTCAGGCGGCTCGTGGTCGTGGCCACGCTCGTCGGGCGGGTCAGGTTCGTTCGGATCGTGTAGCGGGCAGGGGCGGACGGGAGCTTCTCCACGGTCTGGCAGAGGTCGCCGTCGTTGTCGAGCAGGGTGCTGCCGTCCGCGGTGACCGTCGTGTGCCGTTCGGCGACGGAGGAGGCGGGATGCCCAGCCCCGTCGGCGAGATCGGGGACGCACAGGTCGAGGGTGTCGCCGTCGCGCCGCGCGCCGTACCGGCCGCCGGTCGTCGGACTGAAGACGCCGACGTTGTACGTGTCCGTGTAGGTCCGGCCCGCCCGGTACGACTTCGCGCCCTCCGTGCCGTAGAAGACGTCCTCGTCGTCTCCGGAGGCGTTTCGCTGGCCCAGGTTGGCCGTCCACTTGAAGCCCTTGGGCGTGGTGACGTAGATCTTCGCGGTCGTCGGCAGCGGGAAGGGGTCGCTCACCGTGCCCAGCGACAGGGTGGGGCCGCTCCACAGGACGTTGACGATGCCCTTGCGGTGCGCGACGGACGAGCCGAAGTTCCGCTTCAGCAGGGCCAGTTCGTTCATGCGCGTGGTGTGCCGATAGCCGGTGGGGAAGCGGTCGGGCAGGTTGTGGAGCAGGTGGTAGGTGGTGCTGCCCTTCTGCCACAGGCCGCCGAGCTGCGTGCTGAGCCTCCCGGGAGGGGCGGTCGGTCCCAGGGTCGCGGTGCGCAGGTTCTTGAACGTTCCCCAGAACAGGGTGCTGTTGTGCGGTTCGCTCCCGGTGTCTCCGGTGCCCACGGCGAGGTTGAGCTGGCCGTCGGACATCTTCGCGCCCTGCGGCGCGGTGATCCGGACCGGCTTCGCCTTGCGCGCGTCGAAGACGACCGTGGTGTCCCCGATCAGCGAGAGCCGCGGCCGGACCAGCGCGGAGGTGCCCCCGGCGTCGTCCAACACGGTGTCCACGACGTAGTCGCCGCGCGGGACCCGCACCCGGTACACGCCCTTGGAGGTCTGCTCGTAGTCCGCGAGGTTCGTGGTCCAGTACGTGCCCGAGTACCCGAGGATCTCGGTCAGCGGAGCGCTCACGGGCTTGCCGCCGCGGTCGAGGAACTTCAGGGTGAGGTCGTATGCCTCGGCCTCGCGTACGACGCCGAAGGCGGTCCGTACGGCAGCGGGGTCGGCGGCCGCGGGGTCGGCGCCGTTCCGCGCGGTGGCGACCAGCGTGCCCGAGTAGGCGCCGTCCGCCGCCTCGACGCGGGTGTCCGCGGTGAGATCGACGTCGGCGGTGCCGCCCGCCGGGACGGTGAGCTGAGTGGTGCTCAGCGTGAACATGCCCTCGGGGGACGCGCTGCCTCCTGGGCCGGTCGCCGTGGCCGTCAGGTCCAGGGTGACGGGGTGGTCGCCGTCGTTGCGGTAGGTGATGTGCTGGGTGACCGGCCGATCGTCGGTGTGGGGCCACCGCTGCTTGCCGAAGGACACGGACGTCTGTTCGCTCGCCACCGCCCCCTCCAGTGCCCGGGACACGTCGAGCCGGCCCGTCCCCTGCTGGTAGCCGGTCGCGCCGGTGGTCGGGGTGGTGGACGCGGTGAGCGCCTGCTTGATCCGTGCGCCGGTCCAGTCGGGGTGCCGCTGGGCGAGGATCGCGGCCGCCCCCGCGACATGCGGCGTCGCCATCGACGTACCGGACATGGAGACATAGCCGTCGGCGGCCGGGTCGCCCATGTGGCCGTGCGCCGCCCTCGCCGAGACGATGTCCACGCCCGGCGCCGTGAGGTCCGGTTTCAGCGCGCTGTCGGCGGTCGGGCCGGTGCTGGAGAAGTCGGCCAGCCGGTCCTCGCCGTCGACGGCGCCCACGGTGAGCGCCGACTCCGCGGACCCCGGGGAGCCGACGGTTCCCGCGTCGGGGCCCTCGTTGCCGGCCGCGGCGACGGTGAGCATGCCGGTGCTCTTCGAGAGGGCGTTCACCGCCGCCTCGACCGGGTCCTCCCCCGGGGTGTCGTCCTGGCCCAGGCTGAGGTTGGCCACCTTGGCACCCTGCCCGGCGGCCCACTCCAGGCCGGCGATGACGCTGGAGTCGCTGCCCTCGCCGCTGTCGTCCAGCACCTTGGCGTTGAGGATCCCGGCACCGGGCGCGACGCCCTTGTACCGGCCGCCGGACCGTGCGCCGGAGCCCGCCAGCGTCGCGGCCACATGGGTGCCGTGGCCCGCCATGTCGTCAGTGCTGCCGGTGCCGGTGAAGTTCTTCGAGGCCTTCACCGCCGAGGCGAGGTCCGGGTGTGTGGTGTCGACGCCGGTGTCCAGGACGGCGACCTTGACGCCCTTGCCGTCGTATCCGGCCGCCCAGGCGGCCGGGGCGCCGATCTGCGCGACGCCGCCGCCCGCCTCCCCGGCCTTCGCGCCGTCTTCGTCCGCCGGCGCCTTGAACCGGCCGTCCAGCCAGACCCGCGCGACTCCCTGCTCCTCGGTGAGGGCCTGCCACATGTCGTCGGCCCCGGCCTTGGGCACGGTGATCGCGGCGCCCGCGACGCTGCGCAGCTCCCGGCGCACGGTGGCGTCCGCGTCCGCGACCAGCGACTTCTGTGTGCTCCTGCGCTGGGCGGACTTGCCCTCGTACGACACGATCAGCGGGAGCGTGCCGCGCCGGGTGTCGTCGTAGCCGGCGCGTATCAGGCCGCTGACGTCGAACAGCCGCATGTCCAGGACGCCTTGGCCGATCAGGGCGGCGGCGTCGGCGGGAACGACGTACTGATCGCCCCCGACGCCGCGCACGGACACCGGGACGTGCTCACGGCCCGGTGCCCGCCGTACGCCCGTAACCCGGCCCCGGGCGTCCAGCAGGACCCGGTCGCCGGTGAGGAGGGTGGCGTACCGGCCGGTCGCGGAGGCGGAGCCGGCGGTCCGCGCGCCGAGGGCGGAGCCGCCGGGCGCCGCGGCGGTGGCGGTGTCCTGCGTCCGTAAGCCGAGGCCGGAGCCCGTGGCCGCCACGGAGACTCCCGTCATCAGCCCCGCCACCAGCAGGGCGGCCAGCGAGGCGCTCGTGGTTCTGTCGCGCATTCAGCTCACCTGCCCGGGGACCTGCTTGGCGGCGTCGACGACCGCGCGCTCGGTGATCGCGCTGGTGCCCGTGACGGTACCGACCTTGAGGGGATCGCCCGCCCTGGCCTTGACCACCACGATGCGCTCACCGAGGAACCGCAGCGTCTTCTTGTCGAAGATCCACTCGGTGCGCTCGCCGTCGTTCTCCCGCGCGATCGCGACCCCGTGCCGACCCGTGGCGTCGACCGCGTCGTCCACCGAGACGACTCCGGGGATCTTGGCCGCGGCCTTGTAGAGGGCGGCGCCGACCTCGGCAGGCGGGTAGCTCTCGAACAGCAGATCGCCGATCGCGACGAAGGCGGCCTGGTCGCGCGGGACTTCGGGATCCCGGTTGGCGTCCGAGGCACGGTAGATCCGCTGCAGCAGCGCGTCGGGGTCGGTCGGCAGCGCGGCCAGGGCGTTGTAGGCGCCGCTGAACGGGACGTCGCTCTTCAGGGTGATGCCCTTGTCGCTGGTCTCACCGGCCTCGATCAGCCAGCCGTCCTTGCCGTCGAGGGAGTTCCAGACCTGGCGGGAGTGCAGCTCGTCGCTGACCACCTCGCTCTTGTCGCCGACGGTCTTGATGTGGGTGCCGGCCACCTTCGAGGCGATGTAGATGTACTGGCCCTTGTGCGGGGTGGGGGCGGAGGTGTCGGCGGCGGCCAGGGAGATGCGTTCGAGGAGCTGGGGGGCGCCCTTGGGGTCGGCGACGCCGATGCTGGTGGTCAGTGCGGGGCCGGTGGCCAGGGCGGTCTTGCCGCCGTCGGTTCCGCCGCCGGTGAGGGCGAGGCCGCCCACGACCGCGCCGGCCAGGGCGAAGGCCGCGGCGGGCAGGAGGATCGTACGGCGCAGGAACGGGTTGGAGCGCTTCACGGGCGCGACCGGAGAAGTACCGGACGTGCGGGAGGGGGTGCGGAGGTCTTCGTGGATCCGGGCCATCATCTGCTCCTTGTGGAACTGGTGGCGGCCCGCCGGCAGATCCCGCTCGGCGGAGGGCAGCAGACTCTGCGTCTCCGTCCACTCGGCCGGGTGGGGCCGGTGGGAGGGGCTGGCGTTCATCGGTTTCCTTCCTGTGCGGACCGGACCGCGTATCCGCGATCACCTGTTATCTGCCGGTTCGTGCGGGTGGGTTCCCGTTTTTCTCCGAGCAGTTGCGCGTCGGCGAGCTTGCGCAGCTTGGCGCGGGCGCGGGAGAGGCGGGAGCGGACGGTGCCGACCGGGATACCCAGGGCACGAGCCGCCTCGGCGTACTCCATCCCCTCCCACAGACACAGCGTCAGAACCTCGCGCTCGGGGCGCTTGAGCAGGCTGAGGGCGGCGAGCGTGGCGTTGATACGGCGCCGGTCGTCCAGGCGTCCGGCGGTCTCCTCGGCGTGGTCCTCGACCCGTTCCTCGGCGGCGTGCGCGGCGGCCGCGGCGCTCGCCGCGTTGCGGTAGCGGCGGTTGCTGCGGTGGTGGGAGCGGGCGACGTTGGTGGCGATGCCCAGCAGCCACGGCCGCAGCGAGCCACCTTCGGCCTCGACCGAGGCCCGGCGCCGCCACGCCTCCATGAAGGTCGTCGACATCACGTCCTCGGCCAGCGACCAGTCGGCGGTCAGCCGGAAGGCGTGGTTGTACACCGCGCGGGCGCACGCGTCGAAGAGTTCCGCGAAGGCGTCCGGATCTCCGTTTCGCACCCGGGTTCGCATATCTGTGGTCACGTCTTGAACTGACGGTCGGTGCGGGCGAGTTCCGGTGAGACACGTCACAGCCGTCGCACAGGTCACCGGGGCGGCGACCGGGAGAAGACGCGGACTCGCGCGAGCTGGGCCGCCTCGGGTGAGGTGCTCACCGAGGACGCGGTACGGGACGGAAGTGCCTTCGGCTTCGGTCCGGTCGTAGAGCTGGACGCGATCGTCTCCGTCCTGAGCTGCCGGACGGGCACGCGCGAGCTCATCACACGACAAACGTCGTCGCGTCGGAAGGTCCGGGTGACGAGGTCCGCGTCCGGTCCAAGGGCTTGGACGTCATGGACAGGGGCACCGTCATCAGCGGCGTCTACGCGGACGAACTCCGGCGTACCGATGACGGCAGGCCATTGCCAGGCGCGCCATGCACGTCAAGTGACACTTCAGGGGTCCCTGTGGGCGGCCTACGCGAGTTCCCCTCCACAACCTGTGGGGAACAGCACCTCAGGCGATGTCGTGGACGTTGTGCTCGAGCAGGTCGGATGCGTGCCGGGCAATGGCCCGGTAGTCGGCATCGTCGTGGAGGACAGCGAGGCCGTGGTGGGCTGCGGTGGCGGCGATGACGAGGTCCACCGCCGAGGCGCTGCGATGCTCCCCCGCCTGGGCCATACGGTGCTGCACCGCGCTGATCCAACGCCCCGCGTTCTTCGGCACCGCGGCGTCGGGATAGAGGTCAGTGAACATCTCCGCGATCTCGTCGTACTCGCGGCCGTTCCGGGCGCTGTACAGGAACTCGGCTCGCTGCACGTAACAGGATGCGATGGCCCCGGCGTCGATCGCGTCGTACCAGGCCAGTTGCAGTTCTGGGTCCCGGAGCAGCCGGACCAGGCCGGACGTGTCGAGCAAGTAGATCACCTGCTGTGCTTCTCCGCCCTGTGCAGACGCTCGGCGTCCTCGACGGCACCCCATTCGCGCGCACGCTCGAAGTGACGGCTGATGCGCGCCGCGCGCTCCTGCTGCTCGGCGTAGAAGCGCAGAGCGAGATTGACCGCCTCCTTCTTGGTCCTGACCTTGGACAGCGCCATGGCCCGTTCCAGGGCATCGTCATCGATGTCGATCTGGGTCACTGACATGCGCCACCTCCTCAGAATGTTGGTGATGTACATAGAAAGATACGTCACCAACATCTGCGGGTCCATGGCAGAGTGTCTGCTCCCTACATGTGCATTCACGACGGACATTCCAGATCAGCCCTGGAGGCAATGTGGTCCGATCGGTACAAGTGTCGCGTGCACGGATGGCCCGGCTACTGGTGGCGCCGTGCCCGCAGCGTGCACATAAGGGCGGACAACCATGGTCAATAGCGGTGCGATCCGACCCTCACGCCCCCCGAAAGTAGGGCATCTGCGCAGGTCAGGGCTCAAGCGCCCACCCAAGCGCCGTCGCCTCCCAAGCTGAGAGCGCGAGTTCGATTCTCGTCACCCGCTCTTCTCTGAGCCCCAGGTCAACAGCCTGGGGCTTGCGTGTTGTCATGGGTGCTAGATCTCGCCAGCGGAGGCGACTCCGACCGTGCGGGTCTGGCCGGTGAGGATGCGGTGGACCGCCTCCACCGCGAGCGGTGCGCTGACGGCGTAGATGTCCCGGCCGCTTGCCACAGCGCGCCGTTCGGTGCCGCCGGAGCGTACGACGACGTCAACGAGGAAAGGTGTCCGCATGCTCGACCGCGAACGTGCACGGTGACCAGGCCAGCGCCGGGAAGTACGTCGGCCTGTTCCGCAGCCGCCAGCGGTAGGCCGTGCCGCCGACAACGATCCGTCGTGATCCCTTGCGGACCAACGCCATGTGTCTCCCCTCCTTCAACAGGTGCTACCGAGCCGACCCCGCAGGCCGTCTCAGTTTCCTTCTCATTCAGCGCCGTTCACGGCCGTTCAGGTGAGACCGAAAGCGGTATCCGCTCCCACGACCAGCCGCCCATGAACGCAGGTGCAAGGCCCTGTACGTGGCCAAGCAAGGCACCACCACAGTTGGAAAGCGTGCGCGTATTCTCGGCGTGCGGCGGTGATTCATTGCGTGTCCCGCGGCGCCAGGCCTCATGATTCCCAAGCCGGGGCCGTTGGGCACGGGCACGGGCACGGGCACGGAAAACGTTCAGTAGGTGGTGACTCTCCAGCGCTCCACCCACAGCAGTCAGTCACCGCCCGTACCGCGGACCTGGACGCGGTCGCCTTCCACCTGCCAGATGCTGCCGAAGAGCGTGGCGTTGGGGAGGTCTACCCTGACGACGTCGTGGACGTCCAGATCATGCTCGACCGGCCGAGTCCACGTATGCGCACAGCGATCGCAGCGGTAGCTGACCACATCGCACCCGGCAACAACCCCAGCCACCGCCAGCGACCCACCACGCCGCCTGTATGACCGCCAATGACCCATCTCTTCAGAGCTACGGATCAGAAGGTTCGCGAACCGGCCGCCAGGGCGGAGGCCACGGAGCCTCCTGCACGGTCCCCAGCTCGGATATCCGCAGGCTCCGCCGAGCGCAATCATGGAACTCGGCCCGCGCAGCTCGGTAGCCACTAAAGGCCTCTGCCCAAGAGGGCGGGTTGCCAGCCAGCTGCCCACGCGCGAGCCACTCAAGGTGCCAGACGCACCTGTTGAGCCTCTGCACCGCTACCGCAGTCTCGGCGTTGGCCAGGAGGCTCAAGGCCTCAACTGAGGCCGCTCGCCGACCTTCTACTGTCGCTGCCTGCTCCAGTTCCGCATCCGTCGGCTGAAGGGGTGCCGGGTGATCAACGAGACCGCGGTAGGCAGCAAGCCGCTGGTACCGAGTGGCGCACTCCTTCACCGAGTGGCTGTACTCGCTGTACGCCTGGAGGAGATGGCCGTCCCAACGGGTCTCCTGCTGCCTGCGCCAACGGCTTCGCTCGGTGAGCGCCCCAACGAGATAGGACATCACGCCACCGACTACAACTCCCAACAGCGTGGGTAATTGTCCAACGATCCCACTCACATGGCCCCCCACCCCTGAGACGTCTCAGGGGTACATACCCACCCTGGAACCACCACTGTCAGGCCTGGGCCAGTTGGATGCCGTAGCGCAGGAGCACAATCTCACGGCTGTGCAGGAGCGTTGAGTCGTCAGTTGTTTGATCGGGGCTGTCGTTGGGTGGCCGTCATTTCCGTCCGAGAAAGACGTGTTGCGACGCGGATCAGGTCCGCAAGGGTACGAAGGCGGCTGAGCGTCGGCCAGGCGATCACTGTTGTCACGGGCGGAGCGTCCAGGACCGGCACAGCGGCGAGGTCCCGGCGCAGGTCGGTGCCGGCCGACTCGGGAATGACCGCGGTGGTACGGCCGAGCGCGATCAGCTGGAAGAGCTGTGTCAGGCTCCGTACCTCTGCGCCCGGTCCATCCGGGTAGCCGCCGCCGGGAGCGGGCCAGCGGGCCATAGGGAGCTCTGGCAGTGTGGCGACGTCGGCCAGCCGGACCTGGGAACGGCTGGCGAGCGGGTGAGAGGCCGGGAGGATCGCGACCTGTTCCTCGGTGTACAGGGGTTCGGTGTCGAGCCCGGCTGCTGAGTCGAAGGGCAGGTGCAGCAGAGCCACGTCGGCTTGCCCCTCCTGCAGTAGTCGCTGGTGTTGGTGTGCCTCGCAGAGCAACAGATCGACGGTGACCGCGCCGGGTTCCGCGGCGTAGGCGTCGAGCAGTTTCGTCAGCAGCTCGCCGACGGTGCCGGATTTGGCGGCGAGGACGAGGCTGGGGTGTTCTGTCGCGGCCTCTCGGGTACGCCGCTCAGCCGCGGTCAATGCGCTGAGGATGGAGCGTCCTTCGGCCACCAGCACGGCTCCGGCCTTGGTGAGCGTGACCTTGCGGCTGTTGCGTTCCAGCAGTGCGATTCCGAGCCGCCGTTCGAGCTGGGTGATCGTGCGGGACAGGGGCGGCTGAGCTATCCCAAGGCGCTGGGCGGCCTTGCCGAAATGCAGTTCCTCGGCGACGGCGACGAAGTACCGCAGCTCGCGTATGTCCATGAGCCCAGGCTAATGACGGCAGACGGTCGATCGATATCGCTCGGGTATCGCGGCACTACCGAGACAGTGTTGGTGCCCGGCCGCAGCGGGAGCATGCTCGCTGTCGTGAGCGAAAAGACGATCGCGCTGGTCACTGGCGCGAACAAGGGAATCGGGTACGAGATCGCGGCAGGACTGGGTGCGCGGGGCTGGAGTGTCGGTGTCGGCGCCCGCGACGAACAGCGCCGGGAGGACGCCGTGGCGAAGTTGCGTGCTGCTGGTGCCGACGCGTTCGGCGTGCCCCTGGACGTGACCGACGGCGGGAGCGTGACCGCCGCGGTCCAGCTGATCGAGGAGCGGGCCGGACGCCTCGACGTACTCGTCAACAACGCCGGCGTTGCCGGCGGCTGGCCGGAGGAACCCACGACCATCGACCTCGAGACCGTGCGGCGCCTGATGGAGATCAACGTGATCGGCGTCATCAGGGTCACCAACGCGATGCTGCCGTTGCTGCGCCGTTCGGCGCACCCGCGGATCGTCAACCAGTCCAGCCATGTCGGCTCCCTGACACTGCAGACCACGCCCGGCGTCGACCTCGGGGGGATCAGCGGTGCCTACGCGCCGACGAAGACCTGGCTCAACGCCGTCACCATCCAGTACGCCAAGGAGCTGAGCGGCACCAACATCCTGATCAACAACGCCTGCCCCGGTTACGTGGCCACCGACCTCAACGGATTCAGCGGGCCCCGGACCCCCGAGCAGGGCGCGGCGATCGCCATCCGGCTGGCGACTCTGCCGGACGACGGCCCGACCGGCCAACTGTTCGACGACAACGGGAGCGTGCCCTGGTGACCCCATCGGGCGAGGCTCATGCCCTGGTCCGGATCGGCCTGTACCTCTTCTTCGAGCGCCGCGACTGGACTTGACGCGCCGGGACCCGGGGCAGGCGCGCCTGCCCCGGGTCAGCCGCGCTCCCGCTCCTCCCTGGCGGCGCGCAGACCGAGCACGAGGAGGCGCAGCCCGTGTTCGAAGCCGATGTCGCCGTCCATGCCGAGCAGGTCGCTCGACGCCTGGGCGGTGAGGGGAAAGCGTTCGGCATCGATCGATCCGGCGAGCCGCTCGGGCGCGTAGGGGTTGTCGTCGCCGTACGCCGTGCTGGTGTGGGCCTGCTCCTCGATGGTGTGGCCGATGGTGTAGTGCAGGACCGCCGGGAAACCGCGTGCCGCCTCGCTGAGGGTGAAGCCGGCGTCCCGCAGGGTTCGCAGGTTCAGCTCCACCGCCCGGTGCACGGTCGGGTGGTTCACGTAGGTGCCGGCGAGGACGCGTGCTCCGTCCCGGTGACTCAGCATCGCCTGGCGCAGGTGGCGGGCCCAGTCGGCGAGCCAGTCCTCCCAAGGGGAACCCTCGCGAGGTGGCTCCAGCCGCTCGGCCGCCTCGACGTAGACCAGGGTGGCCATGGCGTCGAGCAGCTCCTGCTTGTTCTTGATGTGCCAGTAGAGGGTGGGGGCTCGTACGCCCAGGTTCTCGGCGACAAGGCGCATGGTGAGCCCGTCGAGGCCGACGTCGTCGAGCAGGCGCAACGCCGTCCGGGCGATCACCTCTGAGTTGACCTTCATCCCGCTCTCCCCTTCTCGGCGCTTGACACCCTAACACCGTTAGAGGCACTCTCTAACGGTGTTAGAGACCTAACGCCGTTAGAGGCGGCGGACTGGAAGCCGGACCTGAACAGGGGGAAACACAGATGACCGACACGAAGACGGACGCGGATGTGGTGATCGCGGGTGCCGGGCCGACGGGCCTGATGCTCGCCTGCGAGCTGCGGCTGGCGGGGGTCGACGTGGTGGTGGCCGACCGGCTCGCCGCGCGGACCGGTGAGTCGCGGGCCGGCGGGATGCACGCCCGGACCATGGAAGTGCTGGACCAGCGGGGCGTCCTGGACCGCTTCCTGGCGGCCGGCGTATCGCGCTCGATAGGTCACTTCTCGGGGCTGCGGCTGGACTTCGACCGGTTCGAGACCAGGCACCCCCGGTCGCTGGTGCTCCTGCAGTCCCATGTCGAGCGGCTGCTGGAGGAGTGGGCCACCGAGCTCGGTGTACGGGTGCGCTGGTCGTCCGAGGTGACCGGGATCCGCCAGCACGACAGCGAAGTCGAGGTCGAAGTGGGCGGACCGGAGGGCTCACGTTCGACACTGCGCGCCCGCTACCTCGTCGGCTGCGACGGCGGGCGCAGCGCGGTGCGCAAGCTCGCCGGCATCGGCTTCCCCGGTACCCCGGCGACAGTGACCGCGCTGCTCGGCGACGTCGAACTCACCGATCCGCCCGCCGAATCGCTCTTCATGCAGCGACGACCAGGCGGTGACTTCTCGGTGTTCGCCTTCGAGCCGGGCTGGTACCGGGTGATCACCACGGAGCACGGCCGTGTCGCCGACCCGAGGGAACCGGTGACGTTCGAGGAGCTGCGGGAGTCACTGCTGGGGATCGCGGGCACCGACTTCGGTATGCACAGCCCCCGTTGGGTCTCCCGGTTCGGCGACGCGGCCCGGCAGGCCGAGCGGTACCGGGAAGGCCGGGTGCTGCTGGCGGGCGACGCGGCGCACATCCACTTCCCGGCAGGCGGCCAGGGACTGAACCTGGGAGTCCAGGACGCGGTCAACCTCGGCTGGAAACTCGCCTCGGTGGTGCACGGCCGGGCGCCGGAGATGCTGCTGGACAGCTACCACGCCGAGCGGCATCCCGTCGCGGAACGGGTGCTGCACAACACCCGGGCGCAGACGGCGCTGACACGTCCGGGCCCTCAGACCGACGCGTTACGCGACGTACTCCGTTCGCTCATCGAACACGACGACGTCAACCGGCGCCTGGGCGGCATGATCACCGCGCTGGACCTCCGCTACCCCATGGGCGACGACCACCCGCTGACCGGCCGGCGGGTCCCCGACATCGATCTGAAGACCCGCGACGGCCACCGTCGCGTCTTCGAACTGCTGCGCACCGCGCGCCCCGTGCTGCTCGACCTCCGCGGTGACACCGAACTGGCGGCCGCGGCCCGGAGTTGGGCCGATCGCGTCGACCTCGTCGAGGCCCGGTCCGCGGCCGTCCACTGGCCCGTCTGGCCGGTGGACGAGACCCCCGCCCCCGCCGCGCTCCTCATCCGCCCCGACGGTCACGTCGCCTGGACCGCACCCGCCGGCACCACCCTCGACCCCGCCGCCCTTCAGACCGCCCTCACCACCTGGTTCGGCCCGGCCACGGCCGACTGAACCGGGGCAGGAAGCTCGCGGAGCCCAGCGGCGATGTTCGCGTGGTCGGTGAGCCGGAGAGCGCCGATGGCCGGATTGCGCAGGAATACCATGGCGCGCGGTCACCTGTGGGCGGCGCGGTTCATCTCGACGACGTCCTCCAGGGTGGGATCGGCACCGAGGGCGGCGAAGCGCTCTGCCATGCTGTCGCGGACGGTTGAGTCCTTGGCGCGATCGGCCGCGGCCAGGGCTGCCGGCAGCTCATCCAGGGTCAGCTCCGTGCAGTAGGCGGGGCCCATCGGCTGCTGACGCCAGGAGTCGGCCAGTGCTCCCGCGTCGTAGGGGTCGAATCCGGTGTCGTCCACCAGGCGCATGGCCACACGCTTCGCTTCCTCGGAATCGCCGGCGACCGGGATGGCGATGCGGCCCGGAGTGCCCGCCGGGACACCCTTCGTTCGCTGGGTTTCGGCCAGGGCGGCGTTCCATGCCTTGACCACGGGACGCCCGAGGAGCTCGGAGGTGTACACGCTCTCCACCACACCGTCCTCCACCGCCTCGATCCGCCCGTTGAGGTGCGGGTAGTAGTTGGAGGTGTCGATGACCACCGTCTCGGCGGGGACGGAGGCGAACAGATCGGCCAGCTGTCCCGCCACTCCGAAGGGGATGGCCAGGATGACGGCGTCCCTGTCCTTGACGGCTTCGTCAAGAGGCACGGCGCGGGCTCCGGTCCCCAGCACGTCGGACCTGACGGCCTCGGGCCCACGGGCGTCGGCCACCTGGACGTCGTGACCGGCTTCGCCGAGCTTGCGCGCGAGGTTGCCGCCGATCGTTCCGGCGCCGATAACAGAGATTTTCATGATTTGTCCTTCCACGAGACGCACCGCTCCCAGGGCGGCGCGATGTGATCACTGTGGGGCTGTGGAATGAGGGCGCGGGAGAACGCCCGAAGTCCAGAGGTCCCTGGATGCTCCGGTGATCGCCCGGCAGGGGCTACGCCTCGGTGTCCCGTTCGCGGTAGCCGGCGGCGATGAGCGCGCGAACGCGGTCCAGCGACTCCTCCTCCGCGGCACTGGCACCCTTGAGCCAGGCGACGGAGATGGCCGCGAGGAACAGGTCGTACCCCTTCACCGACTCGCGCACGTGTCCCGTTCGCTGAGCGGCCCGCACGTACTCCTCGGTGGCGGTGATGACGGTGTCGCAGGGCAGCGTGAGCGGGTTGTCCGGATCCTGCGCCTTGGCCGCGGCCATGAGCGGCTCCGGCAACGTGCTCGGCCGCCTCCTGCTCGCCGTACGGCAGTCGGGTCAGTGGTCCCGGGAGTCAGGCCGCTGCGGTCAGCAAGTCGGCCAGCACGTCGGGGCGTTCCAGGGCGATGAAGTGGCCCGCCTCGGGGACCTGCGTGAAGTCGGCGGCCGGAAGCAGGCTCTTGTTCGCCAGCCGGTCCGAGGGCCGGGACCAGTCCTTCTCGCCGTAGACGAGGTGGATGGGCGCCTTGACCTCGGGGTAGCGCGAGCGGGCCGCGATGAGGCTGGGCAGGGCCTGGTAGACGGCCCGGGCGACGGTCGGGTAGCCGGGGCGGCCGCCCACCTGGAGGAGTTCGTCCACGTAGTCCGCCCGTAGTGCGCTCTTGTCGCCCAGTCCGCCTTGCAGGATCGCGCGGAGGGCGGGCTTGGGCTCCACCCCGGCGATCACCGGGCCCACTCCGGGCGCGAGGACACCGCTGACCACCACGCGAGCGAGCAGGCTGGAGCGGGCGATCCCGCCGCGGAAGTCGTACGCGTTGACCGCGACGACGCGCCGTACCCGCTCCGGGAGATCGGCCGCGGTGGTCAGGGCGAGCACCGCCCCCATGGACTCCCCCACCAACGTCACGTCGTGCAGGTCGAGTTCGGTCAGGAGCCGCTCGACGCCCGCGCGCATGGCCGGCTCGTCGTACGACGCCCCGGGCACGATCTCGGAGTAGCCCATCCCCGGCAGGTCGAGGGCGTACACGGTGTACCGGTCCGCGACCAGCGGGATGAGGTGACGGAAGTGCTCGGCCTGGGTGCGCACGGTGTGCAGCAGGACCAGGGGGGCGCCGGTGCCCGCCTTGAGGTAGCGCAGCGTCCCCTCGCGGCCGTCGAGTCCCGTGCGCGGGGCGATGGTGTGGCTGCTGGTCCCCGGAATGCGGATCGTGGGACGTGACTCGTGGCTGGGCATCTCGGCGACTCCTTGTGTGTGAAGGGATTACTTCGCCAGTTGGGGATACAGACCCGCCAGGTCACCGGCCAGGCCTGCCTTGACCTGCCGCGAGATGTCGTCGGCGAGCACCTCGTACGCGCCCGTCTCGACCCCGTCGAGGGCGAGGGCGGCGACGTCACGCGGGTCGGACTTGGGCGCCTCGACGCCGGCCGCCAGGTCCGTGTCCACGTAGCCCACGTGCAGTCCGGTGACGGCGATGCCGCGCGGCTGAAGTTCCAGGCGCAGGGAGTTGGTCTGTGACCACAGGGCGGCCTTGGAGGCGCTGTAGGAGCCGCCGAGCGCGATCCAGGACAGCACGGAGTGCACGTTGAGGAGGTGGCCGCCGCCGTTGCGCTCGATGACCGGCACGAAGGCCCGGGTGAGAAGGAGCGGGCCGTAGAAATTGGTCTCGAACTCCCGGCGTACGTCGTCGACCGGGGAGCCGAGGAAGGACGCGCCGACCGAGGCACCGGCGTTGTTGATCAGCACGGTCACATCCTGCGCCTGCGCGGCGGCGGCCGCCACGGAGGCCGGGTCGGTGACCTCCAGCGCCACCGGGACGGCGTCGGGGTGCGTCACGCTGCGCGGGTCGCGGGCCGTGGCGTAGACCTTGCCGGCACCGCGCGCGTACAGCTCTTCCACCAGGGCCTTGCCGATGCCTCGGCTGCCGCCGGTGACGAAGACGTTCGCGCCCTTCAAAGCGGTCATGACTCTCTCCACAGAATAGGAAACCGATCCGTTTCCACCACCGTAAACCGATCGGTTTCCAGGCGCAAGCCACATGAGCTGACGGATCTCCGACGCGTCGCAAGGTGGCGCCATGGACCGCCGACTCGCCGGCCTTGTCGAGTCGCCCCCGGGGCGGAAGCGACCCACTCCACTTGCACCGCGGAAACCGATCTGTTTCTCTGAGTGGAAACAGATCGGTTTCCGAGGCCGATGGCCGGCCCGTGATCAGCGACCAAGGGGAAAAGTGAGTACCAGCTTCGACCGCGGGGCCCCCGCCTCCGGGACAACAGACTCGGGCCGCCGCGGCTCACACGCCGTGCGCTGGTGGGTGCTTGTCGTGCTGGGCACGGCGCAGCTCATGGTCACGCTCGATGCGACCGTAGTGAACATCGCGCTGCCCGCGGCGCAGCACGACCTCGGCTTCAGCGACGGCAGCCGGCAGTGGGTCATCACGGGGTACGCCCTGGCGTTCGGCAGCCTGTTGCTGCTAGGGGGCCGGCTCGGTGACCTGTTCGGCCGGCGTACCACCTTCGTGACCGGCCTGATCGGTTTCGCGGGCGCATCGGTCCTCGGCGGTGCGGCCAACAGCTTCGGCATCCTCGTCACGGCGCGTGTGGCTCAAGGGCTCTTCGCCGCGTTGCTCGCGCCCGCGGCACTCTCCCTGCTCAGCGTGACCTTCACCGACCCGGCCGAGAGGCCGAAGGCGTTCGGCATCTTCAGCGCACTGGCCGGTGCGGGCGGCGCGATCGGGCTGCTGCTCGGCGGCATGCTCACCGAATGGGCGTCATGGCGCTGGGTGATGTACGTGAACGTCGCCTTCGCGGCCGTAGCGCTGGTCGGCGCGGTGCTGCTGCTGGCCAAGCCCGCGGTCGCCGAGCGACCCAAACTCGACATTCCCGGCACCGCCGTGGTGAGCGCGGCGCTGTTCGCCATCGTCTACGGGTTCGCGCACGTCGAGTCCACCAGTTGGACCGATCCCGTCGCCCTCGGCTCCATGATCGTCGGCGTGGTACTGCTCGCGGTGTTCGTGTGGCTGGAGGCCAGGGTCGCGCATCCGCTGCTGCCGCTGCGACTCGTGCTGGACCGCACCCGCGGCGGCTCGTTCCTGGCGGTGTTCGTCATCGGCATGGGGATGTTCTCGATCTTCCTGTTCCTGACCTACTACTTGGAGGCCGGCATCGGCTACTCGCCGATCAAGACCGGTCTGGCGTTCCTGCCGATGGTCGCGGGCATCGTTGCCGCGTCGACCACGGCGCCTTCGCTGCTGCTGCCCAGGGTCGGTCCGAAGATCGTGATCAGCGCCGGCTTCCTGGTCGCCGCATCCGGTATGGCCCTGCTGACCCGGCTCGAGCTGGACAGCACCTACGTCGCCCACATCATGCCCGGTCTGATCCTGTTGGGGCTCGGCCTCGGTGGAGTGATGACCACCGCGTTCCAGGGCGCGACCGCGGGCATCCACCACGAGGATTCGGGCGTCGCCTCGGCACTGATCAACACCGGCCAGCAGGTGGGTGGCTCGATCAGCACGGCGCTGCTGACCACCGTTGCCTCGTCGGCCGCGACCGACTACCTGTCCTCGCACAAGCCGGGCACACTGGCCGTGGCGCAGGCCGGGGTCGAGGGCTACACGGCCACCCTGGCGTGGGGCTCCGGGTTCTTCGTGGTCGGTGCTGTCCTTTCGGCGCTGCTGATACCGAGTGCGCCCCTGGCGCCGTCGGAGGGTGAGCCCGTGATCGCCCACTGAGCCCGAATCCACCGTGGCGAGAGATGCCCTGCGCTGACGGGTGCCCTCCAGGCGCACATCAGCGCAGGAAGACGGGGGGCATCCGTGAGGTGGTCCCGCGCGCGCGAGGCCATGGACAAGCGCTGTAAAACCGATCGGTTTCCAATGGGCCGGAATCGAGTTAACCTCGCGATATGACCACCGAGGCGAAGTCAAGCTCCCGAGAGCGGCTGCTGGAGGCAGCGGCCACGCTCACCTACCGAGACGGCGTCAACATCGGCGTCGACGCGCTGTGCAAGGCGGCGGGGGTGTCGAAGCGCTCCATGTACCAGCTGTTCGAGAGCAAAGGCGAACTGCTGGCGGCGAGCCTGCAGGAGCGGGCCGCCTCCTATGTGGCGACGCTCCTGCCCGCGGCGGACGACGGCCGGTCACCACGCGAGCGGATCCTGCACGTCTTCGAACGGGCGGAATCAGAGGCGGGCGCACCCGACTTCCAAGGCTGTCGGTACCTCGTCGTGCAGATCGAGCTCAAAGACCAGAGCCATCCCGCGAGCCGGGTGGCCCGCCGGGTCAAGGAGAACCTGACAGCCTTCTTCCGCGCCGAGGCCGAACAGGGCGGGGCGAGCGACCCGGACCTGCTGGCCCGGCAGCTGATCCTGGTCTTCGACGGCGCCAGCGCCCGCGCGGGAATCAGAGCCGACACGCAGGCCGGGCTTGTCGTTCCCACGGTGACCACCCTGCTCGACGCGGCGGGCATGCGCTGACGTGTCGCGCGTACGAGCACTCTCTGCGGCCCATACGCGAGCGCTGTCGTGAGCGGATCGGCACGCCCGGGCACGGCGTCACAGTGAACGGGGAGCCGTACGGGAGGCGTGGGCGCGGCATTCCTCCAGGAAGGACAGCACGCGCAGGTGATAGCGGCGTGCCGCGTAGCCGAGGCTGATGTTGTGACCGGCTCCCGTCAGACGGTCGGTGCACACCAGCGGGGAGGCCAGGGGGGCAGTGAGGTCCCGTACGGACGCGGGGTCACAGGCCCAGAAGCGCTCGTGCTCGGCGAAGGTGAAGCGGACCGGGACCCGGATGCGGGGGGCCAGTGCGGCGTAACGCCGAGGCCAGTGGTGGATCTCCTCGATCTCACGGGGCGGGACGGGGCCGACGAGATCCTGCGCCAGCCGGAACGTACCCGGCGGATACAGCGCGAGCGGCCCCCAGTGCAGACGGTGGTCGTGTCGATGCCCGACAGCGGCCCGCTGAGCGGGCGACAGGGCCCATCGCTCACCCACTCCCGAGACGTCCACCCCCAACAGCCTGTCCTCCGGTTCCGCCGTCGCGACCGTGGTCAGGGCGAGTGTGCCGCCGAACGAGTGGCCCACCAGGAAGAACGAGGCTCCCCGCGCACGCTCGACGGCGTACGTGCGCAGCGCTGCCCGTACGCGGACGGCCTGCTCGGCCAGGGGCATTCCCTGCGGCAGACGGTCCGCGGAAACGCCGTAGCCCGGGCGGTCCAAGGCGAGGGCGGCGTAACCGGCCGCGGCTGCGAGGGACAGCAGCGAGGTGGACGGATCGGCCTGGCCATGGAAGTAGCCCGCGCCCATACCCCCGCCATGGAGGGCGACGATCACGGCGCGCGGCTCCTGCCCGGGTGGAAGGGCGAGCAGTCCCGACAACCGTACGTCCCCCGCCGCCAACTCGACTTCCTCCACCACAGGGGACGACGGCGCCCGTTTCGGTGTCATCGGTGCCGGGACGGACTGTGCCATGGGATCTCCTGGGCGACTCGGGTGCGGATCAGAGCTGGTAGGGGCGGTTGAGCCGGGCGTGGCGCAACGCGTCGTCCCACCAGGCCAGTTGAGGGATGAGCAAGAAACCCTGGGGTGCAAGGGTGGTTGAGGAGCATGGTCAACCAAGGTGTCATCAACCACACCGACCGGCCCGCACGTGTGCGAGAGTCACTGAGCGAACCGCAGCGAACCGGTGTCCCACACACCAGGTGCGCCAGCGAAGTGGACCCGTATTCTCCCGCCCCCCACCGGCCATTCCGCAGGAGGAGCACGTGCCGCAACAGGCAAGTCGGTTTCGTACGACCGCCGAACCGTCCGAACGGTTCGGCGCGGAGGACACCCCCTTACCGGACCCCAACCGATGGCAGGTGCTGGTCATCGAGGCCGACGACCGGGCGGCCAGCAGTCTCAGCCGGCACCTGGAGGAACACGGGCATCGGGTACGCCGTGCGAAAACGGGACTGGAGGCGCTCCGGGCACGGCAGGACGTCGAGGTCATCCTGATGGACCTCGAACTCCCCGACGTGGACGGCCTGGACATGTGCCGGTCCCTCACGGCGACCTCCGACGTCCCACTGCTGGCCGTCACCTCGCGCGCCGACGAGACGGACCGTGTGCTGGGGCTGCGGGCCGGTGCGGACGACTACATCGTCAAACCGTACGGCTTCCAGGAACTCCTGGCACGTATGGAGGCCGTGATGCGCCGCGCCTCCCCCGCCCGCCAGGAGCAGCGGGTGCTGCGTGTGGAGCCGCTCGTTCTCGATCCCCTCGTCCGCTCGGCGCAGCTCCACGGCGAGCGGCTCGACCTCACCCGCAAGGAGTTCGACCTGCTCCACGTGCTCATGGTGCGGCCGGGCGCCGTGGTGAGCCGTCAGCAACTCATGCAGTGCGTATGGCAGGAGACGGAAACGGCACAGAGCCGCACCCTGGACACCCACGTGGCCGCGCTGAGACGGAAGCTCGGCTCGGCCGACTGGATCCGCACCGTGCGGGGTGTCGGTTTCCGCCTCGGCCGGCCGTGACCCGGCGCGGGCACGCCTCCCCCACCCCGGTCCTCCCGGAAGGAACGCTCATGCAGCCCCACTCTCCGGCACCCTCCGAAGCGCGTACGCACTGCGTCGGTTGCTCCTGGACGAGCCCCGGGGCGACCGGGCGAACGACCCCGAAGGCCGCGCCGGGGCTCCGGTTGTGCGGCGACTGCCGCGACCGGCTGGTCCTGCACCTCACCGAGGCCGCGCACCTCTACCGCGAGTGCGGGGAGATGCTGTCGTGTACGACCCAACTGCCGCTCCGTGAGCGCACGAGCGGGGGCGGCACGCCCACGGGCATGCCCTTCAACGAGGCGGCGGCCCGGGTCCGCGCCGACCTGCTGGCGCTGCTCGGCTCCTGGGCGTCGCTGGTCGCCCTGGCACGCCACGTGACGGCCCCGCCCCGTGACATGGAGGCACGCGCCGCCTTCCTCAAAACCCAGGTGGACTGGCTCGCCGCTCATCAGGCCGCCGCCGACGTGTGCCAGGAACTCGCGGCCGCGGTGGCCGAGGCCCGGCGGGTGGCCCGCCCGGACGCGGCTCCCGGACGGCTCCACCTGGGGTCCTGCCCCGAGCCCCGGTGCACCGGGGAACTGGTCGCCACGGCACACGCCGCCCTCGGCGAGAGCCCTGACCTCGTCACCTGTACGGCTCAGGAGCGCCATCGCTGGCCGAGCCGGCAATGGACCCTGCTGGTGCGCCGGATGGCCGCGGCCCGCGCCGACGAGGGCGGCCGGGTGTCGGAGCGCTGGCTGGGCGTGGACCACATCTCCCGGGTGTTCCAGGTGTCCACCGGCACGGTGTACCGGCTCGCCTCCGAGCACGACTGGAGCCGCCGCCGCCGGGGCGGGCGCACCTACTACCTCGAAGCCGAGGTGCACGCCGTCTTCACCCGACGGATGGAGCGCGCGGGCCGGTGCTGACCGCCCGCCCGGGACGACGGTCACAGAACCACCGACGCTCAGTCGATCCCCCGGACGATGTGCGACTCCGCCTCGTCCCGGTCCTCCTCCCCGGCGAGCAACGGCGGTTCGTGCTTCTGCGCTTCGGCGGTCTTCTGCGGTACGGAGGACTTCTCCGGTACGGAGGTGAAGACCGGCGGGGACGCGTGCGACGCACGCACCGGGCCGTCTGCCTCCGGGTGCGGGGACCTCGTCCCCAGGACCAGCGGTTGACGGGAACTCATGACGTCCTCCTTCTCACGGGGGTCGACCGGGACGCATCGCCCCGCTCGCCGGCACGCAGCCCGCCGAGCGCGGAGAGCCAGCCGAGCGCGGCGACGACGGCCACGGCGGTCAGTGCCGGTGCCCGGGCCGGCGTCGCCGGCTCGGACGCGGACGGCAGCAGGGCGGCCGTCAGCGCCAGGACCAGGGCCGCCCCGGCCTGGACCGCTGTCTGGTACGCGGCGCTCGCCCGTCCCTTGTCGCCGTCCGGTACGCCGGCCGTGGCCTGGGTGTTGAGCGCGGTGAAGGCCAGGACGAACCCGGCGCCGACCAGGAGCAGTGCGGGGAGCAGCCCGGTCGGGTAGGGGGCGGTCAGCCCTCGGTGCCACAGCAGGACGAATCCGGCCAGGGCCAGCGACAGTCCCGCGGCAATCAGGCGCCGGGTGCCGAACCGCCCGACCATCCGGCCGGAGTACAGGGCGGAGCAGGCGAGCGGTGCGCTCGCGGGCAGGAACGCGAGTGCCGTCCACCATGGGCTGTGCCCCGCCCGCACCTGGAGGTGGAGGGTGGCGCCGAGCAGCGTGCTCAGGTAGGCCCCGTTGAGGCAGGCCGCCCCGAGCGCCGCACGCGCGAGACCGGGGGCACGCAGCAGCGAAGCCGGTACGAGCGGTCGGGACACCGCGCGTTCACGAAGTCCGAGGGCGACGAGCAGGGCCATGGACAGCAGCAGCAGGCCGCTGCCGCGCGGCCCCGTCCAGCCGTCGGCGGGTACGAGGGAGAACCCGCCCACCACAGCGGTGAGGGCGCCGGTGAGCAGGAGTGCCCCGACGGCGTCGGGGCGGGCCGCGCCCGCGCCGGGGGCCGGGGTGTCCCGGGGGACGACCCGGGCCCCGACGACGAAGAGCACGGCGACGACGGGCGCCGGGAAGGCGAGGGTCCACCGCCAGTCCCACTCCGTGAGCAGGCCTGACAACAGGAGACCCACCGTGAAGCCGGCCGCTCCGAAGAGGGCGTACACGGAAACGGCACGCCGCCGGACCGGTCCCTCGGCGAAGGCGGAGGTGATGATGGCGAGCCCCATGGGCGCGGTGAGGGCGGCGCAGCAGCCCTTGACGAAGCGGGTCGCCACGAGCACGACCGGATCTGTCGCGACCGCGCCGGCCAGCGAGGCCGCGGCGAACAGGGCCAGGGCCACCAGGTAGGTCCGGCGCCGGCCCCGGCGCTCCGCGAGCTGCGGGCCGTACAGCAGCAGCCCGGCGAAGCCCAGGGCGAAGCCGCTCATCGTCCACTGGACGCCCGCCGGCGGCAGACCCAGATCCGCGCCGATGACCGGCGCGGCGACGACGAGTACGGAGACCTCCAGCGCGTCGAGCAGCATGTTGCCCGCGAGCACGGCGAGCAGGGCCCACTGACGCGCCCCCGCCGCGGCCGGGGTCAGCGGGGCCGTGGATGACGTCATGGTGCTCTCCCCGTGGATGCGGTCGATCGGGTGTGGGGTGGTGCGTGTCCGGGGCCCGGCACACGGCCGGGCCCTCGGACAGGGCTCAGCCGAGCAGCGTGCCGCCGGTGGCGTCGAGGAAGGCCCCGGTGACCCAGCGGGCATCGTCACTGGCGAGGAACGCCACGACGTCGGCGACGTCCTCCGGCTCGCCCACCCGGTTGAACGCGGACAGCCCGGCCATCTGCTCGACGGCCTCGGGGATGCCGAAGACGGGGTTGCTGTTGCGGGTGATACCCGGCGCGACGCTGTTGACGGTGATGCCCCGCGGGCCCAGGTACTTGGCGAAGTGCAGGGAGAGCTGTTCGACCGCGCCCTTCGTCATGGCGTAGGCGATCTCGTCAGGGTTGGCGACCCGCGTCAGCCCGGACGAGATGTTGACGACGCGCCCGCCGTCGGGCATGTTCCGCAGCGCCCGCTGGATGAGGAAGAAGGGAGCCTTGGCGTTCACGGCCACCAGCCGGTCGAACTGCTCGGGGGTGGTGTCCTCCACCGCCACTCCGCCCATTTCACCGGCATTGTTGACCAGGATGTTCAGGTCGGTGCCGCCGACGCGTTCCTTGAGGCCCGCCTCGAGCCCCAGGAAGAGCTCGTGCACATCGCCGGGAGCGCCCAGTTCGGCGCGGATCGCGAAGGCGCTTCCGCCGTCCTTCTCGATGGCCGCCACGGTGTCGTCGGCCGCGTCCTTGTTCGTCGCGTAGTGGACGGCGACCAGCGCGCCCTCGAGGGCCAGGCGGATGGCCGTGGCCCGGCCGATACCGCGGCTCGATCCGGTGACCAGCGCCGTCTTTCCAGTGAGCTTGCCCATCGGGTTCCTTACCTTCGTCTGCCCGGCGAGCCCGGAGGCCGCGGGGGATGTAGTACGGACTGCCGGCCCGTCGGCCGGCCCGAACCAGCGCTCCAGCGCGTCACGCAGGCCCTCGGTGCCCTGGCCGGCCCAGACCACGTGGCCGTCGGGGCGCACCAGGACCGCTTCGGTGCCGGCCGGCGATCCGGACCGCGCGCCACCGGCACCGCGCGCCGTGAGGACGCGGTCCGCGTGGCTCGCGGCGGCCCGGCGCAGGACAGCGGCCCGTGTCTCGTCGCCGTCGAGGCGGAGCAGGAGCCCCTTGCCCGTGCGCAGCGCCTCGGCCGAGGTGCGGGGCCCACCGTCCGCGCCGGCCAGGGGGGTGAGCGGCAGCCGGGCGCCGAGCAGGTGGTGGTCGCCGGGACCGGCGTCGTAGCGGACGTCGAGGCCGCTGACCATCCCGGCGAGATGGACGCGGGTCTCCTCGTAGGTGATCAGCTCGGCCATGACCGCGCGGACGGACTCGGTTTCCGGACCGCCCATCAGCAGCGTGGCCTGGGCACGGATGTTGGCCAGGACCCGCGCGCCGACCGGGTGCCGCTCGCTGTGGTAGGTGTCCAGGAGCTCCGGACTCGCCTCGCCGCGCACGTGCCGTGCCAGCTTCCAGCCGAGGTTCACGGCGTCCTGGAGCCCCAGGTTCAGGGCCTGCCCGCCGATCGGCATCTGGCGGTGCGCCGCGTCACCGGCCAGCAGGATGCGGCCGTCGCGGTAGGTGGCCGCCTGCCGGGTCGTGTCGTCGAAGGAGCTGACCCACAGCGGGGTACCGGACGTGATGTCCTCGCCGGTGACCCGGTGCCAGGTGGCGGCGAGTTCGTCGAAGCCGGGAGGCGTCGTGCGCTCGCGGGGCGGGGTGCCGAACGCGTGGACCATCACCCGGGTCACCCCGTCGGCGCGCCGGGCCGCGATGGCCAGGCCCCCCTCCAGCCGCTGGAAACGGCGGTCGGGTACGTCGAGGCCCGCGACGTCGGCCCGCAGGAGTTCGCGTTCCGCGGCCCGGCCCGGGAAACCGATGCCGGCGAGCTGCCGTACGCTGCTGCGCTCGCCGTCGCAGCCGACGAGGTAGCGGGCGCGCAGCCGGACGGTGCCCCCCGCCGACTCCACCTCGGCCTCGACGTGGTCCCGGTGCCGGGCCAGGGCCCGCAGCCGGTGACCGCGCAGCAGCCGCGCGCCCCGTTCGGCCGCCCACGTCCCGAGCAGTTCTTCGGTACGGGTCTGGGGGACCTTCCACTGCCCTGGGTGGGAGCTGGGCAGCGTCAGGTCCAGGGGGATGCCACCGAAGTGGCCGCGCGGTTCGTTCGGCACCGTGCCCAGCCGGTCGAGCAGGCCCCGGGAGTCGAGGATCTCCATGGTGCGGGCGTGCAGCGTGGAGGCCCGGGACTCGGTGGTGGGCTCGTCCCGCTGCTCGACGACGAGCACCTCGGCACCGCCCAGCCGGAGTTCACCGGCGAGCATCAGCCCGACCGGGCCGGCGCCGACGACGAGCACCTCGGTGTCGAGTGCGCCGCCCATGTCAGCGCTTGGCCTCGGCGTACTCCTTGGCGTGCTGGAGCGTGGCGCGGCTGTTGGTGCTCAGAGCCGTGCGAACGTAGTCGCGGGCGCGAGGCACGTCCGCGTCGGGGCCCAGGACCCTGCTGATGTTCTCGGTGTTGAGCACGACGGTGTGCTGCGAGGTGGCCGTGACGCCGCTCTCGGTCTCCTCGAAGGTCCACACGCCGGTGTGCAGGGTCATCAGCGCGGGCAGCGTGACCTGTTTGTAGGCGATCTTGCGGTCGGGGAAGCAGACGCGGTGGGACTTGGTGGTGTGGGTGGAGCCGTCCTTGGCGCGGGTGTCCATCTCCAGGGTCTGCAGGCCCGGGGTGTCCTCCGTCAGCCGTACGGATGCCACGTGCGGCAGCCGCTCGGCCCAGTGCTGTGCCTCGTTGATGAAGTCGTAGGCGTCCTTGGCCGATCCGGCGATCTGCACGGTGTCCTCGAAGGAGAAGGTGAGGTCGGCCGTGGCGTGGGCGCGTTCGACGTTCTCCTTCAGCGCCGCCAGCTCGGACCGTGAGTTGCGGTCGACCGCCTGCTCGATCCACTCCAGCGAGGCCGGGTCGTCGTCGACGGCCCGGTAGTCGTGCAGCAGACGGACGCGGCTGGTCGCCGCGTCGCGTTCCTCGACGATCCACGCCCCGCCCATGGCGGCGACGGGCGGGGTGGAGATCTCCTGGCGGAAGTCGATGCGCCGGGCTCCCTCGTCCAGGGTGCGGCGTGAGGTCCAGTTCTTGGCCTCTCCGTTGGCGGTGGCCCAGATACGGATGCGCTCGCTCCCGGCGCCGCGCTCCACCTGGTCGACGTGGATCGTCGGCGGGAAGATCCGCGGCCAGTTGGCCACCTCGGCTATCAGGCGGTAGACGGCGACGGCCGGCGCCGAGACGGTGATCTCGTGCTCGACCTCGCGCGGTGCGGACTGCGGCATGCTCAGCTCTCCTGGGTCGGTGTTCGCGGGTGGGCGGGCGGCGTGGCCTCAGAAGTTGCCGAGGCCGCCGCAGACGTTCAGGGCCTGGGAGGTGATGGACGCGGCCGTGTCGGAGGCCAGGTAACCCACCAGGCCGGCGACTTCGTCGGGCGTGGAGTAGCGGCCGAGCGGGATCTTCGCCTGGAACTTCTCCAGGACGGTCCCCTCGTCGGTGCTCCAGGCCTCGGCGTAACCGGCGCGCACGCGCTGGGCCATGGGGGTCTCCACATAGCCGGGGCAGACCGCGTTGACGGTGATGCCCGTGGACGCCAGCTCGTTGCCGAGGGCCTTGGTGAAGCCGACGACGCCGTGCTTGGAGGCGGAGTACGGGGCTCCCAGCACCACGCCCTGCTTGCCCGCGGTGGACGCGATGTTGATGATGCGGCCGCGGCTCTTGAAGCGCATCCGGCCGGTGTTGAGGACTTCGCGGGTCATCCGGAAGACACTGTTGAGATTGGTGTCGATCACGTCGTGCCACAGCTCGTCGCCGATGTCGGCGGTGACGCCGCCACCGCTGCGGCCGGCGTTGTTGACCAGGACGTCGACGCTGCCGTGGCGGGCAACGGCGGCCTTGACGAAGGCGTGCACGGCGGCGTCGTCGCGCACGTCCAGTTCGGTGCCGTGCGCGTCGATGCCCTCGGCGCGGAGCTGCTTGACGGTGGCGACGACGTTCTCGGCGTTGCGGGCACCGAGGAAGACGGTGTGGCCCTGCTCTCCGAGCAGGCGGGCGACGGCCAGCCCGATGCCGCTGGTGGCACCGGTGACGAGAGCGAGACGAGGGGCTGAGGACATGGGGACTCCGTACGTGTCGGGGCGGCCGGGATGACGGAACGGGTCAGGCGGCGGCCGCGGTGATGTGCCAGTTGACGGTGTCGATGAGCCCGCGCGGGGTGGCGGCGTCGGTGAGGGCGGAGTCGTCCAGGGTGATGGCCCACTCACGCTCGATGCGGCTGCCCGTCTCCAGCAGGGCGAGGGATTCGTATCCCAGGTCGGTGAAGGGGGTGTCCAGGATGTCGCCGTCCAGGTCCACGCCCTCGGCGGCGCCGGCCCCCTCGAGGAGGATGCGCTTGAGGTCGTCCAGGGTGAATTGAGCAGACATGTCGCTTCCTTGTGTCGTGTCGTCGTGGCACGTGCTGTCGTCGGCTCCACGCCGGGGTGCGCCGAGCCGTGGGCGGGCGGTGCCGGGCACGGCCCGGACGGTTCAGTCGGCCGCGCGCAGCAGAGCGGCGGAGTTGAACCCACCGTGGCCGCGGGCCAGGACCAGGGCGCAGCGCACCTCGGCGGTGCGCGGGTGGCCGGTCACGAGGTCCAGGCCGTAGTCGGGGTCCGCCTGGCTGTGCACGGTGGGCGGGATGATCCCTTCCGCCATGGCCAGCAGGGCGGTGGCGACGTCCAGGGGGGCCGCGCCCGAGCAGAGGCGGCCGGTCATGGTCTTCGGAGCGGTGACGGGCACCCCTCGCTCGCCGAAGACGGCCCGCAGCGCGTCGGCCTCGGCGCGGTCGAGTTCCGGGACGGCGGCGGCGTCCGCGAAGACCACGTCCACGTCGGCCGGGGTGGCGTCCGCGTCCGCGAGGGCGAGCCGTATCGCGCGTTCCAGCCCGCCCGTCCCGTCGCGGCCGGTGGTCGCGTCGAAGGTGGACGCGCAGCCGTCGAGGGTGCCGTGGACGCGGGCGCCACGCCGGCGGGCCGCCTCCGCGTCCTCCAGGACCAGGAGGGCGCCACCCTCACCGGGGACGTGTCCCGAAGCGTCCCGGTCGAAGGGCAGGAAGGCCCGTTCGGGACGGTCGCGGGTGCTGAGCCGGCCGCTGGTGAGCAGGGCGGCCCAGCCCCAGGGGCAGATCGAGGCGTCCACGGCTCCGGACAGGACCAGTCCGGTTCCCTTGCGGATGGTGCGCCGCGCCTGGGCGAGGGCGTCCAGCCCGCCGGCCCCGTCGGCGACCAGTACGCCGCTGGGGCCCTTCATGTTGTTGCGGATGGAGATCTGGCCGCTGTTGACGGCGTAGAACCAGGCGAAGGACTGGTAGGCGCTCACGTGCTGGCTGCCCTGGCTCCACAGTTTGCGCAGTTCGTTCTGGCCGAACTCGAAGCCGCCGGAGGAGGCGGCGGTGATCACGCCCATGTCGAAGCCGTCCCGTTCGGACGGGGCCACGCCGGCGTCGGCGAGCGCCCAGTCCGCCGCCGCCAGGGCGAGGCGTGTCATGTGGTCGGTCTGGGGAAGCAGCCGGCTGGGCAGGTGGTCGGCCGCCTCGAATCCGGGCACCTCGCCCGCCAGGGTCGCCGGATACCCGTCCGCCCGGAAGCGGGACACCGGGCCGATGCCGCTCTTGCCGACGCGGGTGGCCGCCCAGTAGTCCTCCGTGCCGAGGCCGTTGGGAGCGGCCACGCCCAGCCCGGTGATGGCCACCGATGTCGCGGCGGGACTCATGCCGGGCTCCTCTCGGGCCGTGCCAGCACCATCGCGGACTGGAAGCCGCCGAAGCCGCTTCCGACGGTCAGCACGGTGTCGGTGCGGTGCTCGCGCGCGGTCAGCGGTACGTAGTCCAGATCGCACTCCGGGTCGGGGGTGTGCAGGTTGGCGGTGGGCGGGACGACGTGGTGCTCCATCGCCAGGACGCAGGCGGCGATCTCGATGGAACCGATGGCGCCCAGCGAGTGACCGACCATGGACTTGATGGAACTGACGGGCACCGTGTACGCGTGCGCGCCCAGGCTCCGCTTGAAGGCGGCGGTCTCGTGCCGGTCGTTCTGCTTGGTGCCGGAGCCGTGGGCATTGATGTAGTCGACGTCCTGCGGTGCCAACCGGGCCTCGTTCAGGGCGCTGCGGATGGCCTCCGCCATCTCGGCGCCGTCCGGGCGCAGTCCGGTCATGTGGTAGGCGTTGGAGCGGGTGGCGTAGCCGGCGAGTTCGGCGTAGACGTGCGCCCCGCGGCGGCGTGCGCTCTCCAGCTCCTCCAGGACGAAGAAGGCGGATCCCTCGCCCAGGACGAAGCCGTTGCGGGTGCCGTCGAAGGGCCGCGACGCGGTGCCGGGCTCGTCGGTACGGGGCGTGGTCGCCTTGATCGCGTCGAAGCAGGCCATGGTGATGGGGGAGATCGGCGCGTCGGAGGCGCCGGCCACCATCACGTCGGCGCTGCCCTCGCGGATGAGCTCCACGGCGTGGCCGACCGAGTCGATCCCGGAGGTACAGCCGGTGGACACCACCGAGACGGGGCCGTGCGCCCCGGCGTGCCGGGCCACCTCGGCCGCGAAGGAGCTCGGTACGAACGCCTCGTACAGATGGGGCGGGGCGTAGTGGTGGTCCACCAGCTCCAGTCGGCCGCCGTCGCTGACGACGCGGTACTCCTCGTCGAGGGTCATCGTCGCGCCCACCGCGGTACCGACGACGACGCCGGTGCGGTACGGGTCGATGCCCGCGTCGGCCACGGAACTGTCGGCCAGGGCCTCCCGGGCGGCGACCACGGCCAGTTGAGCGGCCCGGTCCATGCGCCGGATCTCCTGCGGGGACAGGCCGTGTTCCTCCGGGTCGAAGTCGATCTCGGCGGCCACCCGGGACCGGAACGGTGAGGGGTCGAAGAAGGTGATGCCTCGGGTCGCGGTGCGTCCCTCGCTCAGCAGGCTCCAGAAGTGCTTGGCGCCCACGCCGCCGGGGGCCACGACGCCCACACCGGTGACGGCCACACGCCGGGCACTCACTGCTTCGCCTCCCAGGTGTAGAAGCGGGTGGCCATGGCGTCCTTCGGGGAGCGCCAGGTCGCCGGGTCGTAGGCCTGCACGAAGGGCTTGAGGTCCTCGCTGATGCGGACGAATCGCTGGTCGTCCTTGGCGTCCTCGATGCGCGAGCCGCCGTCGTCCGTGTCGAAGTCCTGGAGGTGGAAGTAGAGGCCACGGTAGGAGAAGAGCTGCCGGCGGCGGGTGCCCATGCGGTGGGGCATCTCGGTGTCGTCGAAGGCGCTGAACAGTTCGGCGACCTGCCCGGCGGACTCGGGCGCGAGCCGGGCCACGATCAGGGTGCTGTGCATGGATGGTCTCCCGTGGTGGAGGGGTCAGGCGGTCCGGGCGGGGCCGAACCACCGTGCGAGTGAGGTGGGAAGGTCCTGGTGGCAGCCGGGTGCCGCCCAGGCGACATGGCCGTCGGGCCGCAGCAGCACGGCCGAGGTGTTCGCCAGGTCCCCTTCCGGGCGCTTCCTCGGGGTGGCCGTGACGATGTCGACGCGGTCGCTCCAGTCGAGGGCCCGGCGCCGTACATGGGGGTTGTCCGCCAGGTCGAGCAGGACACCGCGGCCCGGCCTGAGCAGCTCGGTGCTGCTGGTGGCGCCGCGGGCCGAGGTCAGTGGCAGGTTCGGCATGCGCAGGCCGAGCAGCGGATGGTCGCCGCCGCCCAGGTCGTAGCGGATCTCCAGACCGGAGACCATGGCGGCCAGATGCCGTGAGACCGGCGTATGGGCGATCAGTTCCTTCATGACGTCGCGCAGCGGCTGCATCTCCGGTCCGGAGAGGAAGAGCAGGCCCTGTGCGCGGGTGTTCAGCAGCAGACGTTCGCCGACCGGGTGGCGCTCGGTGTGGTACGTGTCGAGCAGTTCCTCGCCGGCCCGGCCCCGGACGACCGCGGCGAGTTTCCAGCCGAGGTTGACGGCGTCCTGGATGCTGGTGTTCATGCCCTGCCCGCCGGCCGGCAGATGGATGTGGGCGGAGTCTCCCGCGAGCAGGACACGACCGCGCCGGTACTCCGTGACCTGCCGGGTGGCGTCCCCGAAGGAACTGACCCACACCGGTTCACCGTGCGAGATGTCCTCCCCGGTGACCCGCTTCCAGCCGGCGACCACCTCCTCGTAGGAGGGTGCCGCGGTACGGCGCTGCGGAGGGGTGCCGCGTTCGCACAGGATGAGCCGGGTGACTCCGCCGGGCAGCGGGCCGACCATGACCATGCCGCCCTCGAAGGTCTCACCGATCATCCGGGGCGCCAGCTCCAGGCCGCGCACGTCGGCGAGGAACATCTCCATCGTGGCGGCGGTGCCGGGGAAGTCGAACCCGGCCGCCTTGCGGACCAGGCTGCGCCCGCCGTCGCAGCCGACCAGGTAACGGGCGGTCAGCCGCACCGAGTCACCGTCCGGGGTGCGCACCTCGGCGGTGACGTGGTCGCCCTCGTCGGTGAAGGAGAGCACCTCGTGACCGCGGCGCAGGTCGCCCCCGAGGTCGCCGACCCAGGCCTCCAGGGCGGCCTCGGTGTGGGACTGCGGGACGGTCTTGGCGGCCTGGTGGGCGCCCTCGAGCACGCCGAAGTCGACGGGCAGTCCGCCGAAGTGGCCGACGTTGCTGGTCTCCACCTCCCCGAAGCGGCTCAGCAGGCCGCGCTGGTCGAAGACCTCCATGGTGCGGGCGGTGAAGCCCAGTCCCCGTGACTCCCCGGTCCGTTCGGGGAGTTTCTCCAGCGTGATGACGTCCACGCCGGCCAGGCGCAGCTCTCCGGTGAGCATGAGCCCGGCCGGGCCGGCGCCCACCACGATCACGTCCGTGTCCATCTGCCATCTCCTCCTCGATCCGGGGCCGGCGTCCACGGGCACGCGGCGAACCGGCCGACGGTCGACGGTCGTCCGGCACGCACAGGGCCCCTGTCCGGACGGCTGATCCAGGGGATCGCCGTCCGGACAGGGGCCCTGCCCACCAATGTCAGCCCGTTCGGAGCGTTCTCTTTCGAAGCGGGGTGTTCTTTCTGTCAGCGCACCAGCGAATCAGCCAGCCGGTAGCGCTTGCCTCCGATGCCGCGCACTCCGGGCATGCTGAGAGCCTCGAAGCACTCCTTGGGGCGCTCGCTCTGCATGAAGCGCTCGTGGGCCTCCTCGTCCACCCACTGCGCCCAGTTGAGAACCCGCGTGCCGTCCACGCTGATGTGGAAGTGCGAGGAGACCAGGCCGGGGAACGGCGTGCCGAGCGGTCCGTCCAGCAGGTTGTCCGCCGCACGCCGCTGCCGCTCCCGGCCGTCGACGTCGAAGACGGGCGGGACGAGCAGGGTGGGGACGCTCCCGGGTTCCAGGTCCCGGCCCCGGTACAGCCGGTAGCGGACGGGCTCCACGGCGTCGGGCTCCTTCTCGTACCGGCCGGTGTCGCGGACGTACGCGCGGTAGGCCTCGTCGGAGGTCCACTGCGCGTACGTCAGGACGTTCTCCGCCTCGGTGCAGGTGAAGACGCTGATCGACAGCATGCCCTCCGGGAGCGGTCCTTCCCGGTAGGGGGCCATGACGCGCTCGGTCTCGGCGCGCTGGGCGTCGGCCGAGCCCACGTACAGCGGCGTGACCAGGACTGTGCCGCAGTCGGAACGGCTGACGTCCGGGAAGGGGACCGTCGTCTCATGGGTCATGCGCGGGTTCTCCTCGGTGTCGGGAACTGTCCGGGGCACGGCGTTCGCAAGCGTGAACTCCCTTGGCCCGCTTGCAGGTTAACAATCCCCAGGTGCCTGATCAGGCCCGGTTGAGGGCGGATTCCGGACGTTCATCAGCCGAGGCTCCGGTGCAGGTGGTAGCGCCTGAAGCCGATCGGGCGCACGCCCGGCGTCGCTTGCGTGACCCGCAGGTTGCCGTGCCGTGTGCCGCCCTCCAGGAACGCGACGTGTGCCTCGTCGGTCGTCCACTCCGCGAAGTTGGTCACCCGTGTCCCGTCGACGCTGGTGTGGAAATGGGAGCCGATCATGCCCGCGTGCTCGTCCGCCGGCGCCTCCTCGAGCCGGCGGGCGATGGAGTCCACGATGAACCGCTGGCGTTCGGGCCCGTCCACGTCGAACATGGCGGTGACGAGCGCCCCCGGCGGCTCGGCCGCGAGCTCCGTCAGCACGCTGCGGTGCAGCCGGTACTCGACGGGCTCCCTGCGGGCGGCGGCGACGGGCAGGGCACCGACGAACCGCCGGTAGGCGGTGGCGCCGGAGGCCTGGGTGTACGTCATCACCGTGTCGCCCTCCACGCTCAGGTAGCACGAGAACGTGAGGAGCTCCTCGGGCCACGGGGCCCGGCGCCAGACGTCCGTGACCTCGTCGAGCACGGTCCGCGCCCGGTCGGGGTCTCCCACGTACCAGTGGCTGACGAAGACCGCGCGGGCGTCGGCGCGCGTGAGGTCCGGCGTGGTGGGCTGTTCGGCAACGGTGTCGGTCATGGTCGTCTCCACGGGGGCTGGTCTTCTCCCGGAACGTCCGGGGTCGCGCACGAGGTGTTCCGTACCAGGGCTTGTCCCTGCCGGGAGGGCGGCCTCACACCGAGGACTCGCCGAAGTGGCGGCGCAGGGCCGCCCCGAGGTCGCCGTCGGCGCTCGTCCACGCCACGTACCCGTCCGGCCTGACGAGGAGGGCGTCCGTGCCGGACAGCCCGCTCGCCCCGGGGCCGCCGACGAGCCGGGCGGCCACCACGTCGACCCGGTCCTTCCAGCCCTCGGCGACGGCCGTGCGGCCGTGGTCCGTGCCGAGCACGAGGAGCACTCCCCGGGCCGGGTGGAGCAGTTCCATGGTGGTGACCCGGCCGCCGTCCGGCAGGGCGAGAGAGGTCCTCGGCAGCCGCCGTCCGAGCAGCGGGTGGTCGCCCGGGCCGACGTCGTAGCGGATGTCGAGTCCGCTGACCATGCCGGCCAGTTCCCGGGCCGCCTCCTCGCCCCGGAAGACCTGGCTGAGCACCTCGCGCAGCGGTTGCATCTCCTCGCCGCCGAGGAACAGTGCCGCCTGGGCGCGCGTGTTGCGCACCAACTCCGCGCCCACCGGGTGCCGTTCGGCGTGATACGCGTCCAGGCGGGACTCGTCCGCGCGGCCCGTCACCACGGCTCCCAGCCGCCAGCCCAGGTTCACGGCGTCCTGGATGCTCACGTTCATGCCCTGCCCGCCGGCCGGCAAGTGCACGTGCGCGGCGTCGCCGGCCAGCAGGATCCGGCCGCGCCGGTACTCGCTCGCCTGCCGGGCCGCGTCCCCGAAGGAGCTCACCCAGACGGGTGTGGCACCGGAGATGTCGTCTCCGCTGACCCGCTGCCAGGCCTCGGCCACTTCGTGGAACTCGGGCGGCCCGGAACGTGCCCTGGGCGGCCTGCCGCGTTCGTGCACGACGACCCGCATCACCCCGTCGGGGAGCGGTGCCGCGAGGAGCATGCCCTGGGGGCGCCGCCCTCCCGACCACAGGGGGTCCAACTCCAGGTCGCGAACGTCGGCGAGCAGCAGCTCCGTCGTGGCGTCGGTACCGGGGAAGCCGAAGCCGTTCGACCGGCGCACCAGGCTGCGGCCGCCGTCGCACCCCACCAGGTAGGGCGCGGTCAGCCGCTGCTCCCCGGAGGCCGTCTCCACGCCGACCGCGACCTGACCGCCCTCGTCCTCGACGGCGACCACCCGGTGCCCGTAGCGGAGTTCGACGCCGAGTTCCCGCGCCCACTCGCCCAGCACCGCCACGGTGCGCGCCTGGGAGACACCGGTGGCGCTCGCGTGCGCGCCGTCCCCGACCGCGTAGTCCACCGGCACGCTCCCGAAGTGGCCGCCCGGCGCCCGCCCGAGAGGGCCGAACCTCTCCAGCAGCCCCCGCTGGTCGAACACCTCCAGGGTGCGGGCCGTGAACCCCATGCCGCGGGACTCGGGGCTCGGGCCGTCCTCCTTCTCCAGGACCACGACAGCGGCTCCGGCCAGCCGCAGCTCCGCGGCGAGCATGAGCCCCGCCGGGCCGGCCCCGACGACGATCACATCCCATTCCATGCCTGCGTGCACCTTTCGTACCTGGCTCTGTGTCGTGGTCACCGTGATCGCGCCCGCCGGGCAGCACTCGGCGATCTCCCGCAGGCGCGTCGGGCCGGTGTCGTCACGCGCGTCGCGCTCCTCGCTCTCCCCGCTCCGGGTGGTGCGGAAGACCGCGTGTCCGTCGTCGGTCAGTTCGAACAGCGTGGGTTCCATCGCCTCGCACATTCCGGTGCCGAAGCAGAGCGTTCGGTCCACGTGTGCCACGGCTCGCATCACGGCTCTCCGTGCTCCGCCCGCGGGGTGACGGGAAGCGACGTCAACCGCCGGATGGCCCAGTTCTCGATGTAGCGCACCTGGTCCCGGGGCACCGCGAGCGTCAGGCCGGGGAAGCGGGTCACCAGGGCGGGGATCGCGATCTCGCCCTCCATCCGCGCCAGGGCGGCGCCGATGCAGTTGTGCAGCCCGTGTCCGAAGCCGACGTGGCGCGGGCTCTCGCCGGTGAAGCGCAGGCTGTCCGGCTCGGCGAAGCGCCGCGGGTCGCGGTTGGCCGCGAGCAGCCCGGCGATCACGGGGGCGCCGGCGGGCAGCTTGACGCCCGACAGTTCCACCGGCTCCGTGGTGACCCGGAACAGCGCCGTGTGCAACGCCCCTTCGTAGCGCAGCAGTTCCTCCACGGCGCTCTTGGCCAGGCCGGGCTCCGCGCGCAACCGGGCGCTTTCCCCGGGATGGTCCAGCAGCGCGTGGACGGCGTTGCCGATGAAGCCGCGTACGGTGTCGCTGCCGCCCATGATGAACGCGGCGACCAGGCCGGTCAGTTCGTCGCCGTCGAGCCGGTTGTCCTCGTCGCGGGCCTGGATCAGGGCCGAGGTCAGGTCGTCGGCGGGGTGGCGCCGCTTGTCCTCGACGAGTTCCCCGGCGTACTCGCAGATCCTGCCGAACGCCGCCGGAACGCGGTCCATCAGCGCCGGGTCGGAGGGAAACGCCTCGTTGAGGGCGGTGACGAGTTCACGGTGCCGCTCGATGCGGAAGCCGAGGACGGCGCTCAGCACACCGGCCGACACCTCGCCCGCGTAGTCGTCCATCACGTCGAAGGTGCCGCGCCGGGCGCAGTCCTCCAGCACGCGGTCGACGACGGACCGTACGGTGTCCCGCCACTGCTCGACCCGCCGGGTGGTGAACGCGCTCATCGCCAGCCTGCGCAGCCGTGTGTGGTCCGGCGGATCGATGACGGCGATGCCCCGCTCGAGGATCGTCCCGGCGGCGCTGACCAGCCCCGCCTCACGGAAGTCGTCGCCCGCCCAGGCGCCGGTCTCCGCGCTGAACCGGGAGTCGGCGAGGACCGCCCTGACGTCGTCGTACCGCGTCACCATCCAGGTCCGGACGTCGCCGACCGGGAAGGGGAACTCGTGGACCGGGGAGTGGTCGCGGAGCCAGGCCAGGGTGGGGTGCGGGTTCTGGTAGTACGCGGGCGAGAACAGTGCCGGAACGCCCGGTGCCAGGGCTGACGTCATGTTCGGTCCTCTCTCCGGGTGGGTCGGTCGCACGCGCTGGGGACGGCGCGCCTCACAGGTCGTTCCACTTCTCGGTGGGCGGGGCGAAGAAGTCACGCAGCGGGGGAGGGAACACTCCGGCGTCCGCCGCGTCGTTGACCATTCCGTGCACGAACCGGGCCAGCTTCTCGGTGCGCTCGCCGCCCAGGGCCTCGTAGGGCTGCCGGTCGAGCCTGCTGGTGTCGTACTCGATCTCGTCGCGCAGTTCGGCTCCCTGCGGGGTCAGCCTGCCCTGGCCGTCGACGAGGCCGCTCGCGGCCAGGTGGTCGCGGCAGGCCGACCACTCCTCCTCGGTCCAGCCGCGCATCGGCATGACGATCTCCTTCGGCATGCCGTGCCCGCTCGCGCAGTCGATGACCAGCGACCGGATGCCGGTGACCTCGAACCAGTCGAGGACCGCGACATGTCCGTCCCCGCGGTGCTCGCGCAGCAGCGTCGCGGCGTGCCACAGGGCCACGTGCGGTTCGTCCGGCCGGGCCAGGGCGGCGTTGGCGGCGTAGAGGGGCCGGCCGGCGAGCAGGCCCGCGGCGGCGGCCTCGGTGGCGAGTTCGGCTGCCTCCGCCATGGCCCGCGAGTCGACGACGGCCCGGCCCAACAGGCGCCGCAGAACCCTGTCCGCGGCCTTCTGGCGGGCCTCGACGGCCCGCTCCGGCGAGACGCTGTCCCACACTCCGGGCACCCGGGAGGCCACGAAGCCGGGTGCGAAGGAGTTGAACACGCCGGTGACCAGCTCGGGGCCGACCGCCCCGAGCGGCGCGGCACGGCCCGCCATGTAGACGCTGGAGTGCTCGTCGACACCGAAGGGCGCGAGTTCCTCACGCAGGTCGGCGGTGAAGTAGAGGATGGAATGCAGACTGTTCAGCGCCTGTGCGCAACGACGCGCGTACGGCACGGGATCGGCCGACGCCGGATACCTCGATTGCATGGCTCCTCGGAAGTGTCGGGGTGAACGGGGTGGAAGTGAGGGCGGCTCAGGCAGTGATCCACGCCTCCGGCGCCTCGCCACCCGGGCCGGGGAAGAGCTCGTCCAGACGGCTCAGGACGTCGGGGCCGAGCCGGAGCCCCAGCGCGGCCAGCGCACCGTCCAGCTGCTCGTCCGTACGGGGTCCGATCACCGGCGAGGTCACCCCGGGACGCGACAGCACCCAGGCCAGGCCCACCCGGGCAGGGGGCTCGCCGATCTCCCGGCAGAGGTTCTCGTACGACTCGATACGTTGCTCGTGCTCCTTGAGCGCCGGCACCGCACGGCCCTGCGCGGACTTGACGGCCGTACCCTCGCGGAGCTTGTCCAGGACCCCGCCCAGCAGACCGCCGTGCAGCGGGGACCAGGGAAGCACCGCCATGCCGTACGCCCGGGCCGCGGGGAGCAGTTCGAGTTCGACCTGGCGGGTCACCAGGTTGTAGACGCAGCTCTCCGAGACCAGGCCCAGCGAATGCCGGCGCAACGCCGCCTCCTGGGCCATCGCGACGTGCCAGCCCGCGAAGTTGGACGAGCCCACGTAGAGGACCTTGCCCTGGCCGACGAGCAGGTCCATCGCCTGCCAGATCTCGTCCCAGGGCGCGCTGCGGTCGATGTGGTGCATCTGGTAGAGGTCGATCCGGTCGGTGCCCAGCCGCCGCAGCGACGCCTCGCAGGAGGCGACGATGTGACGGGCCGACAGGCCGCTGTCGTTGGGCGCCGGGGACATCTCGTTGCCCACCTTGGTGGACAGCACGACGCGGTCCCGGCGGGAGGGGTCGTCGGCGAGCCAGCGGCCGATCGTCTCCTCGGTGTAACCCTTGTGGACGCGCCAGCCGTACATGTCGGCGGTGTCCAGGAAGTTCAGCCCGTGCTCCAGCGCGCGGCTCAGGAGACGGTGACCCGCTTCCTCGTCGACCCTTCCGCCGAAGTTGACCGTGCCCAGGCACAGTCGGCTGACGCGCAGGGCGGTGCGCCCCAGCTGTGTGTACTCCATCGCTCACTCCTCGGTCTCGGCCGTGCGCTGCCGAGCGGGTCCCGGACCGGCTCAGCCGACCGGCAGGCCGCGGTGATGCGCGGTCAGCCGCTGAAGGACGGGGACGATCTCCGCCGGCGTGGGGGCGGCCAGACGGTCGCTGTGGAGTTCCGCCGTGCCCCGCCGGAACGCGGGCTCCTCCAGGGCACGGCGGAGCTGCCGGCCCAGCTCGTCCGGGGTGAGCCGAGCCGGGTCCAGCAGCGGGCCCGCGCCGCGCTGTGCCGCGTACCGCGCGGCGACCCGCTCGTCCCACGTGGGCACCGGCACGATGAGCTGCGGCACCTGGTGCGTGGCCGCGACGGAGAAGGTTCCCCAGCCGCCGTGGTGGACGATGGCCGCGCACGAGGGAAGCAGCTGGTTGAGCGGGACGAAGTCCACGGTGCGGACGTTCTCCGGTATCCGGTCGAGGCCCGTCAGCTGCGCCCGGTTCAGGGTGGCCACCACCTCGATGTCGAAGCCGGCCACGATGTCGAGCATCTCCTCCAGCGGGAAGCCGGTGTCCTTGCCGAACAGGTGCCGCGAGCTGACGCCCAGGGTCAGGCAGACACGGGGACGCCCCGGGGGTTCCCGCAGCCAGTCGGGGACGACCGACGCCTCGTTGTACGGCACCCACCGCAGCGGCACGGTACGGGTGTCCAGCGGCAGCCGCGCCGCCTGCGGGACCAGGTCCACGCTCCACTGGCCGAGCAGCATCTCCTCCGCGAAGTCCAGCCCGTACCGGTCGAGGAGGGGCCGCATCCACCGCGCGATCGGGTCACGTTCGGGGTCACGTCCGCTCGACCGCTCCCAGACCCACCCCATCTTGTCCTGGCCCCACAGGACGCGGGCATGGGCGGCTCCGGCGACCCGTGCCGCGACCGCGGCGGGCAGGCACAGGGGGTCCCACAGCACGAGGTCGGGCCCCCATGAGCGGGCGAAGTCCACCAGCTCGGTGACCATGCCCTTGTCGTCGTCGAGCGGATAGCACTGGCCGATGATCGACAGGAGCCGCTCCTGGAGCAGTTCCCACTCGGCCGGGCCGCTGGTCAGCATGTCGAGGGCGAAGGCGTCGGGCGGGATGTCGAGGTGGCTGCCCTCCTCCGTCGCCTCCACGTCGGCGGTGGCCACGCTCTCCCCCACGGGTACGGCCGTCACTCCGGCACCGGTCACGGTGGCCGCCATGTCGTCCGACCCCATTCCGGGGTGGCCCACGACACAGACCTCGTGGCCCGCGCTCTGCAGGGCCCAGGCGAGGGGGATGACGGGGTAGAGGTGCGAGGTCGACGGGAACGTCGCGATCATGACACGCATGGGTCCTCCTCGGGATGCGGCAGGCCGTGGATCACGTGTGCGTCCCGACGAACAGGCCCCTGCCGTTGGGCCCGCCTTCGCGGAACACCGCCTTCACACCGGCGAGGAGGAAGGCGGTCTCGTACTCGTCGCGTGTGAACAGCGAGTGCACTTCGGTTTCGGTGAAGTCCTTGATGCCGGCCGGGTCGGCGACCGTGTAGCGGACGGTCATACGGCTCCTGCGCCCGTCCCGGACGGAATGCGAGACGCGGCTGATCACGCCGTGCTCGTCCTGGGTCACCGCGCCCGACACGAACCCGTCGAGGAACTTCTCCGGGAACCACCACGGCTCGGCGATGACGACACCACCGGGGTTCAGGTGCCGCACCATGCTCGCGACGGCCTGGTTCAGTTCGTCGACCGAGGTCATGTAGCCCAGCGAGAAGCACATGCAGGTGACGACGTCGAAGCGCCGGCCCAGCTCGAACGCGCGCATGTCGCCCTGGTGGACGGGGACCGCGGGCAGCTTCCGCCGGGCGATCTCGCACATGCCGTGGGAGAGCTCCACCCCCGCCACGGTGGGGAAGCGTTCGGCGAAGCGCCGCAGGTGCTCACCCGTGCCGCAGGCGATGTCGAGGAGGGAGGCCGACCGGGGCCGCAGCTCCAGGGCGACGTCCGTGAGAGCGTCGGCCTCGGCGGCCCAGTCCCTGCCGCGGCTCGCGTGGATCCTGTCGTAGATCTCGGCGTGCTCGGTGCTGTAAGCCATGGATTCCGTCGTGGAATCGGCGATCACGGGGCGTCTCCTTGCAGTTCGGGGATGGTGCCGATGCAGGCGAGCAGGGTCCGGGCCTGGACGTTCAGGTAGTGCCCGTGCCGGGCCAGAGCGACGAGCTGGCCGTACGTCACCCAGCGGTAGCCGCGCGGTGCTTCGAGGGGCGCCTGCTCCTCGTCCGCCTCGATGACCAGGCAACGGCTCTGCGCGTTCAGCAACCGTCCCCCTTCCTCGGAGTGGACCGCCTCGTAGCGGATCCGTGGGCTGCCGGCGCAGGCCAGGACGCCGTCCAGGAACAAAGGACGCTCAGCCGGGGGAAGGTGCGCGTAGTTGCCCGGTGTGCACTGGACGGTGGGCGCGATCTCCGGCCCGTGCGCCAGGCCCCCCTCGACGCGGGCCTGTGCCAGGAAGTGCCGTACGCCGTGGAAACGGCGCGTCAGGAAGGCCGCGATTCCCTCGCCGAAGGGCTCGACCAGAGGCTGGGACCAGCCGGTCACCTCCCGGGTGGGTGCCTCCGCCGCGACGGCCACCACCCGGAAGTAGCGGCTGTCGGGGCGCTCGATCGCCTCCTCGCCGACGGTCCATCCCGCCACCTCCCGAAGCGGCGTCGGACGGGCCAGCACAAGCTGCCGGGACCTCTCCGCGGTCAGCCAGGAGACCACGTCGGTGTCCGGGTGCAGTGCCTGCGCGCCGTCGTCGGGCAGTACGCAGGCGAGCACCGAGCGCGCGTCCATGTTCACCACGTCGTCGAGGCGGAGCAGTTCGCCGATCTGGCCCAGGGTCAGCCAGCAGAAGTCCTCGTCCACGGCGGGGTCGTCGCGCGTCTCCACCACCATGTTGCGATTGCTCTTCCGGTGGAACCACGAGCCGTGCTCGGACTGGAGGGAGTCCGCGAGCACGTGGTCACGGCCGGGCTCGGGGCTGACGAAGTAGTCGAGGTACCGCACCCTCGCCCCTCCGTGGGCCCGCGTGTAGTTGCTGCGCGTGGCCTGGACGGTCGGCGAGAGCTGGAGCATGCCGGGGTTTCCCGGCTCCATCTTGGCCTGCATCAGGAAGTGCAGAACGCCGTCGATCTCCTTCGCGAGCAGGCCCAGGATTCCCGTCTCGGGCTGCCGGATCACCGGCTGCCGCCAGGACTTCGTGCGGTCGCCCTCGACCGACACGTCCAGTCCGGCGATCGTGAAGAACCGTCCGGTGCGGTGGGCGAGGTTGCCGGTGTCCGGGGCGAAGTGCCACCCGTCGAGCTCGCGGAACGGAATCCGGCGCACCAGGAAGGCGTGGGCGTCGCGCCGCTTCTCCAGCCACCGGGTCACCTCCGCGGTGGGTTTCACCGCGCTGTCCCGCGCGGCCAACGAGGCGGCGACACGCTCACCCTTCGCGGTGTCCGACCGGGGCCGCAGGATCCGCTCCGAAGAGCGCGGGCCCACCGTGGCGGCCGAGCGCTGCCCGATCACCGGGCCACGCCCTCGCGGTCCGCCCTCCGCGTGCCGGCGGCGTGAGGGTCCGTGGCCCGCTCGCCGTCGGTTCCGTACTTCGCCGCCTTCCACCAGGCCGGGTTCGACCGGTACCAGTCGACCGTTTCCGCCAGTCCGTCGGCGAAGGAGATCGCGGGCGCGTAGCCCAGCTCCTCACGGATCTTGGTGTCGTCGAGCGCGTAGCGGCGGTCGTGCCCCTTGCGGTCCGTGACATGGCGGATCACGGACGGGTCGGCGTCGCACAACTCGAGGAGCAGTCGGGTGACCGCGTTGTTGCTGTACTCGCTGCCGCTGCCGATGTTGTAGACCTCACCGGCCCGGCCGCCGAGCAGCACGCTGTGCACCGCCCGGCAGTGGTCGTCCACGTGCAGCCACTCGCGCCGGTTCTCACCCGTGCCGTAGAGCGGGACCGTCCGTCCCTCGAGCAGGTTGGTGACGAACAGGGGAATCAGCTTCTCCGGGTGCTGGTAGGGGCCGTAGTTGTTGGAGCAGCGGGTGATCGAGACGTCCAGGCCGTGCGTCCTGTAGTAGGAGCGGGCGACCAGATCGGCGGCCGCCTTGCTCGCGGCGTACGGGGAGTTGGGCTGGAGCGGCGACTCCTCCGTCCAGGACCCCTCGTCGATGGATCCGTACACCTCGTCGGTGGAGACGTGCACGACCCGCTGTACGCCCGTGGCCAGGGCCGCGTCGAGTACGGCGTGCGTGCCGCCGACGTTCGTGCGGATGAACTCCCCGGAGGACGCGACGGACCGGTCCACATGGGACTCCGCGGCGAAGTGCACCACGGCCTCATGTCCGGGGAGCAGCTCCCGCAGCAGGGACGGCTCGCACACGTCGCCGGGTACGAAATCCAGGCGCGGATGGGCCGGGGGCAGGTTCGCCCGGTTGCCCGCGTACGTGAGCTTGTCCAGCACGGTGACCGAGACGCTGTCGCTGCCGGGGTAGCCTCCGGCGAGGAGGGTGCGTACGTAGTGCGAACCGATGAAACCGGCGCCGCCGGTCACCATGATCCTCATGCCGACACCTCGATGTGTGTGTGATCACCGACGACCAGCCGGTGGTGCGCGGTCCGGTCCGGCCGGGGTCCGACCGTCGCGCCGCGGCCGATCAATGAACCGTGCAGTCCGGTGACGTGCGACACCCGGGCACCGTCCAGGGCGATGGAGAAGTCGATGTGCGTGCCCCGCAGTTCGCAGCCCCGCCCGATCGACGTGTTCGGGCCGATGTGACTGTCCTCGACGACGGTGCCGGCGCCGATGATGGCCGGCCCGTCGATGCAGGAGCGGGTCACCCGGGCTCCGGCCTCGACGACGATCGGCCCGCGGATGTGGCAGGACTCGTCCACCACTCCCTCGACCGAGTGCTCGAGGTCCCGCAGGAGATCGCGGTTGCACTCCAGGACGTCCTCGACCCGGCCCGTGTCCCGCCAGTAGCCCGTGTACCGGCTGACCGTCACCTGCGCGCCGCTGCTGAGCAGCCACTGCACGGCGTCGGTGATCTCCAGTTCCCCGCGGGCGCTCGGACTGATCGCCGCGACCGCCTCGTGGACGGCCGGCGTGAAGAAGTACACGCCGATGAGGGCGAGATCGCTGCGCGGCACGCGCGGTTTCTCCACCAGCCGCAGGAGGGAACCGTCCGCCCCGAGTTCGACGACGCCGAACGCCTGGGGGTTGGCCACCTTGTGCACGACGACCTGGGCCGCGGGCCGCCGCACACGGAACTCGGCGGCGATGTCCCTGACCCCTTCGGGGAGCATGTTGTCGCCGAGGTACATGACGAAGTCGTCCTCGCCCAGGAAGTCGCGGGCGAGCAGCACGCAGTGCGCCAGTCCCAGGGGCTCCGTCTGCGGTATGTACGTGATCCTCAGGCCGAACCGGGATCCGTCGCCGACCGCCTCGACGATCTCCGCGGACCGGTCGCCCACGATGATCCCGACGTCCGTCACGGCCAGGTCCCTGATGTTCTCCAGGACGTGCGCGAGGACGGGCTTGTTCGCGATGGGTATGAGCTGCTTGGGCATCGAGTAGCTGAACGGGCGTAAGCGGGTTCCCGCTCCGCCCGCGAGCACCAGGGCCTTCATGGCTTTCCTCTCCTGAGCCACGTGCCGCGTGCGGCGGACCACGGCGGCGCATAGGAAGCAGGGGTGCCGCCCCTGGTGAGGCGACACCCCTGCGAAGGTGAGAGTGCGGTCTGGCTTCTGTCGTGCGCTTCGGTTGTGCCGTCGGCTTCGGTTGTGCCGTCCGGCTTCGGTGGGCCGTCCGGCTCCTACTGGATCGAAGTCGGTTCCGGTCCGCCGGTGGCGGGGACGGTCTGCCCGGCGGAGGCAGGTGCCTCCTCCTCGTGCGCGGCGGGCTTCACCTGGCGAAGCAGGAATGCCACGCCCAGTGCCATGAGGAGCATCAGCGGCATGGCCACGAACGAGTTGACCTGCAGCCCCTCGGCGAACGCGTCGCGTGCGGCGGCGGCCAGGGCGTCACCCGCCTCGCCCGGCATGCGCGCCGCCGTTTCCAACGCGCCGGCGAGCGTGTCGTCGGCACCGGCGGGCACGCCGTCCGGGTAGGTGTCGGCCATGCCGTCCCGGTACACGGTGGCGCCGATGCTGCCGACCACGGCGATACCGAGGGCGCCACCGAACTCGTTGGACGTCTCCGAGATCGCGGCGGCGGGTCCGGCCTGCTCCGGCGGCGCGGCGCCGACGATCATGTCGATGCCGAGCGCGGAGACCGGGGCCAGACCGGCGAACATCAGGATCGACGCCAGCATCACCACGCCGGGCCCGGAGTCCGCGGAGACCCCCCAGAGCACCATGAACCCCACGGCGGCCAGGACCATCCCCGCCCCGAAGACATAGGCCGGGCGCACCTTGCTGACGATGCCGGAGGCGGCCAGTGCCGCGACCATGCCGGAGAGCACCGCGGGCAGCAGCCACAACCCGGCCTTGAGCGGGGAGAGTCCGAGCACACTCTGCAGGAACTGCGCGATGACGAACTGGATCCCCATCAGGAACATGACGGTCAGCAGCAGGGTCGACAGGGAGGCGCTGAAGGCCCGGTTGGTGAACAGGCTCAGGTTGAGCAGCGGGTGGGCCAGGGTGCGCTGACGCCGCACGAAGACGTAGCCGACGGCGGCGCCGACCAGGATCGCCACGAGCGGGGCGGGTTCCAGGCCGTGCTTGGCCACCTCTTTGAGGCCGTAGATCATGGCGAGCACGGCGATCAGCGACAGCAGTGAGCTGATCAGGTCGACCCGCGCGCCCTGTGGGTTGCGGTACTCGGGCAGCAGGAAGGGGCCGAGGGCGAGCAGCAGCACCATCACCGGTACGGCCAGCAGGAAGACCGAGCCCCACCAGAAGTACTCCAGGAGGACGCCGCCGACCACCGGCCCCAGGGCACCGCCCAGCATGAAGCTCGTCGACCAGATGGTGACCGCGGTGGTGCGCTGCGTGGGTGAGGGGAACATGTTGCGGATCAACGACAGGGTGGAGGGGGCCAGGCACGCTCCGGCCACGCCCAGCACGGCGCGCGTCACGATGAGCATCTCCGGCGTCTCGGCGTACGCCGTGAGGACGGAGGCCACACCGAAGGCGCCGGCACCGAGCATCAGCAGGAGCCTGCGTCCCACGCGGTCGCCCAAGGTGCCCATCGTGACGAGGAACCCGGCGATGAGGAAGCCGTAGATGTCGGTGATCCACAGCAGTTGCGAACTGCTGGGGTCGAGGTCCGCGCTCATCTGCGGCACCGCGAGGTGCAGCAGGGTCAGGTCCATCGTGACCAGCATGGAGGGAAGCGCGAGTACGGCCAGGCCGATCCACTCCCGTTTCGTCGCCCGTAACGAGCTCTCTTGCATCAGCACTCTTCCTCTCAGCGTCGGCCGACGGGATCGGCCCCTGGGGGGTTCCTCGGACCCTAGGACCTCAACTGCGGTTGAGGTCAATCACGCCTTCGGGAGAGCTGGAAGAGAGCACTCCGGACGCCAGGGCGGAGCGCAGACTCTGCGCCCGTGCGTCCTTCTGCGACATGAGCGGCGGTTCCTCGAACCCCCAGGGGAGGGCGAGTTCGGGGTCCAGGGGGTCGATGTCGATCTGGGTGCCCGGGACATGGGCGGTGGACAGCAGGTAGCAGACGCAGGTGTCGTCCGTCAGCGCGAGGAAGCCGTGCCCGAACCCCTCGGGGATCAGGACCGCGTTCCCCCGGGCGGCGTCGAGGACGCTCATGTGGAAGGCGCCGAACGTCGGGCTCTGAGGCCGCAGGTCGACGATGACGTCACGCAGCGCGCCCCGTACGCAGGTGACGAACTTCGCCTGACCCGGCGGATCGGTGACGCCGTGCAGGCCGCGCAGGGTGTTGTACCGGGACACCGAGTAATTGACCTGCGCCACGGCGAAGGACCGTCCGGTGGCCCGCTGAAGTTCCTCGGTGCGCAGCGCCTCGTAGAACGTGCCGCGTACGTCGTCGAGGTGCTCGGGCTCGACGACGTACGCCCCCTCGAGAGCGGTGGTCCGGATCTTCACGTGCCCCCACCGCCCCGCCGGGCCACGGCCGCCCTGAACTCGCGCACCACCTGCTCCACGTCCTCCTCGGACAGCCCCTGGTGGAGGGGCAGCAGCAGGGTCTCCTCCGCCGCCCGGTCGGTGGCCGGCAGAGTCTTCCGGGAGCCGTAGGCCGGGACCCGGTGCAGCGGCGGATACCGGAAGGTGGTGTAGATGCCCCGGTCCCGGAGGTCCGCGGCCACCTGGTCCCGCATGCGGCTGTCCAGTTGCACCCAGTAGAAATAGTGGGAAAGGGCGTGGCCGGGCGGCGCGGGCGGCGGGAGCCGCACGCCTTCCACATCGGCCAGGGACTCCGTATAGCGTGCCGCGACCTTTTCACGGGCGGAGACGAAATCGGGCAGCCTGCGCAGCTGCACACGGCCTATCGCCGCCGTCATGTCATTTCCGATGAGCCGCCGCCCGAACCCTTCCACATGCAGTTCCCACCACCGGTCGGAGACCCGCGCGGAGGTGAAACCAGTCCGCTGTCCGGTGCCGTAGTAGGCCAGCCGGCGGGCGGTCGCCATCAGCTTCTCGTCCCGTACGTAGAGCATTCCACCGTCACCGGTGACGAGGGTTTTCATGGAATCGAAACTCCAGGTCGCCAAGTCTCCGAACGTGCCGCAGGACCGCCCCTCCACACGGGAGGCGACGGCACAGGCCGCGTCCTCCAGCAACGGAATGCCACGACTGCGGCACAGGTCCGCGATCCCGGTCACCTCCCCCGGATATCCGCCGTAGTGCAGCACGCACACGGCTCGTGTCCTGGGCGTCAACGCGCTCTCGACGTCTGCCACGGTGGGGTTGAGCGTGTGCGGGTCCACGTCGCAGAAGACGGGGACCGCGCCGGTGGCCGCGACGGCGTTGGCCGCCGACACGAAGCTCACCGACGGCAGCACCACCTCGTCGCCGGGCTTCAGCTCCAGTAACTCCATGGCGAGGAAAAGTCCCGCGGTGGCGTTGTTCAGAAAAAGTACGCTCTCGCCGGGCACACCGATATGGGCCGCGAACTCCTTCTCGAATTCAGCGGTCCTTTCCCCATGCCCGGGCCAGTTGTCCGAGAATACCTCCGCGAGAGCCTGGAGTTCTTCCTGACCCAAGCTGGGCTGAAACACATTGATCATGTGGGCTCCCTCGGGAACAACTCACCGGAACGTACTCACTACTTTCTTCGCTCTCTCCCCCCGGCACAATGCCGTTCATGTCAGATCTCCGTTAAGTCCCGTCAGATCTTCGTGAGGACCAGACCGTCGGCGGACCTGGAACCCGCTGCGGACGGGCGGTGGGTGACGGGGAGCAGACCCGCGGAACGGGCTCGCGCGACGGCGTCCAGCCGGGACACCGCTCCCAGCTTCTGGAAGACGACGTGCAGATGCCGTTTGACGGTGCCGATGCTGATGTCCAGGCTGCGGGCTATCTGCTTGTTCGACAGGGCTTCCGCGGCCAGGGCCAGTACCTCCTGCTGGCGCGGCGACAGTCTGATGTCGGGCTGCGGCGTCGGGGCGGCGGCCACACGGTTCACCGAGAACTCCCGTACGGCGGCCAGCAGCGCCTCCTGTCCCGATCCCTCGGGCAGGTACCGGTGCGCGCCCGCCGCCAACAACTGGGCGCGGCTGACGCCGGGGGCGCCGAACACCAGCACCGCCGCCCCCGGCGCCACTCTCCGCAGGACGTGCACGGTGCGGGCCGCCACCGGAGTCGCCCACGGGGCGAGTACGACGACGTGGGGGCGCAACGCGGCGGCGCGGCGTACGATCTGGCTCTCACCCGCCGCGCCCAGCACCTGGATGTCCTGCTGGAGGGAGAGAACCCCGGCCACGGCGTCCTGTAGGAGTTTGTTCTCGCAGGCGAGGAGCACACGGATGACGGACATGGGTGACTTTCCTCCCGAGGAGCTGTTCTCGCTGTAGTGCAAAAAAGCGTCCCTGAACTGCGCCCCCCGAGCCCGTGGGGCGCAGATCGCCTACTGACACGAACACTTGGCACGGTCGCCCACGGCGTTCCGCCTACGCCTGCGTCCGGATCATTCCGTCACGGCGGCCGCGGGCCGGCGTTCGAACAGGGCTCTTGGGGGCATCCCGACAGGCGACGCCCACACGCGTGCAACTGAGCCCCTTCGGCCAGGACCTACACACGGCTGCCTGCGTACCCGAGGCCCCCGTCCGGCTGGCGAATCGGCGTCTTGAACGTCGTGCCCTTCGTACCCCACTGCCTCTCCCCCGTCGACCACTCACTGTGCCGCTCGCTCACCAGCACGGAACGGGCAGCCAGCAAATCCCGCGCAAAGGTAAAGGTTAGGCCATCATGCGTTAATAAAATGCCTCCTGCAACTACCCCGAACAAGCCATCCGGCACCTCGCGCCCCTGCCCTGCACAGCCGCCCCGCCACTGGTCAATACGTCCTTCCACACGAAAAGCCCGGGGCATGTCGTACGGAATTGGCCATCTCAGGCCGGCCTTGGGTCAGGATTACCGCGTCGGCGTCGCTCAAGCAGTCAGCGAACCATGAGGCGCCCGAGGTGATTGCCGGGCCCCGGCTGACGCCGACTTCTCCGCGGAGTCACATTCGCCCCCGCCGCCGGAAACGAGCTTTACCGGTAGGTCTGTGCACCTGCGAAAACGTCTCCCATTCGCACGCCCGACCGAACCGGGCCGATTGCATGGCCGTCCGCCCAGGCGCTCTGCCCAGCGGTCTGCGCCGTCCGTGCCCACAGCGAGCCCGCAAAAGCGGACAACCACGGTCGGCAGCGGTACGACCCAACCCGCACGACCGTCCCCTCAGGGAGAGGAATCTGCCCAGGTCAGCAACATGCCGCCGGTGGCGTAATCCGCCCGCTGCACCGGTCTGCGATGCAAGCCTGTGCCCCGGGGTCGAAAGGAAGCAGACGGCGATGACGGACGGTGGGCGGAAACGGGACAGGATCGGGGTGGACCGGTCGGAGGGGTTCGGCGAACGCCTGCTGGGTGTGCTGCTGGACCGGGCCCACGAGATGCCGCCTGATTTGATCGCCCCACTCGTCGCGGAAGAGGTGGCCAGGGTCGGGGGGCGGGAGGTCTCCATCCTCCTTCAGGACTACGAACAGGTGCTGCTGGTGCCGCTGCCGGGCCGGCGGCTGAGGGTCGGAGGCCCCGAGGCGGTCGAGGGCTCCCCCGCCGGCGAGGCGTTCCTGACCCGCAGAACGGTGGAGGTGCCGCAGGACGGCAGTGTGCGAATGTACCTGCCGCTGCTGGACGGCAGCGACCAGATCGGGGCGATGGCCGTCACCCTGGACAGGGTCGACGACGACGACCGGCGGTTGCTCCGCAGACTCGCCGGCCTGGTCGCGGACATGATCGTCACCAAGGACGCCTACACCGACCGGTTCTTCCAGGCCCGCCGCAGCTCCCCGATGAGCGTGGCCGCGGAGATCCAGTGGTCGTTGCTGCCCCCGCTGACGATGTCCGTTCCGCAGGTCGAGGTGGCCGGGATCCTGGAGCCCGCCTACGACGTGGCCGGCGACAGCTTCGACTACGCCCTCAACGGCGACATCCTTCATGTGGCCATGCTCGACGCGATGGGCCACGGGCTGGACGCGGCGACCATGGCGACGGTGGCCGTCGGCGCCTATCGCCATACGCGACGTGCCCATACCGACCTGTCCCAGGTGTACGCGTTCATGGACCGGGCCATCAACGAGCAGTTCGGCCAGGACCACTTCGTCACCGCGCAGATGATGACTCTGAACATCGCCACAGGCCTGTTGCACTGGGTCAACGCCGGGCACCCGGCCCCGTTCCTGATCCGTGACCGCTCCGTGGTGGACCGGCTGGAGAGCCCGACCACGTTGCCGGTCGGCTTCGGCGGAGAGGAGCCGCTGGTCAGCGAGCGGAGGCTGCAACCCGGGGACCGGTTGCTGTGCTTCACCGACGGCCTGATCGAGGAGCACCAGGCCGGCGGGGAACAGTTCGGTGAGGAGCAGCTCATCGAGTGGACCAACCGGATCCTCCGCGACCGCACCGAGGTACGGGCGGTGGTGCGAGCGCTCTCCCACGCCCTGAAAGCCGAACGTGGCGGCACCACGAGCGACGACGCGACCATCTTCCTCGTCGAGTGGCGAGGCGGCGACGCCGATCATCTCGCCACCTTCGGCTGAGAGCTCCGACGCCGCCCCGGAAGGCCAGGGCCGCGGACACCGCGGGCGCGATGCGTACGGGGCAGGACGACTGTCTCCACGTCACCGTCACGTACAGCCGCCCGCCGGGTGACGGGAGAGGTGAGCGACCTGCGGGGCTCCTTGGCCACGGCGACGGTGGACCGCTCCGGCAAGGGCGCGGCCGGGGGCACACGCCGGTCCTGCCTGGGCCGGGGCACGCGCTGGTCCTGCGTGGGCCGGCGCCGATGCCGTCCGCACCGTTGCGGCACCGCCCGGGCTGGGGGCGGGGCTCGGTGGCCGGCGGACCTCGGTCCTCCTACAGGACCACGGGCAGGTATGGCTGGTGCCCTTGCCGCTCGACGGGCTGGTGGCCGGCGATCTGCAGCCCGTCGAGTGCTCCGACCCCGGCCGCGGCTTGCCGCGCGCGTACCCCGTGCGGCGACCGATGATGGGAACACGGACGAACACGCGGAGCTGGTCATGACGGGTTGGCGGGTCCGGGACTACTCCCCGGACGATCTCGAGGGAGTGCTCCGTGTCGACATGGAGAGCGGCACGACCGAGGAGCCGGCCCTTTTCCCGCTCTCGGACGCCGTGACGGCCCTCCAGGCCCTCCACCCCGCCGTGGTGGCCATGGCGGACGACGTGGTCGTCGGCGCCGCCGTGAGCAGGGTGGAGGGCGAGCGGGCATGGATCCTGCGCATCTGCATGGCACCTGCCTGGCGACACCAGGGGCTGGGCAGCGCCCTGATCACGGCCCTTGAGCGACGGCTCTTCACCGATGGTGTCCGCGCGGTGCACGCCGCCCTGCCCGCGGGCGAGACCGGTGCCGCGGCCTTGGGCAACTGCGGCTTCGGCGCCCGATCGGGCCTGGTCCTCTTCGAGAAGCGCAGACCCGTGCCCCCACAGGCGGCAGGCATCTTCGCCTCGCTCGGGGCGGAGCTGCCGGCCGCCGGACTGTGGCAGAAGGTCGCGGGAATGCAGAAGGAGAAACAGCTCATCGAGCGCCGCCTGGTCCTGCCACTGGCCCATCCCGGACTGGCCGCGGAGCACGGTGTGCAGCCGCCGCGCGCGGTGATGCTGTTCGGTCCGCCCGGGACCGGCAAGAGCACCTTCGCGCACGCGATCGCAAGCCGTCTGGGGTGGCCCTTCCTCGAGCTGTTCCCCGCGCGTCTGGCCGCCGAGTACGGCCTGGCGAGCGGGCTGAGCCGGCGCTTCGACGAGATCTCCCGGCTCGAGCACGTCCTGGTGTTCATCGACGAGGTCGAGGAGGTCGCCGGCGCACGCAGCGGCGCGGACGCGACCGCGGTAGGTGTCGTCAACGAGCTGCTCAAGGCGATCGTCCGGTTCCGCGGCCAGGACGGACGGCTGCTCGTCTGCGCCACGAACAACGTGACCACGCTCGACTCCGCGTTCCTGCGGCACGGCCGCTTCGACTACGTACTGCCGATCGGCCCTCCCGATCACCGGGCCAGGACCGCGCTCTGGGAGAGCTACCTGGCACCGGCGGGCGCGAAGGCCGACAGTGAGGTACTCGCATCCGCCAGCGAAGGCTTCACCCCCGCCGACATCGCCCACGTGGCGCGAACCGTCTCCCAGGCCGGATTCGAACGCACCTTCGATACTGGAACCCGCGTCCTCCCCACCACGGACGACTACCTGGACACGATCCGCGGCACCCAGCCCACGGTCGGCGCCACCATGTCCCAGGGGTTCGCCGAGCAGACGGAGCAGTACGCCCGCCTCTAGGTGGTGTCACCCGCTCCATGAGGAAGGCCCGGGTCAGTGACCCGGGCCTTTGCTGCCCTCACCCGAGGGCCCTCAGGGCTGCTCGATGGTGATGAAGGGGTCCCACTGGAAGTAGCCCTGCAGGTTGCGGTGGTGGTCCAGGATCTGGAAGGAGAAGTGGTACGTGACCTTCCCGGCTCGCTTGACGGTGGTCCGCCAGTAGTGGTCCTCGTACTGCTGGGTCGTGAAGGCCGGTGTGCCCTCGCTCCCCTCCTGCGGCATCGGGTAGACGCCCTCGATCACCTCGATCTCCGGCGCCCTGATGAGCAGGTGCTGGTTGTCGCTGCTGACGTACCGGTAGAGGAGTGCCTTGTAGTCGCTGCCCAGCGACAGCGTCGTCTCCCGCCACTTGACGCTGTCCCCGGGTTCGGCCCGGAGGTTCAGCTCGGCGCCCGACGTGCCGATGATGTGGTCCTGACGCGTCGTCATGTAGATCAGGTTGTGGTCGACGTACGTCGGTGCGTCGGGGTTCCTCGACGCGTTGGGGTTCCGCTCGACGATCGTGGCCGCGTCGAACGCGATCAGTACGTTGAGATCAGCCATTTCCTGCCCCCTTCGGTTACCGGTTTCTCAAGGCACACCGCCTTGGTGGGCCCCTTGCTCCCTGCGGACCGAGCGAACCGAGCGGCCCGTCAGGTGGTCGTGTCGGGCTTGGGCACCTTGTACGCCATCGCCCTCGGGTAGTCGCGCCGGCGCAGGCGGACGCGGACCAGCAGAGGTCCGGCGTTGACCCGGTCGGCGGGGTCGGCGAGCCGGGCCAGCAGGGCGTCCAGCTCGGCGGTGTCCGCGACGGCCAGCCCGTTCGCCGGGGTGTGCTTGCCGGCGAAGACGGCGGCGAGGCGGTCGTAGTGCCAGGGGTGGAGGACGTTGTAGAAGTCCGCGTCGGTCCGGTCGTCCTCGGTGTCCTCGGTGTGCTCCGCGTGCCCGTCGTGCTCGGCGTAGTAGGACGGGTGGACCAGCATCTGCTCGATGCCGTAGAAGTGGCCGTTGTCCAGGACGAAGACCACCGACCGCAGCCCGAGCCGGGTGTGGGTGGAGATCTCCTGACAGGTCTCCTGGAAGGCGCCGTCGCCGACGAACACCATCGGGCGGGCCTCGCCGCGCTCGGGAGCGAGCGCGGCGCCGGTGGCCGCGCCGACCGACCAGCCGATGGACAGCCAGCTGACCTGGGAAAGGAATCCGCCCGCGGGCAGGGACAGGTTCATCGAGCCGATGAGGGAGAAGGCCGCGTCGGACACGACCGTCCAGTCCTCCCGGGTCTCACGGCCCAGGAAGTGGTTGATCCGGTCGAACACGCCGTCGTAGGTGAGGTGTTCGGGGTGCCGGGACCGCGAGCCGCTGAGGTGGAGCGAGGCCCGGTGGCGTTCGAGCGTGGCGGGACGGTCCTGGGGCGCTCCGTGGTGGGCGTGGGCCTCGGCGTAGTAGTCGGCGGTCAGCCCGCCCGAGCCGTACTCCTTGACCAGCGCGTCCTGGAGGGCGGGCAGCAGGTGTTCGAGCTGGACGTCGGGGAAGTAGGAGGTGCCGACGCTGACGCCGCCGTTCGCGGCCATCACCCAGTCGGTGCCGACGCACTGCTCGCCGCCGAGGTTCTTCGACGTGGACCAGGCGCCGAGACCGATCCGGCAGGTGGCCCAGTCCTTGAAGATCCAGCGCACGTCGGGGTGGCTGGCACGGCCGTTGTAGACGCCGTGGAACTGCGGCAGGTCCTCGTCCACGACGGCCTTGGCACCGACGGTGGTGCAGAACGGCACGCCGGTGGCCTCCACCAGGTCGGTGAACTGCCCGGCGAGGCGGAAGCGGTCGGTCTCCTCGCCGGCCCACACGATCGGGCGGGGCCTGCCGTCCGGGCCGGAGTGTTCCTCGATCAGGGTGAGGATCGCGTGCACGGCGTTGTCGAGCATGGACCGGCCACGCGCGCCGAACGGCCGGTCGCGGGGGACGAGCGGCGCCTCGGGCTCGGGGCAGGGCTCGTCCCACAGGTCCTCCATGACCTCCAGGTAGACCGGCCGGCGCTCGGTGAGGCAGGCGGTGAGCGCGGCGTCGATCCGGCCGGGGGCGAGGCCCGGGTTGGAGATGACCTGCGCGTCCACGGTGATCTGCCGGTAGACGTCCAGGTTGCTCTCCGTGCGGGGGCTCATGTGGGAGGTGAGCAGGCCGAGGGCGCGCTGGTTCTGCCACTGCTCGTAGGGCGGGGAGGCGTTGACGGCGACGAGCGGGACCCGCTCGACGTAGGCGCCGCCGCAGGCGTTCAGCAGGTTGAACGCGCCCACGCTGTACGTGACCGCGGCCGCGCCGATGCCGTGGATGCGGGCGTAGGCGTCGGCGGCCTGGCCCGCTCCGCCCTCGGTGGGGGTGCCGACCCATTCGATGTCGCCCTCGGCGCGCACGGTGGTCAGGAACGGGCCGAGGTGGTTGCCGGGGACACCGAACAGGTGGGTGATGCCGAGCTCGGCCAGGCGCAGGGCGAGGTAGCGGGCGACGGTGCACCCGGGGTCGATCGCGGTCATCAGCGGTCCCCCTCCCCGTCGGCGCCCGGGATGGCGACCGGTGGGGCCTGGTGGTGTTTGGTGGTGCGGAAGGTCTTGACGCGTCCGCCGACGCGGTCGGCGTTCGCTTCGAGGATGGTGACGTCGTGGCCGGCCTCCTTGAGGAGGCGGCCGGCGACGAGGCCGGTGATGCCGGCACCGATGACGAGGATCTTCTTGCGCGGGTGGTGAGCGGGACCGAGGCGGCCGGTGTCGATCAGGGTGTGGAGATGGTCGAGCTTGAGGTCCTTGTCGTCCGGCCCGACGAGAAGGAGTTCGCGGGCAAGCCGGAGACAGGTCTGCCAGCGCACACGGGTGGCGGTGTTTTCCCGTGAAATGTCGGTCATAGCTTGCGATCGTAGGGATGGGGAAACGGTTCCCCATCCCCTTCTGCGGACAAAGTCCAAAAGGCGCCGATCGCACCGCTTGACGGAAATTCGGCTTGCCCGATTCTCCCTTGCCGGACGGATGATCCGCCGGGGACGGACGGGGAAAGAGAAACGAGGCCGAATCGACAATCCGCCGCGGAATTCGGAATTCCTGGTGCCTCGATGGTGGTGGTCTCGCCAGCCGATCGGGGCGGGAAGGGCGCCGGGACAGTGTTTTTCCGGTCCAGTCGTCGCCGCGTTCGCACCGTCACGGGCTCGGCCGGGACGAGTTCTCGACCACGGAGTGCGGGCGGCCGTCCCAGCGGGATCCCAGCGGCTCGGTGATGTAGCAGGTCAGAGAGTCGCCGCCGTCCCATCCTCCCAAGGCGCACGGAACCCCTTGGCACGTGTTCGGCCGTGGCCGCAGCCTGCTGCCGCGAGTGGGTGCCGCTGGCGCGAGCCAGGAACCAATCGCGCAACGCACACCGCAGCGAGAGAAGACACCTCGACCCGAACACCTGGAGGAATCATGAAGAAGCGCGGCATCGCCGCCGTCGTCGCCGGCCTCGCGGCCACGGTCCTGGGGTTCACGCCGGGCACGGCCAACGCCTACGACAACGAACCGCTCAGCGCCAGCACCACGGGCGCCTCCGTCTCGCTCACCGTCGACTGGACCGGTTCGGACTCGTTCACGCTGCGCAACGTGAAGCTCAGTGACACCTCGTGCGACGCTCACCCGGTGTTCTTCTACGTCAGCGTGCCGGGCTTCCAGTACCCGAACCACTGGAACTCCAGCGGATGCGGCACCACTTCCACCTGGGGCAGCCTGTCGGGCAGCGAGGACAGCGGCATCCACAGCCTGTGGGTGACGGTCTGCCGTGACACGACCTTCGACAACTGCAGCTCGTCCCACGGGTCGATCAACCCCTACAACTGATTCCCTCACGGCAGGCGCCGTCCGCGAACGTCCCGCATTGTCCGCGAACTCCCCCGGGATTGTCCGTGATCCGTAACGGACGCATCCCGTGGCCGCCGCCCCTCGTCATGCCAGGTGGTCGCAAGGCGACCGGGGATCGGCGAGGGACCGGGCGAAAGCGGGGCGGACATGGCGCGGCACGGTGGCGGGCGGGGCTGGTACGGCAAGGTGATCGGGGTGGCGCTCGGGGTGACGGCGCTCGCCGCCGGTGCCTCGGTGTGGACCGCGCAGGCCGGTTCCGTGGGCGGCTCGTCGCCGAAGGTGACCGCGTCGGCCAAGCCGGCCAGTGAGGTCGAGCCGGTCGCGGTGACCATCGCGCACGCCTCGGACAAGGGGGCGCGCGGCGTCAACATCACCATCGACGACGGACCCGACCCCGTGTGGACCCCTCAAGTGCTGGACGTGCTGCGGGAGTACGGGGTGAAGGCCACGTTCTGCATGGTGGGGACGCAGGCGCAGGCGCACCCGGACCTGGTGAGGCAGGTGGTCGCGGCCGGACACCGGCTGTGCGACCACTCGGTGTCCCACGACACCGCCATGGACAAGAAGTCCGAGGCCTACCAGTCGCGGCAGATCCTCGACGCCGAGCGCATGATCACCAAGGCGTCCGGGGGCGTACGGCCCATGTACTACCGGGCCCCCGGCGGCGCCTTCACCCCCTACAGCCGCACCCTCGCCGCCTCCCGGGGCATGCGCCCGCTGGGCTGGAACGTGGACAGCAAGGACTTCGAGCGCCCGGGTACGGACGCTGTCGTCGCCACCGTCCAGCGGGAGCTGCCCAACGGGCCGACCCTCCTCTTCCACGACGCGGGAGGCGACCGCTCCCAGACCGTCGCGGCCCTGCGCCGGCTCCTCCCCTGGCTCAAGGACCAGGGCTACTCCTTCGGCTTCCCGGTGCGCTGAGCCCCGGCCCCGACCGCGCCAACGGCCTGGCAGCGAGGCGACACCGCCTCGCTGCCAGGCCGTTCGCGTGCCCTGCGTGGGCTCTTCGGGTGCGGCCCCCGGTCCACCGGGCCGTTGCGTGTCGCCGCCGCGGTTCAGGAGGGCGTGCGGCGTGATGACGTTGGTCCGATACCTCTTCGCCCCCGGCCGGCCCTCGTTCTCCGATGCCCCTCCGTTCCGTCCGGCATCCCAGGAAGGTCATGTTTCCCCAGGTCAGGGGCCGTTGATGCGTTCCAGCATCCCGAAAATCCCGAGGGAATGGCGAGTGGGACGGCGCGTGGCACAGGCTTGGGTCATCCAAGCGACGGCACTCGCCGGACGCGGATTCCGATTCACACCTGGAAGATCATCTTCCGTATGTTCAGAGAAAGCAGTCTCTTCATGCGTATCGCCACTCGTTCCGTCTCCCGCACGACCGCCTCCTCCATGGTCGTCGCCGCGGCCCTCGCGCTCGTCGGCGTCCAGGCCGCCGGGCAGACCGCCTCCGCCGCCACCAACAAGGCGTCCTCGATCGCCACCTGCACCTCGGCGAACACCCAGCTGACCGTCACCGAGGCCGCCCGCCCGATCAACCACCTGCTGCTCAAGGCCACCAACACCGGCACCAAGCCCTGCTACGCCTACAGCGCCCCCTTCCTGAGGGCCGGCGCCGACGCCCAGGCCCCGCTGCCGTGGGCCGAGGAGACCATTCCGCAGGCCGTGCTGGAGATCAAGCCGGGCCAGAGCGCGTACGCGGGCATCTGGACGTTCTCCCCCGACGGCGAGGGTGGCAGCACGAAGAAGACCCTGGGCGTGACCTTCGCCGACAGGAACGGCAACGCGACCAACCAGGAGAAGACCCTCACGCTGCCGAACGGCGGCGTGTTCTTCAACAGTGTCGCCACCGTCACCTACTGGCAGGACAACGCGGCGGACGCCCTCTTCTGGTAGGAGCGTGGTGTCGCGGGCGCCCGTGCCGCTGGTGCTCCGCTTGAGCCCAGCGGCACGGGCCCCCGCGTCTTCACCGGCTCGGGTCAGTCGACGGAGGCCATGAAGTCCAGCATCCTGCGGTTCACTTCCTCCGCGTGGTCGATCTGAGGTCCGTGCCCGGTGCCGGTGACGATCTCGGCGCGGGCGCCCGGTATCAGGCGAGGGACACGCTCCAGTTGGCGCTCGGGGTGCACCAGGAGGCTGCGCTTGCCGAGTACCAGGTAGAGCGGCGTACGGATGGTGGACAGTTCGGCCTCGGACAGGGGGAGCGGTGCCGGGCGGCGGATGCGGTAGGCGCGGGCGGCGGTCCTGATCATGGTGCGCAGCTCGGGCATGACCAGGACCGGCTGTTCCAGCCAGGCCGCCAGTCGCGGGCGCAGTGCCTTGGGCGCGAAGGTCGCGAAGAGGCTGGCGAAGATCCAGACGAAGAAGCGCAGCCCCACTTTCTCCAGGCCGCCCGGGTCCAGCAGGGTGACCGAGGCGAGGCGTTCGGGCCTGCGGTGCGCCTGGTTCAGGGCGAGCCAGCCTCCGTAGGAGGTGCCGACGAGGTGGACGCGTTCGAGCCCGAGCCCGTCGAGCGTCTCCTCCAGCCACTGCGCGGCGCGTTCGGGCTGGTGGATCGGCTCGCGCTGCACGCTGCGTCCGGGATCGCCCGGGGTGTCGACGGCGTAGACGGGTCGCTCGGCGCTGAGGGCGGGGGTGTTCGGGTACCACATGGCGGAACAGGATCCCGCTCCGTGCACCAGGACGACCGGCGTGCGGGACTGGGCCGCCGGGTCGGTGGGTCCGTAGCGGTACACGTGGGTGGTGCCGAACGAGGTCTCCACGTCCTGTTCCGCGAGGGCGGTTGCCCCCAGCGCGTAGACGGCGTCGCACGCGGCGAAGTAGCGGTCGCGCCAGGCGTCGCTGACGTAGCGGCCGACGTCGGCCTGGGTGCGGGCAGTGGTCTCGGACACGGCCACCTCCGGAGGTCTCGGTTTCGTGGTACGAACGTATCACGATGTTGATACGGCTGTACCATAAAGGGCGGCCGACGAGGGACCGGCGGACGGACGACGAGCGGAGGACCAAGCCCATGCCCAAGCGGGTGGACCATGCGGAACGGCGCACCGAGATCGCGGAGGCGCTCGTCCGGGTCGCCGGCCGTCGCGGGCTGCATGCCGTGGGGATGCGCGATGTGGCAGCCGAGGCGGGCGTGTCACTGCGACTGGTGCAGTACTACTTCGAGACCAAGGAGAAGCTGCTGCTCTTCGGGCTGGAGCACCTGACCGGCAAGTTCGGGGAGCGGCTCGCCGCCCGCATCCGAGCCGCCGGTGACGCCCCGGGGCCGCGTACGACGGTCGAGGCGCTGCTGATGACGGCGTTGCCGACGGACGAGGAGAGCCGTACCTTCCACCACCTCTACACCTCGTACGCCGTGCTGGCCGTGACCGACCGGACGCTCGCGGCCCAGCCCTTCATCAAGAACCCGGACGCCGCCGAAGGCGCCCTGACCGACATCCTGCGGCAGGCGCAGGCGGCGGATCTGCTGCGGCCCGGCGTGGACGCGCGCTTGGCGGCGGCCGGCCTGCTCGCGATGTCCGCGGGGCTCGGCACCAGCATCCTCGTCGGCCAGCGCAGCCCCGAAGCCGCCGCCGCGGTCCTGGACGACCATCTCGACCTCGTCTTCCGCACGGACGACGCGACAGGTTGACGCAGGACCCGTTCGCGGTCCCGCTTCGACGATCGGCGGCCTCGCCGGCGGAGGGCGCGAAGGCTGAGGCTATGCCGGAGAGGTCACGTACTCGTCGTGGCGGCGCAGCCAGTGGGTCTGCTCGCCCTCCTCGTGGCGGCCCAGCGGGGTCCGGTCGAGGAGGCCGTAGTAGGCCATGGCGGGCTCGAGGCCGCGCGCGGTGGTGACGTACGTGCGGTGGACGGTGCCGTCCGAGAGCGTGTAGGCGCTCAGTCCTGGGCCCTCGGTGACGTACCGGAGTACGTCCGTGCCCGTCGCCTCGGCCATCTGGCTCACGGTCTGCGGGATGTCGCCGTCGAGGAACGGCCTCAACTCCTCCTCGGTGTACAGGAAGCCGAGGTCGCGGTGGAAGTCGGCGCCGACGGTGGAGACCCAGTCGAAGCTCCAGCCCATCCGGTCCCGGTAGGCGAGGAGCTTGTCCAGCGGTGCCCGCGAGGAGCAGATCAGCGTCACGTCACGGGCCCTGAGGTGGACCGCGTTGGGGTCGAGAGTGTCCGCGATCGAGGAGCAGACCGGGCATCCGGCCGCGTAGGACGGGCCGAACATGAAGTGGTAGACGAGCAGTTGGGAACGCCCGTCGAAGAGGTCCGCGAGCGCCTTGGGGCCGTCCTCGGTCTCGAAGCGGTAGTCCTTCTCGACCGGCACCCAGGGCAGCTCCCGCCGCTTCCGGGCGAGCTCGTCGTTGCGCCGGGTGAGCGCCTTCTCCTCCGCGAGAAGCTCCTGCCGGGCCGCCTCGAATTGCTCTTGTGTGCCGACGGTGTGCTCGGGCATGGCCATTCCCTCCTGTGCGGGAGCGGACATCCGGCCTCATGTCCCACGGTACGCGCGCACCGGCGGGCCTTCGACTTCCGGCATGAGCGGGCCGTCGCCCCGCTGCTACACCGCATCCCCTTCCGCGGCGAGGCGCTCCGCGTGCCCGAGCTCGTCCTTCCGGACCGGGCCGGGTCCCGCGCTGTAAAGTCGCCAGTGTGTGGTGACGCCGTCCGGGCCGTCGAAAGCGGCCCGGGACAGTGCGGCCTCGATCCGGCCGCGGACTTCCTGCTCGGCCGCGGGTTCGGCCGCGAACAGCACGCGGAGCCGTACCTCCCCGCCGGAGCGCTCGGCAGAGGTGTGGTGCGGTGCCAGCGGGCACGGCGGCCGGTGGTTCCAGTGCCCGCACAGCGCGACCGTGATGGCTGCGCCGGGTGCTCCGACATCACCGTCGGCCTCCATCAGGAGAACCGCGTCATGGGCGAAGGCTCGGCGCATGGCTCCCAGTATGGGACGGGTCCGCACGCAGGAGAAGGACCGCGAGCGAGCACGCACCTCGGTTCACGCGTCGGCCACTCGACCGATCCGCCCCGGCCTGGCAAGGCCGGATGGCACCATGGGCGGGTCGGAGGGGAACCAGGGGGCCGAGTGGAAGACAAGGGACGCACAGCCCTGCTCATCGGCGTGGGCGAGAATCCGGGCGCGGAGCACGTTCTTCCCTCCCTGGCGGCGACGGTCGAGGCGGATCTGCGAGCGCTGCGCGCCTCTCTGGAGGGCAGCGGCTACGCGGTGGAGACCCTGCAGAATCCCACCCGGAACGCGATCACCGAGCGGATCTCCGACCTCTCCCGGAGCGCGCCGCCCGGCAGCACACTGCTCCTCTACTTCACCGGGCACGGCGTTCGGATCGGCACCACCGACTACGTGGTGCCCTCGGACGCCAGGGCCCCTGCCGAGCACGGCGACCCCGCGGCCGGGTGGCAGCAGCCCCACGTACGGGAGTCGCTCCTGGAGGCCGACATCAGCCGGTATCTGGCCAACTGCTCGGCCGGCACCGTGCTGTGGTTGATCGACGCCTGCCGCTGGGCGGGGGACGAGCAAGGGCCCGCCTTCGGCAGCAACGTCGTCAAGGGCCCCCCGCACAGCGGTTTCGCCATGATGACGAGCTGCGGCCCCGGTGAGCCCAGCGGCTTCGCGGCGACCGGCAGTTTCTTCACGTCGGCGCTCGCCCAGGCCTTCGACCCGCTGACCGAGGCCACGACCGTGGAGCAGGTGTACGAGAAAACCCGGCGCGACACCGAGATCCTCGCGCTACGGGCGGCGGCCGGACCGCAGAAGGTCCTGATCCATTACGGAAACGACCTGGCGGTGCAGACCAGGTCCCTGGCGGTCGCCGAGGGCAGACGGCTGCTGGAGGCCTGGCAGGACGCCGTACGCACACCTGCCCTCTGGGAACGGGTCCCGGTGCGCGACACAGCAGCCGTGGCCCATTTCCAAGGCTGTCTGTCCGACCTGGCCGTCCAGGCCGCCCGTCACGTCCACCGTGCTCAGGAGCGGCTGCCCGATCCATGGGCCGACGACGACTATCCGGTACGACTGCTGACGGACCGCCTCCCCCAACTCCTGCCGAAGGACGCCGAACTGTCCGCGCTGGAGGTCACCGCGCTGATCGCCGGCGCTCTGTTGCACGAGACGGCCTGGGCGCAGCGGCTGAGCCAGGCCGCCGAGTTCCGTCCCCACTCCGTGCGGAGCCGTGACGGGGCCGACGACCGGCGGCGGCACTACGAGCAGATCACCGAGCACTACCCCCAGATCGCCGAGAAGCTCGAAGACTGGTACCTGTGGCTGACGGACCCCGCCGACGACCGGCACGCCGTCACGCTGTGGCTGGTGCACCGCTGGATCGAGGAGCGGTTCGCGACGGACGAGGAGGCCGTGCCCGCGGTGCTCGCCGACGGCTTCGTGGCCCAGCTCCTCGACATGGCACCTACGGCAGCGGGCGAGCGGCGCGGCGGCCGGGCGGAAGCACTGTCCACGGCGCTCCGCACAGTCGCCGCCGGCCTCACCGTCGGCGCTCCGCCGAACGACCAGCGGCTGCCGCCGGACCGTCACGTCGTCCGCAGAACACCGTGGCAGCTACGAGTACGTCCGCTCGCGGCGCTGCTGCGGCTGGCTGGGCTGCTCGCCTTCGACACCCGGTGCCTTCCGGAAGTCCTCGCCGAGCATCTCGCCGTCTCGGATCCGGTGGTGCCGAGCGAGGTGGTCACCGTGCTCCGGGACGCCTTCTGGGACCCCTTCCAGGACGGTGACGCTCCCTCGTATCTCCATCTGGACGCGGTCTGCCCCCATCCGGCGATCCACGCGGCACTCGCCTCGGTCGTCGAGGACGCCGACGACCTCGGCCACCTGCTGCGGGAGTCGGCCCGCCACCTCCCGCGGGACGAGGGCGCGCTGTTGCGAGGACTCCCCGCGCGGCTGTCCGACCACCGGCTCAGGCCGGACCGTGAGCAGGGCACGGACGCCTACGACGTGCCGCTCGCGCAGTTCTCGCTGTCGCAGACGGAGATCCGCCGTCTGCTGATGGGCGAGAAGCTGTACGACGGCGAGCCCGAACTCGCGCTGCGGGAGCTGTACCAGAACGCCATGGACGCCTGCCGCTACCGGGAGATGCGGGTCAGGTATCTGCGGGATCTCGGCCGGGAACCGGCACAGTGGGCGGGCCGGATCCGCGTCGAGGTGGGCGAGGACAGCCGCGGGCGTTATGTCGAGTGTGTGGACAACGGCGTCGGCATGACGGTCGACCAGTTGAAGAACACCTTCACCCGGGCCGGCCGCCGCTTCGACCAGTCCTACTCCTTCCGCCGGGAGCAGGCCGCGTGGCTTCGGCACGACAGTTCGCTGCGGCTCTACCCCAACAGCCGTTTCGGGATCGGCGTCTTCAGCTACTTCATGCTCGCCGACGAGATGACGATCGTGACCCGGCCGGTCGGCCCGGACGGCCGCCCGGCCGAGAAGGCCCTGCGCGTCGAGATCCCGGTCAGCGGCAGTCTCTTCCGCGTACGGGAGGAGGACGAGCGCGGCGGCACGGCGTTGCCCGAGGGTGGCACGCGCGTCCGGTTGCACCTGCGCCGTGCGGGGGCGCTGCCCGGGGACTCCGCCGTGTCGGTGCTGCGCGCCTTGGTCCTGCTCAGCGAGTTCCGGCTGGAGGTCCGCGACCAGGACGGCACCGAGGAGACCTGGCTGCCCGGTCGCCTCAAGTCCGGAGAGGGGCCGGGCGCGTTCGCCACCCGGTTCGCTGTCGAGGCGGTGCCGGGCACGTTGTGGTGGGTCTCCGGCGACGGGGCGATCGTGTGCGACGGGATCGCCGCGGACAAGCGGACCTTCGGGTACGTGCTCAATCTGACGGGCGCGCACGCGGGAGAACTCAGCGTCAACCGCAAGAAGTTGGAGCGATACGACACCAGGTGGGCTCGCGAGCAGTTCCGGCTCGGAGCCCAAGCGCTGGCCGGGCACGCTGAGCTGAGCCTGGATTGGCTGTGGAGCGTGGAGTCCCGAGAGCCCCCGCTCGCCCGCATCCTGTGGGCGGCGCTGCGGGGGCAGGGGGTGCTCGCCTCGGACGGCCTCGGACGACAGGTGAACCTCGACGAGGTCGGCTGGTTCAGGCTGGACTCCGCCCTGGACGACCGGCGCGGGCGGCGCGAGGAGGAGAAGCTCTCCGAGATGATCCGGCCGTGGCGACTGGCCACCCTCGGTCCTGGGTTCCGGACCCGGAACGAAGCGGTTCCGGCATCCCTGTCGGGGCACCCCGTCCCGCAGCCGGGCTGGTCGGACATCGCGACGAAGATCGAGGGCGACTGGCGTACCGCGGTGCTGGTGGCCCACGACCAGGGGACGACCGTGGCGGAGGTGCTGCGCGCGACACGGGGCCTGCGCATCGCCCATCCGCGGCTGGCGGGGCCGGCCGTCCTCGGGGACGGCGACCTGGACTGGAAACCGGACTTCACCGACTGGTACATCATGAGAGGGCTCCAGGGCAGCAAGCCCGATCCGCTGGACGGCCTCGCCATCACCGTCTGGGGGCGCCCCCTGCCGCCCAAGCGCCGGGCCGCCAACGAGATCTACTACCGGCATCCGCCCGAGGACCTCTCCGGCATCGCCCGCGCTTCCGCCAGTTTCCGTGAACCGCTGGGCAAGTTGGCCGAGTCCTGCGCCCGGTACGCCCCGTTCGTGGGCAAGCCGCTGAGCGCCGTACCGAACCACCACCGCGACCATGTCTGCACGGACGCCGAGCTGAAGCTGCTGTACCTCCAGGAGGACAAGCATCACTGGCGACCTGCCGTCCACCCCTGGGACGTGCCGGGGGTGGCAGCGGTGACGGGGCTCCCCGCGGCCGAAGTGCGGCGGCGGATGGCCGAGTTCGCCTGGCTGGGGCGCCCCGTACCCGATCAGGCCCTGGCCGCCCGATGGGCTGCCGTGCCGGCAGAGGTACTTCCCGTCCTGCGCCACTACGTGGTCCACGGCGCCGACGGCCGGCCGGCGCTGCCATGGGCCGCCACCATCGAACTGGCCGCGGACTTCGAGCTCTCCGTATGGGAGGCCGAACGCCTCCTCGCACGCGTGACCGAGGGCCTCGGAGTAGTTCACCGCCGGCGCTACACCAAGCGCTCCTCCGCGCGGGACGCCGTCCCCTCGCCAGAGACGGGCCACCTCGTGAGGTGGCTGCATGAGGCGGGCGTCCGCCTGGAGGACGGCGTCTCGCTCCGGGACCTCGCGTCCGTGCGCTCCCAGGAGCACTCGTGGGAAGAACTGTCCTGGTACCTGGATGAGTTGAGGGAGGCAGGGGTGAATCTCCCGGACGCGGCGAGCCTGCTGCGCGCCTGGGACGATCTGCCCACACCCAGCAGGTACGCGTTCTCCGGGGAGGACCCCAGCTGGGTCGGTGCCGACTATCCCGTACCGGCCACCTCGGCCGTGCTGTTCACCGGGAGCCAGCGGCTGCGTCAGAAGCTGTCGGTCCTGTGGGACACCGCGCACCGGGAAGCCCAGAACCTCGGGCTGGGCGCCGATCTCGTGGCCCCCCGACCGCCCAAGGCGCTGAGGAAGTTCATTCCGACGCATGACGAGATCGCGGCTCTGGTCGACGCCGGACCACAGGAGGACGTGGACTACGAGTGGTGGGAGACCCCGAGCTGGGTCCCGCTCACCGCGCAGCGGCTCGTCGCCTACGCCCGCACCCGCAACCTCGGTGCGCGAGCCGCGTACCGGGCCCTGGCCCCCTTGCGGGCCATCGGTGCGCTCGTACCGGATCTGAGCGACGAGGCGGAGGCCGCGCTGCCGGACGAAGTGCCCACCGCCCACGACGCCGTGGCGGTCGACCCCGCATACCGTGTCTCCGCGCCCGGGTCCCCGCTGCTGCCTCTCGATCTGATCAGCGTCGCCGGCCGTCTCGGCGAGTCGGTACAGCACACCTGGCAACGCCGCATCACCCTCTACCTCGCCCTGGAGGAGGTACCGCCGTCGATCTCGGAGGTGCCCGACGTCGTGCCCGGCTGGCAGGACCTGGCGATCCTCTCCGAGGGCCTCGACGGGAAACTCCCCGCACTGACCGGTCCGGTCGGGCAGGAGCGGATCGAGCGCTGTGCCCGGGCGGTGGGTGAGCCGCCCGAGTGGGTGCGCCAACGCCTGGAGGTGTACGCGGGGCTGTTCGGGCTCCGGTTGGAACGTGCCGCCGAGCGGGGAGAGCGGCCATGACGCGGACCGAGCGGCACGATCACGGCATGCCGTACGCCTCCGGGGCGATCTCGGAGAGCAGGACGCGGATGCGCTTCTCGATCTCGTCGCGGATCGGGCGGACCGCCTCGACTCCCTGCCCGGCGGGGTCCGGGAGCTGCCAGTCGAGGTAGCGCTTGCCGGGGAGGACGGGGCAGGTGTCGCCGCAGCCCATGGTGATGACGACGTCGGAGGCCTGGACCGCTTCCACGGTGAGGACCTTGGGGATCTCGGCCGAGATGTCGATGCCCGCCTCGTTCATGGCTTCGACGACGGCGGGGTTCACGGTGTCCGCGGGGGCGGAGCCCGCGGAGCGCGCCTGGACGTGGTCGCCTGCCAGGTGGGTGAGGAAGGCGGCGGCCATCTGGGAGCGCCCGGCGTTGTGGACGCAGACGAACAGGACGGACGGGCGCTCGGCGGGAGGGGTCATGGTGGGTGCCTTCTCGGGGTGGTCGGTCAGGAGCTGGAGGGGGCGGCGAGCTCGGCTTCGGCCGGGACGGGGACGACGCCGGGCCGCTCCGGTGCGGGGCGGGTGAACACGGCGGCCAGGAGGCCCAGGCCGAGGACGGCACCGGCGAGCTGTGCCGCGAGGAACGGGCCGACCGAGGCGGGCGCGATGCCGGCGAACGTGTCGGTGAAGGCGCGGCCGATCGTGACGGCCGGGTTGGCGAAGGACGTGGACGACGTGAACCAGTACGCCGCACCGATGTAGGACGCCACGGCGAGGGGCGCGAGGTGGGCGCGGGCGGTGCGGGCGAGGCCGAAGACCAGCAGGACGAGTCCGGCGGTCGCGACCAGTTCCCCGAGCCACAGGTGGCCGGCCGAGCGGTCATGGCCCGACCACCGCACCAGGGGCCTGGCGAACATGGCGTCGGCCAGGACGGCGCCCCCGATCGCCCCGGCCGTCTGCGCGGGGATGTACGCGGCCACATCGCGAAGGGTGAGTCCGCCGGAGGTGCCCCGGCCGGTGAACCAGGCCGCGAGGGTGACCGCGGGGTTGAAGTGCGCGCCGGAGACCGGCCCGAACAGGGCGATCAGCACCCCCAGGCCGAACACCGTGGCCAGGGAGTTGGCCAGCAGTTGTACGCCGACGTCATCGGTCAGCTCGGTGGCCTGGATGCCGGAGCCGACCACCACCGCGACCAGGGCGGCCGACCCGACGGCCTCGGCGAGGGCCCGGCGCCCGAGCGAGGCGGTCACGCGGTCGCCTCGGCCTTCTGCGGGGTCGCCAGGAACGCGGACAGCCGGTCCAGGGTGCCGGGGAGCACCCAGTAGTAGACCCACGTGCCGCGACGCTCGCAGTCGATCAGGCCGGCCTGCCGGAGCAGCTTGAGATGGTGCGAGATCGTCGGCTGGGACAGGTCGAAGGCCGGGGTCAGGTCACAGACGCAGACCTCGCCGCCCGCCCGCGAAGCGATCATGGACAGCAGGCGCAGGCGGACCGGGTCGCCCAGCGCCTTGAAGAGCTTCGCCAGCTCGGCCGCCTGGCCGTCGTCCAGGGGCGCGGTCACCAGTCCCGGGCAGCACGCGGCGGACCGGTCGTCCTGCCCGAGGACCACGAGTTCTTGCTTCGACATCCTTCTATGTTGACGATTGTCGATCCAAGGCGCAAGCTCTGAATTGAAAGACATCTATGCAAGCAGATGGGAGATCCCGTCATGTCCCGTGCTCAGCTCGCCCTGCGCGTCAGTGACCTCGAAGCGTCGATCGCCTTCTACGCGAAGCTCTTCGGCGCCGAACCGGCCAAGCGCCGCGAGGGCTACGCCAACTTCGCCCTCGCCGAGCCCCCGCTGAAGCTCGTCCTGATCGAGGGCGAGGCGGGCGAGGAGACCCGCCTGGACCACCTCGGCGTCGAGGTCGAGTCCACCGAGCAGGTCCGCGCCGCCACCGACCGCCTGAAGGAGTCCGGCCTGGCCACCTTCGAGGAGAACGACACCTCCTGCTGCTACGCCCTCCAGGACAAGGTGTGGGTGCACGGCCCCGGCAGGGAGCCCTGGGAGGTGTACGTGGTCAAGGCCGACGCCGACACGCTCGGCAGGAGCGCCGACCCCGACGCCACCGGCGACGGCTGCTGCACCGGCCGGGCCGACGAACCGGCCTCCGCGCCGACCGGTTGCGGCTGCGGCTGAGCCGGCGGTCGGGACCAGGCCGCGGGGTCGACGACGCGACGCCCCCGACCGAGGTCGGGGGCGTCGCGGAGAAAGGGGCTGACTCGCCGATGCGCTAGTCGGTCCGTACGGCGGCCTCTCCCGTCACCTCGGTCACCCTCCACCGCTGGTTGGCGCCGGAGTTCGGCGTCCACACGCCGACGGAGGCTCCGTCGTTGGTGGACTGGCCGGAGACGTCGGGGAGGCGGCCGGTGGCGGCGTTGACGAGGGTCCAGGAGCCGTCGCCGGTCGTCGACAGGATCCACTGCGTGGCGCTGTCGCGGTCGCCCTCGTCGGGCTCGGCCACGAGGGAACCGTCACGGACGGCCAGGCGCTTGCCTTCGGTGGCCTCGGTGAAGACGTACCGCTTCCGGTTGTCGTCGCCCCGGCTGGTCTGCTCCACCCGCCACTGCTGACCACTCGGGTCGGCCGCGTCGGCGCTCTTGATGACGAGGCCGGTGCCGTTGTCGGCGATGGTGAGGTCCTTGCCGCTCTGGACGCCGGCCAGCCGGTAGGTGTGGCCCTTGCGCAGCTCGGCCGCGTCCTTGGCGACACCGGAGACGCCCTTGATGACGAAGGAGGTCACGGACTGGGCGGGCACGGTGACGGTGGCCTGCTCGCCGGTGACCCGGACGGCCTTCTGACGGGCGAGCTTGCCGTCGGCGCTGGTCACCACCGGGGTGACGGTGGCGTGCCGGGAGACCTTGCCGAACTTCGACAGGTCGAGCGTGACGTCGCGGGCCTCGGTGGTGCTGTTGACGTGGACGACGGTCGCCCGGTCGCCCTTGCGGGAGAGCGCGGCGGTGCTGGAGGTGTCGTTCGTCTTGATCAGCCGGTCGCCGGGCTTGATGTAGTGGGTGAAGTTGCGGGCGGTGTCGAACTTGGTGTTGGTGTAGATCGGGCAGGTCTTGAGGGTGTCCTTGGAGGTGCAGCTGAACGGGAGCTGGATCTCGCCCCAGTTGCCGCCCTTCGCGGACTCGCCGCCCGGCTTCATGTTGTCGTAGTCCTCGACGGGCTGCCAGAACACCCAGGCGCGGGGCTCCAGTTCACGCAGGTCGTCGACCATCTGCTGGGCCAGGCCCAGGCCGGGACGCATGTCGGTGAAGCTCTGGCCGTCGCCCCAGTCGCCCTCGACCTCGCTCATCCACAGCGGCTTGTCCGCGGCCTTGGCCAGGTCGCGCACGGTGGTGCGCTGGCTGGTGCCGTAGGTGTGGACGTTCATCTGGCCGACGAGGTCGCGCACGTCCTGGGGGTAGGAGTTCCAGTTGGTGGCGAAGGTGCCCGGGTTGGTCTCGTCCATCGCGGAGATCTCCGCGTCGGACCTGGACTTCGCCAGGGTCGGGCCCAGCGCGCGGATCACCTTCTGCTGGAGCTCGGGACCGATGTGGGCGCCCTCCTGCCGGCCGCCCACGGGTTCGCCGTCCGCGCCGAGCTTGGTGCCCCAGTAGTTGGTGTTCGGCTCGTTGAACGGGTCCAGCGTGTCGACCTTGATGTGGTGCGCCTTCTCGAGGCGTTCGGTGGCACCCACCAGGTACTTGGCGAAGTCGTCGACGGAGTCGGCCTTCAGCTGGTCCTTGCCGGCGTCGAAGTTGCCGGAGACGTAACCGCTCTCGGTCATGAACCAGGGCGGGGAGTTGCTGAAGGCCTCCCAGTGGGTGATGTCCTTCTTGATGCGGTCGACCCACCAGCGCTGCGTGTGGTCGGCGTTCTTGTTCCAGTCCTTGGGGTCGTCCGCGTCCCACCAGTCGACGTCCTCGCGGGTGGTGCCCGCCGGGGCCTTCCACCAGCCCTCGACCGCGCCGCCGGCCCGCAGGTAGTTCTTGACGTCGGGGGCGTTGCCGCCGCCGATGTTGTAGCGGGCGATGTTCAGGTTCAGGCCGTCGTCGCCGAAGAGGAGCTTGGCCAGCTTCTCCCGTATCTCGGGCGGGTAGTCGCCGGTGGCGTTGGCGAACCAGACCAGGCTCGTGCCCCAGCCCTCGAACTTCTCCCCCTGGTAGGAGGGGTCGGGGCGGACGGTGACCCCGGCTGCCGCGGCGGCCTGGGCCGGCTCGGCGTGCGCGGCGGGCAGGGTGGTCGCGGCCAGGACGGTTCCGGTCGCCAGAGTGACGCCGATGGCCCCGAGGAGCCTTCTCTTACGGGTGCGTTGTGCCATCTCGAGTACTCCACCTCTTCTGCGTGCCGCGTGTCCCGGTGACGCGAGATCGGGGCCTGCGTGGTGCGACTGGTGCGGGTTCGGAGCCTTTTCGTGCGGTTCGGACTGAGCAATGTTTACGTAAACATCCGCTGGCGAGCTGTCTACACTGTCCGAATCTCAGGGGTCAAGGAGTCGTTCCGGACCGAAATTCGCGCGGGCCGGGCGGCCAGGGGGCGAGGGGCAGGTGGGCGCAGTGGACGGGGAGAGGGAACCCGTGGGCACGGGCCGTACGAGAAAACGTGCCGCCCGGCCCCGGCAGGGCGCCTCCATGGCCGACGTCGCCCGCGTCGCCGGCGTCTCCTCCCAGACGGTCTCCCGGGTCTCCAACGGCTTCCCGGGCGTGACCGAGGAGACCCGCCGACAGGTCCTGGCCGCGATGCGGGAGCTGGGCTACCGGCCCAACAGCGCCGCACGGGCGCTCAAGCGCGGCGAGTTCCGCACCCTCGGCGTGATCACCTTCTCCCTCTCCAGCATGGGCAACATCCGCACCCTGGAGGCCATCGCCACCTCCGCCGCCCGCGAGGGCTACGCCGTCACGCTGCTGCCCGTCGCCGTGCCCACCCAGGACGAGGTGAACGGTGCCTTCTCCCGACTGGGCGAACTCGCCGTGGACGCCGTCATCGTCATCATGGAGATCCATCTGCTCGACGCGGCGACCGTCTCGCTGCCGCCCGGGGTCCAAGTCGTCGTGGCCGACTCGGACGCCGGCGACCGCTACACCGTGGTCGACACCGACCAGGTGGGCGGAGCACGGGACGCCGTACGGCATCTGCTGGACCTCGGCCACGACACGGTGTGGCACCTGGCCGGCCCGGAGGGCTCCTTCGCCGCCCAGCGCCGCGCGGGCGCGTGGCGCGACACCCTCACCGACGCGGGCCGCGTCCCACCGCCCCCGGTACGCGGCGACTGGTCGGCCGAATCCGGTTACCGGGCCGGTCTCCGGCTCGCCGGCGAACAGGACTGCACGGCGGTCTTCGCCGCCAACGACCAGATGGCCCTCGGCCTGCTGCGCGCCCTGCACGAGCGGGGCCGGAGGGTCCCCGACGACGTCAGCGTCGTCGGCTTCGACGACATCCCCGAGGCCGCGTCCTTCCTGCCTCCCCTCACCACCGTCCACCAGGACTTCGCCGAAGTGGGCCGGCTCTGCGTCGCGGGCGTCCTCAGCAAGATGCGGCACGCCGGAACGGAACACGGCACCACACTCGTCCCGCCCCGGCTCGTGGTCCGCCACAGCACGGCACCGCCGCCCCCTCGCGAGGACACCCGGGCCCGCCAGGCGTGAAGCTCAGTGGCCAAGGCCCTGGGGAGTGGCCCGCACCAGGCCCGACTGGTAGGCGATGACGACCAGTTGGGCGCGGTCGCGGGCGGCCAGTTTGGTCATCGCCCGGTGGATGTGGGTGCGGACGGTCAGCGGGCTCAGGGTGAGGTCCTCGGCGATCTCGGTGTTGGATCTGCCCTCCGCCGCCAGGGCCATCACCTCCCGTTCGCGGACCGTGAGGTCGGCCAGGCGTTCCGGGGGTGCGAGGAGGGTGCCGGGGGCGGGGGCCATGAGGAAGCGGGTGATGAGGGAGCGGGTGGCGTTCGGCGAGAGGAGCGCCTCGCCGGAGGCCACGGTGCGCAGGCCCGCCAGGAGGGTCTCGGCGGTGACGTCCTTGCCGAGGAAGCCGCTGGCACCGGCGCGCAGCGCCTGGGCGACGTAGTCCTCGGTCTCGAAGGTGGTCAGGATCAGGACGCGGGTGCCGGACAGCTCGGGGTCGGCGCAGATGGCGGAGGTGGCGGTGAGGCCGTCCGTGCCGGGCATACGGATGTCCATGAGGACGATGTCCGGGCGGTGGGCGCGGACCTGCTCCACCGCCTCCTTGCCGTCGGATGCCTCGCCGACCACCTCCATGTCCTCGCAGGAGTCGATCAGGATCCGGAACGTGGCGCGCAGCAGGGCCTGGTCGTCGGCGAGCAGCACCTTGATGCTCATGGGGTCCGTCCTTCTGCGAGGGGTGTGGGTTCCGCGGTTTCGGGGGCCGCCGACGCTGTCGCCGGTTGCAGCGGCAGCGCCGTGGTGACCTCGAAGCCGCCCTCCGGGAGTGGCCCCGCGCACAGTTCACCGCCGATGGTGTGGGCGCGTTCGCGCATGCCCATGAGGCCGAAGCCGCGCCGTTGCGCGGGGTCGGGGGCAGGAGTGGTCACGGGACCGTCGTTGGTGACCGTGATCAGCAGCCGCGAGTCGGCGTATTCGAGGCGTATGCGGGCGGCCTCCGTAGCGGCGTGCTTGGTGACGTTGGTCAGGGCCTCCTGCACGATCCGGTACGCGGTCAGGTCCACCCCGGGTGAGAGTGCCCGGGGCTCGCCTTCCGTGGTGACGGTGACGTCCAGGCCCGCCGACTCGCACGCCGAGATCAGTTCCGGCAGACGGGAGAGGCCGGGGGACGGCTCCAGCGGTACGGAGTCGGGGTCGTCGTTCTGTCGCAGCAGCCCCAGCGTGGCCTTCAGCTCCCGCAACGCGGAGGAAGTCGTGCCGGTCAGGTCGGTGAGGATCTTCTTGGTCTGCTCGGGACTGGTGAGGACGAGGTGCGCCGCCGTACCGGCCTGGGCGTTGGCCAGGGCCAGGTGGTGGGCCACGACGTCGTGCAGCTCCCGGGCGATGCGCATGCGTTCCTCGGTGACGCGCAGGCGTGCCTCCTCCTCCCGGGTGCGCTCGGCGTGCTCGGCGCGGGCCTGCACCGCGGTGAGGTAGGCGCGCCGCAGCCGGGTCATGTTGCCGGCGGCGACGGGCAGCAACAGCCAGAAGAACGGGCCGATCGTCCTGAGCAGCAGCGAGAGCTGGTCCATGGAGTCGGAGATCACGGCCGCCGGCATCAGCGCCGCGATGGTGGCGAGGCTGTAGGTGCGGACGGTCTTCCGGTCGGTCTGCGTGCCCAGCCAGTACAGGGCGGCCATGATCGGGGCCAGCAGCAGGGGCGTGAGCAGGTAGCCCAGGGCGATCACGGCCACCGTGCAGGCGGCGGTCACGGTGACGGCGGTGCGCGGATGCGTGCGGTGCTTCAGCAGGGCGAGGCAGGACACGCCCATGAGGGCGACGGCGGTCCCGTCCTGGTCGGGCGGGTCGGCGCCGGGCAGGGTGAGGGAACTGCCGAGGGCCGCACACCCCATCAGGGCCATGACGACCACCAGATCGACGAGGAAGACGTGACGTTCGCTGAATTGCTCGACGCGATCCGCGTAGCGCCGCTCCAGGCTGATACTCATCGGGATCTCCGGTCGGTGGGCTGGGACCATCGTGGTCGACTTCGGGGGGAAACACCCCTGGGGCCGTCCGTGTGCTTCGCCACGGACGGCCCCGGTGGGGGGAGGGTGGGCAGGTGCGTCTCAGGCCCGTCAGGTGCGCGCCGGCTCCAGGTCGGTCGCGTCGGCCGGGGTCTCCTGCGTCTCCGGCCGGCGGCTGAGCGCCTCGCCCTCCACGTCGACGTGCGGCAGGATCCGGTCCAGCCACTTCGGCAGCCACCAGGCCTTGTCGCCGAGCAGGGCGAGCACGGCGGGCACGATCGCCATCCGTACGACGAAGGCGTCGAACAGGACGGCGGAGGCCAGGCCGAAGCCGATCATCTTGATCATGGACTCGCTCTCGCCGATGAACCCGGCGAAGACCGCGATCATGATCAACGCGGCGGCCACGACGACCCGCGCGCTGTGCCGGAACCCGCTGGTGACCGCCTGGGCGGGCGAGTCCCCGTGGACGTACGCCTCCCGCATCCGCGACACGAGGAACACCTCGTAGTCCATGGCGAGGCCGAAGACGATGCCCACCAGGAAGATCGGCATCAGGCTCATGATCGGGCCGGTCTGTTCCACTCCGAAGATCTCGGCGCCGTGGCCCTGCTGGAAGACCACGACGACCACGCCGAGGGACGCCAGCACCGACAGCAGGAAGCCGAGAGCCGCCTTCAGCGGGACGAGCAGGGACCGGAAGACCACCAGCAGCAGGACGATCGCCAGACCGACCACCACGATCAGGTACGGCACCAGCGCGGCCTGGACCTTCTCGGAGATGTCGATGTTCAGCGCGGTCGTGCCGGTGACCTCGAAGGTCGCCCCGGTCTCGGACTCGAGCCCGGGACGCTCGTCCCGGATGGTCGTCACCAGGTCCTTGGTCTTCTCGTCGGTCGGCGCGGTGGACGGCACGGCCGAGAAGACCGCGGTGTCGCCGGCGTCGTTGAAGCGGGCCGGGGAGACCGACACGACGCCCTTCGTGCCGCCGATCTCCTTCGCGATGGTGGTGGCGGCGGCCTTCGCGTCGTCGGCGCCCTTGGCGTCCACGACGATGGTCAGCGGCCCGTTGAAGCCCGGCCCGAAGCCCTCGGCGAGCGCGTCGTAGGCCCGGCGCTCGGTGGTGGAGGTCGACTTGGCCTCGTCCCCGGGCATGCCCAGTTGCAGGTCCGTCATCGGCAGGGCGAGGGCGCCCAGGCCCAGCACCCCGAGGAGCAGGACGGGTACGGGGCGGCGCAGCACGATCCGGGCCCAGCGGGTGCCCCCGTTGGTCTCGGCGCTCTCCTGGACCTTGCCGCTCTTGCGGTCGCGCCGCTTGAGCACGGCGTTCGGCCAGAGGCCGAGCAGCGCCGGGACGAGGGTCAGCGCGACCAGTACGGCGACGACGACCGCGCCCGCCGCGGCCAGGCCCATCTTGGTGAGCATCGGGATGCCGACCACCGCGAGGCCGGCCAGCGCGATGACGACGGTGAGCCCGGCGAAGACGACCGCCGAACCGGCGGTGCCGACCGCCATGCCGGTCGCCTCCTGGGGCGTACGGCCCTTGGCGCGTTCCTCGCGGTAGCGGGAGACGACGAACAGGGCGTAGTCGATGCCGACGGCGAGGCCCAGCATCATCGCGAGGGTGCCGGTCGTCGTGGACAGGCCGAGGGCGTCGGACAGCGCCATGATCGTGGCCATGCTGACGCCGATGCCGACGAGGGCGGTCAGCAGGGGCAGCCCGGCGGCGGCCAGCGAACCGAAGGTGACCAGCAGCACGACCGCGGCCACGGCGATACCGATCACCTCGGCGATCCCGCCCGCGCCGCCGCCGTCGTCCATCGCGCTGCCACCGGCCTCGACGGTCAGCCCGGAGCCCTCGGCGTCGTGGAGCGCCTTCTCCAGCTGCGCCTTGCTGGCGTCGGTGAGCTCGGTGGCCTTGACCTTGTAGGTGACGGTCGCGTACGCCGTCGAGCCGTCCTTGCTGACCGCCTTCGCCTGGAAGGGGTCGACGGCGGTCGCCACCTGGGTGCCCTCGCCCAGCCCGGTCACGGCCTTCTCGATGGCCTGCTTGTTCTCGGTGGCGGTCACCTTCTCACCGCTCGGGGCGATGAATACCACCCGGGCGGTCGCGCCGTCGGCGGTGGCGCCGGGGAAGCGCTGCTCCATCAGGTCGAACGCCTTCTGGGACTCGATGCCGGGCATCGAGAACTCCTCGTCCGCGGCTCCCGGCGCCTTGAGGGCGCCGAATCCGATGGCGGCCAGGACGGCTGCCCAGACCAGGGCGACGTACCAGCGTCGCCGGAAGGCCAGACGGCCCACTCGATACAGGAAAGTAGCCACGGCAGGAGGTCTCCACATCTGGGTGTCGATCGTCAGCCCAGGTTGTCCGGGACGGGGCTGTCCTGTCGTCGTGCGCCTGCCGACAATCCCCACTACTCAGAACGCAGTACGGACCGGCCGAGGAGTCCACCGTGGGTACCGGTGGGGATTCCCCCCGCCTCGGCGTCCACCGACCGGTGGACCCCAGGTTCAACCGAGCACCTCTGTCCGCCAACAGGCCTGTTCAACAAGGCTTTTGGGCATGAACTCATTCTCTGTGCGCATGGCGCGCTGGAGCGCCCGGCACCCCTGGCGGGCCATCGTCGGCTGGCTGGTGTTCGTGGCGCTGTGCCTGGGGGCCGGCAGCGCGGTCGGTACGAACAGCGCGAGGACGGCGGACTACCGGGTCGGTGAGGCGGGCCGCGCCGAGACGCTGGCCGCCGAGGCGGGACTGGAACGCAGGGCCACCGAGCAGGTGCTGATCTCCGCCAGGTCGGGCGCTCTGGACCAGGGTGCCGCGCGGGCCGCCGCGAAGGATCTGACCGCGCGGATGAAGCGGCTGCCCGAGGTCGCGAGCGTGGCCGCCCCGTTGCTCTCCGACGACCGCGCGATCCTCATGGTCGAGGTGGCGCTGAAGGGCGAGGAGCGGGACGCGAAGGACAAGGTCGCCGCGGTCACCGAGCAGACCTCAGCGGTGCAGCGCAGCCACCCCGGCCTGCTGCTCCAGGAAACCGGGAGCCCCTCCATCAGCAAGGGAGTCGACCAGCAGCGCGCCGACGACCTGGCGCTCTCCGAGGCGATCACGCTGCCGGTCACGCTGATCACCCTGCTGATCGTGTTCGGGTCGGTCACCATGGCCGGGGTGCCGCTGCTGCTGGCGCTGTCGTCGATCGCGGCGGCGATCGGGCTCGCCATGGTCGCCTCGCACCTCTCCCCCGACGCCGGGGTCGGCACGAACGTCATCCTGATGATCGGCCTCGCGGTCGGCGTGGACTACACGCTGTTCTACCTCAAGCGCGAGCGTGAGGAGCGGGCCCGCTCGGGCGGCCGGCTCGGCTCCGAGGCACTGGTGGAGCTGGCGGCCGCGACCTCGGGGCGGGCGGTCGTGGTCTCCGGGCTCGCTGTGGTCGCCTCCACGGCGACGCTGTATCTGGCCTCCGACGTGATCTTCTCCTCGCTCGCGACCGGCACCATCGTGGTCGTCCTGGTCGCGGTGGCCAGTTCGCTCACGGCGCTGCCCGCGCTCCTCGTCAAGCTGGGGCAGCGGTCGGAGCGCCGGGAACGACGGCGGGCGGAGCGCGGGAAGCCCGTACGCCGGGTGCGCGGCGAGGGCGGCGGCCGGCTGTGGGCCGCGCTGCTGCGGCCCGCCGCCCGGCACCCCCTGGCCACCCTGTGCGTCTCGGTCCTCGGTCTGCTCGCGCTCGCCGCACCGCTCGCCGGGCTGAAGATCACGGAGATGAGCCGGGACACCCACTCCCGCGACATCCCCGCGATGCGGGTGTACGACCGGCTCAACGAGGCGTTCCCCGAGCAGCGGGTGACCCACCAGGTCGTCGTACGCGCCGACGCCTCGCGCGCCCCGGAGGTCGCCGCGGCCCTGCGCGAGGTGGCCCGGCTCGCCGACACCGACAAGCTGTTCACCGGCGCCTCGCGGACCCGGACGTCGGCCGACCACCGGACCAGCGTCCTCGAGCTCAAGGTGCCGTACCTCGGCAACTCCGAGCAGGCGTACGACTCCCTCGACCACCTGCGGGACGACTACCTGCCCGCCACCGTGGGCCGCGTCGACGGCGCGGAGTTCGGGGTGAGCGGTGACGTCGCCCGCTACGCCGACTATCCCGCCCACCAGAACGGCAAACTCCCGCTGGTCCTCGGTGCGTTGCTCCTGGTGACCTTCGGGATGACCGTGTACGCCTTCCGGTCGGTCGTCCTCGGTCTGCTCGGTGTCGGGCTGAACCTGCTGTCCGCGGCGGCCGCGCTCGGGCTGCTCGTCCTGGTCTTCCAGGGGACCTGGGCCGAGGGGCTGCTGGACTTCCGCTCCACGGGGTCGATCGGCTCCCGCGTGCCGCTGTTCCTGTTCGTCATCCTCTTCGGGCTCTCCATGGACTACCAGGTGTTCGTGGTGAGCCGGATCAGGGAGGCCGTGCTCGCGGGTGTGCCGACACGGCAGGCGGTGCTCGACGGGCTCCGCTCCTCGGCGAGCGTGGTGACCAGTGCCGCGGCCGTGATGACGACCGTGTTCGTCAGCTTCGTCTTCCTGCACATCATCGAGATGAAGCAGATCGGCTTCGTCCTGGCGGCCGCCGTGCTGATCGACGCGTTCGTCGTACGGGTCCTGGTCCTGCCGTCGGTGATGCTGCTGCTGGGCGAGGCGAGTTGGTGGCCCTCGCGCGGGGCGCGGCAGGCGGCGGGCGAGCCCGGGGAAAGGGCGCGTGGGCGCTCGGCGGTCGACGTACGTTGATCGGTATGACCGCTCTCGCCGGGCCCACCGCCGACGCCTTCTGGGCCACGTCACTGCGCCGCTGGAACGCGGTGTGCTGGGTGCTGTTCCCCGTGCTGGCCGTCGGGCTCGCCGCCATCGACCGGCCCGGCGTGAGCAAGTACGTCGCGCTGGCGCTGCTGGGCAGCGTGATGCTGTGTTACGCGGTCCTCGACCGCTTCCCGGGCAACCCCGTCGTACGACCGCACGTGTACCTGTCGGTGCTGGTGGTCGCGCTGGGCGGGCTGGCGTACCTGCGCGGCAACTACGCGGCGCTGTTCATGGTGACGCTGCCGCACTACTGGATGTTCGGGCGTACTCCTCGGGCCTCGATGAGCTTTCTGGGGCTCGCCACGGCCGGCACGCTGATCGGGACCGTCCTGCGGCAGGACGGCTGGTCGGTGGCGTTCTTCAGCGAGACGCTCGTGTCCACGCTGATCGTCGTCGCCGTGGGGGTCCTCATCGGCCTGTGGGCACACTCGGTGGTCGAGCAGAGCACCGAACGGGCCCGGCTCATCGACGAGTTGGAGCGGACCCAGGCCCAGCTGTCCGAGGCGCACCAGCGTCAGGGGGCGGCGGACGAACGGGAGCGGATGGCGCGGGAGATCCACGACACCCTCGCGCAGGGCTTCGCCTCGATCATCGTGCTCGCGGAGGCGGCCCGCGCCGGACTCGACTCCGACACCGCGCGCAGTGTCCAGCAGCTGCGGTCGATCGAGTCGACGGCACGGGAAAACCTGGCGGAGGCACGGGAGTTGGTCGGCTCGGTACAAGGCCCCGGCCAGGTGGCCGCCGGTTCGGTGGCACAGACCCTGCGCCGGACCCTGGACCGCTTCGCGGAGGACACCGGACTCACCGTCGACGCCGACCTGCGGGACCTGGAGTGCGACCAGCAGACCCGGATCGCGCTGCTGCGCTGCACCCAGGAGTCCCTGGCCAACGTACGCAAGCACGCGCGCGCCTCCACGGTGGGCGTGGTCCTGGCCCGGCAGGCCTACGGAGTGGAACTGGAGATCACCGACGACGGGACCGGGTTCGTGGTGGAGGAGTCGGCGGGCTTCGGCCTGCAGGGCATGCGCAAACGGCTGGCGGAGCTGGGCGGGAGACTGACGGTGACGAGTTCGGTGGGGGACGGGACGCGGGTGCTGGCGCTGATACCGCTGCCGGCCGGAGAGAGCGGGGTCTCGGCATGAGCGACGGACAGCTCCGCATCATCGTCGTGGACGACCACACCGTCATGCGGGCCGGAGTGGTGGCCCTGCTCGCCTCCGACCCCCGCATCGAGATCGTCGGCGAGGCGGGCGACGGGCGCGCGGCCCTCGGCCTCGTCGAGCGGTACGAGCCCGATGTCGCCCTGGTCGACCTGCGGATGCCGGTGCTCGACGGTGTGGCCACGACGACCGAGATCGTGGCGCGCTTTCCCCGTACCCGGGTGCTGATCCTCACGACGTACGACACGGACGCGGAGATCGAGCGCGGAGTGGAGGCCGGGGCCATCGGCTACCTCCTGAAGGACACCACCCGGGAGCAGCTGGTCGACGCGATCCACGCGGCGGCCCGCGGTGAGACGGTGCTGGCGCCCCGGGTGGCCGAGCGGCTGGTCGCCCGGATGCGGCAGCCCGCCCAGATCCCGCTCACCGCCCGCGAGGCGGACGTCCTGAATGCGGTGGCCGACGGTCTGACCAACGCGGAGATCGGGCGGCGACTCGTCATCGCCGAGGCCACGGTGAAGACCCACCTGCTCCGCCTGTTCGCCAAGCTGGACGTCAACGACCGCACGAGGGCGGTGGTGGTGGCGATGGAGAGGGGGCTGCTCCGCAGAGGCGGGTGAACCCCCGGATCAGGGATCCGGGGGTTCACCGGTCAGGTCCGTCCTGGTGCCTTCACGCGTCCTACGCGTGCGGGTGGAGGACGACCTTGGTGTAGCCCTCGACTCGCTTGTCGAACTTCTCGTACGCCGACGGCGCCTGGTCGAGAGGCAGTTCGTGGGAGACGACGAAGCTGGGCTGCGCGCGTCCCTCGATGATCAGGTCACGCAGGTGCCGGTTGTAGCGCTTGACGTTGCACTGACCGGTGCCCAGGCGCAGGCCCTTTTCGAACAGGCGGCCGACGGAAACCATCAGCATGCCCTGCTTGGCGTGGTCGTCCGGTCCGCCCGGGTCACGCGGGACATACAGGCCCGGTATACCCAGAGCACCTGTCGGCCGGACCGTCTCGACCAGCGAGTTCAGTACGGTCGCAGGCTCCTCGCGCTCCTCGCCGCGCGCCATGGCCTGGTAGCCGACGGCGTCGATGCCCTTGTCCGTGCCCTCACCCGCGGTCTGCTCCTTGATCTGCTCCACCGGGTTGCCCTCGGTGAAGTTGACCGGGATGGCGCCGATCTCCTGGGCCTTCTGCAGCCGCTCGGTCACCCGGTCGACCACGAAGACCTTGCTCGCCCCGCGCACCATGGCCGAGTAGGCGGCCATCAGCCCGACCGGGCCACCGCCGTAGACGGCGACGCTGTCACCGGGGCGTACGTCGGCCAGCTCGTTGCCGTGGTAGCCGGTGGGGAAGATGTCCGCGAGGAGGACGAAGTCGGTCTCCTTCTCGGTGCCCTCGGGGAGCTTCAGGCAGTTGAAGTCCGCGTAGGGCACGCGTACGTACTCGGCCTGGCCACCCGTATAGGGGCCCATGGCGACATAGCCGTACGCGCCGCCGGCGAACCCCGGGTTCACGGTCAGACAGAAGCCCGTGAAGCCGGCCGTACAGTTCTTGCAGAAGCCGCAGGCCACATTGAAGGGCATGACGACCCGGTCGCCACGGCTGAGGGACGTCACCCCCTCGCCGGTCTCCTCGATGACGCCGAGGTTCTCGTGGCCGAAGACGATCCCCGGCTCGGCGGCGGTCCGGCCCTCGTACATGTGCAGGTCCGAGCCGCATATCGCGGTGGACGTGACGCGTACGATCACGTCGTTCGGGTGCTGGATCCGGGGATCCTCCACTTGCTCGATCGCTACTTCGAACGGTCCCTTGTACACGACGGCCCTCATCTTCGAGCACCTCCACTCAACGCACTCGCTCGATCACTGTTGGGAACGGTGCCTCCGGGGAGCTCTCCACTCCCTCGAGGAAGAAGCCTTGATCCGCGCAGCTCGTCCTGCCTTTTGTGTGTTCCCTCACTGTCCAGACTGGTCCACGATGCGATGATTTGCATCTAGGGAATGCAAACTTCCATTTGTGTACGACTTACGTGCGACTGCGTGCGACCTCTCGTGCGACGCAGAAAGGATCAAGAACCGTGACACGACGTCTCGGCGTGCTGCTCGTCCCGGTCTCCGGGCTGTCCGGCACCAGCTATCCGGTGGGGACCCAGGTGGCCATCCGGGGTACCGGAGCATCGGTCGACGGCTTCGTCGACGGCGACTGGCTGCCGCTCGCATGGTGGGAGTTCGCGGACACCCAGCAGGACGACACGCCCCAGATCTGAGCCCGCTGTCCGAGCCCGCTGTCCGAGCCCGCTGTCTGAGCCCGCCCGGACGTCAGGGCCCGTTCTCCTGGCACCTCGGGCACCACACCGTGCCCCGGCCCCCCACCCGGGACCGGCGCAGGTGGGCGCCGCAGCGCGGGCAGGCCGGGTCGGGATCGTCGCGGTGCCATGGGGCTCGTACGCGTCACCGGGTCCGGAGCACACCAGTCGGCCCCCGGTCATGCCGAAGTGCAGCACGAGGGTGGGGCCGCCGGTGCGGGCGAGCAGCCACTTCCCGCGCCGCTCCGGCTCAGTGAAACGCCGGCCCTCCAGGGCCTCGCGCAGCCGCCGCGCACTCACCCCGTGCAGCACACCGGCGTCCCGCACCTCGACGCGCCGGATGACCCGGCCCCGCGCACAGACACGAGCACCTTCCGGAACCGCTCCTGCGGACTGAGCAGAAGTGAGTCTGCTCAGTCGCACGCCCCGAACGGTCTTGGGCGTACTGGTCCCCGGCGTACTCGACCCCGGGGCAGCGACACGGATCCTGCCCGTGGTCCGATCCCGGGAGGCCGGCTCCCTCACGACCTGGCCAGATGGGTACGGCCAGAGGCGACGGGGATGCCCCGAACCATCACTCCGGTGGAGCGGGGGCCCCGCATGCTGGCGCCGTACCCGGCGTCCCAGATCGCACGATCACCGTAGCCCGAACGGCCCAGGACGCCGCAAGCCCGGAAGCCGACCATCACACGATCGAGTCAAACCGAGCTTGTGCACCCTCCCCGGCGAGCAGTCGGCAACCCCTCGACATCCGGCAGCTCAGGCATGCGGTACGCCCTCTCACCCACACCCCCTCTTCCCATGGTGACGCAGAACACACTCGCGCGCCGATCACTTGGCCGCCGCCCGTCGGTCCTACACGCGAGAACACAGCAACCGACGGGAGACCACCGACATGACCGCCACCGTGAAGGGCCCTGCGAGCTACTTCCCCTCCATCGAGAAGAAGTACGGCCGTCCGATCGCGGAGTGGAAGGAACTCATCCGCAGCTCACCCCTGACCAAGCACATGGAACTCGTGAACTGGCTGAAGTCGGAACACGGGCTCGGACACGGCCACGCCAACGCCCTCGTCGCGCACACGCTGGCCGAGGACGTCAGGTGACGAAGTCGTGGTCGCGGGTCTCCGGGAGGGCCAGCAGGCACAGGAGGCTGAGGAGGCAGAGGCCGCCCGTGTAGAAGCCGAGGACCAGCGGGGACTCCCAGTGGCTGTTGAGCCAGGTGGCGACCAGGGGGGCGAAGCCGCCGCCGACGGTGTTGGCGAGGATGAAGGCCGCGGAGGCGCCGGTGTAGCGCAGCCGGGCCGGGAAGAGTTCGGGGAGGAAGGCCGCCACCGGGGAGAACATCAGCGCGAGCAGCACGAGCCCGACCGTGTAGGCGCCGGTGATCACCCAGATGTCGTGTGAGCTCAGCGAGGCGTACATCGGCACCGCCCAGACCACACAGCCGACGGCCCCCGTCAGCATCACCGGGCGGCGCCCGATCCGGTCGGCGAGCCTGCCGACCGGGAGGGTGACGGCGATCCCGGCCGCCGCACCGACGCTCGCGGCGGTCAGCATGGTGTTCTGCGGGATGCCGAGTTCCTTCGGCCCGTACGACAGGCTGTAGACGATGGTCAGGTAGTAGATCGCCGAGCCGCCCATCGCCGCGCCGATGCCGAGCAGCAGCCGTCCGGGGTGGCGGGTGAGGAGCGCGCCGAGCGGGAAGCGGGGGACGGACGCCGGCGGTTTCGCCGCCCCCGCCGACCCCGCCGTGTCGCCGGTCGCCGACGTGAACACCGGGGACTCGGAGACCGTCGAACGCACCCACAGGCCGACGGCGACCAGCACCGCGCTGAGCAGGAACGGAATGCGCCAGGCCCAGTCCGTGAAGGCGTCCCGGCCCGCGAGGTTCAGGGTGGGCAGGATGACCGCGCTGGACAGCAGGAAGCCGAGCGAGGGGCCCGCCTGCGGGATGGACGCGAACAGCGCGCGGCGCCCGGGCGGCGCGTGCTCCGCGGCGAGCAGCACCGCCCCGCCCCACTCGCCGCCCATGCTCACGCCCTGCAGCAGACGGAGCGTCACCAGCAGGACGGGCGCGAGGAGTCCGGCGGTCTCGTACGTCGGCAGCAGTCCCACACCGACCGTCGCCACACCCATCAGCAGGAGCGAGACGACCAGTGCCCGGCGCCGGCCGAGGCGGTCGCCGATCGTGCCGAACAGGGCGACACCCAGGGGGCGGGAGAGGAAGGCCGCGGCGAACGTGAGGAACGCGGCCAGGGAGGAGACGGTGGCGTTGCCGGAGGGGAAGAAGGCGGGTCCGAGGACCAGCGCGCTGGCGGTGCCGTACACCGCGAAGTCGTAGTACTCGATCGTCGTGCCGACCAGGCTCGCGACGGCGATCCGCGAGGCCGTCGGCGGCGATGGTGGCGAGGTGGCCGGTTTGGGGCCGACGACCTCAAAAGCGGTTTTGAACGGTAATTCGGGCATGGGGACTCACTTCCCGTACAGGGTGGGGAGGGGAGCGGTCGCGTCAGCCTAAGCGTCGAAATTCAATTTCGACAAGGAACCTTCAGGAGGCAACCGCGCGAAGAATAGCCGCCTATTTACTCTCAGTAACAAGCGCAGTCAACCCGGCCCCGCCTGTCGAATCGCTGTCAATATTCATACCGGCCCCCGCATAAAAATTTGGTGATGGTGACGCCTTGCCAACGGCCGATCACGCACGAAAGGCTGAAGCGGAACTGAACTTGAAAGTTCTACGAACATCGTTTTTCGGACATGGCGACAGCGACAGGAAAGGCGCATAACCCATGCTGAAAACCGGCAAGCTATTACGCTTGAGAAGACTTTCACCGGCGGGTGACGACCGGTATCTGCTCGTCCCGCTCGACCACAGCGTTTCCGACGGCCCGATCGTCCCCGCCGACAAGTGGGACGACCTGTTGCGCGCCCTGGTGACCGGCGGAGCCGACGGGATCATCGTCCACAAGGGCCGCGCCGGTGCCTTCACACCGGACATCCTGGGGAGCTGCGCGCTGGTGGTGCACCTGAGCGCCAGCACCGCCCGCGCCGGTGACGTGCACGCCAAGGTGCTGGTCGCCGATGTCGAGGAGGCACTGCGGCTCGGTGCGGACGCGGTCAGCGTCCACGTGAACATCGGCTCGGACACCGAGGCCCAGCAGCTCGCCGACCTGGGGGCGGTGGCCCGCTCCTGCGACGCGTGGGGCATGCCGCTGATCGCCATGGTCTACCCCCGCGGCCCCCGCATCGAGGACCCGCGCGACCCCGACCTCCTCGCCCATCTGACCAACGTGGCCGCCGACCTGGGCGCGGACATGGTGAAGACCTCCGTCGCGCTGCCGCTGGACCGCATGGCCGAGGTGGTGGCCAACAGCCCCATCCCCGTCCTCGCGGCGGGCGGCCCGCCGGACGACTCCGACCTCGTGGAGTACGCCACCGCGGTCATGGCCACCGGCTGCCGTGGACTGGCCATCGGCCGCCGGATCTTCTCGTCCCCCTCCCCCGGCCCGCTGGTGTCCCGGCTCGCCGGGGTCGTGCACGGCGGCGACGGGACCTTGGGTGACATGGGCATGACCGCCGATACAGCCGGCACGACCAGCACGACCAGCCCCACCAGCCAGACCCCCAACTACTCGACGATCGTGGCAGGTGTCGCATGAGGTTCGCGTGGATCGATCTCCGGGACGTCCCCAAGGCGCAGCTCCAGGCGGTGGTGGACGCGGCCGTGCACACCCGGATGGCCGGAGTGCTCTCCGCCGACCCGGAGCTGCTCGGGACGCTGCCTCCGACCGTCACCCGGGTCCTGGCCGCCGAGGGCCGGGCGACGGCCACCGCCGCCCCCTCGAAGAAGTCTGCCGAGAAGGAGGCGAAGGACCCGGGTGCCGCGAAGGACACCGGCACCGGAGTCGACCTCCAGCTGCGGAGGTTCGCCACCCAGCAGGAGCTGGACACCCTCGCCGTGGCCCAGCGTGTCGCCGGCTTCGTCGACGTACGGGACGACCGCACCCTCCAGCTGTCCTGCGCGGGCGCGATGGCACTGCCGTACACCGTCATCCACTTCGCCGACCCGACCAAGATCCCGCTGGAGATCGTGCTCGCCGCGGCCGAGTCCGCCGAGGGCAAGCTGGTGACGGTCGTCGGCGATCTGGAGGAGGCCGCGATCGTCTTCGACGTCCTCGAACGCGGCTCGGACGGCATCCTGTTCACGCCCCGCAGCGCCGACGAGGTGTTCGCGCTGGCCCGGCTGCTGGAGGCCACCACACCCCAGCTGAAGCTGTCCACGCTGACCGTGGAGAGCATCAAGCACGTCGGACTCGGCGACCGGGTCTGCGTGGACACCTGCTCCCACTTCGAGGAGGACGAGGGCATCCTCGTCGGCTCCTACTCCTCCGGGTTCGTGCTGTGCTGCAGCGAGACCCACCCGCTGCCGTACATGCCGACCAGGCCGTTCCGGGTCAACGCCGGCGCCCTGCACTCGTACACGCTCGGACCCGACAACCGCACCAACTACCTCAGCGAGGTGGGCTCCGGCAGCGCCCTGCTCGCGGTCGGCGCCGACGGACGCACCCGGCGGGTGGTGGTGGGCCGCGCCAAGCTGGAGTCCCGGCCGCTCCTCGAGATCCGCACCCACGCCGAGGACGGCCGGCTGGTCAGTCTGACCGTGCAGGACGACTGGCACGTACGGGTGCTGGGCCCTGGCGGCAAGGTCCTCAACGTCACCGAACTCCAGACGGGTGACGAGCTGCTCGGCTACCTGGCGACGGACAAGCGCCATGTCGGCCTGCCCATCGGCGAGTTCTGCAAGGAGGTCTGAGACCTCATGGGCGAACTGGCAGTGGACAGGGCGGCGGGCAGGGACGACGGCGCGCGGTCCCTCGTCCAGGGACTTCTCGACGCACAGGACGACCGGCTCCCCTACCTGATACACCGACAGGAGAGCATCACCAGAGGGGAGTTACGGGAACGGGCCACCAAGCAGGCCGCCGTCCTCGCCGGGCACGGCATCGGCCCGGGCAGCACCGTGGGGCTGCGGACACCCCCCAGCTTCACCCAGGTCGAGGTGCTGCTCGCGCTGTGGCAGCTGGACGCCCAGGTGCTGCTCTTCGACTACCGGCTCAAACCGGCCGAGGTCTCCGGGCTCTGCGCGACCTGCCGGCCGCAGTTCTTGATCAGCGCCGGTACCAACGTGCGGGCGACCTTCGGCTTCCGGTCCGAGTACGAGGTCGTCACCGAGCGCCGCGGCACCGGACGCCCGGCCGCCACCGGTCACCGGCTCGTCCAGTTCAGCTCGGGCTCCACCGGGCGGCCGAAGGTGATCGGCAGAACCCCCCGGTCGCTCGCCGAGGAGGTGGACCGGTTCACCGGCATCCCCGGCATGCCGGGGACGGGCGACCGGCTGCTGCTGCTCAGCTCGACCGCGCACAGCTTCGGCCTGATCGCCGGACTGCTGCACTCGCTCGCCGCCGGTGTCTCCGTGGTCTTCGCCCCCCGGATCTCCGCCGGCGACATCCTGGAGACCGCGGTGGACCACCGGATCACCGCCCTGTTCGGGGTGCCCATGCACTACGAACTGCTGGCCGCCGCCCTCGATCCCCCCGCGCTGCCCGAACTGCGGGTCGCCGTGTCGGGCGGCGAACTGATGCCCCCGCAGGTCGCCGCGCGGTTCGCGGAACGCTACGGCGTCCCGGTCGGCGAGTCCTACGGCACCACCGAGACCGGTGTGGTCGCCATGGACGCCGGCGGCACCCTGCGCCCCGCGGTCGGCCGGGCCGCTCCGGGCGTGGTGCTGCGGGAACACCGGGGCGAACTGGACGTCGCCCTCGCCGCATCGCCGTACCTCTTCGACTCGGGCGGCACCCAGTACACGGACGGCTGGCTGCACACCCGGGACCGCGCCACGGTGGACGGGACCGGAGCGGTGCTGGTGCACGGCCGCGCGGACTCCGTCGTCGTGATCGGCGGCCTCAAGGTGGACCTCGTCGAGGTCGAGAACGTGCTCCGCGAGCACCCCGCGGTCGAACAGGCCGTCCTGGTCCACGACGACGTGACCGAGGCGTACGTCGCACTGGCCGCCGGCGACGGACAGCCGACCTCGGCGGACCTGCTGCGCTGGTGCAGGGAACGGCTCGCCGACCACAAGCTGCCGCGCGTGATCCACCTGCTGGAGTCCCTGCCCCGCACATCCAACGGGAAGCTGCTGCGCCAGGCCGCGGCGTTGCGCTCCGCCCGGTGAGCCGGGTGCCGCTCCTTCCCTGACATCACTCACTGGAGACGCTGATCATGAGTACGTCGACCCTGGAAGACGAGATCCGCGAGTTCGTCCTGACCGCGGTCATCGACGAGATGAACCTCCTGACGAGCCGCGACGGCATCACCGACGAGAGCCCGTTGACCGTCGGCGGGCTGGAGGTGGACTCGCTGAGCCTGATCGAGCTCACCATGCGGCTCGAGTCGCGGTTCGGCGTGGCGATACCCGACACCGACATCGAACCCCTGGCCACCCTGACCCTCGGCGGACTCGTCGCCGACGTCGTCCGACGCGGTGCGAAGGCATGAGCACGGAAGCGACGGCGCGTGACGCGGCCTCCACGCCGGCGCCCCTCACCACCGACACCGTCCGGGAGCTGCTGTCGGACCGGAAGATCTTCCCCGGCCTGCCGGACGACCTCGACGAGGACGCCGAACTGGTCCTGGACTCCCTCGGATTGGTCTGGCTGCTGCACCTGGTGGAGGAGCGCTACGGACTCGTCGTGAAGCCCAGCGACGAGGACATCTCCGGCCTGGTCTCGCTGCGGAGCCTCACGGACTACCTGCGAGCGGCGGAGCGCGCCGCGGCCGGAGGGGGCGACCGGGATGAGCGGTGAGGTCACGGTCACCGGATACGGCGTACGCACCGCGTTCGGCACCGGGGCCGAGGCCCTCCGGCGCGGGGTCTTCGCCGGAGTCCCCGCGTTCGCGCCGACCACGAGGTTCGACACCGGCCCGTACCGTACGCCGATGGCGGCCGCCGCGCCCGACGGCCCCGACGCGGTCGAGGACTGGGCGCTGCGCCCCGCGCTCGCCCGGTGCGGTACGGAGGCCCTCGACATGGCGGGCCTGCGCCCGGGCACCGAGGCGGCGGTGCTGATGGGCATCGCCGGCGACCAGACCAGCGTCACCCGGTACTGGCGACCCACCGGGAAGCCCTCCGCCGTCGCCGAGGCCGTACCGGCGCGGCTCGCCGAGGTGCTGGCCGACGGGCTCGGGCTGCACGGGCCGCGGCTGACCTTCACCAACGCCTGTGTGGCCTCCGCCGCCGCGATCATCCACGCCTGCCGGCTGATCTCGTCCGGGCGGACCGACGTGGCGGTCTGCGCGGGCGGTTACCTCGTGGAGGAGGAGACCTTCGGGAAGTTCGACTCGGGGCGGGCGCTGTCCCAGGACGGCGCGGTGCGCCCGTTCAGCGCCGACCGCAGTGGACTGCTGCTGGGCGACGGGGTGGCGGTCGTGGTGCTGGAGTCCGCCGAGCACGCCCGGCGCCGTGGGGCCCGGCCGCTGGCGACCGTCGTCGGCTGGGGCGCGGCCACGGACGCCCACCACATCGCCCAGCCGCACCCCGAGGGCGCCGGTCTGGCCCGCGCGGCACGGCAGGCGTCCCGGCTCGCCGGTGACCCGGACGGGGCCGGCCTCGGCTATGTCAACGCCCACGGCACCGGCACGAAGTACAACGACGGGGCCGAGACCCGCGGACTGCGGGCCGCGTTCCCCGACCGGGCGGAGGCGATCCCGGTCAGCTCCACCAAGGGCACCACCGGCCACCTCCTGGAGGCGGCCGGCGCCGTGGAATTCGTGATCACGCTGCTCGCCCTGACGGACGGCGTCCTGCCGCCGACCGCCGGCTTCACCGCGCCGGACCCGGAGTGCGACCTCGACTACGTGCCGAACCGGCCGCGCCAGGCCGACCTGCGCCGGGCCCTCACCGTCAACGCCGCCTTCGGGGGCGCCAACACCGCACTCCTCCTGGAGCGGCCATGACGACGACCGGGAACACGCACGACACGAAGAACACCGGCGCCGAGAAGGCCGTGCTGCGGTCCGCCCTCGGTGTCCTGGCCACCGCCACCGCCACCCACGGCACCGGCCGCGACGACGACATCCCGCTGCCCAAGCTCCCCGGCTTCCTGTGGTCCGCCTTCAGCCCGCTGGCGTTCGAGGTGGCCGACCGGTGCCTGACCGAGGCGCCGGGTGACAACTCCCGCACGGCCGTGGCGCTGGCGAGCCTGATGGGTGACACCACCACCGCGGACATGGCCAGCCGGCGCATGGTCTCCGGGGAGGTCCACAACCCGATCCTGTTCATGCAGGCCACCCCCAACTCCGTACTGGGGCACATGAGCCGGGAGTTCGGGATCACCGGGCAGACGTTCAGCCTCTCCTCCCTCGACGACCCGGTGACCGAGCTGCTCGCCATGGCGGATCTGCTGCTGGAGGACCCGGAGCTGGACCGCGTCCTGGTGCTGGGTGTGGAGCTGGGCGGCGGCGAGCGCCTGGCCGCCGCGTACCGGGAACTGGCCGCCGACAGCGGCCGTCCGGTCCCGGAGCTCCCGGAGTCGGCGGGCCTCGCGGCGGCGGTGCTGCTCGGCCGCGCCGGTGCCGGGGCCCCGGTGACGGTCCGGTCGGCCGAGACGGCGTACGACACCGGCCCCGAGGCCCGTGACGCGGGCGGCGCCTGGCATCACGGCAGCGTGCAGGGCCTGTTCGAGCTGGCCGCCGCCCACCGGCGGCTGCTGCGGGACGGCGGCAGTCACCTCCTGGTGACGGAGCCCCGGGCCCGGCGCGGCCCGGCGGCGTTCACCCTGCTGGCCCACGGCTCACGGAACGAGACGGAGACCCATGCTCATCAGTAGGCAGGAGCGGGCGCGGATCTGCTCCGACACCGAACTGGGCGCCGGCAACGTCCTGGAGCGCCTGGGCACCTACGGCCGGCCGCTCGACGAACCCGTGCTGCGGACGTCCGCCGACTGGCGGGCGCCGGACGGCAGCCGCCCGGAGGTGCTGACGCTCAGCGGGCTGCGCGAGGTGGTCGAGACGTACGCGGGCTGGTACGCCGCCCACGGGGTGCGGCCCCGCGACCCGGTCGCCGTGCACACCTCCTCCAGCGCCGAGTTCGCGGTGAACTTCCTGGCGCTGACGTCCCTCGGCGCGATCCCGTCGTTCGTCAACGGCAACCTGGCCCCGGAGACCGCCGGGGAGTACGTACGGCGGCAGGGTGCCGTCGGCGCCTTCACGGACGAGGCGCACCACGACGTGCTGTCCGGGCTCGGCTTCCTCGTCACCGCCGACGACATCCGGCCCGGGCACCGCGCGTCGCTGCCGCCCTCGTACCCGTACCGGCACGACCCGACCGACCCGGTGCTCATCTCGCACTCCTCCGGCACCACCGGCATGCCCAAGGGCGTGCCGCACACCCATCGGACGCTGATGTACGCGCAGTCCCACCGGCTGCGCTACTCCACCGGCACCGACATGGAGCGCACCCTGGTGGGCCTGCCGGGCGCGCACAACGCCATGGTGGCGACGCTGCTGTACTGCCTGCTGCTGGGCACCGACATCAAGCTGCTGTCCAGTCAGCGCGGCACCGATGTCCTCGACGCCGTCGAGGAGTTCCGGCCGACCACCGTGCTGGCCTTCGCCGGCACCTTCGGCGAGATGGCCGCCGAGGACCTGACACGCCGTGACCTGTCGAGCGTGCAGGTGTGGTTCAACACCGGGGACGCGGCGCACGAGGCGCACATCCGGGCGCTCGTCCGGCACGGGAGTCACCTCGAGATCGGCCGGGACCTCGGCCGTACGCGGGTCGAGGGTTCGGTCTTCGTGGACGGGCTCGGCTCGTCGGAGGCGGGCTACTCCGTCTTCCACAACCGGCACACCAAGGACACCGCGGCGTACTCGCGCTGCGTCGGCAAGCCGATCAGCTTCGCCGAGGCCGCCGTGCTCGCCGAGGACGGCACCCCGCTGCCGCCCGGGCAGGTCGGCCGCCTCGGCCTGAAGTCGCCGACGCTCACGCCCGGTTACTGGAACGACTCGCTGACCTGGAACCGGATGCGGCTCGGCGGCTACTGGCTCACCGGCGACCTCGCCCACCAGGACGAGGACGGCAACTTCTACCACCTCGACCGGGCCCCGGACGCCGTCCGCACCCGGGCCGGGATCGTGTTCAGCACCCGCACCGAGGAACTCCTGCTGGCCGAGCTGCCCGAGCTGGCCGACTGCACGATCGTCGGGGTCGCACCGGACGGCGTACGGGCCGACTGGGACGGCGACGGCGAGGCGGAGGCGTACGCGCTGCTCCAGCTCGCGGACGGGCGCGACGGCGCCGGAAGTGACGCCGGAAGCAGCGCCGGACGTGAGGACGGTGGCTGGACCGAGCGGGTCAACGCCTCCCTCGCGGCCGCGGGTCTCCCCCCGGTCGCCCGCGCCCTGCTCATGAAACCCGACGACGTGGCGAAGGGCGCCACCGGCAAGGTCCTCAAACGCGTGATGCGCGACCGGTTCGCCTCCAAGGAGCAGGCATGAGCACCCAACGCGCCCGGGCGAGTGAGGCGTACCGGCTGTGGTGGCAGCACGACGCCAACTGGTACCAGGGGGTGGCCGCGCGGTTCGGGCAGGAGATCGCGAACGAGATCAACGCCGAGGCGCTGCGCAAGGTCGCCCTGCACGTCGGGCAGCGCGTCGGCCGGCTGTCCGGCCCGCTCCCCGACACCGGCGACACCCGCAAGGACCTGGAGGAACTGCGCCGCCGCTACGACGACTGCGGCGACCGGATGTTCCCGCCGGAGCTGCGCAACGCCTCCACCGAGGTCGAGGACGACGATCTGATCGTGCTCACCCTGCGGCGGAACTTCGCCATCACGATGGTGCGGATGGCCGGTTCGCTGGAGGGCTACCGCTGCCCGTGCACCGCCATCCACGAGGGCTGGTCCGAGGGGCTCGGCTTGACCCTGACGGAGAACCGGGCCGAGAGCTGTCTGCGCGACGGCGACCAGGCGTGCCGCCTGCTGATGCGGGTGCGCACTCCTCTGGTCGCCGGTGGGGAGGACTGAACCGTGCGGGTACTGGTAGCCGGGGCCACGGGAGTGGTCGGGCATCCGCTGGTGGGCGCGCTGCGGGCGCGGGGCCACGAGGTGAGCGCGCTGGTGCGGGAGGAGTCGCGGGCGCCGGAGGAGGCGGACCGGGTCGTGGTCGCCGACGCCCTCGACCGCGAGGCCGTGCTGGCGGCGGTGGCGGCCGCCCGGCCCGAGGTGGTCGTCCACCAGTTGTCGGCGCTGCGCCTGCTGCGCGACGACCCTCCGGAAGCCTTCGCGCGGACTGCGCGGCTGCGCACCGAGGGCACCGCGCACCTGGTCGAGGCGGCCCGCGCGGCCGGTGCGCGGCGGCTGGTCGCGCAGTCCGTCGCCTTCGCCGCGGCCCCGGCCGGACCCCGGGTCCTCGACGAGGACGCGCCGCTGTACCTGGACGCCCCGGACCCCGGCTGGGCCGCCACCGTGCGGGCCGTCGCCGAGCTGGAGCGCAGAGTGACGGACGGCGACCTCGAGGGTGTGGTGCTGCGCTACGGCACGCTGTACGGCCCCGGGACGGCGTACGCCCGTGACGGCGGGACCGGGCAGCGGGTGCTGGCCGGGAAGTTCCCGCTGCCCGAGGGCGGGGCCGGCATCACGTCGTTCCTGCACGTGGAGGACGCCGTGGGGGCGGCTGTGGCGGCCGTCGAGTCGGAGGCCACCGGCCGCTTCCATGTGACGGACGACGAGCCGGCCCCGGCCGCGCAGTGGCTGCCGCACTACGCCCGCGCGCTCGGCGCGCCGCCCCCGCGCACGATTCCGGCGGCCCTCGCGCCCCGGCTGTTCGGCTGGTTCATGGCCCACCAGCTGACCACGGCACGCGGAGCGGCCAACGACCGGGCCCGTACGACGCTGGGCTGGAAGCCGCGGCGGCCGAGCTGGCGCGACCGACTGGGGCGGGAATGACGAGGGACAGCGGGCACCGTTCGTGGCCCGTCCTGCTGGTCGTCGTCTGTGCCCAGATGCTGATCTGGCTGGACACCTCGGTCCTCAACGTCGCGGTCACCACGCTGGCCGACCCGGCCGAGGGCCTGGGCGCGACCCCGGCGGAACTGGAGTGGGTGGCGAGCGCCTACACCCTGGTCTTCGCCGGCACCCTCTTCGCGGGCGGCGCGCTCGCCGACCGCTTCGGCCCGCGGACCACGCTCCTCGCCGGTCTGGCGCTGTTCGGCGCCGCCTCCGGGGCGGGCGCGTTCGCGGGGAGCCCGGCCTGGCTGATCGTGGCGCGCGCCTTCATGGGCGCGGGCAGCGCGCTGCTGATGCCCGCGACCCTGTCGGTCATCGTGCAGAGCACCCCGGAGGAGAAACGCACCCGGGCCATCGCGATCTGGAGTTCGTCCAGCGGCCTCGGCGTCGCCGTCGGCCCGGTCGTGGGCGGGGCGCTGCTCAGCCACTTCTGGTGGGGCTCGGTGTTCCTGGTCAACGTGCCGATCGTGGTCCTGTGCCTGGCCGGGGTGGTGGCCGTGGTGCCCGCGTTGCGGGGTCCCGGGCGCAGGGTGCTCGACCTGCCGGGCCTCGCGTGGTCGGTCCTCGGCCTCGGCGGTGTGGTCTACGGGATCATCGAGCTCGGCAGCGGACAGCGCTGGTACGGGGCACACGTCCTGCTGCCCCTCGTCCTGGGCGGCGCCCTGCTCGCCGTCTTCGTGGCCGGTCAGCGCCGGTCCCCGACGCCCAGCCTGGACGTGCGGCTCTTCCGGCAGCCCGGGTTCTCGGCCGGCAGCGTGGTGCTGCTGATCGCGTTCATGGCGCTGGCGGCGCACCTGTTCTACGCGGCCTTCTACCTCCAGGGGCCCCGCGGGCTCTCCCCCGCCGACGCCGGAACCGTGATGATCGCCGCCGCCGTCGGCATCGTCCTGGGCAGTCAGGCGTCCCCGGCGGTGAGCCGGCTGCTGTCCGCCCGGTGGACGGTCGCCGCCGGGGTCCTGGCCACGGCGGCCACGTACGTCGGCTATGGGTGGTTCGACGCCGGCACCCCGCTCGCGGTCGTCGCCGCACTGCTGTGGGTGCAGGGCTTCGGCATGGGCCTGGTCGGCACCCCGGTCACGGCCGTGATGATGAGGGCGGTGCTGCCGCATCTCGCGGGCGCCGGATCGGCCGTCAACAGCGTCACCCGGCAGGTGGGCGGCACGCTCGGGGTGGCGATGGCCGGCTCGATCCTCTCCGCGGTGTACCGGGAGCGCATGGCGGACGCCGCGCTGCCCGCCGCGGCGCGGGGGCTGTCGGCCGACGCGGCGGACCAGGCCCGCTCCTCGCCCGAGGCGGCCCGCTCGCTGGCCGGTTCGCTACGGCTGCCGGAGCTGGCGGCCACCGCCGACCGGGCCTTCCTCGACGCGATGTACGCGGCCACGCTCGCGACCGCCGTACTGGCCTTCGTCGGGTTCCTCGTGGCCGTGGTGGGACTGCGCGTTCGGGACGTCCACAGCGAAAAGGGAAGCGGAAGGGGAGGGGACGGCAGTGACGGAAACAGGGACAGGGACGAGGGAACGAGCGGCGACGGCCCGGTCGGTGTTCGTGACCGGGGGCAACAGGGGGATCGGGCTGGCCATAGCCCGTCGCTTCGCGACGGCGGGGGACCGGGTCACGGTGACCTACCGCGGTGAGAAACCGCCCGCCGACGAAAACCTCCTCGCCGTACGCTGCGATGTGACGGACAGTCAGCAGGTCGACCTCGCCTTCAAGGAGGCCGAGGCCGCCCACGGCCCGGTCACCGTCCTGGTCGCCAACGCGGGCGCCACCCAGGACCGGTTGCTGGCGCGGATGAGCGAGGAGGACTTCACCTCCGTCATCGACACCAACCTCACCGGGGCCTTCCGGGTCGCCCGGCGCGCGGTGCGCGGAATGCTCGCGCAGGGCCATGGCCGTATCGTCCTCATCTCCTCCACCGCTGCCCTGCACGGCGCCCCCGGCCAGACCAACTACGCGGCGGCGAAAGCCGGGCTGGTCGGTTTCGCCCGCTCGCTGACCCACGAACTCGGCCCCCGGGACATCACCTGCAACGTGGTGGCCCCCGGCCTCACCGAGACGGACATGACCCGCGCCCTCACCGAGGACCAACGCCGCACCCTCCTCGCCCGCACCCCGGCCGGCCGCCCGGCGCACCCCGACGAGGTCGCCGACGCGGTGGCCTTCCTGGCCGGTGCGGGCTCCGTGCGCGGTGCGGTGATCCCGGTCGACGGGGGTGCGGGGCTCGGACACTGAGGGCGGCAAAACCCGCGCGGCCGGACTCGCGGGGCTCATCGACGACGTCTTCCTCGGCGGAGCCGCGTCCCAGCAGCGGTGGCGGAAGGCGCTGGACGGACTGCCCGTACTGTGGGTCGGCGTCAGATGCGAGAGCGCGGTCGCCGCGGGACGCGAGATCGCACGAGGAGACCGGGTCCGGGGGATGGCCGCGTTGCAGGCGGACGTGGTGCACGAAGGCGTGTACTACGACCTGGAGGTGGACACGACGCACACCGAGTCCCTGGTGTGCGCGCGGACCATCGCAGCCCAGGTCAGTTGACTTCCCGCCGGGGTTTGTGCGGTGGGGGCGGATCAATATCTGTCGTCACGGGATGAGAAATTGACGTGGCGCGCGATGAATATCCTTCTTCCCGTTGGCAGGGTGAAATTGTTCACCGCGTCCGGACGATCGCAGCGTGCTACTGTCGATGCCAGTTGCAGTTGTGGTTCCCAGAAGATTTTTCCGACGGGTGATCATCACGGCGACCGGAGACCGCACAGGGCGGCTTCCGAACACCGCGCCCGAAGGAGAAACAAATGACTACTGGAACCGTGAAGTGGTTCAACTCGGAAAAGGGCTTCGGCTTCATCGCGCAGGACGGCGGCGGCCCCGACGTCTTCGCCCACTACTCGAACATCGCCACCCAGGGCTTCCGTGAGCTCCAGGAAGGCCAGAAGGTGTCGTTCGACATCGCGCAGGGCCAGAAGGGCCCGACGGCCGAGAACATCATTCCCGCCTGACACCGGGACTGACACATCCTTCGCAGCTGGGGCCCGCACCTTCGGGTGCGGGCCCCGGCTCGCTGCGTTTCAGGGCGCCCCCCAGAGGATTACGGCCCCATCATTTTCGGCTCGTTCTCGCGATTCTCCGCGCCGCTCCACCGCTCCGAGAATTCCTTGACACGTGCCGCGTCAAGGAAGGTTCCCATGAGTCATGCGCGCACTGCCCGCGCCACGAACAAAACCCGCGCACCACGCACCGCGGGACGCTCGGGTCAGGGACGCCGACAGGCCCCGCCCCAGGGCGAGTTCACCCCGCCCAAGACGCTGACGCCCGCGTTGCCGGCCGTCGAGTCGTTCGAAGACCTCGCCCTTCCCGCGCCGTTGCTGACCGCACTCGGCCACGAAGGCGTGACCGTGCCGTTCCCCATCCAGGGCGCGACGCTGCCGAACTCGCTCGCCGGACGTGACGTGCTCGGCCGCGGCCGCACCGGCTCGGGCAAGACCCTCGCGTTCGGCCTCGCGGTACTGGCCCGTACGACCGGCCGACGTGCCGAGCCTCGGCAGCCGCTGGCCCTGATCCTCGTGCCCACCCGTGAACTCGCCCAGCAGGTCACCGACGCGCTCACTCCGTACGCCCGCGCCGTGCGGCTGCGGATGACGGCCGTGGTCGGCGGGATGTCGATCGGGAGGCAGGCCCGCGCGCTGCAGAGCGGCGCGGAGGTCGTCGTCGCGACCCCCGGGCGGCTCAAGGACCTCATCGACCGGGGCGACTGCCGGCTCGACGACGTGGACATCACCGTCCTCGACGAAGCCGACCAGATGACCGACATGGGCTTCATGCCCCAGGTCACCGCCCTGCTGGACCAGGTGCGGGCCGACGGACAGCGGCTGCTGTTCTCGGCCACGCTGGACCGCAACGTCGACCGCCTGGTCCGCCGCTACCTGACCGACCCGGTGGTCCACTCCGTCGACCCGTCGGCGGCCGCGGTCACCACCATGGAGCACCACGTCCTGCACGTGCACGAGGCGGACAAGCAGGAGACGACCACCGAGATCGCGGCCCGCGACGGCCGCGTGATCATGTTCCTGGACACCAAGCACCGGGTGGACCGGCTGACCAAACACCTCCTGCGCAGCGGCGTCCGCGCCGCCGCCCTGCACGGCGGCCGGTCCCAGCCACAGCGCACCCGGACCCTCGCCCAGTTCAAGAGCGGGGACGTGACGGTCCTGGTCGCGACCAACGTCGCGGCACGCGGCATCCACGTCGACAGCCTCGACCTGGTCGTCAACGTGGACCCGCCCAGCGACCCCAAGGACTACCTGCACCGCGGCGGCCGTACGGCCCGGGCCGGCGAGTCCGGCACCGTCGTCACGCTGGTCACCCCCGACCAGCGGCGCGACATGACCCGGCTGATGACGTCGGCCGGCATCACCCCGCAGGTCACCCCCGTACGGTCGGGCGAGGAGGCACTGAGCCGCATCACCGGCGCCCAGGCCCCCTCCGGCGTCCCGGTCGTCATCAACGCGCCGGCCCCGGTGGCACGCCCGCGCCGCTCGGCCTCCGGGAAGCCGTCCCGGTCCTCGCAGGGGTCCCGGTCCTCGCAGGCGTCCCGATCTGCGCAGCCGTCCCGGTCCTCGCAGGCGTCCAGGTCTTCGCAGGCGTCCTCGTCCGCTCAGCCCTCTGCGTCTTCTTCGTCCTCTTCGTCCCCCTCTTCCCGGAGCCGTCGCGGCCGTACCCGGAAACCCCGCACGTCCCCCTCCCCCCTGTGAGGCATCCATGCGCTGTGTCATCGCCCGATACCCGTTCGACCTGACCAAGGACGGAGTGACGGACTCGATGAAGGGCATCACGCCCGAGCCCATCACCGGTGAGTCCGTGACCATCGGCCGTCGCCGGTACCCCGTCAAGCAGGTGGGCGCGGTCATCACCCGGCAGGACCGCCGCGACTTCACCAGCGGCGAGGTCGTCCGGGCCATGACCCGTCTCGGGTTCACCTGCCACCCCCACCCCGAGGCCCCGCCTCTGGAAGCCGCCTCTCCGTACCTGACCGCGTCGGAGGCGCTCGGCGGTTCCGTCCACCCGGAGGTATGAGGACGGGAAGGACAAGCAGGCGTCACGACAGCACGTGAGGCCGGTTCGGTAGCAGGGCCGTCCGATGGTGTTGAATCGGGGCCGTGGTGTGCCGCAGGGCGCGCCACGGCTCCGAGACGTTTGCATGACGAGGTGACATGACGGCAGACAGTCCGCTCGACGGTCGGCTGGACGACGACGACTACCCGGCGTACACGATGGGCCGGGCCGCCGAGATGCTCGGCACGACGCCCGGCTTCCTCCGGGCCGTCGGGGAAGCCCGTCTGATCACCCCGCTCCGCTCCGAGGGCGGGCACCGCCGGTACTCGCGCTACCAGCTGCGGATCGCCGCCCGCGCCCGCGAACTCGTCGACCAGGGCACGCCGATCGAGGCGGCCTGCCGCATCGTCATCCTCGAGGACCAGCTCGAGGAGGCCCAGCGCATCAACGCGGAGTACCGCCGCGCGGCGGGCGAGGCGACGGAGGCCTGAGACCTACGGGCGAGCCGCTCCCGGCGTGCCGTTGTCAGTGCCGCGGTCTAGTGTCCGCACTACTGACCCCTTGCCCCCTTCTGGGAGGTTCTGATGGCCTCGCGACTCAACCCGTACATCAACTTCGACGGTGACGCCCGGCAGGCGATGGAGTTCTACCGGGAGGTCTTCGGCGGCGACCTGAGCCTCAACACGTACGGCGCCTTCGGGCGGCAGGACGCCCCCGAGGCCGACAAGATCATGCACGGCATGCTGGAGACGCCTAGCGGCTTCACCCTCATGGGCGCCGACGCCCCGCCCGGCACCCGGCACGAGCCCGGCAACAACTTCTCCGTGAGCCTGAGCGGCGAGGACGACGCCGAGCTGCGCGGCTACTGGGAGAAGCTGTCCACCGGCGGCTCGGTGTCCGTCCCCCTCGAGAAGCAGATGTGGGGCGATGTGTTCGGCATGTGCACGGACCGGTTCGGCATCCCGTGGCTGGTCAACATCAGCCGGCCGCAGGACTGAGGCACGAAGTTGCGTCATACGTCCCGGTTTCACCGTACCCGGTGCGGGCCGGGAAAGAGACCGGGGCCACATCCCTGACATGGGACCGCCCCGGCGGGGCACTCGCGGCTGTAACGGAAAGGCAAAGGGCGTGTGGACATTCGGTCCGCACGCACGTCAACCGGGAGTGTCCAATGACGAGTTACGGCAGTTCCCCTGCCGCCTCCTCCGGATCGCGCACCAACGGCATGGCGATCGCGAGCCTGGTCTGCGGCATCGTCGGACTGTTCTTGCTGAACATCGTCCTGGGCCCGCTGGCCATCGTCTTCGGCGCCGTCGCCCGCCGCCAGGCCGCCGGCAGGAACGGCGGCGGCATGGCCAAGGCCGGCATCATCCTGGGCATCGTCGACGTCGTGCTCTGGCTCGTCCTCCTGGCCGTCGCCGCCAGCAACGGCGGCTTCAGCTGGTACGTGGGCGGCTGACGGCAGACCCACACGTCGGCGGGAAACAGCCGGCGGGAAACAGACAGCAGGACCGGACGGCACAAACAGAGGTCCCCGGCAGGGCCGCCGCAGTGGGACGCGGCGGCCCTGCCGACGGTATGCTCCACATCCATGTCGCACCCTGATGAGCTGCTCGTCGACATCGCCACGACGGTCGAGTCGGAGCACAGCAGTCAGATGTCCCTCACCGTGGTGATCCCCGGAGCCGTCCTCACGGGCCGGCTCGCCCCGGAAGCCCTGTGGAAGGAACGGGTGGCGGAGGTCCTGCGGGACTCCAGCAAACTGGCGCCCTTCTCCACCGCGTTCACCGCGCGGGAGCACGACTCCGGATCACCGCAGGGCCATCTCCCTCGCCCCACGCACCTGCACTTCCACCTGGCCCGCATCCTCCAGGGAAACATGGGCATCCCCGACACGGGCGGCATGTACCGCGTCGCCCTGGCGGACGTGAGCGCGTGGACCATCGGGGACATCGGCTACACGGACGCGTAGTGCGCCCCCTCGGGCAGATGACGTCCGCGCGAACTACCGCCGGGTAGTGGAGAGATCGGGAAAAGGGACGTCCACAAGGACCCACCTACTCCCATTTCCCCTCGGGTTGAGCTAGACATTCCCCGACTGGGCTTCAAGACGGGGGTCTTGACAGCACATCGACCCGAGGGGAAATCACCCATTGAGTACCAGACGTTTCACGCCTTTGAGGTTCACCGTGTCCGCGGTGACCGCACTCGTCCTGGCCGGAACCACGGCCATGACCGCCCAGGCGACCCAGCCGTCGCCTGAGGCGCCGCCCGTGCCGACCCTCGCCTGGTCGGACTGCCAGGGCGGCTTCGAGTGCGCGAACGCCCAGGTGCCGCTGGACTACCGCGAACCGCAGGGCAAGACCATCACCCTCGCGGTGATACGCAAGAAGGCCGCGGACCAGTCGAAGAAGAAGGGCACCCTCTTCCTCCAGCCCGGCGGCCCGGGCAACTCCGGTGTGGACTTCGTCCGCGGCAACTACGCGGACCTGCCGGCCGCCCTGCGCGACTCGTTCGACGTCTTCGGCTACGACGTACGGGGCGTGGGGCGCAGCTCCCAGGTCGAGTGCTGGGACGACGCGACGTACACCCAGGCCGTCACCGCGGCCAAGGGCGTCCCCGGCCCGGACGCCTACGAACCGGCCGTGCGCCAGGCCGCCGACTTCGACAAGGCCTGCCAGGACCGCGCGGGCGACCTGGTGCCGTACGTGGGCACCGCGTATGTCGCCCGTGACATCGACCTGCTGCGCCAGGCGCTCGGCGAGGACCAGCTCACGTACTACGGGCGCTCGTTCGGCTCCTACATCGGCACCGTCTACGCCTCCATGTTCCCGGACCGGGTGCGCGCCCTGGCGCTCGACGGCGCGTACGACCCGGTGCACTACTCCTACAAGCCGTACAAGTACGACCGGCCCCAGTACCTGGCGCTGGACGGCGCGATGAGCCGCTTCCTCGACTGGTGCAAGGCCGACCAGGCCACCTGCGGCTTCGGTGACGGCGACCCGCGCGGGGCGTTCGAGAAGCTCAAGGCCGACCTGGACGCCAACCCGGTGCCGACGGCCAACGGCGGCCTGGCGAACGGCTACACCCTCGTCTACCGCCTGATGTTCAACATCAACACGGGCAAGGTCATCTGGCCCTCGTTCGGCGAGGCCCTGCGCAAGGCGCAGCAGCGCGACAACACGTCCTTCCTGCTGCGGCCGCCGTCTCCGGCCAGCTTCGACTTCCTCAACCCGAACGTCGTGGTCGAGTGCGTCGACAAGGACTACCCGAAGGACCCGGCCCTGCTGAGGCGCCAGGTCACGAAGAACGCCGAGCTGGCGCCGCTGCTCGGCCCGGCCATGGCGTACGGCCCGCCGACCTACGACCACCAGCACGCCACGGCCTGCGCCCAGTGGACCGGCGAGCACCCCAGCCGCTACGAGGGCTCCTACCGCGCCAAGGGCTCCGCGCCGATCCTCGTCATCGGCAACACCGGCGACCCGGACACCCCGTACCAGGACGCGGTGGCGCTGTCCCACCGGCTCGACAACGGCCGTCTGCTCACCTTCGACGCCGAGGGGCACACCGCCTTCAACCGCAGCGTGTGCGCGACGGACGCGATCACCAGCTACCTGCTCGACCTGAAGGTCCCGGCCCGCGGCACGACCTGCGCGGACGAGACCCAGCCGCCGTCCTCCACCCCCAAGGTCGCCCCGTCCGGCACGACGCTGAGCGAACTCCGCAACGGCGTGAGCGACCGCGTCGACCGCATCGGCGCCCTGCGCCGCTGACCCCCGTACCGTCCGAGACGTGAGGCGCCGGGCCGGCGACGGCCCGGCGCCTCGCCGTTCGCGCGTCGGCATACGCCGGACGTCACCCCTCCGCTCCCCGGTCCGAGGCCGGCCAGACGTACGGCAGATCGTCCGGAACGCCGGGGAAGAGCGGTGCGTAGGTGGCCGGGTCCTTGCGCACCAGTGCGGACCGGTGGCTGCGGTGGAAGGCGCTGTCGCCGAGCCAGGAAGGCAGCTCTCCGGCGGCTGCCAGCAGCGCCTGCTCACGGATCGGCGCGCGGGGGCGGACCGTCGCCAGGTCCGCGACCAGGGTGGCCGCGCAGCTGTCCTGATGGCCCTGCTCCCGCCACACCCTGCAGATCTCCAGGCCGTACCGGACCAGCGCCTCCTCGTATCCCGCCCACATCCGCACGGCCGGATGCCGGCGCCACCCGTAGCCGGGCACGACGAGGCCGCGCAGGACCTGCAGCGCCTCGACCCGCTGCTTGCCGAGGCGGCGCCGGTCCAGGACGAGCGCGGACGCCCTGAAGTCGGGATGGGGCAGGAAGGTCTGCATGGTGGCTCGTCGAGTACCACGAAAAGGAGCGCATGCCAACAAAACAGGCAAAATTCCCGAACGTGATTTTTTTATGCCGAATGGGTCACTCGCGGGAGTACTCAGCGCCTGCTGAGCCACCGGTACGCGAACGGGAGGAATTCATGATCATCGAGCAGATGCACAAGATGGGCGTCCGCAGCGAGCACGCCTACACGGCCGCCTTCACCTCCATCGGCCTCAGCGTCGTCAGCTGGTTCGGCAGCCTCAAGGCCGAACGCGGAACCGGGCTCGACCGGGCCGACCGGTGGGGCATCTTCGTGGGCGAATGGGCCCCCACCTTCTTCGGTCTCGGCCTCGCCCTGTCCCACTACGAGCAGCAGGACGGCACCCTGAGCGCAACCGTCCACGACCTCCGGGAGCAGCGGCAGGCGGGCTGACACCTGCTCAGCCGTGAGGGCGCCGGCGGGCCGGGCCGTCCGAGGACATCGACATCGTCCTGCGGGTGCGCGGCCCGGCCCGCTGAACCACACTGGAGCGTGGCACGGCCTCGTCAAGGTGCGGCTGAGGAGGATGCGTCGTGGACGTTGACCGGCCTCCAGCCCGCTGGCTCTTCGCGGGTGCCGAGGACGTACTGCTGTCCGCACTGACGGACGCGCCCGAGCACGTGGTCGAGCAGGCGCACGAATACCGGCTCCTGCGGAGCATCCTCGACGGTACGCCGGCCGCCGTGGCCGTGCTGGACGACCGGCTGCGCTACCGGTACGTGAACTCCGCCATGGCCCGGATGAGCGGGGTCGAGGCCTCGACGTTCCACGGGCGGACCATGGCCGAGGTGCTGCCGGGGATCCACCGCTCCGACGAGGTCCTGCGCATGGTCCTCAACGACGGACGGCCCCGCGCGTTGTCCCTCACCGGGACCACGAAGACCAGCTCACCGTTCCCCCACCGGCAGTGGAGCGCCGTCTACCACCGTCTGGAGGACGAGGGGCGGGCGCTCGGCCTCTGCGGCGTCGCCGTCGAGGTGAGCGGGATGCGGCAGTACATGGACGACCTGGAGAAGGCGCACCAGCGGCTGGCGATGCTGGACACGGCCGCCACGCGGATCGGCACCACCCTCCAGGTCGACACGACCTGCGCCGAGCTGGCCGACTTCGTCGTACCGACGCTGGCCGACATGGCGTCCGTGTGGACGCTGGACGAGGAGACCGCCGACGCGCCGCCGCCCGCGCGCAGTCTCGTACGCCTGCGCATCACGGCCGCCGCGGGAGGCAGCGACATCCTCCGCCGCCTCGCGCTGATCGCCAAGGAGGGCGACTACTTCGACGTCCCCCGCGACTCCCACACCCGGCGGTGCATGGACACCGGCCGCCCCTGGGTGGGGAACCTCCTCGCGGACGACGTCGCGCTCAAGGTGGTGCGGACGCGGTTCAACCTGGACGTGATCCGCGCCGCCGAGATCCACTCCATGCTCCTCGTGCCGCTGCCGACCAAGGGGCATCCGATCGGTGTCGTCTACCTGTTCAGGTCCGGGGACTCGGCGCCCTTCACGGACGAGGACGTGATCGTGGCGCAGGACCTGGCCGCGCGGGCCGCCGTCGCCATCGACAACGCCCGCCAGTACACCTTCGAGCACACCATGGCCCTGGAGTTGCAGCGCGCGCTGCTGTCCGAGCCGGGCAGCCCGCACCCGGACATCGAGGTGGCCTCCCGCTATCTGCCGGCGGGGCGGCGCGCCCTGGTGGGCGGGGACTGGTGCGACTCGATCGCCCTGCCGTGCGGCCGCACCCTCCAGGTCATGGGGGACGTCATGGGCCACGGGTTCACGGCGGCCGTCGCCATGAGCCAGTACCGCTCGCTGCTGCGCACGCTGGCCGTCTCCGGCGCGCCCGTCGACGAGATCCTGGCGGAGGCGGACCACCGGGTGGCGAGCATCGGGGTCGACCGGGTGGCCACCTGCCTGCTGGTCCTGATCGACCCCGCCTCCGGGACCTGCACCGTCTCCAGCGCGGGTCATCCCCCGCCGGTCCTGCTGCGCCGCGGGGCCACCACCGACCTTCTCCCCGTCACACCGGGCCCTCCGCTGGGGACCGACCTGGGAGGGCATGAGGCGGTGACCGTGCCGTTGCCGCCCGGGGAGGTGCTCCTGCTCTACTCGGACGGTCTGGTGGAACAGCGCCGGGCGGACATCGACGCCTCGCTGCGACGCCTGACCGACCTCAGCCTCGACGTGGACGGCCCACTGGAGGACGTCCTCAACACTGTCCTCGCCCGCCTGGTGTACGGGCCGGCGGAGGACGACGTCACTCTTCTGGCGGCCCGCCTGCGCGCGACCTGACGCCAAGAGCCCCGGGCCAGGGCGCGGGCGACCCGACGGCCCGGCTCACCCGACACCGCGAGCCACCCGACACCGGGCGGCGTCACCCGGCGGCGCGGGCCGCCTCCACGAACGCCGTGATCAGCGCCGGGTCCTTGACGCCCCGGCTGCGTTCCACCCCGCTGGACACGTCGACGCCCCACGGCCGCGTGGCGGCCACGGCGTCCCGTACGTTGGCCGGGCTGAGGCCCCCCGCGAGGAGCCACTTCTCCCCCGGAGCGGCGAGTGACTTGCCGGACCAGTCCCAGGCGACGCCGGAGCCCGGCACGGGGGCGTCGAGGAGAAGCATGTCCTCGCCCAACTCACCGAAGCGGGGCGCTGGTTCACCGAACGCCGTGGCGCGGATGAGGGTCCGTCCCCCCGCCGCCAGCCCGTCGTAGTAGTCACGGTCCTCGGACCCGTGCAACTGGACGGCGCGAATCCCGGACTCGTCGGCCAACGCCCGTACGTCGTCCAGGGGTTCGCCGCGGAACACACCCACCGTCAGCACGTGCTCCGGCACGCGTCGGGCCAACCGCGCGGCCGTGGCGGCGTTCACGCGGCGCGGGCTGTCCGAGAAGACGAAGCCGATGGCGTCGGCGCCCGCCTCGACGGCCGTGTCGACGTCCCGATCGGTCCGCAGACCACAGATTTTGACGAACAGTGAGGTGCTGGGGTTACTGGTGTCACTCACGCCGACGCTCCACATTGGGTCAAGTTTTTAGGCCAACAGTCTTCATGCGTACGTGCTCTTCCGGAACGATGCGGCGTGGACCGTGAACTCCGCGGTCCCCGACCCCCCTCACGTTCTGAGAGAACTTCATGAGAAAAAGCGCAGCCGTGCTGTGCGGCGCGACCGTCGTACTGGCCGGGACGCTCACGGCCGGCCCCGCCGACGCGAGTGTGTCGCAGACCGCGGGCATCTCGAGTGTCCCGCAGGTGACTTGGAAGAAGTGCGGAACGGACGACTACCCGACGCTGCAGTGCGCGTCGGTGAAGGTGCCGCTCGACTACGCGAAGCCGCGCGGCAAGCAGATCACCCTGGCGCTGTCCCGCGTGCCGCACACCGCGCGGACGTACCAGGGCCCGCTGCTGGTCAACCCCGGTGGCCCCGGCGGCAGCGGCCTCACCCTCGCCGGGTTCGTCGCCTCGTCGCTGCCCAAGGCGGTGGCGGCGCAGTACGACGTCATAGGCTTCGATCCCCGCGGCGTCGGGGCGAGCAAGCCCGCCCTCGACTGCAAGCCGGGGTACTTCAACCCGGTGCGCCCGCAGTCCGTGCCCAGCACCCCCGCGATCGAGAAGGCCAACCTCGACCGCGCCAAGTCCTTCGCCGCCGCGTGCCGCACCAAGTACAAGGACGTCCTGCCCCACATCAACACGGTCAACGCCGTGAAGGACATGGACTCGATCCGTACGGCCCTGCGCGCCCCGAAGATCAACTACTTCGGCTACTCGTACGGCACCTACCTCGGCGCGGTCTACGCGAAGCTCTACCCGCAGCGGGTGCGCCGTCTGGTCCTGGACTCGATCGTCGACCCGACCGGCGTCTGGTACGACGACAACATCGCCCAGGACTACGCCTTCGAGGACCGCCACCAGGCCTTCATGGCGTGGATCGCCAAGTACAACGCGACGTACAAGCTCGGCACCGACCCGGCCAAGGTCGAGGCCAAGTGGTACGCGATGCAGGCGGCGCTCGCGAGGAAGCCCGCCGGCGGCAAGGTGGGCGCGGCCGAGCTGGAGGACACCTTCCTGCCCGGCGGCTACTACAACGGCTACTGGCCCATGCTCGCCCAGGCGTTCGCGGCGTACGTCAACGGCAAGAAGACCGAGCCGCTCGTCGCGGCGTACGAGAACCTCGCGGCCATCGACGCCTCCGGCGACAACGGCTACAGCATCTACACCTCGGTGCAGTGCCGTGACGCGAGCTGGCCGCGCGACTGGAACCAGTGGCGCAAGGACAACGCGGCCGTCGCCAAGAAGGCCCCGTTCTTCACCTGGAACAACGCCTGGTACAACGCGCCCTGCGCCTTCTGGCCCACGACGTCGCAGCGCCCGGTGAACGTGGCCAACTCCAAGCTGCCCCCGGTCCTGCTGTTCCAGGCGACCAACGACGCGGCCACCCCGTACCAGGGCGGCGTCACCGTCCACCGGCTCCTGAAGAACTCCAGCCTGGTGGTCGAGCAGGGCGGCGGCAACCACGGCATCACGCTGAGCGGCAACGCCTGCCTGGACAAGTACCTGGCGACGTACCTCACCAACGGCAAGGTGCCGCACGGCAGGGGCGTGGCCGACGCCGTGTGCCGGAAGACTCCCGACCCGAAGCCGCAGGCCTCGGCGAAGGCGGAGCTGAGCGGCGCCACCGCCCAGCCGACGGCCACGACGGGTGGCGACACCCTGCACAACATGCTCGGCTTCCGCGGCTGAGCCCCCTCCTGAATCAGCTGCCCCCCGGCCGAAGCCGGGGGGCAGCTTTCTGTAAAGAACCTTGACAGTCAAATGGTCTAGTCCAAAGATGGTCGCTGTTCGCCCCCACCCCCCTCCCCCTGCGTCCTCCATGGGAGCGTCAATGCGACGACCTCGTCCCCTGCGTCTGCTGCTGTCCTGTCTGACCGTGACCGCCCTGTCCGGCGGGCTCGTCGCCCTCGGGGGAGGCGACGCGCTCGCCACGAGCCCACAGCCCTCCATGCCCTCCCACGTCGCGGCGCCGTACTTCGAGGCGTGGACCGGGGAGAGCCCGGCCGCCCTCGCCGCCGAGTCGGGCAACAAGTACCTGACCCTGGCCTTCCTCCAGACGGAGGCGCCCGGCTCCTGCACCGCGTACTGGAACGGCGACACCACCCAGCCCGTCTCCAAGGCCACCTTCGGCAGCGACATCCGCACCATCCAGGCGCGCGGCGGCAACGTCATCCCGTCCTTCGGCGGCTACAGCGCCGACACCACCGGCACCGAACTCGCCGACAGCTGCACCAGCGTCGACGCCATCGCCAAGGTCTACGAAAGCCTCGTCACGACCTACGGCGTCACCCGCATCGACCTCGACATCGAGGCCGACTCCATCAACAACACCACCGGGGTCGACCGCCGCAACAAGGCCATCGCCCAGGTCCAGCGCTGGGCCGAACGCACCGGCCACGAGGTGCAGTTCTCCTACACCCTGCCGACGACCACCACCGGCCTCGCGCCCAGCGGTGTGGCGCTGCTGCGGAACGCCGTCGACAACGGCGCCCGCGTGGACGTCGTCAACATCATGACGTTCGACTACTGGGACGGCGCGACCCACGACATGGCCGCCGACACCGAGACGGCCGCCACCGGTCTGTACGACCAACTCGCCGCCCTCTACCCGAAGAAGTCCCCGGCGAAGCTGTGGGGCATGGTCGGCGTCACCGAGATGCCCGGCATCGACGACTACGGCCCCGAGGAGACCTTCACCCCGCAGGACGCGGTCAAGGTCAGGAACTGGGCCACCGCCAAGGGCATCGACACGCTCTCCTTCTGGGCCCTCCAGCGCGACAACGGCGGCTGCGTGGGCACGGCCGGCGCCAACTCCTGCTCCGGCGTCGCCCAGGACACCTGGTACTTCAGCCACACGTTCGCACCGTTCACGAACGGCGGCGGCAGGGCCTGAGAACCGCGCTCCCGGCCGGTCCCGTCACCCCTCGTCCTCCCCGTGACGGGACCGGCCGGCCCCGTAGTCGATACCGCGCGCCGTCTTCACGAGGGGCGCCAATGGATCCCTCCGGAAGGGACGCTGTCCCACCGCCCTCCTCGCCCTGCGCCACGAGGTCCGTAGAACACGTGCTCCAGGAGCGAACATTTCGAACGTAATCGCCACGGTTCGCCACCCCTTCCGCGCCATAGAAATATGCACCAGCATTGCCGTTGCCGGGCCCGGCCACCCCGGCACTGAGGGGAAGATGCGTCCCGCGTCCGCGGGCGAACGAATCCCGGAGGGCACCATGCGAACAGTCACGCGGCAGGCCATGGAATGGCTCGCCGCCGCCGCGACCGACCCGAGGGCCTGCAAACAGCAGTGGCACGGCGAGAGCGGGATCGCCGTACTGGCCTGCGGCCGGTTCTGGGACGTGCTGAGCGTGCCGGAGGACATGGGGATGCCGGCCCTCGACGCCCTGCTCTGCATCCCCCAGCAGCCCGGCCCCGTCCTCGCCGACGCCGCCGCCCGCCGCATTGCCTTCTTCCTGCCACCGGACCCCGAGGGCCGCTGGATCGGCTCGGGCATCCGGTACGCGGGCCAGGGCGCCTGGATCGCCGTACCGGCACCGCACCGCGCCGCCGGGCGCCTGCGCTGGCTGGTACCGCCCGACGGCAGCGGCGCGCTCTTCGTCCCGGCCGCCGTGGAACTCGCCCTCCAGCTGGCCCTGGGCCGCCGCGCCGCCCAGTCCCTCACGGGCCGAAGATGCCCGACCTGCGGGGCGTCGACGCCGGGCCCGGTCATCCGGGCCGACTGACACCCGTGGCCACCGAGGCGGGCCCCAGGGACGTCAGAACGATCCACTGCGGGTCACGTGTCCCCGGAACCATCCGCCCGCCGACGCGCCACTCCGCCACTAGGGCCGCGTAGATGGGTGATTCCTCGCCGTAGGACGTCTTCCGGTCCCCGCTCGCCAGGAGGAGACGCCCGGTGGTGACAGTGCAATGCATGTCTCTGCAACGCGCCTGTGCACGCCGGTGGTACGCCCCGACCCGCGCATGGCCCCATCGGATGAGGATGCGTCCCCCGATGGGGGCCATGCGATTGTCGGACGACAGCGTCGGCTCGACCGCACTCCCTAAACGCTTCGCGCCACGCGGAACCCCACGTCGTCCACGGCGAACGTCGGATGGCTGCGTCGCCGCACGGACGCCCGGCAACTCCAGTGCTCGTCGAACCAGCCGCCCCCGCGCAGCACGCGGTAGTCGCCGTAGACCTCGGCGTCATAGACGTCCCAGCACCACTCCCAGACGTTGCCGAGCATGTCGTACAGCCCCCAGGCGTTGGGCCGCCGCCCGCCCACCTCACGGATCCGCTCCCCCGAGTTGCCCCGGTACCAGCCGATCTCGTCCAGAGGCCCGTACCGCGGCCCCGCCGTACCGGCCCGGCAGGCGTGCTCCCACTCGGCCTCGGTGGGCAGCCGGTATCCGTCGGCGCCCTCGTCCCACTCGACGCGGCGGTCGTCCCCCTCGCCCCGGAGGCGATAGACGGGCGTCAGCCCCTCCCTCGCGGACAGCTCGTTGCAGAACCGCACGGCGTCCCACCAGGACACCCCCTCCACGGGCAACCGCTCCCCCGGCACCGCGCCGGGCCGCAGACCGGTGACCCGCTCGTACGACTCCTGGGTGACCGGATGCGCCCCGATCAGACAGGGCCCCACCTCGACCTCCCAACCGCGCTGCGTACGACGGTCGGTGAGGGCGACTCGGCCCGCGGGGACGGCGATCATCTCGCGTTCGAAGCTCACGCCCCCATGGTGACCCGCACAACGCCTGCCGCCGCGCCGCAAGGCCAATAAGACAGCAGACCGCGAGGCCGGTCGCGTCACTCGGTGAAGCAGCCGAACCGCTCGTCGTCCATGTCGTCGTAGTGGCCGCGTGACGTGCTCTCGGCTTCGCCGAAGACGACACGGCCGGCGGACAGCTGCTCGGGCCGGAAGGTCACGAAGCCCAGGCGGATGTCCTCGGTCGGCATGTTGGCGCGCAGGGCGTACGTCGATCCGGGGTCGAGGGGGACGGTCAGCGGCACCCGGGTCACGAACCCGTTGGGCGCGCTGCCGAGCCGTACCCGGTGCGCCACCGCGGCACCCCCCTCGGCCTCGACGCGCCAGAGCGGCTCACCGGGCTCGTCGACGGTGCGGGAGTCGTCCCACCGGAAGAGCTCCAGCTCGCCGATCCCGTCCCGGCCGCCTCCCGGACACTCCCGCCACCCGACGACGGTCCGGTCACCGTCCTTCTCGACGTACAGCGGATCGAGCTCGGCCCCACAACCGCTCAGCAGAAACACGAGCCCCACCACCACGCCCGCTCTCCCCCACACCGACGCCATGCGCGGATTTTAGGAGCGGAACGGGCGGAACAGGACCCAAGTGGCCGCATCCGGCCATTTATTTCTCGCCAGGCAACCGACACCGTCCCCTCGCCGGTCTCACATGATGCTCACAGGTCGGCGATGGGCGCGTGGGGTGCGTCCGGGGTGTTCGTGCCGGTCTGTAGGGCTGTCCGGTCCGATGCCACGACCATGGCACGCGCAGACGAGGAACCGATGACCAGTCAGGAACACCGCAGTCGCCTGAAGCGCTCCGCGCTCGCCACAGGCGCCGTGCTCACCGTCGTCGTCGCGGGGGCGGCGGCAGCGCCCAACGCGGGGGCACAGTCCGCCACACCCGGCACGCCCAAGCTGAAGCTGATCGCCGCGTCGAAGTCCGTGACGCTCGAACGCTACGACGACAACGAGGGCCACGGGGGCGTCTACCTCGACCTCGGCACCTACCTCCAGGTCGACAACGCACCGTTCGAGTTCAAGGTGACCCGGAAGTCCTACAAGGACCCGGTGGTCGCCCAGCAGATCCTCCGCGACGGCACGAGAACCAAGGTGAAGACCCTCCCCGCCGGGACGGTGAAGGACTTCTCCGGGCTGCCCGGCTTCCTGGAGGTGTCCGTCAAGAACGCGGCGGGCAGGGAGGTCGCCAAGAGCAAGGGAACCTACTGCCCGAACAACGCCGCCGGCCGGATCCGTCCGGACGCCCCGGCGACGTCGAAGTACCCGGAGAGCTGTCCCACCAACCCGTGGACGCTGGGCTCGGTGTGGGGTGTCCAGAAGGGCTGGGCGTCCAACACCAGCGCGGTCGACTACGACAGGCCGGTGGACCTGGCCGTGGGGTCCTACACGGCCAAGGTGTCGGTGGCCAAGAAGTACCGCGACCTGTTCGGCATCCCGAACGACCAGCCCGCCATCAAGCTCACGGTCCGGCAGTCCGATGACGGCGAGGGCGGCGGCGAGGGCGTGAGCGGCTCCGGCTCGTCCGCCATGTCCCACCACGGCGCCGGTCACTCCGCGCACGGCGCGCAGAGCGGCCACGCGGGCCACCACTACGGCCCGCGCGGCGCGGACGCCCCCACGCCGGGCGCCCTCTCGCACGCGCTGGAGCAGCGCGGTCTCGCCCACCACCTGGGCGACGGACGCGACCACACCGACGGTTCGCGCATCGCGCCCGCGCTGAAGGCCAACGCCAACCGGCCCACCGGCCGCGCGGGCGTCCCGGCCAACGTACCGAAGCCGGACCTGCGTTCGCTGCCCGCCTGGGACATCTCCATCACCGACGGCGAGGACGGCGACATCGCGGGCAAGGACTACCTCGCCTTCAGCGCCAACGTCTGGAACGCGGGCCCGGCCCCCCTCGTGGTGGACGGCTTCCGCAAGCCGGGCGCGGAGCTGATGGACTCGTACCAGTACTACTACGACGCCAAGGGCAAGCAGGTCGGCTACTCGCCCGCCGGCACCATGGAGTGGGACCCGCGCGTCGGCCACGAGCACTGGCACTTCACGGACTTCGCCAGCTACCAGCTGCTGAGCGCGGACCAGACCAAGCGGGTACGCAGCGGCAAGGAGGCGTTCTGCCTCGCCAACACGGACGCCGTCGACTACACGGTGAAGAACGCCAACTGGCACCCGTACAACACCGACCTGTCGACCGCCTGCGGCGAGCACAGCGCGATCTCCGTGCGTGAGGTCCTCGACGTCGGCTCCGGCGACACGTACACCCAGTACCGCCCCGGCCAGTCCTTCGACATCACGGGCCTGCCGAACGGTACGTACTACATCAAGGTGATCGCCAACCCGGCGAAGCGCCTGCAGGAGACGAACCTCAAGAACAACGTCTCCCTGCGCAAGGTGATCCTGGGCGGCACGCCCGGCGCCCGGACGGTGAAGGTACCGCCGGTCGACCTGGTCAACGCCCCGTAAGTCACGCCCGGACAGCCCCGGGGACCGGCCACACCGGCCGGCCCCGGGGCTTTCCGCTGTACAACCATCGGCGCCGCGCGGCCGTCCAATCCCCGACCCACGCAGTCCACTTCAGGGGGATGTCATGACACCCGTCTCCGTCAGCCGCACCCTGCGGCTCGGAGCAACCGGCGCCCTGGCCACGGCGCTGACCGTCGTCGGCCTGGTGGCCACGCCCGCCTCGGCACAGAACGAGCAGCCCGACCAGCTGTGGATCCAGGTGCCGTCCGAACAGGCCCTCTCCGTCGTCCGGGCCGGAGGCAGCGGCGGGTACAGCGACCTCCCCGTCGGCCTGTACCACACCAGTGACTACAGCATCACCGACGGCCTCCTCACCGTCGACACCTCGGGCCTGGCCGGCGTCGCCGAGGTGGCCTGGCCGGACAACTGCACGCCCAGCGGAGCCACGGCCGTGTGCTCGGTCCCCGAGGTCCCCCTTCAGGAGTGGGGCTGGGGGGAGCAGGTGCAGCTCAGGGTGCGCGCGCTGCCCGGCGCGGCGCCGGGCGCACAGGGGAGGATCACCTACGAGGCCACCGCCCAGGGCGGCCCCGACGGTGAACTCAACGCTCCGCGCGGCTCGTTCGACACGACCGTGACCATCGACTCCGGCCCGGACCTGGGCATCGCGCCCGCCGAGGACCTGAAGGGGGCGCGACCGGGCAGCACCGTCACCGCCCCCTCGTTCGCCGTCACCAACACCGGTAACGTGCCCGCGAACGGCTTCACCGTGGAGATGTTGGCGACGTACGGCCTCGACTTCGCGACGAAGTATCCGCAGTGCACGGACCCGTCCGCCGACAGCGACCTGCCGGTCACCCACGTCACCTGCGCCTTCGACACGGTCGTCGCCCCCGGCGCCACCGTCGACCTGCCGGAGCCGCTGAGGATCGACGTCGCGGATCACGCCCTGTACGAACGGCTCGACTTCGGCGTCGAACCGGCCGGCGGTGCCACCGACCTCCAGACCGACGACAACAACGTCTCCTGGACGATCGAGGCCACGAACAAGGCCGACTTCGAGGTGCGCGGCGCCACGGTCCACGGCGGGGCGGGCACCACGGTCCCCGCCACCTTCAGCTTCCTCAACAGGGGCCCCGCCTGGGTCGCCCACCTCGGCTCCGGCAACCCGGTCGCGACCGTCGAGTTCCGCGTCCCCCAGGGCACCCGCGCCACGGACGTCCCCGACACCTGCGAGCCCCGCACCCTGACCGGCGCGCCCTACCCCCAGCTCCTCGGCGCCCCGCGCTACGACTGCTACCTCCCGATCTGGGTCAAGCAGAACGCGGAGGTCGCCTTCCCCTTCTCCCTGACCATCGACCGAGTGGTCCAGAACGCCACCGGAACACTCACCGCCCGCCCCGACTGGGTCACGACCTTCCCCTTCGACCCGGACACGACCAACAACACGGCGAAGCTGGTGGTGAACCCGTAGCGGCGTAGGCGGGTTGCGCTACGTGAGCGGAGGGAGTTGGCGGATGTGTGCCAGGGTGAAGCCGGTCTTCCGGGCGTGACCGGGCCAAGGGTTGGCCCACACCCACCGATCGTCAGCCGCCACCCACTTCTTCCGCTCAGCTCACGGTCACTCGTTCCGCGGTTTCCGGCCTTCGGGCCGCGGGACGGTCCAGGTGGGCGACGACCGTCGAGTAGAGGCGGTGTACGGCGTCGTCGACGCTGCGGATGAAGCCGGTCTCGGCGTTGCCGCGACCGCTGCCCATCCCCTTCAGGAGGGACAGCCGGAAACCGGTGATCTGGGAGCCGTTCTTCGGCAGAAGATCGGCCGGCTCGGGACGCAACCGCTCCAGGGTGCCGCGCGGCCCGCCCGCCTCACCCTCCACCAACGTCTCCACGTGGAGGTCGGCCGGCGCCTCTGCCAACCGCCTGACGAGTCGCTTCGCCCACGACAGGGGGTAGCCCTGGGTGGGCGCCGGGATCTCGACGGAGGTACGCAGCTTGCCGGTCCGCAGATCGGCGGTGACGGCGAGAACACCCGGTGTGCCCTCGATACGCAGCTCCGCGTGCAGCCTCCCGTCCTGACACAGCTGGTCGGCCATGGCGGCCCGCCGGGCTCCGGGATCGGTTCCCCGCCTGGCCCGCCGGACGGGAAGCACCTTCTGCCCGAGTTCACCACCGAGCCCGAGACAGACCTGCCGGATCAGCCGCTCCCAGCTCTCCACCACGTCCAGGGCCCGGGGATCGCCTTGACAGAGAGTCTCGTCATCGATTCCCTTGCGCACCGGCACCCAGGCCGCGCCCATGTTCTGGAAGCCGTGGCATCCGGAGTTCTCGTGCTGGAGGTAGTGCAGCAGCTCCTGGAGCAGCCAGGCATGCGCGCTGTTGCCGACGCCTTCGTGACGGATGAGCAACTGGGCCTGGTGGACCACCTCGGCCCAGGACAGGTGCCAGAGGGCCACCTTGTGCTTGCGCCGCCCGTCGACCTTGACGTCGACCAGCGGGCTGCCCTCGAGCGCGACATCGTTGGACAGCGTGATCACGGCCTCGTAGCCCCGGCGGGCGGCGATGTCCATGTACGCCTGTACCTGCTCGGCCTTGAGGGCGTTGCCGTTGGTCTTGGTCTCGACGAGCGCCGTCCACAGCTTGCCGGCCCGCTCGACGCGGATCACGCCGTCCGGGCGTCGCGGGGTGTCGCCGTGCGGGAGGGAGACCTCGGTGAACGTCTCCATACGGCCGGCCGGTGCCCCGAAGGCGGCCGTGAGCCTCCTGCCGAACTCGGGCACCTGCGCCATCACCGACAGCAGCACCGAGGTCGCCCGCGTCTCACGGTCACGATCGCTCTTGAGCACCGGGACGGGGAACAGCCTGGCCTCCCGCCAGGACTCGTTCTCCGCGAGAGTCTTCTTCCCGGCCTTGGGGAGGACGACCTTCTTCTTCGCCGTGCGGGGGCGGGCGGAGACCTTGCGCGGCTCCTCGTCCTCTTCGGGCCGCCGCGGTGTCGGTACGGCAGCGAGCGCAGCCTGCTCCACCGCCGTGACCGGAAACGCCGAGGCCGGAACCGCCGCGACCGGCACGGGCGTGTCCGCCTGTTCGTCGGCCGCCGCCTCCGCCAGCGCCGGAGCGTCCGCTCCTTCGGCGACTTCCTCCCCGGCGTCGTCGATGTCGACCCCGAAGTCCGTGGCGAGTCCGGCGAGACCGGTGTCGTAACCCTGCCCGACAGCACGGAACTTCCAGTCGCTCTCGCGCCGGTACAGCTCGCCGAAGATGAAGGCGCTCACCGATCCGGCGTCCTCGATCGCGAACCGGAGCAGGTCGTCGCCGGCCCCGTCGGCCAATGTCACCCGCAGGTCTTCCAGTTCCCCGAAGCTCGCGCCTGCGTACCGGCTGGCGGCGACGACGATCCGCTCCACGTCGGCCGGGATCGCGGTGAGGTCGAAGCCGATGCGGTCCTCACTGCCCTCTCCGGCAGGCGTCTTGCCGAGGAGCTGGACGCTTCCGTCGGTCGCGACGGGGTGGTTGTAGAAGTAGAAGTCGCTGTCGCTGCGCACCTTTCCGTGCGCGCCCAGCAGCAACACGGAGACATCCGCGTCGCCCTCACCCGTCGAACTGGCCCACCCCAGGCTCACGATCACCGAGTCGACGTTCTCACTGAGGGCCGCCAGACTCACGTTGGCGCCCTTGACCATCTCGTGCACAAAGCCCCCCTCGCACACATGTGTGACCTGCCACACACTCCACGCAGGGCGGAACTCTAGTGCCAAAGAGCCCAGGTCGGCGGCGATCCGGACGACTCCTCGCATCCGGAATCACATGCTCCGGGAAGCCCCGGGTCGGTGCCCCGGGGCTTCGCAGTCATCTCTCGGTCAGTGGCTCACAACCCCCACCGGTACTTCAGATGCCGCCAGAAGTCGCGCAGCATCCACTTGTCGAAGTCGGTGATCTGGGTGGCGCTGCCGGCGTTCATGATGAAGCAGCACTGGCCGGTCGGGGTCCAGTCGTAGAAGTCGTCGAGGCCGAAGGTGTGGCCGACCTCGTGGAGATAGATGTGGATGTTCTCCTGGACGAGGGCGCCGGTGAAGTACTCCTGGCCGACGCGCTGGCCCCAGTCACCTCCCGCGCCGCCCTGGAAGCCCTTGGTCAGCCAGAGGGACTGGTCGTAGTGGCGGGCGACACCGCCGGGGCAGCGGGAGTAGTTGCCGTCCTGGTGGAAGAACCGGCCGCAGTCGGGGGCGCACTGGGGGGCTCCGCCGCTGTCCAGGTTGTTGGTGTAGATGTCGACCGAGTTGTCGGTCCACTGGAGGGTGCTGCGGTTCTTCACCGCCCAGCCGACGATGTTGACCGGCACATTGGTGTACGGCCAGGCGTTGTGGCCCTTGCCGTTCTCCACCATCGCCGTCATCCATTTGGCGAACTGCTTCTTCAGCGCCGCGTGGATACGGTCGCGCAGGGCCGCGCTCACCGGCGCGTCCGACTCCCAGCGGACGCAGTAGTTGATGCTGCCCTTGTTGGCCATGACCTGGTCCCAGCCGTAGTTCCGGAAACCGTAGAGGTCCGGGTAGGTCGACTGGACGTGGTTCCAGACCTCGTTGAGCGGCTGGGTCAGGTTCGACGGCGGGTTCCAGTCGTCGGCGGCGACGGCGGGGGACGCAGCCGCCTCCGCCCGGGACGCCGCGAAGGTGGCGGACGCCGGGAGGAGGGCGGCGAGGACCGCCAGGACCGTGAGTAAGCGCGCCAGATGTCTGCGCATGTGAACTCCTCGTGTGGGGGACGGGATTCGTCACCCTGTCGCCGCCTACGACGAAGAGGTTGCCGCGCCTTCGGCTGGAATCGACGTGAATCGGTCGCGGTGCCGTGCGCCTTCCTGCAAAATCGACTCACCTACATCTCACGTACCGTCATAACGCGCTTACTCTTCGAACATGTGCGCGGCGGCCCACATCAGGGGAAAGCACCATGGAGCTCTCGCTCACCCTCGCCGACGGCGAGAACACCGGCGACCAACTCGCCTCGCTCTACCGCTGGCTCCGCCAGGACCCCGACATCACCGACCACATCGACGTCCGCCACGGACAGGGCACCGCGCCCCCCGGCACGATGAGCGGCACCCTCGAGGTGATCAACCTCGCCGTCTCCAACACCCTCGCCCTCGCCAACCTGTTCGTCGCCGTCGGCGCCTGGCGCGGCACCCGGCGCGGGGCCCCCGAGGTCCGTGTCGAACGCGACGGACTCGTGCTGACCGTGACCGGCGACGACCCCGAGAAGGTACGGGCCCTGATCGCCGACCTCGGCACGGCGAACCGGCCGTGACCGACCCGCGCCTCGCGGACCCGTCCCGTTCGTACGCGGTCCTGGTGGGCACCCACCAGTACAAGAGCCTCGACGACCTGCCGGCCGTCGAACAGAACCTCGCCGTACTGCGCGCCCTACTGTGCGCACCCGACCTGTGGGGGCTGCCGCCGGAGCACTGCGTCGCGCTGTTCCAGCCGGACAGCTCGCGGCACGTGGCGGAGACCCTGAGGGAGGCGGCCGAAAAGGCCACCGACACCCTGATCGTGTACTACGCCGGACACGGCCTCGTGGATCCGCACGACGACGAGTTCCAGCTCGCCCTGCCGGACTCCGACGCCGAACACATCCCCGCCTCCACCCTGCCCTACGACTGGGTCCGCCGCGAGATCCTCCAGAGCCGCGCCCGACAGAAGATGGTCGTCCTCGACTGCTGCTACAGCGGACGGGCGATGGACCTGTACATGGGCGGGGAGCAGCAGGCCGGCGACGCCGTGGCCCGCAGCTCCCAGGTCAACGGGGCCTGCGTGCTGACCGCGGTCGCCGAGACCAAGCTCGCGCTAGCCCCGCTCGGCGAGGACTTCACGGCGTTCACCGGCGAACTGATCCGCGCCCTGCGCGAGGGCATACCCGATGGCCCCGAACTGCTCAGCCTGGACGACCTGTACCGCCACACACACGCCCAACTGGGCTCGAAGAGCCGCCCTCTTCCCCAGATCCGCAGTCGCAACCAGGGCGGACAGACGCCTCTCGTCCGCAACCGCGCCCACCCCTCTGCCCGTCGGAGCCCGCACGGCTCACTCCCCCGCGCCCGCCAGGAAATCCAGGCTCCGGGAGAGCCGCAGACCAGCGAGGAGCCGTCCGCCTACGACGGCATCCTCGGCGACCTCTTCGTCGACGACCCCGCCCGCACCCCCGTCCGCATCGGCCTCTGGGGCGCCCCCGCCAGCGGCAAGACCACGCTGCTCGCCGCGCTCGCCCATGTCGTCGGCGACACCCAGCAGGGGTACGGCAGCTGGCGGATCAGCGGCACGGACCGAGTCGCCGAGGAGTTCCTCGTGCAGCACAAGGGCGTGCTGATGAACAACCGGTTCCCGCCCGCGACCGAGGCCGCCGGAGAGCCGCTGCGGTTCAGGTTCAGCGGAGAGCCTGACGAAGCAGACGGCGCGGACGGCACGGACACCGACTTCGTGGTGGAGGTCCAGGACCTGCCCGGCGAGTACTTCCACGACCAACGCGTGATCGACGACGTCTCCCTCACCCAGCGGCTCGCCGCCTCCGACGGTCTGGTCTACCTCTTCGACCCGACCAACGAGCGTGCCAATGCCAGCGCCGACTACCTCTTCGGCATCATCCAGCGCCTCACCACCCACTTGGAGGAGAGCGGACACCCGTCCGGCCGCTACCTCCCCCACTCCCTCGCGGTGTGCGTCACCAAGTTCGACGACCCGGCCGTGTTCAGGGCGGCCCGTATCGCGCGCTGGGGCACCCAGGGCGACGACCGCTACCGCTTCCCCCGGGTGAAGGACCAGCACGCCCGGCAGTTCTTCGCCTGGGCGGCGGAGCGGTTCGCCGGGGCGTCCGGCGGCCGGCTGCGCCATCTGGTCGAGAACCACTTCGACCCCGAGCGGACCGTGTACTTCGTCACCTCCGCCATCGGCTTCCACGTGGGCGCCGACGGTGTCTTCGACGCCTCGGACTTCGCCAACTCCAGCACCAACGGAATGCGCATTCGTGGCGGTGTCCGCCCCATGAACGTGCTGGAACCCTTCATCGCGCTGGAGCGCCTGATCCGACTCGATGCCGGAGTGAGCCGGTGACGGTCTACGCCGAGTGGGCCGTCCACGGCAAGAACGCCGGGGACGGCCACGGCTACCGGATACTCGGCTCCAGCCGGGACCGCGCCGAAGACGCCCACTTCGAGGGTCTGATCCGCCGCGCCTCCCCGGGCACCCCCCAGAGCGGCGACGGCGACGAGCCCGGCGCGCTGCCCTGGGTGACCTTCGACGTCGCGGGCGGCGCCGGGGAGCCGTACTGGTCGGGCATCGCGCTGAAGGAATGGTCGGCGGAACTCGACAGGTCCGCCCGGCCCATCACCACCATCCGCTACTTCACCTTCCCGTTCAACGACACCGCCGGACCTGCCGTCACCTACCGGGCCCTTTACGACCAGGTGGCGTCCATCGCCCTCCCGCGGCCCGCGGCCGCCGCCGTCCCGCTCGACCTGTCCCCGTTCGACCCGGAAGCGCTGGCGGGACGCATGAAGGCCGACGGACGAGGCTTCGACTGGTACGCCACCGCGGCCGCCCTGCTCCTCGACGGTTCCGTCGCGCTTACCGAGGCGGGCGCGCTGCCGCTGGCCGAGCGGATCGACTGCCTGGACACGGTCGTCGCGCTGCTGCCGTACGGCATGCGGGCGACCCTGCGGGCCAGCACCTGGGCGGACAACCTCGCCGACCACGGAGTGCGCCTGTTCTTCGGCGAGTGGGTCGGCAAGCCGCACCAGCACCAGGTCCGCTGGGACGCGCTCACTGAACCGGCCGCGGGCACCGTCGGTCACGTCTACCGCTCCGCCCTGCTCGACGACTACGAACGCCACGGCGGGCCGGCGCCACTCGTCGAGCGGCTGGTCCGCGCCCGCACCCCGCGCGAACTCGACGGCGGTGCACTGCTGCACGCCCTGGACTGCCTGTCGTCCGGCGCGAAGTACCGGCAGGAGGCGCTCGCCGCACTGCTCCCCCGGACCGAACGGCTGGACGACGAGACACTGAAGCGCCGATGGAGCGACACCCAGGACCACATCATCACCACAGCGGGCCAGGAACTGGCCGCCGGACGACCGGGACTGGCCCGCACCTACCTGCCGGTCGCCACCCGGCGGCAGCAGACCGGTACCTTCGTCAACCACGTCCTGGCGCTCTGTCCCCCGGCCCAGGAGACCGCCGCGCAGGCGGCACTCCTGCGCGGTGCGCCGCCGCTCCCGCCCGGCGCCTCGCCCGAGCTGCGCACCACCGTCCTGTCCCGCCCCGAGGTCGCCTACGAGCTGCTGCGCCACCAGGTCGTCGACGCGCGGGCCCCGCTGGAGGATTGGCTGGCCTGGCTCTGCCCGCCCGGACCGGCCGGATACGACGCCCCGGGCTGGCTCAGGGCGTTCGGCGCACTGCTGCCCGGCCGTTCCACCGCCGTACGGCCGGAATGGGTCGAAGACCTGGTCCGGCGGTTCGGCTCCGACGCCCTGGAACCGCTGCTGCGCACCGCGCTGCGGACCGGGAGCGCCGACGCGGTCCTCCTCGGCTGCTGGGGGAAGATCGTCGCGGTCGGGGTCGACGGCCCGCCGTCCGTACAGGGCCGGGTCGGGAAGGCACTGAGCCTGCTGAAGCCCGACCACCCCTTCAACCGGGGCGCCATGGACGTGGTGTCCCCGCTGTTCGGCCGTACGCCGCCCTGGGCGACGCGGACGCCGAGGAAGCACGCCGAGCCCTATCTGTACGGATTCACGGAGATCTGGCTGCTCCCACGCATGGCGGGGCAGCGTGAGGAGACGGCCCTCGCGCTTGTCACGACCCTCCCGCGCGACCACTGGCTGCTGAGCCACCTGAGGAAGATCAACCACCCGGGCGTACGGCAGGCCGTCGCCGAGCAGCGCCGAGGCCCGCGCCGGACCACCCGCTGGCCGCGGCTGCGCCGGACGCGCTCCAAGGACCCCGGCCCGTCGGGCGAGGAGAACGGCACATGAAGCACCCCGTCCGCACCGCCGCCGTACTCCTGGGGCTGCTGACCCTGCTGGCCCTGACCACCCCGGCCCGGGCGGCCACGGCGGCCCCGGCGGCCGACGGACAGCCGACACCGAAGAAGAACTCGGGGCCGACGCTGGGCGTGCTCACCCCCGACCAGTTCTACGGCGAACTGGGCATCACCGGCGTCCGCACGCGCTATGTCGTGCTGGTCGACACCGCGTACCTGAGAGGAATGCCGCTGCGGGAGACCCGCACCCAGCTCACCACCCTCCTCGACGCCATGTCCGGCAAGGACGAGATCACCCTGATCCTCTTCGACCGGGAGGTCCGCCGGACGATCCCCCGGCTGACCCGGGAGGATGTCGAAGGTCTGAGCGCACCGGGGCCCCCGTCGACGGACTACACGATCGACCTCCCACGGGCGCTGAACGCGGCGCTGACCACGCTGAAGAGCGACCTGCCCCAGCGGTCGGCCATCGCCGTCCTGGCCGCGGGGGAACAGACCACGCCCCGCCCCGACTCGGTCGACGCGCTGGGCTCACGGGCGGACGCCCTCAGGCTCCGCACCCGGCTGACCGTCCACCTGTTCCCGCTCTCCGGCTACGACGGCAACCGGACCGGGCACCTCGAGGTCCTGGCGCGGGCCTTCCCCTCCTCACTCATCACCAATTCGTGGAGACCCTGGGAACGGCCGGACCTGGCCCAGGTACGGGAGGACGTCCTGCGGCGCGCGGCCATCACCGCGCTGGCCGTGGAGCGCTCCGGGCGGGTCGTCGTCGAGTGGCCGGAGAAACCGGTGCGACTGTCGCCGAAGGACGGCAAGGCGACCGTCACCCTCACCCTGCGGTCCACCATGAAGACGGTACCCCTGTGGATCTCGGGCCTGAGGTTCACCATCGACGACGGCTCCGTACCGATCACCGCGACGGTACCGTCCGACAAGTACATCTCCGGCGACGAACTCAAACCCGGCGCCGCTGCCCAGGTGACGGTCGAGCTGACCTGGAAGTCGGACCAGTACGCGACGGAGCGCAGGACCGTACGGCTCACCGGGAGCCTCTCGGTCCACGCCGAGGTGAGCACGCGCTGGCAGCCGAATCTGACGGCCCTCGGAATCCGGACGATCCCCCCTCCGCTGGACGCGCGGTCCATCACCGTGTCCGGCACCGGCCAGGTGGGGATCCCCGCGTGGGTGGTCCCGGCGGTCGGGGCCGGTGCCGTCGGGCTCGTCCTGGTCTGGGTCGTCCGGGCCGTGCGCAGGCGGGCGCGTCGCCGTCCGAGGATGCACGGCTGGCTGGTCGCCCGCATCCTCGACGAGGGTGCCCAGGGCACCGTGACCAGCGAGTTGGGCCCCGTACCGCTCGCCGGACAGCGCTCGCTCTGCACCGATCGGCTGCTGCCCCCGGGCGAGGGCCTCATCCACGTCAGCCCGGAGTGCGACGACCGGGGGGCGGTGGCTGCCTTCCTCATCGTGTACGAGTCGTGCGACCCGCAGATGCCCGACGACGACGGCGTGTGCCGGATCGACGACGGGGTGGTCATCAAGGGCGTGGAGTTCGTACACATGGTCCGGCAGCCGTCCCGTCCCGTAGCCCGACCGGAGGAACACCACGGCGTGTAAGCCCCCGCCACCTCACCCGTCGGCCCTACTCGTCCGACGATCCGAAGATGCGAGGAGACCACCGCACCCGCTTCGCACGACACACCGCCGCACTGGTGGCCGCCCTGCTGGTCGCGCTGACGGCGGCCCCGGCCCGCGCCGCCGGCGACGTCGAGCCGCCGCGCGACGAAGCCGCCCGTGCGGTCCGCGCCCACGAAGCGGCCCGCGCCCGCGTCGACCGGCTACGGCGGGACGCGGAGGCCGGTCCCGAGAAGGTGCGGGACGCCGAACGGCACCGCAAGGCCATCCGCAGCGACCTGTGGGACATACTGCGCCGGACGGGCCGCCAGGGCGGCGACCCCGTCGCCCTCGACCCATCAGGACGCGCCGGGCGCTGTCGTATCAAGCCCCGCACGGCCCCGCCCGCCCCGGGCGGCGACGACGGCCAGGACAGCTGGACGGCACCCACCCGCGGCTACCGGCTCTCCGCCGCGTACGCCGCCCGCGGTCCGCACTGGGCCCACCGCCACACCGGCCAGGACTTCGCCGTCCCCACGGGCACGCCCGTGTTCGCGGTCGGCCCCGGCACCGTACGCGCCACGACCTGTGGTGACGGCTTCGGCAACCAGGTCCTCGTCCGCCACGACGACGGCTACTTCACCCAGTACGCCCACCTCGCCCGCATCCTCGTACGCAAGGAGCAGCACGTCTCGGCCGGCCAGCGCATCGGCCTGGCCGGCGCGACGGGCAGCGCCACCGGTCCGCACCTCCACTTCGAGGTGCGGATCACTCCCTACTTCGGATCGGCGGTGCCTCCGCTGCCGTGGCTGCGGAGGAAGGCGGTCCAGGTGGAGGGGGCGATGGTGAGGTAGCCGAGGGCGGGGGCCTTGGAGTCGCGGATGTGCACCGACTCCCCACCCGGGAGGGCGACTTCGATGCAGTTGCCGCCCTCGCTGCCGCTGTAGCTCGACTTGAACCACCGAAGTGCGGTGCTGCTCATTGCTCTCCTAGCAGACGGTCCAGCAGATCCCTCGTGTCCTCGGGGGTGAGGGCCTGTGACCGCAGCATCGCACACTTCTGCGTAAGGATCGCCACCTCATCCGGGTCGGCAATCAGCTGACTTCCGCGCTGCGTCTCCGTGTAGGCAAGCCGCTGGTGTTCCGGGGTTTCCATGAGCACGAAGGGGCCGTCGAGGCCGGCGTGGGTGGTGCGATCCAGCGGCAACACCTGGAGCATGAGGCCCGGCAGCTCAGAGCACGCGCGCAGGTGTCGCAACTGCTCAGCCTGCACTTGCTTGCCGCCGAAGGGAGCCTTCACCGCCGGTTCCCAGACCACGAAGCAGGTGATGGGCGGCTCCTTGCGGTGCAGGATCGCCCGGCGTTCGATGCGAGCCGCCACCAACTGCGCGATCTCGTCCTCGTCGTACAGCGGAACACGGCTGCGGAACACCGCCCACGCGTACGCCTCGGTCTGGAGGAGGCCCGGCAACACCTGGTTCTCGTAAGACGCAATCGAGATCGCCTCCTGCTCCCGGTCAAGGAACTCCTCCGCCCACAGCGGCACCAAGTCCACCTCGGGCATGTACTTCAACGCCTCGCTCAACGCCCCCCTTGTCTCCAGGAGTTCATCCAACTGCTCCGCGAGGTCCCGCTTCAGTGGCCGTCTGCCTTGTTCGATCGAGGCGATCTGCTGCTCACCCACCACGAACCGCTCCCCGAGCGACCGTTGGGTGTATCCGGCGGCCTCTCGGAAGACGGCGAGCAGCGCGCCCACCATCTTCATCGCCGAGGCGTTCCTGCGTGACCGTCGAGTCGTGGTGCTCATGCGGTGCAACTCCCCACCCGCGCACGTACGTTCACCATCGCGCACTCGTACAGACCAGGTGTACGCGTGCACGTACTGTCTCATCATGACCACGGAGCGTCACTCTCGTCCCGTGAACCTCGAAACTCCACCCCCGTCCCCACGTGAACGCTTCTACCGGCGGGAGCGTCAGTCCGTGCCGGCCGCCCGCAGGTTCGCCCGGGACGCGCTCGCCGACTGGGAGATCGGGCCGCGCGCCGACGACGTGCTGGTGTGCGTGAGCGAACTCGCGACGAACGCGCTGGTGCACGGCGTACCGCCCGGCCGGGGCTTCCTGCTGCGGCTGCTGCCGTACGACGGTGGGGTGCGTGTGGAGGTGCACGACAGCGGGGACGGCGTACCGGCCGTGCCGCATGGGGAGGGCGGGGAACCGGCCGAGGGCGGGCGGGGGCTGCTGCTGGTGGCGGCGCTGGCGGACAAGTGGGGGGTCGGGCCCAGGGCGCCCGGGAAGATCGTGTGGTGCGAGTTCGGGTGACTTCGCGGGGCCGCAGGGCGTGGCGGCCGACGACTGGTCGGGCTGCGGCCGAGCATGAGTGCACAGCCGTCGGCACCCGGAGGGCGTTCTCATGCGCAGGTCATTCCTCGTCCGCCCGCTACGGGCGCTGCTGCTCGCCGTCGCGCTCGCCGGAACCGTCTCGGCGGCCGGGGGCCGGACTCCGCAGGCCGACCTGGTCACGGCGGTGTCGGTCGTGGGGGCGACGGACGACGACCCGATCTTCCCGGGCGGCACCTTCGCCTACGCGCTCACGGTGAGCAACCACGGTCCGTCGGACGCCACCGACGTGACCGCGACGGCCGTCCTCCCCGACGGTGTCGACTTCGTCTTCTCGCGGGGCGGGGGCTGCGCGGCGTCACGCGACGGTCGGCGCGTCACCTGCGGCCCCGTGGACATCCTCGCGTCCGGCGCGCGCGCCTCCTGGGGCGTCACGGTCCTGCTGGACCCGTCGTACACGGGGACGGGCGCGGACCTGCCGGGCACGGCGTCGGCGGACTCCCGTACGCCGGACCCGAAGCGCGGCAACGGCAAGGCCCGGCCGGTCCACCCCGTGGTGACGGCGCCGCAGACGTCGTTGTCGGTCAAGCGGGACGGGCCGAGGGTCACGGTGTCCAACGGCGGCCCCTCGACGGCCGTCGGCGCCTCGATCCGCCACCCGGCGCCCGCGTCCTGGACCTGCGCGGCGACACCGGGCAGCTCCTGCGGTGCCGCCTCCGGCGAGGGCACCCGGCCCACCACGGGCACGATCGCCCCCGGCGGCACCCTGACCTACACCCTCACCGGCACGACGGAGGACGCCGCCCTGTCCGGCACCCCGACGGTGACCCCTCCGGCCGGCGTCACGGACACCACCTGCTCCCCGTCCTGCACGGCACCGACGGGCTGACGAAGAAGACGAAGAAGACGAAGAAGACCAATAACCAGTACGGGGAACGCCGGTGTCAAGGGGACACTGCCCCGCATGAGCAAGAGACGCTATGTCGCCCGGGGAGTGCCCGGGGGATACCGGATCTGGGACAACCGCAGGCGCGGGTTCTGGGGCGACTTCTACGAGCTGTGCCCGGACGAGCTGCTCGCCGAGCTGAACGGCCGCGCCGACCAGGACCGGATCGTAGAGCTGATGCGGCGGTACAAGAAGGCGAAGCGCTGACGTCCCCTCCCTCGTCCGGGTGGCCCGGCGTGCGGGTGGGCGCGCGGCGGCCTTCACTGGAGGGGACAGCCGTCGCAGACCGCCTGGAGGCACCATGCCCGCTCACCGCACGCCCCGCGCGCCGGGAACGGCGCTGGCGGCGGTCACGGCGCTCGTGCTGGCGGCCGGGCTGACCGGCTGCTCGGACGACAGCAGCCCCGAGTCCGTCGTCAGCGGCGCCGCCTCCGCCGCGTCCTCGCTCGCCTCCAAGGCGGGGGACACCCTGGCGTCGGCCAGCGCGGAGGCGGGCAAGAAGCTCGACGAGGTGAAGAACGGCGTCGACGTCAAGGGCGACGTGCGGCTGGGCAAGCCGGCCACCGACTCCCAGGGACGTACGACCGTCCAGGTCACCGCGGCCAACACCGACGACAAGAAGAGGTCGTTCGCCGTCCAGGTCGACTTCGAGCAGGCCGGTGGCGGGCTCCTCGACGTCGTGGTCGTCACCGTCCCCGACGTGGCGGCGGGCGGAACCGGCAAAGCCACCGCCCGCAGCACGCACAAGCTGTCCGGCGACGTGAAGACGTACGTGGGCCGGGCGCTGCGTTACTGAAACGGCGGCCGCGGACCGGGGTCAGGCCATCCAGAAGAAGACCGCCGTCATCCGCTTCTCCTCCAGCGTCGTACCGAAGTAACCGGTCGCGCTGTGCACGAGGTTGGCGTGGTAGAGCAGCAGCCGGTTGTACTTGTGCGGTACGCGTACGTCCTCCTCGAAGGCGTCCGGCGCCACGAACCGGGTGCCGAGCGCCTCGACGAGGTTGTGGTGCGGGGCCTGGACGACGTTGCCGCCGAGCCGGCCGCCGGGCAGGGACTGGCGGTAGAAGCTGGTGCCGCAGTCCTTGGGCACGGCCGGGTTGAGGTAGAGGACGGCGGCGTAGCGGCACAGGTGGCGTGAGTCGGTGTGCGGGCGCGGTTCGCTCTCGCCCTCTCCCACGACCTGTACGCAGTTGTGGTTGAGGGTGCCACCGCCGGGCGCCCGCTGCACCCACAGCTCCTTCGCGCCGGTCGCCTTCCTCACCAGCCGTTCCACGCGGGCGAGTTCACCCGGTTCCAGGCCCGGCATGGTGCGCAGCCCGGGCCAGGTCTCCGAGGTGTACGGGTATCCCCGCACCCAGTCGTCCTTGGCCAGACACCGTTCCCGTACGGCGTCCACGTCGGGCAGCACGTCGTCCAGGACCCAGTAGTCGCGGCCCTTGGTGGGCTTGCGGTAGGGCAGGACCGGGAGCGCGGCGGGGACACGCGGGGGTGGCTGTGGGGGCATGCGGCGACCCTAGGTCGAGGGTTCGCCACGACTCTCCCGCGAATTCACCAGGACTCGGCCGGGAACGGGTCAACGTTTCCCCAACGGACCTTTGCCTTGCGGGTGTTACCTCACCGTTGCGGCGATCCGACCGTGATGGCGACCTGTTCGCTCGCCGCGCTCACACCGTTGAAGGTGGCGGTCGCCTGGAGCCGGTTGCCACCGACGGGCAGGGCGGCGCCCGGGACACAGGACCAGGCGCCGTCCGGCCCCGCGGTCGTGGAGCACACCACCTTCTCGTCCTTGTCGCGCACGACGACCCGCGCGCCCGGGTACGCCTTCCCGGCCACCTGCGGCCGCGGCCCCAGCGGCACACCCGACGTCGGACGCACCAGCGTCGGCTCGGGCAGCCCCACGGTCACCGTGCACGTCCCCTGGTCCGTCGGAGCACCCCCGGCGTCGGTCAGCCGCAGGGCGCAGCCGGCCGGCCGGGAGCCGGGCACGGCGTCGGCGGGCACGGTGATCACGAAGGGGAAGGAGCGCCCCGCCCACGGGTTCCGGGCGGTGGTACCGGTGAAGGTGTACGTCCCCCTGCGGCCGTCGGCGGCCACCGCACCCCGGTAGTCCTGGGCGTCGAGCGGCAGGTCCGTGATCGTGGTCCGGCCGGGCGCCGTCAGCGTCAGCGTGGAACCGGTGCCCAGGGCGGGTCCGGTGTGCCCGGAGATGTCGAGGACGCCGGCCCGGCCGGGGACGATGGTGACGGCGCCCCACAGGTCGTCTCGGCCGTGCGCGGAGGCGGGGGCCGGGAAGGCGGCGAGGGCGGCGAGGGCGGTGGTGGAGCACAGCAGGACGGTTGCCGTCCTCGGCCGTGAGCGTCTCATGGTGGGTGGCTCCCAGTGCGTGTGGAAGGGCGGCGGGGGGTTGGACGCGGGCACCCCCCGAGGCTCATTCTCACGGCCGTTGCAGCAGGTGACGCCCGCTGTACGGCCGTACGGACTACTGACCGCCCGGGCGCCCTGCCGGATCACACCGCCCGTACGTCCTCGCGGATCACACCACCCGCACGCCCTCCCGGATCACACCGCCTCCGGAGCCCTCCACTCCCGTACCGTCACCTCGTCGCCGGCCGACAGCTTTCCGGTGCGCCGGATGGCGAAGTACGCGCCGAAGAGGATCCCGCCGTCGGCCGCCTTGCGGTAGGTCGCGAGGGTGCGCAGCGGTTCCGGGCCCGCACGGCGACCGGTTTCCTGGTCGACCATCGTGATGGCGCAGCGGACGGTGGCCCCGGTGTGGGTCAGTTCGGTGTCGGCGACGGTCAGACGGTGGGCGCGGTCCTCGGTGTGCGGGTCGTCCCAGCCGTCCACCACGATGTTCGGGCGGAAGCGGTTCATCGGCACCGGCGGGGCCGGTTCGTCCCGCTCGGCCAGGCGCCGGTTCAGCAGGTCGAGGGTGGCCCGGGAAACGACGTGCACGCGGTTGCTGTTGGCGGCGACGGGCCCGCCGTCCTGCTGCGGCGGCACCCGCAGCAGCCTGCTGCTCGCACCGATCACGTCCGACAGCCACGCGGCGGCCGTGTCGCCCTGGTCGACGGCCCGGTAGTGGCGGCCAGGGAGCTCCACCGGTGCAGTGAAGTCGCGGGCGTCGACGCGGAGATCGCCGTGCCCGGGCGCGCGCAGCGTGAGCACCGCGTCCCCGTCCGGACCGCCCGCGCCCCCGAGTTCGGGCGTGATCAGGGCCATCCGCGGGTCGCCCCACAGCCAGCGCAGCTCTCGCTTCTCGTCGACGATCACGTAACGGCGGTCGTACGCGAGCCCGGTGGGCGTGAGCGGCGCGTCGGAGACGGTGATGCCCGCGCAGCCCTTCACCGGGTAGTACGTGAGTTCGGCGATCCTCGCCATGGTCTCCCCCTCTGCTCGCTTCTCGGTCGTCGGGTCAGCCGGTGACCACGGCGAGCACAAAACCGTCGTACCCCTTTTCGCCGACGGTCTGGATGGCCGTGGCGGTCAACTTCGGGTTCCGCGCGATGAGTTCGGTGAAGCGTCGGACGCCCTGGACGCGCGGGTCCTCACTGTCCGGGTCGGTGACCGCGCCGTCGCGCACGACGTTGTCGCCGACGATCACGCTGCCGGGGCGGGTCAGGCGCAGGGCCCACTCCAGGTAGTCGGGGTTGGTGGGCTTGTCGGCGTCGATGAAGACGAGGTCGAACGGGCCGGCGTTCTCCGCCGCGAGCCGGGGGAGCGTGTCCAGGGCCTTGCCGACGCGCAGGTCGACGACGTGGTCGAGGCCGGCGCGGGCGATGTTGTCGGCGGCGACCCGCGCGTACCGCTCGTCGGCCTCCAGGGTGACCAGACGGCCGTCGTCGGGGAGCGCGCGGGCGAGCCAGAGGGTGCTGTAGCCGCCGAGGGTGCCGATCTCCAGGACGGAGCGGGCGCCCTGGACACGGGCGAGGAGGTGGAGCAGCTTGCCCTGGTTGGGGGCCACCTGGTGCGGCGGCAGCCCGGCCGCCTCGCTGCCCTCGCCGGCCGCGAGCAGGGCCGCGTCCTCCTCCACGAGCAGGGTGTTGAAGTAGGCGTCGACGGCGTTCCAGGTCTGCTGGGGCACGGCGTTCCCTTCAGTAGGTCAGCGAGTACGTAGGTCAGCGAGTACGTAGGCCGGTGAGCCCGTAGGACAGTGAGCCCGTAGGTCAGTGAGTTCCTTATGGGAACTTACTTGTTCGAGGGTGAGGTTGGGAAGCTTTGACCAATGCGAGGGGCTCCGTTGACCGGTCGGGTCGTACTTCCCTGCGACCAGACCCGCCGTGCGACGGCGGGACCCTCGACCGGGCAGGAGGCACGGTGCTCTTCTCACGGAACGCGATGGGAACCCTTCTCGTGGGGGGCGCCCTGGGCCTGACGACCATCGCGCTGGCCTATCCGGCCATGCTCGGCATGAACAACGTGTCGAGCACACCCGACCGGATCATCGCCCAGACCTCGTCCGGGCCGCTGACGGAGGCCGACCGGGACTTCGTGGTGAAGGTGCGGGCGGCGGGGCTGTGGGAGTACCCGGTGGGTCAGATGGCCGTGCAGAAGGGCACGACCAAGGCGGTCGTCACGGCCGGGCAGCACCTGATCGCCGGGCACGCGGCCCTGGACGCGACGTGCCGCCGGATCGCGCCCGAGCTGAACATCACGATCCCCAACCAGCCGAGCCCTCAGCAGCAGGGGTTCATCACGACGCTGAGCAGCGACAGCGGCAAGCAGTTCGACTCCGACTTCGCCAACATCCTGCGGGTGACGCACGGTTCGATCTTCAACACCGTCTCGAAGATCCGCTCCACCACCCGCAACACGCTGGTGCGCCAGCTCGCCGACCAGGCGAACGACACCGTCCTCGACCACATCACGGTCATGGAGAAGACGGGCCTGGTCAACTTCGACCAGGTCCTCTTCCAGGAGACCACCCCGCCCAAGCTCCCCTCCTCCGACCTCACCCCACCGCCTCCGGCCCCCGGCCAGCCCGAGGTGGTCCTGACGCCACCGGCGGACGGCACGGAGACGCCGGGGGCGGCCTCACCCACCCCGCCGGCGGGGTGAGACAGGCCGCGGCACTCCGGACACGCGGGGACCCGGCTCCGCCGCGCGTGGCGCGTCGCTCAGGCCAGCCAGGCCGTCGTGTCCGGGCCCAGGCGGCCGTCCGTGTCCAGGGCGGCGCTGGTCAGGAGGACCTCGCCGGGCGGGAGGGCCACCGGGGTGTCCGACAGGTTGGTCACGCAGCGCCAGCCGTCGGTGCGGGTGAAGGCGAGGGTGCCGGGCGGGGTGTCCTCCAGCCAGGTCAGGGACTCGCCCTCGATCAGCTTGCGGCGCAGCTTCAGGGCCGTGCGGTAGAGCTCCAGGGTGGAGCCCTCCGTCCCGTCCTGGGCCTCGACGGCGTACGACGCGAAGCCCGGCGGCTGGGGCAGCCAGGCGCCGCCCGCGCCGAAGCCGTACGACGGTCCGCTCGTCGTCCACGGCAGCGGCACCCGGCAGCCGTCGCGGCCCTTGCGGACCCGGCCCGTCTGCTCCCAGATCGGGTCCTGGAGGACCTCCACGGGCAGGTCGGCGACCTCGGGCAGCCCGAGCTCCTCGCCCTGGTAGACGTACGACGAGCCGGGCAGCGCCAGCATCAGCAGGGCGGCCGCCCGGGCCCGGCGCAGGCCCCGGGACTCGTCCACGGCGGGCGCGTGGCCGCCGGACAGCAGCCAGGCGTTCTCGTCCGTGCCCGGCGGCAGCATCAGCCGGGAGGCGTGGCGTACGACGTCGTGGTTGGACAGCACCCAGGTCGCGGAGGCGCCGGCCAGCCGCGCGTCCTCCAGCGACCCGGTGATCACCTGGCGCAGTTCCCGCGCGTCCCAGCCCGCCTGGAGGTACTCGAAATTGAACGCCTGGCCCAGTTCGTCCGGGCGCGCGTACAGCGCGCGGCGCGGGCCGCGCACCCAGGCCTCGGCGACGGCCATGCGGGGCGGGGAGTAGGAGTCGAGGATCGTGCGCCAGTCGCGGTAGATCTCGTGGACGTCGTCGCGGTCGTAGAAGGGGTGGGTGCCGGGCGGGAAGTCCGGCAGCGCCTCCTCCCGGCTCAGCTCGGGCGCGCCCAGGTCGCGCAGCGGCTCGTCCAGGTCCTTGGTGAGGGCGTGGGCGACGTCGACCCGGAAGCCGTCGACCCCGCGGTCGGCCCAGAAGCGCAGGGTCGTGCGGAAGTCCTCGCGGACGTCGTCGTGCGCCCAGTTCAGGTCGGGCTGCTGGGGTGCGAACAGGTGCAGGTACCACTGCCCGTCCGGCACCCGCTGCCAGGCGCTGCCGCCGAAGACGGACTGCCAGTCGGTGGGCGGGAGCTCTCCGTGTTCGCCCCGGCCGTCACGGAAGACGTACCGGTCGCGGGCCGCGGAGCCCGGGCCGGCCGCCAGGGCCTCTTGGAACCAGACGTGCTGGTGGGAGGTGTGGTTCGGGACCAGGTCGACGATCACCTTCAGACCCAGGCGGTGGGCCTCGGCGACCATCTCGTCGAAGTCGTCCAGGCTGCCCAGGCGCGGGTCGACGTCCCGGTGGTCGGCGACGTCGTAGCCGCCGTCGGCGAGCTCGGAGGGGTAGAAGGGGCTGAGCCACAGCGCGTCCACGCCGAGCGCGGCGAGGTGGGGCAGGCGCTGGGTGACGCCTCGGACGTCCCCGAGCCCGTCACCGTCGGCGTCGGAGAAGCTGCGCGGATACACCTGGTAGATGACGGCCTGCCGCCACCAGTTCGGATCCTTGGACGAGAGGTCGGGCGTGGTGCGGACGATCACGCGGGCTCCTCTTCGGGTGCGGTCTGTCGGGTGGTCTGTCGGGTGGTCTATGAACGATAAAGGGAAATTCTGCCCACATGGCCGGAAAAGCGAACCTCCGTCACGGTCGGAACGAATCATTCCCCGTGTGATGGAACTGTGATGGCGTCCGAACTCCCCGGGCTTCGCCGCAGGTTGACAGTGTTCCGCCGCGAGATCCACCATGAGTGCACGCTGTGGCGCATGTGACCAATGGGCCCGGTGTTTCTTCGACCACACACCCTCGGTACGGCCGGCAGCGTCGTGCTGCCCTCCCGCCGTGCCCGGGTTTCGCACGCCAAGATGGGATCTGCATGTCCATAGCGAGTCGTGTCACCATGCGCCGCCTGCTGGGGACGGGCGCCGCGTCACTCGCCCTGTGCGCCGCCTCCGTCGCCGCCGCCTCCGGTGCCTGGGCCTCCGAGCCCGGCGGGGACGGCTGGAAGTCCGGCGGGGCGTACCAGCCGGGCACCGGCGCGGGCACGGAGACCGGCACGGACCGCTGCCAATTCTCCCTGGACGGGGTCGCCTTCTTCGACTCGGTCAAGGTCGACGACCAGAACCTCAAGCCGACCGAGGACGGCAAGGTCCACATCAAGGTCCGCACCGCCGGGGACGCGAGCACCTGCACCGCTTCCCTGTCCTCCTTCCTCGCCCACGGCGCGAACTTCAACACCTCCGGTGAGCAGGTCTTCGTCGACTTCGACACGGTGACGGTCAAGCCCGGCCAGACCGAGTCCCTCGACATCGCGGTGCCGGACGCGGGCTGCTACGCGCAGATCGACCTCTACCGGGGTGCCAAGAAGTTCGACGGCAGGCTCGACGCGAAGGACGGCTTCGAGCACGGTGAGCTGCCCAAGGGGCCGGACCGCCCGGTGATCAAGGACAAGCTGATCGCGGCCTGGAACGGCGGCAAGCAGGACTGCACGACCATCGAGACGCCGCCCGCGACCACCCCGCCCGCCTCCACCCCGCCCTCGGCTCCCGCGACGCCCACCACGCCCCCGGCGAGCGAGTCCGCGACCCCGCCGGCCGAGACCGAGCCCCCTGCCACCCCGACCCCCTCCGGCTCGACCTCCACCCAGCCGCCGAGCGACTCCGAGTCCAGCACTCCCCCGGCCGCCCCCACCCCGCACGGCGGCGGCGGTGACCTCGCGGAAACGGGCGCCAACAGCAACACCACCCCGATCGCCATCGGCGCGGCCGCGCTGCTCGCGGGCGGCGCCGCCATCGTCCTGGCGACGCGCCGACGCAGGGCGGCGGGTCGCTCGTAGCAACGAGGCAGCGGGACACGGGGGCCGGGGGCCGGGGGCGCTGCCCCGGGCCCCGGCCCCACCCGGCTGTGCGGGAGCGTCGGTGAGGACCTAGTGTGGGCGGGTCGTGGTGTTCGGGAAGTCGGTGTGAAGCCGGCGCGGCACTCGCCACTGTGATCGGGGAGTTCCCGGCCCGCGTCCCGTGAGGGACAGTCACTGGTCGCCGTGAGGCGGCCGGGAAGGCAGGGCCGGGCGCGTGCACCCTCCCCCACTCTCGGCTTCGCTCGAGCGGGTGGTGCCCCCACGCCAGGAGACCGGCCACGGCATCTCACGAAGTGATCCACGAGGTGCTGGAGCTGACCGTATGACCGAGCCTGTCTCGCCTGCTTCCTTCCGCTGGCGGCGTGAGGACACCGTGCGGACGGCAGTGCTGATGGCGGTCATCGCCGCCCTGCACGTCGTCGCGTTCGGCATCCTGTTCCTGCTGGTCGTCCCAGGCCACTACGAGGTCGGCGACAAGGCCTTCGGCATCGGCCTCGGCATCACCGCCTACACCCTCGGCATGCGGCACGCCTTCGACGCCGACCACATCGCCGCGATCGACAACACCACCCGCAAGCTGATGGCCGACGGCAAGCGGCCGGTGTCGGTGGGCTTCTGGTTCGCGCTCGGCCACTCCAGTGTGGTCGTCCTGCTCGCCCTGCTGATCGCGGGCGGCACCCAGCTGGCCGGCCGGGTCATGAACGAGGACTCGGGCACCCACCAGGTCCTGGGCTTCCTCGGTACGACGATCTCCGGCACGTTCCTCTACCTCATCGCCGCCCTCAACCTGGTCGCCCTGGTGGGCATCCTGAGGGTGTTCCGGGCGATGCGGGCGGGCGCGTACGACGAGACGGAGCTCGAACAGCACCTGGATTCGCGGGGATTCATGAACCGGATCCTCGGCCGCCTCACCAAGTCCATCTCGCGCCCCGGCCAGATGTACCCGCTGGGCTTCCTCTTCGGCCTCGGCTTCGACACCGCGACCGAGGTCACGCTGATGGTGATGGCCGGTTCGGGCGCGGCGGCGGGCCTGCCCTGGTACGCGGTGCTGTGCCTGCCGCTCCTCTTCGCCGCCGGCATGAGCCTGTTCGACACCCTCGACGGCACGTTCATGAACTTCGCCTACCAGTGGGCGTTCTCCAACCCCGTCCGCAAGGTCTTCTACAACCTCACCATCACCGGCCTGTCCATCGCCGTCGCCTTCTTCATCGGCACGATCGAACTCGTCGGCGTCCTCCACGACAAGCTCGACCTGCGCGACGACGTCACCGGCTGGATCGCGGGCCTCGACCTCGACAACGTCGGCTACATCATCGTCGGCCTGTTCGTCGTGGTGTGGGCGGCGGCGGTCACGTACTGGAAGCTCGCGAAGGTGGAGCAGAGGTGGGCGGCACGGCCCGCCGCCGACACGCGTTAGAGGCCGTCAGGGACCCTCCACCGCCGTCAGCCACAGCTTGACGTAGCGCTCCACGTCCACGCCCAGCGCCACGTCCACCAGGGGCTGTTCGCGGGTGCCGAAGTGGATCTCGGACTCGCCGGGGCGTGGGCGGCGGTCCACGACCGTCTGGCCTCGGGTCGGGCCCGGGGCGAGGGAGACCTCGACCGGGAGGCGCTCGGTGGTGATGCCCTCCGGGTCGACGACCGCGCAGACCGCGCCCGCGTCGCCGAGGCCGCCCGTGGGCGTGGGGTCGCCGGAGGCGGCCGGGTCGCGGTGGGCGAGGAGTTCACCGGCCAGGCGGAGACGCGGCTCCGAACTCGCGCGCAGGCGCTGTACGTCGGCGGCCGGGACCAGGACCTGCTTGAACACGTCCAGGCCGTACATCGTGATCGGCACCCCGGCCGTGAGCAGGATCGCGGCCGCCTCCGGGTCGTGCCACACGTTGAACTCCGCGACCGGCGTGGCGTTCCCGGTGGCCACCGCGCCGCCCATGAACACGATCCGCTCGATGTTGCGGACCACCTCCGGGTGCGTACGCAGGAGCAGGGCGATGTTGGTGAGGGGCGCGGTCGGTATGAGGGTGACCGGGTGCGGGGAGGCGAGGATCTCCCGGCGCAGCAGCGTCACCGCGTCCACGTCGACGGCGGTGCGGGTGGGGGCGGGCAGGCCCAGGTCCGCCATGCCGTCCTCGCCGTGCACGTGCCGGGCCACACGGACCGGCTCGATCAGCGGGCGCTCGGCACCCCGGGCGACGGGGATGGCCGGGGCGCCCGCCTGCTCGAGGACGGTGAGGGTGTTGCGGACGACCCCGTCGACGTCCGTGTTCCCGGCCACGCAGGTCACCGCCCGCAGGTCGAGGCCCGGGTGCCGGACCGCGAACAGCAGGGCGAGGGCGTCGTCGACGCCGGTGTCGCAGTCGATGATCACGGGGATGGGGCGGTCGGAGGGGCGATCGGTCATGAGGCAGCTCCCTTTCGTCGTTCCGACCCTATGCAGCGAGGGCCGCCCCCGGACCACCCCCTCTCCGGTCCCTCTCTAATCCCAGAGCACGGTCCCGCGTGCCGCCACCCGTGCCGCCACGCGGTCCAGGAGCTCGGCGGCGGGCAGCACTCCCGGCTTACGGCCGTCCCGCAGGCGTACGGCGGCCAGGTCGCCGTCGGCCTCCCGCTCACCGATCACCGCCTGGTACGGCACCAGCCGCGCGGCCCGGACGCGGGCGCCGAGGGTGCCGTCCTCGGGGCCGTGCAGCCGTGCCCGCAGTCCCCGTTCCTCAGCCCGCCGCACCACTTCCTCCGCCGGTCCGACCTGTGCCTCCGCCACGGGGAACACGGCCAGCTGCTCGGGGGCGAGCCACACCGGGAAGGCGCCGCCGTGCTCCTCGACGAGGTGCGCGACGGCGCGCTCGACGCTGCCGATGACGCTGCGGTGGACCATGACCGGGCGGTGTCTGGCGCCGTCGGCGCCGATGTAGCGCAGGTCGAAGCGTTCGGGCTGGTGGAAGTCGATCTGGACGGTGGAGAGGGTGCTCTCGCGGCCGGCGCGGTCCTCGATCTGCACGTCGATCTTGGGGCCGTAGAAGGCGGCCTCGCCCTCCGCCTCCTCGTAGGCGACACCGGAGCCGTCCAGGACCTCCCTGAGCAGGGTGGTGGCCCGCTGCCACAGGGCGGGGTCGGCGACGTACTTGCCGCCCTCGCCCGGCAGGGAGAGCCGGTGCCGGGAGGCGCGGATGCCGAGGTCGGCGTAGGCGCGGGTGATGAGGTCCAGGGCGGCGCGGGCCTCCTCGACGACCTGGTCGAGGGTGCAGAAGATATGGGCGTCGTTGAGCTGGATGGACCGTACGCGGGTCAGGCCGCCGAGGACGCCGGACGGCTCGGAGCGGTACATGCCGCCCAACTCGGCGATCCGCAGGGGTAGTTCGCGGTAACTGTGGGAGCGGGAGCGGTAGATGAGGGCGTGGTGGGGGCAGAGGCTGGGCCTGAGGACGACCTGTTCCGCGCCCAGGTCCATGGGCGGGAACATGTCGTCGCTGTAGTGGTCCCAGTGGCCCGAGATCTCGTACAGCTCGCGCTTGCCGAGGACGGGCGAGTACACGTGCCGGTAGCCGGCGGCGCGTTCGGCCTCCCGCACGTACTCCTCCAGGGTGTGCCGTACGACGGCTCCGTCGGGCAGCCAGTACGGCAGGCCCGCGCCCATCAGGGGGTCGGTGTCGAACAGTTCGAGTTCACGGCCGAGGCGACGGTGGTCGTGCATGGTGGGCTCCCTCAGTGGAGGGACGAGCACCCAGGAAACGCCGAAACCCCGGGGCACTCGCCCCGGGGCTTCGGACTGCGTCAGCTGTCAGCGCGCCGGGACCTGCTCCGGCGTCGTCGTGAGAGACGGACGAGGGTGTGACTGGGCACGCTGCATGCGGGTGACCGTAGCAACGGGGTGGCGGGGACGCGACGGATTTTCGGGGGCCGGGGACAGGGGCCCCCGTGCCGGCGGCAGCCCGGCTCACCCGGACGGACCGCCGCGCTGGTCTGTTGGCGGAGGGAGTGGTGCCGTGGAGGGGCGTAGCCGATCTTGGCGGCTCCCCCCGTTCTCCCTGGAGGCTCCCGGATGTCCCGTCCCCCGGCCCGTGCGGTCGTCGTGTGCTCGGCGCTCCTGCTCACCGCTTCGCTGACCGTGGCCGCGTGCTCCACCTACGGGTCGCGCCCGGCGCCGGCCGCCGCGTCCGCCTCGCCCGGCGCCGGGCGCTCCTCCGCGGGCGCGTCACCCGCCCCCGCCGGGGCCCCCGCGCTCACCGCCGCGCAGGCGCAGGCCGCGCTGATCACGGCGGGTGACCTGGGGGAGCCCTGGACCCCCACGCAGGGCGCGGCGACCTGGCGGGACGGGCTGTTGAAGGCGTCGGCGGACAAGCCCGAGTGTGGGCGGCTGCTGGACGCGGTCTACACCGAGGAGCTGTTCGGGCCGGACGCGCGGATCCGGGCGGTGGCCGGGCTCGACGACGACTGGTACCAGGCCCAACTGCACTACCAGGTCGTCGCCCAGACCCCCGCGGAGGTGGACCGCACCCTGGCCTGGCTGCGGACGCTGCCGCGGACGTGCGCCGAGTTCCGGGCGAAGGCCGCCGGTGGCCGCGTACAGTCCGGCACGGTCCAGGAGGTCACCCTGCCGAACGTGGGCGACGCCCGGCAGGCCCTGCGCATCACCCTGGGCAGCGAGACACCGGACGGCGACTACACCGAGCTCACCCTGTACGTCGCCGCCGTCCGCGTCGGCGACGACACGATCGCCGTCACCAACGGCGGCGTCAACGAGGTCTACGAGTCCGCCACCCGGGCGGCCGTGGAGATCGGCGCGGCGCGCGTGGCGGAGGTACGCAAGCAGGGGCGCAAGCAGGTCTGACGCGCCTCGCCGCCGCGAACGCGACCAGGACGCGTACCCACGAGGGCCAGGACCCGTCAGCGGCCGGGGCCGGGCTTCAGAGGGGTGGCTGGGCGGGTGCCGGGCCCAGGGTCGTCGTGCCCGGTGCCGTGCGGTGGCCGAGGCCCGTGCGGTAGGCGTCCAGGGCCGCCTCCACCCGCCCGGTCCGCCGCAGCAGGTCGCCGAGGAGGCGGCACAGGTCGGCGAGGTCGCCGGCGGCCCCGGCGCGCTCCAGGAGGCTGAGGGCGCGGACGTAGTGCTCCTCGGCGGACTCGGTGTCCCGGGCGTCCTCGGCGATGATGCCGAGCAGGCGGTGGGCGGCGGCGGAGTGCAGGGCGCCGCGCTCCGGGCTGAGGTCGCTCAGGACGCCGTGCAGCAGTTCGGCGGCCTCGTCGGACTTGCCGCGCCGGTGCAGTACGTCGGCCAGTTCGACGGCGACCTGACTGCTGTAGAGGGCGGCGCGCTTGGCGGAGAGCATGGTGAGCGCGGCCCGCAACTCCTCCTCGGAGCGGTCGAATTCGCCGTTCTGCGCGTACACGTAGCCGCGCATCCAGTGGCAGTTGGCCAGCTCGGTACGGATCTGGAGCTGGCGGTACAGCTCGGCGGCCTTGGCGAGCGAGGCGTCGGCCTCGGCGACACGGCCCTCGGCGAGGAGCGTGCGGGCGACCGAGCGGTGCATCCGGGCGACCAGCGCGGGGTCGGCGACCTGGGGTGCGAGGGCGAGGGCGAACTCGGCGGCCTGGGCGGCGCGGGCGTGGGCGCCCATGTCCATGTAGGGCCCGATGACGGAGGCGTACAGCAGGAGCAGCGCGTCGGGGTCGTGCAGACCGCCGCGGTTGAGCTCGTCGAGGGCGGTTTCGATCAGGTAGACGGCGTACCGCAGTTCCCCGGCGAGATAGTGGGCGACGGCCCGCCCCCGCAGGGCGGGGACGCGCACCGGCAGGGGTGCGTCGGCGAGACAGGCCTCCGCCCGCTCGAAGTACACCCGCGCCGCCTCCAGCTCGCCCAGCTCGATCACACACTCCCCGAGCCCGAGCAGCGCGGTGGCCTGCTCCTCGACGAGGCCGTGCGACTCGGCCTCCGTGAGCAGTTCGGCGTACCGCTCGGCGGCCTCCTCGGTCTCACCGGTGGCGAGGGTGCGCTGGGCTTCGGTCAGCCGGAGCCGAAGGTCGGTGACGAGACGGGCGGAGCGGCCGGTGGCCAACTCCTCGAACGCGACTCCCAGCCGCTCGGCGAGGTGCTTCAGCGCTTCGTCGGAGGGCCGTACGCGGCCCGCCTCCAGGGTGGAGACGTAGGCGGGCGTGTACGTCGGCTCGGCCAACTGCTTCTGGGTGAGCCCCCGTTCGACCCGCAGCCGCTGCACCCGCCGCCCGATGACCTCGGGCCCGTCTCGCTCCGCCACCGTTCGACTCCCCCAACTCCAGTGCGCCCTCTTGCCGTTGACCTGCGGCACGCCCTAGGTTAATCGGCGAATTAACCGCGCTTAACACATTGCTGTAATTCCTTTGATCCATCTCTGATCCACCTCTGCTCCACCCCGTTGTCCACCCCCCACCCTCGTTGCGAGGTCACCGTGCACGAACGCACAACCACCCGCTACGAAAGCCCGTCCGCACGCTGTGCGAGAGGCGTCGCAGCAGCTGTCATCGCCATAGCGGCCCTGGTCACCGCGGCGAACACGGGCCCGGCGAGAGCGGGCGAGGAACCCCCGACACCTGCCACGGCGCACCAGGTGCAGGGCGGCTAGGGCCTGTTGCGAAAGTGGCGTCGTCGCCCGAAGGGCTGCCGCGCGGCGAGAGTGCGTGCCGGACGCCGCGCGGCAGGCGCCACTTTCGCAACAGGCCCTAACCGGGCAGCGCCCTGCGCAGGGCCCCGTCCAGGTGGGCGGCCAGTTGGGCGTCGGTCGGCGGGGCCTCGCCGAACAACGCGCCCAGTTCGGTGGTGAACGTCTGGGTGAAGGCGCCGTACAGCGGGGTGCTGGGGCGGGAGACCGCCTGTTGGAGGGACGGGAGAAGGATCGGGGCGGCGTACTTCGGGCGGCCGGCGCTGTCGCGGGGCATGCGGTCGGCGCTTTCGCCGGTGGGGGTTGCCGCAGGCGACAGCGCGGAGGCGCGGGCGTTGGTGCACTTCACGTCCTGCGTGTAGACCGAGGTGCGGGTCGCGGCGAACCCGGCGTCCAGGAGGCAGCGTTCGCTGTCCGGGTTGGTGAGGAAGTCGATCAGGGCGGCCGCGCCGTCGAACCGCTGCGAGGACCGGGTCACCGCGAGGTTCTGCCCGCCCAGCACCGCACGCCCCGGCAGCGGGGCCACGCCGAGCTGATCCTCGGTGAACGTCTGGTGCAGGGTGCGGTAGGCGTACGGCCAGTGGCGCAGGAACGCCGTACGGCCGTCGGCGAAGTCGCCGAGGGAGGCCGACTCGTCGGAGCGGAACGCGTCGTCGAGGGTGTACGACGTGTCCGTGCGCCCGCGCAGTTCGGCGACGCCCGCCGTCAGCTCCTGCACGTCGGCCGTGTAGTGCCCGTCGGCGTCGGTGAGCGCGAAGCCCTTCGTGGCCGACGCGAACGCCTCGATCGCGTTGACCGTGAGGCCCTCGTAGGACGCCAGCTGGCTCGTCCAGCCCTCCTCGTACCCCTTGGGCTCCTTGCGGTCCAGGGAGTTGATCAGTTCCCGCAGCTCCTGCCAGGTGGTGCCCGCGCGGAGGTCCGTACGGCCCAGCTGGGCGAGGTAGTCGCGCCGGTAGTACAGGAGGCCGACGTCGCTGTTGAACGGCACCGCGTACACCTTGTCGTCCCACTTGGCCGTACGGGCCACCGAGGCGATGACGTCCGCGTCGACGGCGTCGTCCGCCAGCGGCCGGATCAGGCCCGCCTCGGCGAACTCCGGTACCCACGTCACGTCCAGGTTGACCACGTCGTACCGGGCGCTGCCCGACTGCAACGCGCCGAGCAGCTGGCTGCGCTGTTCGTCGGCGGAGCCGGGGAGTTCGACGAGGCGGGCGTGGTAGCCGGTGCCCGCCTTGTCCTGCTGCCGGTTCCAGGCGTCGATGAGCTGCTGGCGGATGCCGTTCTTGCCGGTCACGTCCCGGCCGCTGGCCACCACGATCTCGCCGGGCGTGGCGGACGCGACCGCCGGGTGCTCCGGATCGCCCGAGCCGCCCGAACCGCCCGCGCACGCGGTCACCGCGAGGAGCAGCAGTGCGAGCAGCATCCGTCGGGCCATCAGTCCTCCCCCGTTCCCGCACGCGCGACCTCGTCGTGCAGGTCGGCGCCGAGGTCGTCGCTCGCGTCCAGGCAGCGTCCGCCGCTCGCGTCGGCGATCCGGGCGTCGGCGCGGCCGCGGTCGCAGGCGCCGCTGTCCAGGGACACCATGACCACCGACACGCCCGCCTTCCCCGCCTCCCGTGCCTTCGCCAGCACCTGGTCGAGGTTCCTGCCGGTCAGCCGGTTGTTGTCCTCGTCGTCCGTGAGGAAGACGATCAGCTGCGGTCCGTCGTCGTCGGCGCCGCGGGCCTGCATGTCGGCGAACGCGTCGAGCAGCGCCGCGTGCGGGTCGGCCTCCGCGTCGCGCACCTTCGTGCGCCGTGGGTCGAGGACCCGTTCGGCCTCGGCGCGCTGCTGGTGCGGGCCGAACGCGAGTACCTCGTCGTGGCGTTCGCCGGTCGTGCCGGACACCGTCCACACGCCGTACTGGTCCTGGGCGCCGAGCCCGCCCAGCGACTGTTTCAGGATGCCGGGGCCGCCGCTCGGCCCCTCCCACAGGCCGCTCATGGAACCGGAGTTGTCGAGGAGGTAGAGGACCCGGCCGGGACCGCTGGCGCCGCGGTACCGCGTGAGCGTCGTCTCCAGCGTCGTCCGCTCGGCCTCCCCGACCGGCGGACCGTAGTCGGGCAGGACGCCCCTGCCGGAGTGGTCGGGGTCGAGCAGCGGGTGATCGCCGGCCGCGGACCGGAAACCGGCGTCCCGGAACACCGCGAGGCCGCCGTCCTCGTCGGTCAGCCACGTGTGGAAGCCCTTCACCGCGTCGTCGCGCGCCTCCGTGTCCAGGTCGGCGTCCTTCCAGCGGACCCGTACGAAGGTCGGGGTCAGGCCCGGTACGTCGGTCGGGTAGGCGGCCAGTCGCGGGGTGCGGGTCGCCCGGTGGCAGGCCACGCCGCTCTTCAGCAGGAACTCCGGGACGGCGGCGGCGCTGCGGCCGTCCACGCTCGCGTCGACGGGCAGCGCGCACAGCAGGTCGGAGGCGTTCGGCGACGGCGCGCCCGGCGCCAGCCGCCGTTCCGCCTCGCCCGCGTCGCCCGTGCCGTCGTACAGGCCCAGCGTCGCCAGCAGGGCGGCGGTCGTGAACTCCGGGTCGGGGCGGCGCACCTCGGCGTCCGCGTTCCGCCGCCGCAGGTCGTCGATCAGCCGGGTGAGCGAGCGTCCCTTGCGCTCCTTGACGGATCCGGCCAGGTCCCGGGGCACCGCGAGCACGACCGGCGAGTACACGAAGGGCGCGGTGTCCCGCTCCAGTTGGGCGAAGACACGGCCCTTCTGGCCGCCGACGACCCGGGTCACGTCCGTGGCGGAGGCCGGGATCCACACGTCGGGCTGCGGGCCGACGTCCCGCTGCGGGTTGTCGTCCTCGAGGACCGGCTCCTGCCAGGCGTCGGTGTCCTCGCGCAGCGCCGTGACCACGTCGGCGGCGCCCGCGTCGTAGACGGTGAGACCGCTGCGGCGGCAGCCCTGCTCGGTGGTGTTCGCCGCCGAGGTCAGATACGCGTCGGCGGCCGTGCGGACCGTCGACTCCAGGTCGGGGTCGGTCAGCACGCGCAGTTCGAGGGGCGGGGCGCAGGTGACGTCGTCGTCGGGGCCGATGAGGGCGTATCCGAGGCCGGAGAGCGCGAGGACGAGGACGACGCTCACGGCGGCCCGCAGCACGGGGCGGCCCTGCCGGAACCAGCGCCGGGTGGCGCGGGCGCCGGCGCGGAGCACTTCGAGGAGGGGCCGCAGGACGCGGGAGAGGGCCGCCCCCAGCGCGGCGAGGCGGTCCTCGAGCTTGATCTCCTCGACGATGACCCGATGGATCGTCACCGGCGCGTCCCGGGCCCCCAGCAGGACGTCCGTGTCCCCCGCCAGTTGGGGCCTCTGCGGCTCGCCGAGCGTGGTCCTGTGTCCGGCCGCGCTCATGCGTTCCGGTAACGCGTCGAACAGCTCCCGTAAGTGGACCTCGCCGCTCCGGTCGAGGAGGGGGAGGAGTTCCCGGGTGAACGGCGTGGGTGCCCTGCCGTCCCCGCCGTGGGTGAGCCGGTTGGCCTGCACGCTCATCAGCAGCAGGATCTTCCGCCGGTCGACGGCGTGTTCGTCGAAGTCCTGGAGGATCCGGGCCGCGTTACCCGCGTAGCAGCAGTCGAGGATCACCACGATCCGCTCGGCGCGGCTGCCCGCGAGCTCGGTCAGGACGCCGGTGAACTGTGCCGCGCCGGGGAACACCGCCCGGCCGCCCGCGACCACTCGCGCGTTGCGCATCTGGAGGAAGAGTTCGTTGCCCGCGCTGGGGACGGCGCCGTGTCCGGCGAAGTAGAGCAGCAGCAGGCCCGTGGCCTCGTGGGCGACACGGCGCAGTTCCTCGCTGAACTCGTCGAGGGAGGCGCCGGGGAGCGCGGTGATCTCGTCCGCGTCGAACACCCCGCCGCCGTGCAGGACGGCGCGCAGCCGGTCCAGGTTGTGCTCGACGCCGGGCAGGTCGCCGTCCACGCCGTCCGGTTCCTTCGGTCTGGTGTGGTCGTACGCGAAGACACCGACGAGCAGCGCCCGGTTCTGCTGTCCGCGCGGGTCGAAGCGGGTCACCGGACTACCTCTCGTCGGGGTTCACCCGATCGACCCGCACCTGGGGCGGTTCACCGCTTTCCACCTCGCGGCGGTTGTCCTGCCATGCCCGGACCGCCCTGGTGATGTGGCTGAGCAGTCGGTCCGTCACCACGGTGGTGGACGAGCTGACAACGACCAGCCAGATCTCCATCGCGACACCCATGTGCCCGTCGGGCACGTCCCCGCGGGGCCGCTCGACGATGCGTAACTCCTCCAGGAGCTGCTCGCGCTCCAGCCACGCCTTCAGGGCGCTGACGTCGCTTCTGCTCGCACTTTCGTCCAGCCGGACGCGGATGCCTTGGTCGGCCACACCTTCCCCCTCAGCCATACGCACCATCATGGCACCGGGGGTGCGCCGGAAGGGAGGGGTTGGACAGCAACGCCCCATTCGGGGCGGCCCGTTCCGTTCAGCCCTGTGTCTGGAGCTGGTGCAACTGCATCCGTACGTTCTCCAGCGCGCCCTCCTGCCGGCCGGGGACGCGGCCGCGCAACTCCGCGAGCGCGGGACCGAGTTCGCGGGCACGGGCCGCGTCGCCGATACGGCCCCACTGGTGGTGGGCGCGGTCGACGGCGGCTTCGACGGCGGGCGCGTCCGGTGCCTGTCCGGCGGCCAGCCGGGCGCCGGCGACCGCCAGCCAGGTCCGGCAGCTGCGTTCTGCGTCACCCGCGAACATCGCGAGGTCGGCGCGGACCTCGCTCCAGTGCAGGGCCTGTTCCGAGGCGGGGCCGTGGGTGCGTACGGCGGCCTGCTCGTGCCGTGCCGCCAGGGCGTCGGCGTCGGCGTGGCGGCCGGACTGGACGGCGGTGGCGATGTCGGCGTGCGGGTCGGTGCCCGCGCCAACGTCCGCACCGGGGGGCGGGGGCGGTGTGTCGGTTCTCGGCTGCGGGAGCGGGGTGGCCGGCCGCGCCCACGCGGCGGCAGCCGCAGCGTCAGCACGGCCCCACGGCCCTACTTGCGCTCCGGGCATCCCGGCGAACTGCGGACCGCCGAGTTCCAGGCCGCCCTCTCCCGGCCCCAGACGCGTCCACGCCTGCTGGTGCAGTTGCTCCTCCGGGGGGCGCCAGCCGCTGCGCAGTATCGTCGCCACGGCCTTCATGTACGCCGGGGACGCGACCCTGCGGCGGGACGGGGGCGGGGCGAGGCGGCCGTGGACACGGATGCCGGGGCCGCAGTCCAGCGGGTGGGCGCGGAGGTGGTCCCAGGTCTCCTGGTCGGCGTGGAGGTCGGCGTACAGGGTCGTGGAGCCCGGCTGTCGCAGGCGCAGCTCCTCGCGGAACCAGTGCCAGGGGAAGCCCGTGTAGCGCACGGTCGCGGGGGTGGTGCGGGCCAGCGCGAGATGGGGCAGGCGTTGGCGGCGGTCCAGCTGGAGCTGGCCGGTGACGTAGAGGGTGAGCGGGTCGGGGGCGGCCGCGGCGGCGCGGAGCCGGGTGAGGACGGCCTGCGGTTCCAGCGGGTCGGCGAGCTCCACGACGTTCGCGGTGTCCGTGCCGGCCAGTATGCCGGGCGGGACGGCCGCGAGGACCGGGAGCACGGAGGCCGCGTCCACCAGACACCCCTTGCCCACGGGCGAGGCCGCGAGCAGCAGCACGGTTCCGGGCATCGTCCCCCCTGTCACCGGTCCATCGTGTCGATCAGATACCTCAGCACCGTAACCGCTGCGGCTGCGAAGGTGGGCCCCAGGCCTGCAAACGTCCCTGTACGGGGCCTTCGGGCGGAGATCGGCGGCGACCGCCCACGGACTTCATGGGGTTCGGCGGCCCGTGTCCGGATCCGTTACGTCAATCGACTTGCCTGGCGTGCGCGCCAGGTGTGCCCTGGAAGGCAGGGGCGGCGAGAGAGAGGAGCACTCTCATGGCTCACGCGGCACCCTCGTCAGGAGTACGCCCACCGGAGCTGACCGGCAGGACCCGGGCACCGGACCTCTTCAGTGCCCGCGCGCACCGGGCCGCGGCATGGGCGACGCCCGTGGTGCTCGGGCTCGTCTACGGCTACTGGGCCGCGGCGAACCGGCGCGACGGCGGCCCCATCACCGGCTGGAACGTGCTGTTCGGCTTCGTGACCGCGCTCGTGTTCGCGGTGCTCTACGTCGTCGTCCGGGACCTCGCCCCGCGCATGAGGCGCGAATCGCACGCGCTGTCCTGGGGCGCGTTCTTCGGCGCCGCCTTCGGCTTCCTGTACAGCCAGACCGGCTACAGCGTCCTGCGGTCCTGTGCCCTCGGGGCGGTGATCGGCGCGGCCGTGGCCGCCTTCCATTTCTACCGCTACTACACGCGCGAGGACGCGGAGGGCCACCGCATCCACTGACACCAGCGGCAGCTCGCCCCGCGAGCGCGCACCCGCGTCCGCTCGCACCCGCACGCGTGGGCCCCGGCATGGTGGCCGGGGCCCGCGTTCCCTCATCCCTCCACTCACCCGATTGGGTAAGGGTCCAAGTCCCCCAACTCCAGGAAACACCCGTTGGGGTGAACGCTCCACCGGAGAGCCAAACCCCCAGGTCCGCCGCCCGCCACCGCCCGACACCCGGGTGGCCGCGCTCCGCTCGCGCCCGCGCCCCCCAGGCCCTTGCCTGGAAGCGTGTCCCGACGCCTCAGGACCGCTCTGTCGGCCTCCCTGATCGCCCTGGCCTGCCTGCTCGTGCCGTTCGGCGCACTCGCGGCCTGGGTGGAGTACGGCCTCGCGGACACCGGCCGGTACGTCACCACGATGGCGCCGCTCGCCACCGACCCGGCCGTACGGAACGTGGTCGCGGACACGGTCGGTGACGGCATCATGCGCGAGGTCGAGGCCGACCGTCCGCAGCAGCCCGCGGTCGCCCCGTTCGTGCACGACGCGGTCCACTCGTTCACGCAGACGCGGGCCTTCCGCACGGCCTGGGACGCGGGCAACCGGGCCACCCACGACGCCGTCATGGACGCCCTGCGCGACGACCGCGCCCGGACCGTCACCGTCGACCTCGCCCCCGTCACCCTCCAGGTCAAGCGTCAACTCGCCGACGAGCACATCGCGTTGGCGGACCGCATCCCGGTCGAGCACACGGCCGTGGCCCTGCTCCAGGCCCGGGACCTGGCCCCGCTCCGGAAGGGGTACCACGTGCTGCACGTCGCCGGTTTCTGGCTTCCCGTCGCGGCCGCCGTCTTCGCCGTCACCGGTATCGCGGTCGCCGCCCACCGCCGCCGCGCGGTCCTCGCGACCGCGCTCGGCACGGCGCTCGGCGGCGCGTTCCTCGCCCTCGCGGTCGCCGTCGGCCGCCGCCTCACCCTGGCCGACCTGCCCGAGGACCTCCGGCGCCCGGCCGGGGGCGCCGTCTACGACGCCCTGACCGCGACCCTGCGCACGGCCTCCTGGCTGCTGGTCGCCGTCGGCCTGACGGTCGCTCTGGCCACCTGGCTCACGGGCCGGTACGGGCCCCTCGCACGACGTCGGCGAGCGTCCGCAGCGCCCGCTCCAGTTCCTCCTCCGGGGCCGACGCGAGCCCGAGTCTGACCGCGTCCGGGGTGCGGTGGGGGTCGACGGCGAAGGCGGTGCCGGGGGTGACGGCGATGCCGTGCGCGGCGGCCGCGGCGGTGAAGGTGTCCGCCCGCCAGGGTGCGGGCAGCTCCCACCAGGCGTAGTACGCCCGCGGATCGGTCCGTACCGCGAAGGCGCCGAGGTGCCGGGTGAGGAGCCGCTGCCGGCGCGCCGCGTCCGCCCGCTTGGCCGCCACCAGCCGCCGTACGGTGCCGTCCCCGATCCACCGTACGGCCGCCTCCAGCGCGAACCGGCCCGCGCTCCAGCCTCCCGACCGCAGCGCGGCCGCCACCGCGTGGACCCGCTGCGGTGGTACGACGAGGAAACCGACGGTGAGGCCGGGCGCGACCCGCTTGGACAGCCCGTCGACGACGTGGACCAGGCCGGGGGCGTGGGCGGCGAGCGGGGTGTCCTCGGCGTGGAGGAAGGACCAGATGCGGTCCTCGACGACCGGGAGGTCCAGCTCGGTCACCGCCCGCGCGAGCTGCCGTCGCCGTTCCCCGCTCGTCGTCAGCGAGGTCGGGTTGTGCAGCGTCGGCTGGACGTAGAGGGCGGACAGGGGCGCGGTGCGGTGGGCGGCGGCGAGGGCGTCCGGGCGCAGCCCCTCCGCGTCGCCCGCGAGCGGCACCAGGACGATCCCCAGCCGGGCCGCGATCTCCTTGACCAGCGGGTACGTCAGCTCCTCGACCCCGACCCGGCCGCCGGGGCGGACCAGGGAGGCGAGGGCCGCGGCGATGGCCTGACGGGCGTTGCCCGCGAAGAGCAGCCGGCCGGGGTCCGGGTGCCAGCCGGGGGCGGAGAGCAGGGTCGCGGCCGCGTCCCTGGCGGACGTGGTGCCGGTGGCGGCCGCCGGACGCAGCGCCTCCCCGAGCGCGTCGGGGCGCAGCAGGGTCGCGAGGGCGGGGGCGAGCAGCTCGGACTGGCCCGGCGCGGAGGGGTAGTTCAGCTCCATGTTGACCGGAGCGGCCGTGGCCCGCTCGATGAGCGCCCGCCCGGTCGGCTCGGCGGGCGCGGCCCGTACGAACGTGCCCCGCCCGACCTCGCCCACGACCAGCCCGCGCCGCACCAGTTCGCCGTACACCCGCCCCGCCGTGGACCCGGCGATCCCGCGCCGCCGTGCGAACACCCGCTGCGGCGGCAGCCGTTGGCCCGGCCTGAGCCGGCCGGCGGTGATGTCGTCGGCGATGCGGTCGGCGATGCGCCGGTAGTCGTCCACGAGGCTCCCATCTGCGCTGTCCGGTCATTGCACCGAGGGCAAAGATCTTATTGCACCGAGGAGTTGGGCGGATCTAGGGTCGACACATGAGCTCCTTCCTCGCATACGAGGACAAGGGAACGGATACCCCCCTCATCCCCCTTGTCCTCGTCCACGGCCATCCCTTCGACCGCACGATGTGGAACCCCCAGATCGAGGCGTTCGGCTCGGAGAGACGGGTGATCGCCCCCGACCTGCGCGGATACGGCGCGTCCCCCGTCGTCCCCGGCATCGCGCTCCTCTCCGACTTCACCCAGGACATCGCCGCGCTCCTGGACGACCTGAAGGTGGAGACGTTCGTGCTCGCCGGTCTCTCGATGGGCGGCCAGATCGCGATGGACTGCTACTGGCAGTTCGGCGACCGTGTCCGGGGCCTGGTCCTCGCCGACACCTTCCCGGCGGCGGAGACCCCCGAGGGCAAGGCGGCCCGCAACGCCATGGCGGACCGGCTGCTGCGCGAGGGCATGCGCGGATACGCCGGCGAGGTCCTGGAGAAGATGGTCGCCCCGTACGCCGACCCGGCCGTCAAGGCACACGTCCACCGCATGATGACCGCCACACCCGCCGAGGGCGCCGCCGCGGCCCTGCGCGGCCGCGCCGAGCGCCCCGACTACCGCGACCTGCTCACCAGGGTCACCGTCCCCGCCCTGGTCGTCGTCGGCGCCGACGACACGTTCACCCCGGTCTCCGACGCCCGGGCGATGCACGCGGCCCTCCCCGACTCGACCCTGCGGATCATCGACGGCGCGGCCCACATGCCCAACCTGGAGCGCCCGGAGGAGTTCAACGACGCCCTGCGGGCGTTTTTGAAGCGGGTGGACGACCGCCCGGAGGCGTAGTCCCCCTCGAGCGCCACCCCGTGCACCAGGCCGTGCGCCAGGCCGACGGTGAGACGATCCTGGAGCCGTGGGTCCCGGCGGAGGCACTGGATGAGTTCGACGCGCACATCGTGGGACGCGCCCGACGGGGGCGGTCGGAGCTCCGGCCGGCGGTTCGCGATCTGGTGTGCCGGGCTCGCGCTGGCCGGGGTGAGCGTGGTCGTCGGCTGCCGGGCCGTCGACACCGACGGCATCACGCCGGTCCCGCAGCTGCTCGCCTTCCTGCCGTGGCTGCTCGCGCCCACCGGGACCGCACTGGCCCTGGCACTCCTCGCCCGGTGGTGGACCGGGCTGGTGTGGGGCGTCGCGGTCCTCGGGCTGCTCGCCTGGTACGTCGAGCCGTACGGCAAGGTCGACGAACCCGGCGGCCCCCCGGTCGCCGAGCTGCGCGTGCTGACCTCGAACGTCGAGTTCGGCCGGGCGACGGACGCGCTGATCACCGCCGTACGCCGGGAGAAGCCGGACCTTGTATTCGTACAGGAGTGCGATTACTCGTGTGACGCGGCGCTGAAGCGCGAGCTCGACTACCCCCACCGGCAGGCCGTACGGGCGGCCGGTTCGAGCGGCTCGGTCATCCTCAGCCGTTTCCCGCTGAAGGGCACGGCCGGGGTGCGCGGCACGATGGGCATGCCCGGCGCCGTCGCCGAAGTGCGCGGCCACGCCGTACGCCTCCAGCTCGCGCACCCCATGCCCCCGCTGCCCGGCCAGATCGACCTCTGGCGACGCGAACTGGGCGCGCTACGGGACTTCGCGGCCGGCCCGGTGGCCCCCGTGATCCTCGCCGGCGACTTCAACGCCTCCCAGGACCACGCGGCCTTCCGCCACATCCTCGACACCGGCCTGCGCGACGCGGCCCGCCTCTCCGGGCGGTTCCGCACCCCCAGCTGGCCGTCCCGCACCACGCCGTTCCTGGGCGCCCAGCTCGACCATGTGCTCGTGTCGCCGGACTTCTCGGCGAGCGGGGCAAGGTTCCTGGCACTGGCGGACACGGACCACCGGGCGCTGGTGGTGAACGTGGCGCTGCACTGAGGAGGGGGCCCTGCGGGAGGAGCAGGGGGCCCTGCGGGACGGCAGGGCCCCCGAACCTGGTCCTCAGACGGTTCCTCAGGCGTTCCTCAGGCGTTCCTCAGACGCCGATGTCCTCCCCGTCCGCGCGCCACACGGCGACGACCGCCGGGCGGACGATCTTGCCGGGCCCGTCGGGCCAGACGCTCGCGGGCTTCTCCACGGACGCCCCGGTGATCTCCCCCGGGTGCTGCACGGAGACCAGCACCCGCCGGTCCTGGACGATCGGCCCGCACGTCTCCGCGCCGATGGGCATGGTCAGGAACTGCTTGAGCTCACCGCGCCGCGGGCCCTTCGTCGCGACCCCGTAGAGCCCGTCGTGGAAGCCGAGCTGGGCGCCGTCGGTGGAGATCCACAGGTTGCCGTGCGGGTCGAAGGCCACGTTGTCCGGGCAGGAGATCGGGCTGACGTCGTCCTTCGGGAAGCCGGCGAAGTAGGTCGCGGGGTCCTCGGGGTCACCGGCGACGAGGAACAACGTCCAGGCGAACTTCCGGCTGTCGGCCCGGTTCCAGCGCTCGGTGAGCTCCAGGATGTGCCCGTGCTTGTTGGCGTTGCGGGGGTTGGCCTCGTCGGCCGGGGCGTTCGCACCGACACCGCGGTTGGTGTTGTTGGTGAGGGCGACGTAGACCTTGCCGGTGTGCGGGTTGGGCTCGATGTCCTCGGGGCGGTCCATCTTCGTGGCGCCGACCTTGTCCCCGGCGAGCCGGGTGAAGACGAACACCTCCTCGGCGCTCATCCCGTCCACGTGCGAGACGGCGCCGTCACAGGTGGCCGTGGCCAGCGGGATCCACTCCCCGCTCCCGTCGAACTCGCCGTCCGCCGGGAGCTTCCCGGTCCCGTCGATCTCGATGGCGGGCGAGTCGCCGGTGAGCCGGGCGACGTAGAGCGTCCCCTCGTCGAGCAGCGACAGATTGTGCTCGCGCGCCGCCCGGGAGGTGCCGTGCTTGACGCGCTTGCTGCCGACGAACTTGTAGAAGTAGTCGAACCGCTCGTCGTCCCCGGAGTACACGACCGGCCGCCCGTCGTCGGTCAGCCGCACGGTCGCGCCCTCGTGCTTGAACCGCCCGAGAGCGGTGTGCTTGCGCGGCTTGGACGAGGGATCGTACGGGTCGAACTCCACGACGTACCCGAACCGGTGAGCCTCATTGGGCTCCTGCGCGACGTCGAACCGCTTGTCGAACCGCTCCCACTTGCGCTCGGTGGCCCCGGTGCCGATGCCGTACCGCTTGTCGGTGGCACGGGAGGCGTTGCCGAAGTACTGGTTGAAGTTCTCCTCGCCGTGGAGCGTGGTGCCCCACGGGGTGGTGCCGCCGGAGCAGTTGTTGAGGGTGCCGAGGACCTTGGTGCCGGTCGGGTCGGCGGAGGTCTTCAGCAGGTCGGACCCGGCGGCGGGCCCGGTGATCCGGAACTCGGTGGTGGCGGTGACGCGCCGGTTGAGCGGATGCCGGGGCACGGCGACGAGCCTGCCGGTCCTCCGGTCGCCCTCCACCACCACGGCGGACAGGCCGTGAGCGGCCCAGGCGACCTCGACCTGCTGCCGGGTCGGGTTGGCGGCGTCGTAGTTGCGGAACATCAGCACTTCGTCGGTGTACTCGTGGTTGGCGACGAGCAGTTGCCGATGACGCTCACCCGGCAGCGGCAGCAGGGCGAGGAAGTCGTTGTTGTACCCGAACTGCCCCGCCTGGGCGGCCGCCGTCTGGTTCTCCGGGTCGAACGCGGGCGCCCCGCGCAGGATGGGCTCACCCCACCGCACGACGACGTTCTGCCGGTAGCCGTCCGGGACGGTCACGGCGTCGGCGTTGTTGGGCGCGACGGACGGGAAGCGGAGGCCGCGGGCGGGGCGGCCGGAGGGCTTCTGGGCGGTGGCGGCGGACGCGGCGGCGACCGGCTGAGCCCCCACGACCCCGGCGGTACCCGCTGCCGCTGCGGCGGTGACGACGGCCGCGGCGCGCATGACGCTCCGACGGCTGAGGGCACCGGCGATGACATCGCCGACGTACGGGTTCGCGGTGGGGTTGGGCACCTCGTGGAAGCAGGCGTCACCACACCGGAAACGGCAGGTCAGGGCGGACCGGCCGCCGGGGTGTGAGTCGGACGAGCACGACGAGGTCGACGCGGTGGACGCGGACGTCGTGTTGATGATCGGCAGCTGGATGCGCATTTTTGCTCTCCCCTTGCTTCCCCTTGAATCTCGCGTGACGGACGGTATGGGGCACAACTGTGCGGAAGCAGGGCCGAGCGGTGAACGAGGGGTGAACCCGAGGCATCCGTAAGAAAGTTGGGGAGGCGAGAGCTGATGAAAACCGGCCAGAGGCCGAGCGGCCGGGCCCGTGGCCGCCGACCCTCCCCAAGATCACCATCCCGGGCCGCTAACCTTACGTGTCCGTCCTGGCCAGGGATTGACGGGCTACTCATGCGAAGGGTTGCGCACATGGGCATTCTCACTCTCCTGCGGAACGCGTTCGGCCGGTCACGCAAAGCGCGCACCGCCGATGCAGAGGGTGCGGAGCAGGTTCCTTCGCAGGATCCGGAGCCGACACCTCAGACGTCCCCGACGTCCCCGACGTCGGAGTCGACGTCGACTCCGTCTCCGGCGCCTGAGACGGCGCCGTCTCCGACGTCGACCTCCACTCCCACTCCCACTGCCACTTCCACGGCGGAGCCCCCCGAGGTCCCCGAACCCCGCACGTCCGACGACCACGAACACGAACTCGTCTCCGCCGCCTTCAACAACGTCACCGTCCCCAAGCAGACGCGTGTGACGGAGGAGGAGCAGGTACCTGCGGCGCAGGAGCCTGCGGCGCAGGAAGCGGCGCCTCAGGAGCCGGCGGCTGAGGAGCGGGCGGCTGAGGAGCGGGCGCCTGAGGCACCGGAGCCGGTCGCGGAGGAGCCCGCGCCTGCGGCGGAGGCGGAGCCGGAGCCCGAGCCCGTCGCGGAGGAGCCGAAGGCGGAGGCCGAGCCCGTGGCCGATCAGCCCGAGACCGAGCCCGTGGCCGAAGAGCCGAAGGCGGAGGCCGAGCCGGAGACCGAGGAGCCCGAGCCCAAGGCCGAGCCGGTCGCGGAGGAGCCGAAGGCTGAAGAGGCCGAGCCCAAGGCCGAGCCGGTGGCGGAGGAACCGAAGGCGGAGACCGAGGAGCCCAAGCCGGTCGCGGAGGAGCCGAAGGCTGAGGAGCCGAAGGCTGAGGAGCCGAAGGCTGAGGCCGAGCCGGAGCCCAAGGCGAAGCCGGAGCCGGTCGCCGAGGAGCGCAAGGCGGAGCCGGTCGCCGAGGAGCGCAAGGCGGAGCCCGAGCCGGTCGCGGAGGTCACCGAGCCCGCAGCCGCCGACGGCGAGTCCGCCCCACAGGGGCCACCCGCGGCCGACAACGAATCCAGCACGGGTGGTGCGGGTGGGAACAACCCGGCCGAAGGCGAAGCCGAGGCCGAACCGCAGCCCGAAGCCGCAGCCGCAGCCGCAGCCGCCGACAAGGCGACCGCAACCCCCCTCACCCGCCTGAAGTCCCGCGCCCCCGGCCTCACCACCGCCTACAAGGCCGCCGCCACCACCCTCAAGAAGCACGACCTCACCGGCACCCGAGCAAAGCTCTACCTCGTACTCGACCGCTCCGCGAGCATGCGCCCGTACTACAAGGACGGCTCCGCCCAGGCCCTCGGCGAGCAGACCCTCGCCCTCGCCGCCCACCTCGACCCCGAGGCCACGGTCCACGTCGTCTTCTTCTCCACGGAACTCGACGGCACCGGCGAGCTCACCCTCACCGAGCACGAGAACAAGATCGACGACCTCCACAACGGCCTCGGCCGCATGGGCCGTACCAGCTACCACGCGGCCGTAGAGGCAGTGATCGCCCACCACGAGAAGGAAGCCCCCGGCACCCCCGCCCTGGTCGTCTTCCAGACGGACGGCGCCCCGGACGCCAAGACCCCGGCCACCCAGTCCCTCACGGACGCCGCCGCGAACCACCCGGAGATCTTCTTCTCCTTCGTCGCCTTCGGCGAGCACGACAACAAGGCCTTCGACTACCTCCGCAAGCTGAAGACCGACAACACGTCCTTCTTCCACGCGGGCCCGACCCCGCGCGAGCTGACGGACGCCGAGCTCTACGAGGGCATCCTGACGGCCTGGCGCCCGTAGGGCCCTTCCGAGAGCGAAGGGGGGTGGAGCCCGTGGTTCCACCCCCCGAAACGCGGGTGAGTCGATCTCCACGAGCCCAGTAGGATTTCGGGCATGGCGGCCACTGGATCAGAGAAGCAGGGTGGCAAGGCGTACTACGTCTCCACCCCCATTTACTACGTCAACGACGCTCCTCACCTGGGCCACGCCTACACGACCGTCGCAGGCGACGTGCTCACCCGCTGGCACCGTCAGCGTGGCGAGAAGGTGTGGTACCTCACCGGCACGGACGAGCACGGTCAGAAGATCATGCGCACCGCGGAGGCGAACTCCGTCAGCCCTCAGCAATGGGCCGACAAGCTCGTCGACGAGGCCTGGCGCCCCCTCTGGGAGCACCTGGAGATCGCGAACGACGACTTCATCCGCACCACGCAGAAGCGGCACACCGACCGCGTCCAGGAGTTCGTGCAGGATCTGTACGACAAGGACGAGATCTACAAGGGCGGCTACGAGGGCCCGTACTGCGTCGGCTGCGAGGAGTACAAGCTCCCCGGTGAGCTCCTCGACGGCGAAGGCGAATTCGCAGGTCAGAAGCTCTGCCCGATCCACAAGAAGCCCGTGGAGATCCTCAGCGAGGAGAACTACTTCTTCAAGCTGAGCGAGTACGGCGACAAACTCCTCGCCCACTATGAGGCGAACCCCGGCTTCATCCAGCCCGAGTCCGCGCGCAACGAGGTCGTGAACTTCGTCCGCCAAGGCTTGCAGGACCTGTCGATCTCCCGCTCGACCTTCGACTGGGGCATCCCGATCCCGTGGGACCAGAAGCACGTGATCTACGTGTGGGTCGACGCGCTGCTGAACTACGCCACGGCGGTCGGCTACAACGAGAACCAGGCGAAGTTCGAAACCACTTTCCCGGCCGACGTCCACCTGGTCGGCAAGGACATCCTCCGCTTCCACGCGGTGATCTGGCCGGCGATGCTGATGGCGCAGGGCCTGCCCCTCCCCGGCAAGATCGCGGCCAACGGCTGGCTGATGGTCGGCGGCGAGAAGATGTCGAAGTCGAACCTCACCGGCATCAAGCCGCAGGACCTGACCTCGCACTTCGGCGTGGACGCGTACCGCTGGTACTTCCTGCGCGCGATCGCCTTCGGTCAGGACGGCTCCTTCTCCTGGGAGGACTTCTCCGCCCGCTACACCAGCGAGCTGGCGAACGACTACGGCAACCTGGCCTCCCGCGTCGCCGCGATGGTCGGCAAGTACTTCGGCGGCACGCTGCCGGAGTCCACGGCCGACGGCGAGGCCGAGAAGGCGGTGCACGACGGTCTCGCCAAGGCGGTCGCGGAAGCCGACCGGAAGATCGGCGACGACCTGGACTTCCAGGGCGGCATCCTGGCGGTCTTCGACTTCGTGAAGCAGGTCAACGGCTACATCACGGAGCAGGAGCCCTGGAAGGTCGCGAAGGACGACTCGGCCGAGGGCAAGGCCCGCCTCGCCACCATCCTCTACACGGCCGCCGAGTCCCTCCGCGCCATCGCCGTCCTCCTCAACCCGGTCATGCCGGAGACCTCCCAGAAGCTCTGGGACTCCCTGGGCGCGGAGCCGTCCCTCGGCGCCCTCGCGGACCAGAAGGTCCAGGAGGCGGGCGAGTGGGGCGTGCTCCCGGCCGGCTCGACGGTCACGAAGGGTGCGGTCCTCTTCCCGCGCCTGGAGGAGAAGCCGACCGCGTAGCAGTCCGTACGCAACCCTCCCCACCCCGCCGCGCGTCCCCCGATACATGGCACTGTTCGGAAACGCGCACACCGTCAACCCCGGCAAGGCCCAGCAGGACTACCAGCGCCTGCTGGGTCACGGGGAGCAGGTCCACGCCGCGTACCTGCTCATCCGCGACACCATCCTCTTCACCGACCGACGCCTGATCCTGATCGACAAGCAGGGGCTCACCGGCAAGAAGGTGGAGTACCACTCCATCCCGTACCGCAGCATCACCCACTTCTCGGTCGAGACAGCCGGCCACTTCGACCTCGACGCCGAACTCAAGATCTGGCTCTCCGGCACCCACGACCCCATCGAGAAGACCTTCACCAAGGGCGTCGACATCTACGAGGTCCAGGCGATCCTCACGCAGTTCGTCGCCGGGTAGCCCCCCAAGCGAGCACACCCCGCCACGCCTCCGGCGCGAGCGCGAGATGAGGGCCACCTAGGTGTTGCGGGTCAGGCCGTTGGTGACGGCGCATAGTGGTGGGCAAGGTTGGTGGCGAGGTCGCGGAGGTGAGCCCTGGCTTCGGTGGGGTCGTGCACAGTGATGGCGCTTCCGAACGGCAGTAGTGCTCGCACGTCCTCCAGGTGCAGGAAGCGGATCGTCACTTTGTGGCCGGTGGCGGATTCTTCATGGTCGTCCCGGACGAGTCGTTGGCCAAAGATCCGTCGCGCTCGCTCGATCTGGGTCAGGTCGATGGTGGCGCTGACCTCTATCGCATGGTTGTGTTCCCACTGATCAATGAGCGCTGCAGCGACGGTGGCCAGGGTCTGGTTCTCGCGGATCCGTCGTGGCTGGCCGGCTTCTTTCCACGCCGTGATCCGTTCGAGCCGGTACATCCGTGGCACTCGGGCACAGTCGGCGACGAGGTACCAGATGCCGGCCTTGGCGAGCAGCCCGTAGGGATCCACGACCAGGTCGCGTGGGCAGGACTCGCGTGGGCTGTCGTACTCGATCCGTAGCCGGCGACCTCGCCGCACTGGGCCGATCAGCGAAGCCGGAGCCGTGCCGGAAGTATGTGCCTGGAGCCAGGGACGGCTGTCCACGTGCACTACGTCGGTGAGCGGCAGGAGCTCATTGACTCGACGTGACCGTGTAGCGGCGATCTTGGAGAGCGCGCGCTGGCTTTCGACGGATGCGTTGAGCTCCGTACGTTGCTTCTCATCCAGCCCGGTGAGCGACAGATGGTCACGCTCGCCCGGCGTGAGTCGCGTGGGGTCGAGCCCGGACCCGGGCAGCATGGTCACGCCTCCGAGGCGGCCCCGTTGTGCGGTCACCGGCAGACCGGCGTCGCGGAGCCAGTTCAAGTCCCGGGTGATGGTTCGAAGGGACACCCCGAGCGCCGAGGCAAGTTCCTGTGTGGTCACGGCATCCCGTGATGCGAGGAGCAGCATCAGGGAGAAGAAGCGGTCTGGGGTCACACACCAAGTTTTTCAGGAATTTGCGACATGATACGGCGCATATCCCGGTCAGGCTGGTGGATGCGTACCTACGACCTGCGAGAAGGAACAACCATGACCACATCCGTCGTGTCCATCGTCTATGTGAACGACGCTCCCGCCGCAGCTCGTTTCTACGGCGACCTCCTCGGCATGAGCCCCTCGTTCGAGACTCCGGGATACATCACCTTCGACCTCGGGCCAGGCGCTGACCTCGCTGTGTGGTCTGACCAGTTCGAGGATCTGTCACCGGACGTCCCGCGTACCAGTGAGGTGTGCCTGGCCATCAACGGTGGACCCGACGAGATCAACGCGATCTTCAAGCAGTGGCAGTCCAAGGGCGTCACGATCCTGCACGAGCCTCATGACGCGGGGTTCGGGCTGACCTTCCTCGCAGCCGATCCTGACGGGAACCGTATCCGCGTGGCACCGCGGGGCTGAAAGGCCACCATGCGGCAGGCGCGCACGATAGGTGTCGCGCCTGCCGTTGTCTGACTTCGAGAGGACGACGAGTGCCCCACGCGAACGCGCCCCGGAGCGTCGAGGGCCGTAGGCGGCTCGTGAAGCGGTGCCAGACACGTCCACGGTCGCTCGACGGCCGGTCTTGCCCAGGTTCTTGGAATCGCGAACGTGCACCGTGCCGGGGGCGGTAGTCACCTCGATGCAGTTGTTGCCGTCACACCCCGGCTCGTCCGCCTCGCCGCCCCTGAGCTGCCGTACCTTGGCGTCGTCCGTCATGCCGCATCGCTCAGTCGTGCTGCGGACAGTCACCTTAAGCATCGGCTTCTCACTTTTCGCGGTGAGCGCGAGCCATCACGCGCGGTGCCGGCAACCCGAAAAGTCCACCCAGCCCATCCGTGGGACGCAGGGGTTCACCCCATGGGTGAACATCACCAATTAGCCCGTAGCCAGGCCGTGTTGTCTCCCTACAGTCACCCCAGAGCATGCCAAAGGCATGTGCCACAGACATGGCTGACAGCACTTCCCTTGCATCCCACCCCCAGGATGCCCGACAAGTCATCGGCGGTGGTCCTCAGTCCGGACGTGACGGAGATCCAGCCACTGGAACGAAGAGTGGACACCGTTCTGCGCGTCGAGCCGTCCGACGGGGACGATTTCCTGCTCGCCATCGAGACGCAGGGAGGGCGCGACCCGCGCAAGGCGACGAGCTGGTCGTACTACGTGACGTACCTGCAGGAGAAGTTCCACCTACCGGTGCTGCTCCTCGTGACCTGCAAGGACGGGGCCACCGCAAAGTGGGCGACGGGTCCGTTCACCTGCGAGGTGCGGGGGTGGACCACCCAGTGCACACATCCCCTGGTCCTGAGCCCGGCCAACGTTCCGCTGATCACCGACCAGCGGACAGCCGCCCGGAACCTGGCGCTGGCGACGTTCTCCGCCATCACGCATAGCCGGAACCCGAAGGCCACCGCCATACTGAAGGCCCTGGTCGGCGCCCTGCAGACGACGGACACCGAGACCGCCCAGTACTTCGGCGGGCTGTTGGAGATCGGCCTGGGAGACACCCCGGCCCGACAGACTTGGAGAAAGCTGATGGGTTTCACCAACTTCTTCCCCGGCCGGGGCACTCTCCTGGAGGAGACCTACCTCGAAGGCGAGGCCAAGGGGGAAGCTGCTGGCGAGGCCAAGGCCATTCTCCGGTTCCTGGAGGCGCGCGGCGTCTCCGTCCCGGACGACGCCCGGGAACGCATCGCCGGCTGCACAGACTTGGACCTCCTCAACCGCTGGTTGGACCGGACGCCCCATGCGCAGAGCGTCGACGACCTCTTCGCCGAGGGCCCGGAGGCCACCATGGCCCAGGCCGAATCCTGACTCAGGGCGCGCACATGAACGAGAACCCCGAGACGTCACCGGAACTGCTGGAGCTCCTACAGTTCACCTCGCTGTCCTTGGCTTTGGCGGTGCCCGCTGAGCTAGTACTGGCCGACTTCTACACGGGGCTGGAGGAGTTGAGACAACGCGGCTCCGTCTCGCTCCGGGAGATGGCTCGCATGCGTGCTCAGATGGGCAGACGGCCCGGGGGCAATCAAGAAGAGGAATGGGCTGGAGGATACGCCGCTGGATACGCCGCCGCCTGGGCTGCCGCGATCCTACGGATCCTGGATGGGCGGGACATCAACGTGCCCAAGGAGATCTACCGCGCCATCTCCGTGTGCCCCGACCCGGACGCCCTCACCGGCTGTCTCGACCGCGCTGTCACTGTCACCACCGCGGAGGAACTGTTCGCAACGGACCTGGCGAGCGGCGCATAGATCTGTCCGTCGGCCTGAAGTGGCCCGGAAAGCCCCTTGCTTCCCGGGCCCCCGGCCGTTCCTAGAAGCACCCCGGCACCGGTCGTGGTCGCCAGCGACGTCGGCAGATTCTTCGCGGACGTCACTGGCCCCGCCGTCGGAGCCGGTGTTTGGGTGACGCGTACAGGCTCACGACGATCGAGCGCCGGGCGTACAAGCTGTCTCGGCAGCCCGACGCCGAAGACCCTGGTGTCGTCATCACGGTGCGGCAGTCAGGTCTCGGCAGCGGCAGGAAAGTGACCGTGCAGACGGCGGGCCGGGCCCTGCCCGCCGACGTCTCACTCGCGGTTCTCTTCTCCGGAGTCGACCGGTCCGTGCTCACGCGGCGGGGCTCCGTACGAGCGGGCTTCTCGACGAGCCGACGCTCTCATGCTCGCCGTTGTCTGGAGGGGCCCGGGAACACGTCCCGGGCCCCTCACACATGCGCTACTTAAGAACGCCGGCGCCCGTCGTGGTCGCCAGTGACGTCGGCAGGTTCATCGCGGACGTCTCCAGGCCCGCCGTCAGGGCCGGGGTCCAGTTCACCGTGGTCTTGATCTTCTTCGACGACGCGGCGTTGTACGCGGCGACCAGGTCCGTCACCGTGCCGTTGACCAGGTTGCCGCCGCCCGCGACGGAGCCCGTGCCGTCGCCGCTGAGGACCTTGGCGGGCTTGGCGCCGGAGGGGAGCTTCCAGTAGTTGTTCTCGGCGACGACCTGGGCCTTGGCGCGGGAGTTGATGCTGTACTGCGGGGCGTAGCCGTTGAGGGTCGTGGTGTCGTAGAGGTTGTTGTAGACGTGGATCTGGCCGATGCGGGCCAGGGGAGCGCGCTGGACGATGCCCTTCCACACGTTGTGGTGGATGGAGACGCGCAGCTTGCCGACGCTGTCGGTGTCGCTGCTGCCGATCAGCATCGTCTTGTCGTGGTTGGTGAACTGGTTGCGCTCGACGGTCACCAGGTCGGAGCCCTTGGTGATGTCGAGGGCACCGTCGTGGATCTGGTACTCCCGGCCGTAGTACTTGGGGTTCGCGCTGTCGAAGTGCGGGCCGTCGGTGAACGTGTTGTGGTCGGCCCAGACGTGGGTCGCCCCGCGCAGGGTGACGGAGTCGTAGTTGGAGTTCCAGTTGCCGTCGTCGCCGTCCGTCGGGTCCCACTGCGGGAAGCAGTCCTCGGTGGCGGCGAAGGTGAGGTTGCGGACGATGACGTTGTCCACGTTCTGGATCTGGAGCATGCCGCCGGTGATCCCGGCCTTCGTGCCGGGCACGCCCACGATGCTCGTGTTGGCCGGCACCTTGAAGACGACGTTCTTCGCCTGCTTGGCCTGGGCCGCGGCGCGGGCCTTCTCCTGGGTGCCGGAGGGCAGCTTGGAGCGGCCGTAGGTGGCGGGGTCGTAGGCCTTCAGGTAGGCGGTGAGCGAGTAGCCGGTGCCGGAGGCGTAGTCCGCGCAGGTCTGCTTCTTGCCAGCGTCGTCGGTGTTGGCGTCGATCGTGCCGCTGACCTTGATGATGCGCGGGGTGGTGTCGGTCGCGGAGCCCAGCGCCTTCACCAGCTGTGCGCGGGTGGAGACCGTGAAGGTGTGCGCGGCGTCGGCCTTCGTGCCGCCGGTCGTCCCCGAGCCGGAGGACGCCCAGCCGTCCTTCGCGGCGAGCGTCTGGTGGTACAGGTCGACGGGGGCCGCGTTCGCGTTCATCACGACCACACCGGCGCCGACACCGGCCGCCACGACGGCGGCGGAGACGACGAGGGTGCGGCGCTTGCGGAGGGACCGGCGGTGGGAGGCTGCTGCCACGGAGGAGTCCTTACGGGGGTGGTGGGACATGTGCTGTGCGGTGTGAAGCTCCGGTGAACGGTGCTCACGACTCGTCAGTTGTCACCACTGCCGCAGGGGTTGCCGCCGGGCTGGATTTTTTTCAGAGGGGCGCCCGGGGAGAGACACGCACTCCCCGGGCGCCCCTTTTCATGTCAGCTCGCGGAAGCGGACGCGGACGCGGATGCTCCCGGCTGGACCGCGTCGTCCGTGCCGTCGTGGGTGGCGTCGGGGTCGACCCCCATGGTGATCGACCCGATCACACCCTTCGCGATGTTCTTCTTGTCGTACTTCAGCTTGAGCAGGCCGCCCTGGGTGCCGCTCTGGTCGTAGATGGTGTCCTCGGTGAGGGTGGTGCGCTCGGTGGTGCTGGTGGAGTACGGCTCCACCTCGGCGGAGGCGAGGACGGACTCCTCGTCGAAGAAGAACTGGCCGGTGTGGCAGGTGTGGCCGCCCTCGTAGCCGGCGTCGGTCCACTTGCCGTCGACGTGCACCTTGGTGTGGATGTGCACGGTGCGGCCGCGGTACCAGCCCGGGAAGATCGTCCTGAAGGTGACACGTCCCTGCTTGTCGGTCTTCCAGGTGCCGCGCAGGTACCGCTTGTCGTCGGTCGGCTCCTCGTGCCCACCGCCGCCGCCACCACCGGCCGGCGGCTCACCGGAGGGCGGCTCGCCGGTGGGAGTGCCGGAGGGGGCGCCGCCGCCCCCTGTGGACAGGCTCTCGTACCCCGAGTAGAGGCCCAGCGCGTCGCAGTGCCAGATGTCGACGGCCGCGTTGGCGATGGGCTTGCAGGTCTCGGAGTCGATCACCTTGAGGTCGAGGGTGAGCGGGATGCCCTCCTTGTCCTCGGTGATGTCCCGGCGGATCTTGTCGGCGTCGATGTAGTAGGGGCCCTCGGTGGTCTCGGAGGTGAGCTTGTAGCAGACCTCGGAGCTGGTGGACGAGGCCTGGGCAGCGGCTCCCTTCCCCTTCGGCGTCTCCCCGGCGAAGGCCCCGGCGGCCAGCGCGCCACCCGCCCCCACCGCGGCGACAGCCCCCGCACCGGCGACGACGACCTTGCGGCGCGTGAGATCCCTCTTGTGTTTCGGCCCTTCGGCCGTCTGATGTCCCGTCATGCCGAGGAAGCTAGGAGGCACGCCTGTCAGGACTATGAGAAAGGGCTAGGAATTTCTTACTCGTGGTCAGCCAGGCTGTGGAGGAGGCCGGCGAGGCCGTCGCGGCTGAGGGGGAGTATTCGGGCGGGGTCGTCGCTTTCGCGGAGGAGGAGGTGGCCTTCGGGGGCGGCGAGCTCGATGCACGAGGCGCCGTCGGAACCGCTCGAGAAGGACGACTTCTGCCACTGGACCACGTCTACAGCTCCTTCGCGAGGCGGTGGATGAAGTCCCGCGACAGCGCGGGCTCAAGCGATGCCGACTCCACCTTACGGAAGAGTGTTCGCATCGACTGAAGCTGTGCAGCCGCGTCGACGAATGCGGAACCGGATGGTGTGTCCTTCTGCACCGTGTCCAGGACGGGTACACGTCCGCCCGCGTACAGCAGCGCCGCGCTTGCCCCGGCGAACCCGTCCACGTCGAACGGGATCACGCGCACGGTGATGCCCGGCCGCTCCGACTGCACCAGAAGTTCGTCCAGTTGCCGACGGGCCACGACCCGGTCAGCCACTCGCGTACGCAGGACGGATTCGTGCAGTACCGCCGTGTACGGCGCCGCCCCCTCCCCGCCGAGGACAGCCTTGCGGTGCATGCGGTGCGCCACCCTCGCCTCCAGCTCACTCGTCGGCAACTCCGGCCGCCAGTACGCGAAGACCGCGCGCGCATAGTCCTCGGTCTGCAGCGGACCGGTCACATGGGTCGTGCCGATCTCCTGGACGAACGTCGCGTGGTGTTCCAGCTCCGCCAGGTCCAGGAAGGAGGGCGGAAGCACGCCCCGGTACGCCTCCCACCATCCCCGGGTCCGGTCGTTCGCCATGTCGACCAACGCTTCGATCAACTCGGCGTCCGCGCAGGCATAGTGAGCCGCCAGCCTCCGTACACGCTCTTCGTTGATCCCGGAGTTGCCTGCCTCGAACTGACTCATCTGCGCGGGGTTCACACCCAGCAACCCGGCCGCGTCACGGGAGGACAGGCCGGCCGCCTCCCGCAGTTTGCGCAGCTCAGCACCGAGGCGGACCTGGCGAAACGTCGGCTGGTTCCTCGCCGGCATACAGCTCTCACTTCCCCAACAGCATGTCGCCCGGGTGGGGTTGAAGCTCCCCGAACGAGTGCAAGATTACGCGAGCGGCTTGCGAGGGAGAAATATTTAGCCCTACTGTCTGTAGCGCCACGCACACCCTGCGAAACGGCGCCGGAAGCGCACCGCCCCGCCATGCCATGGCGGCCGCGACGAAGCCACCGCCAGCCGACCCCCTCCCCTCCCCCAACGAGGAGTCACGCATGCCCGAAACGCCCGCGGAGCCCTGGGAATACACCCTCCACATCCCCAACGACCCCCGAGCCGTCCCCATCTGCCGCCGCACCCTCCGCCTGATCCTCACCGCCCACGGCCTCCCTCACCTCACGGAAGCGGCCGAGCTCCTGGCCACGGAGCTGATCACCAACGCCGTACAGCACACCAAGGGCCCCGCCGCCATAAGGCTCCACGCCACCCACGACACCCTCCGCATCGGCGTCTGGGACTCCGACCCGAACCCGCCCCGCCCGGCCCAGGACAGCACCCCGGACTCGGAAGGCGGCCGCGGCCTCACCCTCGTACTCACCTGCGCGGACGCCTGGGGCTGGACAGAGCACCGGGACTCCGCCGGCACCGGCAAATACATCTGGTGCGAGCTGGCCGCCGCGGCGTGATCGCTTTTTCCCGCTTCGAAAGAGTGAACGCTGCCCCAAATCAGCCGGACAAGACGTCATCACCCACTTCCCCGGCCACAGGACGCTGTTCGAGGAGAAGTACCTGGAGGGCAGAGCCGAAGGCAAAGCAGAGGGTTCAGCGAGGTGTCGGAACGGGCAGCCGGGGATCAGCCCCAGCCGCCGCATCACCCGCGATGCCCAGCGCCGCGCGGGCGTCCTCCACATGCCGGAGCCCCTCCGCCGCCGTCCGGCTCACCGCCGCGTACTCCGCGGAGGTGCGCGCGGACGCCAACTGGGCCCGGGCCGTGCGGTGGTGGGCGGCGGCGTGGGTCAGGGACTGGGCCGCGTTCTCGTCGGCACGGGCCCACGCACGCACGTCCAGACCCGAGAGGCTTCCGCCCAACCGCACCAGCCAGCCGTTGGCCTCGGCCTCCGCGTCGAGGTCGGAGAGGGTGGCAGCCGACCGCCGCGAACGCCGCTGTGCCACGACCCCGACCATCGCGCCCACGATCAACAGCGCGGCCAGCGCGAGCATGAACCCCATGACTGCCCCTCTCTCCGGTACGACTCTCCGGTACCGCCTCACCTCCCCTATGACACGACAGGCCGCTGTGCGCCCCCCTCGGGATTCCTGTGCGCCTCCGGTGAGGTGTCCAAGAGTGGCTGCTCGGAGGGCGTCGCCCGCGCCCCGCGGATGAACCTCGCCGCGATCACGGCCAGGAGAGACGCCGCCGACAGGGTGTAGAGGCCGCCGTTCGTGCTGCCCGTCGTGTCCTTGAGGTAGCCGAACAGGGTGGGGGAGACGAAACCGCCCAGGTTGCCGATGGAATTGACGAGGGCGAGGCCCGGCGCCGCGATCCGCAGGTCGAGTCCGGACTGGGCCATCGGCCAGAAGAGGGTCGCCGCGCACTTCGAGTGAAGTGGCTCATCGAGTACATGGCGATCATGGAGCACACCGCGGGGATCGCCGACAATAGTCCGACCTCGAAGGACGACAGCCCGCCGATGCGACTGATGGAGAAAAAAAATCGGCCCCGACCGTGCAGGTCGGGGCCGACTGGTGTCCCGGAGTACCGGGGAGCGCCTTTACTTCGGCTGCGGCTTGCGCACCGAGAGGTGAAGCTCGCGCAGGCGCGCCTCGTCCAGCTCCGTCGGGGCGCCCATCATCAGGTCCTGGGCGTTGCCGTTGAGCGGGAAGGCGATGGTCTCGCGGATGTTGGGCTCGTCGGCCAGCAGCATCACGATGCGGTCGACGCCGGGGGCGATGCCACCGTGCGGCGGGGCGCCGAAGCGGAACGCGCGGAGCATGCCGGCGAACTCGCGCTCGACGGTCTCCTCGTCGTAACCCGCGATGCCGAACGCCTTCAGCATGATGTCGGGCTCGTGGTTCCGGATCGCGCCGGAGGACAGCTCGACACCGTTGCAGACGATGTCGTACTGCCAGGCGAGGATGTCCAGCGGGTCCTGGGTCTCCAGGGCCTCCATGCCGCCCTGGGGCATGGAGAAGGGGTTGTGGGAGAAGTCGATCCGGCCGGTCTCCTCGTCCTTCTCGAACATCGGGAAGTCGACGATCCAGCAGAAGCGGAAGACGTTCTCCTCGAAGTGCCCGGCACGCTTGGCGGCCTCGACCCGCACCGCGCCCATGATCTTCGAGACCTCGTCGAACTCGCCCGCGCCGAAGAACACGGCGTGACCGGCCTCCAGGCCGAGGCGCTCGGTGAGGACCTTGACGTTCTCCTCGGTGAGGAACTTGGCGATCGGGCCGGAGAGCGAGCCGTCCTCGGCGACACGGACCCAGGCCAGGCCCTTGGCGCCCTGCGAGACGGCGTAGTCGCCCAGCTGGTCGAAGAACTTGCGGGGCTGGTCCTGGACCGCCGGGACCGGCAGCGCGCGCACGTGCTTGCCGGCGAACGCCTTGAACTCCGAGCCCTCGAACACGTCGGTGATGTCGACGAGCTCCAGCTGGGCGCGCAGGTCCGGCTTGTCGGAGCCGTACTTCAGCATCGCCTCACGGAACGGGATCCGCGGGAACGGGGAGGTGACGTGACGGCCGTTGCCGAACTCCTCGAACAGCTCGGTCATGAGCTGCTCGATGGGCTGGAAGACGTCCTCCTGCTCCACGAAGCTCATCTCGACGTCGAGCTGGTAGAACTCGCCCGGCGAGCGGTCGGCGCGCGCGTCCTCGTCGCGGAAACAGGGCGCGATCTGGAAGTAGCGGTCGAAGCCGGAGATCATCAGCAGCTGCTTGAACTGCTGAGGGGCCTGCGGAAGGGCGTAGAACCGGCCCGCGTGCAGCCGGGAGGGAACGACGAAGTCGCGGGCGCCCTCGGGGGAGGTCGCGGTCAGGATCGGCGTCGCCATCTCGTTGAAGCCGAGGGCGACCATCTTGTGGCGGATGGCCGAGATGACCGCCGTACGCAGCATGATGTTGCGGTGCATGCGCTCGCGGCGCAGGTCCAGGAAGCGGTACTCCAGGCGCCGCTCCTCGTTGACCCCGTCCTCGGTGTTGATCGTGAAGGGCAGCGGCTGGGCCGCGCCGAGCAGCTCGACCTCGCCGACCTCGACCTCGACCTCGCCGGTGGGCAGGTCGGGGTTGATGTTCTCGGCGCCGCGGGAGACGACCTTGCCGTCGATACGGACCGTCGACTCCTTGGTGAGCTTGTCGAGGGCCTCGTACGCCGGGGTGCCGGGGCGGGCGACGAGCTGCGTGATGCCGTAGTGGTCGCGCAGATCGATGAAGAGGATGCCGCCCAGGTCGCGCCGATTGTGCAGCCAGCCACTCAGCCGGACGTCGGTGCCGACGTCAGAGGCGCGGAGCTCGCCGCAGGTGTGGGACCTGTACCGATGCATCGTCGTTCATCCAGTCTTCGCGGATCGGGGTCTGTTTCAGCCGGTGTTTCACGTGAAACACCCCCAGCGTACCGGGCACCCCGTGATCCCCTCCCCACCATTGTTGTGTCGGCGATCAGTGGCAGTTATCGATCCGGTGTTCTTAAAGTAGGGCAATGCGCACTGGCGAGCCTCTGCCCGCCGTGGGGGAGGTTCTCGCCGCCCTCGCGACCGGCCTGTGGCACTGGAACACCGCCACCGAGCTGGTCACCGTCGACGCGGAGGCAGCGCGGCTGCTCGGGCTGCCCGCCGAGCAGACCACCCTCACGCAGGCCCAGACCCGGGCCCGGCTCCACCCCGTCGACTGGAACGAGATCACCGGTGTGGTGCAGCTCGCCGTCGCCGAGGGCACTCTCGCCGAGGTGCGGGTGCGGGTCATGGACGACCAGGGCCGGGTCGTCCGGGTCGTCCGCAGCCGCTCCAAGCCGTCCTTCGACCCGGTGCGGAAGGCCTACGAGCTGATCGGCACCATCCAGGAGGTCACCGAGCCCTCGCCGGGCACCCCGGCGGGCCGCAGCGCGGTCACCGGTGACTGGCGGCGCTCGCGGGAGGCGTTCCTGCTGGACGCCGGCCGGGCGCTGGCGGAGGCACGGTCCACGGAGGAGGTGCTGCGGGTCGCGGCGGGCCTGTCGATGCCTGGGTTCTCGCCGGACGGGCTCGCGGTGTTCGGGATCACGGGCGACCGTCTGACGATCATCGGCCACCACGGGCAAGAGCCGGGCGACGAGGGCCCGTTCACCCACATGTCGCTGGAGACCGACTATCCGGCGGCGGAGGTGGCTCGCACGGGCCGGGCGGTCTATCTGTCCTCCCCTGAGCAGTACAAGGAGCGCTATCCGCTCACCTGGCCGCTGGCGCAGCAGTTCGGCCGGCAGTCCTGGGCGTTCCTGCCGCTGACCGTGGCCGGCCGCACGATGGGCGCCTGGATGGCGGCCTTCGCCTACCCGGTGGCGTTCACGCCCGACGAGCGCTCGGTGCTCACCACCGTGGCCCGCATGCTCGCCCAGGCCCTGTCCCGCGCCGGTGCGGCCGACACCCAGCGGGAGCTGACCGACGGGCTGCAACGCTCGATGCTGCCCCAGCTCGGCCCCGAGATACCGGGCATGACCCTCGCCGCCCGCTACATCCCGACCGGCGGCGGCCTCCAGGTCGGCGGCGACTGGTACGACATGATCCCGCTGCCCAGCGGCCGGTTCGCCCTGGTCATCGGGGATGTGCAGGGGCACGACGTACGGGCGGCGGGCCTGATGGGACAGCTGCGGATAGCGCTGCGTGCGTACGCCGCCGAGGGCCACCGCCCGGACGCGGTCCTCACCCGCGCCTCCCGCTTCTTCTACGGCATCACGCACTCCGACGACGACCTGGCGGGCCTGCGCTTCGCGACCTGCCTGTACATCGAGGTCGACCCGGTGACAGGGGTCCTGGAGACCGCCCGCGCGGGCCATCTGGACCCGGCGGTCAGGATGGCGGACGGCACAGTGATCGTCCGCCCCACGGCAGGCGGCCTGCCGCTCGGTGTCGATCCGGACTCCGACTACCCGACCACACGGCTCGCCCTGGAGCCCGGCGAGTCCATGATGATCTGCACGGACGGTCTGCTGGAGACCGGCGGCCACGACCTGGACACCGGCTGGCAACGCATCCGCAAGACCCTGGAGGCCCACGAGGGCGACCTGGAGGAACTCGCCGACGCCCTGGTCCAGGCCGTGCACGGGCCGTCCTCGCACCACACCACCGGCCCGCTGGCCGACCGCCGCGAGGACGACATCGCCCTCCTGCTGATGTGTCGGCAGGGTGAGGGCTGCGGCTGCGGGGACACCGTCGCCGTACGGCCGAGTGTGCGCCGCACCGTGCTGACCGTGGCGCAGGACGAGCCCGAGCGGATCGCCGAGGGCCGCCAGCAGGTGCGTGAGCTGCTGCACGACTGGTCCTGCGCGGACCAGGTCGACTCGGCGGTGCTCCTCGTCTCCGAGGCGCTGACCAACGTCCTCGTGCACACCGACGCCGACGCCCTCCTCGTCGCCGAGGTGACCGACGGCCCGGCCGGGCGCCGGATGCGGATCGAGGTCGCCGACACCAGCGACGACCTCCCGCACAAGCGCCGCCCCGGCGAACTGGCCTCGTCGGGCCGCGGCCTGCTCCTCATCGAGATGCTCGCGGACGCGTGGGGGGTCGCTCCGCGCGGCGAGGGCAAGAGCATCTGGTTCGAGCTGTACGAGCCCGGCGGCGACGCCCGCTGACCCGCACAGGGCCCTGACGGGCGCCGAGCGGCGGGTGCGGAGTGGTCGTGCGGGGCTGCGCAGGGCTCCGCCGCGCATCCCACCGCACCCGGAGAACGCCGACACCCCCTACGGCGGCTCCCCGGAGGACCCCGCGGACGTGCCGTAGCGAGCCCGTAGTTCGAGTGCGACCCCGAACGCGGCCGCGGTGAGGGGGACCGCGAGGAGCATGCCGAGGATGCCGGCCACGGAGGCTCCCGCGGTGATCGTGACCATCACCACCGCGGGATGCATCTGCACGGTCCGGCTCTGGATCGCCGGCTGGAGCACGTGCCCCTCCAGCACCTGTACGGCGAGCACGACACCGAGCGCCCACAGCGCGATGACGAACCCGCGGTCGGCGAGCGCGACCAGCACCGCCAGGGCTCCGGAGAGGAACGCGCCGAGGTAGGGGATGTAGGCGCCGACGAAGACGAGCGCACCGAGGCCCGCGGCGCCGGGAACGCGCAGGACGAGCAGCCCGACGGTGATGCACAGGGCGTCGATGAGCGCGATGAGGGTGGTCCCGCGCATGAACCCCTCCACGGCCCGGAAGGCCCGCCGTGCCATCGCCTCCACGGTGTCACCGGCCGCACCGGGGACGGCGGACCGCAGGGTGCCGACGGCGCGGTCGGCGTCGCGCAGGAAGAAGAAGACGAGCAGCAGCGCCAGGACGGCCATGGCGATGCTCTCGCCGACGACACTGACCCCGCTGATCACCCCGGAAGCGGCGGTGCCGCCGAACTTGGTGAGCAGCTCCCGGGCGTTGGCGGCGAGGTCGTCGAGCGAGGTCCCGGCGGCCCCGAAGTGGTCGGCGACGCCCCGCGCCGCGTCCCTGAGCGAGGCGACGATCTCGTCCCCGGTGTCGATGAGCGCGGCGACAACGATGTACACGGCCCCGCCGACCACGGCGACGACGGCCACACAGGTCAGCCCGGCGGCGAGGGACCGGTTGACCCCCGCCTTCACCAGCCGCCGGTGGAGGGGCCGCAGCAGCGCCGTGCCGAGCAGCGCGAGCAGCACCGGCACCACGGCCGTACGCAACTGCGCGCAGAGCCGGATCCCGACGTAGACGACCCCGGCGACGAGCAGGATCGTGGCGCACCACGCGGCGAGACGGCGGACGGGGCCGGGGAGCAGCGGGCGGGACTCCTGCACGCCTCCAGGGGAGCACGGGGAGGGCGGGCTGTCCTTCACTGGCGGGCCGGTCGGGTGACTGGTCGTCAATTGTCCCACTGCACCACTCTTTCGAGTGACCCCTGTGTGAGTGAGGGGGATCGTCGCCTGCCGAACTGCACGATGTGTGCCCTGGCCGTGTCCCTACGGCAGGCAAGGAGCGACATGGGCAAGTCCGCATCCCGGAAGGACGGGGCCGAGGGGGCCGCGTTCACACCGCAGATGATGCGCGAGTACAGCGCGGGCATGGCGGAGTGGGCGGCCGGGGCTTCAAGCTCGCCTTCAAGGGCCCCACCCTCGCGTTCGTGGCCGCCGCCGTGCTGGCGGTGGGCGGGGTGGTGACGTACCAGGTGCTGACGCAGTCGAACGGCACGCCCGGCGCCGGCCGAACAGCGGCCGGCCGGACCGGATCCGCCACCGCACCGAAGGCCTCCGGCACACCCTCCCCGTCGGGCGTCCTCGGCGCTCCGGCGTCCGGCGGCGCCACGGCCGACGCCCCAGCCGACGCCACGGCCGACGTCACGGGAGCGGCCGCCGCGGTCCGTGAGCAACGCAAGGTGGTCATGCGCTCCGGCACGAACCTGGACGTGGACTTCACCAACGGCCAGTCCGACATCTCCTTCTACCTGACGTCCAGCGCCGACGGCTACACCATCGCGGCAGAGCAGGGCGACCTCGCCACCGTCAACGGGGAACCGACCGCCGAGAGCTGTTCCGCGGCCACCGAGTTCGGTTTCACCATCAAGGCGAAGACCATCCGCAGAGGGCTCACCGCCTGCGTACTCACCGACGAGAACCGCGTCGCCGCGGTCCGGGTCCTCGGATGGCAGAAGGACGACGAGTACGGCCTGTCCTCCGTCACCCTGGACGTGACCACATGGGAGAAGACGGAGGAAGCGGCCTGACCCGCGGCGCGGCCGCGGGTCAGGCCGATCAAGCAGGGCTCCACAGCCTCGCTCGGACCTGCCAGGGCCTACAGTCCGCCCTCGGACATCCCGTGCACCGCCGGGATCGTCCCGAGCCGGCCCTTCTGGAAGTCCTCGAAGGCCTGCTGGAGTTCCTCGCGGGTGTTCATCACGAACGGCCCGTAGTGCGCCATGGGCTCACGGATGGGCTGTCCGCCGAGGAGGACGACCTCGAGGTCCGGGGTGTGGGAGTCCTGCTTCTCGTCCGCGCGGACGGTCAGCGAGCCACCGGCACCGAACACCGCGGTCTGCCCCATGTGAACGGGCCGCCGCTCCTGGCCGACCGCGCCGCGCCCGGCGAGGACGTAGGCGAGGCCGTTGAAGTCCTCGCGCCACGGCAGGGTGATCTCGGCGCCCGGCGCGAGTGTCGCGTGGATCATCGTGATCGGGGTGTGGGTGATGCCGGGGCCCTGGTGGCCGTCCAGCTCACCGGCGATGACGCGCATCAGCGCGCCGCCGTCGGGGGAGGTGAGCAACTGGACCTGGCCACCGCGGATGTCCTGGTAGCGGGGGGCCATCATCTTGTCCTTGGCCGGGAGGTTCACCCACAGCTGCAGGCCGTGGAAGAGACCGCCGGACATGACGAGGGACTCCGGCGGCGCCTCGATGTGGAGGAGGCCGGAGCCGGCCGTCATCCACTGGGTGTCGCCGTTGGTGATGGTGCCGCCACCGCCGTTGGAGTCCTGGTGGTCGAAGATTCCGTCGAGGATGTAGGTGACGGTCTCAAAGCCGCGGTGGGGGTGCCAGGGGGTGCCCTTCGGCTCGCCCGGCGCGTACTCCACCTCGCCCATCTGGTCCATCATGATGAACGGGTCGAGGTGACGGTAGTTGATCCCGGCGAACGCACGGCGCACCGGGAAGCCCTCGCCCTCGAAACCGCTCGGCGCGGTCGTGACAGTGAGCACGGGACGTGCCACGGCGTCGGCGTGCGCGGTCACGCGCGGCAGCGTCAGCGGGTTCTCGACGGTCACTGCAGGCATGTCGGTACCTCCTTGTGCGGCCAGTTTAGTTGAGCATTGAACTTTCTGCCACCCCTAACAGCGAAAGCCCGGAGGGCATTCCCTCCGGGCTCACGGGGTCCCGTCACGCGGTCAGCGACCACCCGCTCTAGCCGTACATGCGGCGCATCGCGAACTCGACCATCTGCTCGACCGCCTTCGCGTCGAAGACCATGCGGTGCTCGCCCTCCATGTCGAGGACGAAGCCGTACCCGGTCGGGAGCAGATCGATCACCTCCGCGCCGGTGATCACGAAGTACTTGGACTCCTTGCCCGCGTACCGGCGCAGCTCCTTGAGCGAGGTGAACATCGGGATCACCGGCTGCTGGGTGTTGTGCAGCGCGAGGAAGCCCGGGTTGTCGCCGCGCGGGCAGTAGACCTTCGACGTCGCGAAGACCTGCTGGAAGTCCTCGGCCGTCACCTGCCCGGTCGTGAAGGCCCGCACCGCGTCCGCGAGCGAGGGCGGGGACGGCTCGGGGTAGAGCGGCGGCTGCTGGCCGTACCCTCCCACGCCGCCGGACATGGGCTGCTGCGGCGGGGCGTACCCCTGCTGTGCGCCGACGTTCTGGTCGTAGCCGTACATGGGCGCAAGCGTACCGAGCGCGCCGGATCCCCGGGGTCCCGCGGCAACCGCGGTGGGACCTGTCACAGATGACCGGTGCGGGGTTGCTTCTTATTACCGACGGGTAGCATCATCGTAGCCACTTGATTGGTACGTGAACATGCGCGAGGAGTCAGTGCCTCGCCGATCTCTCTACGGAGCCGTCGCCATGGGGCACTACAAGTCGAATCTCCGCGACATCGAGTTCAACCTCTTCGAAGTACTCGGACGCGACAAGCTGTACGGCACGGGTCCGTTCGAGGAGATGGACGTCGAGACCGCGAAGAGCATCCTCGAGGAGCTGACCCGCCTCTCGGAGAACGAGCTGGCGGAGTCCTTCGCCGACGCCGACCGCAACCCGCCGGTCTTCGACCCGGAGACCAACACCGCGCCGGTCCCCGCTTCCTTCCGGAAGAGCTACCAGGCCTACATGGACTCCGAGTACTGGCGCCTGGGCCTGCCCGAGGAGATCGGCGGCACCACCGCGCCCCCGTCGCTGCTCTGGGCCAACGCCGAGCTCGTCCTCGGCGCGAACCCGGCCGCCTTCATGTACTCCTCCGGCCCCGCGTTCGCCGGCATCCTCTTCGACGAGGGCAACGACGTCCAGAAGAAGATCGCCGAGATCGCCGTCGAGAAGCAGTGGGGCTCCACGATGGTCCTCACCGAGCCGGACGCCGGCTCGGACGTGGGCGCCGGCCGCACCAAGGCCGTGGAGCAGGAGGACGGCACCTGGCACATCGAGGGCGTGAAGCGGTTCATCACGTCCGGTGAGCACGACATGTCGGAGAACATCCTCCACTACGTGCTGGCCCGCCCCGAGGGCGCCGGACCGGGCACCAAGGGCCTGTCCCTCTTCCTCGTACCGAAGTTCCTCTTCGACTTCGAGACCGGCGAGCTGGGCGAGCGCAACGGCGTCTACGCCACGAACGTCGAGCACAAGATGGGCCTGAAGGCCTCCAACACCTGCGAGATGACCTTCGGCGACCGCCACCCCGCCAAGGGCTGGCTGATCGGCGACAAGCACGACGGCATCCGCCAGATGTTCCGCATCATCGAGTTCGCCCGCATGATGGTCGGCACGAAGGCGATCTCGACCCTGTCGACCGGCTACCTCAACGCGCTGGAGTACGCCAAGGAGCGCGTCCAGGGCCCGGACCTGGCCAACTTCATGGACAAGTCCGCGCCGAAGGTCACCATCACGCACCACCCGGACGTCCGCCGCTCGCTGATCACGCAGAAGGCGTACGCCGAGGGCATGCGCGCGCTGGTCCTCTACACGGCGTCGGTGCAGGACTCGATCGCCGTCAAGGAGGCCGCCGGCGAGGACGCCTCCACCGAGCACGCGCTGAACGACCTGCTCCTGCCGATCGTCAAGGGCTACGGCTCCGAGAAGGGCTACGAGCAGCTCGCCCAGTCGCTGCAGACCTTCGGCGGCTCCGGCTTCCTGCAGGAGTACCCGATCGAGCAGTACATCCGCGACGCCAAGATCGACACCCTGTACGAGGGCACCACCGCGATCCAGGGCCAGGACTACTTCTTCCGGAAGATCGTCCGCAACCAGGGTGCCGCGCTGAACTCCCTCGCCGAGGACATCAAGAAGTTCCTGGCCCTCGGCACGGGCGGCGAGGAGCTGTCCTCGGCCCGCGAGCACCTCGCGAAGGCGGCCGTCGAGCTGGAGGCCATCGTCGGCCTGATGCTGACCGACCTCGCGGCCACCGAGCAGGACGTCAAGAACATCTACAAGGTCGGGCTCAACACCTCCCGCCTGCTGCTCGCCTCCGGTGACGTGGTCGTCGGCTACCTGCTGCTGAAGGGTGCCGCGGTCGCCGCCGAGAAGCTCCAGACGGCCTCCACGAAGGATGTGCCGTTCTACACCGGCAAGATCGCGGCGGCGAAGTTCTTCGCGGCCAACGTCCTGCCCGGCGTGACCCTGGCCCGCAAGGTGGCCGAGGGCGTCGACCTGGACCTCATGGAGCTCGACGAGGCCGCGTTCTAGGCTTCGGACACACCCTCCACACTGTCCTGACGAGGGCCCGCTTCCAGTGATGGGGAGCGGGCCCTCGTACGTCGTTAAGGTGAACCCATGAGCGCACCCTCCCGCTTCGACCGCGGCCACACCGACGACCTCATGACCTTCCTGGCGGCGAGCCCGTCGCCGTACCACGCCGTGGCAAACGCCGCGGAACGGCTGGAGAAGGCAGGATTCCGGCAGGTCGCCGAGACGGACGCCTGGGACGCGGAGACATCGGCGGCCTCCGCCACGGGCACCGGCGGCAGGTACGTGCTGCGCGGGGGCGCGATCATCGCCTGGTACGTCCCCGAGGGCGCCGCCCCCCACACGCCGTTCCGCATCGTCGGCGCGCACACCGACTCCCCCAACCTGCGCGTCAAGCCGCTGCCGGACAGCGGGGCGCACGGCTGGCGCCAGGTGGCGGTGGAGATCTACGGCGGCCCGCTGCTGAACTCGTGGCTCGACCGGGACCTGGGCCTGGCCGGGCGGTTGACGCTGCGCGACGGCTCGACCCGACTGGTCAACGTGGACCGGCCGCTGCTGCGCGTGCCCCAGCTCGCCATTCACCTCGATCGTTCGGTCAGCGCGGAGGGCCTCAAGCTCGACAAGCAGCGCCACCTCCAGCCGGTCTGGGGCCTGGGCAACGAGGTGCGCGACGGCGACCTGATCGCCTTCCTGGAGGAGGCCGCCGGGATCCCGGCGGGCGAGGTCACCGGCTGGGACCTGATGGTGCACTCCGTGGAGCCGCCCGCGTACCTGGGCCGCGACAACGAGCTGCTCGCCGGGCCGCGCATGGACAACCTGCTCTCGGTGCACGCGGCCGTCGCCGCGCTGACCTCGGCCGCCACCAGCGGTGAGGCCCTGACGCACATCCCCGTCCTGGCCGCCTTCGACCACGAGGAGAACGGCTCCCAGTCGGACACCGGTGCGGACGGGCCGCTGCTCGGCAGTGTGCTGGAGCGTTCGGTGTTCGCGCGCGGAGGGTCGTACGAGGACCGCGCACGCGCCTTCGCGGGCACCGTCTGTCTGTCCTCGGACACGGGCCACGCGGTCCACCCCAACTACGCCGAGCGGCACGACCCCACGCACCACCCGCGGGTCAACGGCGGGCCCATCCTGAAGGTGAACGTCAACAACCGCTACGCCACGGACGGTTCGGGCCGCGCGCTCTTCGCGGACGCCTGCGAACGGGCCGGGGTGCCCTTCCAGTCGTTCGTCTCCAACAACTCCATGCCGTGCGGCACGACCATCGGCCCGATCACCGCGGCCCGGCACGGCATCAGGACGGTCGACATCGGCGTGGCGATCCTGTCGATGCACAGCGCGCGTGAACTGTGCGGGGTCGACGACCCGTTCCTGCTCGCGAACGCGCTGACGGCCTTCATGGAGGTGTGAGCGACCCGCCGTCGCATGGGAGTTCGCCTCGGGGGTACCCGCACTTACGGACCGGAACGACCGGACCGGACAGGGAGGCGACACTCATGGGCCTCGGCGGGTGCATCATCCTCATCGCCGTGGGAGCCATCCTCACGTTCGCGACCGACTGGGACATGCAGGGGGTCAACCTCGACCTGGTCGGCGTCATCTTCATGATCGTCGGATTGATCGGCGTCACGACATTCAGCAGCATCGCCCGGCGCAGGCGCGTCGTGATGCCGCCGTCGACGCCTGTCATCGACGAAGAGGGGCACCACCACCACTATCGGCGGGACGGGTACAGCGACGGTTACGGAGTTTGAGCGTCGCACTTGTTCCTAACTCAGTAATTTACTGAGTTATGGACTTCACTGTTATCGCCCATGCCGTCGAGGTGGACCACGGCATCAAGCGGCTCTCCATGCGGTTCATCAAGAAGTACGCCGCGCCGGAACGCTCCCGGCTCAGCGCCGAGTTGTGCGAGCAGATCTCGAAGGCGTTCGACGACCTGGGACTCATTACACTGCCCCGACGGCTGCCGACCTCGGAGAACGAGTTCGTGTTCGTGATCGCGAAGTCCAGCCCGCTCGGCCAGACCGTGGAGGTCGCGTCCAACCTGGCGACGCTCGACCGGCTGGGGCAGAGCCCCGCACCCTGGCTGTTCGAGAATTTCCCGGGGGCGCGGGCACAGTTGACCCAATGACGGTCAGATGGCAGTCACGTCCGAGCAATTCACATAAAAATGTGATCGGACGATAAGAGTCTGACTTTCGGACGAAGTGGCAGCGTTAACGTCATCCACGCCCGTCGCCGCCGGCGGCGGGCGTGATCATGTTGCGCCCCTCTCAGCTGTCCGAAGGACATCACCCATGCCCTTGCACGCCCCCCGCTCCTTCACCGTGCCGTGGGGTTCCGACTCCGTGCTCGTGTCCAATGTCGAGCCCACCCTGCCGGACACCTCCCGGGACGCGGACCTCGCGAAAGTCGTCGACGCGGGCAAGGCCAACCCGGTGACCCTGCTCCCCGAGGCCGCCTGGCAGGCCGTCGCCCGTGCCACGACCGGCATCGAGGGGGTCGCCGTACAGCTCCGCCCCACCACCGCGGACCCCGCCGGGCTGCTGATGGTGGAGAACGTCGACGGCGCCACCCTGCGCTCGGTCGTCACCCGGGTCCACCTGAGCGAGCTGCTGCCCGGCATCCAGCCACGCACCGGCATGGAGGTGATGGAGATCCCCGACCCCCAGGTCCAGGGGATCACCGACGAAGGGCGCCCCTGCGCGATCGTCCGGTACCGGTACCAGGACCTCGCCCACCTCCGCGACCACGTGTGGCAGACCATCCACGGCACGCTGTCGCTCAACAGCTACGCGCCCTCCGTCCTCGCCCGCAAGGTCACCCGCAACCTGATCACCCACCCCGTCGAGATCTCCTTCGAGGACGGCACCGAGTCCTTCCACGCGCTGGTCGTACGGGACGGGATCACCCGGCTGGCGAGCGCCTGGTCCGTGCTCGCCGGACCCGACGCCGACGCGGCGCAGACCGCGCAGCTCACGGTGGACTCGCTCTTCGGGAAGAAGGCCACGGCTTCGTCCGGGGCGGGTGGAGCCGCGTCCGATGCGGGGAGCGGGCCTCTCGGTGAGCGGCTGGCCGCCGGGCGGGAGAAGTGGCGGCGGAAGCTCAAGGAGGAGTTCGCGCGGGAGATCGCGGCGGGGGAGCCGGGGCCGCGCGCGGCCCAGATCGCCCAGACGTACGTCGTCCCGGCCCAGATCGCCGTCGGCGCCGAAGGACACCCGGGGCACCTGCTGGCCGCCGAGGACATCTTCGACGACGCGATCCGCTCCGTACTGGCCTCGGTGCACGTCGAGTTCAAGCAGTGGGACACGGCCGCCCAGAACGTCGAGGTCGCCACCCGCGCCCTCAAGCGTGTGATCCAGCTGGGCGACTCGCTGGTACCGAAGGACGATCTCCAGGTCGTCCACGGTCTGGCCGTGGGCCGGATCCCGGTCGAGGAACTCCCCCGGGTCTTCGCCCAGGAGCCGACGCCCCCCGGCACCGCCCTGTGGCGCGCCGTCTACCTGGTGCACGCCCTGACCCGGCCCGAACTCCTGGAACCCCTGAAGGACCAGGCCAAGGCCATCAAGGGCGGCAAGCGCATGGGGCTGAAGGGGTTCGCGGAACTCCTCGGTCCGCTGATCGACCTGCCCTGGCGCTCGTACAAGAAGCACGTCACGACGCAGGCGCGCAACGCCTGGAACAACGGCGGTGTCCTCACCTCCGACGTCATCCAGGAGTGGGAGCCCCGCCCCACCGACGACTTCACGTCCCTGGTGAAGCCGGCGCTGGAGGGCGACATCGACGCCCGCTGCACGCTGGCCGTGGCGGGCGGGGTGGCCCTGATCGCCGACAAACTGCTCACCAGGAACGTCGGTTCGGCCCTCATGGCGGCGAAGGAGAAGGGCGGCGTCCCCTTCCGCGCCGACGTCAACCAGGTCGTCGAGGACCTGTCCCAGCAGCACAACGAGCGGGGCCTGTGGATCCTCGCCCTCGCCGCCGAACGGTTCCGCAGCGACGCGCTGCCGGAGAACGCGGTGACGATGCGCCAGCTCATCCACAAGCAGAAGTCGGGCGACGAGTCGGACACCCCGTACGTCCACTTCCGGCTCGATCTCGACAGCCCCGACAAGATCGAGCGGGACGGCAACGGCATGCCCGTGACGCTGCACCAGTGGGATGTCGTCTGGGCGTCGAACCCGGAGCGTGCCCGCAAGGCGCATCCGCCGAAGGCACGTCCGGTCCCTGCCGCGGTGAACCCTGGAACCCCGGTGCCCCCGGCGACCGGGCCGGAGTCCACCGCGCTGCCCAAGGTGCTGATTCCGGGGCCCTTCGTGGGCTCGGGCACCACGGCGTCCGAGCGGGCCGCGGGCGACGAGCCGGAGGCGGACGGGTCCTCCGCGTCCGAGGCCGGGAACCCGCCCCCCGCACCGAGCACGCCCCGGCCCGCCAGTCAGCGTGCTGTCGAGCACCGGCAGGTGTTGCGCGAGAGCGTGACGACGGCCAGGGACGCCCTGGACCACCTCCAGCTGCTGGAGCCGGAGGTCGGTCGCCACACCCCCATCGTCCCGCTGTCCGTCCTCGACGAGCTGCACAAGCTGCTGATCGGCCTTCAGACGGATGTCGAGAACCTGCGCCGCAGGGTCAGCCGGGACGACGACGATCCGGCTCCGGAGGACGAGGGGGCGCAGGAGGAAGTGGGGGTGTGAGCGGTGTGAGCCGCCCGCCCGGTCGGCCGGGTCAGCCCTCGTCCATCCCCGCGAGCACCAGCGGCAGCCGATCCGCGCCGTCCTCGACGACCCGCACCGGAACTCCCCAGTCCTGCTGGTGCACATGGCACGCGGGGTACTCGTTGGACCCCGCGGCGGAGCCGCTGTCGGATGCAGTGTCGTCGCAGGAGGCCGCCATCGCCGAGACGTGCAGGACGCCTTCCGTGAGCGCCGGGTTCAGCTCCAGGGTGCGGGAGAGGTCGGTGTCCGTGCCCTCACCGGCGAGCAGCAGCTCGGGCGGGGTGGAGGAGACCAGGAGGCGGGTGGAGGGGCCGTACCGGGTGTCGAGCTTCTGGCCGGCGGGCGCCTGGAAGATCACGTCGAGCCGGAGCTTGCCCGGGGCCACCTCGGTGGCCGCGCGCCGGGTGCGGTGGGCGACGGACTCCACCCGTACCGCCTCCTCCGGCAGCCGCAGCCGGGTCAGGCGGTGCCGGGCCGACTCGACGACCACGATGTCGTCGCCGACGAGGACGGCGTCGCTGGGTTCCCGCAGGTCCGTGGCGAGTGTGGTGACCTCGCCGGTCGCCGGGTCGTAGCGGCGCAGGGCGTGGTTGTAGGTGTCGGCGACGGCGACCGAGCCGTCCGGCAGGGCGGTGACGCCCAGCGGGTGCTGGAGCAGGGCCTGTCCGGCGGGGCCGTCGCGGTGACCGAAGTCGAAGAGGCCGGTGCCGACGGCGGTGTGGACGGTGCCGTCGAGGTCCACCCAGCGCAGGGCGCTGGTCTCGGAGTCGGCGAGCCACAGCCGCTCGGGGGTGGCGGCGAGCCCGGACGGCTGGGCGAACCAGGCCTCGGTGCCGGGCCCGTCGACGAGCCCCTCGTTGGTGGTGCCGGCGGTGACGTGGACGGTCCCGTCGGCCGGGTCGTACGCCCAGAGCTGGTGCACACCGGCCATCGCGATCCACACCCGGCCGCCGAAGACGGCCGCGTCCCACGGCGAGGAGAGGTCGGTCTCGCGGGCGGGGCCCGAGGTCGGGGAGCCCTGCCACCACTGCCGTCCCGTGCCCGCGAGGGTGGTGACCTCACCGGTGGCGAGGTCCAGGCCGCGCAGGGCGTGGTTGACGGTGTCGGCGACGACCACGGAGCCGTCGGGCAGGAGGGCGAGACCCTGCGGTTCGTTGAAGGACGCGCTGTCCGCAGTGCCGTCGGTGAACCCGCGCGCGCCGGAGCCGATGCGCCGCACCACGCTCTCACCGTCCGCGGCCAGCTCCACCAGCTGGTGCCGGGTGGTGTCGCTGACCAGGAAGTTCCCCGACGGCAGCAGGAGTGCCTTGCCGGGGAAACGCAGCACGGTCGGCTCGGGTTCCGGCGCCACGTACGGCCCGTCGCCGCGCCGGAGGGTGCCCTTGGCCTCGTGCTCGGCCTCCAGTTCCGTGACGAGCCGCTCGATGGCGTGCACATGGCCCTCGCCGGCGTGCTGCGCGACGACGTACCCCTCGGGGTCGATCACCACGAGCGTCGGCCACGCGCGCACCGCGTACTGCTTCCAGGTGGCGAGCTCCGGGTCGTCGAGCACCGGGTGCTCCACGCCGTAGCGCTCCACCGCGTCCACGACCGCCCGGTGCTCGGCCTCGTGCACGAACTTCGGGGAGTGCACCCCGATCACGACCACCGTGTCCGGGTGCTTCTCCTCCAGCTCGCGCAGCTCGTCGAGGACATGCAGGCAGTTGATGCAGCAGAACGTCCAGAAGTCCAGGACGACGATGCGTCCTCGCAGGTCGGCGAGGGTGTACTGCTTGTCGCCCGTGTTCAGCCAGCCGCCCTTGCCGATCAGCTCGGGGGCGCGGACACGGACACGACGGGGTGCGGAGTCGGTCATGGATCCAAGGGTGCCACCCGGGTACGACACTCAGGTCAGCGCGTGTCCGGTGGTCGCGTCCACGTGCTCGGGCACGGCGTCGTGGCGGTCGCCGACCGTGGAGGTGCCGGACGGTTCGAGTACGAGGATCTCGGTGGGGACGGGGGCGTAGGGCTTGTGCTCGGTGCCGCGGGGGACGGTGAAGACGCTGCCCCGGGGCAGGACGACGGTGCGCTCGCCGACGGGCTCGCGCAGGCCGATGTGCAGTTCGCCCTCCAGGACCAGGAAGAACTCGTCGGTGTGGTCGTGGACGTGCCAGACATGCTCGCCCTCGACCTTGGCCACGCGGACGTCGTAGTCGTTGACGGTGGTGACGATGCGGGGGCTCCACCGCTGGGTGAAGGAGGCGAGCGCGGTGGACAGCGAGATCGGTTCCATGGGCCCATCGTCCGGGCTGCCGTACCCACCGTACGAGTGCTAGAAATCGCACATGGCGCAAGGATCCTCGCACCGCCCGCCCCGCCCGCACCGTGTCGTCCTCGTCGTCGACGAGAACTCCAACCCGTTCGAGATGAGCTGTGCGATCGAGGTCTTCGGACTGCCCCGGCCGGAACTCGGGCGTGAGCTGTACGACTTCCGGCTGTGCGCGGACGGGCCCGCCACCCGGATGCGGGACGGGTTCTTCACGCTCACCGGGGTCGCGGGGCTGGAGGCGGCCGAGGAGGCGGACACGCTGATCGTGCCGAACCGGCCCGACCCCGAGGTCCCGCGCTCCCCACGCGTCCTGGACGCCGTGCGCCGGGCACACGCGCGTGGCGCGCGACTCGTCGGCTTCTGCTCGGGCGCCTTCACGATGGCGGAGGCGGGGCTGCTGGACGGGCGGCGGGCGGCCTGCCACTGGATGTGGGCGGAGGCGTTCCGGACGCGGTTCCCGCGCGTGCGCCTGGAACCGGACGTGCTCTTCGTGGACGACGGCGAGATCCTCACGGCGTCGGGCAGTGCGTCGGCGCTGGACCTGGGCCTGTACGTGGTGCGCCGGGACCACGGCGCCGAGATCGCGAACGCCGTCTCCCGGCGGCTGGTGTTCGCCGCGCACCGGGACGGCGGCCAGCGGCAGTTCGTGGAACGGCCGGTGCCGGAAGTGCCGGACGAGTCCCTCGCGCCGCTGCTGACGTGGGCGCAGGAGCGGCTGGGCGAGCCGCTGACGGTCGCGGAGCTGGCCACGCGCGCGGCGGTGTCGCCGGCCACCCTCCACCGGCGCTTCCGCGCGCAGCTCGGGACGACTCCGCTCGCGTGGCTGACGGGGGAGAGGGTGGCGCTGGCGTGCCGGCTGATCGAGCGGGGCGAGGAACGGCTCGACGTCGTGGCCGCGCGCAGCGGGCTCGGTACGGCGGCGAACCTGCGGGCCCGGCTGCGGCGCGAGACGGGGCTCAGCCCATCGGCCTACCGGCGGCGTTTCGGACCGGCCGCCGGGGAAGCGGTAAGCACATGAGATTCCTCGTACGCGACCGGCTCCTCGGCATCGGTGACGACTACTGGATCGAGGACCAGCACGGCAACAAGGTGTTCCTCGTCGACGGCAAGGCGATGCGGCTGGGGGACACCTTCGAGCTGAAGGACACGGACGGGCGCGTCCTCATCGACATCCACCAGAAGATGTTCGCCCTGCGCGACACCATGGTCATCGAACGGGACGGCGAACCCCTCGCGCGGATCCGCCGCAAACGCCTGTCCCTGCTGCGCAACCACTACCGCGTCTCCCTCGTCGACGGCACCGAACTCGACGTCAGCGGCAAGATCCTCGACCGCGAGTTCGCCGTCGAGTACGACGACGAACTCCTCGCCGTCATCTCCCGCCGATGGCTCCACGTCCGCGAGACCTACGGCGTCGACGTCGTCCGCGACGACGCGGACCCGGCGCTGCTGATCGCGGTGGCGGTGTGCGTGATCCAGATGGCCGAGAAGGAACGCGAGTCGGACGACTGACGCGGGTTCAGCGGCGCGGGGCGTCGAGCCCCAGCACCCGGTCCTTCAGCGCCGGGAACTGTTCGCGCGTGACGCCCACCTTCGACGGGTCGAACTCCACGGACAGGACCTCCTCACCGGCCCCGGCCTCCCCCAGCACCTCGCCCCACGGATCGACCACGATCGAGTGACCGGCCTGCGGAACCCCCGCGTGGGTCCCGGCCGTTCCACAGGCGAGCACGAACGCCTGGTTCTCCACCGCCCGCGCCTGAGCCAGCAGCGTCCAGTGCGCCCGGCGGCGCTCCGGCCAGCCCGCCGGCACGACGAGGGTCTGCGCGCCCGCGTCGACGAGCCCACGGAAGAGTTCGGGGAAACGGAGGTCGTAGCAGGTGGCCACGCCGAGCGTCGTCTCCGGCAGACGCACCGTCACCAGCTCCCGCCCCGCCCCCATCAGCACGGCCTCGCCCTTGTCGAAGCCGAAGCGGTGGATCTTGCGGTAGGCGGCGACCAGATCACCGGAAGGAGAGAAGACCAGCGACGTGTTGTACAACGCCCCCTCGTCCGCGGCGGAGCCGCTTTCGGACGGAGCCCGCTCCGGGATCGAACCCGCGTGCAGCCACACCCCCGCGTCGCTCGCCGCCTTGGCCATCGCCTCGTACGTCGGCCCCTCCAGCGGCTCGGCCTCCGCGCCGAACCCCTCGTACGCGAACGCACCGGTCGTCCACAGTTCGGGCAGTACGACGAGATCGGCCCCGGCCTGTTCCCGTACCAACGCGGCCACGCGCCGCCGCCGGGATTCGACCGATTCTTGCTCGTCTACGGCGATCTGGATCAAAGAGGCGCGCACACTACCACCGTCCTGGCATTCGAGTCGTCCACACGGGCCTACGATCGTCACACGAAAGCACTGCCGGGGTGCCTCCAAGCAGCGTAACTTAGCGTTCCAAGACACCCGCGACAGCAGCCACCTCCCACTGGCAACGCCGCCACAAACCACCCGTGTACCGACCGCCGAGGGGTCCCGTTCCGTGAGTCTGCATCCCACTCTCCAGCCCTACGCCGACGCCTGGACCCACTCCATCGAAGCGATATCCGAGCTGGTGCTGCCGCTGGTGGAAGCAGACTGGAACCGCCGCACGCCATGCCCGGGCTGGTCGGTGCGCGACATCGTGTCGCACGTCATCGGGCTGGACAACGAGATGATGGGCGACCCGCGCCCCATCCACTCGCTCCCGCGCGACCTGTTCCACGTCACCAACGAACACCAGCGCTACATGGAGATGCAGGTCGACGTCCGCCGTCACCACACCGCGCCGGAGATGACGTCCGAGCTGGAGTACACGGTCATCCGCCGCAACCGCCAGCTGCGCAACGAGTCCCGTGACCCAGGTACGAAGGTGCGCGGCCCCCTCGGCGCCGAGCTCACCCTCGAGGAGTCCATGCGCAACCACGCGTTCAACGTGTGGGTGCACGAGCAGGACCTGCGCACCGCTCTCGGCGTCCCCGGCAACCTCGACTCCCCCGGCGCACACGTCACCCGTGACGTGCTCCTCGCCGCGCTCCCCTCGATCGTCGCCGAGAGGGCCGACGCGCCCCGCAGTTCGGCCATCGTGTTCGACGTGCACGGTCCGATCGAGTTCCTGCGCACGATAAGGGTCGACATCCAGGGGCGCGGCACCCTCGAAACGGCCCCTGCTCTGGGCCCCGCCGCCTCCCTCACCCTCGACTGGGAGACGTACGTCCGCCTGGCCTGCGGCCGGGTGACCCCGGGGGCGGTCGCGGACCGCGTCAAGACGGAGGGCGACCAGGAGTTGGCGGCGGCGATACTGCGCAACCTCACCGTGACGCCGTAGGGCGCGGGGGCGCCGACGGTCGCCGCTGTGCGCGCAACGCCGGTCGTTTATTCGGTGTCCCGTGTCCTGCGCCCCGAACTAGCGTACGCCCATGACCGACATGGATATCCCGCCCCAGCCCGCCGCCTCGGACCCGGCACCGGCCCCGGCATCGCATTCGGCATCCCATGCCGACGGCCCGCCCCGACTGACCCGGCTCACCTTCCACGGCCCGTTGTCCGAGGCCCGTGCCACGGCGTTGGTGCGGCGGCTGGCGACGCCGACGACCGGCACGGTCCTCGACCTCGGCTGCGGCTGGGGCGAGCTGATGCTGCGCGTCCTGGAGGCCGTACCGGGCGCGCGCGGTGTCGGCGTGGACCTGAGCGCCGACGACCTGGCGCGGGGGCGGCGCAACGCGGTGGCACGGGGGCTCGGGGAGCGGGTGGAGTTCGCGGAGGAGTCCGCCGCGTCGACCCGGCGCGGGCCGGCGGATCTGGTGCTGTGCCTGGGCTCCAGTCACGCCCTGAGCGCGTCCGAGCCTCCCGGGCACACCGCCGAGGCGCTGCGCGAGCTGCGTCGGCTGGTGGCGGACGGCGGGCGCGTGCTGCTCGGCGAGTGCTTCTGGGAGCGGGAGCCGAGCGCCGCCGAGCTGTCCCGGATGTGGCCCGAGGCCAAGGTCACCGACCAGTACGACCTCGGGACGCTGGTCGACCTGGCGGTGGCGGCCGGGTTCCGGCCCGAGTGGATCGAGACGGCGGGCCTCGACGAGTGGGAGACGTTCGAGTCGGCGTACCAGGCGGACGTGGAGGTGTGGCTCGCGGAGCACGGCGACCATCCGCTCGCCGCGGAGACCCGCGAGCGCCTCGACCGGCACCGCGCCCAGTGGCTGGGCTACCGCGGCATCCTGGGGCTCGCGTACCTCACGCTCGTCCCGGTGGTCCGCTGAACGACGGGCGTCACGCCGGCACGTGCACCGTCTCCACCCGGCTCGCGACCAGCCGCTCGCGCTCCCTGCGCGCCGCCTGCCCGCGCAGGCGCAGGATCTGGGTGATGCCCAGGGCCTGGAGGACGAACACGGTGGAGAAGGCGATCGTGTAGTCGTCACCGGTGGCGTCCAGCAGCACCCCGACCGCGAGGAGCGTCGTCATGGAGGCGGTGAAACCACCCATGTTGGTGATGCCGGACGCCGTCCCCTGACGCTCCGGCGGGTTCGCCGGGCGGGCGAAGTCGAAGCCGATCATGGAGGCGGGGCCGCAGGCTCCGAGCACCGCGCACAGCACGACGAGCAGCCACATCGGCGCGTGGTCGCCGGGGTAGGCCAGCGTCGCCGCCCACAGCAGCGCGGTCGCGCCGACGGTACCGAGGGCGAGCGGCAGCCGTGCCGCGTGGTGCCGGGCGATGATCTGGCCGTAGACAAGGCCGACGACCATGTTCGACAGCACGACGAGAGTCAGCAGCTCACCGGCCGTGGCCCGGCTGAGCCCCTGCGCCTCGACCAGGAACGGCAGGCCCCACAGCAGCAGGAACACCATCGCCGGGAACTGGGTCGTGAAGTGGACCCAGAGCCCCAGGCGCGTCCCCGGCTCCCGCCAGGACGCCGCGATCTGCCGCCGTACGTATGCGGCGCCCTGGTGCGGCATCGGCGCGGGCTCGTGCCCCTCGGGGTGGTCCTTCAGGAAGAGCAGCAGCAGGACGAGGACCACCACACCGGCGACCGCGCTGCCCGCGAACGCCGCCGTCCAGCCGATGCCGTGCAGCAGCCGGGCCAGGACGAGTGTGGAGACCAGGTTGCCCGCCATCCCGGCGAGGCCCGCCATCTGCGCGATCATCGGACCGCGCCGGGCCGGGAACCAGCGGCTGCCGAGCCGCAGCACGCTGATGAACGTCATCGCGTCACCGCACCCGAGCAGTGCCCGCGAGGCGAGGGCCGTGCCGTACGACGGCGAGAACGCGAAGCCCAGCTGCCCGGCGGTGAACAGCACGACACCGATGCCCAGCACCTTCTTGGTGCCGAGCCGGTCCACCAGCAGACCGACCGGTATCTGCATCCCTGCATAGACGAGGAGCTGGAGGATCGAGAACGTCGACAGGGCCGAGGCGCCCACATGGAAGCGCTCGACGGCGTCGAGACCGGCGACGCCCAGGGACGTACGGAAGATGACGGCGACGAAGTAGACGGAGACGCCGATGCCCCAGACGGCGACGGCACGACGGCCGCCCGGCGGATCACCCGGAAGGGTGGAGTTGGCCGACGAGCCCGCTCCGGCCCTCATCGGACCTCCCCCCGCGCCAGGTGCGAGAACCAGCCGATGTGCCGGTGGACGATCGCGACGGCCTCCTCGGCGTCCCCGGAGCGCAGCGCCCGCAGGATGTCCGCGTGCTCGACGAGGCTCTTGGTGATCCGGTCGGGGTGGGAGTGCATGATCGCGACGCCCATGCGCAACTGGCGGTCGCGAAGCTGGTCGTAGAGGCGGGAGAGGATCTCGTTGCCGCCGCTGCGGACGATCTCGGCGTGGAAGCAGCGGTCGGTGACCGCGGCCTGGGCCAGTTCACCGGCGGCGGCCTGCTCCTTCTGCCGCGCGAGCAGTTCCTCGAGGCGCTCCAGGAGCCCCGGCGGGGCCGGTACGGCCTTGCGCAGGGCGTGTTCCTCGACGAGCAGCCGGGTCTCCACCACGTCCGCGATCTCCTGCGCGGAGACCGGAAGGACCAGGGCGCCCTTCTTCGGGTAGAGCTTGATCAGCCCCTCCACCTCCAGCCGCAGCAGCGCCTCGCGCACCGGGGTGCGTGACACCCCGACGGCCTCGGCGAGCTCGCCCTCGGTGAGGAGGATCCCGCCCTCGTAACGGCGGTCCAGGACACCCTGCTTGACGTGGGCGTAGACACGGTCGGCGGCGGGGGGCTGCTTGACGGGGGCGGGCGGGGCGGAGGGCATGCCGACAGGATAGATACAAGACGTACGCATGGGGGATTGAGGTCCACCATGCGGACGACAGCCGGATATTGGTGGCCCGTTTCACATCCCCGATACCGGACTCCGTAAGGAAACCGCACAACCTTCTGTGCTACTTACGAGTCACACACGTACGGCCCTTCCTTCTTTCCCCTTCAACTGGGCCGTCCAATAGGGGCAATTACAGCAATTGGGGTATCTCAGTTGATCACCGGTATCAAGGGCATCCGTCTCCGCAGGGCCGCCGCCGTCACCGTGACCACCGGCGCCGTGCTCGCCACCGGAGCCCTCACCGCGGCGCCCGCGCAGGCCGTTTCCACTCCCACGATCGTCGCCAAGACCGGCTTCGTGATGAACAACGCCAACGGCGCCCAGCTGTACGGGAAGGGCGCCGACACCAAGCTCTCCACCGGCTCCACCACGAAGATCATGACCGCGAAGGTCGTGCTCGGACAGCGCAACCTGAACCTCGACGCCAAGGTCACGATCGCCAAGGCCTACAGCGACTACATCGTCGAGAACAACTACGCCTCCAACGCCAAGCTGATCGTGGGCGACAAGGTCACCGTCCGTCAGCTGCTCTACGGGCTGATGCTGCCCTCCGGCTGCGACGCCGCGTACGCGCTGGCCGACAAGTTCGGCACGGGCACCACGCGCGCCGCCCGCGTGAAGTCGTTCATCGGCAAGATGAACACCGAGGCGAGGAGCCTCGGCATGACGAACACGCACTTCGACTCGTTCGACGGCATCGGTCACGGCGCCAACTACTCGACGGCGAAGGATCTGACGAAGCTCGCCAGCAGCGCGATGAAGAACGCCAACTTCCGCGCGATCGTCAAGACCAAGAAGTACACCGCCAAGACGATCACCAAGACGGGCAGCACCCGCACCATGGCGGCGTGGGACAACACCAACACGCTGCTCAGCAGCTACAGCGGTGCCATCGGCGTGAAGACCGGCTCCGGCCCCGAGGCCAAGTACTGCCTCGTCTTCGCCGCCACCCGGAACGGCAAGACCGTCATCGGCACGGTCCTGGCCTCCACCGGCATCTCCCAGCGCGCCTCCGACGCGACGAAGCTGATGAACTACGGCTTCGCCAAGCTCAGCTGAGCCGAGCCGACTGGACGCGAGAGGGCCGCGCACCCCTTCCGGGGTGCGCGGCCCTCTCGCGTTGCGTCACGCCCAGGTGATCAGGCGCTTGGGGTTCTCCAGGATCGCCGCCACGTCCGCGAGGACCTTGGAACCGAGTTCGCCGTCGACCAGCCGGTGGTCGAAGGAGAGGGCCAGGGTGGTGACCTGACGGGGCTTGACCTTGCCCTTGTGGACCCACGGCTGGAGCTTGATCGCGCCGACCGCGAGGATCGCCGACTCGCCCGGGTTGAGGATGGGCGTGCCGGTGTCGACGCCGAAGACGCCGACGTTGGTGATGGTCAGCGTGCCGCCCTGCATCGCGGCGGGGGACGTCTTGCCCTCCCTCGCCGTCGACACCAGCTCACCGAGGGACTCCGCGAGCTGCGGGAGCGTCTTGGCGTGGGCGTCCTTGATGTTCGGCACGATCAGGCCGCGCGGGGTGGCCGCCGCGATGCCCAGGTTCACGTAGTGCTTGACCACGATCTCCTGGTTGGCCTCGTCCCAGGACGCGTTGATGTCCGGGTTGCGCCTGATCGCGACCAGCAGGGCCTTGGCGACCAGCAGCAGCGGGTTGACCCGCAGCCCCTGCATCTCCTTGTCCTGCTTGAGCTCGTCGACCAGCTTCATCGTGCGGGTCACGTCGACCGTCACGAACTCCGTGACATGCGGCGCGGTGAAGGCCGAGCCGACCATCGCCGCGGCCGTCGCCTTGCGGACGCCCTTGACCGGGATACGGGTCTCACGGGCCGCGTCGTACGTCGGCACCGGCGCGGGGGGCGCCGAGACGGCCGGGGCCGCCACCGGCTCGGGAACCGGCGCGGCCGGGGCCGCCGCCGCGTGGACGTCCTCGCGCGTGATGATGCCGTCCGGGCCGGACGGGGTGATCGTCGTCAGGTCGACGCCCAGGTCCTTGGCCAGCTTCCGCACCGGAGGCTTGGCCAGGGGGCGTTCCTTCGCGGCGGCGGGAGCGGGGGCTGCGGCGGGAGCGGGCGCGACCGCGCCGCCGTGGCCGTTCAGCTCCGTCTGGAGCGCCGTCGAGGCCTGCTGGACCGGGACCTCCGGGCCCTTGCGGGGGCGGCGCTTGGTGGAGGAGGCGGCCACGCCGTAGCCGACGAGGACCGGCTGGCGTCCCGAGCCCACACTTGAGCCCGAGCCCGCGCTCTCCGGCTTCGGCGCCTCCTTCGGTGCCGGCTTCCCGGCGGGAGCCGCCGGCGCCTGTGCCTGGGCCGGTGCCTGGGGTGCCGCTCCGCCCGCCACATCCACCGCGATGATCGACGTGCCCACATCCACCGTGGTGCCCTCGGTGAAGTGGAGGGCGCGGACCACGCCGTCGTAGGGGATGGGGAGTTCGACGGCCGCCTTGGCGGTCTCGACCTCGCAGACCACCTGGCCGTCCGTCACCGTGTCGCCGGGTTGGACGTACCACTTGAGGATCTCGGCCTCGGTGAGTCCCTCGCCCACGTCGGGCATCTTGAACTCGCGTACGGACGCTTCTGTCATCGTCGTCACGACCCTCTCCTCAGTACGCCAGCGCGCGGTCGACTGCGTCGAGCACTCTGTCCAGGCCGGGCAGGTACTCCTCTTCCAGGCGCGCGGGCGGGTAGGGGGCGTGGTAGCCGCCGACGCGGAGGACGGGGGCTTCCAGGTGGTAGAAGCAGCGTTCGGTGATGCGGGCGGCGATCTCGGC